>NZ_PPSM01000015.1 GCF_002916655.1 Novosphingobium sp. HII-3
AACCATCGCTCCCCCTTTCTTGCGACCGGGGGAAACCAGCTGTCCGTCTCTCTTGGCGACCGCTGCAAAACCGTGTGGTCCGCTGCGGTGAAGCGCCCTCTAAGGTGACCCCGCGATTCGGTCAAACCCTAATTTCAAAAATGTTTTCAACAGGACCCGGTGGCCACGATGCGCCTCTTCCAGGCACCCATATGGGCAGACCCTTCAGACCTTCAAGAGCGGCAGCATCGGCCGGCGGCATAAAAAGATCCCGAACCCTTTCTTTACCAGCTAAGGGTTACCACGCGTTGATCGAGAACAGGCCCGCGTGGCGGGCATGCCAAGGAACCACGGACCTTCATGCCTGAGCCGGCCGTCACTGTAGCCATGAGCGTCTTTAACGGAGCGCCGTTCCTGTCCGAGGCTATCGAGAGCGTTTTGGGCCAGGATTTCGGCGACTTCGAGTTCCTCATCGTCGACGACGGCTCCACCGACGCGTCCCCCACTATCGTACGTGACTATGCAGCGAAGGACAGCCGGATACGCCCGATACTGCGGGAAAACCGGGGCCTGGTGGCCAGCCTCAATGAGATGATCGAAAGCGCGCGGGCGCCCCTCATTGCCCGCATGGACTCTGACGACATCTGCCGACCTGATCGATTTATCCGGCAGGTCAGGTTTCTCAACGCGCATCCTGACTACGGGGTCGTAGGGAGCTGGAGCGAAGACATCGGCGTTCATGGCGAACCCCTTGTCCGCACGGGTGCCGATCACCCGGTGACCCACGAAGAGATGCTATCTTCGATCCAGTCCAGAGGCCCGCTCATCTGTCACCCTGCGGCCATGTTCCGCCGCGAGATCGTTCGTGCCGTCGGTGGCTATCACTCCGCCTTCGTGCATTGCGAGGATCTTGATCTGTGGTTGCGCCTGTCCTCCGTCACCCGGCTCGGCAACATACCGGAGCGGCTGTTGAAATACCGACGTTATCCCGATCAGGTTTCATCCCGCCATGCGATGGAGCAGCAAATCGGATCCGTCGTGGCGCACGCGGCCTGGCGGGAACGCCGGGCCGGTCGGCCTGACCCGACCGCCAGTCTGCTTCACCTGCCTCCCATCGACGAGCTCGACACCCTGTTCGGACAGACCGGGCTGGCCTGGACGGTGCGGGAGCAAGCGGCGCTCGGCCTTCTCTACTCACCCGCAGCCCTGCGGGGAGAGGGATTCGAGTTTCTCCTCAGCTACCTGAAGGACGGTGGCCGGCGCGAGGGGATGTGGCGAACCGTGCTGCGGCTCGTTCGCTTTGGCGAGCCCCGGCGCGCGCTTCGCCTGGCATGGCTGCTGCTTCGATCCTCCGGAGCCTGACGCTTTCATGTCTTCACACATGGAGCAGGAAGCGAGGCCTCCGGCGACCACGGGCCGCGGCGAAGGCAGCGTGAAATCTGCGGCTCTTTGGGCTGCGGGCAGTCAGTACACGCAGTTCGTCCTCCAGTTCGCCACCTCGGTCATCATTTCCCGGTTCTTCCTGAGACCTGACGAGATCGGCCTGTTCTCGGTGGCGCTTGCCGCAGCGATGATCCTGTCGGTCATTCAGGACTTCGGCCTGACGCGCTACCTCGGACGCCATCCCACGGCCGACGGCGAAACGATCCGGCACTGCACCGTGATCGCGGTGGGCTTCTCCTTCGTGCTCGCGGCACTCATCCTGGCCATCGCGTCTCCGCTGGCCCGCTTCTACTCCGAACCGCGGCTCTTCCCGATTCTGGGACTGATCGCCGCCTCCTATCTGCTCACGCCCTGGAGTATCGTGCCCGTCGCGCTGCTGTCGCGGAAGCTCGACTTCAAGGGGACGTTCCTCGTCAACGTGGCCGGAGCCGTGACGAACAGCGGTTGCGCGCTGGTACTTGCGGCTTCCGGCTTCTCGGCCGAGTCCCTTGCCTGGGCGATGATCGCGCAAGCCGCTGCGCGCGCCGTGGTAGCGCAATTCCTCAATCCCGCGCGGCCAGGCGGCCCCATCCGCCTAGCCAGAGCCCGCGAGATTATCGGCTTTGGATCGGGCAGCGCGCTCCTCTATCTTTCCGGCGGCATCGGCATGCGCACTCCGGACCTTGTTGTCGGCCGGATGCAAGGCATGGCGGCGGCAGGGCTTTTCAGCCGGGGTCTCGCTTTGGCCTCCCAGTTGCACTACCTCGTGGCTGGAGCGGTAAGCGCGATCTACTATCCGGCTTTCGCCCGACTTCGCGACGAGGGCCGCGACCTCGGACCTTACTATGAACGGGTTGTTGCCGCCCATGGGGCGATCGTGTGGCCTGCGATGGCCCTGCTGGCCGTCCTGAGCGAGCCGATCATCCTGCTGCTGTACGGCCCAGCCTGGGTGGATGCGGCACCATTGCTGGCCTTTGCGGCGCTTGCGGAATGCTTCTTCGTGGCCCTGCCCCTGCACATGGATCTGCCGATCCTACTGGGGCGCCTGCGGCAATTGCTGGTGCTGAACCTGGCGGACACCGCCCTTTCGGTGACGACGCTCGCACTCGGCGCGGCCATCAGCGTCGAGGCGGCCGCGGGTTCGCGCCTTGTCTATGGAGCGGGGTGGTTCTGTCTCTACGCCGTGTGGCTCCACCGCCTCGTCGGCTTCACATGGAAGGCCGTGCTGAAAGTCTACGTCACCAGCGCCGTCATCGCTGTGGCGACGATCGTGCCCGCCGTCATTGCGGTCACGGTCTGGCGGACGCCCTCGACCATGGGCTTCCTTGAGCTGGCCGTAACGGGCTTCGCGTCGGGTCTGACATGGCTTGCCGCCGTGATTCTGGTGAGGCACCCCGCCCGGGCGGATCTCCTTGGCATGCTCCTGCACGCGACCGGGCCGATCCGGGCGCGGCTTAATCCCGGTACCGGCTGAACTACCGGGCTTTTTGGGGCGTGGCGTCCCTCCGGCACACGTGATATCCTGGAGACTTGGCAGAAGCGACGGGTAGTCGCCGCCGGGAGGATGCGATGTCTGCAGCGAGCATGGCACTGGCGATGCTGATCGCCGATCCGGTGATTTTAGGCGCCACGCCCCCGCCGATCTCGCAGGAGAAGCCGGCCGAGGACGTCGTCCAGGCGGAGGCCGACACCTATGACCGCATGACGATAGAGGCGGTGGTGCACGGCATCGGCCCGTTCCGCTTCATCATCGACACCGGTTCCCAGCGGACCGTCTTGTCGACGGCTCCCGCCGCCACGCTGGGTCTGGCGGAAGGGCCACAAGTCCGCGTGGTGGGCATCGCCGGCTCGAGGCACGTCACGACGGCTCAGGTCCACTCGATCGCCGTGGGGGCGCTTTCGTTTCGTGACCTGACCGTTCCTCTGCTCGAACGGATAAACATCGGCGCCGATGGCATCCTCGGCACGGACAGCCTCCAGCACCAGCGTGTCCTGCTCGATTTCACCCGCAACCGGATCAGCATCGCAGATAGGGCCGCCACGGCCACGCGCGGCGAGTTCGAAATCGTGGTGCGGGCAAAGCGCCGCTCCGGCCGCCTCATCCTCACGAATGCTCTCATCGATGGCACACGCACCGATGTGGTCATTGACACCGGAGCCAGCGGAACGATCGGCAACCGGGCGTTACAACGGTCCCTTGCCCGCAAGCGGTAGAAGGCATTGGGCACCAGCGAGGTGTCAAGCGTGACGGGCCATCTGCTTCCGGTGGAGCTTGCGGTCGCCGGGAAGCTGGAGCTTGGACGCATGACCCTTTCCAATGTGCCCGTCGCCTACGCCGACGCCCCGGCTTTCGCCGAACTCAGGCTGGACAGGAAGCCGGCCATATTCCTTGGCATGAGGGAGCTGCGGGCCTTCAAGCGCGTGGCGATAGACTTTTCAAGCCGCAAGGTTCTGTTCGACCTTGTCGACGCGGAGTAGCCAACATTCCAGTCGGCAGCCCGTTCCGAGACATTGCCGGATTGTTTCGAGAGACGCATTGCCTAAATAGCAGCGATGCCTCCAGATACCGCCGTACGTGATCCCCAAGCCCGCCATGACGGCTGGCGCACCCTCCTCCGCTTCCTGCCCTACCTTTGGCCAAAGGAGAATGCTGCGCTTCGATGGCGGATCGTGTGGGCTTGCGTGTTCATCCTCCTGTCCACCGCAACGCAGTTGATGTTGCCATACCTGATGAAGTGGGCGATCGACCTCATGGGGACGAGCGGCCCCAAGATGGTGCGGCTCGCCATGCTGATGGTGCTTGGCTACTCGGCGGGACGCCTCGCCCAGACGGCGTTCGACAACTTGCGCAACATCGTCTTCGAACGCGTGGGCCAGGAAGCCACGCGGCAGCTTGCAGAGAACGTGTTCGGCCAGCTTCATCGCCTTTCGCTGCGGTTCCATCTCGCCCGGCGCACGGGCGAGGTCACGAAGACGATCGAGCGCGGCACAAAGAGCATCGACACGATGCTTTACTTCATGCTCTTCAACATCGCGCCGACCATCCTGCAGCTCGCGGTGGTGGCAGTCATCTTCTACGTCAATTTCGGTCCCGGGCTTGTGATAGCCACGGCCGTGGCCATCGCCGCGTACATCTGGGTGACTCGCGTGATCACCGAATGGCGCACGAAGCTGCGCGAGCAGATGAACCGGCTTGACGGTCAGGCGCTCGCCCGTGCGGTGGACTCCCTCCTCAACTATGAGACGGTGAAGTATTTCTCGGCGGAGAAGCGGGAAGAAAAGCGATACGCACAGGCGACCGGCGCCTACGCCGTCGCAGCTGTCAAGAGCGAGAACTCGCTAGGCCTGCTTAACATCGCCCAGGGCCTGGTGGTGAACCTGCTGATGGCGGGCGCCCTTGGCTGGACCGTCTACGGCTGGTGGCGGGGCGAGTATACTGCGGGCCAGCTCGTCTTCGTGCAGACGTACCTCACGCAGCTTTTCCGACCTCTCGACATGCTGGGCATGGTCTACCGCACCATTCGGCAGGGCCTGATCGACATGGCTGAGATGTTCCGGCTGCTCGATACCGAAGTGGAGGTGCCCGATGCCCCGGACGCTCCGGCACTGATCGTCCGGCAGCCCTCCATCGTGTTCGACGACGTCGTATTTGGATACGACAAGGACAGGACGATCCTTCAGGGCCTTTCCTTCGAGGTTCCAGCGGGGCAGGCGTTCGCAATCGTCGGACCGTCCGGTGCGGGAAAGTCCACCATCGCGCGCCTATTGTTCCGCTTCTACGATCCCCTCTCCGGCCGCATTCTGATAGACGGGCAGGATATCCGGAACGTCACTCAGGCGTCCCTGCGCAAGGCGATCGGCATCGTCCCGCAGGACTCCGTCCTGTTCAACGACACCATCGGCTACAACATCGGCTACGGCCGCGAAGGAGCCGGCGCGGACGAGATCATCGCCGCAGCAAAGGGTGCCGCCTTGACCGGATTGATTGCCCGCCTGCCACAAGGCTTCGACACGGAAGTGGGAGAACGCGGTCTCAAGTTGTCAGGGGGAGAGAAACAGCGGGTGGCCATTGCCCGGACCCTGGTCAAGAACCCGCCGATCCTCATCCTGGATGAGGCGACGAGCGCTCTCGACACCCGCACCGAGCAGGATATCCTGGCCACCCTGCACCGGGTGGCCGAGCACCGCACGTCTTTGACGATCGCCCATCGTCTTTCGACGATCGCAGACGCGGACCGAATCCTCGTCCTGAACGAGGGCCGGTTAGCGGAGAGCGGCCGCCATGCCGAATTGCTGCGCCGCGATGGCCTCTATGCCGAAATGTGGGCGCGCCAGGCAGCGGAGGCCGAAGAAATCGGCGAAGCGGCCCAATGAGCTTCCCCTCTCCCTGCCCAAGGTGAGGCCCAGCTATCAGGATCGGCTTCGACGGACGGGGGGCTAGAACTTCATCGAGAAAGGATCTCGGCGGTCGCCTGAGAAGTCGATGAAGACGTTCTTCGTCTGCATGAACTCCAGGATGCCCGCCTCGCCGCGCACGCGGCCGTAGCCGGAATCCTTCATACCGCCGAATGGCGCTTGCGGAGCGGCCACCCGGTACGTGTTGACCCAGACAACCCCGCTCTGGATCGCCCGCATCATGCGAAGGCAACGGCTGATATCCTGGGACCAGATCCCGCTGGCGAGACCATAGGCGGTGTCGTTGGCGATCTGGACGGCTTCGTCCTCCTCCTCGAAGGGAATGATGGAGAGGACGGGGCCGAAGATCTCTTCCGAGGCGACCTTCATCTCGTTGCGAACGTCGGCAAAGATGGTGGGCTGGATGAAAAAGCCGTTTTCCAGCCCCGGACCTTCCGCCCTGCTGCCTCCCGCGACAAGGCGGGCGCCCTGCCCCTTCGCGTCTTCGATGAACGAGAGGATACGGTTGAACTGCGGCTCGTTGGCGGCTGTGCCCATCTCGGTCTCGGCCAGTCGCGGATCGCCCATCCGTATCCGTGCAGCACGCCCGGCAAGACCTTCGACCATCCGCTCATATATCCCGCGCTGCACCAGCAGCCTCGACCCGGCGATGCATGTCTGCCCGGTCGCACCGAAGATGCCGGCCAAAGCGCCAATAAGGGCCCTGTCGAAGTCCGCATCGTCGAAGACGATGTTGGGCGACTTGCCCCCCAACTCCAACGTCAGCGGCTTCAGGTTGTGCCCCGCCGCCGCCGCGATCGCGCGTCCGACGCCAGGGCTGCCGGTGAAACTGATCTTGTCGATCCCGGGGTTGCTGACCAGCGCCCTGCCCGTGTCCGCCTCTCCCGTCACGACGTTCACCACGCCTGCCGGAAAACCGGCGCGCTCGATCAGCCGCGCAATCTCCAGCGTGGTGGTGGACGCATGTTCCGACGGCTTCAGGACGACGCAATTGCCGGCGGCAAGAGCGGCGGGCAGTGTGTTGCACAGGATGGCGACGGGGGAGTTCCAGGCCGTGATCGCACCGATGACGCCATAAGGCACGCGAATAGCGAAATCGAGCGTGTCCTTCTGATCCAGCGGCACGACATCGCCATGCATCTTGTCGGCCCAGGCGGCGTAGTAGCGGAAGATACGCGCCGCATATCCCATCTGGTTGTGAGTTTCGCGGATGACCTTGCCGTTGTCGGTGGTCTCCAGCAGCGCCATCCTCTCGGCATCCCCGTCGAGCAGGTCCGCAACCCGGTTCAGCAGGCGCGCACGCTCGCCAGGGGTGGACTTGCTCCATACCGCCTCGAAGGCGCGGCGCGCCGCACGGACCGCCGCGTCCACATCCTCCTCGGTGGCGACGGCGATATGAGCGTGAACCGACTGGTCGTAAGGGTTGATCGCCGGGAGCGTACGCCCGCCGGACCCTGCGCGCCACGCGCCATCGATATAAAGCTGGTAGGTCTGCGTCATCATCATCTCCGGCGTCAGGCGGTGCGCACGGTGGCGATCATGTTGCGGCTCTCGCCCTGCTGGGTCCAGAGCTGCGCTCCGCCCTCCTCGGGCTCTCCGCAGATATGCAGCGAAACACCATCGAAGGCCGGCTGCTGTCCGCGAAATTCAAAGCTCGCGATGGGTCTGTCGAGACTGCTGGCCGCCAGGCGGATCAGCAAGGCCGCCTGCAAGGGCCCATGCACGACGAGCGCTGGATAGCCCTCCTCAGCCATGGCGTAAGGCCGATCATAATGAATGCGATGCCCGTTCATGGTGAGGGCCGAGTAGCGGAACAGCAGGACCGTGTCTGGATCGACACTGCGCGTCCACTTCGCCGGAGGCGCCGGCATGGCGGTCGGCATCGGCAGGACGCCGGGCGCAGGTTCGCGATAGACGAGGTCCTGCTCCTCGGTAACGGCGAGCCCGTCGCGGCCCGCAAGTTCATGTCGGACGGTGACGAAGACAAGCGTTCCGCTGCGCCCGCTCTTCTCGGCGACGGCGACGATGGTTGACGTACGACGCACCTCGTCGCCCAGAAACAGGGGCTTGTGGAACGTCAGGCGCCCGCCTGCCCACATGCGGCGCGGCAACGGAACGGGCGGCAGGAAGCCTCCCTTGGCGGGGTGGCCGTCCGCCCCAAGTCCCTGCGGCGGCCTGACGTCCCAGAAATGAAGCCAGTGGTCCAGTGCAGGGAGCGGATCACCCGCTTTCAGTATGCCGTCACCACCAAGCGCCAGATCCAGCGCATTGCTGCGGCCGGCGTCCAGAACGTCGCTCGTGCTCTGGCTGCGTCCGAGCCAGTCTTCAAATCCACTCACGCATGATGTCCTTGTTGCACGGTGCCGCTCACTTGCAGACGCGGCGGCAGGAAAGCCCAATCCCTCATGATCACCCGCGCTGATGGGGCAGCGGAAGCCCGGCGCGCGGCCATTCCGCAGCTATGAGCAAGCCGCGTCCGGAAACCGTTATGTACGCCGTCTTCCTGTCGGCCCCGCCGAAGCAGATGTTGGTGCAATACGGTTCCGGCCCTTGCCAATACTCCAGCTTCTCTCCTTCTGGGGAGAAGACCGTTATTCCGCCCGTGACCAGCGTGGCGACGCAGATATTGCCCCCCTCCTCAAGCGCCATGGAATCGAACCGTTGGTAGCCTTTGGCATGCCCGTGCAGAACGCCACCGTTCGGTGAGGGCCAGGGCTCGCGCAGCACCTGCCCACCTGCGGCCACAGTCCAGCGCCACAGGCGGCCGGTTTCCGTTTCGGAGACGTAAAGGGTCTTCTCATCGGGAGACAGCGCGACGCCGTTCGGGGTCAGCACCGGGAAAACGGCCTCCCGGATCCATGAACCGTCCGCCGCCGCGTGGTATACCGCGCCCGTGTCCATGACGCGGCCGTAAGTCTTGCCATGATCGGTGAACCACATGTCCCCCTGCGCATCGAAGGCGATGTCGTTAGGGCCATTGATCGGCACGCCATCGCAGTGCGTGTAGAGGGTAGTGACCTCTCCGGTCCCAAGGTCAACCCGCTGGATGGAGCCGCCTGTATAGTCGTGCGCCCGCCCGTGCGGACGCATGTATCCCGTGGTGTCGAAGATGTCCTCCGTCAGCCAGTGGAAGCCGCCGTTGTTGCACACGTAGCATGCGCCGTCGGGACCTATGGCGGCACCATTGGGACCGCCGCCAAGCTCCGCCACAACCGTCTTGCTACCGTCCTCCTGCACACGAATGAGGCGCCCCCCCTTGATCTCCACGACCAGGACCGTACCGTCGTTCATCGCAATCGGGCCTTCGGGAAACAGCAGGCCATCGGCGATGACCCGGTATTTCAGCTCGCGTTCCTGCATCCTGCTCTCCCTTCGATCGCCGCTACTTGCGGTCGACCACCTCCACGATGGCGGGGAAATATCGCTCTCCCAGCCCCTGATCGATCGCCGCCTGGTAATACTCGGCGGCCAATCTTGGCAGCCTTGGCTCAACCCCCATCTGCTCGGCCAGTTCGATGGTGTAGGAAAGATCCTTGAGGGTGTAGGCCATCGGGAAGGCCTTTTCAGGGAACACCCGGGGGGCCATGGCCTTGAGCCCGTGGTTGCGCAGAGCGAAACTGTCACCCGAACCGAGCGAGACGGCCTCCACTAACTTTTCGCGGGTCACCCCAGCCCGCTCGGCCACCACGAACATTTCCGCCAAGGCCGCCACCTGTTCGAACAGCAGGGTGTTGTTGATGAGCTTGACCACCTGCCCGCAGCCGATGCCGCCGCAAAGCGTGACGTCCGATCCCATGTAGCGCAGCAGCGGCTCGATGCGGGCGAAAACCGCCTCATCCGCGCCGACCATGATGGAAAGCGTACCTTCTACGGCTGCCTGCCGCGTCCGCGCCACCGGCGCGTCCGCAAAGACCATGCCGTGATCCGCCAGCAGAGAGGCCACGTCGCGGGCATCGGCAACGCTCGTCGTGGACAAGTCCACCACGACCGTGCCTTTCGCGGCATGCGCAGCGATTTCTGCGGCGACGGCCCGAACCTGCTTTCCGCCTGGAAGGGAAAGGAAGATGACCTGCGCCGCCCGAGCCACATCTTCCACCGAAGCCGCGGCAACCGCTCCGACATCGGTTTGGGTCCGCAGAGCCTGTGCGTTCATGTCGAAGGCATGAAGCGGCTTCGGGTGCCTGCGCACCGCATTGGCGCACATCCCGCCCCCCATGACGCCCAGCCCGATAAAACCCAGGGTCGGTATGTCGCTCATGCCCATCCTTTCCACCGTGATCAGTAGATCACCTGCTCGTCCTCAAGCCGGCGGCGTTCCTCCCGCCCGATCTGGAGGATTTCGCCAAAAACGTAGTCCTCATGCTCGCCAAGCGCCGGCGTTCCGCGAACGATACCGATCTCCTGGCCCTTGGACAGGCGCATCGGCACGCCGACCGCAGCCCGCACGGTGCCGTCGGGCTCGGAAACCGGCACGATCGCCCTGCGCTCGCGCAGATGGGAGTCAGCGGCCAGTTCCGGTGTGGTCCAGGACACGTGCGCGGCAATGCCGGATTTCTGCAAGGCTGCAGCGGCCTGTGTCGCATCCTGCCGCAAGGCCCATTCGCTGATCAGCGCATCGACCGCTTCGGCATGGACGCGGCGGCCTTCTTCGCTGCGGAACCGCGGGTCATCAGGAACACCGGCCACACGCACGAACGCCTGCCATCGCGCGTCGTTCTCGATCGCAAGTGCCAGCCAGCGGTCCTCTCCTGCGGCCCGGTAAACGCCATGCGGCGACATGCGCGGATGCGCATTGCCCGAGCGCGCCGGCTGCCCGCCGGCCGCAGCCAGCAGGAGCTGGTCGCCGATCAGGGAGGCGGCAACCTCGCGTGCGGCAACGTCAACGTGTGCGCCCCGGGCCGTCCGGCGGCGACGGTGAAGAGCCGCCATCAACGCGACAGCCGCGTTCATCCCGACGGTGTGATCCATCACGTGGCGCACCTCCACCGGGGGGGCCGTCCGCGTAGCCTGTCAGTTCACCCAGTCCGCCCCAGGCGCCGAAAAGAGGCGCATAACCCGCGAAGTGCGCATCCGGACCGCTCTGCCCGGAAGACGATATCGAGAGCAGAACGATGTCTTCGCGCACGCTTTTCAAGGCATCGTATCCCAACCCCAGCCTTGCCATTACACCCGGACGGAAGCTTTCCGCAGCAACGTCACTGGCTGCGACGAGGCGCCTGGCGAGTGCGACCCCCTCCGGCTTCTTGAGGTTCATACGGACCGACAGCTTGTTCGATGCCACTTGATCGAACGTCGCCGGCCCTTCTCTCCCATAGACCGGATGCGGCTTGCGAAATGCATCGGGACGCATGGCGCTTTCGACTTTGATGACTTCTGCGCCGAGTTGCGACAGCAGGTGCGTGCAGAAGGGACCTGCGTTGTGCACGGTAAAATCGGCGATGCGGATGCCTTCCAGCGGCTTCACGACACCGCCTCCACGGCCTTTCCCGCGGGCAGTTCAGGGGGGGCGCCGCAAAGGCTGAGCGGCTCGTCATCGAAGTGGAAGGGCGACACAAGCACATCGAGCATTCCCGTCCCCTTGACTGAGATCTTCTGAAAGAGCGCCCGGTGCCACTCCTGCTCTCCCGCGAGGATATCAGCCGGGCTCTTGTAGCGGGCCAGTGGCACGTTCAGCCGCTGCCCGGCCGTGACGATCTCATCGGCAGTCCGGAGGCTGGCCCATTCCCGGATGTGGCGATTGATTTCGGGGCCGCGTCTGCTGCGCTCGATGTTGTCGGCCAGTGCGGGGGCGAGCGCCCAATCCGGGCGGCCCAGCAGTTCGACAAGCCCCTCCCACTGCCGCTGCTCCAGCGTGAGCAGTTCCACGAAGCCATCTGCGCAGGGGATCACGCCGCCATATCGGAAACTGCGCTCCACCCGATGTTCGACCGAACCGTCGCCAAGGCGCTGGATCGCAAAGGCGCCGACCGCAAGCATGGCGTCCTGGCTGGAGACATCAACGGCTTGCCCGCCGACCTCCCCTCTCGCCCATAAGGCGGAAAGCGCGCCGAGAGCCGCAGCAACACCACCCTGCATCTCGCCGAAATACCCGCCGATCTTGAGGGGTGCCCGGTCAGGAAACATCTCCACCGCGAGCCCGTTGGGCAGCAGATTGCCCTCGCCGCCCGCGTGCTGGACGATGAGGTCTGTGCCCTTCCATTCAGCTTTCGGACCCTCGCTGCCGAACGGCAGGACAGAAACATGGATGAGATCCGGAAACCGGGCGGCGATGGCTTGTGGGTCGAGCCCCAACGCCTCTCGCCCGGCAACGGGAGTGTCGGCAACAAGGATGTCGGCCGCGCTCAACGTCTCCGCCAGCGAGGCCGCTCCCGCCGCTCGCCGGGGGTCGATCACCTTGCTTTCGAAGCCTGCGGCCAGATAGGCGAACAGAGCGCTGGTCTGCGTCAACTCCCCGCCTGAGGCAGGGAGGAAAGGAGGCTCGCGGCGAAGGGGGGAGCCGCCAGGCGGCTCCACCAGGACCACCTGCGCACCAAGCGTACACAGCATCCGGGCGGCATAGGCCGCCGCCACGCTGTTGGCGATGACGACAACCCGCGTGCCGCTCAAAGGTGCGCCTTGCTCCTCCGCCGCCATGACGCCCTCTTACCGGACCACCGGAAGTTCGAGATCCAGCCCGGAACCGTCGACGAACACCTTCGTGTTCGGATCGAGCGAAGGAAGGACCACAGTGGCGAGGCCCGGCGTCGTCAACTCCCCGCGCTGGTTCTCCCCCTTGATCTCGATATCGACGAGCGCGTAGCCATCCTTGATGTACTTGCGCGTAACTGTTCCGCGAGCCCAAGTGCAATCGCCCATCGTGTTGAAGCGGCTCATTCGCGTCTTGATGCGCTTGAGAAAACCGGCGTCCCCCATCCAGTTGCTGATGAGCGAGGCCATCCATGCCGAGCGCTGCGGTCCGTAATCGTACACGCCGGGCACGCCCACCTCCTTGGCGGTGGATTCGCGATGGTGGCCGATGCCCGTGTATTCGATTCCGCCGCCAGCTTCCGGGTTCCGGAAGAAGTGGCCAGGGTGTTTCACGGCGTTCTTGAAGATGACACCGTGCGTGTGGCCGCGTCCGCATCCGACGAGGAAGCCCATCGTGTCCATGAGGCTCAAGGGCCCGCGCACGATCTCAGGGAGGGTCTCGCCTTCCTGCACTTCTTCCCAGTAGCGCACGTTGCCGCCGCGGATGTTCTTTTCCTCGTTCAGGATCGCGTGATCGATGTGCTCGAACTCTTCGGGAGTGTATTCGTGCGTCTTGATGTCGGCATACTTGCCGGCTTCCCGCGCAGCCTTGCGTTCATGGCGGGTGCAGGTGCCGAGGGCGCGCGCCACCAGTTCGCCACGCTGGTTGAAGTAGCTCGCTTCCACGTACTGCAGCACCAGAGTGCCGGAGAACTGGCTTTCCTTCACATCGACCCCGACGACCCGCTCGATCGCATTGATGCGATCACCAGGCCGGACATGACGGAACATTTCCCAATCGTTCCCGGCGTAGAAGCCGTGGACGCCGGGCAGCCCCCAGCGCGTCCTACCGACCCAGCCAAAAGCCATTGGGAAATTCGGGTGGGCCAGCATGGAGCCGTGCCGGGTCAGACGGCCATGCTCCAAATCGCGGTAGAGCGGATTGAGGTCACCGATCCCGTTGCAGAAGTTCCGGATCGTATCTTCGGTCGCATCCTGCAGATAGGGACCTTCCGGCCGCAGCTGCATGCCGATCATGTTTTCGGCGGCCTTGATGGCGTCCGCTGTAATCTTCCCTTCCGCCGGTGCTGCCCCGACCTCCTTTTCCTTCACGTCCACTGCCATTGCTGATCTCCGTTCGGCGCGATCAATCCATGATTGCCGCTGATGATGGATAATGCATTATTTTGCCCAACTGCCAGTGTCCATTGCGCCCGGCCGTAGATCGGCCGGTATCGCCAAGGCGTTACAGCGCAGGAGAAGCGGGCACGGACTGGCACCCTCTCCTGAGAGGCTGAAGAATAGCAGTGCTGAAGGTGCCTTAGGTTGCGGTGCCGGCTACGGAATTGCGCAGTTCGCGAAAGCCCGCTTCGATGTGCTCCCGCGTGGCCAGCATCGCCGCAGCTGCATCACCCGCGATCAGGGCGGCCAGCATCTCGTCATGCTCGTCCGCCGCCCGGCTGACCCGGCCCTGCAACCGATTGATGAGGTCGAATGGATAGCGCGCCCAGAGAATCTGAACGAAATGCAGCGTCTGCGGCATTCGCGCAATTTCGAACATGCGGTGGTGAAAGCGGTAGTTTGCAGCCCGCGCGCCCTCGTTGTCACCGGCATGGAAGGCGCTGGCGAATTCGGCGGCCATCGTGCGCAACTCACCGATATCGGCAGCCGTCACCTTCTCGACCGCCGCCCGTACGAGCTGCGTCTCCAGGAGAATGCGCAGGGACAGCACCTCGCTGGATGCCTCTAGGTCGAAAGGCGCAACGGTCGCGCCGCGGAAACTGTCTCCAAGCACGTAGCCTTCGGCTGCAAGGAGCTTCAGCGCCTCCCGTACAGGAGTGATGCTCGTATTCAGCAGCGTCGCGATTTCCTGCTGCTTCAGGCGAGAGCCCCGCGCGATCCGCCCGGAAATGATGCCTTCGCGCAGAAAATCGGCGACTTGCTCTTCTTTCGTGCGGTACTGCATCATGCCGGCTTGCTACCCTTTTTCGCCTGCACCCTTCCGAACGGGCGCCCATGCGAAGTCGCCCGGTTGATAGGCGCGGGCAGCGCCCGATGACAACAGTTCGTCCACGCCGGCAGCATCGTAGCCGAGTTCCCGCAGCAATCGGGTGGTATCCTGACCCACCTCGGGCGGGGGACGATTGGCAGCAACGCAGCGGGCGCCGGGAAATTCCGGCACCTCGAAGTGAAGGCCGCGGAAGCTGAGTTCTCGCAGCTTGCCCGGCTGCCTCGCCTGCGGCCTTTCCAGAACCCGCTCCAGCGGCATGACCTCATGAAAGCCTATGCCCGCATCCTCCAGCCGCCTTTCCAGCTCCGCGAAACCGAAGCCGGACACCGCCAGCGCGACGGCGTCTTCTATCTGTTCCCGCGCCTTCTTCCGGTCTCTCAGCCGCGCAAAAGCGGGGTCGCCCTGCTCCGCCATGTCAAGCGCCTGCGTCAGCCGCGCCCAGTGCGCGTCTGTCAGGACCAGCAAGTAAACCCAGCGCTGATCCGCGGTGACGTAGGCGCCGTAGCCGGGCATCGAGAACTCACCGCCGCCTTCCTTTTCCAAACGCCCAAGCAGCTGCGTCTTGAGCTGCATCCCGGCGAGATCGCGAGCGGCAAGGTGAAGCCCCGTCTCGTAAAGACCGATCTCGATCGTCCGCGCCTCCGCACTGGCAGCGGGATCCAGCATCGCCGCCAGAACCCGAATGACGGCATAGGTTCCTGCGAACTGGTCATGATAGGAAGGGCCAAAGCGCGTGGGCCGCCCATCCACGCGATGATCGTCCATCGCCCCCGTCGCGGCTTCGGCGATCGGGTTCGTCATCAAACCGTCGGCCAGCGGGCCACGCGTATAGCCTCTGATGTGCACGTGCACGATCCCGGGGTTCACCGCCATGCAGTCCTGAGCGGTCAAGCCCAGCTTCCGCGCGGCGGACGGCGCAAGATTATGGATCACGACGTCGGCCGTGGCAGCCAGCCTCCGGAAGACGTCCTTGCCGGCTTCAGTCGTCAGGTCGAGGCACAGCGCCTGCTTGGAGTGGCTGTAGGCGACGATCGTTCCGGACGGTCCGCCGCGCACGAGCGAACGCGTGGTGTCCCCGCCCGGCGGCTCGATCTTGATAACCTCCGCACCAAGCTGCGAAAGGATGTGAGTTGCGAACGGCGCCGCAATCATCGTGCCGAGTTCCAGCACCCGCTTACCTGCGAGGGGAAGAAAGGGTTCGTCCATAAGCTGTCACTGACAGATAATGCATTATCCATCAAGGAACGGCGGATCGCCCGGCTGATATGAGGGCACTGTGAGGCGACCCGACAGCGGCTCCTGCCAACGATCGCGCGGGGCGGATCGTCGTCAAGACGCGGGTGCTTTCAGGTAAGCAAGAAGCGCCGCACGGTCCTCTGCCTTCGCCAGCCCCCGGAATGTGAGACACATGCCGGGATCGGTCGACTGCGGCGCTGCAAGGAAGGCGTCGATCCTGGCTTCGTCCCAAATGAAATCCCCTTTGCGCAGTCGTTCGGAATACGTGAAGTTCGTCACCGCTCCCGCCTTGCGGCCGACGATGCCTTCGAGATGCGGTCCGGTGGAAGGCCGGTCAGCGGCTCGTGTGGAATGGCAGGCGGCACAGCGGATGAACTGGGCCTGGCCCTTCTGCTGGCTCGCCTCGCTCGCCACCGGCACCCCCAGTCCGAGGATGACCACCGATCCAACGAGGGAGAGTGTCGCCATCATGTAAATTTGCATCGTTCCACGCTTTTCCCGCGATCAACCAAAGAGCTCCGGCGTTATTAGATCTTCCCAGCCTCGGTGGAAAAACGCATTTCCTGCCCTTGCTGATCGGATCGGCGGATGACGCGACTTTTCAGGAAGCGCTTGCCTGCCGGTTGCCGTCAACCTCGGCAGCAACGGTATCGGCGGCATAGGCACCGCGTTCACCCATAGGAAGTTCGGGACCTGTGGTCGTGTCACGCGCGGTCTGGCGTTCGATTTCGCAGTTCAGCTCTGCGCCCAACAGGAGCGTGTAGGCGGACAGGTAGAGCCAGGTCAGCAGCACCATCGCCGCACCGAGCGATCCATAGGTGGCGTCATAATTTCCGAAGTTGGCAACGTAGAGGCCAAAGCCGAACGTGATGAGGATCCAGGACAGCGAGGCGAAGATCGATCCCGGTGTCAGCCACTTCCATTTGGCGTGCGCGCGATCAGGACCATAGCGATAGACCCCAGCCGCCATGCCGCTGCCGACAATCCCGACGACGAGATAGGACGCCAGCTTGGCCAGCCCTGTCAGGAACGGCGGAGCAGCCGGGAACATGGCCTCGACCGCCGCCATGGCTGCGATTGCGATCATCGCGAGTATGGCCACAAGGACGCTGCCGACGGCGATTGAAAAGGCAAGGAGGTTGACGCGGATGAAGCTGCGCGTCTCCTCCTCGTCGTACGCGATGTTCAGCGCGGTGATGAGTGCGGACGCGCCTTTCATCACGCCGTAAAGGGCAATGCCGAGCGCGATGATTAGCCCGAAACCCTTTTTTCCGTCTGACGTGCTCACAACGTTGGCGAGTTGCTCACCGATCAGCCTGGCAGCATCCTCGGGCATCATCGCAGTCAGGGATCCGATGTTGGAAGCCACAGTCTCCGGTGTAGCGACGAGCCCGTAGGTCATGACCAGTGCGCCAAGCGCGGGCACCATCGCCAGAATCGCACAGAACGCCACGCCCGATGCGATCAGGCCGAGGTTGTCGTTTCCGGCTTCCCGCCAACTGCGCAAGAGGATCTGCTTCCATCCCACTGCCGGTATGGCCACAGGCGTTGCGGCCCGGGCACCCGAAGCGTCGGCATTCTGCATGGTCGGCATCAATAAGCTCCCTGTCTTGAAAGCCCAACAAGTCAGCCGAAGATGCGTTCCTTCCGGAAATATGACCGACGGGAACAGCGGCCGTGACGCTGCACCTTCAAGCGTTCCCCCAGCACGCGCTGGGCAATCAGGACCCCGCGTGCCCGGCCGTTTGATGCGACAGGCTGTCAAGCAGGGCTCCAAGGCCGCGCCGACGCCACAGGTTGAGGACCACGGTTGCGATGTGGAGTTGATTGCGCACGTGCTCATGCCCCTCCACAACCGGGTCGCGGATCCCTGCCGCCGTCATCACCGTAGGCACAGCATTCCGGATGCGCGCCGGACAGTCCAGGAAGTAGCTAAGCCCCATGATTCCCGCATAGAGTTCAAGGTGCAGCCGCAGCACGCTGACCGGCAGGCGGGGTCCGCCCTCGCGTGCCAGCGTCTTTGCAAAGAGGAGAAGCAGGTCGTCGAGATGATGCTCCCAAATGTCGTGGTGCGCCGCGCTCAACGATCCCCATATGGCGAACGCAACATTCATGCGCCCGGCCCGCCCCCAATCCATGAGGCCGCATTCAAGCGGGCCATCTTCGCCGCGCCAGAAGAAAGCGTTGTCGATGTTCGCGTTCCAGTGACACAGGGCTATGAAGGCCGGATCGCTCTGTAGGAAAGCATTGATTGCCACCTCCTGCCCTGCGAAGCGGCCCGACTCCTCGGCAAGCCGGGCAAAGAACGCCGGCTCGCGGCTTCCGCTGCCGAGAGCGGCTGCCTTGAGAGATATCGCGATGCCGAAAGGCCAGAACCCGCAGCAGCCCTGAAGGGAATTTTTAACCAACTTGCAGCAAGATAGCAGACTTAACCGGTAGCGGCTTGTTATCGCTTCCGGATCGTGAGGATGCACATGCTACCAGACAATATTCCGCAGGTGGAGGCCGCTCATGCCTGACACCATGCCGAGCATTGTACCGCCCCTTCCGGACGAGGCGGAGTTGCCGCCCGAGCTTGCAGCCAGTGTCAAGCGGCACCATCAGCATCTGGCTGCCCTCGTCACCAGCCTTCGCGCGGCCGGCGTGGATGAGGATGTCGTGACAGCAAGCGTCACACAGCTCGTCGAAAGCTACGGGCGGGAGTTGACCGCCGCCATGCAGGCTGTGGTTCGAGGAACGCCCGATGTCTGACGCCAAATTGCAAGACGAAGAGGGGCGCATGGCAGCGCTGGAGCGGCTGGAGGTGCTTGATACCGGTCCAGAAGAGGCGTTCGAGAAGATCGTGAATCTGGTCCGGACCGTCCTCGGCGTTCCCATGGCAACAGTGACGCTGGTCGATCGCGAGCGGCAGTGGTTCAAGGCGCGCAGCGGTCTTTGCGCTGCGGAAACGCCCCGGTCGATATCGTTCTGCACGCACACGATCCAGCAGCGCGAGCCACTCGTCGTGCCCGACGCCCTTCTGGATCCCCGTTTTGCCGATAGCCCGCTCGTTCAGGAGGCGCCGCATATCCGCAGCTATGCGGGCGTTCCGCTGCAGACGCCCGATGGTTACAACGTTGGTGCACTGTGCGCTATCGACACGGAGCCGCGCACATTCAGCGATGGCGACATGGCGATCCTGACGAACTTTGCGCATATCGTGGTGGATGAGCTGGAACTGCGCCTGATCGCTCAGCGGGACCACTTGACCGGCGCTCTCAACCGCCGCGGCTTCATGGAACAGGCCGCCAAGGAATTCTCCCGCTTCACGAGGCATCAGCGTTCGGCCGCGTTGATCGCTCTGGACATCGATCACTTCAAGATAATCAACGATCAGCACGGCCATCCGGCGGGTGACGAGGTTCTGCGCCAGGTTGCCCAGCTGTGCACCTCATCGATGCGACCAAGCGATTCCTTCGGTCGCCTGGGCGGGGAGGAATTTGCGCTGCTTCTTCCCGAAGCCGATGGCGTGGAGGCTGTCGCTGCGGCAGAACGCTTCCGAGCCGCCATCGAAAGCCACAGCTTCGATATCCCAGGCGGGGAGAAGCTGCGCGTGACGGCCAGTCTGGGCGTATCATCCCTGGATCCCGGCATCGCCAGCGTTGAAGGCTGGTTCGCAGCCGCCGATGGCCTGCTCTACAAAGCGAAGAAGAACGGCCGCAACCGCGTATGCTCCACCGCGCCGGAGTCTTCCTCGGGATCATCGTGAGCGGCTGACTCGACGCCGCCGCCGGCCGTCACCGTGTGCGCGACTTCGGGGGCTCACGTCCCGGGAACGCGGCCTTACGCGACGCGGCTGGCCGTGTCGGACGAAAAAGCCAGAAGGTGCTCGGCATCCTGTGGGCGGCCGAACAGCCAACCCTGGAGCCGGTTGCAGCCCGACATGAGAGCGATGCGGGCCTGCTCCGCCGTTTCGATGCCTTCGGCGCAGACATCGAGGTTGCACGCGCGGGCAAGGCCGGTGATCGACACCAGCATGTCTTGCGCGCGCCGTTCGCTTTCGATGGCGGTGATGAAGGCCTTGTCGATCTTGAGGCGATCGAGATGGAGCTGCCGCAGGTAAGCAATACCCGCAAAGCCGGTTCCGAAATCATCAAGCGCAAACCGCACGCCGAGTGCGCGCAAGCCGTCGATGATCTCGCAGGCGCCCTGCGGCTGGCGCAGCATCAGGCTCTCCGTTATTTCCAGCTCAAGGCGCTCCGGAGGGAACCCCGTCTCTTGAAGTATGGCCTGGACCTCGCGCAGCAGCTCTCCGTCCCAGAACTGCGCAGGCGACAGATTGACGGCAAGATCGAACTTGCTGTCCCGCATCGCCGCGCAGGCGGTCAGAAGGACATGGCGGCCCAGTCCGGTGATCAGTCCGCTCATCTCCGCGATGGGAATGAACACGTCCGGCGGAACATTGCCGTGGACGGGATCCCACCACCGCGCCAGCGCTTCCACGGCGACGACTTCGAACGTCGCCGCATCCACGATCGGCTGGTACTGCACGCTGATCCGCCCTTCCTCCACCGCAAGGCGCAGATCGTTCTCCATCTGAACCCGAAGACGATGGCTGTCGTCCAGTTCAGGCTCGTAGGCTCGAAAGCAGTTCCTGCCTGCGGCCTTGGCCGCGTACATGGCGACGTCCGCCCGGCGCAGGAGTTCGCTTTCCCGGTCAGTTCGTTCCGGGTCGGACACCGCGTAGCCGATGCTTATGCCGAGCCGTATCTTGTACGCTCCGATCCGCAAGGGCTCGCGAAACGCATGCAGGATGGCGACACAAAGTTCAGTCGCCGACACCCGGGCCTCGGAGGGGAGGAGCACCGCAAACTCGTCACCACCAAGGCGCGCAACCGTCACGTCACGCGCGAGATTGCGTATACGCGCGGCGGCATTCTGCAGCAGGAGATCACCGGCCGAATGTCCGTAGACGTCATTGGCGTTCTTGAATCCGTCAAGGTCCATGAGGAGCAAGGTCAGTCTTGTCCCGCCCGAAACGGCCACGGCCATCCGCGCCATCAGCGCGCGGCGGTTCGGCAAGCCTGTCAGCATGTCATGGTCGGAAAGGTGCCGCGCCCGCCTTTCGCTTTGCTGCAGATCCTCAACGGCCCGTTTCCCCCGCCGCAGGATCAGTACGGCGGCCATCGCCCCGATCAGCATGAAGAAGACCACGCCCGGTGCGAGCCGCTGCCGAAGGAGAGTTCCGGGCCGGAAGGGCTCCCATCCGATCCAGCCGAGGGGAGCACCATTCAGTCCGCGAATGGCGACATTTTGCTGCTCGGTACCGTCGCGAGATCGGGACAGCCGGACGACGCTGACCGGGAGATCATCCGCAAACTGTGTCAGCCAGTCGAAATCGACGATCCGTGCGATCACAAGCAGCTTGGGGCGTGGTCCACTGAGGCTCACCTTTGAGGTGAGTGGAACGATGGCCGCTGTCGCGAAGAGATAGATCTGCCCGTTGGCCCGGGAGAAGCCGCTGACGATCGGCGCACCGTCTTGAGGAATGCGTCGTACGAGGGCGAGCGAGTCCATGAAATCGCGGCCAAGCCGCCGCTGAGCCACGCGGGTGTCGAACCGGCTGTCCTTCCAGCTGTAGACTACCCTATCCTCTCCATCGAGGACGAAGATCTCGTTGTATCCTTGGGTGCCGCCCAGATAGGCCACGACGTTATCCTCGATCCAGGCGGGATCGACGCGCTGGTCGATATGGCGAACCGCTTCGTCCCACTTCGCATAATCCTGAAGGTCGTGACGCACCAGCAGGGAAGCCGATTTCACCACGTTCTGAAGCGCTTTCTCCTCCCGTTCCAGCTGCATCTGGTCCTGAACCGAGGCTCCGTAGAACAGCAGTATCAGCACACAGGAAAAGCTTGCGCCTGTAAGTAGAAGCAGTGGCAACAGGTATTCCGAAGCCAGACTGCTTCGGATCTTTCTGGCGAACGCAACGATCATAACTGGACCAGCACCATCAACTGATCATCCTACCTTGAAGTGCACTTCTCCGATTCGACCCTGCATGATCACGCCTTAACACTTTGTATCAATCGCATGCCCGATGGACTGTCCCGGTCCGGCAAAGCGATGGACGCGCGAAGATGCACCTTCCCGCGTTGCGAGCCGCTCTTTCGCCGCCGGGAAACCACGTTATACCGTCGATAACGCCATGCAGACACACGCCGCAGCCCCCGCCACTCACGACATCTCCGATGCCGACCTCTCAGCCCTCGCGATCAGCGTGCTGGAGATCTTCTCCATCGGCATAGGTCCATCGAGTTCCCACACGGTGGGGCCGATGCGCGCGGCGCTGTCCTTCATGGAAAGTCTGCCGCAAGCGCCTCGCCGTGTCACATGCGATCTCTATGGATCGCTCGCTCTCACCGGCCGGGGCCATGCGACCGACAGCGCCATCCTGCTCGGTCTCTCCGGGCTGCGGCCGGAAGCGATCAATCCCGACGAGGTGCCCGCCATTCTCTCGGACATCCGGGAGCATGGCTGCCTGCGCAGTCGCCAGTTTGGGCAGGATATCGCCTTCGAGGAAGCTGTCGATCTGGTGTTCCACGCGGACACGTTCCTCCCCGTGCACGCCAACGGGATGCGGTTCTCCGCCTGGATCGGCGGTGAGAGCGAGCCGGTATCCTCCTATTGGTATTCCGTCGGGGGTGGCGCGATCGTGTGCGGCACGGCCGACTCGCTCATGGCCTCGGAAGCGGCAGGCGCAACGGCGGACACAGCGGCGGGCCTGCATAACCAACGCCAGCCCTACCCCTTTTCCTCGGGCGCCGAACTGCTGGCTCTCGGTGAAGAGACCGGCTTTAGTATTGCCACGCTGGTTCTCAGAAACGAAGGGATCTGGCGGACGGAGCCGGAGACCCTTGCAGGTCTTGACCACATCATCGATGCCATGGACGCCTGTGTGCAGAGGGGCCTGAGGCAAGAGGGTGTCCTGCCGGGCGGCCTCAGGGTTCGCCGCCGCGCCAAATCCATCCACACGCGGCTCAGGTCTCAGGCGGAAAGCCTCGGGCCGGCTCAGACCTTCGAGTGGGTGAGCCTTTTCGCGCTCGCGGTGAACGAGGAGAACGCCGCCGGCGGCCGGGTTGTCACAGCCCCCACCAACGGGGCCGCCGGGGTGATCCCGGCCACTCTCCTGTACTATCGCAAGTTCGTGCCGGGAGCGGACCGCGATGGCGAACGGACGCTGCTGCTGACGGCTGCCGCGATCGGCTTCCTGTACAAGAAGCGGGCCTCGATCTCGGCTGCGGAGATGGGCTGTCAGGGGGAAGTCGGCGTCGCCTGCTCCATGGCGGCTGCCGGCCTGGTCGCCGCCCTCGGCGGGACGAACCAGCAGATCGAGAATGCGGCCGAGATTGGCATGGAACACAATCTCGGCCTCACCTGCGATCCTATCGGGGGGCTTGTTCAAATACCCTGCATCGAGCGCAACACCATGGGCGTCGTCAAGGCGATCAACGCCGCTTACCTGGCCCTGCAAGGCGATGGGCGGCACATCGTCAGCCTCGATGCCGTGATCGAGACCATGCGGCAGACGGGCCTGGACATGGGCAGCAAGTACAAGGAGACGAGCCTTGGCGGTCTTGCCGCCAACGTCGTCGAATGCTGATTCTGCGCCGGCGCAAAGGAACTATCCTGTAGTTGCCACCGGCCCGTGCCTGCCTTAAGCACCGGCCTCAAGAAACTTGGGACGATCATGACCGCCGGCATCGAAAAAGCCCTCACGGGCATAGAGGGCTTCGACGACATAACGATGGGCGGCCTTCCCCGCGGGCGGCCGACACTGGTCTGCGGATCGGCCGGTTGCGGCAAGACGCTGTTTGCGTCCACGTTCCTCGTGAACGGCGCGCGCGCGGGCGAACCGGGGGTGTTCGTCACCTTCGAGGAACGCCCTTCGGATATCGTAGACAATGTTGCCTCGCTAGGCTTTGAACTCGACAGTCTCGTCGAGGAGGAGCTGATCGCGATCGAACATATCGCCATCGATCCCTCCGAACTGGCTGAAGTGGGCGATTACGACCTCGAAGGCCTCTTCATGCGCCTCGAGCTTGCCGTCGAAGAAGTCGGCGCCAAGCGTATCGTGCTCGACACGATCGAAAGCCTGTTCTCCGCCTTCCAGAATCCCGCGATTCTCAGGGCTGAAATTCGACGGCTGTTCGACTGGCTGAAGGACAAGGGGCTTACCGCCGTCATCACGGGGGAACGGGGCGACGGAGCCCTGACCCGGCAGGGACTGGAGGAATATGTCTCGGACTGCGTGATCCTCCTCGATCACCGTGTCCACAACCAGATCTCCACCCGCCGGATGCGGATCGTCAAGTACCGTGGCACCCCGCACGGCACAAACGAATACCCCTTCCTCATCGGCGAGGACGGCTTCAGCGTACTTCCGGTCAGTTCGCTGGGGCTCGAACACCAGGTTTACGACGAACGCCTGTCGAGCGGTATCGCGGACCTTGACGCGATGCTGACCGGCGGGGGCTTCCACCGCGCAAGCAGCATCCTGTTCTCCGGCGTGGCGGGCGCCGGCAAGAGCTCGGTCGCCATGTGCTTCGTCGACGCGGCTTGTGCCCGGGGCGAGCGGGCGATGGTCTTTTCGTTCGAGGAATCGGCCGACCAGATCGTGCGCAACATGCGCTCCATCGGCCTCGATGTGGCCAAGTGGATCGACGAAGGGCGTCTGCGCTGCATTTCGGCACGACCGACATTCTACAGCCTCGAGATGCATCTCGCCATCATGGTACGGGAAATTTCGCGCTTCCGGCCGTCGCTGGTGGTGCTCGATCCGATTTCAGCCTTCCTCGACAGCGGCGAGCAGCTCGAGGTGCAGGCCATGCTCCTGCGCATGGTCGATTACCTGAAGTCCAACGGCATCACGGGCATTTTCACAAATCTGGCCCATGACCAGACTGTCGGGAAGACTGACGCCGGGCTCTCTTCGCTGATGGACGCTTGGCTGCTGCTGCTGAACCGCGAGGTCAATGGTGAATTCAATCGCGAACTCTACCTCCTCAAGGCCCGCGGCATGGCGCACTCGAACCAGGTGCGCGAGTTCGTGATGACGGAAAACGGAATACGGCTCCTTGAGCCCTATCTTGGCGCTCACGGCGCCTTGACAGGATCCGCGCGTCGCCTTGCAGAGGCGCAGGACCGCAGGCAAGAGACCTCCCGTCGGGCAGAGGTCATGGCCCTGCAGGACAAGGTGACTCAACGCCGGCACCGCGCGGAACTGGAGATTGCGACATTGCAGGCCGAAGTGGCCGCCGAGGAAGCTGAACTCCGTCGCCTTCTGAAGGCGGAAGAAGACTACCGTAATCAAGCCGCTGCAGATCTTGCGGAACTCGCAGCTGGTCGAAACGCTTCTGGGGGATGATCATGAATAAGCCGAAAGAACTCACCCTCTACGTTGCCGGGCAGACCCCGAAGTCCGTGGCCGCCATCCGCAACCTCGAGAAGATCTGCGCCGAACACCTCGATTCCAGCTACGTGGTCAAGGTAGTCGACCTGAAAGAGAACCCGCGGCTCGCCCGGGAGCACAACATCGTGGCGATACCCACCCTCGTCCGCCAACTTCCGGTGCCGATTCAGAAGATAATCGGGGACCTGTCGGATACGGAAAAGGTGCTGGTCCATCTGCAACTGGGTGATCCTGCGTGATGGACGAAGCGGTGCCTGATACGCTTTCCCTGGAAGAGCTGCGGCGCCGCCTGGTCGAAGCGGAGGACACACTCCGCGCCATCCGCGAAGGTGATGCAGACGCGGTCGTCGTCCGCAACGCCAACGAAGATACGGTTTTCGCGCTGTCGGGAGGACAGGAGAGTTACCGCGCCATCATGGAAGCGATGGACATCGGTGCAATAGCGCTCGATGACCAGGGCCGCGTGCTCTACGCCAACGCCGCTTTCTGCGCCCTCATCGGCTGCGCGGCGACGCAACTGCAGCATCTTCCCATTTTTGAGAAGCTCGATGCGAACTCGGCGCAGGTCGTACGTGAGACAATCGAACAGGCGCGCCACGGGCGCCATCAGGTGCAGTTCGTGCAGAGCCATAGAGGAAGCAATCGGCACCTCATGGTCACGGCAGCGCCTTTGCCGATGGCGTTCGGCACTGGCTGTGCCCTGACGTTCAGCGACGTGACCGCCCGCGTCGAGGCAGCGGCCCTGGAAGAATCCGAGCGCATCGGCGAAGCCGTCATCGCCTCCGCCAACGAAGCGGTCGTGGTGTGCGATCGCGCCGGCAACATCATCAAGGCCAATGCGGCCGCCTCCGCCCTGATGCCCGGTGAGGCAATCGGCCGCCATTTCACGGATGCGCTGCCCCTTGCCTTCGCCGAGGACGGCGGGATTTCGACATCGGACGGCCTGCTTGACCTGGCGGCCGCCGGCAGCGCCGCCAGGGGGGTGGAAGCCTTCGCATTCCATCCGGACGCCCGCAAGGACCTGCTGGTCAGCGTAGCCCCCCTTCGCGTTTCGGGAGAGACCATCGGCGGGTCGGTGATAACTCTCGTCGACCTCTCGGAGCGCAAGGCGTTCGAAAAGCGGCAGACGCTGATGATGCATGAACTGGATCATCGCGTGAAGAACACGCTTGCCATGGTCCTTTCCATATGCGGCCGCACTCTGGCGGGATCGGACAGCCTCGAGGAATTTCGACTGCGGTTTACGCGCCGGATACAGGCTCTTGCCGCGACCCACAGTCTTCTCGCGGACGCCTCCTGGGCGGGCATAGACCTGGCCGCGCTGATTGAGACCGAACTTGCGCCCTACGTCAGCGCCGCCGGCCCTCACCTGGCTGTTTCGAAGCTGGAACGGACAGTGGCTCCGGATGTGGCAATCGCATTCGGCCTTGTCGTGCATGAACTGGCAACGAACGCGGTAAAGTACGGGGCACTGTCGGCAGAGAACGGCAAAGTGACGGTCTCAGGCGCCACCTTGAACGGCAACCTCTACGAAGTGGTATGGGCGGAAAGCGGAGGCCCGCCTGTGACGCCACCGATCCGGCAGGGATTTGGCCAGACACTCATCACGCGCAGCCTCGCGCGTGGCGAGGGCACCGGAGCAACCGTCGATTTCGCACCAGACGGGGTCGTCTGTCGCATGGTCCTGCCCATCGAAGTCGAGACCTGAAAAAGGCGCCAACGGATCTCTCCACGCCTTTTGCAAGGGCGACGATCCGTTATGGTTTCAATGCGCATTGCAGTGCAACAGCAAAACTTCCGCTGCCTTTGCAATAACATCACTAACATAAGCCAAGCCTACTGGACCCGCGTCCGGCGTTGAAAGGTCCACTTCGGCTTGTCCCTGTTCTCATGACATTTACCGCGCGCTACACCCGTCACGCATACGGGGTGAATAGTAACGGTGATAACGGATCTTCGCATCGCGGACACTCCGCACGGCGGGCTGCACTACGATGTGTGCCTGATCGGTGCGGGAGCAGCCGGCATTTCCATCGCTCAGGCCTTGGCAGGAAGCCGCCTTTCGATAGGCGTCCTTGAAAGCGGGGGTTCCGCATTCGAACCGGACACGCAGTCTCTGTATGAAGGCCAAGTCGGCGGTCACCCGATGACCATGGACACCGGCCGGTGCCGGATTCTAGGTGGCTCCACATCGGAATGGACCGGACGCTGCGGCAAGCTCGACCGCATCGATTTCGCGCGGCGGAACTGGGTTCCGCACTCCGGCTGGCCGATCCGCCATGCCGACCTGGCTCATTACTACCGTGCAGCGGAAACGGTATGTGGGTTCGCGACCCCCTGGGTTGACGACGCCGAAGCCGCTCGCGATCTGGAAATTGCAGCCCCTGATGATCCTCGTCTGGCGAATTATCTCTGGCGCTACGCCCCGATCGGCAACCGGCTCTATCGCCACTGGGGGCGCGAATACCGGCCCTTGCTCGAAGCCTCCTCCAACGTGGAGGTTCTCCTGCATGCCAACGTGATCCGTTGGCACGCTTCCGGGAAGACAGGC
Organism: Novosphingobium sp. HII-3; assembly: GCF_002916655.1. GTDB lineage: Bacteria > Pseudomonadota > Alphaproteobacteria > Sphingomonadales > Sphingomonadaceae > Novosphingobium > Novosphingobium panipatense. Next base: position 27,793 of record NZ_PPSM01000015.1, read on the forward strand.
CTGCCGCAGCGGGTGGAGGCGGTGACGGCCTCCACGCTCGAAGGCAGGACCATACTGGTCCGGGCCCGCGCCTTCGTGCTTTGCGCCGGGGGTCTGGAGAGCACACGACTGCTTCTTTCCAGCCGCGACCATGTTGAGGGCGGCCTTGGCACGGGACTGGAAAACGCCGGCCGCTTCTTCATGCAGCATCCCAGGGGCCGCATCGCGCGCCTTGAAACTGACAAACGCACTGGCCTTTCCCTCCAGGATCGTTACGGCATCTTCGGTGCCCGCCAGGGGCTGCAGTATGAAAGCGGGCTTGCGATGTCCGAGCAGGTCCAGCGGGAGAGTAAGCTGCTCAACGCCAGCGTGATCTTCACATACGAGGCCGATGCCGCCTCCGGCTGGGAGGCGCTGAAGTCGCTGGCCTACCCGACTGCCGCTCCCCCTGTTGGCAGGGCCAAGGCCTTAAACCGTCTTGTGCGCGATCCCGGTTCCGCGCTGACGAACCTCTGGCGGCGAGGGTGGCAACACCGCCACGCGGCATTTCCAGTGAGGTCGATCAATCTCGTAATAGACCTCGAGCAGAAGCCCGATCCCGACAGCCGCGTCACCCTGTCCGCCGAGAGGGACAGGCTTGGCCTGCGCAAGCTTCACGTAGACTGGCGCATCAACCCTGAGGAACGGCGAACGTCGGCGCACTTCGCCAGGATCTTGGCCGAACACTTTTCGCGCAACCGCACCGGGTCGTTGGTCTTGGAAGACTGGCTTCACGACACCGGTCCCATCGGGGACGAGCTATCCGGCACCTTCCACCACATCGGAACCCTGCGCATGGCGTCCAACCCTCGCGAAGGTGTGGTGGACGGCAATTGCCAGGTTCACGGTGTCGATAACCTTTACGTATCGAGTTGTGCCACCTTCACGACCGGCGGCCATGCAAATCCCACCTTCACAATTGTCGCCCTCGCCCTGCGACTGGCGGATCATCTACGCGCGCGACTTTCGGAGCAGGGCCACCCCTCTTCGGCAACGCATGAGGTGAAGCGCCCCCCCCGACATCCACATAGCCGATGATTCGGGAACGGCGGCTGCAATCTGCCGTCGACGCCGATTTCGGCCGATGTAGTTCGCATTTGCCACGTGGCACTTTGGCGTCGAACCCGTTCGCAGAAGCGAAAGTGTCCGCATGCAAGGGCAGACATCTTGGGGATGGAACGTGTTCTACTTGTTCCCTATCAGGCCGGTACGCGGCGCCGGCGCCAAAACAGCGCGGCAAAGGCCAGGGCAAACAGACCAAGCGTACCCGGCTCAGGCACGGCTGTGCCCCCTGAGGAACTGCTGCTCGAGGGAGGTGTCGGCGTGCTCGGCGGGTAATACCCCCCGGCATAGGTGCCGATGTGCATCTCCCCGTTCTGTTCGAGGCTGCCAAACACTGCCGAACCCTGAATATAATTCCCGGTCGTCGCGGCTGCGCCGGGGGCAAGTACAGAGCCGCCCCATGCGGTCGTCAGCGAAAGGTTCTGCGCCTCGGTGAAGTTCCAGATCACGTGCTCGCCCAAGTTTTGCGTGCCGCCGAGGAAGTTGTCGTTCAACGTGATTGCCTCGCCGGACACGTTGACGATGGCAGTGTCGGCACCGTTCAGGTTGAACTTGATCTCGCCAATCTTGTCGAGGTCGGCAGCAGAGATGTTGAATACCGCCACGCCGTCCGCTCCGGGCTGCGAATTGAACGTCCCGGTGTTGCCGCGAATACTAAACTGGCTGTTGGCTGTTTGCGTACTCAACGTCTGACTCAGGCCGGTCATCGATGTCTCGATGAGGCTCTTTTGCTGAAATAGGTTCTGAACGAAGGCCGGATCACTGGCTGCGAGCCCGGAGGTGAGTACGTTGTTATTGACGTTCGTCTTGCTAACGCTTCCTCCCACTTGGACCGTCTGCTTCGCACCGTTCAGATTGAACCCGCTGTTGACATTGCCGCCCACGATCGCACCCGAACCATTGTTAAGGTTCTTCGTGCCGCCATTCACATCACCAACGACCGTCAGCCCGGGCGTTCCACTGCTCGACGGCGGAAGAGGCTGGATCTGATAGTTGGAGGAGTTGCCGTTGAGGTTGCCCCCGACAAAGGTGCGCCCCTCCACTTCCGATGAGGACGTGAGATCGCCCAGCACCACGAGATTCCACGTGCGCAGAACATCGGTTCCAGCAATCATGCCAGACCCGGCGAGTGCGGGTGTGGCGGCGAGGACTACGGAAACGCCGGAAACGAGTAGCGAGACGGAACGGAAGCGGTGCACGGAGAATCCTCGGGCGGAAGCGGACAGTGCCTGAGGGCCTTGCAGCGGTGAGCAACCGCTTCAAGTGAAAACGCCGGACTGTCTCCGGATGAAACGGCTTCCGGAACACCTCCAACGATGCCCTCGATCCGCCACCGTAAGCTTGCGTCCGGCGCATGGGAACGCCTGAGGCGGCGTTGGACCTCCCGAAACGTACGAGTGCCGCAGGACCGTCCGTCCTGCGGCACCTGGCGGATTGTCACTCTCCGCCGAAGCGAACCTTCAGACGGAGGCCGTACATGCGAGGCTGGCCGAGGATCAGGCTTTCAGTGCCTGTCGAGGCCCAGCTGTTGCCGACGAAGATCGGGTACTTTTCATTCGTCAGATTGGTGATGAAGCCGGAAAGGTCGACGGGGCTGCCGCCAATCGAATTCCAGTTCAGATTCAAGTTCCAGAGGTTTGAAGAAGGCAGAATGCCCAACGGCGTATCGTTGGAGGCGACCTGCTTTGCGGTGTAAGTGTACGTCGCCGCCAAGGTGATCTGGCCGATGCTGTCATCGAGCGGCAGCGTGTAAGAGGGCGTGATCGTGACGCGATGCTTCGGTGACTGAGGCAGTTCACCACCAACCAGTGCCCCTGTCGTAGGAGGCAGGTAGCCGGGGAAGATCGGAGGCGTATACGACTTCAGCTTCGTGTCCAGATAGGCATAGCCAAGCGTCAGGTTGAAGCCGTAGGCTGCCAGCGCCGCATCCACTTCAATGCCCTGGATCTTGGACTTACCAGCGTTGACGATCGCCTGCGCCGGAGAGTTCGTGTTGTTGGGAATGGACGGATCCGGATTGAGGTTTGCAGCGAGCTGCTGATCGGAGAAGTCGTTGTAGAACGCAGCGGCGTTCAGGTAGCCGCTCAACGTGCCTCGGAACGAGGTCTTGAAGCCAATTTCGTAGGCATCGACCTTTTCAGGCCCCCAGGCGACGGGCACGGTGTTGGATGCGTTCACGTTGCCCTGACGATAGCCGCGTGAATACTTGGCGTACAGGAGCACGTCCGGCATGGGCTTGTAGTCAATATCGATGAGCCACGTGGGCTTTTCCGACTTCTGCTTGATCGTGGTCAGGCAATTCTCGGGATTATCAGCCGGCCGCGTCGGATAGGCCGCACATGTGAAGGTCGGCGTATTGGGGGCAAAGAAGAAGATCTGACGCGTCGCGCCTTGACCTTTGACCTTGTCGATCGTGTAGCGGATACCGCCGGTAACCGAGAGTTGATCCGTGAAGTTGTAAGTCCCCTGCGCGAAGAAGCCAATATTTTCATAACGATAGCGTGTCAGAGAATTCTGGACCAGACCCGGGAACCGGCCGCTGCCGAGGCTGTCGACGCCCTGGCACTGGAGCGTGTTGATATCGCTGCAACTTATCGTGACAAGGACTGGGATCGTCACGCCAGGCGCCACCGGCGCGTTGGACGTGTACGTGATGGGCGAATAGGAACCCTGGAACGGGCTGAGCGGACCGCTGGTCTCGTAATAACCGCCCAGGACATAGTTCAACTTGCCGTCGCTCGTGCGGCCCTGAATCTGCAGCTCTTCAGTGGCGGTGTACTGCTCGACGTTGTCGAAATTCGGATCCGGATTAAGGCCGACCCAGGTGAAGGGAAGGCCGCGGAAAGCGGGATTGGGGTTCGTGTCGGGAATGACGTAGTTGTCAGCGCCGATGTTGAAGCCCTGGCTCTGACGGAATTCCTGGTAGCTCGCGATGTTCTTGATCGTGATCGCGTCACTGGCCTGCCAAGTCGTAGTGTTGATGACCGACCATTGCTTGATCTTGAGCGAAGGATCGGGATGGCCGTTCTCGACATCCCAGTACCCGTAATCCTGCGCCTTGGCGCGAGCCAGGCCCTGGCTGCATGCGATCGGAGCGAGGAAGGAAGCCGTGCTGCCGGGCGTGGGCAAACCGAAGCGTGAGCGATCCACGCCCTGATCGCAGCCCGCAACGTTAGCCACCGTAACCTTGCCCGTGATGCCGTACGAATCCGAATGGCCGTACCGAACGATCGTGTAGTTTTCGAGCGTAGGAGTCAGTTCGGCCAGGATGCCCGCGCGAACGGCCCAATAATCGACATCACCCAGAGCGTCAGGGCCAATGTCAGACCGGTTCTTCAGATAGCCGTCGCGCTCGTGCCGCTCAAATCCCAGGCGCACCTTGAAAGTGTCGGTTAGAGGCAGGTTCAACACGCCTTGCAGGCGATACATGTCGTAGTTGCCGATCGAGCCTTCGACGTAACCGCCCAGCTCTTCCGTGGGACGCTGAGGTACGATCAGCACGGCGCCGCCGGTGGTATTGCGGCCGAACAGGGTCCCCTGCGGACCTTTCAGAATCTGTACGTTCTGCAGATCGAAAAACTGCCCCACCCCGGCTCCGTTGCCGCCGGGGGTGCCACCTTGCGCGCGGGGACCGATGACATCCGCGAAGTACACCGCAACGGACGGCGAGGTGAAGTTCTCCTGCACGAATCCGCGCAGCGCAAAGGTTGCAGCCTCCGGGCCATAGCGCGAATTCGCCGACAGGGAGGGCGTGTAGGTGGCCAGGTCGGCGCCGGAGGTAACGTTCCGGTTGTCGAGCTGCTGGTCGTTGAACACGGTGATCGAGATCGGCACGTCCTGCAGTCGTTCTTCAACACGGCGTGCGGTCACCACGATTTCATCCGTCGCAGACTGCGCGAACGCCGGTGTGCAGGTAACTAACGACGTGGATGCCGCCAGAACCATCTTGAAGCGTGAAACGCCCATTGTTTTTGATCCCTCCCTGATCTTTGCCGCCGGTTTCCAGTGCTGCGGGAACACTGTTCTTACAGTGTGACATACTTAACGGCTCGGCTAGTACCCAACCGCCGGTCACCGACACCGGCAGCGTCAAAGCGGAGGCTCCAGCTCTCCCTGCAAATCGTGGAAATACTGCAGTTTGCGGCGACTTTCCGCCGATAAACCGGAACAGGGCAGCGCCACGAAGCACGTTGTCTGTGCCTCGCGAGACAAAACTGATTGCACCCCCGGATAGAACGGTCGGCGGCGCTCCTGCTCTTGAGCGGCAACTGGGACGGATCGGTGTTGCCGCGAGGGACTACAGACGTGTTGTGCGGAGCGCACACGCTGCCTGCAGATCGATGGAAGCGCCATGTCGAGGCGGTCAGCGAGCGATTCGAGGCATTGATCGCGCGCAGGATCAGCGACTGCAAACTCGGCGGCGCCCCCTGCCGCGCTTGACGGCGGTCTACGATGATGAAAGCCTACCCGCTATGAAGAGTTGTGCATACAAGAGGCGCTCTGGGCATAGAGAGGCATTGGCAGCATCACGGTCATAGAAGCGGGAGCTTCATTGTGAGCAACAAAGGCCCCGGTTCCTAAGCGCGACGCTAACCTAGAGGCGCCGTGACACTCTTGTTAAAGCACGCCTTCTTGTACAGAATCTGGAACAGCGAATGATGACTGACGCGCGGGCATTCGATTATTCACATGATGGAGCAACCTTCAAAGGGCAACTGGCCGTGCCTGAAGGGTCCGGCCCGCACCCCGCTATCCTGGTAATGCACAACGCACGGGGCCTTGGACTTGGACCGATAAAGCGCGCACAAGCTCTCGCGAAAGAAGGCTATGTCGCTCTGGCAAGTGACCTCTACGGCGACGGCGCCTTCTACCACGATCCCAGGCAAGCGAACGCGTCGTTGGCACCTCTCTTCCATGAGCCTGCACGGCTTCGAGCAAAGATCGTGGCTGCCTTTGAGACGCTGCGTGGCTTGCCGCAGGTCGATGCGGAGCGTGTCGGCGCCATCGGCTTCTGCTTTGGCGGGATGTGTGCCCTTGAACTGGCGAGGAGCGGAGCCCCCGCGCGCGGTGTTGTGAGCTTCCACGGCCTCCTCAACACCCATGCCCGCGCCAAGGCCGGCGAGGTGCAGGCGAAGCTGCTCATCCTGACCGGCGAGCGGGACCCTTATGCGCCTTCGAGCGATGTCGAGGCGCTGCGGGACGAGTTACGCCATGCTGGCGCCGACCACCACATCACGATCTATAGCGAGGGGTGGCATGCCTTTTCGGACGACGAAGCCGCCGAAATGGAGCAGGTGCCGGGCGTCAGGTACGATCCGCTCATTGACCGGCTGGCGTGGGCGCAGACACTGGCGTTCCTGGAGGCGACAGTAAAAGAGAACGTGTAGCAGAGGAGAATGAGAAAGCAGCATCTCCCCCGCTCGCGCCCGCTGGAGGAGGGCCTGCTTGGGCGGCTACAATGAGTTCCACGACGGAACCGCTGCTTACCGCCGACACTCAGCGAGGTCTTGCGCGATGGGTGAGGCTCAGTCGATCATGGCGGCGACGAGACGCCGAAGATGCTCCTGGCTCAACAAGCCGGACGGCTTCTTGATCTGGAGATCGCGCGATCCATGGGAGGGGTAAGTGGCAGTATTGAAACGCCCTTGAGCGCCTTGCGTATCGATGTGCATAGTATCCTATTTTGACGGGACAGCCCCGCCTCTTATCTTCTGAATCCGCTGCGCCGCCTCGGCGGCCCGCCAGCTTGACCAGGTGTCTTCTCACGGAACACGATCCGACCCTTGGAAAGATCGTAAGGCGTCATCTCGACGTGCACGCGGTCACCGACGACGGAGCGGATGCGAAACTTGCGCATCTTGCCCGCTGTATAGGCGATGATCTTGTGCTCATTGTCGAGGAGGACGGCGAAGCGGCCATCGGGGAGGATCTCCTCGATAAACCCTTCCATGGTCAGCAATTCTTCCTTGGCCAAACTTGAATTTCCCACAATCGGAGAGCGCCTGCGATCATGCGTGCGCAGTCTGCGATCATGAAAGTTGGCTGATGTTTGAAAAACACCCGCAAAATGCGAGCGAGCATCGACAGAGCCGACGCAGCTATCTCCATATACATCGGAAAACTGAAATTACAACCGGCGCTTCCTTCGCAAAATATCGGCCAATGAGGACGATCGTCCTCGCTACAGCTCCAAACATCATGTATGCTACTCTCAACGTCGAAATCCAATCGCCTGTCGATGATTGAGAGACTGAACGCGCTTCCGCGGAATGGAGAGCTTGCATGGGTCTCAATGAATTACTTTTTCACCATCAAGTTGCACTCATTCAGTACGCTGCCGATAATAAGAGCAGTCGCGACAATGGGACGAGCTTCGATCTGGTGCGCCACTACGAAGCCAGGATTGCGCGCCTGCGCCACGAGATCGGCGCTGCCGCGTATCCGCGATGGCCATGAGCATCCAATCCGCCGCCTACGCCATAGTCCCGGGCCTGCCGCAGGGCAGAGAGGTGATTGCCATCACGTGAACGACCAAGAAGCAGGAAACCCCGCAATGAACACAGACGAGAAACCAAGACCTTCCCGCCCCAAGGCTCGCTGGATCAACACACCGAAGCTGACGCCGGACGCGGCAAGCCGCCAGGGCAAGGTGACGAAGCTGGCGTTCGAAGTTCTGGGAGGCCGGGACGAGGCCATCGCCTACCTCAACACCGCCTGCGTCACGCTCGGCGGGCGACCGCTTGATCTGGCGGTGGATTCGGCCGAAGGCCTCGGCCGCGTGGAACATGCCTTGGCAGGCATGAAATCGACGGGCTAATTCATCCGTCGCGTTTCACCGGCGCTCGAAAGGCGATTTGGAGAAGAAATGCGATCAGGGCTATCTAATTGTCCAGATCCGCGTACAAGAGCCGGGCTGACACGTCGCCTGCGACGGATATTGGGCCGCCAAGGCTCCCCTTTGTCCCTTACAGCCTCACGAAGCCGGGATGCGCCGCCGTTGGCGTATGCCCGTCATACCTGCATTGGGCAAAGGATACCCATATGATCACCGGCACCGTAAAGTTCTTCAACGCCGACAAGGGCTATGGCTTCATCGCTCCCGAAACGGGCGGGGACGACGCGTTCGTGCACATCAGCGCCGTCGAGCGCGCTGGCATGCGCACCCTCAACAAGGACCAGCGCGTATCCTACGAACTGGAAACCGATCGCCGCGGCAAGACCTCGGCTGTCAATCTCCAGTCCGCGTAAGCGCACGGATCGGCGGGCCTTTCACAAGGCCCGCCAACCATGCTTCCGCGTTAGGAGTGGCTATCTGTCACGACTGATGTTCCAGCGGAAGCAGGCGGAACCGCAGGCCACGGCAGCCAGCTTGCCGCAGATCCGCCACCGGTGCGTCAACCGAACGGCGCTTCAAGCGAGTGCTGCGGCTCGGTGAACCACCGCGCTCCCTCTTCGGTCACATACATGTGGTCTTCCAGCCGCACGCCGAAGCGTGAGGGGACGACGATCATGGGCTCATTGGAAAAGCACATTCCGACCGCCAGCGGGGTCCGGTCGCCTCGCACCAGATAGGCCGGTTCGTGAATGGAAAGGCCGATACCGTGGCCGGTGCGGTGAGGAAGGCCCGGCAGCGCATAGTCGGGGCCCAGACCTGCCTTGTCCAGAACGGCACGCGCCGCGTAATCCACGCTCTCGCAGGTTTCTCCGACGCGCACGGCATCGAACGCTGCCTGCTGCGCTTCCTTTTCAACGTTCCAGATGTCCCGGATGTCCTGCGACACCGTTCCAAAGGCGTATGTGCGCGTAATGTCGGAGTGGTATCCCTCGACCCGGCATCCGGTATCGATCAGCACCAGTTGCCCTTCCTGAAGCTCCCGGTCACCCGGAAGCCCGTGGGGATAGGCGGTCGCCTCTCCGTACTGTACGATGCAGAAGCTGGACCCGCTCGCGCCGAGGCGGCGGTGAGCGGCATCGATGAAGTGCTCCACTTCGCTTTGCCGTATGCCCGGGCGCAGTATCCTGGCCGCCGCCTCGTGGACCTGCAGCGTCATGCTTTTGGCCTGCTGCATCAGCGCCAGTTCAGCGCTCGACTTGATCATGCGGCACTGCTTGATCACGGGCATGCCGTCGATCAGCCTCACCGCTTCCGCCACCCGGATGCGTTCGGCGAAGTGGAAGGGCAATTCCGGATCGAGCGCAAGGGTTCGTGCTCCCATGCTTCGCAGGCTATCCACGACCAGCGCCATGGGATCCTCGTCCTCCTGCCAGGTCCGGATCTCCGCCGCGATGGCAAGATCCGCCTGCAGCGTGCCGATCTCGAAGTGCGGGCAGATGATGACAGGCTTGCGCCCTGGGGCCAGCAACATCGCAACGAGGCGCTCCGTCTGCCCCCAGGGCACGCCGGCGAAATACCGCAACGAGGCGCCCGCGTTCACCAGCAGGGCGTCAGCGCCACTGTTCGCGGTGAACCTGCAAGCCCGGTCCATGCGAGCATCCCGTTCATCAGGTGTAATCGCCGCTGCAGGATTCGCCCATGGTGCCAGCCGCGCCAGCTCTGCTTCGATGGTAGATCCGCCAATCATGAAATCGGTCCTCAGGAAAATCGCTCGATGTCAAACGGGCCGAGCGGAATGTCGGGTGCCTCACCGGCAATGACGGATGCCATGAGCCTGCCGGTGACGGGGGCCAGCGTCAGCCCCAGATGCTGATGACCGAACGCATAGTAAAGGTTTGGCACCCGCGTCGAGCGCCCCATGGCGGGAAGATAATCCGGCAAGGTGGGCCGACATCCCATCCAGCGGCGGAAGGGGCCGCTGATCGGCAAACCAAGCTCGGCGATGTGTGTTTCCAGTCTCTCCCACTTGCGCGGATCGGCCGGAGCGTCCGGCCGGTTCATCTCCACGAAGCTGGCGGCCTGCACGGCCTGTCGGTACCGCGTCACGATCATCGCGCGCTCCTCAAACACGACCGGCGGCAGATCGCGGGGCCAACCGGTCACATCGGCGCGAACATGATAGCCGCGCTCGGCGATGATCGGTGCCTTGTGTCCCGCGGCTTTCATCAACGCGCCTGAGCGGACTCCCGCGCAAACGATGATTTTGTCCGCCTCCAACCCGTGCACCTGCACGCGCCCGTGCTGCAGCTGAAGCGAGGCGCGTTCCTGTACGAGCGCACCTCCGAGGTCGACGAAGGCCTGCCTCAGCGCGTGGCGCAAGGCACCCAGATCGGCGATCTGAGCCGTACCGCTGAAGCGGACGGCACCCGAAATCGGCCGCGCGCAGATCCTCGACAAGGCTGAGAGGTCATCGCCGCTGGCCGGATGCACGGTGGCCGGACCGGTGCGTGCGCCCTCCCACGCTCTTCGGCCGGCCTGCGCTGCTGCGGCGCTGTTCCACAGCACCAGATGCCCGTCGCTCCGCAGAAGATCCTGCGCGCCGATCCGGTGCAGGAGCGAAGACCAGGCCGGGAGCGCGCGGTCCATCAGCGGCGCCATCGCGGCACATCCCGTCGCAAAGCGCTTCGGGCGTCCCGCTGAAAGTAGGCGCAGTCCGAAGGGCAGCCATTCGGCCACCGCGCCCGGCGGGAAGGACGCCGCGCCGCCACGCATGAACAGGCGGTGGGGAAGCGAGCGCACCATGGCCCACGAAGCCAGCGGTTCGACCTGCTCGACGGCGATGTGCCCCGCATTGCCCCACGAAGCGGCCTGTCCAGCAGCGTCATCATCGACCAGCGCAACCCGGTGCCCGGCCTGCAGCAATTCGATGCCGGCGCTCAGCCCGACTACGCCTCCACCTATGATTCCGATGAGGCTCACGAAAACTCCATTGCCACAGCCGCCTTGTTTCGTATACCGTATATATAACTGGGCAACCACGCAAGGTTTGATGCTGTGACACGCTTATCTGCTGCCGTTGCTGACCCGCTCCTCCGCATTGCCGCAGAGTCGCCCCGGCTGGGCCAAAGGAATGCCCCTCGCGAAGCGCAATTGCCTCACTTTCCAGGATCATCTACCGTATACGGGGGCACCGCACACACGGTCCGTGCAGCCGTCCCCTGTATGGAGACCCGTCTGTGACCATCGTCGTCCGCACTCTTGCCGAACGCATATTCGACGTCATTCGTGAGCGTATCGTTGAAGGGCAGCTTCCCGTCTCGGAGCCGGTGCGTCAGGATGCGCTTGCAGCCGAACTGGGGGTGAGCAAGATCCCCCTTCGTGAGGCGCTGGCCAAGCTTGAACACGAAGGTCTGCTGACCAGTCAGGCCAATAGAGGATGGTTCGTGCGCCCCATGTCGCAGGACCAGGCGGAGGAGATTTATCTCCTACGCCTTGCAATAGAACCCGCAGCAGCAGCCTATGCCTGCCTTAAGGCCGATGATGCGGACAGGGCCGCCGCGTGCGAGGCTTTCGAGCGGCTTGACGCCGCCACGAAGGAAAACCTCAAAGACGTAGCGGTGCGCAACCGACAGTTCCACGTAAGCCTCGTTCGACCAGGCGGCCGCCTTCTCACCACGCAGCTGGTGGAGCGCCTTGAGGTGCTTGCCGAACGCTATGTCATCGCGCACCTGCAGCCGGCGGGCCGTGGCGACCGTGCGCATCTTGAGCACCGCGATCTGCTGGATGCGTGGCTGGCGGGCGACTCCAGCCGCGTCAAAGACCTTCTCACCGCGCACATCTCCAGCACTCTGGACGATCTGCGGGCCCATTTCACCGCAAGCCAGCCGAGCTGAGCCCTCAACCATCAGGAAACCTATGTTCGGACCGCGAAAATCCATTGAGAAACTATCCCAGCGCGCTTCCGGGCATTCCCTTGCCAAGACATTGAGCTGGCCGCACCTGATAGCTCTTGGCGTCGGCGCCATCGTAGGCACCGGCATTTACACACTGACTGGCGTCGGCGCGGAGCGGGCCGGGCCCGCAGTCATCCTTGCATTCGCGATAGCAGGCGCGGTCTGTGCCTGCGCGGCTCTTGCCTATGCGGAAATGGCCACGCTCATCCCCGCAGCGGGTAGCGCCTACACGTTCAGCTACGCGGCGATGGGCGAAACCATCGCCTGGATCGTGGGATGGAGCCTCATACTCGAGTATTCGCTCGCCTGCTCCACGGTCGCGGTGGGCTGGTCCGGCTACCTTGTCGGGTGGATGCAGGCGGCGGGACTGGATCTTCCGCAGGCCCTGCTCGTAGGACCGCATGGCGGTGGGATCATCAACCTGCCAGCGGTCGTCGTCGCTCTCGGCGTGATGGGTCTTCTGATTGCCGGCACGCGTGAAAGCGCCACTCTCAACATCGTGCTGGTTATCATCAAGCTGGCCGCACTTTCTGTTTTCGTGGCAATGGCCCTGCCCGCCTTTCAGTCCTCAAACCTCGAACCGTTCATGCCTTACGGCTTCGCGAGCACCGAGATCGAAGGTCAGAAGCGTGGCGTGATGGCCGCAGCGGCCATCGTCTTCTTCGCCTTCTACGGCTTCGATGCCGTCGCCACGTCGGCGGAGGAAGCCAAGAACCCCGGTCGCGACCTCACCATCGGCATCATCGGCTCCATGGTCGTCTGCACGCTGATCTACATGGCTGTCGCCATCACTGCGGTCGGCGCGCTCCCCTTCCTCAGCCTTGCCAATTCGCCCGAACCCCTGGCGCTCGTTCTGCGCAGCCTGGATCACCCGGTAGCGGCACACCTCGTCGCACTGGCCGCCGTTATCGCCCTTCCATCCGTCATCCTCGTTATGATGTACGGCCAGAGCCGCGTCTTCTTCGTCATGGCACGCGACGGCCTGTTGCCGCGCGCGCTGGCCGAAGTGAGCCCGCGTACGGGTGCTCCCACGCGCATCACGCTGATGACCGGCATTTCCATCGCCATAGTGGCAGGCATCTTCCGCCTCGATGAAATCGCGGAGCTTGCGAATGCAGGCACTCTGATCGCGTTCATGTCCGTAGGCGCATGCCTCATGATCCTTCGCCGGCGCGCACCGCAGCTCCCCCGCCTGTTCCGCTGCCCCCAGCCTATGTTGGTTGGTACGCTCACCATCGCGGGCTGCGCCTATCTCCTTCTCAGCTTGCCGAGTTCGACGCTGGTCCGCTTTGCAGCCTGGAACGTGATCGGATTGTTGCTGTACTTCATCTACGGCCGGACCCGAAGCGAGGCCGCGCGTGAAGCTGCAACGGCTGGGCAAGCCTCGGCCTGAGCCGAACTCAAGCCCTGCGTCGGCCCGCCAGCACCGCCGGGCCGACGCCCGCCGTCCCTCGCTCATCCCTCGTTGTTGGATCGAGCCCGCGCGTGAAGTTGCGGGAATGGGGCAGTGCGAGTGGGGCAGCTGTCTCCGCTCTGTGACCAAATCTCCACGGGCAAGACAGAAGCTTTCCTGATCGTTTAGTATTTCGTATACGGTATTTGACTTGTCGTACAAAATGACGCAGCCTGTGGCTTACCAACAAGGGAGTCACCGTATGAGGGGTCATCAGAGAAAACTTTATTGCGCCGTCGCGCTGACTGCGCTCGTCGCCGGGACGGCTCAGGCGCAACAAGCGCCGGTCGGCTCGGAGGACGGGATCAGCAATGACATCGTGGTCACCGGCACACGCATCAAGCGGGCAGATCTGGAATCGAACAGCCCGCAGACCATCGTCGGGTCGGAGGAGTTCCGGTACCAGGGCGCCACGACCGTGGAGCAGGTCCTGAACCGCTTGCCGCAGTTCACCGCTGACGCGAACGAGAACGTGTCCAACGGTTCGGACGGCACCTCCAAGATCAACCTGCGCAACCTCGGCTCGCAGCGCGTCCTCGTCCTTGTCGACGGTCAGCGCATGATGCCATCACAGGCGGTGAACCTTAGCTTCCTGCCGAGCAGCCTGGTCGAGCGTGTGGACGTCATGTCGGGCGGCGCCTCGGCCGTTTACGGCTCCGACGCGCTTTCGGGTGTCGTCAACTTCATCATGAAGAAGGATCTGGACGGGGTTCGGATCGACGCCCAGGCCGGCTTTGCGCAACATGACAACAACAACGGTGCGCTGCGCGCGCTGCAGCGTTCCGCCGGCTATGATCCCGCCCCGGGTTCCGTCATCGACGGCGGCAAGCAGGACATCACCGTCTCGGTCGGCAAGAACTTCGCGGACGGTCGCGGTAACATAACCGTCTACGGCGGTTATCGCAGCTTCAGCCCTGTGCGCCAGTCCAGCCGCGACGTTTCCGCCTGTGCGCTGCAGGATACGACCACCGCGTTGTTCTGCGGTGGCTCCAGCCAGTCGCCCTATGGTGTCTTCGTTCCTTTGTCGGACAAGAGCGCGTACCAGGGCCAGACGCTCGTCAACAACCGCAACGGTGACGGTACGCTGGTTCCTTACGATCCCTCATACGCCTACAACTACGCGCCCGATTCCTACTTCCAGCGTTCGGACGAGCGCATCACGGCCGGCGGTTTCGCGCACTACGAGTTCAGCCAGGCTGCGGAACTCTACGGCAGCTTCATGTACATGAAGGACCAGACGTTCTCGCAGGTCGCACCCTCGGCGATCTGGCTGGGCACCCCATTCGACGTCTCGTGCAACAATCCCTACGCCAGCGCGGCCCAGCTTCAGGCCATCTGCGGCGCGGCAGCCGGCACCAACACGACCGAAGAATCGCTCGTGGCGTACCGCACCACCCTGGCACCCCGCCGGGACAACCTTCGCTACAACGACTACCGCTACACTGCGGGTCTCCGCGGCGATCTCGGCAGCGGCTTCAGCTATGACGTCAACTACATGTACTCGCTGGTCAAGTTCAAGGAGACCTACCTCAACGACGTGAACCAGGTTCGCGCCGGGTATGCCCTGAACGCGATCGACGTGAACGGCGTGCCGACTTGCGTTGCCGCGATCAACGGCACCGATCCCAACTGCATCCCGGCCAATGTGTTCCTCCCCAACGCGATGACGGCGGAACAGGCCGCATACCTGTTCGGGGAGAGCAACACCGCGTCGCGCAACTCCCTGCAGGTCATTTCGGCGAACCTCAGTGGTGACCTGGGCAAGCTGGGCGTCACGATGCCCTGGGCCAGCCAGGGTGTCGGCATCGCGCTTGGCCTCGAACGCCGCCGGGAGACGCTCAAGTTCACAGCCGACGAAGTTGCACAGCAGAACGGCACGATGAACGCCGACGGCATCATCTCGGTCACCGAAGCCTACGGTGAAATCGAGATCCCGCTGATCGAAGACCGCCCCTTTTTCCAGTCGCTGACGTTCAACGCAGGCGTTCGCTATTCTTCATACGACAACAAGCAGAACTCGACCGGCTTCAGCTCCGGTTACAACGTCTGGACTTACAAGGGCGAGCTGAGCTGGCAGCCGATCGACGATCTGCGCATCAGGGCAAGCTACAACCGCGCTATTCGCGCACCTAACGTGGCAGAGCTGTTCGCAACGACGGCAGTTGGCAACGTCGCCGCGCAGGACCCTTGCGCCGGGGCAAACCCTTCGGCGTCGCTGGAAATTTGCAAGCTCACGGGCGTGACAGATGCACAGTACGGCCGCATTGCCGAATGCCCCGCGGCAACGTGCTCCGCGCTCAGCGGCGGCAACCTTGCACTCAAGCCGGAAACCGCGGACACCTACACCGCAGGTGTCGTCATCACGCCGAAGGCGCTGCGCAACTTCTCGCTGTCGATCGACTACTTCAACATCAAGGTGAAGGACTACATCGGCTCGATCGCACCCTCCCTGATCCTTGGCCAGTGCGCAGAAACCGGCGATCCGTACTTCTGCGGGCTCTTCCGGCGCGATCCCCGATCGGGTGCTTTGTTCGGGCAGAACGCCGGGTATGTGATTTCCACGACGCTCAACACCGGCTATCTGCAGACCTCGGGCTTCGACATCAACGCGGACTACACGTTCGATATCGGGAAGGCCGGTCGCATCAATGTCGGCGTTGTCGGCACCTACCTGCTCGAGCAGGTTTCGGAGCCGGTCCCCGGGATGGGCACCTACGACTGCAAGGGCCTGTTCGGCTACACCTGCGGTCAGCCGACGCCGGAATGGCGCCATGTCGCGCGTTTCACCTGGATGGCGCCGAGCGACACGAACGTCTCTGTCTCCTGGCGTCACATCGGCGGCACGACGCTGTCGAGCCTCACTGACAATCCGCTGCTCAGCGCGCCTGAAACCGTGGTGAACAGCAAGATCGATGCCTACAACTATATCGATCTGGCGCTTACGCAGACCATCGACAACGGACTGACGCTGCGGGCCGGTGTGAACAACCTGTTCGACAAGGATCCCCCGGCCCTGTCCGCCGGCCTCCTGCAGACCTTCGGCAACGGAAACACGTATCCAGGCGTCTACGATGCGCTTGGTCGCACGATCTTCATCGGTGCCACCGTCAACTTCTAATCCGCCAGCAAGCGGCGGCTTTCCTTACTCATCCACCCGGGAAAGTCGTCGCTGACGGAGTGGCCCGTCCGGTCTCAGACCGGACGGGCTCTTTTTGGTCGCGGAAGGTGGCCGCGGATGTTGCGGCGCGGACGAAATCCCCCCCGGCAGCCCGACGGCCTCCGGGGACGCACTGCAAAACAGGGGACTGCTCCGCCTTTAGCGGCGGAAGCGCGGGAACTTCAGTCGCCGGGCCTGCCAATCGTGAAGGACCAGGTGACCGACTTCAGGGGAATCCGAAACGGCATATGAGGCCGTCCATCCAGGTTCCAGCCGGTGTCACCTCCCACCCCCGCCTGTGCCGCGTCGATCAACAGCGTGCCGTTGCCCTGTGAGCGAATGGCGGAACTGCGCCTCGTGCCGGACGGCTTCATGGCGAGGTCGGCGTAAGGAAACGCCAGCGCGTTCACCGACAGAGGCTGCTCGCCGGTCACCCGCAGGCCGCTGCCACCACCGCTCAGTTCCAGCCACCGCACGTCGCTCTTGTTGCCGCTTTCCTGCGGGCGCGCATAGTCATGGTACTGATCTGCCAGACTGCCGCTCCAGCGACCGACCATGCCCCCGGTCTTGCGATCTGAGTACGTCTCGTGCGGCCCCCGGCCGAACCACCGTACCTGGTCCAGCGCCGGAGAGGTCTGGAACGCAAGGCCGAGGCGTAGCGGGTCCGGCAGCGTGTCGCGAAGGGGGTCGAAACGGACGACGGCACGCGCGGTCCCGTCGGGCTGCATGGTCCAGCGGGTCTCCACCTTAACCGATCCGACGCCCATGTCATGGCGCACGACGATGCTGTTGTCCTCCCTTGTCACCGCTTCGACGCGGCGGTGTTCCGAGAAGTGCTGCCACATCGCGTGAGTCTTCGGGACACCCGCTCCGATGTCGTTGTCCGTCGGCGCACGCCAGAAGTTCGGCGCACCACCCGTGAGCAGCGTGCGACCGTCGCGATCGTAGCGGATAACAAGCCCGGTGTGTCTGTCGATCTCGATCACCGTGCCGGCAGCGGAAAGCGCCAGCCCTTTTTCGGTCTCCTGCGGCAGGACGGAACCGCGGTGCTCCAGCAGCGACCTGTGCTCACCAAGCGCAAACTGCTCCCACCCGACGACGTGGCCAGCCGGCTGGGTCGGCACTGTACCCTTTTTCGCACGCGCTCGCAGCGTCAGCAGTCGCTCGGCCGTCGTGTCGACGGCGACAGGAAGCTGCAGTTCCAGCGCCCCACTTTCGCCGGGGTCGACGTGCGGCGCCCGCAATACGCCCCTGGCGGTCTCGATTCCGTCTTCTGTCACGCTCCAGTCGAAGGTGAATCCCGACAGGTCGATATGGTCATGCCGATTGACGACGAGGTAACGCTCGCCCTCCTTCGTGAAGGTCACCGGTGCCTGTACATGCGCCAGTTCATAGTACTCCGGGTCCGGCGTACGGTCTGCCTGTATAACGCCGTCGCCAACCGGGCTTTCGTCCGTGTGGATGCCTGGTGTCTTTGGATCGGGATCGAAGTCCACCCCCTGAGCCCAGTAGGACCGTCCGTCCTTGTCCTTCAACAGCATGGTCTGGTCCACCCAGTCCCACACGAAGCCACCCTGTAGCTTGGGATGGCTGCGCATCGCCTCCCAGTATCCTGCGATGTCGCCAAGGCTGTTGCCCATTGCGTGGGCGTACTCGCAAAGGATCAGCGGCTGCGTGAAAGCGGGATCCCTGGCATAGTCGATCATCTTGGGCACGTCGTCGTACATGGGGGCGAAGATGTCGACGTAGCTGTTCACCGGGTGGCGCCAGTTGCTCATGCTCCACCCGAGAAAACTGACGAGGCGGGTGGGATCGTTGGTCTTCACCCACTTCGCTGCGGCTTCGAAGCTTTCTCCGATCCCCGTCTCGTTGCCGAGCGACCAGAAGATGATCGATGAATGGTTGCGATCGCGCTGCACCATGCGCGCAACCCGGTCCAGGTGTGCGATGCGCCACCTGGGATCGTTGCCGAGCAGGAGCGAGGGATCGTTGCCATGCTCCTGCGAGAGACTGAGGTAGCCGTGGCTTTCGATGTTGGCTTCGTCCATCACGTAGAGGCCGTATTCGTCGGCAAGCTCATACCAGCGCGGATCGTTCGGGTAATGGCTGGTGCGAACGGCGTTGACGTTCGCCGCCTTCATCAGTTCGATGTCCCGGCGCATGACCTCCTCCGGCACGATGCGGAAGGTGTGCGGGTCATGTTCATGCCGGTTCACCCCCCGGATCATGATCCGCTTGCCGTTAACCCGGACCTCTCCGCCGGCCACCTCGACGGTACGGAAGCCGATGCGCCGGCTCGTCGCCTCGACCAGCCTGCCCTGCTCGTCCAGCAGTTCGACAAGGAGCGTGTAGAGGTTGGGCGCTTCGGCGGTCCAGGTGCGGACGTTCGGCAGACGGGCCGACGTCACCAGCGTACCTTGCCCTGATGCCTCGCGTACGAGGATGCGCCGTTTGCCGTCCAGAAGCGTGGTGCGTACGCCCATGGCGGCTGGACGACCACCAAGGTCGACCGCCACCTTCAGGGCGCCGGTGCGGTAATCCGCCTCCAGCCCGGCATCGATCACCAGATCGCGAATGTGAGTCGGCGGCGCGGCATAGAGCGTGACGCTGCGTTCGATGCCGTTGACGCGCCAGAAATCCTGGTCCTCAAGATAGCTGCCGTCCGCAAAGCGGTAGAGTTCGACCGCCACCGTGTTGCGGCCCGGTCGCACATGAGCGCTCACGTCGAATTCGCTGGGGAGCTTTGAATCCTCCGAATAGCCGACGCGCTGTCCATTGACCCAGACATAGTAAGCAGCGCCGGCCGCTCCGATGGTGAGAAGCATCCGCCGGCCCGCGAAGTTCGCAGGCACGGTGAAGTCGCGCCGGTAGGAGCCGACCTCATTCAGGCCATGATCGATCTTCGGCTGGTTGCGCGGGAATGGATAACCGCTGCCGATGAAAACAGGCTTGCCATGGCCTTCCGCCTGCAGGATGCCGGGAACCTGCATGGTGCCCCAGCCGGAGACGTCGTAGTCCGGCCTGAAGAATCCGGCGGGGCGGGTTTCCGGGGTAGCCGACAGCTTGAACTTCCATTCTCCGTCCAGCGAAAGCAGATAGCGGGACTTTCTGGCGTCGCGCGAGAGAGCGGCGGAAGTGGTGTCGAAGCCCGTGAAGGTCGTGTGCATGGGCTCCGCGCCCAGCCGGACGACTTCGGGCTGCTCCCATTCGGCCGTGCCTCCCTCGTTGGCGAGTGCTAGCGGCATGGCGACCGACTGCAGAAGACTCACGCCAAGCGCCGCCACGCTTGATCGAACGATAGGGCGCATGTCGGTCTCCTTGGTCAGGCATCGCGGTGCCCTGTGAAATGTTGCTCGACCGCCGCAAAGCCATCGTAGAACGCGATGTCGGCGCGTCATCCGTCACGCCGACAGCCGCCTTGCTCAGTCAGGCTGAAGGGACTCTATGAAGAACTCTGCCTGACGCCGGGTGATGTAGTCGATCGGGCCGCTCGACCGGCCGACGCTGTGTTCGCCGCCCGGAACAATCAGGAGATCGAAGTCCTTGTCCGCCTTTATCAAGGCATCCACCACCTGCAGGCTGGAAGCGGGATCCACATTGCTGTCCTGTTCTCCCACTATGAGGAACAGCTTGCCCTGCAGCCGCGCCGCATGATCCACGCCGGAAGCGGCCGCGTAGCTCGCGTCCACCGGCCAGCCGAGCCACTGTTCGTTCCAGCTGATCTTGTCCATGCGGTTGTCGTAGCAACCGTTGTAGGCGACCCCGGCCTTGTAGAAGTCCCCGTGGAACAGCAAGGCGTTGAGAGTGCTCTGGCCGCCGGCAGACGCACCGTAGATGCCGACGCGGCTGACATCGTACGAAGGATCCCGAGCCGCCATCGCCTTGTGCCACAATATCCGGTCGGGAAAGCCTGAATCCTGCAGGTTCTTCCACGCTACGTCCTGGAATGCCTTGGACCGGTTGGCCGTGCCCATGCCGTCTATCTGAACGACGATGAACCCGAGATCGGCCAGCGCCTGCATCCCGATCACCTTGTCGCCGCCCGAATGGTAGCCGAACGGCCAGAACTGCTTGGGCACGAAGCTGTCGTGAGGCCCGGCGTAGATGTTCTCGATCACCGGGTAAGACTTGGCGGGATCATAGTCCCTCGGACGGACGACCATGCCCCAGATATCCGTTTTCCCATCCCGCCCCTTGGTGGAGAACACTTCAGGGGGGCGGAAGCCCGCTGCTGTCAGCCGGGATATGTCGCCTTCCGTGATGGTCGCCACCGCGGCGCCGTCCGAAGACTGCCGCAGCACGCTGACATTCGGAACATCGACGCGAGAATAGGTGTCCACCAGGAAGCGTCCGTCGGGCGACAGGGTTGCCGTGTGATCGGCCGCCTCAGGGGTCAACGGCGTGAGATTCCGCCCGTCGAAGTCGACCCGGTAGTAGTGGCGGAAATAAGGATCCTCGCCGTTATTCATGCCGCTAGCGGCGAACCAGATCTGCCGCTTCGCCTCGTCCACCCGCACCACCTCGCGGACGACCCAGTCACCGCGTGTGATCCGGTTCTTCACGTGACCGGTACGCCCATCGATGAGGTACAGGTGATTCCAACCATCCCGCTCGGATGCCCAGATGATCTCGTCACCGGATCGGCCAAGCTCGTGCGCGAAGCGCCGATCCGCGTAGACGAACGTGTCGGCTGCTTCGGTGACCGCTGCGTGAGCCTTGCCGCTCGCCGCATCGACGGCGATGATCTTCACCTCCTGGTGCCCGCGCCGCACATAGTCGAAAGCGACGGTTCGACCATCTGGCCGCCATCGCGGCGCGGAGAGTTCGTAAGCGTTCGGAAACAGTGCGGGATCGATCATCGTCTGCCGCCCGGTTTGCACGTCGAAGAGCACGGGCTGCTCCACATCCACGGCATCACCGGGCTTGGGATAGAGCTGCGATCGAACGACCGGTTGTATCTGGCCCTCAGGAGCCGCTTCTACCCGCACGACGCGGCGCTGGTAGCCGGGCCGCACCCTATAGATCATCAGGTAACGGCTGTCCGGAGACCATGCGATCGTTTCCGGATCATAGAAGTCTCCCGCCGATCCGTCCGTGCTGAGTTGCACCATCGCACCGGTTTCATTTCGGCGAATGACGAGGTTATCGCCCTGGACGAACGCTTCCTGACGCCCGTCCGGTGCAACACGCGGGTGATTGTCGGCGGGAACGGACAGATCGCGCACAACGCCGAAACCCCTGGGCCGTCCAGCTTCGCGCTGGCGCGCGCAGGAGTAGGCCACGATGGAGCAACGCCAACCCTGCTCATCCAGATAGAACGCAATAACCTGCCGGTCGCCTTCGTAGCGGAATTCCGCAAAGGGGAGCCGCAAAGCTTCCACGGGTCTGCCGAGGACGCGGGCAAGTTCGCTCGCGAGCCGCCGGTGATCGAACGCGGGCGTCTTGGCCAGAGTGTCCGCATTCACGGTCTCAAACGCAAAGCCGCCTTCAATGGTCTTGCGGTACGTGAAGGCTCGGGAATCCGGCGTCCACTGCGCCGGCCAGGCGATTTCGCGCGTGAGGTACTGCCACTCCTCGCGCAGCTTCACAGACCTTTCGATCTCCTCTCGCGTGGGAGCAGCGGCGGCGGGAGAGAGAACTGCAGACAGCACCGCGGCAAGAACGCCAAACGAGCTTGAACGGCGGAGCGAACGCGGCATACAGACCTCTCACGGGAAAAACGCATGGAGTGCCAGGCCCCCTACGCGGCGGGCCTGGCGCATCAGATCACTTGACCTGGAACCCGGACCAGAACGGGTCTTCACGATCGATCCAGACCGTGTTGAAGCCGGTCGCGATCGCCGAACCTTCGATCGACGGAATGATCGCCGGCTGGTCGCCCAGCGTGACGGCCTTTTCCACGCGGCCGATGAACCGGCTGCAGATGTAGCTCTCGTGTACGAACGTGTCGCCGACCGAGAGCCGCTCTGTCGCCACGAGATGCGCAAGCCGTGCCGAGGTGCCCGTGCCGCAGGGACTGCGGTCGATCGCCTTGTCTCCGTAGAAGACGGCGTTGCGCCCATCGGCCCCTTCATGCTTCGGCTTGTCCGCCCACAGGACGTGGCTTACGCCGCGAATGGTCGGATCAACGGGATGGATGGGCTCGAACTTCGCCCGTACCGCTTCGCGCACACGGCCGCTGAGATCGATTATGCGCGCGGCGCCAAGATCGTCGAGACCGGTGTAGCCGCCCTGCGGCTCCACTATGGCGTAGTAGTTGCCGCCGTAGGACACGTCGACGGAGAGAGTGCCGATACCCTCCACGTCGATCGCGATGCCTTGTGCGGCTACATAAGCCGGGACGTTGGTGATGCGCACCGAAGTCACCTTCGGGCCTTCCACCTCATACGCGATCTCGATCGTCCCCGCCGGAACCTCAACCCGCAACCGGCCCGGCAACGCAGGCTGGATCAGGCCATGTTCAAGGCCGAACGTCACGATACCGATCGTACCGTGGCCGCACATGGGAAGGCAACCACTGGTCTCGATGAACAGGATGCCCACGTCGTTCGCCGGGTCGACCGGCGGATAGAGGAAGCCGCCCGACATCATGTCGTGCCCGCGCGGCTCGAAGCAGAGACCCGTGCGGATCCAGTCGAAGCGTTCGAGAAAGTCCTGTCGCCGCTCGGACATCGAGGCGCCCTTCAACAGCGGCGCCCCGCCCGCCACCAGGCGGACGGGGTTACCGGCTGTATGGCCGTCGATGCAGAAGAATGTGTGCCGCATCGACGTTCCTTCAGCGGGTGGGGGTCAGGTCAGGCCGCGTGGCAGCGGCCTTCTCGACCATCGCGATCACTTCTGCGCGGCGCTCTCCCTCAAGCACGTAACGCGGGGGCAGCACGCGCTCCGAACCGCGACCCATGATCTCTTCGGCCAGCTTGATCGACTGGACGAGGTCATGCTCCGCGTCAAGGTGAAGGAGCGGCATGAACCAGCGATAGATCTCCAGCGCCTTGGCATGATCGCCCCGCTCGAACGCGGCGACGAGCTCGACCGACTCCTTGGGGAAGGCGTTGGTGAGGCCCGAGACCCAGCCCTGAGCACCGAGGTAGAGACCCTCGAGAGCGACATCGTCGAGCCCGGCGAAGAGCACGTAGCGCTCGCCGAATTCGTTGCGGAAATCCGTGAAACGGCGAGTGTCCGGCGCGGACTCCTTGACGGCGACGATGTTGGGGACGTCCACCAGCGCGCTCAGCACGCCCTTGTCGATCACGGTGCGGTATGCCGGTGGGTTGTTGTAGAGCATGATCGGCAGTCCGACCTGCTCCGCCACGCCCTTGAAGTGCGCCACCAGCTCATGCGGCTTGGTCACGTAGACCATGGGCGGCAAGAGCATGAGACCGTCGGCACCCGCTCTTTCCGCTGCCTGGGCATAGCGTACGGCACGGCGCGTGTCGTATTCGGAACAGCCGGTGATGACAGGCACACGGCCATCGACGACTTCCACAATCGCGGAAAGTACCTGAACCTTCTCCTCATACTCGAGCGAGTTGTTTTCCCCGACGGTGCCCAGCGCGATGACGCCTGTCACCCCATCACGGATGAGGTCGTCGACCACCCGCTGTGTGTCTGCCAGGTCGATCGAAAGATCCTCCCTGAGCTGCGTGGTGACTGCGGGAAAAACGCCTTTCCATCCGATTGCCATCGATATCCGTCCTACGTTACAAACTAGATATCGTATACGATATTCATGAGGCATTCGCAAACGCAAAAAGCGCCTGTCACAAAGTTCGCAGAGAGGGTCCATGCCGCCGCGAGCGAGAGAAAAGGGGCGGATGCGCAGCACCGCCCCTCCCGTAGAAGCCCTCTGCTGAACGTGAAGTCTATTCGTCTGCGTAGGGCCCCTTGCCGCCGTCCGCGATAAAGCGATCGACGCGTTGCTCAACCACTGTCAACGGCACTCCGCCAAGCTCCAGCATCGCATCATGGAAGGCGCGAATATCGAACTTCGCGCCGAGCGCCTTTTCGGCCTTTGCGCGCCCGTTCACGAAGGCCAGTTGGCCCATGTAATAGGACAGCGCCTGTCCCGGCCATGAGATGTAACGATCCACTTCGGTCTCGATCTCGTGATCGGAAAGGGCCGTATTCTCGCGAAGGTACGTCTGCGCCTGTTCCCGGCTCCACCCGAAGGCGTGGATACCGGTGTCCACCACAAGGCGGGATGCTCGCCATGCCTGGTAGCTCAGCATGCCGAAGAGGTCGTACGGCGTCTCGTACATCCCCATGTCCTCGCCAAGTGCTTCCGAATAAAGCGCCCATCCTTCACCGTAGGCGGAGAGATACGTCTCCCGTCGGAAGGCCGGCAGATCCTTGTTCTCCGCCGCCAGCGGCATCTGCATCGCGTGGCCGGGCGCGCTCTCGTGCAGCGTCAGGGCAACCTGCGAATAGAACGGCCGGCTCGGCAGGTTGTAGGTGTTGACGAGGTAGATGCCCGGGCCACCCCGCCCGCCCGTGTAGAAGGGGGCAATTTCGTCCGGGACCGGCTTGATCGCGAAGCGGCTGCGCGGGAGCCTGCCGAAATACTGGTCGGCCTTTCCGTCGAAGGTCTTGGCGATCCATGCGGCACGGTAGAGCAGTTCGTTCGCCGTCTTGGGATAGAACTGAGGATCGGTCCGCAGAAAATGCAGGAATGCCTTGAGGTCGCCCTGGAAGCCGACCTGCGCCATCACCTCCGCCATGCGGCCGCGAATGCGGGCCATCTCGGACACACCGATCTTGTGGATCTCCTCGGCGCTCTTGTCGAGCGTGACGAACTCCTGGATCTTCGCACGGTAGTAGGCCTTGCCATCGGGCAGATGATAGGCGGCCAGGGTTTTGCGCGCGCCCGTCTCGTACTCGCCACGCATGAACGACAGCAGCTTGGCGTGAGCCGGAACCACACCTTGCGTGATCAGCGTGCGCGCTTCCGCGCGCAGCCGCTCCTGCTCGGCCGCAGGGATCGTGGCCGGCATTTCCTTGAGCGGCTCGTAGAAGGGGGACTCTTCTGCGGTCCTGGCGTTCGCGACACGTTCGATACCCTTGTCGCGGCCGGCCAGCGTGACATGGGGCGCCGTGAAGCCACGCTTCAGGCCGGCGCGCATGTTCTCGATCTGCTGATCGTAGTAGCGCGGTATGCCGCGCAGCATCTCGATATAAGCCTCGGCCGCCTCCGCATCCTTCAGCGGGTTCCTGGCCCACTCGGTCAGGTCACCCCAGAAGCTGGTATCGGCGTTGAACGGCTTCTCATAGTCGCGGTAGCGTTGAGACGCGAGAAGCGCGTCGATCTGCCCCTTGTAGACCGCAAAGTTGACGCGGTTCGCCGGAGAGAGATCCTCCTGCCGTATTGTGGCCAGTTGCCGTTCCACCTTCTCCCAGCAGGCGAGGCGCTCCGCCTGCGCCTCCCGGCCGATGTCAGGCAGAGAAACCTTGGCGTCCCTGGGCGTATCCTCGCACGGACCAACCTGGTTCTGACGCCACGTGAACTCCGCCGAGGAAATCGCCTCGAACATCGCGTCGGCAGACTGCACTTTCGCCGCAGGGGCCGAAGTGACAGGTGCGGAAACCGCTACCATCGGCGCAGCCATTGCGGCACCGGCAAGGAGGACGGCACCTCCAAGGGACTTCTTCACACTCTTCCCCCTTTCAAGAACCTCAAGAATTTCAGTGTGGAGCTTGCGCGGGATGCGAAGCCCCGCCACTTCGGAATGCGCCCGCGCGGCCAGACGGCGCGCGCCGGGCAGACGGGCGCCCTGCTCCTCGATGGCGCCGAACATGGCTTCGGCCCGGCGCAGATGCTCTTCCACTCCAGCGCCGAGGAAACCGGCGGGATCGATTGCGACAATCAACTCTCCGCCAAGCGGCGACCCTCCGCGCCCTTCATCGGCGGCAAGTGATTCCGCGCTGGTCATGTCGCCTATCAACGGCCCGGCAAGAAGTTCCACCATCGCGGCAAGCGCCGATCCCTTGTGCGCACCGAAGGTTCGCATGGCTCCTGCCAGCACCGCCTCCGCGTTCGTTGAGGGATTGCCATCGGCATCGTAGCCCCACTCGGAAGGGATCGGTTTGCCAGCCCTGCGATGAAGCTCGATCTCTCCGCGCGCAACCACGCTTGTGGCGAAATCGAAGACGAACGGGGGCCTGCCGGGGCGGGGCCAGCCGAACGCGATCGGATTGGTCCCGAACACGGGCCTGGTGCCGCCTTCGGGGGCAACCCAGGCGTGGCTGGGCGTGAAGGCGAGCGCCACAAGCCCCTGCTCGGCCAACGCTTCCACTTCGGGCCACAGAGCGGCGAAATGGACCGCATTGTTTATCGCCAGCGCCGCGATGCCAAAGCGCCTTGCCTTTTCGATCAGCAGGGGTGCGCCACGCTCGAAGGGCAACTGAGCAAAGCCACCACCGCCGTCCACCCGCACGAGAGCGGGTGCAGGCTCACTGACCTGCGGCACGGCATCGGGCGCAACGACGCCTCTCTCCACCGAATTGGCGGCGACCAACAAGCGGTAGAGGCCATGCGAGGTGCAGCCGTCCCGTTCACCGCGTACCATGGTGTCCGCCACGGCTGCCGCATGATCCGGGGCCAGTCCCCACGCACCCAGCACCTCACGCGCCAGTTCATCCGCTTCGGCGATGCTGAGCGCGACGTCTTCCACAGAACTCATCGCGGGTTACTTCCTGGCTTTAAGGATGCGCATGCCGAACACCGGGCCCGCCGTGGTCCGGTCATGGGGAACGACGCGGATGCGGACCTTCGACTTGCCCTTCGTGAGACTTTCCGGAATGGCGTAATCGACATCGAAGAACGTGCCGGGCGCTTCATGCGCGAGACGCTGCGTTGCGATCTTCTGACCATCGAGAAGGATATCGAAAGCGCGGGGACGTTCGTCGCCCCAGTAGGTCGCCTGAAGGGTAAGAGGCCCCGGCTGCACCTTCATGCTGAAATCAAAGAAGCCGCCGGACCGCGCATCGCGCCCGTTACGGCCGCGATAGGACACGGGGTAGGATATCTCCGAAGTGAGATCGTGATCACGCTCAGGCTGCATTTCCCCCAGATGCATGATGTCGATCGAGCGTTCGGCCAGATCCTTCTGCCGCGCCTGTTCGGCAAGGAAGGCGGCCTCTTCCTTCTTCCAGCCGGCCTCGCTGAAGCGCTTGAAGTAGACCGCGCTGCGACGATCGTACTGGCTATAGAAGGGAACGAAGGTCATGTCACCGGGACGGATGACGCCCTTCGCGAGGAAACGCGGACGGTCGGAAACCTGCGGCACGAAGCTGGCGAGGAGGTTTTCGCCGACCATCGCCGGTTCCACGCCGACCCAGTCCTTCTCCGCGGGACCGAGGTCCGCCGCCATCACAAGCGGGCCGCGTACGACGGCGACGACATCGGTGGAGCCCTGCGCCGGCTCCAGACGCAGATCGAGCGGCAGGTTCAGGGCTACGACGTCTCCCTTCTTCCAGCGGCGCTCGATCATTGCATAGCCGTTGGCGGTGGTCACGGGCACAGCCGAGCCGTTCACCGTCACCTGCTCCCGGCCCCGAGCCCAGGCCGGGATGCGCAGCGCCATGGCAAACGCACTCTGCCGTGCCTGGTCGATCGCGATCCGGATGTCTGACTTGAACGGGTACTGGGTATCGAGTGACAGGTTCACCCCCTTCTCTTCCCAACGCGCGGTGGAAGGAATGTAGAGGTTCACGAACAGGGTATCGTCGCCTTCCCAGAAGATGGACTCGCCATGCTTCGCGTGGCTTTCCATGCCTGACCCGACGCAGCACCAGAATTCTTCCCCGCCCGGCTCGGAGTATCCGCGCGCAGTGCCGCTCATCATCGGGGTCATATACGTGAAACCGCCCGTCGCGGGGTTCTGCGCCGACATGACGTGGTGTGGAGCGGCGTGCAAAATTGACCCCCTTAGCGGGGTGATCGGCGTCTAAAATTGACCCCCTTCATCTCATCATGAGAAGCGCCGCCGTTTGGGTTCCGGACGGCGGGTACAGGGATGTTGGTT
>NZ_PPSM01000016.1 GCF_002916655.1 Novosphingobium sp. HII-3
AACCATCGCCCCCCCCTTTCTTGCGACCGGGGGAAACCAGCTGTCCGTCTCTCTTGGCGACCGCTGCAAAACCGTGTGGTCCGCTGCGGTGAAGCGCCCTCTAAGGTGACCCCGCGATTCGGTCAAACACTAATTTCAAAAATGTTTTCAACAGGGGCAACGGGACATGCGGGCGCCCGTCCGCCCGCCACCGGAGGCGGCGGAACCCTCGCGGAGGCGGCGGAACCCTCGCGGGGGCGGCTTATTTCCTCTACGAAGGAGATGCCGAACGTGGAACAACTTGCGGGAGATTTCTGGTCCATTCGCGGTGATTTCAGGATCGCCGGGATCCTGAACATCGGCACACAGATGTCGCTGGTCCGGCAGTCCAATGGTCGGTTCCTGCTCATCGACAGCTACAGACCCGAGGAAGAGGAACTGTCCGCCGTCCGGGCGCTGACGAACGGCGGCGAGGCGATTGACGCGATCGTCAACGTACACCCATTCCACACTCTGCACTGCCGAGTGCTCCATGAGCTGTTCCCGCGCGCGACGCTGATCGGCACCGAGCGGCATCATCGAGAGTATCCAGACCTTCCCTGGTCGAAGGATCGGATCGAGGTCACGTCGACGCAGGAGCGGTTCGGCGCGGATCTTGAATTTGCCATACCATCAGGCGTGGATTTCGTATGCCGGGATGAGCGGGTGCATGTGGGCTCTGTCCTGGTCCGCCACCGGGCAAGTCGCATCCTTCACGTGGACGACACGATCAACGTCTTCACCCCGCCTGCCTTGCTCAGGCCGTTGCTTCCTTCCCCACGCCTGCGATTCCACCCGATGCTCGCGAGGGCCCTCGGCGACAGGGCCGACGCAGCGGACGCCTTCGAACAATGGGTCCTGGGCCTGGCGGAGGCCTGGGCCGACACAACAGTGGTATGCGCTGCCCACTCGGCGATACATCGGCCGCGCTCCTTTCGAGAGGAGATGAAGGCTGCCCTTGCTGCGGTGAAGCCGGTGCTCGCCCTGCATCGTCGGCGGTTCGCCGGCTGAACGGCCCAAAAAGCCTGTACATAAAAAGACATAATTCTGCTGTTGCGAATTGTTAGCATTAGCCGTAGCTGAGCGCCACTTGGCCCTGGGGGGTCGCCAAAGGGGTGTTTAGATGTCGTTTGCCTATGCCGCGCTCAGAGCTTCTCGTCTGCCGCTCCTCAGCCTTGGCCTAGTTCTCTCCAGCAGTGTCTGCGCCGAAGAAGCCGCCGATGCCGCCGCAGATAGCAATGACATCGTGGTCACAGCCACCGGCTTCGAGATGCAGGCCATCGAGGCTCCGGCTTCCATCAGCGTCATTTCCCGCGAACGGCTGGAGGAGGCGCCTTACCGGCAGATCACCGATGCGCTTCTGGATGTGCCCGGTGTGTCCATCACGCCTGGTGAGGGCAACTCGCGCGATATCTCTATTCGCGGCATGGGTGCGAACTACACCCTGATCCTTGTCGACGGTCGCCGCCTCAACTCACGTCAGTCACGCACCAACGGAGGCAGCATCACCGAAAGCGGCATGCTGCCGCCGCTCGAGCAGATCGAGCGCATCGAAGTTGTACGTGGGCCGATGTCCTCGCTCTACGGCTCGGATGCGATGGGCGGCGTCATCAACGTCATCACCCGTCGCGTCGGCGATAAGTGGAGCGGAAGCGTTCGTGCCAATGGGACAGGGCAGATTTTCGGTGAGTACGGGGATTACTGGGACGCAAGCTTCTCCGCAGGCGGCCCGATCATTTCCGATGTCGTGGGGCTGCAGCTCTCGGGCGGAATGAACCGGCGCAACGAGGACACCGTCTATTACGGCACGCCGCAGCGAAAGGACGATAACCTTACGGGCCGGCTGGGCTTCAAGCTTGGCTCGGATCACGACCTTATCCTGGAAACCTCCTATTACTACCAGGAAACGCAGCAAACGCCGGGCAAGACCCTGCTGGCGACCGATACCGCCTCGCTGCAGAGCCAGGAGAGGTTCGTCTACTCGCTCAACCACACGGGCAAGTATGGTGCCGTGACGTCGCAGTCCTACGTCCAGCTGGAGGACGCCACCCGCCGCGAGACGAACGTCAACATCAAGAACTACGTGGCACAGTCCTCCTGGATCGTGCCGATCGGCCGGCACACGATTAACGCGGGTGGCTATTTCGACTACATCGACCTTTACGCGCCTTCGGGCAACGGACTTACCGTCGACGGCAAGGTCAGGGACGCGGCCGACCGCCTGCAGTGGGCTCTGTTCGGCGAAGCGGAATGGAACTTCATACCCGGCTTCGCCCTGACCACGGGCCTGCGCTTCGACGATCACGATCTCTATGGCAGCCGTCTCTCGCCGCGCATCTACGGCGTGTGGAAAGTGACCGGCGACTTGATCGTCAAGGGCGGCGTGTCCAGCGGCTTCCGCGCTCCCGACATTCGGCAGACACTGGCGGATTGGGGCCAGAACAGCCGCGGCGGCACCGTGTACGGCAACCCCGACCTGAAGGCGGAAACGTCGCTCACCTACGAAGGCAGCGTCATCTACAGCAAGGGGCGCTTCGAGGCGAGCCTGACCGCATACCAGACGGACTTCAACGACAAGATCCTGCGCGTCACGTGCGCACAAGCGGGCGCATGGTGCACCAGCGAGCCCAACAACAGCAGCGGTCGGCCGGGAACTACGTATCTCAATGTGGACAAGGCCCGCATCCGCGGCGTCGAGGCGTCCCTGCGAGCTCCGATCGGCGCGGCCTTCACTCTCAGCGCCAGCGGCACGTTCACGGATTCGAAGCAGCTAACCGGCATCAACGCCGGGGCGGCCCTCAATGAGACACCTGAACTGCAAGGAAGCCTTGCGCTGAACTACCGTCCGGAAGGCTCACGCTTCAGCGGCTTCATCCGCGGCATCTACTACGGCAAGGAACTGCAGGCCGCGACGGCGATCAGCGCCTCCAACATCATCGCTCCGGGGTATGCCACCGTCGATGTCGGCGCTGCCCTCGATGTGACTGAACGCCTCACGCTGCGCCTGGGCATCCAGAATATCCTCGATAAGCAGATGACCTATGAGGAGTATGGCTACGTCAACGATCGTGCTCGTGCGTGGGCAGGGATATCCGCGCGGTTCTGAGCTGCGTCAGGTCTGGAACAGGGAAGGAAGACAGCATGCCGACATTCTCAAGAAAAGCGCTTCTGGGTATCAGCGCCGCCATCGCGGCCCTGACCCTTGCCGGCGCCGCACCCGCCAAGGAGGTCACGATTGCCCATGCCAAGGGCCAGACCCTGCTCGAGCAGGCTCCGAAGAAGGTCGCGGTCTATGATCTCGCAACGCTCGACATCCTTAACGCGCTGGGCGTCGACGCTGTCGCGGGGGTGCCCAAGGGGGCTGACGGCAACGGCAACCTCCCGCCGCACCTGGCCCGGTACGCCGCTCCTCGCTACGCCAACGTGGGCACTCTGTTCGAACCCGATACCGCCGCGTTGGCGGCGCTCAAGCCCGACCTTGTCATCATCGGCGGGCGGTCTGCCAGGAAGTATGTCGAGCTTGCCGGTCTAGCGCCGACGATCGATCTCTCTTCGCAGGGAGGCGATCTGGCGGCGACGGTGATCGACCACACCCGCAAGCTCGGGCACCTGTTCGGCGTCGAGGAGCAGGCTGGCCAACGCGTGACCGAGTTCGAAGCGGCTGTGTCCGAACTGCACGCCGAAGCCGGGCGGCAAGGCACCGGCCTCCTCCTGTTCAGCGCTGGCCAAGGCGTTGCCGTCCATGCGCCTGGCGATCGGTTCGGCCACGTCTATGACTTCATCGGCATCCGTTCAGCCGTGCCTGCTGTCGAAGCCACAGAGCGTAGCGGACGCGCGCCCGCCGGCTCGCCCGAAGCCGAGCTGGCACACCGGCAGCAACAGCAGAAGCTCGAAGCCGGCTTATCCGCCGATCCACACTGGATCTTCGTCATCGACCGCTCTGCCGCCACGGGCACGGCGCCGAGCACTGCGCGGCAAACACTCGCCCAAGATCCGCGCATCAGCGCCACCAGCGCGTGGAAGGCCGGCCGCGTCGTCTATCTCGACCCCAAGACCTGGTACCTCGTCGGCGCCGGTATAGATGCCCTGTCGCAGAGCGCAAAGGCCACCCTCGCGTCGTTCAAGGCGGCGAATTAATCGCCACTTACTTCCTCCTGTCCCACGCAGGCCGGCTCTGCAGCGAGCAGAACCGGCCATGCAGCGGAGCAGAGAACAGGTTCGCTGGCGCAGTGCCGCAGCGGGTCTCCCGTCGGACGGTGACACGCGATCATTGAACGCCGCCCCTGAACGTCTCCAGCGCTGCAGCCGCGTCCCAGTTTTGCAGCAGTCGGGTAGCCGCTTCCGCGTCTGTAGGCCGGCCGAAGAGATAGCCTTGCGCGACATCACAATCCCACTGCGCCAGGGCGCGCGCCTGGGACGCGGTTTCGATGCCCTCGGCCACGGTCAGGATGCCTAGGCGCTTTGCCAGATCAAGGATCGTTCGCACGATCATGGCATCCTCGCTTTCACGCAGGTCGATCTGCTCGATGAACGAGCGGTCGATCTTCAGCACATCCACCGGGAACTGCTTGAGGTGGGTGAGCGAGGCATAACCCGTTCCAAAGTCGTCCAGCGCAATCGTTACACCCGCGTCCGAGAGCGTGCGCAGCGTGCTTTCCACCGAAGTGGAGAGCTGTTCCGTCAGAACGCTTTCCGTCACCTCAAGCTCGATCCTGTGGGCCGCCACCCCCGCCCTCTCCAATCTTGTGAGTATCCGCTCGGCAAAGTCGCCGCGGCTGAAATCATGGGTCGAGGAATTCACCGCGACCCGGCCGAAGCGCAGCCCTTCGGCTTCCCATGCAAGAATGTCCCCGATCACCTTGTCCAGAATGCGGTCGGTGATCTGCGTCGAAGTGCCGGGATCGGACAGGGCTGCCGCTATTTCGTCTGGCGTCCGGAAAACCTGCTCGTGGTGCCACCGCAGCAAAGCCTCGAACCCGACGCATTCGCCCGTGTGGAACGATATCTTTGGCTGATAGAAGGGTACGATCCGGTCGTGGCGCAACGCTTCGCGAGCATCATAGAGCATCTGAATCTCGCGCTCCGCCTCGAAGCCGAGCTCAGCACGATAGCAGCGGATGCGTCCGCCGCCCTCCTTCTTGGCGGCGTAGAGCGCAAGGTCTGCTCTCTTGTGGACATCGCGAGGCGCCTCACCGTGGCCGAAGGCGACCGCAACACCGACGCTGAATCCGAGATCGAGTTGCCTTCCCTTGTAGGAGACGGGCGCACGTGCGGTCGACAGAAGAGCATCGACTGCTCCGACCGGATCGGTCTCGGCGTCGAAGCCTGGTAGGATCGCGGCGAACTCGTCGCCACCGAGCCGGGCGACCGTGCCTTCGGGCGGGATGATCTGACTGAGCCGTACAGCCAGCTGCGACAGCATGGCGTCACCCGCATCGTGTCCGAGATTGTCATTGATCATCTTGAACCGGTCAAGGTCCAGGATTGCCAGGGCGACCCCTTTCCCTTCATCATGAGCTTGAGCAAGGACCGCATCCAGACGTTCCGCAAACAGCGTACGGTTAGGCAGGCCGGTGAGCGCGTCGTAATGCGCCGCACGGCGCAGGCTGCGCTCGAACAGCACCTGCTTGGTGACGTCCTGCAGCGCGCCGATCAGTCTTGTCGCCCGGCCGGAAGGATCGCGCACCACATAGCCTCTGGCATTCAGATGCAGATAGGTTCCGGACCCTGCCAGAAAACGAAAGGCAAGGCTCCAGTGCCGGAGCGAGGCATCGGTTTCCACGTCACGAAACCGTTCCAGCACATGCGGGCGGTCCTCGGGATGGATACGCTCCACCCACCAGTCGCGCGATGTGCCCGCCAGCGCCTCCGGATAGCCCAGAACGGTGGCAACCGCGCTGCTCCATTCCACGTTGCTGCCGTCCATCCGCAGATCCCAGATGACGTCATTGGTAGCAAGCGAGGCAAGCCTGTATCTCTCCTCGCTTTGTTGCAGGGCCTGTTCTGCCAGCATCTGGTCATGAATGTCCTCCAGCGTGCCATACCAGGCAAGAACCTCTCCGTTCTCGTCCCGCCGTGGAAAGCTTCGCGTCCGCATCCAGCGGTATGTGCCATCCGCATGACGCAGGCGGTAGCGTGCATCGAGATGGTCCTCCTCTCCACTCAGCGCGCGCTGCCATCTCTCACGCACCTGTGGCAGGTCGTCCGGGTGAAGGGCTGCGGCGCCTTGCCAACCCAGCCCCTCCTCGACGGAAAGGCCCGTCAGGGTCGACCAGCGAGGGCTGAGCTCGATGGTGCTGCCAGTCCTGTCCGCGATCCAGGGTATCTGAGGATTCAGAGCCACCGATTGCCGGTAGTGCTCCTGGCTGTCCCCCAGCGCGCCCACAAGGTTCCTCATCTCCGCCCGGGAGCGCAGGAGTTCGTCGAATGCGCCCCGATTGTGCGCCAGTGTCCACAGAATGAGCGCCGCCGCCAGCACGAGCGGAATACCGACACCGGCGTCGTAGGGATGGCCCGAAAAGATCAGCACGAACGTGGCCGGCATGGTGCCGAAGGCGAGAACCGCCCAGCCCGCCGCCGGAAGGGCCTGAAGACAATAGCAGCAAGTGATTGAGGAGACGAACAGGTAAAGCACGACCGCCGTGAAACGCGCAGGCTCGATCATCTGCAGCAGCAGAAGACCCCAGGCGCCGAAGGCCACCCCGAGCACCACGGCAGCGGCCAGCGTGCCGAACAGATAGCGCCGGATCCGCGGCGCCGTCGCCGTGTCCTGCCGGCGCAGCAGCCACATGATCGAGCGGAGAGCGATCGCCAGAAGAAGTACCGCCGGGAACCCGAGGCTGTAGAGGGGCGGCACGTCGTGATAAATGGCAGCTGCGAGGAACAGCACATTTATCGACAGGAGAGCGTACATGAGCGGGATCTGAACCCGCAAGAGTGCAAACTGCTCTCTTAAGGCTTCATCAGAGGCTTCCGTAATACCCCGTATGGGATGCAGGATCACCATGCCGCGCCTTCAGGTTTTTACTTGTGCAGAAACGATTTTCCCGCTCACACCCGAAATGCACACGGCAACTCCCTGTTATTATTATTAGACCTCTACCATCATGATCGTGAAATTGTTTCTATCATGGAGACATCTGTACCATCCACATCTTCATTCAACAGTCAAGCTGTTCGGCCGAGGGATACTCCTACGTTAAGGTGACGGAGTTTTTCCGTTCCGCCAGGTTACCGAACCTTCTGCTCCTCCCGGCGCAGCTCCTCGCGCAGTTCACGTGCTGACTCGTCCGAGACGGCATCGAGGCGGCGGTCCCGCCGAAAGTACTGGATCGTCGCGTACGCGATCGCGAGGCCCAGGAGGATGGGTCCGCCGATGATGACGAACGCCCACAAGTTTTCCATTCCACGACTCCTTACACGGCATGTTGCGGTGGTGAATAAGTCAGGAATGAACGGAGCACGGCAGGCGTTCCCTCCGGATGCCTGATTGTGATCCACTATGGTGCTCTTTGACGCGGGGCCACTTCATCGGCGGCAAGCCAGCAACTCGGATGACCGGGTGCCCGCCCCGAAAACCTGGCGCGGCTCGGGAAGAGACGAGCGGCGAGCCGCTTCCCCGTCCACGCTCGGCGCGGGATCTCTCGGTTAAACTGCGCCGCGCCGGTTGCGGGACCCGGGCCACCATGCCTATAAACGCCCCGGGTGCTCGCCAAGGCGGGCAGGTTTCGTAACGCTGGTCGGGCCGCCAGCGATGTTGACCCTCGCCTGGAGTACGCATGGCCATTACTCGTCTCAAGACCCCCAGTGCGCTGCGCCGTTTCCTCAATGGCCAGTCCTCAGCGGGACTTGTCCTCATGGCGACCGCGGCGCTGGCGCTGATCGTGGCAAACTCGCCTTTGGCGGGTACCTACGAGGCGATCCTGCACACCTACGTGGGACCGCTGTCCCTCGGACACTGGATCAATGACGCGCTGATGGCCGTCTTCTTCCTTCTCGTGGGGCTGGAAATCAAGCGCGAGATGCTGGATGGACAACTCTCGACATGGTCGCGGCGGATCCTGCCCGGGGTTGCGGCGCTTGGTGGCATGGTGGTGCCGGCGCTCATATTCTACGCCTTCAACACCGGCCCGACAGCGCGAGGCTGGGCGATACCCGCGGCGACGGACATCGCCTTCGCCCTGGGCGTCATCTCCCTGCTGGGCAAGCGCGCTCCGGCCTCCCTGCGCATCTTCCTGGCCGCTCTCGCGATAATCGACGACCTGGGAGCGGTCATCATCATCGCTCTGTTCTACACGGCTGACCTTTCGCTCGGCAACCTTGCGGGGGCAGGAGCGATCGTAGTCGCCCTCGTTGCGATGAACCGCTTCAAGGTCCACCGCCTCTTGCCGTATCTGCTGCTCGGTGCCGCCCTGTGGTTCTTCGTGTTCCGCTCGGGCATTCACGCCACCCTTGCGGGTGTCGTCCTCGCTCTCACCATTCCTCTCGACAGGACGCCCAGCCGCTCTGACAGCGATGCGGAGAGCCCGCTGCACCGGCTCGAGCACGCCCTGCATCTCCCGGTAGGCTTCCTCATTGTCCCGCTGTTCGCCTTCGCCAACGCCGGCGTCCCCCTGCTCGGCCTGCCCGCCGACGCCTTCACCGCGCCTGTGACGCTTGGCGTTACCCTTGGCCTGCTGCTTGGCAAGCCCATCGGCGTCTTCGGCTTGTCGATGATCGCCATCCGACTTGGACTTGCCGATGCGCCGGCCTACGCCAGCCGCATGCAGATGCTGGGCGTTTCTCTGCTGTGCGGTATTGGCTTTACCATGAGCCTGTTCATCGCGCTGCTGGCCTATCCCGATGCCGCCATCCTTCAGGCGGAGGCGAAAATCGGCATCCTCGCCGGTTCGCTGCTCTCGGGCCTGCTGGGGTACACCCTGCTCCGCATGTCCCGGCCGGAGGTATCCGGCTGCGAGGAACGGAACGTTGAGGCAGAGTTCGTGCGCTGAAAGCGGCTCGGCTCCGCGTGACCTTAAGGAACAGGGGGCGCTTTCGCGCCCCCTGTTCCTTAAGCCTTGGTCCCGTTCCTCAGCTCGGCAGCATCGTGCCGGTGTCGATGAAGCGCTGGTGCCATGACAGAGCCTCCGACGGCAGCGACGGAGCGTGCTTGCCGAACGAGGTGCGGCTGGCGCGGTCATAATAATCGCGAAGGGCATCCCGATACATGGGGTGCGCGCAGTTTTCGATCACGAGGGCGGCCCGCTTGCGCGGTGTGAGGCCGCGCAGGTCCGCCAGACCCTGCTCGGTCACCAGCACGGCCACGTCCTGCATGATATGATCCACATGCGCCGCCTGCGGCACGATGGCGGAAATCGCGCCGCCCTTGGCGATGGAGGGCGTCATGAAGATCGAGATGTAGGCGTTGCGCGCGAAATCGCCCGAACCACCGATGCCATTCTGGATGCGTGACCCCATGACACAGGTGGAGTTGACGGTGCCGTAGATATCCGCCTCAATGAGGCCATTCATGGCGATGCAGCCAAGGCGGCGCACCAGCTCCGGATGATTGCTGATCTCCTGTGGGCGCAGGATCATGCGTGAGCGATAGCGCTCCATCTCCGCGTTGATGCGCAGGGCTGCGTCCGGGCTCAGTGAGAATGCGGTGGCGGAGGCCATCCG
This sequence comes from Novosphingobium sp. HII-3, assembly GCF_002916655.1. Classification (GTDB taxonomy): domain Bacteria; phylum Pseudomonadota; class Alphaproteobacteria; order Sphingomonadales; family Sphingomonadaceae; genus Novosphingobium; species Novosphingobium panipatense. The sequence continues at coordinate 9,679 of NZ_PPSM01000016.1, forward strand.
CAGCTTCCCGGCATCGATCAGGTCGAGCATGCCGTCCTGGATCACTTCGGTGTAGGCTGTCAGATCGTCGAAGGGGCTGTCGACCAGTCCCGTGAGGACGGCATTGGCGATATTGCCGACGCCCGACTGTATCGGCAGCAAAGAAGCCGGCAGACGCCCCTTCGCCACTTCATGCGACAGGAATTCAATGATGTGATCGGCGATTGCCAGCGCCGCGCTGTCCGGCGGCGTGAACGGCAGATTGCGGTCGGGCGCGTCGGTTTCGACGATGGCGACGATCTTCGACGGATCGCAACGAAAGGCGGCTTCACCGATCCGGTCGTCGGGCCGAACAAGGGGAATCGGCACGCGATGGGGAGGAAGAGCGGTGCCGTAGTAGATGTCATGCATCCCCTCCAGCGCCGGGTTTTGCCAGGAGTTGACCTCAAGGATCACTGCCTCGGCCCGATCGAGCCAGGTCTTGTTGTTCCCGACCGACGAGGATGGCACCAGCGAACCGTCCGGACGAATGGCCGTCACCTCGACGACAGCAACGTCAAGCGGCCCGAGGAACCCCTGCCAGGCCATCGGCGCCACCTGCGACAGGTGCATGTCGAGATAGTCCATCTCGCCATTGTTGATCCGCTCGCGCGCGATCGGGTCGGAGTTGTAGGGCAGCCTCAATTCGATACCGTCCGCCTTGGCCAGCGCACCGTCCAGTTCCGGCCCCGTGGACGCCCCGGTCCAGACTTTCACGCGCATTGCGCGCCCGGCGGCGTGTTCCGCCTCGATACGGGCGGCAAGCGCGACCGGCACGGCCTTCGGGTAGCCCGAGCCGGTAAACCCGCTCATGCCGACGGTCTGCCCGTGCTTGATCAGCGCGGCAGCGTCCGCAGCGGACATGATCTTCGAACGCAGGTCGTCACGGGCGATACGCTTCGTCATGAGTTGCCTCTCAATCTCCTGGCCTTCTCGGGGCCTCGGTCCTCATCGCTTCTCCTTCGATCCGTGCGAAGGCGAAGACAATATAGCAATTCGGCACATCACTTGTGCTATGACCGTTCAAATGAGCGATCTGATCCGATCCTTGCGCCTGTTCGTTCGCCTCACGGAAGAAGGCAGCTTCTCCGCGCTCGGACGCAGCCAGAACTTAAGCCACACCACGATCGCTCGAGCCATCAGTGACCTGGAACTCCATTTCGGTGTCAGGCTGTTCCAACGCACCACCCGCCGTCAGGTTCTTACGACAGACGGCGAACGGTTGCTGGAACACGCGGTGGCGATTCTCGACCAGGTCGGCCTTGCGGAAAGCGACCTTGCGGGCGCCGTGGCAGCCCGGGGTCTGGTACGGATCGGTGTGACGACGGCACTGGGGCTGCACTATGCCGAGCGGCTCGGCCGGCTCTCCGAACAGCATCCCGAGCTGCTGGTCGAATGGCTGATGGCCGATTGGCACGATGCGACCGATCATGGCGGCCTTGATCTGTGGCTCTGGGTGGGGGAAGACGGCGCCGAAGGCACGCTTTTGGGGCACTTGCCCCGGATACTGGCCGCCTCGCCGGGGTACCTTCGCAGGCACGGTGTCCCCGTTTCCGTCAGCGACCTCGCGGGGCACCAGTGCCTGGCCTATGGCTACGCCGCCCGGCCAAGCCCATGGCTCCTTGAGGGGAAGGAATTCAGCGTCACGGGCTTCCTGCGGGCAAACAGCAGTGAAGCGATACTGCGCGCTGCACGCGGCGGTGGCGGCATCGGGCTGCTTCCGCGTATCCAGGTGGAGGAAGACCTCGCACGCGGGCTGCTCACCCACGTCCTGCCGCAGGTTGCAATTCCGCCCGTCGCCGTCCTGATCGCCCACGGCTTTCGAGGCATGAGGATGCCGATGCGAACACGCGTTGCCCTGGACTTCCTGGTCGAGCATTTCCCGCACCCGCCCGGCTGACTGATTCGCCGCCGTACGGAAGCGCCGGCAGGGTTCCAGTAGCCATGAATGCTCAGAAAGGATGGGGCCACGCCCGGTCGTCAGGGTCGATTTGCGCTGAACCGTTGTTCTACTCGCCTTTTATCAACGCTTTGTTGCTGGTGCCCGCTTTCATGCCCTCTAGGGTGATATACAGATAGACCAGACGGCTGACTGGTGAATGCATCGGACATCACTTGGCCGTTGGGGTTGACCTTACGTCGCGGGCCCGGGGGGCGGGCCGCCGTGGACTTGGTCTGAAGTGCTTGAGAGTGCGTATGGCGGATACGACAGGTTGGGGGTTGGGCAGCGGGAACGCTCCAGCCTCGGGGGCGCAGCAGGAATACTGGTTCTCTCTGAAGCTGCGGGTGGATTCACCCGAGCAGCTTTGGCAGGCGGCCGCCCTGCGGTGCCTGAGCCAGTCCAACCTCAGCCCGGCAGAGGTGGAGGAGATAATTGGCCCAATCGAGGACCCGTCCGTCTCCGATTGCCTCATGATCCTGGCTCTGCCGGAACGCATCCCCGGCTGCAGTCGGCTTGATACGATCCTTGCCCACACGAGGCCGGACGGAGACCGAACGTCCCCGGATGTCGAGCCGGTGTCGATTCTCGACTGATTTTGCCATCAATCCTCGCTGCCGGCGGTGAGAGCGACCAGTCCAGTCGCCGAGAAGCGGATGCCGTTGACGCCGAGCATGATGCTGGATCCGTCGGTCACGACATCGTCCACGCGGCCGACCGAGTTGATGGTGGTCGTGAGGCTTGATCCAGACGCGTTCACGGTGCTTATGGACAGCGTATAGGCGCCTGGCTCAGCCTTGCTGCCGTCCGACTTTGTCCCGTCCCACTCGAACGTTCCCTGAGCGTCCGGGTCCAGTGCCACGGTCGCGACCGTGGCGCCCAGCGAGTCCTTCACAGTTGCGGTGATCGTGGAGGGGGAACCGTCGACGTAGTACGTCCAGCGCGCCGGGGCATCGCCCAGACCGGAGACAGGTGAATCGAAGCGGGCCTCCCGGCCGATATAGCTGGAGGCCTGCGCCATCTGCTGGGAGAGGAGCTGGCTCATGATGTCGTCCAGCTTGCCGGTCTGCTGGATCGACTGCTCTACCTGCGAATACTGCACCAGCTGTGCCGTGTACTCCGATGTGTCCATGGGATCGAGCGGGTCCTGGTTCGTCATCTGCGTCGTGAGCAGCTTGAGGAACAGGTTGTAATCGGCCAGGAGGCCCGAGGTGGCTCCGGCCGTCGCGCTGATGCCCTTGGTCGCTGTATCGGTAACGGTGGTCATAGGCTGCCTTATGCCATGAGGTCGACTTGGCCGCTGCCTCGCAACGACGGGAGGATGGGCGCGGCGATCTCCTGCTGGTCAGGATAGACACCCCCGTCGCCTGCGGGAGATGTCGGCACATGCGGGCGAGCGCCATGGCGCTGCTGCCCGCCTGCGCCACTTTCGAAGCGGAGCGACTGCGTGTCGGCACGCACGCCCGCATCGGCCAGGGCACGATCAAGCTGGCCGCTTTCCCGCTTCATCAGGTCCAGAGCCATCGCGTTGTCCGATGAGACGACCGCGCGCAGCGTGCCATCCTCGGAAAAGGAAAGCTCCACGTCCACCCGGCCCAGATGCTGCGGCGCCAGCCGGATCAGCAAGATCTCGCCCGCGCCGCGATCGACACGGTCCACCGCCCTTGCGATCGCAACACCGATGTCATTGCCGAACCGCCCCTCCCGCAGAGCGACGGTCGCCTCGGCCCCGTGACTTGCCGGCGGACGGGCCATTGCCGGAGAGGCCGCAGACGACGAACGCTCCAGAACGGCGTTGATGTGCTGATCGAAAGAAGGCCCATCGGCAGCGGTGCCGGCCCTTGCGCCCTCAGACACCGCCAGGTCGGGGGAAGCCGGAGCAAGCGCGTCAGGTGCGTCCCGCGGCACCGACGCCGGATCGGTGGCGCTCCGCTCGTGGCTGACGGCCGAAGGCTGGATCTGTATCGCCCTTTCGCTCTGCGCGCCTGTCACCGGACGTTCGATTGCCGGTATCACGACTGCTACCGGCAAAGCGCTGGCAGCCGGAGAAGCCGCGCTGTCCTGATCCTCCGTGTGGATGGCGACAGCGTCCTCGTTCGTCGTGGCCCTCACCTCGGGCGACTCCGCAACGAGGTCGGTGGTTCCGGCAGCTTCGGCCCCCTTGCTCACGCCATCTTCACCGGGGAAAACCAGCGGCGGCTGCAACGGCAGGTCAATCGCGACCGCAGGTGTCGCGCGCGGCTCCTCCTCCTGCGAGGCAGGTGAAGCTTGCGGATCCTCCGGTGTCAGCGCCGGGGCCTGCACTGCGGGAAGAGGCTCCGGTTCCGAAACAGCTGCATCGGCAAACGGAGCAGCAAGGAAAGCGGGCGCGTCGCCACTCGATCCCTCCGGCCCAACAGCGGGCACGCTCCCAGCCTCGGCATCGACCGCGACCGGCGCCATGTCCACCCGCAGGGAGCCATCCGCCTGCTCACCGACCTGCGGTGGCCTAGGAATGGAAATAACAGGGTCAGTCACTGAACGTACGGACACCGCCGACACCGTTTCGGCTGCCTTCATCAACAGTGCGCCTGGAACGGATGACCGGGACACCCCCTCGTCCCTCGCAGCCGTCCCTTGCGGTGCCTCAGCGACACCCGGCAGCGGCGACACTGCCACCGCCCCGTCTGGCATGCCCCCTCCGCTCACCGCCTCCAGCACGGCCGCGAAGAGCACGCCCGGCTGGGCCCCGGCTGCCGATGCGGACGCCGGCATCGGCCCGGTGAGAACGGCCGTCGATACAGGAAAAGGAAACGGGGTGAGTGCCATCAGACCTCATCATAGAGGGTGCGCGACCAGAACGGTTGCAGCGCATCATCTTCATCCGATCGCGCCCAGGCTGCGCAGCCGTGCGCGCGGATGGATCTCGTTTTGCGAGAGCACAATCGTGGCGGGACGAACACGCTCGATAATGGAGCGCACGAACGGCCTCAGGCTGGGGCTGGTCAGCAGGCAGGGGATCTCGCCTTGGGCCGCAAGACGGTCGTAGGTTTCGCGAACCGCCGCGATGAACGCCTGCAACTGGGAGGGCGCCATCGCAAGGTGGCGATCGTCGCCCTGGCCGATGATCGCCTCCGAAAACGCTTCGTCCCAGACGAGCCCGAGTGCCACGATCGGTATCGTCCCGTTCAGGGTGTGCTGGGCGGAGATCTGCCGCGCCAGCCGCGCGCGGACATGCTCCGTCACCTGCGTCAGATTGGCTGTGATCGCGCTCGCCTCGGCCACACCTTCGAGAATTGTCGGCAGATCCCGGATCGACACACCCTCGGCCAGCAGATTCTGCAGGATACGCTGCACGCCCGAGATGGAAATGCGCGAGGGCACGATATCCGCGATCAATTTTGCCGATTCCTTGTGAACCTCGTCGAGCAGCTTTTGCGTTTCCGCATAGGATAGCAGATCCGCGATGTTGTCCTTGACGATCTCGGTCAGATGCGTGGTGACCACGGTGCCGCAATCGACCACCGTAAGGCCGCGGAATCCGGCCTCCTGGCGCAGTTCGCGTTCGATCCAAAGCGCGGGCAGCTTGAACACCGGCTCCTGCGTGGCCTCGCCGCTGAGGCCGGTTTCGCCGCCCCCTGCATTGATGACGAGCAGCTTCCCGATGCGCAGTTCGCCGCGCGCGATCTCCGTTTCCTTCACGAAGACGACGTACTCGTTCGGCTGAAGCGCCAGGTTGTCCAGGATGCGGACGGCAGGCAGGACAAACCCGTAGTCGATTGCAAGCTGGCGCCGCAAGGCCCGGACCTGATCGTCCAGGCGAGGCTCTGCGCTGGCGTCGTTGATGAGCGGGAGCAGGGCGTAACCCAATTCGATGCGCAAGGCGTCCATCTGCAGGGTGCGGGCGATCGGCTCCTCGGCCTGTGCGGCGTTCTGCCGCTGCAGGGCCGCCGCTTCCTCCATACGGGCGGCCGCGCTTGCGGTTTCAGCCTTGCGGCTCATCGACCATGCCAGCCAGCCGCAAAGCCCGCCCAGCAGCGCGAACGGCAGAAATGGCAGGCCCGGCATGAGCGCCAGCGCCACCATGAGGGCACCGGCTATGCCGAAGGCCTTGGGATAGCGGCCAAGCTGCTCCCCAAGCGCAGCCCCGGTCTTGCCGACGACGCCACCCTTCGAAACCAGAAGGCCCGCAGCCGTGGAAACGATCAGTGCCGGGATCTGGCTGACGAGCCCGTCGCCTACGGTAAGGATCGTGTAGGTCGTGAACGCCTCACCGAAGGGGACGCCGTGAATGACGGCACCCACGATCAGCCCGACGACAATGTTTATGCCCGTGATGAGCAAGCCGGCGACCGCATCCCCCTTCACGAACTTCGAGGCGCCGTCCATCGCGCCGTAGAAGCCGCTTTCCGCCTCGATCTCGGCCCGGCGTTCCCGGGCCTGTTCCTCGGTTATCATGCCGGCGTTCAGGTCGGCGTCGATGGCCATCTGCTTGCCGGGCATCGCGTCGAGGCTGAAGCGGGCGGCGACTTCGGCGATGCGGCCGGCGCCCTTGGTGATGACCACGAAGTTGATGACGATAAGGATCGCGAAGATGGTGAGGCCGATGACCGTCTCGCCCCCCATCAGGAATTCGCCGAAGGCGGCGATCACGCCTCCGGCAGCCTCGTGCCCCTCATGGCCGTGGCCGAGGATCAGCCGGGTCGAGGCCAGGTTGAGGCCGAGGCGCAGCATCGTCGTGATGAGGAGAATGGTCGGAAAGCTCGACAGCTGAAGCGGCTTTTCGATGAAGAGCGCCGTCATCAGGATCAGCACCGAAGCGGTAATCGACAGGGCCAGCCCCATGTCGAGCAACCAGGCCGGCATCGGCAGGATGAGCATCGCGATGATCGCGCCCACACCGAGCGCCAGCGCAAGGTCGCGGCCAGGGCCCAACCGCGCTACGAACAGGCCCAGTCTTTCAGGAAGCTGGAATTTCGAGGATGCCGTGGACGCCACAGTCAGGCCCTGCCCCTCGGCGAAGGCTGCACCGCTTCCCGCTCACCCTTCACGTCACGGCCCCATCTTGCTGCCGGGGGGCGTTGGCGGACGACGGCGGCACCTCCATTCCCTCCGCGCTGAAGGACCGGAGTTTGTTGCGCATGGTCCGCACCGAAATACCCAGCATCGCCGCCGCCGCGCTGCGATTGCCCCCGCAGTGGTGCAGCGTCTGGAGTATAAGCTCCCGCTCGACGTCGGCGATGTTCTGCCCGACGAGGCCGGAGACCGAAGCCGTCACCGAACCTCCGACGCCTCGGAGGCGGGATAGAACGTCCTTCAGGTTGACTGAAAGATCGACCACGACGACGTCCGTGCCGGAGCCGGCCCAATCGTCCAGAGTCGCCTGGTTCGCCGCACCGACGCCGATCCTGGTGGCGGACCCGCGCACCATTTCGGCCGCAAGGCGCGTCGCCTCGGTCAGTTCCCCCACCAGCCGCAGGCGCGTGGGATGAGGAGAAGGGCCGATCATCAGCCCTCCTTGCGAACGATCTCGGTCAGCGTGACGCCGAGAGTGGCATCGATCAGCACGACCTCGCCCCGCGCAATGAGGCGGTTGTTCACGAAGATGTCGACCGGCTCTCCCACACGGCGGTCCAGTTCGACGACCATGCCAGGCTTGAGGCGGAGCAGGTCGCCGATGTCCATCTTGGACCGGCCAAGCACCGCCTGCACCTTGACGGGAACATCGAAGACGGCTTGCAGATCGTCGGGCGTGGGAGGCGTTGACGGCCGGGGCGGCAGCGTGGTCGTCGCCTGATCCGCTGTATCGCCGTCCGGCTCGTCCGGCAGATGCGCAGGGGCGAGTTGCCGAGGTTCAAGCTCGTCGCTCATCGGTTACCTTTCACGTGTTCATCCACTGGCGAATGACGGAGGCGGACTCCGCCGGATTGGAGGCGATGGTTTCTCCGATCCGATTGATGGCCGAGAGCTTCACCCGCCCGTCGACATGTGCGAGCGCGATTTCCTGGTCGAGCAGGGTTTCCGGATCGGTTACCGGTTCCAGTTGGCCGAGCGTGACGAAGCCCTCGGAAGCGCCGTTGCCACCGTCCTCGGGCGCCGGCGCGGGTAACAGGGCCGGTGCATTGGGCCGCCGCAACATGCGGATAGCGAAGAGCACGATACCGCCCACCAGCAGGATCTTCAGGATGTCGAGAATGCGATCCACCGTCAGCCCGAACGGCAGGCCGCCTTCGAAGCTGTCGAGTTCCTGTGCGGCGAAGGGCATATTCTCGACGACGACGCTGTCGCCACGCTCGCTGTCGAAGCCGACGGCGTTCTCGACAAGCCGCTGAAGGCGTTCCAACTGGGGCTGGGGCAATCCTTTTTCGCCGCCGTCCACCATGACCGCCACGGTGAGGCGCTTCACCTGGCCCGGGGTGCGCACCGCCACCTTCTGCACGCGGCTGTTCTGGTACGTGACGTCCTCCGAGGTCTCGTTCTGCGCCGAGCGACGGCTGTCCCCGCCGCCGCCTGCGACGGCGCCCTCGTTCTCGGGAAGCTGCGCGGCGACGGTGGCGCCTTGCGCCCCGGCAGCGTTCTCGTTGCTCTGGTTGTTGGATTCGACCGTGACCTGGTGCTGGACGACCTGCTTGTCGGGATCGAAGGTTTCGGATTCCTCGCGCACCTGATCCCGCTCAAGAACCGCGGAAACTTCGGCACGCACCTTGCCCTGGCCGACGATCGGCTCGACCATCGTTTCGATCTGGTCGCGCAGACGCGCCTCGACGGCGGCCTGCCGGTCCTCGATGTCGCTGGCCCCGCCCTCACCCTCTCCGGCCCGTGCGAGCAGAGCCCCGGTCTGGTCCACGACGGAAACCGCTTCGGGGGACAGGTCGGGCACCGCGGAGGAAACGAGATAGCGGATCGCCTGCACGGCCTCCCCGGGAAGACGGCCGCTGGTCTTCACCGTCACCGCAGCGCTCGCCTCGCGCGGCTCCGTCTCGAACATTGCGCGCTCGGGCATGACGACATGGACGCGCGCGCGGCTGACCCGATCGAGGCTTTCAATGGAACGGACAAGTTCGCCCTCTACCGCGCGTGTCTCGTTCAGCTTGGCGCGGGACGAGGAAATGCCGAACGGCTCCTCCTCATCCAGCACTTCATAGCCGATCTTGCCGCCCAGCTTTTCGGAAGCCATGGCCATGCGCAGTTCCGGCAGCTTGTCTACAGGCGCCATGATGGCGGTCCCATCGGCTGAAAGCTGGAAGGGCACCGCCTGCGCCTTCAGCTTTTCAGTGATGGTTGCCGCCGCTGCCGGGTCGAGATCGGTGTAGAGGTAGCCCATCGCGCTTTGCGGCGTGCGCATGGCAACCCAGCCGAGCCCCGCGAGCAGGGCAAGCGCGACGGCCGCCATGGCAGCCGCCCGGCGCACGCCGATCTGCCCTACGAAATTGCGCAACGCGTCCAAGTGCCGCCTTCCTCGATGAACGGCACCGCTGCGCGACGCCTTCGAGGGTATTATAGGATAAGACTAGGCAAGACTTGCCGGGTTCATGGAAATTTGTGTCGCGGCGTCGCCCTGCAAAGGCGATCAAGCCTCGCGCGGCACCCGGCCATCTGGCATGCCGCGCTGGGTGGCAGGTCGCAGCACCCCGTCGAGTTCGGCCAGCACGGCGGCGCGGCGGGCCTGCGCGTCCACATCCAGGCCGCCCGCGTTCCAGTCGATACGCGCGTCTCCCGGTGCCACCTCCTCGTCGCTGACGACGGTAATGGACAGCGCACGACCGGCACGGCCTTCGCGGGCCTCGATCAGCGCCGCGATATCCTCGCACATCTCGGGATTGGCGCGCACGACCAGCGCGGTCCCGCGCACCACCTGATCGAGCGCACGGCCCAGAGCCTCGTCAATGGCCCTTGCCGGAGCCTCATCAATGGCATGGCCGGCCAGCATTTCCGCCGCATGAAAGGCCACGGCCCCGGCTTCACCCACCATCCGCTGCGCCGCTTCGTCAAAGCGGCACTCGACGAGATCCAAGGAGGCGTAAAGCGCGTCCGTTGCTGCAAGCAGCGCCTCGCCGCGTTCCGTCCGCGCCTGCGCGGCTCCGGCCTCAAAGCCGTCGGCGCGAGCGCGGGCAAGCTCCGCGGCATGTTCAGCCTTCATCCGCTCGACAAGCGCCTGCAGATCCTCCACCTGCTCCTGAAGCGCTTCAAAGGAAGGCTCATCCGGCAGCTGCGGCGGTGCGACCGGCGTGTCGACCTTGTGAAAGAACACCCGGTCGAAGCCGAAGGGCTGTATGGTGGCCGCAGCGTCCATCATCACCTCAGTAGATCATCGCGTCGTCGCTCTTCGGATCGGCGAGCAGGATTTCTCCCTTCTCGCCGAGATCCTTTGCGAGCGCCACGAGATTGCCCTGCGCAGCCTCGCACTCGCGCGCGCGGACGGGCCCCATGGCAGCCATGTCGTCGCGCAGAAGCTTTGCAGCACGTTCCGTCATCGCCCCAAAGAACAGGCGCCGCATATCTTCCGGCGCCCCCTTGAGGGCCAGCGCCAGCTCGCGCTTGTTGCAATTGCGCACAACGACCTGGATGGCGCTCGGCAGGAGGTTGCCCAGATCCTCGAACGTGAACATGAGCCCGCGGATGCGCTCGGCGGATTCCGGCGCGCGGTCGTCCAGCGCGCCCAGCATGGCTTCCTCGGTCGCGCGGTCCATGGCGTTGAACAGATCCGCCATGGATTCGTGCGGATCCCGACGTTGCGCGCGCGAAAGATTAGTCATGAACTCGGTTTTGAGTGTCTGCTCGACCTGAACGATCACGTCCTTCTGAACCGTCTCGGTCTTCAGCATCCGCAGGACGACTTCGGTGCTGAACTCACGGGGAAGTGCCGCCAGTACCCTCGCCGCATGGTCAGACTTCAGCTTCTGCAGGATCACGGCCACTGTCTGCGGGTGTTCGCTCTTGAGGTATCCGGCCAGCACGCCTTCGCTGACGTTCGAAAGCTTGTCCCACATGGTCCGCCCGGAAGGACCACGGATGTCTTCCATGATATCCTTCACCCTGTCGGGCGAGAGCACGCCCTCCAGCAGGCGCTCGGTGGTTTCATAGGAGCCATGCAGCGTGGTGATCGAGGAGACTTCCCCGACGAACTGCCCCAGCAGGTATTCGACCACGGGCGCCGGTACCCGGCCGAGCTGCGCGATGCTCGCCGACAGTTCCTTGATCTCGTCGTCGTTGAGTTGCTGCCAGATGGGGATGCCATGCTCCTGGCCCAGTGCCAGCAGCAGCGCAGCCGCCCGCTGCGTGCCCGAGTACTTCTTCAGCTCGGGCGGCTCACCCACCGCAGTCATCATGTTCACTGTGAGTTTCCCTGAAACGTCATGGCAATTTCGAAGCGATCCCATCCGATTCCGGCGACTCTCTTCTATTAATAGGAGAGACCCCCGCGCAACCGGCTTACGAGGCACAATTGACGATAAGTCTGAATAATGGGTTGATCGGGTTGTCCATCCTGGGCGGAACGTCCTCCTACTCCTCCTATCTCAGCACGGCGGCATCGACGGAGAGCCCGGCTGTCATCGCAGCGAAGAAGGCGTTCTCCACGCCGACCGTGACACCCCCGTGGCAGGGGCTTGGGGAGATGAGCGGAGCGACCAGCGCGCAGGTGGCCGCAGTCAAGCGCTTGGCCTCGATCATCGACACCTCCGGGGACAGCTCCCTTGACGGCTTGCCCGATGTGCAGACGGCCTTCACCGCTTACAAGGCCTTGGAGAACCTGCGGATTCTTGCCGAAGCGGGGACATCGAAAACCCTTCAGGAGGCGGAGCGCGCATCCCTTCAGAAGGCCTTCGCCAGAGGGCTGAGCGATCTTCAGTCCTATTTAGCGTCGGCGGAGACCGATCTGCTGACGCTTGCCTTCGGGTCCGCCTCCAGCACCAGCCGGACAGTGGGCCTGCCCTCGGTCTACGCTCTTGGGGCGGTGGTCGGTGCCGGCGTCTCGGCCACGCGCGCGGCATCTCTGGAGGGCCTGAGCGGGTCGGAAATTTTTTCCGTTTCCCTCACTAAGGGCAGCCTGACGGAGGTCGTGACAGTCGATCTTTCGCAGAGCAGCCAGCCGCCGACGCTCGATTCGGTGGCGGGGGCGCTCAACGCGGCCATCGCCGCAAGGCCTCTTCTCGATGCGAACGGCAGGCCGGTTCTCGATGCCGACGGAAACCCGACGAGCAAGTGGACATCGAATTTCACGGTCGAGAAGTCCGGCGGGAAATGGGGTCTTGTGTTCAACCCATCCGGCAGCGAGCAAGTATCTCTCGATCAGGTGGGCACGGCCGACGCCCTGATGATCGCCAGCGGTGAGACACGGCAGATCTCCGGCCAGGACAGCCCGGTCAGCGCGAACGTGTATCGTATTGAGGACCGCGCGGGATCGCTGAGTTGGGAGCGGTTGAATACGATAAGCGCCGTAGACGCGGCCGCCACCGCGAGAGCGCAAGCGGCCGCGATCGACAGCACGGAAGATGACGCTGCCAACCTCACGGTCAATGCCGGTACGACCACACAGGGGCTCGTCACGGATGCGCAGGGGTACAGCTACATCGTGGGCACGACCGCCGGGGACCTGGGGACGCACCTCGGGGACGGCACCGACGATCTGTTCCTCACCAAGGTGGATAGCGAAGGCAACCTCGTGTGGCAGCGCAGTCTGGGGACCGCTGGCAGCGCCCGGGGTGCGGCCGTCACCCTCGCCCCCAATGGCGAAATCGTGGTTGCGGGAACCGCCAGCAGCGGAGACGAGATCCAGGGCGACATGCTGGTGGCTCGCTTCAACGCCAAGGGGCAGGAACTTTCGAATACAGTCATCCGGCAGGTAGGAGCCGAAACAGCCAGTGCGGTCACCGTGGGCCGTGATGGTTCCATCTTCGTGGCCGGCCGCGCGTCCTCGGGCGGGGGTGACGCGGTGATCGTCAAGCTGGACAGCGCCGGCAAGCTCATCGAGCGGCGCACGATCGACAGCGGAGGATCAGATTCAGTGGCCGCGCTGGCCATCGATGGCGAGGGGCGCCTTCTTGCCCTTACGCACGAGCAGGGCATTGCTACGCTGCGCCGCTTCGGCTCCTCGCTGGGGGAGGATGCAGGCAGCCTTGAACTGGGTGCGGCCTCAGCGCGCGCGATAGCGGTATCGGAGACAGGGCAGATCGCGGTGGCGGGAACGTCCAGCAGCAGCCTGCTCGGCGACCAGGTCAACGCCCCCAGTGGGGGAATGGACGCCTTCGTCACGCTCATCGACGCTGACTTCTCCAGCCGGTCCACGACGTACATAGGAACGGCAGAGGCCGACCAGGCGGACAGCCTCACTTTTCTGAACGGCTCCCTGTATGTCGGCGGACGAACGGCCGGCACTCTGGAAGGCGAAAGGTCCGGCCGGGTGGACGGCTTTGTCGCTCGCATTGATCCGGGCAGCGGCTCGGTCCAGACCGTTTCGCAGTGGGGGCGCCTCGCCACCTCTATCGAGCCGGTGCGTCTGTCCGCCGTGTCCGGAGGCTCGACGGCGCTCGGGGCCCTTGGCCTGCACCGCGGCGTGCTCAACCAGCAGGCGACCGGCGATCTGGTCACGGAAACCTCTCTGCGGGTGGGAGACAATTTCAAGATCAGGCTCGACGGCGGGGCGGCGCGGACGGTCACCATCGAGAAAGGTGAGACCATGGCCTCTCTCGCCCAGAAGATTCGCCGGATAACCGGAACTGACGCCACGATCAGCACCCCGTTCACGGATGGTCTGTCCAGCCTCAAGATCGAGGTGAAGTCGGGCCATACCCTTGAGCTCGTTGCCGGCGTGACAGGGACCGATGCGCTGCCGAAGCTGGGCCTCGAGCCCATCCGGCTCATCCCCCCAAAGGTTGCCGCCAGAAACGAACCCAAGGTCACACCGGGCGGCCGTTACAACCTTGCCCTCGATGGCACATTGACCCTGCTTGACGTGAAAACCGCGGCGGCTGCGCTGGCAGCGGTCACTTCGGCCATATCCATGACTCAGTCCGCCTATCGCTCGCTCTACTGGGACTCAGCCAAGGCCGCTCTGGTCGACGGCGTGATGTCGGCGGGCTCGGGTTCACCGTACCAGCAGGCACAACTCGCCAACTACCAGGCCGCCCTCGCCCGGCTGACCGGCACAGCGTGACAGGAAAGCCCCTGATGTCCTCCTTGCCCGCCATATTCGACAGCATGAGCCGCGCCATGAAATCCATGGCCGAGCACCAGCGTGTTATCGCCGAGAACGTCGCCAACAGCGAAACTCCCGGGTACAAGGCACGGACGGTGGAGGCGCCGGATTTCGCCTCCCTCCTCGACGGACAGCTTGGAGCCGGCGCCCCCCCCCACGTGTCCCGGCCCAGAGTGGAGCTGTCGGGCGGCATGGCCGCTCTCGGTGCACGACCTCCGCAGACGGGCGGACGCGTGGTGCTGGACAGCGAGACGAGCGAAACCAAGCCCGACGGCAACAATGTGACGCTCGAGGACCAGCTTCTGGCGCTTGGCGAGGTGCAGCAGGACTACGCGGCGCTGACCAACCTCTATCGCAAACAGATGGCCCTGATGAAGACGGCGACCGGCAAGGGCTGAACGCCGGGCCAGTTCGACGGTCCCATTTCAAGCTCCGGATCGGATCCTTCAGGCGCCGCCTCCGTGAGGCTCCTGAAGTAAGTTCAAGGCTCAAGCGCAACCGGCGCGGGCTTTAAGGATATTTAAGGAGGGGCGCCCCAGACCCGTCTGGAACTGCACCAATGAGTAATGGTCGCGGAAAAGAACCGATTCGGCGGTTCACCCGAAAGGGTGCATTGACGCTGTCGGAGAGGCATGAAAAAGCCTGTATGGGCTTCGATCGGATACGGACAGCGATGAACGACAAGTCGCCTGGAACAAGCCTCCGGGCAGAACAACGGCACATTAAAGGAAGTGAACTGATGGAAATTGATTTCCATCGCGCTCTGGTGTTCCCGAACCGCATTCGCAAGTTCCGCAAGCAGATGAACATCGGCTCACTGCTTGAACTCTCCGAAAGACTTCCGGCGATTACCTATATTCGTCTTTCCAAGATCGAACGGGGGGAGGTCTTCGCCCGAGCCGATGAACTGCGTCTGATCGCACGTGCTCTGGGCATCACGGCCGACGAACTCCTGATCGACGTCAACGATCCTTCCTTCGACATCGCGGCATGGGCCGAACCGCTTCACGGCACCATACCGGCAGACCCGGAGGGTGAACGAGCGGCCGTCCTCCTGGCCGCTGCCTTGCGCGCTCGTCGCGGAAGCGATCCCGCCCTTACAATCGCCGCGCTGGAACAGGAATACGGCATCGCGCCCGTCGTCCTTTCACGGATCGAGAATGCACTCAAGCCGCTGGAGCGCTGGAACGAGGATGTCCGCAGCGCCCTGCGCCGCCTGTTCGGCATGGCAGACGATGCAGCGCTCGCCGCGCACCTCGAAAGATTGGCCAGCAGTGGAGCATTGGACCCGGTACTGCCGCTGGTAGCCAATCCGCAGGCGCGCCTGACGAAGTCCCGTACCCGCATCGCGGCGTTGAGGGAGGAGCTTGCCGCCGGGGATGCGCTGCGGGAGAAGCCTGCATCGAAGCCGCCGGCTCCGGTCCGCAGGGACGCGCCTCCACCGCACGGCGTCTCGGACGGGCAAACGGCTCTGGTGAGGCTCTTGCCGGTCTACGGCACCCCGCTGCCTGATGGCCTGATCGCCCGGACCCTTTCGCACGCCATTGTAGAAGCGCCCCGCTCTGCAGGCCCCCGCGCGTACGGGCTGCGCGTCGGCAGGCCCACCCTTGGTGCCGGCCTGCCCGGACGTGCGACGCTGGTCGTTGATCCCGACCGTTTCCCCGTGGCCGGCGGATTGGCTGTTGTGCGGGAGGAAGGCGGTCTGCGCGTCGTCTCCGTTGCGGTGGACCGTAATGGCCGTATGCTCGGGTACAGCCAGGTTCCTGATGTGGAGGTGGCACTTGACGCGCTGGATCCGGACGCGGTTGCCGCCGTCATTTCCGCCGTGTTCGAGTAGCAGGCCTGGCCATCTTCGCAGCCGCAGCCCGGCAGCCCGCGCGTCAGAATTCCCCGTTGACAGCGATGGGCGTGGTGAGATCCGACCGTGCCAAGGTTCCACTCGCCCCATACCCGTAGGCGCGGTTGCCGGTGAGACGCTTCGCCTCGGCCGAAATCGCCCCCATCATGTCCACGGACAGTTCGATGTGCCGCTCCAGCAGGGCCGCGTTGACCATGGAGGCAGCGCGAAGCTCGCCAAGAGCTTCCGCGAATGTGTGACGCAGTTCGGCGCCCATCCCGGTGGCCCAGCCCGGCTCCTGCCGTGTCAGGCGCGCGAGTCGTTCCTCCAGCGCCCCGGCCAGACGGGCCTTTGCTTCTGCAAGTTCACCAAGGTCCAGCGCTCGCTGGCTGGAGTCCAGCCTGGCGGTCTCCTCCCGCATGACCGCAGACAGCGAGGTCATGATGGCTATCACTTCATCGGGCACCCGGTTCATCTCCCTGCAGCCGGATGATCTGCGCCTCGACCGCCGAAGCGATGCCGAGGCCTCTACCCTGAGCAATCTGGTTGCCGATCTGCTCGGCCAGGATGCCGCGGAACATATCTTCGCCGTGCCCGCCGGAAAACTGCGGATCCTGCTCGACCGTCTCCATCAGGATCTTCGTGATCTGACCGGCGAAGACACCCTCGAACTGTCTGGCGACAGCGCCGGGGCTGCGATCCGGGTGCACAGTCGCGGGGCGCGGCGGGGGCTGCGCCCCTAAGGCTGTGACTTTCTGCTCGCTCATATCACTGCACCGCTATCTCGGCCTGAAGCGCGCCTGCGGTACGCAGCGCCTGCAGGATGGTGATCAGGTCGCGCGGGCTGACGCCCAGAGCGTTGAGGCCACCGACGAGCGTCTGAAGAGACGTTCCGCTCGTCAGCATCGCCAGCGCGGCGCCATTTCCGTCGTTGGCCTCTATCCGTGTCCGGGGGAGAACGGCGGTCTGACCCGCTGACAAGGGGCCGGGCTGCGATGCGACCGGCGTCTCGGTGACGCTGATCGTCAAGCCTCCCTGAGCGATCGCCACAGGGCTTACGCGGACGTCGGCGCCCATGACGACGGTCCCTGCCGCTTCGTTGATGACGATCCGCGCCGGCTGATCCACCGCGACGGGAAGGTTCTCCACGCGCGTAAGCAGATCGATGAGCGAGCCGCTTCCATAGGGCCGCAGTTCGACGGTTCCGGGATCGAGAACTTCGGCCGAGCCGGGCGCTTGCCGGTTCACGGTCAGCGCGATCTGCCGCGCAGTCGTGAAGTCCGGGTTCTTCAGCGCAAGCTTCAGCGTAGTGGCCGAACGCAGGTCATAAGGCACTTCCCGCTCGATGATGGCACCTCCTGCGATCCGGGCCGTGGTCATCACGCCCCGGCTCAGCCTGGCGCCGGCGCCCTGGGCCTTGAAACCCGAAACCGCCACCGGCCCTTGTGCGACCGCGTAGATTTCCCCGTCGAGAGCACGCAGCGAGGACACGAGCAGGATGCCACCTTGCAGGCTGCTCGCATCGCCGAGCGCCGAAACTTGCACATCTATGGTCGAGCCTGCACGCGCGAAAGGCGGCATCGTGGCCGTCACGGTCACGGCGGCAACGTTCTGCGTCAACATCTGGCTACCCCGGATGTTGACGCCCATACGCTCGAGCATGGCCTGCAGCGTTTCCTCGGTGAACGGCACGTTGCGGGTGCGATCCCCTGTCCCCTGCAGGCCCACGACCAGACCGTAGCCGACCAGTTGGTTTGGCCGCACGTTCTCGATGTTGACGATGTCCTTGATACGCGGCTGCGGCCCGGCCATGGCCGGCACGGGGGCAAGCAGCAGGGCCGCCAGCAGGAAGAACAGAAGCCTCGGCATTCCCGTACTTATAGGAAGGGGATGGCCAGAACCGTCGCGGCGTGACCGATTTCTTGCCACTGGTGGTGAGCCCCTCTTGAGCGCTGCCCTCACTGTGCGCGGCCCCGGGCCAGGCGCATCACGTAGCCGATGATCTCTGCGACGGCGGAATAGTGTTCGATGGGTATCGGCTGATCAATTTCCACCGCGGCGAAGAGGGCCCGCGCCAACGCAGGGCTTTCGAAGATCGGCACGCCTGCTTCCTGCGCGATCTCGCGGATGCGCAGCGCCACCGCGTCCGTGCCTTTCGCGAGGACGGACGGTGCCGCCATGGCGCCATGTTCGTACTTCAGTGCAACGGCGTAGTGGGTCGGGTTGGTGATGATCACGCTGGCGGCAGGCACGGCCGCCATCATCCGTTTTCGGGCGCGCTGCATCTGGATCTGGCGGATCTTCGCCTTGATCTTGGGATCGCCTTCGCTCTGTTTGTGTTCGTCCTTCACCTCCTGAAGCGTCATGCGCATGCGTTGAAGGAACGAACGCCGTTGCCAGAGGAAATCCAGCAGCGCCAAGACGACGATCAGCACTACCACCGCGCGCAGGACGCGGAAGGCAAGTCCTGCCGCTACGGCTCCCACGGCGCCCGGGGAGCGCCCGACGAGGCCATCGACCCCCTGCAGGCCGGGCGCAAGGACCAGCCACACGACCAGCCCTATGGCGCTGATCTTGGCCAGCGTCTTCGTGAACTCCACCAGCGCCCTTGTGCCGAAAAGCCTTTTCACGCCTGCGGCCGGAGACAGCTTCGACCATTTCGGACTAACGCGGGACCAACTCAGCGAGGGACGGCCCTGCAGGAACGCCGTGCCCACCGCGCAGGCCAGCAGCACGGCGAAGACGGGAAGCAGTGAGACGAACGTGTGCCAGACCACGCCGGTCGCAAGGTTCTGCGCGCCGTCTGGCTCGATCCGGAAGGTCTGGGCATCGCCCCACAGGCGGGTCAGCATGGTGCCGAGCCGCTCCATGGCCGAGAGCCCCAGCCACCCCGTGACCGCGAGCGCGCCAGCCATCATCGTGGCATGACGAACCTCCGGAGCCATCGGCACTTCACCGCGACGGCGGGCGTCCTCCAGCTTCTTGGGAGTCGGCTCGTGAGTCCGCTGATCTTTGTCGGATGGATCGTCGGCCATATCAGTACGTCCAGCCGTTCTGCATGAATGTGGCCATGGCGCGCGCGAAAGTCGTCAGCACCGCACCGATCGTCATGGCCAGCACGGAAAGGCCGAGCAGGAGGTTGAGGGGCTGCGCTATGAAGAAGACCTGGATCGCCGGCGCGACGCGGGCGGCAAGACCCAAACCGAGGTTGAACAACAAGCCGTAAAGCATGAGCGGCGCACACAGGCTGACGCCCAGCGCCATGGCCTGCCCCATGACGGAGACCGCGAGGTGTGCGAAGTCTGCCGCCGGTGGTAGCCCGCCGGTGGGGAAACTCGCGTAGGACGTGAAGATGGACGCGATCCATAGATGATGGACACCCAACCCCAGGCACACCACGATAGCGCCCAGCCCCACGAACCGGGACAGCAGCGGCGCCTGACCGCCCATCGCGGGGTCGAAGACCAGGGCGGAGGAGAGCCCGACCTGTTGCGATGCGATCGCGCCTGCCATGGCGGCGGCGCTGAACATGATCCGCACGATCATACCAAGGGACAGCCCGACCATGACTTCGCTCATCACCAGCAAGGGCATCGACACGCCCGATGTCGTGGCTGGAAGCACGCGCGCTTCCAGCATGCCGTACATGCCGAAAGTGAAAGCGAGGGCCATGACGAGACGGATCTGAGGCGGGATGGCGTTATCCGAAAACGCCGGCAACAGCATCACCACTGCGCCCACCCGGCAGAACAGCAACAGGAAGCATGCCACATCAATCGGCAGCCGGAGCAATGTCGCCACGTCGACGGCGTTCACAGCCTCACCGCGCGATGATCGCGTCAGCCACACGATCCATGAAGGCCCCTAACGCATGCCCCATCATCGGCAGGCTCACCAGCATGACCAATCCCAGGACCAGCAGCTTGGGAACGAAGGTCAGCGTCATCTCCTGAACTTGCGTAAGGGCCTGCAGCAGACCGATCAGGACACCCACGATCAAGGCCGCGATCAGCATCGGCCCTGAGATCGTGAGCATAAGCATCAGCGCGGCACGGGCCACTTCGATCGCTTGGTCCGGGGTCATCAGATCTGCATTCGCATGATCTCGGAGTAGGCCGACACCACCCGATCCCGCACCGCGACGACAGTGTCGAGGGCCGTTTCCGCCGCCCCTATCGCTGTCACGACATCGATCAGGTCACCCTTGCCGCTGATCTGCTTGATGCTTTGCGCTTCTGCGCTGCGCAGGGCGCCTGCGGTTTCCGACACCATGTTCTCGACCATGGTGCCAAAGCCGCTTCCCCCGGAAGCCATGCCAGCCGACGCGGCCGCGCCGGCCGGAGGCGAAGCGGGAGTGGCCAGAGGCGCGGTCGCTCGCATCGCCCGCGCGTAGGCCGAGACGCCATCAAGGGCTCCGATCGACATCCGCCTTCCCTTACTTCAGCAGATCGACGGTGCGCATGGTCATGCCACGTGCCGCCTCGATGGCATTGAGATTCGCTTCGTAAGAACGCTGCGCCGCCTTCATGTCCGCCGCTTCGATCAACGGATTGACGTTCGGCTGCTCGACATAGCCCTGCGCATCCGCTGCCGGATTCCCAGGCTGGTAGATCCGTCCAAAGGCGCTGCGATCGGCTTCGATGGCCTTGACGGCCACTTGTGTCGCACCGCTTGCACGATCGACTTCGGCAGCGAAGGTTGCCACCCGGCGCCGGTAGGGATCTCCATCGGCCGTCGTCGCAACGGAGTTCGAATTGGCAAGGTTTTCGGCAATGACGCGCATGCGCAAGGCCTGGGCGCGCAGCCCCGACGCCGACACCTCGATTGAATTGCCCAGTTCCGCCACGGCTGCCTCACGCTCCCGGCCACACCGGGCCTCCTTGTCCTCTTATAGGCAACTTTTTCCTAGTGGGACTCCGATCCTATAAATTTTCCTATAAGGCTTGCTGAAAGGAGACCTGCCGTGTCGGTTCTTGAAGGCATACCCATCGATCTCTCGATCGTGCTGGGCTCGACCCGCATTCCGATCCGGCAGGTCCTCAAGATGAGCCGCGGCGCCATGATCCCGCTCGACTGCGGACAGGACGATCCCACGCGCCTTTACGTGAACGACCGCCTCGTCGCCGAAGGGCGCATCCTGGTCAACGGAGAGTCCATGTCGCTCGAAATCACCCGTGTCATGGAACGCGAGGGCTGAGTTGGACGCGCTTTCTCTTCTTCGGATGCTCGGTGCGCTGCTGCTGGTGCTGGGCCTCCTCGCCGCCGCCTTGTGGACCGTGCGCCGTTATGATCTCACCCTGCCTCAGGCCTGGCTGGGCCGCTTGGCGGGGCCTGCATCCGACAAGCGCCTTCACGTGGTGGAACGGCTGGCCATCGATCAGAAGCGTTCCTTGCTGCTGGTTCGGCGTGATGAGACCGAATTCAGCCTGGTGATCGGCCCCGAAGGCGTAACTGTTCTCGAAACCGGCATGAAAGTGAAGCGTATCGGCGATGCCGCGGCCCCTCATCCGGTAGAAACGCCGCAGCCGCAATCGCGTCCAGCCCCCCTGCCGGAGCCGCCGAACTCCTTTGCGGAGCGGATTCCCGTGCTGCCCGAGGTCTGGTTTACACAGGACGGCAACATGGCCGACCTTTCCAGAAGCACGCGCGCAGGCCCGGACTTCCACTGATGCAATCTAACGCAATGCGGGCGGGCTCCGTGCGACGTGATTATCGCTTCCTGAAGTTCTGCGCCGTCACCCTTGGCTTCGCCCTGGGGATTGGTGTCCTCGCCGCCTGCCCGCAAGCCGCCATGGCCCAGAGCGAAGGCGCGGCAGCGGCCCTGACCGGCGGTGGTTCGATGTCGGGGCGCGTGCTGCAATTGGTGATGATCCTGACGGTGCTGAGCCTCGCGCCCGGCATCCTCATGACGATCACGTCCTTCACCCGCATCGTCGTCGCGCTGTCGCTGCTTCGTTCGGGCCTGGGTGTCCAGGGCGTCCCTCCCAATCCCATCGTCATCAGTCTTGCGCTCTTCCTCAGCTTCTTCGTCATGGCGCCGACCTTCGATGCCGCCTGGAAGCAGGGAATGGAGCCCTACAGCGCGGGTCAGATCACCGAAACCCAGGCACTCGAAAGCGCGAGCAGGCCGTTCCACTCCTTCATGCTCAGCCAGGTTCGCGAAGACGACGTGAAGCTTTTCGTGCAGTTGTCCGGCAAGACGCCCCGGACCCGCGCGGATCTCACGATGACGACATTGATGCCCGCCTTCATGATTTCGGAGCTGCGGCGCGCCTTCGAGATCGGCTTCCTGCTGCTTCTCCCGTTCCTGGTGATCGACCTTGCGGTGGCAGCGGTTCTGATGGCCATGGGCATGATGATGCTGCCGCCCGCGACCGTGTCGCTGCCGATGAAGATCATCTTCTTCGTTCTGGTCGATGGGTGGGCTCTGGTCGCCGGGTCACTCGTCAAGAGTTTCGGCGCGGGAGGGTAGCCAGCGTTGACCGTCAGCCCGGCGATGCCCGGGTCACGGCAACGCTGCGCACCACATCCTTGCCATAGACCTCGGCGGCCGCTTCCATCACCACCCGCCGAAAGGGCTCCAGACCCGGTACGAGCCCGTCCTTGCCGCTCGCCAGGGGCGTACGGTACGTCCGCAGATTCACCGCGTTCATGAGCAGGGGCATGGTCGTTCCGACGTCCTCGCCAGCGCCTTCGCTGACCTCAAGCTGGATCTCGAAGTTCGCATAGCCCGCGAGCCTGCCATCCGGAAAGACAAGCGGCGCCAGCATCTGCACCGGCGGCACGAACTCCGTCGGGCCTTTGCGACTGGCCTTGTGGTGAGGCAACTGCTGGGGAAAGTACTGCAGCACGCCCCATGCGCCACCTGCACCGATGCCGAGCCCGGCCACAATGGCGACAAGGCCGAACGCTGCCCGCTTCATCATGGCCGGCACTCCTCAGAACTTGAAGCTGGCGTCATGGGGCAGCGCCCCCGGCGCCGCCATGACGACGATCGTGATACGCCGGTTTTCGGGTCTGTCCGGATCGTCGGGATAAACCGGCTCGGTACCGGCTTTGGCGACGATTTCCGCAAACCGGTCAGGACGCAGACCGGCCGCGACCAGTGCCGCGCGCGCAGCCAGCGCTCGCTGTGCAGACAGCTGCCAGTTCGCCTCGCTGTCGCCACCGGCACCGTCCGTGTGCCCTTCGATGGCAATGCGGGCATCCATCGCGCCCAGTTTGTGCGCCGCACGCGCAAGCATGGCGCGCGCGAAGTCGTTCAGCTCCGCCGTACCGCCCTTGAACATCGATCGCTGCGGGCTGTCGACAAGGTGGATACGCATGCCTTCGCGACTTGGCCGGACGTCTATGTTGCCAGCGCCCTCATTCCCTTTTTCGCCTGAATCCAGCGGAGGTTCGAGCGCGACGCGCATCTCCTGTGCCATCACCCGCAGCGCCGCTTCAGGTATGTTCGCCGTCCCGCCACGCGAGACACCCACGGTTCCGGCTTCCGCTGCAGGCTGGCCGCGCGGCTCCTGATCATCCGACTGGTTGTTCCGCCCGTTGCCCCCTGTTCCCGGTTGCATGCCCGGCTGATTTGTCAGCGTGGTGGACAGGTTGGCCTTTGCACTGTCGGCGGAAAAATACTCGGCAAGACCCTTCAGCTGGACCTCATCGGGGTTGGCGAGAAGCCAGAGGAGCATGAAGAAGGCCATCATCGCCGTCACGAAGTCCGCGTAGGCGACCTTCCAGGCGCCGCCATGATGCCCTCCACCGGTCACCTTCTTGACCTTGCGGATGACGATCGGACGCTTTTCGTTGCCCCTTGTTGCCACTGCCCGTTCTCCGTCAGGCCGGAGCGCCGTTAAGCTGCTGCTTCACCGCCTCCAGCGCCGTTTCCATTTCCTGAAAGCTTGGTGCGTAGGGGGACGGGGTCATGCGGCGGGCAAGCTCGATGGCGATCTCGGTGGGCTGCTCCTGCGCATGGCCGACGATGGCGGTCTTGACGATAAGGTAGGGCTTGAAGTCCGCGTCGATGATCTGCTGCAATTTTTGGGCGATCGGCCCGACGAGACAGTATGCCAGCAGAACCCCGAGGAACGTGCCTACCAGAGCGCCACCAATCATCGCTCCCAGCACTTCGGTGGGCTGGTCAATCGAACTCATGGTCTTGATGACGCCCAGAACCGCAGCGACGATGCCGATGGCAGGAAGGCCATCGGCCATCATCTGGATGGCGTGCTGAGGTGCCAGTTCCTCATGGTGATGGCGCTCCATGTCCCCTTCCATGGCCTCGGCGATCTGGTGCGGATCCTCGAAGTTGACGGTCATCATCCTCAGATAATCGCAGATGAACTCGATCAGTTCATGATCGGCCAGAAGACGGGGGTAGCGCGAGAAGATCGAGCTTTCGGCGGGCGCGTCCAGATGAGGCTCGATGGCATTGGCGCCGCCCTTCCTGAAGGTCGCGAGCAGAGTAAAGAGGAGCGCCAGCAGGTCGCGGTAGTCCGCCTCCTTCCAGCGGTCGCCCTTGAAAACACGCGCAATACCGGAACCGGCCTTCTTCAGCGTGGTCATCGAATTGCCGAGGGCGAAAGCCCCCAGCGCCGCCCCGCCGATCGCCATCAGTTCGTGCGGAAGGGCATGGAGAATGACCCCGAGGCTTCCGCCCGACATCAGGAAGCTCCCGAATACGCACAGCAGAATGACGACGAGGCCGATGACGTTTAGCATTAAAGGTCCGCAATAATGGCACCCGCGCGTGCGGGCTGTGACCGAATTATAGAACGTCGCCGCCCGCCGCGGTGTGTCCGCGCACAATTTCCCGACGCGCGACCACCCCTCCGGCTTTCATCCTATATGGTCTGAGCGACACGCCCAAAGCCGGAGCCCCAATGTCCGTCAACGCCTACGTCCGCGCCCAGAAGGTCGCCGCGACGCCACGCAGCACCGAATACCGGTTGATGAGCGAAATCACCGGTGAGATGCTGGCTGCACACGAGGCCGGCCTGTCCGGCGTGAAGCTGGCGCCCGTCCTTCACCGCAACCGGCAGGTCTGGAGCGCCTTTCGCAATCTGTGCATCGACCCTGCGAACGCCCTGCCCGAAGAACTGCGCGCGGGCATCATCTCGCTGGGCCTGTGGGTGGACCGGTATACCTCGCTCGTCATCACCGGGCGCGAAAGCGTGGATCAGCTGATCGAGGTAAACCGGACCGTCATGAGCGGCCTCGCCAATGAAAACGGCACCGCGGCCCACGAACCTGCGTGAAAGGTGACGCGGCGGCAACGTCACCTCACTCAGCAGGCGAGCATGGTCTGCCGGTACTCTGCCATAAGCGCGAACCGTGGGTCGATGCACGCCAGGTCGCCCATGGCCTTGGCGGCACGCTTCGCCACCTGCCGCATGCGTTCGCGCGCACCCTCGTCATGGTCTCCGTCAAGAGGAGCCATGTCGAAGAGCCGGCCCTCCACCACCTGACGGTTGTGCTCAAGACGCTGCTCAAGCTCGGTGATTTCGCTGGGGTCAAGCGAGGGGCGTCGAGGCACAACGACACCGGCGGCGCGCTCGGCGCGGGTCAACTTCCGGGGTTGCGCGCGCCGTCGGATGCGGTCGAGACCCGCGTTGCGCAGGTGTTCGACATAGCTGTCCGTCAGCGCGCTCATGGCGGCGCGGGCCAGATACTCGCTCGCCCCTGCTTCCGTGCGGCCCAGCGCATCCTCGTCGGCAATTGCCGCAAGGATGGATAGGCCCTCGCCATCATCACCGCCGGCAATCGCGTCCAGCGACACCGTGGTCGCCTCCACCTTCTTCGCCGAAGGCCGCTGGTCCGTCATCACCCGGAAGCGCAGGCTCTGCAGCTCACCGCGAATCTGCCAGTTCACGAACGTCGTGAACTGGGCCTTTTCCGGCTCGTAAGCAAGGATGGCGCGATGGACGGCGATTGCGCAGACTTGCTCGGCATCGTCCCAGTGCCCGACAAGCCCGTACTGGCGGATGAAGTGCCGGATGCGCGGCGCGATCAGCTTGAGGATCCGCGCAAAAGCGCGGTCGATTTCCGCCCTCTGCCGCCGCGTCTGCGGAGCATCATCGGACGGCGTATTTGCCCGTACAGTCGCGACTGCGGACTCCAGGGCAGCAGTGATTTTCGACATGGCGAACCCCCGTGGCGCAGGCGGCTTTTTGCCACTGCTCCATGAAAGGCAAAATATTCCTATAATGCGGGAACCATCAATCCTATATGGAAGTTATCCACTGACGGGTAGCTGGGCGCCCTTCGCGCAGGCTCTGGGCGGCCCTAGCCGAACCGTTCGGGCCTGATATGCTCCCCGACATAGCCAAGGAGCCATGTGCGATGCGCCGCCACGGCTCCGCCCGCCTGGGCGATTCGGCGCTCCGCCGCCGCTGCCCCGACCTGCGCACCAAGCAGCTTGCGGGCCCGGTCAGGAGCGAGACCGCCAGCCAGAAAACGCCGGGCATCTCCAAGTCCGAGATGATGGCCGAGGTAAGCCGCGCGCGCGATATCGGCCACGCCGCTCTCGATCGGCACTCCGGCCTTCCGCAGCGACTGCACGTTCGCGGATGCGTAGTCGGCTACAGCCTCGATCGAAGCGCGGGGATCATAGCGCAGAGCGAGGAGGGCACCCCTCTTGTCGCCGCGCACCCGCCCATCCGAATCAAGCCAGCCGTTCTCCCGCGCCCGGCCGTTAAGCCAGGTGCCTGCCCGCTCAGCCTCCCCTTCCCAGGTTCCGTTGAGGAACTGGCCCAGCCCCGCCGCACTGGAGCGAGGGTTTCGCGAATAAGGCTGCCACGCGCCGCCCGGCCCCTTCGCCGCTTCCGCGTCGATGATCGCCGCGAGCGCA
Source organism: Novosphingobium sp. HII-3 (assembly GCF_002916655.1). GTDB lineage: Bacteria > Pseudomonadota > Alphaproteobacteria > Sphingomonadales > Sphingomonadaceae > Novosphingobium > Novosphingobium panipatense. Next base: position 36,491 of record NZ_PPSM01000016.1, read on the forward strand.
GGGGCGGGAATGCCGCTGCGCGCAGCCGCGTCGTTGAGCATAGGGGTGTAGCGTGCGTTGGCCCCATCCCCATCCACATCCACAGTGCGCAGGGCAGCGGGCGCCGGGCCCGGCTTCTCGACAGCGTTTTCGCCTGTAGCACCCGAAGGCGGTGACGGGCTGGCGTCTTCCGTACTGAGGAGAGACAGAAGGCGTTCGAGCCCGATGGAATGAGCCTCTTCGGGCATAGCCGCCGTGGAGGCCGGAACATCGGCGTTCTCTGTCGAGCCAAGCGCCGCGCGCCACAGCCGACCCGCCATCTGCGAACGCGCCTCATCATAGATCAGACGCGACTTCTGCGTCGCATCCAGGCGAGAGAGCCCCGCCGTAGCGGACGTGCGGTCAATCACCGCTTGCCCTGCGGCGCTGGATGCGGAGGGTCTTCAGGAACGCCGCCGCGCTCATATCATCACTGGTCGCCTGCTCGGCTGCCGCCACTTTTCGGCCCAGATCCGCACGATAGTCCTGGGCCGCCGTTTCGATGCCGCGCAGAACGCCATATCCATCGATGGCGACTTCTCGCAGCGCCTCAAGCCGATGCTGGAGTTCGGCCTGGCGGTCGGAAAGGGACTGCTGCGCGTTCTGCACCCGCCGCTGCCAGCCCGGCGATATCAGGGTCACGTCCGCAGTGGCAAGGAGCGCCTCATCGCGCACTGCAGCACGCATCCGCACCTGCTCGCGCTCCACCTGCCCCAGTTCCCTGGCCTCCCGGCGAATAGCGGCGCTGACTTCGTCAAGGTCGCGCTGGCGCACACGCATGGCCGTATCATACGGTGTTTTCATGAAGTCCCTTCCAGGATTGCCCGCAAGGCTGCGAAGTCAGCCGCGACAAAGCTACGGTCACGCTGGTCCTGCGGGAGAAGATCCTCAATGCGCGGGGCAAGGGCCACGGCGCGATCGACTTCGGCGTTGGCACCGGGGCGGTAGGCGCCCAGCCGCACCATCTCCTCCATGTCCTTCCACATCGCCAATTCCCGCCGCGCCGCGAGGCGTGTGCCATTGTCCTCCGCGGGCAGGCAATGCGGCAAAGTGCGGGAAACGGACCGGAGCACGTCGATAGCAGGATAACGCCCCCGCTCGGCGATCTGGCGCGTGATCACCACGTGCCCGTCAAGGATACCGCGAACGGCATCCGCCACCGGCTCGTTGTGATCGTCGCCATCGACAAGAACGGTAAACAGGCCCGTTATCGCCCCCTGGCCCGGCAAACCCGGTCCCGCGCGCTCCAGCAGACGCGGCAGTTCGGCAAAGACTGTCGGGGTGTACCCCTTGGTGGCGGGGGGCTCGCCCGCCGCCAGGCCGATCTCGCGCTGCGCCATGGCAAAGCGCGTCACCGAATCCATCAGACACAGAACGTCGAGCCCGGCGTCACGGAAATGCTCGGCTATGGCGAGCGTGGTCCACGCAGCCTGCCGCCGCAACAACGCCGGCTCGTCGGACGTCGCGACGACGACGACGCTGCGGGCAAGCCCCTCCTCGCCAAGGTCATCCTGAATGAATTCCTGAACCTCGCGGCCGCGTTCGCCGATGAGGCCGATGACGGCCACGTCACACTCCGTCCACCGCGCGAGCATCGACAGCAACGTCGACTTACCGACACCCGAGCCGGCGAAAAGGCCGAGGCGCTGTCCCCGGCACAGCGGCGCAAAGAGGTCGAGCGCACGCACGCCCGTTTCAATGCGGGCGCCCACCCGGGCGCGGGCGGAGGCGGCGGGCGGAGCGGCCTTCATGCGTCGGTGCTCCGGTCCCTGCACGAGAGGGCCCTTCCCGTCGACGGGACGGCCGAGGCCATCAACAACGCGGCCCAGCCACTGCGGCGCCACTCTCAAGCCCAGCTGACCGGCGGACAGGTCCGCTCTTGAACCCGAAGCAATGCCTTCGGGTTCATGGAACGGCATGCAATGCGCGATGCCGTGATCGAGACCGACGACCTCCGCCTCGATCGCGCCGGTCGTTGACTGCAGACTTATGCGTGAACCGATGCGCGCGGCACCGGCGAGGCCATCCACCTCAATGAGAGCGCCGCGAACCGCCACCACCCGGCCATACCGCCGGTCGGGGGCCAGCATGCGCAACCCCGCAGCGGCAGCGGCCAGACTCGACATCCGCGAACGCCCCCGTCAGCCTGCGGCTTCGGCGCCAGCGGGAACGAGACGGGCGATCGCTTCCGCCTCGTAAGCGATAAGCCAGCGGCAATCTGCAAGCGCCTGATAGAATTCGCCCATTGCGACCTTTTCGGCGAAGGTGACGCATACTGCCTTCGCCTCGGCGGAGACGAGTGCCCCCATCAGCGCTTCCAGCTTCTCCAGCAGCACATGCTGGTGTCGCGCGATATCGGCGGGATCGATATAGGCCATCATGCAGGCGAAATAGAGCTGCTTCGCCGGCGTAACTGCGTCCTGCGGCTTCATGACATCGCGCCCGCGCAGGATCGTGGCACTGTTCTCCAGCACAAGATCAGTGCGGCCCACCGAGCGCAGGACCGCGCCGTTGACGATGACAGGCTCGCCGTTGCGGAGCGATATGCGAAGGGTCATGTGGAGATCAGCCTGCTAGGTGTGCCCCTATTATAGGATGAAAGCCGGTGGGCAGGCACCACGCCTTCCGAATTTTTCGTCCGCGAGTCGCGACCGTCACCCGTTTCTTTATCCTACAATGCCTGTGTCCGGTGCGAGAGGTGCGCCGCCCAAGGTACGACCGTTGCACCACAGGAGATTGTCATGAGCCTTTATTCCGCTCTCTATGCCGGTGTGTCGGGCCTTAACGCGCAGTCGAGCGCGATGGCGACGGTGGCCGACAACATCACGAACGTGAACACGGTCGGCTACAAGGGCACCTCGGCCCAGTTCCAGTCGTTGGTGACTGGCGGCAGCATGACCAGCAACTATTCCGCAGGCGGCGTCACAGCCACGCCCAAGGCGCTCATCTCCAAGCAGGGCATGCTTCAGGCGTCTTCCAGCCTGACCGACGTGGGCATCGACGGCGCGGGCTTCTTCGTCGTACGCTCCAGCGCGGATTCCAGCGGTGCCATCGCCTATACCCGCGCCGGTTCCTTCACCACGGATTCCTCGGGGTACCTACGCAACACCGCCGGCTTCTACCTGATGGGCTGGCCGCTCGACGAAGCGGGGAAGTACGTCAACAACGGCAGCCTGACCTCGCTCCAGCCGATCCGTCCCAATGCACTGACGGGGGCCGCTGCGGCCACCACCTCCGTCCAGCTTCGCGCCAACCTTGACGCCACTGCGGCCCCGGTGGCCAGCTACGGGGCAGGCGACATGGCGAGCGGAAAGGTCCTGCCTCAGTTCGCCCGCAGCGTCGAAGTCTTCGACGCACAAGGCGGCGCCCACACGCTGACCTTCAACTTCGTCAAGACGGACGGGAATACGTGGCACGCCGAAATCACTGCGGATCCGAACGATTTGGCGAGCTTCGTCGATCCCCAGAACATCGGCAAGGAAGCGGCCGCTCTTCAGGCGGCCAGGGACGCAGGCACCCCCGTCACGCTGCGCAGCGGCATGGTTGAATTCAACGGCGACGGCAGCCTGAAAACCGCAGGCAGCGATCTTTTCAGCGCGCTCGATCTCAGCTGGGGCAATGGCGCGGAAGCGCCGCTCATCAAGCTCGACCTCGGCTCACCTGACGGCTTCGCCGGTCTGACGCAGTTCGGCAGCGATTCAGCGCTGCTCTCCTCGACCGTCGATGGCGGCATGCTGGGCACGGTCGCATCGGTCAGCATCTCCGACAACGGGATCGTCAGCGCGGTCTTCGATGACGGCACGTCGCGGCCGATCTACCAGTTGCCCCTGGCCACGTTCCAGAACCCGGATGGCCTGACCCGCATCAGCGGCAACGCCTACATCGTTTCGGAGCAGTCGGGTAACGTCGCCATCAACGAGCCCGGCCTCGTCGGCGGCGGAAAGATCTCGGCCAGCATGCTGGAAACCTCCAACGTCGATCTCGCCGCCGAGTTCTCCAACATGATCCTCTTTCAGCGTGCCTACAGCGCTTCGTCGAAGATCATCACCACGGTGGACGACATGCTTCAGGAAGTGGGCAACCTGAAGCGCTGATACAACAGCAAGCCGGACGGTCTGATCCATGTCCCTCAGTTCAATCCTGAACTCCGCCAAGTCGGGGCTTGCCGCCTCGCAGGCGGGGATGCAGACCGTCTCCACCAATATCGCCAACGTCGGCACGGCGGGCTATGCGCGCCAGACGGTCTCGCAGAGCGCGTCGATAGCCGGCGGGAACGTCACCGGCGTCGTGGTGGGGGAGCCCGCCCGCGTAGCCGACAAGTTCCTCGAGAACACCGTCTATCAGCGAGGCGGCGAAGCCGGCCGGACGGAGGCCGTTTCAACGTACCTGGATCGCCTGCAGTCGCTGCTCGGCACGCCTGGCGCTGACAGCGGGCTGTCAGCCCGTCTGACCGCCATCTCGACATCGATCTCCGAAGTCGGCGGCCTGCAGGGCTCGCCGGAAGCGATCGCGATGTTCACCGGCAACGTAGCGGACGCGATCTACGCGCTCGATGCCCTTCAATCCGATGTCGGCGCCCTCCGGGCCGATGTGGAGAGCGAGGTTTCAGACACCGTGGAGCGGGTCAACGTCCTGCTGCGCAAGGTCCACGGCCTCAACGCCGAGGTGTCGCGCCTGCAGGGCCTCGGTCTGAGCGCCTCCGGCCCAGCCGACGAGCGGATGAACGCGCTGCAGGAACTCAGCGGGCTCGTCGAGGTGAAGGTGCGCGAGCAGCCGGACGGGCGCGTCACGATCGACACGGCCTCCGGCCAGGTCCTTCTGGACAAGCGCCTGCGCCAGCTGAATTATGCGTCCGGCGCCGGGGCCTCGGCGGGGATGTACAAAGGCATCAGCATTCACTTCGCCGCAGACAACGGGGCGCTGGGCGCCTCGGCGGGGGAGACCATCGAGACCAGCGGCGTCGGAGGCAAGCTGGGTGGCCTCATCGACATGCGCGACCGCGTGCTGCCCGGCTTCACCGACCAGCTGGGCCAGTTGTTTGGCGGTCTGGCGGGCACGCTCAACAAGGTCGCTAACGAAGGGACCGCATCTCCACCGCCGCAGACGCTTACCGGTCAGCCCAATGGCCTTGTCGCTGCCGACCGGCTCGGCTTCACCGGCAAGGTGACATTCGCCGTCGTCGGGCAGGACGGTATCCTTGTCGCGAAGACAACGCTCGACTTCGACAGTCCTCCGCCGCTTTCGACCGTCGCCGACGCTGTGGCGGCCATCAACGACGGGCTGGCCCCGGCCGGATCGGCGTCCTTCGAGAACGGCGTCCTGTCCATCAGCGCCGCCTCGGGCAAGAACGGCATCGCCATCGGGCAGGACCCCGATAGCCCAAGCGACCGGGCGGGCATCGGTTTCTCGCAGTTCTTCGGCCTGAACAATCTGATCCGTTCGGATCGGAACGCCCTGGCACCCTCCGGCTTCGCGTCCGACGACCCCCACGGGTTCAGCGCGGATGACGCAGCGCAGATCGTCCTGCGCGATCCGTCCGGCAAGTTGCTCGCCAGCCATGAACTCGACGTCTCCGCCGGAGGCACCTGGGGCGACCTTGTCGATGGCCTGAACGGAAGCGACCTGGGCAGCTTCGGGCGTTTTGCCCTCGACGATACCGGCCGCATCACCTTTACCGCCAATACGGCAAACGCGGGGGCGGCGATCACCATCCCCTCCGACGCGACGGACCGCTTCGACACGGGGCTTTCGTTCTCGGCCCTTTCGGGTCTCGGCGGCGCAAGTGCCGCGCTCGCGACCGCCCATGTCTCGTCCGAGATGGCGACGGACACATCGCGCCTTCCGCTGGCGCGGCTCCAGCTCGATGCCACCCCCGGCCAACAGGCGATCGGCGCCGCGGATATCCGAGGGGCAAACGCTTTCGTCGATGCGCTTGCCTCCACGATCGACTTTGGCAAGGACGGTCGTTCCACCATCGACATGTTCGCAAGCCGCTTGCTTGGCGGGGCCGGCGCGCAGGCGTCACTCGCCAAGACCTCGGCCCTCGATGCAAGCGCGCGGCTCGGGGATGCGGTGAACCGTCGGGACTCCTTCTCCGGCGTCAACATCGACGAGGAACTGGCCCAGATGGTCGTCCTGCAGAACAGCTACTCCGCCTCCGCACGGGTAATCAGCACCGCCTCGCAGATGTACGACACTCTGCTCAACATGGTCTAAGGACGACGCTCGATGACCCGCGTAGCCACCATTCCGCTGCAGCAGACACTTTCGAGCGCCATCCAGCGCACACAGCAGAACCTTGCCGAAAGCCAACTGCAGCTGGCGACGGAAAAGAAGGTCAACGACTACGCCGGGCTCGGTCTCGATGCCGTGAGGACCCTTTCGGCGCGTTCGATGGTCGCCACGCAGGAGGCGTACAAGAACAACATCAAGCGGGTCTCCACCACCCTCTCGATGTACCAGGGACACCTCGAGCAGATCGACGCGTCCTTGCTGGACCTGCGGGAAGAACTGTTCAGCGCGGTCGGCACCGGAAATGCGCCGGGGCTGCAAGGTATGATCGAGGAGGCGTTCCTTCAGATCCGCTCCTCGCTCAACGCGCAGGAATCCGGCGTCCCGATGTTCGCCGGCTCGCGGACCACTCCCCTGCCATTTGTGCCTGAAACGCTGCAGGACACGATCGGCCTCGATGCCGACGCTGCCTTCGCGAACGACACGGTGCGCCAGGCCGTCCGGGCAGGAGACGGGATGGACGTGCAGTATGGCCTCGTCGCGAGCGATATCGCGACGGGTCTTGTCCCGGCTTTCCGCGCCCTTGCCGAGGCGGGACCCTTCGGGGAAACGCTGACCGAGGAGCAGGCCGAGGCCATCACCGCGGCCCTGGCACTGCTGGATGAAGGGATCACCGGCGTTCGTTCGGTCAATGGAGCGAACGGCCGGCGCCAAGCGCAGGTTGAAGCGCTGGAAACGCGGGCGGATGAGCGCATCAAGCTTCTCAGTCAGGCGATTGGCGAGGTGGAGGACGCCGACCTTGGCCAGATCGCAATCGACATAACGCAGCGCCAGACGATCCTGCAGGCCAGTTACTCGGTGTTCTCGCAGTTGAACGCCATGTCGCTGGCCAATTATCTGGACTGAGGCCGGTCCTGTCGGGGGACTACGGCGTCTTCCTCGCTCCCAGAAGGTCCGCGAAGGTGCCGGCCGGGCTCGCGGAGGGGATCGCTGCCATCGCCCGTGCGAGTTTCGCCGCATCGACGGCGCCCGGCGCACCGGTCAGCATCTCGAAGACGGGCGCCGAAGGCAGGCCCTTGAAGGCGGCGGCATAACGCGAATGAAGCCAGGCAAGCGCGTCCTCCCGCCCGAGCATCGCCTGGGAGATGGCATGCCGCAGGACCTGCGCCTGAGCGACGGCGTCCAGCGACTTGCCTTTCGGCAGACTTTCTCCCGTCGCCTGGGCATAGCGGCCCCAATCCCGGCGTTGCCAGAGTATCTCCGCCTGCAGGGGAGCGGAACCAGGCAGATCCTGCAGCACAGCCAGCGCCTCTTCGGCCCGTCCGACCTGTGCGAGAGCGGCGGCCTCCACCCGCTTGCGGTCACCGACCATGCTGTCCGGCAGGCCTGGATCCTCTGTTTCCCGCAGCGTCCTGAGCGCACGTTCCGGCCGGCCCGCGAGGATGTAGAGGCTCGCGACGCGAGCCGATAGCGGCCCTCGGGCAAGGTCGCCCGCACGTTGCATCAACTGGTGCGACAGAAGATCCGCGGCACGCTCGTAGAGGCCTGCCTGCTGCAACCGCGCCGCAAGGCGGCTTACCAGGAGGTCGCCCTGAGCACCTGATGGCGCGACGTCCCGATAGTCCCAGTAGAGGCTTGCCGCCCGCTCCAGCGGCAACTTTCTTTCCGGATCGAGGGCCGCCGCCAGCTTCGCCTGCACGTCCGGGAGAAGCGCTGCGGCACCTTGTGTATCGTGGTAGCGCACCAGCGCCGCCCCTGCCGAGAGGGCTCCGGCCAGATCGTTCCGTCCGTCCGCGAGGCTGTACGACAACCGCAGGGCACGTTCCTCGATCGCATCGCCCCGCCAGGAGTAGCGTATCTCCGCCAGCTTCCCAAGCGCCTCCTCCGGACGCATCGCCTTGCGGGCGACATCGCCTTCGATACGGCTGAGCCGGGCGTCCATCCGCTGCGCCGCAGTGCCCGATTGCTCCACCCTCGCGAGGCGAAGACGCGCCGCGTCGTGGCGACCCAAAGCCAGATCCGCCCTGCCTCGCAGCAGGTTCGCCGCCGGGTCTCGGTCCGGCAGCCAAGACAGCCAGTGCAGTGCCTTCTGCGGTGCACCGCCCTCTATACCGGCGCGGGCCGCCGCCAGCACGAATGGAGCCGCACGCGGCTTGGCCAAGGCAGGTGCGGCGCATTCCAGCTGCTGTAGCGCCTGCTCTGCCAGACCTTCGCCCGCAAGCGCCCGCGAACGCCACAGGCAGGCCTCCGGATTGATGCGCAGGCCCGGCATATCCAACTCAGTGAGCGCAGCGTCGGCGCGGCCTACCAGGGTCAGTGCTGCGCCATGGGCCAGGCGCCAGGCATCCACCATGCCGAGGTCCGGATCATCCTGGCGCATCACTTCCAGCACGCCCAGGGCATCCGGGCCCCGTTCCTGCGCGATCAGGCTGCGCGCGTAATCCCAGCGAGCAGACTGTCGCCCTGCCGCCTCGACCGTCGAGAGCTGAAGCCAGGCGCTCTTGTCCGGCATCGCCTTCCACGCGTTCCCGTCGACCAGCGGCGGGCGTTGCGCCAGTTCCGCCGCAAAACCGGGAAGCCGCGCTGTGTACGCACCGTCGGTCGCGGAAAGAAGCGAGGCGCTGGCGGCGAGCACGACACCGCAAGGAAGGCGAACACGGCTCATGCCGCCCCCGCGCCGACAACGCCGCTCAGGACCAGCAGGGCTCCGCCGAGAAGGCAACTCACAAGGAAGAGCAGAAACCCCAGAAGGGGCCATAGCAGACTCGCCCCCCGCGGCCGGACGGCTGGCGCAGCCTTGGCGCTGTCTGAGGGCTGATCGGTACGCCGGCGGGCAGGTGCCGCACCCGGAGCCGGTGCCTGTGCCGGGCCTGAGGCCACGACACGGACCTTGCCCGGTTTCCGATCACTGCTCATTCCGACGCGACTCCTCGAATTTCATCCTATTATAGAACCACCCAGCCTTGTGCGGACCGCTCACCGGAGTTCCCATGCTTTCGCTGCGCCCCTGTCGCGCCGTTTTTTCTGCCCTGATGTTGTTGTGGACTGCGCCCGCGTTTGCAGCCAACACCGAACCGCGCCAGGCGGAGGAACTGCCGCCGCCTGATCCTATTTTCGTCAGTCTCGAGCCGATCGCGGCGCCTATCGTCGATGGAGGACGAGTGGACGGGGTCCTCCACCTGTCCATCGTCATCAAGGCCAAGTCTGCGGATGATGCCGCCGCCCTGGGCAAGAACATCCCGAAACTTCGTGCGGCCGCGCTTTCAGCCGCCATCGAGTTTGCTCGCCTCTGGACGTCGCGCTTCACGCCTGTGAATGTCGGACGGTTGGCCGCGATGCTGAAGACCTCGGTGAAGCGAGCGGACAACGCTGTCGACACGGTGCTGATCGTCAAGGTATCTGCAAGGGAGCAATAGCCGCTGTTTCCCGATCGAGGCGCGCTGCTTATTTAGGCGCGACCGGGCGGCCAGCGCCGGGCCTGGTCGCCGCAGGAGCCGGCATGACCTTGCGTCCGGCCATCGCCATCGACAGTGCCACCGCGCCATTGGGTGACATGTTGGCCATGATTTGCGCCGTTGCCTGTTCGCGCATGCGGGCCGCTACCTCCCGCTGGACGTCAAGATCGAGCTTCTCGAAGATCGGTCCCGCGCGGTTGGGCTTCATCCGCTGATAGATACGGGCGAGGTTATCGTAGGGCACAGCCGGAGCCTGCGCGCCGGCAGCACCCTTCGCCGTCCCGGCGGCCGCCTCTTCCTGCTGCTGCTTCAACTGGCTGGCGAGCCGCGCCTCGCTGGCCCGAACCGCCTGCTCGCGCATGTCGAGCCTGCGCTTGTCGGCGGCGGAAACCCGGTCCCTCTGCGCGGTCGCATCGCGAAGCGAGGCACCCAGACGCCCGGTGTCCGGCCCGCCGGCAAGGTCAGCGGACGCTGCGAAGGCAATCGCATTGGCAACAGCCGCGGCGGCTGCCACCCCGAGCATCAGGCGGGTAGGCCGGGTCAACGCCTTGATCATGCGACCGCGCTACCTCGCGACCCTCGGGCGGCTGTAAGGTCAAGCACGATGCTGCTGAGATCCCGCTTCGCGGCCGGCTCTCCACCCGCGGGCGAGCTTTCACGGCGCACGGCCTCGTCGGCGCGAAGCGCGGCGTCCGCCTCTTCCCGCCATCGGGCGGGGCGGCGGCGTGCGCCGGCCTCGGCGGCCCGCGCCTTGTCTGCGGCATCCACAATGCGCTCCGCCACCGAATTGCCGACGCCGACCATCACGGAGAGCTCGTCGCGCAATTCACGCGCGGCGAGAAGGATTTCCCCCTGCGCCGCGACATCGCTGGACAAAACGCGCTTGAGATCGGCCAGCACGATACGCGCCTGCTGAGTTGCGTTATCGAGCTTCTCGACGGCCTGATCGAGATGCCCGTCGCGCAAAGCCCGGATGCGGCGGTCCATCCGGATGGCCTGGACCATCACGCACAGACACAGGAGAACCAGAGCGAAATTGATTGCCGTCGCAACAGTCATTTCGAGTATCCCTTCGCGATGTCAGTTGCCATGCGGATGGCGATATTGCTTGAACGCTGGCCGATATGCGCACGCCCGAGCGGCACGCCGCCACATTGCAGATGCAGCGGATCCTCAGGGCTGTGGCTGAGGGCGATCGTATGGCCCACCTTCAGATCGCGCACGTCCCGCAGCGACATCATCTTTTCGCCCAGGACCACATCCACGGTGACTTCGGTGTTGTAGAGCTCCGAAGCCATGTGCTGCGACCATATGCGATCACGGCCGAGTTTCTCGCCCATGAAGCGCTGCAGGAGCTTGTCGCGCACCGGTTCGAGCGTGGCGTAGGGCAGCAGGATCGAGAACACGCCGCCGCGCCCCTCCATCGACACGCGGTAGGTTGCGACTGCAGCCGCGTTGCTGGGTTCCGCGATCGCGGCGAACCGCGGGCTCAATTCCATCCGTTCCAGGCCCATCGCCACAGAAGCGATTTCCTCGAAGGCAGCGGCGAGCTCGTCCAGAGCCATCTGGACGACCCGAGACACCAGGCTGGACTCGATCGTGGTGAACGTGCGGCCCTCCGGCGGCAGCGCCCGGCTTCCGCCACGGCCGCCCAGCAGCGCGTCGACGATGCCATAGATCAGCCCGGCGTCCACCGTGACCACGCCGTAGCTTTCCCAGGGCTTCACCTGGAACACCCCGAACATGGCCGGCAGCGCCACGTGGTCCATGAAATCGCCGAACCGCACGGAGGTGATCGCCTCAAGGTTCACTTCGATCGCATCCGAAGTGAGGTTGCGCATCGAGGTTGCGAACGTGCGAACCATGCGCTCACAGACCACCTCGAGCATCGGGAGACGCTCATGGCTGATGACGTTCGATTCCAGCACCGCCTTGAGCCCCCGGCGCGGCAGCGCCTCACCATCTACGGCCGCCAGCCGCACGGTCTCCGGACGAGACGGATCCTCGCGGTCCATGCTCATTGCTGGATGAGATCCTGAATCAGCACGTCACGAACCATGCCCTTGCCTAGAGCTTCGGTGGAGCGCCGCATCATCTCTTCCTTTATGCGGAATACGGCGGCCGAGCCGTTGAGGTCGTCCGGGCGCAATTCGCGCAGGAACGGCTGCAAGGCGTCGAGAACCACGGGGAGGCGTGCCTTCACCGCATCCGTCTTGCCCGGCGCCGCGACGATCACGAACCGCAGCTTCACGAATTTCGACTGCGCCCCGCCTCCACGCAGGTTCACCATCATCGGCGGCACTTCGATGTAGGAGGCCGACACATCGCCTTCCTCCGCCTCCGCCTCTTCGGAAGATGCCTCTGCCTGCTTCTCCTCGGCATGCTCCTCCGCCGGGCGCATGTACCAGTAGACGCCTCCGGCGCCTGCAAGCAGCCCGACCACGACGACGGCGATGGCAATCAGGCGGCCCTTGCCCGCCTTTTTCGCCACATCGGCCCCGTCCGGCGGGGTTTCGCCTGTCGTCTCGCTCACGCCTTGTCCCTCAAAATTCCGCACCAGAATCCATGCGCGGGATTTCTTCCTATATATAGGATTGTAGCCGGCAGGGGTGCGCCTTGCGGGTTTATGCCGAGTTTTTTTGCAAGGGCCTGAAGATGGACGTCTCCTCCTTCGTGCTGCTGAGCCACGAGCAGGCCCTGCGTCGTCAGCTCGACGTGGCCGCCAACAACATGGCGAACGTCTCCACGCCAGGCTACAAGCGCGAACAGGCGCTCTTTCATGAATACGTCGAGGCGGCCCAGGAGGGACCGGTCGAGGACGCCCGCAGGACATCCTACGTCCTCGATTACGGTGCCGTTCACGATATCTCCCAGGGCGCATTCCAGGCGACCGGCAACCCTCTCGACATCATGATCGAAGGGCCGGGTTACCTTAACGTGGAGATGGCGGACGGCTCGACCGGCTACACGCGTGTCGGCTTCGTCAAGGTGCTGGAAAGCGGCGAACTCGCAACCTCCGGCGGCCAGCGGCTGCTGGATGAGAATGGCCGGCCGCTCGCCGTCGCCGTAGACCAGCTGGCGCTGGTGAAAATCACAAGCGACGGCACCGTCATGGCCGGTGAGGAGCCGGTCGGCCGGCTAGCGGTGACCGGTTTCGCGGATGAGAACCTGCTGGAGGTCCGGGGCGACGGGCTTCTGACCGGCGCGGGCGGTACGGTGCTTACCGCTGCGCAGACGAAGCTGCGCACGGGCGGCGTCGAAGCGTCGAACGTGGAGCCGATCTCGGAAACCACGCACATGGTGGAGATCCTGCGCTCCTACCAGACCAGTCAGCGCCTCTCCGCCGACCTCGCCGACATGCGCCGCCGCGCGATCGACCGTCTCAGCAAGCTGGGCTGAGCCCTCTTACGTCAAGGAACCCTGCATGCGTTCTCTTTCCATCGCTTCCACCGGCATGCTGGCCCAGCAGACCAATGTCGATGTCACCTCCAACAACATTGCCAACATGAACACAACCGGGTTCAAGCGGCAGCGTGCGGAGTTTCAGGACCTCCTGTACCAGCAGGTATCCCGCCCCGGCGCGGCCACCAGTGCTGACGGCACGAAAGTGCCCTCGGGCATCCAGATCGGTGCAGGCGTGAAAACCGGCGGCGTCTACCGCATCACCGAACAGGGCGCCCTCACCAGCACCGGCAATCCCTATGACCTCGCGATCGACGGCCCCGGCTACTTCCAGGTAATGCTGCCGAGCGGTGATCTCGGCTACACCCGCGCCGGATCGTTCCAGCTGTCGGACCAGGGCGAACTCGTCACGGCCGACGGCTACCGCGTGCAGCCCGACATCACCGTGCCGCAGGGAGCGCTCAGCGTTTCAGTTTCAAAGACGGGCGAAGTGCAGGTGAAGCTGGCGGGCCAGGCCGAACTGCAGACGGTGGGCCAACTCGAACTGGCGACCTTCATCAACGAGGCGGGACTCGAGGCGATCGGCGATAGTCTGTTCATCGAAACCGGCGCATCGGGCCAGCCAATGGTCTCCACCCCCGGTCAGCCCGCATACGGGACGCTGAGTCAGGGCTTCATCGAAGCCTCCAACGTCAATCCGGTCTCGGAAATCACCTCGCTCATCACCGCGCAGCGCGCTTACGAAATGAACAGCCGCGTGCTGAAGACGGCAGACGAAATGCTGCAGACTTCAACCCAGACGGTCTGAGGCGACCGAAAGGATGCTGACCGCCGCCCTTCTCATGTTGACGGCAGCCGCGCCGCAGCCCGCGAACGCGCCGGTGCCGGTTCTCGCGCGCGCAGTGGAGCGCGGCGACGTGCTGTCCAGCGCCGACTTCGAGACGGCGCGTGTGGCACCCGCCGTCGCGCGGGGCGCTCTTTCTCCCTCGGAAGCAGCGGGGCAGGAAACGACCCGTCGCCTCTCGGCCGGCAGCCCCGTTCGCGCCAACGACGTCGCCCCGCCGCGAATGGTACGCCGGGGAGAGACGGTGACGATCGCCCTCATTTCCGGAGCCCTGCGCATCACCTCGCCGGGCCGGGCCCTGGCCGATGCGGGTCGGGGCGATCCGGTGCGAGTGTTGAACCTTGCCACGAACCGGACACTCGAAGGCGTCGCCACATCGAGCGGCGAAGTGCAAATAGCTGCACCTTGACCACCGCCACCGCGCCTGCCGCGTAGGATATTCAGCATGAACAACCGTTTCCTCATCGTTGCCGCGGCTCTTGCCTGCTCCTCGGTCCTTACCGGCTGCGGCGCTGTCGGCCGACTTCAGAACGTCGGCAAAGCGCCCCGGATGAGCGACCCTGGCGCCCCTGTCGCGCCCCGTGTGGAGCCCTCGCTCGGCAACCATGCAAGGGCCGAGCACGGCCCCGACGGAAGCGATCCGCAGATCGCCGAGGGTTCGCGCGGGGCCTCCCTGTTCCGAACAGGAGGCGGCGCCTTCTTCCGTGACCAGCGTGCCTCCCGCGTGGGTGACATCGTCACGATCCGCATCAACATCGCCGACAGCGCCCGCGTGGATAACGCCACGACCCGCACCCGCACCGGCAGCGAGAACAGCGGTATCGCCGCCCTGCTCGGCCTCGAAAGCCAGATCGGGAAGATCCTGCCGGGCGATCCGGACCCGGGCAATCTCACCAGCACAAGCTCGAAGTCGAGCTCGGTCGGCGCCGGGAACACCGCACGCTCGGAACAGATCAACATGACAATCGCGGCCACCGTCGTCGGCGTGCTGCCCAACGGCAACCTGGCCATTCGCGGCAAGCAGGAAGTTCGCGTCAACTTCGAGCTGCGCGAACTGGTCGTCTCCGGCGTGATCCGGCCCGAGGATATCGCACGCGACAACTCGATCCGGCACAGCCAGATCGCGGAAGCGCGGATCAGCTATGGCGGGCGTGGGCAGCTCACCGATGCGCAGCAGGCCCGCTGGGGTCAGCAGATCTACGACGCGCTGTTTCCGTTCTGACGTCATGCCGGCTGCGTAGTTTTTCCACAGGCTGCGACCGAGGGCGGCGCCTGCCTTCTAGAATGATCCTGCACCCGGAATTGTCGGGAGTACGGGCGGCAGCGTTTCCTGCCGTCGAGGCCGCAGAATCGGCCGGTAACCTAGAAGGGAAATTGAAATGGCGTTTTCGGTAAACACCAACGCTGGTGCCATGGCAGCTCTCCAGAGCCTCAATGCCACCAACCGTTCGATGGAAACCACCCAGAGCCGTATCACCACGGGTCTGAACGTGGCATCCACGAAGGACGACTCGGCGAAGTACACTGTCGCCCAGACGCTCCGCGGCGACCTTGGCAAGTTGAACGCAGTCACCAGCTCGCTCAACAACGCCAAGAGCGTCACGGACGTTGCTGTTGCCGGTGCCGAACAGATCTCCGACCTCGTCAACCAGATGAAGTCGAAGGCTCTCGAAGCATCGGACGAAGGTCTGGACGTAGAAAGCCGCACCGCGATCTCCAACGACCTGCTTGCTCTTAAGAAGCAGATCTTCACGGTCATCGACGGTTCGGATTTCAACGACGTCAACCTGCTGAAGAGCGGCGCTACCGCTCCTGCCACCGACGGCAAGGTCAGCGCTCTGCAGTCGATCGCGGGCGACACGCTCACGGTCGCCAACCAGGGCTTGACCACCAAGGCCGGCACGGCAATGGGCGCTTCGGGAACCGACACCAGCATCACCGATCTTGCCGGTGATACGTCGGCAACTGCGGCGGCTGCAGCCAAGGCGCTGGGCACCAAGCTCGACGCCTTCTTCAAGGAAGTGAAGACCAGCCTTTCCGATCTCGGCGCAGCTTCGCGTCAGATCGAAGGGCAGCTTAACTTCAACAGCAACCTGAACGACGTGATCACGACCGGCGTCGGCAACCTTGTCGATGCCGATCTCGCCAAGGAGTCCGCGAACCTTCAGGCCCTGCAGGTCCAGCAGCAGCTGGGTGTGCAGGCCCTGTCGATCGCCAACCAGGCACCGCAAACGCTCCTGTCGCTCTTCCGTTAAGCGGTATCGGCAGGTTTCCCGGCTCGCCGGGGGCATTTTGGAAAGGCCGGTGCGGTTCGCCGCTCCGGCCTTTTTCCTTGCGCAGTCAGCCGAGGAACCTCAATCGCGTTTCCCGGGGTATCAGGACATTGCGGGTGGCTTGAGAAAGGGATCGTCAGGCAGAGGAATGAACTCCGCGTCATCGGCGTCGGGAAGTTTCATCCGCCCCGCCCTCCAGTCCTCCGCAGCCTGGCGGAGGCGCTCCTGAGAGGACGAGACGAAATTCCAGTAGAGGAAGCGCTCACCCACGGGTTCCCCGCCCAGCACCATCACCGTCGACGGCGCCAAAGCTTTCAGGCTGGATGTCCCGGCACCCAGAACAAGCATCTGTCCGGGACCGTAGGGCGTCCCGTTTACCTCGACGAGCCCGGTGGCGATGTACGCCGCTCGCTCCGGATGGTCGTCCGGAACTTCCGCGCGTGCATTGGCTTCCAGATCAAGATGAGCGTAGAACAGCGGTGAATGGGTCCGCACGCCTGCGGTCAGGCCATAGGCACGGCCGGCGATCAGGTGGCCGCTCACGCCTCCTTCGCGCCATTGCGGCAGATCGGCCCCTTCATGATGGGAAAAGGCAGGGCCGACCTCCTCGGCGCCGTCCGGAAGAGCCACCCAGGCTTGGATGCCGTGCAGGTGATCTCCCTCGGCCCGCGCCTTTTCGAAGCGCTCGCTATGGGTGATGCCGCTGCCTGCGGTCATCCAGTTCACTTCCCTCGGACGCACGGGCTGGTGCGAGCCAACGCTGTCGCGATGGACGATCTCCCCGGAGAACAGGTACGTCACGGTGGACAAGCCAATGTGCGGGTGCGGCCGCACATCCAGGCTGCGATCGACCCCAGCCTGCACGTCAAGCGGCCCCATGTGATCGAAGAACACGAATGGGCCTATCATTCGCCGCTTGGCGAACGGCAGGACCCGGCCCACATCAAGTCCTCCCCCCAGACTGCGGCGGCGTTGCTCGATCACCATCTCGACGGTCATGGTGGCCCTTTCCCGAATTACGACCCGTGATAGAGCATTCCCTCCAAGCTGCACGGACCCTGCGCGACAAGAACGCGTGAAGCGGACGAAAGCTGCACTTAGCAGAGCTGCCTGACCCGGCCTTCCCCTGGATGCTATCGGCTGGCGATGATCTCGCTCGTGCAAGTTGCGCGGCGGGACGCTAAACGCCTGCCATGACGCAGAGTCCTCTCGCCACAAGACTGGGCATCGTCGGCACCGGCCGCGTGGCCCGCGTGCTCGCCGCCGCCCTCGCCCCGTGCTCGGCAGCGCCGCCCCTCCTGTGGGGCCGAAATCCGGCGCGTGTGGATGGCTCCCGCGTTGCGGTGCGATTTTCTGACGTTCTGACATGCCATATCGAGTGCAGTCGCGTGTCCGGCCTTTATGTGCAGCCTTTA
Organism: Novosphingobium sp. HII-3; assembly: GCF_002916655.1. Taxonomy (GTDB): domain Bacteria; phylum Pseudomonadota; class Alphaproteobacteria; order Sphingomonadales; family Sphingomonadaceae; genus Novosphingobium; species Novosphingobium panipatense. The sequence continues at coordinate 54,129 of NZ_PPSM01000016.1, forward strand.
TACGGCTGCTGGCCTTGAAGGATTCCGCC
>NZ_PPSM01000017.1 GCF_002916655.1 Novosphingobium sp. HII-3
AACCATCGCTCCCCCTTTCTTGCGACCGGGGGAAACCAGCTGTCCGTCTCTCTTGGCGACCGCTGCAAAACCGTGTGGTCCGCTGCGGTGAAGCGCCCTCTAAGGTGACCCCGCGATTCGGTCAAACACTAATTTCAAAAATGTTTTCAACAGAACCCGGTGGCCACGATGCGCCTCTTCCAGGCATCCATATGGGCAGACCCTTCAGACCTTCAAGAGCGGATCTGAGTGCAAGCCAGCTCTACGCTCAGATCCGGTCGAACTCGGCTAGGTCTGAGGAATTGCCGCGCTCTCCGCTCCAGAGAACGTGGTTGACGGCTCCTCACGCGAATACGTGCCGACGTGCATGCCAGCTGCCATCACGCGGCCGGAGAGCGCTTCCAGGAAATCGGCGCGTCCGGCTCCTTCTTCGAGACCCAGCGGTTCCGACAAGGCGAAGAGCTGGAACACGTAGTCGTGAGTGCCATGTCCGCTGGGCGGATCGGGCGGAAGCCAGCCTGACGTCAGATAGCTGTTCCGGCCTATATGATAGGCAGCGGGCCGGTCGAGCGACGGCTGCAAGGCTCCCTCAGGAAGGGAGTTCATGCTCGCCGGCAGATCCCACGACAGTGCATGTACGAGCGGATGCGGCATCGGCGCGTCTGGATCTTCGACGATCAGGGCAAGGCTTACTGCTCCTGCCGGGACCTGTGACCAGGTAAGAGGAGGCGATATCCCTTCCCCGTCCGCCGTGAACCGGGCGGGAAGCCGGGCACCATTGGCGAACGCCGGGCTGGACAGATCGATGGCGTTCGCCAAGCCCTGGCTCCGCTCGACGATCGCAAGTTTGGAATGGCCAGCCCGCACGTTGCGCAGGAGCGAGCCAAGCCAGGCCGGAATGTGCTCGAGCATCAACTCGCTCCCTTATGCGTCCTAGTTCGTGTCCGTGATGGGCCGACCGCCCTCCTCTTCTTCGAACAGGATGGCGACATCCCCGTTTGCAGAGAGCCGGACCTGATTGCCCTCCACTTCGGCGACCAGTCCGCCCGAAACGTAGTGATGGTGGTCACCATGCGAGCCGCTGTCCGCCTTGGTCATCTTGATGCGATCGCCATCGACCTTGTCCACAGTGCCGATGTGCACGCCATCCGCGCCTATGATTTCCATATGCTCCTTGATCCGGCTCAGGTCAGCCATTGGTGCGTCTCCTTCTCTGCGCATATGACGCTACAACGTGCGAGGCGGACATTCGGCTGTCGCCTGCCCAACAGGCTGGCGCATGCAGGCCTCGACCGGTAGCGATCGCTCGCGCCGAACGCCCGCCTTTGCTATCGGCCAGCCTCCTTCCGGGCACGCACCGTGCCGATGCTGTCGAGACCATGATGCCGAATGCCAAAGACCTCAGCCGCCTGGGGCAAAAAGTCGCCGCCGCCCATGGGTGGCCTGCTGCCAAGGCCTTCAAGGCCTATGTATGGAGCGAAGCGGATCAGGCCCGGATTGCCCGCTGCGCGGCCGATCTTCTGAAAGTCTTCCCCACAGGGCCGGGTACGTTCGCTCCCCTGTGCGCCGCTCTTGCCGTGCAGCTCGATCGCAGCCTCGATGCGCCTGTCCACGTGGTTGCAGGAACCCTCCGCGTAGACGGCACTCCGGTGCTGGACTTTCCGGCCGGAACAGCGGAGTACTCTGCTCTCGAAGAAGACCGACGGGGGCACGCATGGATCATGATCGGTGCGCACATTGTGGACCCCGCCATTTTCCGGCTGGCCTATTCAGCCGACGGCCCGGCCGAACTTTCTCGCCATGTTCTGTCCGTCTTCGGGCCAGACAAGGCCGTCTATGCCGATCAGTGGCGCCGGACCGCGCGGCTTGGTCTCACGTATGAGCCTCACCGGGTGCTGAGCGCGCCTGAGGTGGATCGACTGATGGGCGCCGCCTATCAGTTGATAGCAGCGCGATCAACCTGAACGGATGTCTGTGCCCATTCTCTACAGTTTTCGTCGCTGCCCCTACGCGATGCGCGCAAGACTCGCCCTGGCCGTCAGCGAAACACGGTGCGAGCTGCGCGAGGTGAAGCTCGCTGCGAAGCCGTCTGCCATGCTGGAGGCTTCGCCGAAGGGTACGGTACCGGTGCTTGTCCTGCCCGGGGGAGAGGTGATCGACGAGAGCCTCGATATTATGCGCTACGCTCTGTCGCGAAACGATCCGGAAGCGTGGCTGGCGAATGACGATCCCGATCTGATCGCCGGCAATGACGGCCCGTTCAAGCATCATCTCGATCGCTACAAGTATCCGGAACGCCATGGCTCGGACCCGCTGATCCACCGGGAGCATGCCATGAACTTCCTGCGCCAAGTGGAGGACCGCCTAACCATGTCGCCCCACCTTGCCGGGAAAGGCCGCGGTATGGTGGACGCGGCTGTCGCGCCCTTCGTCAGGCAGTTCGCGGCCGTGGCGCCGCTCTGGTTCGAGGAACAGAAGTTGCCCCGTCTGCAGGGCTGGCTGGCCGACTTCCTCGCGAGCGAGCTTTTCAGAGCCGTGATGATCCGACCCCGGCCCTGGACGCCAGAGCAACCGCCTCTGTTCTTCCCGTAGAGGGGACCCTCTCCTGCATCCTGCGCAGGGGCCATGAACGCTCAGGCGGCTGCCAGGGCCTGCTCCAGGTCGGCGATGATATCTTCGGGATGTTCGATGCCGATGGAAAGCCGCACGGTCGACTGAAGGACGCCGATCCGCTCGCGTATGTCGGCCGGAACTCCGGAGTGAGTAGTCGTGGCCGGATGGCTCGCCAGTGACTCCGTGCCACCGAGGCTCACCGCCAGCTTGAAGATCTGCAGCGCGTTGAGGAAGCGGAACGCCGCCGGCTGACCACCTGCGATATCGAAAGCGAATGTCGATCCTGCGCCGCTGGTTTGCGCCGCGACGACCTCGGCGGACCTTGAACCTGCGGGGTAGAAGGCGGGAAAGGCGACCTGTTGGACCTTGGGGTGGTCCCGCAGGAACGTGGCGGCGCGCAGCGCATTGGCATTGGCCCTATCCATGCGCAGGCCAAGCGTCTCGAGCGAACGACTCAACATCCAGCAGCTGTGCGCGTCAAGCTGCGTCCCGATGGCGCTGCGCAGGAGGCGCACCTCCCTCATCAGCTTCGCCGAACCCAAGGCAGCCCCTGCAACCAGATCCGAATGGCCCCCGACATACTTGGTCAAGGAGTATACCGATATATCCGCGCCTCTTTCCAGGGGGCGCTGAAACACGGGGCCTAGCAAGGTGTTGTCGCAAACGAGGAGCGGGCGGTGGCCCTGCCGGACGCCTATGGCGTCACAGATCCGCTTCATCAGCGCGATGTCGACAAGGCTGTTGGTGGGATTGGCCGGCGTTTCGATCAGTACGATCGAAAGCCGCCCGGCCTCCATCGCCCGCTCTGCCGCGTCTTCGACGGCGGCTTCGTCCAAACCGTCCGCGAAGCCGACGGCGCTCATCCCGAGGTTCGCCAGCGTGCGGGTCAGCAGCGTTTCCGTTCCGCCGTAGAGCGGCTGGGAGTGCAGGATCGTATCTCCGGGGCGGGCGAAGGCGAGCACCGTCGTCGTGATCGCCGCCATGCCGGAGGAGAATACCACGCCGGCTTCCGCGCCTTCGAACACTGCCAGCCGATCTTCGACGATTTCGCTGTTGGGATGGTTGAACCGTGAATAGACCAGCCCCCGCCCCTGCCCCGGCGGCGGTTCCTTGCGACCGGCCACATAGTCGAAGAAGTCGCGCCCCTCTTCCGCCGTGGGGAATACGAAGGTCGACGTCAGGAAGACGGGCGGCTTCACCGCGCCTTCCGAGAGAAAGGGGTCATAACCGTAGTTCAGCATCAGCGTATCGGGATGCAGACGGTGCGCCCCGATCGCCGTCTTGCTTTCGCGCGGTGCCGTCATCTCATCTCTCCCTAGGCGTCAGCCGGACAGGCATTACTGATCCGGTGAACGCCCCGGCGTCAACAGTGCTCCGTTTCGCCGCTGCGGATGACGGAACGGTCAGCGATATCTCCACCGGCCTTGCGGGATGCACCGGCAGGATCTTTCCGGGGGGCGCCTCCTCTCCAGCGCTTGCGGCTCGCCACTCATCGGAGTGCCGCTCTCAGCGCCTTGCGCTTGCGCATCCGGGTCAGCCGCAGCCGCACGCGTGCGTCGCGTACGAGCGAGGGCGGAAGTTCGGTAATGACCCTCAGGCCCGCCACACTGGAGCTGTTGCGAATGGCGCGCAGGGTGCGGCCCACGACCTGCTCGACCATCTCCCGCCGCTCGATCTCGCCCTCTTCCGCCACCAGCGAGAGACGGTGAACCGCATAAAGCCCCAGGACACCTGCCAGAAGAAAGTAGAAATCCCAATGGCTAAGCCGCAGCGGAAAGGACACCGTTCCGGCAGGGCTTGTCCAGCTCAGCAGCAGTTCCAGCTTCCGAGCCGAAAAGAAATCGGCCAGCAACCCGCCAAGGATGGGCGCCAGCCCGGCGGCCAGAGCGATCGCGACGGCGTTCGTCGCGACATAGGCCGTGGCCTCGCCCTTGGGCGAAAGCTTGAGGGCGATCGCGGTGGAGGCAAGCGTGACGCCCGCGACTGACGCGCCCATCAGCACGTGCAGGAAACCGAGCCATCCAATCACGAAGGTTGCGTTACCGGACTGCGACGCACCGATCATCGCAACGATCCCCAGGATGTACGCCGGTGCGGACACCATGAGCACGGTCTTGTTCGAGAACCTGTCCGTGAGCGTGCCCCAGAAGCGCAACGCCAACAGGTTCGCCAACTGGCTTATCGCACTCAGCACCATCACCATGCTTACATCGAAGCCGAGCTGCTGAACGATGAAGACGGTGAAGAAGGGCGTCGCCAGGTTCACCGCGACCTGCCAACTGACGACGAAGGCCAGCAGCCTCCGGAAGTTGAGGTCGGTAAGAGGCGCGCGAAGGAGGCGCAGCAACGGTATCCGTCCACCGGCAGGGGCCATCAGCGGCTCCGGCATGCGGGCGACGATGGCGGCGCTCACCATGCCCATCGTGCACCCTACGATGAACATCGCGGCGAAGGCGAGACTTCGGCCCGATGAGCCGGCGGCCGTGCGCTCCAGGATGTAGGCAGCGGCCAGGCCGGCGATCAGGGTGATGCCGGCCGTCCAGGCGGTCCGCCGGGCGAACACACTTCCAAGCCGGTTCTCAGGCGCCAGGTCGCGCATCCAGGCGTTCCATGCGCAGCCGCCGAACGCACTGAGGCCGCACAGGACGTACTGCGCGGCAAGAAAGATGAGAAGCGGCAAGGTGCCCGTGAAGAAGGCCGTGGCGGCCATCACCAGCAGCATTGCGCGCCCCACGACGCTGGTCAGGACCGCGATACGCTTGCGGGCGCGAAGTCGTTCCACCACGGCGATTGCGGGAATTTGGAGCAGCTGAGTGATGAATGGTGCGCTGGCCAGCACGCCGACCCACAGGTTGCTTGCGCCCAAATGAAGGGCGAAGGCGGTGAGCACGACGCCGCTCGTCAGCGCGCCCGTGCTACTGGAGAACGCCGCCTCGAAGACCAGCAATCGCAGGCCACGTTCCCGTTCGTCGTCAGTAAGATGAGGCTGCGGGGCCAAGCTCACGGGATCACCTCGGGTAGCCAAGTGAACGAGAGCGAAAACATCTACACGGCCAAATAGTTCTCCATCAGGGACAAGGCCATACTCGCAGGCCGAGTGAGCGGCCGCCCGGCGTCAACCGGAGGAAGGGCGGATCAGGCGGTTTTCTGACGCAGCGGCTCGATGCGCAGCATCGGGATGTCGCATCGACTGGCGCGGGTCATGACGAATGAAACAGCCTCCGCGATTTCCTCGGCGAACAGCATCTCGGACCGGCTGATCGCCTCCCTCTGCTCTTCCGCACTGCACATCTGCATGTCGCTGCCAACGGATCCCGGCTCGATCACGGTGACCCGCACGCCCTTGTCGGCGACTTCCTTGCGCAGGGTCAGAGCAAAATGATTGATGCCGCCTTTGGTCGCAGCGTACACGCTCTCGCCCGCGGCCATGATTTCCACGCTGATCGAGCTTATCAGGATGATCAGCCCGCTTTCCTGCCTCAGCATCCGCTTCAGTGCCGCGCGGGTGCAGCCGAGATAGCCGCTGAGGTTGGTGTCCACGACATAGCGCCAGTCCTCATCGGCCATTTCATGCAAGGCCTGGGCTCCGAGCGCCGCGCAAGCGACGAGGACATCGATGCCGCCAAGCTGTGCGTCCACCGCCGCGAACACCTTCTCGATGTCCTCTGCCTTGCCAGCGTCCGCTGTGAGGCCGCAGGTTTCCGGAAGGTTCGCTTCTCGAAGCACCTCTTTCAGCGGCGCCTCGTCGCGGCCGAAGGTCAGCACTTTCGCACCTTGCTCCGCCAGGCTGAGAACGATGGCGCGGCCAATACCGGTGGTGCCGCCAGTGACGAGAATCCTCTTGCCTGCGATCGGCTCGTGGGGCGTCTTTTGCTGTGTCATGGCCGCTGAACGAGGCTGGCGAGCAGAAAGTTTCGCTGCCCGAAACCTATGTCGCTTACATGCACGAAGCCGGTGGCGCCGATGAGCAACTGATCTGAAAAACCGGCGTTTCTCCTGCGCACAAATCCGCAGGAGAAACATCGCATGGCCACACGAACCGTGCAGGCGATCGCTCCCGAAACCGCTTTCGCGAGCAAGGTACTGACGGACACATCCGAGCCGCTGGCGAAGGCACGACAAGGCAATCTGGAGCTGGAGGTTCGGCTCGCGGGCGACACGCTCTGGCTTATCATCCGCAGGGGCACGGAAGGTGGCCTGGCCTTGCGCATGCCGGTGTTCAGCCAGGATGCGAAATGCCGGCTCCTGAAAAATGGCGATGCGCTGGCGGCGGTGGAGTGCACCGGCAGCCTTGGCAAAGCGCGCCTTGTCGTGACCGGTGAGCCTTTCGGACTGGAGCAGCTGCGCGCGACACTTCAGTTCACGCCCTCTCGCGATCTTGCGATCGAGTGGGTCCCCCGTGACCTCGTGCCGTTCGACGCTTCGGGCGACGCGACCGGGACTAAGGGCCTCGTCGCGGCGCGCCAGCGCAAGATGAACACCGGCCTGCTTTATTTCTCTCTGGAGCGCCCGGCGCTTGGCAAGGTTCTTTATCTGCAGAACCTCACCGCACTGAACGACTACTTCAACGCCACCGGCAGCAAGCCGGAAAGTGCGGTCGGCGGCGACTGGCCCGAACTTGGGTATCAGCTGCCGCGCAATCCCGAAACCGGCAAGGCGGTGCTGGCAGCGGGGCAGGAGCTGACGCTCTACGACACTCTTCTCGCGATCCGCGGCTACCCTCAAAACGGGGAGACGGACTCAGCCTGGCAGTTTCTCGACATGTTGGGCGGCCTCTACCATTCCCTTAACCCGCCGGAACCCGCCTTCCACGACTGGATCCTGCGTGCCGAGAATACAATCCAGGACCTTGCCAAGGGACCAAAGACCCGCATCCGGCACTACGGCCATACCTACTTCCATCCCTACACCGCGAGCGAATACCCGGACTCGATGGTTCAGCTTTCTCTGGCTGCCGCGATGCGCGACTGGGGAAGATGGTCGGGCCAAGAACATCCGCTGGTGGGTGAAATCGTCTCGGGCCTGCGCAAGTTCTATGATCCGGAGCTGAAGGCGCTCAGACGTTATCTGCCGAACGTCGGGGCCGACAAGAACGCCAATGCGGTGGACAGCTGGTACCTTTACCACCCCCTGCTGAACCTCGGCAATCTTGCTCTTGCTGGAGACAGGGCGGCGCGGCGGCTTTTCTTCGATTCCATCGACTACGGCATCAAGGCCGCGCAGCATTTCCGGTACAAGTGGCCGATCATGTACGATGTCACGGATTTCAGAGTCATCACGGACGTTGCCGAAGCCGATGACAGGGGCCAAACGGACGTTGGCGGCATTTATGCGTGGGTCATGCTGCAGGCGTTCGAGATGTCTCATGACGAACGCTTCCTGACAGAAGCCATGAAGGCGATCGATGCCGCACGCGGGATGCGCTTCGACCTGAACTATCAGGCCAACCTGACGGCCTGGGGCGCCGCGGCCTGCATCCGCTTGTGGCGGATCATCAATCGCGCCGAATACCTCCAGCAAAGTTACGTCTACCTCGCCAGCTTCTTCCACAACAGTCAGATCTGGAAGAGCGAGATCGGCCTGTCGCGCCACTGGACCAACTTCCTCGGTGTCACGTGCCTTCAGGATGCTCCGTACATGGCAGCGTACGAGTGCTTCGACAGCTACGCGGCGTTCGAGCGTTACCTGGATTACATGGGAGTCGATATCATTCCCGGTGTGAAGCTGCTCGTGAACGAGTTCTGCCGCCATGCGCTCGACAGGGGATGGTACTACTATCCTGATGCGTTGCCTGAGGAAGCGCTGGCGACAGAGAACCGGAACGGGCATATAGACCGCTCGCTGAACTACCCTGTCGAAGATCTTTACCCCGACGGTCAGAAGGCGGGCCAAGTGGGCCAGGAGATCTACGGCTCCGGCGCGGCGATTGTTTACGCCACCCGCTCCTTCCACCGGATCGACGATGCACCGTTCCTGTTGTTCTGCGACAGCTTCGTGCGCGCAATACACCGGCTGGACAGTTCCACGCTGAACCTGCGCATCGACGGGCATGAGACGACGCCAGCCCGCCTGGCGCTCCTGCCGCTCGACGGAAAACCGGAGCGGCTTCGCCCCAAGCTGTGGACGGCGAACCGGGAAGCTCTCGACTTCAAGATCGTGGATGGTCGTCTGGAAACCTGGGTGCCCTCAAACAACGCTCTCCTCCTGGGGTGGGAAATGACGCCGTAGGCTCGACCCGCCATTGCCGCTCCTGGCTGTCAGGAAAGACTGCGAAAGGGCAGTACCGTCGCGGTCTGGTCCGGCACGACCTCGGCGATGGCCCCTTCGAGTTCCTCTTGAACGAAGGGCTTCGAAAGGCGCCGGAACCGCAACTTCAGGCCGACCGGCAGCTCCGCATAGCCGGAAATCACGAGTATCGGCACGTCACGCCACCCGGCCTGCACCGCCTCCGCCAGCTCTGATCCGTTCATATCGGGCATGGCGTAGTCAGTGATCAGAAGATCGATGCGTTCCCGGGCGAGGAGACGCAGGGCTTCGCGTCCCGATGAAGCTTTGTGGACCGTGTGCCCCAGATCCGAGAGCATCGCCGCCGTATTGACCAGCACGATGTCGTCGTCGTCCACGGCAAGGATGGTCAGCGACCGCTCACGCCGCGCCGCGGGGACATGGCTTGGCGTGGATGCAGGCGCTCGCGGTGCCTCGTCACCCGCCACCGGAAGCCACAGGGTGACGGTGGTGCCCTCCCCTGCCTTGCTCTTCAGCTCCGTCTTCCCGCCGAACTGGCCGGCCATGCCCACGACCATGGAAAGACCAAGGCCTGTTCCCTTGCCTATACCCTTGGTGGTGAAGAAGGGCTCCGAGGCTTTCGCGAGAGTTTCTTCATCCATGCCGCTGCCTTCGTCCGCAACGGACAGGCACACATATTCGCCGGCAACGAGGCCACTGTTCGGCCCTGCCGTCGCGGCTTGCGCCGAAATCAGGATACGGCCCCCCTCGGGCATGGCATCGCGGGCGTTCACCGCCAGGTTCAGGAGTGCCAGTTCCAGCTGCGCGGGATCCGCATAAACGCGCTTCAGTATCAGCGGGAACTGCGTGTCGATTGCGATTCCCGTGCCGATCGTGCGCTCCAGAAGCTCTGCCATGCCGCGCACCAGCTGCGTGAGATCCACCGCTTCCAGCTTCAGCTCCTGCTTGCGCGCGAATGAGAGCATGCGCTGCGTCAGGGTTGCGCCGCGTTGCGCCGCTTCGATGACGTTGTCGAGGAAACGGGTGATGTCCTTGCCCTGCGCAAGGTTGCGCTTGGCCAGATCGGCGCTGCCCATGATCGCGGCAAGGAGATTGTTGAAGTCATGCGCCACGCCACCCGTGAGCTGCCCGATAGCCTCCATCTTCTGGGACTGAAAGAACGCCCGCTGCGCCTGTTCGAGAGCCTCTTCCGAACGCTTGCGCTCACTCAGGTCGCGCGTAATCTTGGCGAAGCCGATCAGGTTCCCCGCATCGCCGCGAACCGCTTCGATGACGACGCTGGCCCAGAAGCGTGAGCCGTCCTTGCGCACCCGCCAGCCTTCTGCCTCGAAGCGGCAGTTCTCGCGCGCCGTGCGCAAGGCTCGCTCCGGTGTGCCCGCCTCCCGATCCTCTTCCAGGTAGAAGCGGGAGAAATGCTGCCCAATGATCTCCTCGGCGCGATAGCCCTTGAAACGCTCCGCGCCGGCATTCCAGCTGGTCACGTGACCATCCAGATCCAGCATGTAGATGGCGTAATCCTTGACGCTCTGCACAAGAAGCCGGAATCGCTCCTCGCTGCGACGCAGGCGCTCTTCAGCCTCGCGCCTGGCGCTCAGATCGCGCGTGACCTTCGCAAAGCCGACCAGTTCGCCATCGGGCGTGCGCACGGGATCGATCACGACGTTCGCCCAGAACCGTGCTCCATCCTTGCGGTAGCGCCAGCCCTCGGCTTCGAAGCGCCCCTCAGACGCGGCGGTCGCAAGCGCCCGTGCCGGGATACCCGCCGCCCTGTCATCCTCTCCGTAAAAGCGGGAGAAGTGCTGTCCGATGATCTCTTCGGGCGCATAGCCCTTGAAGCGCTCCGCCCCGGCGTTCCAGCTGGTGACGATGCCGGTGGGGTCCAGCATGTAGATGGCGTAGTCAGTGACGCTCTGAACGAGGAGTTCGAAGCGACCCTCTATCGTCTTGTTTCCCTCCGCCTGCATTTCGCCAGCCACCCCACTCAAGATACTGCGCCCTGAACGAACCAGTCGCGCTTCGGTTGCGCGATCTGCGATGAACACCGCTCCTTACAGGTGCCTGCTGGATAGCGCTCGCTCTCCATGCCCGGTTCGTTGCGGGGCGGCAAGATCCGTGAAACATCGCTGCCGTCCTGGCGTTGATGAGGCTTCAGAAGGAGCACGGTCATGAAAGCGCAAATCGCATTGCTCTTAGGCATCGCCTCCCTTACTGCCTGCGACGGCCCCCGCGAGCAGGCCGGGGAAGAGAAGGATCGCGCCAGAGCAAGCGCTGCCGGTGTCGAATACGACGGCTCCGGCCCGGCGGAGGAAGCCGGAGAGGTGCGGGACAAGGCGGACGAGGCTGCGCGCAACGCCCGCCAAGCCCGTTCCGACGCGTTCGAGGCAGAGGCGAGAAACATCGAGAAGCAGGCCGAGGTCGCAGCCGACAAGCTCGACCAGCAGGCCGATCAACTGCGGGACGAAGCCCGGCAGCGGGCCGACGTCCTGCAACGCAGAGCTGACGAGGCGCTGAAGCCGGAAGCCGGTGCAACCGCGCCGAACTGACGCTGCCTGCTGACGCGCTGAAAGCGCAAGGACCTGCCGGCGCCTCCGCTACGCGCCTGCAGACGTTTTCTTAATGGGTGCAGGCGCCGTCCCGCTCTGGCGCAAACGGCGCCTGTCAGCGTCAGAGGGCCTTCGCCATGTTCAGATGCGCGGTTACAATGGGTATGAGGCTGGTTGCGAAGTCCTTGAGAGCTGGAACGTCTCCTCCGGCCGAATAGCCCTGAAGCGCATCGAGCGTCGCCTGATGCGCCGTCACCTGCGCCGTGGCGTAGGCGCGGTCAAATTCTGCGCCGGTCTTGCCTTTCAAGTCGTCGAGCTGCGCCTGCTGCGCGGCCGTCATCTGAGGCATCGGCGTGATTTGCGGATTGGCGGCAGCCGCGGCGGCCTTCAGCTTGGCCGTGGATTCGGTGTGCGCCTTCACCATCTGATCGGCGAACTTCTTGATCTCGTCGGAGGCGGCATTTGTCTGGGCCAGCTTTGAGGTCTCGATTTCGAAGGCGTCGCTCGCCGCCGCGACATTGGCGAAGACCTGGCCGGGTGTCTCGGTCGGGGTGACCGGAACCTCGGTCGCGGGGTCGGCGACCGCAACGCTTGTGGTGGTTTCGGTTGCCGGATCAGCTTCCCTGTTGCAGCCGGCAAGGGTTACAGCCGCAACAGAGGCTGCGATTAGCAGTCGGTGCTTCATGTTCGTCGCTCCGCGTCAAGTGGTTCGGGACGTCGGCTGAACGGCTGACACTCCCGTTACGTTCCTCGACCCTTTCGGCGTGTTGATGCGTTTCGGTCGTGGCCGGTGGGCAGAACCGGCAGGCACGCAGGAGATTGCACGATGAGCATTTTCGGTAACATCATGGGCAAGATCTTTCATCATGACCGGGCCAAGGCGGCCACCACGGCGGAACCGGCGCGCACGCCACCGGCGGCAAGCCCCGCGCGGGACACTCCGGTGGCAGCGAAACCGCAGGCCAGTCCTGCGCCCTCCGCACCGGCCGCGAAGCCCCTGGTGGACGTAGGCGCCGTGCTCGAGGCCATGGCGACGATGAAGGCGGATCACGGCGGCAACTATCGCTCCTCCATCGTTGATCTGCTGAAGCTGCTCGACATCGATTCCAGCCTTGGTGCCAGGAAAGAGCTCGCTGAAGAACTTGGCGTGCACGCCGGTGCCGATGGGTCCGCCGAGCAGAACATGGCGCTGCACCGGGCTGTCATGGACAAGCTGGCGGAGAACGGCGGCGTCGTGCCTGACAGCTTGCGCCAGTAGACAGGCGCGCCTCGTCGCTTCGGAGCGCGCCCTGGACCGCCGAACGAGAAATGCTTCTGCAATACCGCTGCCGTTACAGGCATAGGCAGGGCCTTCCCCACCCTTTCATCTGCAGGCGGCTAAAATTAACCTCGGTTAGCGGCCTGCAAGACGTTTCTCAGGGCAGGGAGGAAACTGCATCCGGCATAGAAACCAATTCCCGTTCAAGGTGTTCTGAACTCAGGACGAACTTGGCAATTGGGGAATCATTCCACCAGTGCCTTCCGGGAGCTGAAAAGTGAGCATCGAAACGGTCAAGCGCAGCCATCGTGACATTCGACCGGCGCGCCAGTCAGCGCCCGCTATCGAACGTGCGCGACTGGTCCGACGAGACGAGGACGGCAGACCGCGCGCCGACCGGTTGCCGCCCCGCCTCCTGCGCGACGCGGCACGCGAAGCCGGGCTTTTTCAGCGCTCCGTGCTCGGTCACCTCGACCACGAAGCCTGGGTGAACCGCGTAAGGGCAGACGGGCAGAGGCTCGCCGATCTTCTCTGGGAGATGGGTTTCAGCCCGAGCGCCGAACGCTTCGATACCGTGACCAAGATTCGCTCCTGAACCTGCCTGCGCCTTGGATAGCACCACAGGCTTTCGGGTTCAGAGCGGCGAAGAAGCGCCCTATGCTTTCCAGTCCCGGCATCGGGCAGTGAGGCAGAAGGCGCTCTTTTCTATCTGTCACATGCCGGAGCTTGCCACATCCTGAGCCACCGCTCCAGGAAGCATGAACGCCGGCACCATCTGGCGCCGGCGCCGCTTCGGATACTCTATTGTGATCCGTCGATCTTGAGGATCAGCTTTCCGGTGTTCGCGCCGGAGAAGAGACGCATGAAGGCCTCGTAGGCGTTCTCGAGTCCTTCCTGAACGTCTTCTTCGACGCGCAGCTTTCCCTGACCGAGCCATTGCGCCATTTGCGCGCGCCCTTCGCCGAACTGACTGGCGTAGTCGGTGACGAGAAAGCCGTGGATGGTCGCGCGCCGCGCAAGGATTTGCCAGAGGTTGCGCAAGCCGACCTTTTCAGGCGAATTGTATTCGGAAATGAGCCCGCACAGGACGATGCGGGCATTATGGGCCAAGGTGAACACCTCGGCTTCCATCACCGGCCCGCCGACGTTTTCGAACACGATATTCACGCCGTCGGGCGCGGCCGCCGTTATCTCGCTCACAAGGCTCTCGTGATCCTTGCCTTTGTAATCGATGGCCGCATCGAAGCCGTAGTGCTCTATCAGCCGCCGGCACTTCAGCGGACCACCCGCGATGCCGATAACGCGGCACCCGAGCAGCTTGCCGATCTGCCCGACCGCCGATCCGACGGCGCCGGCCGCACCGGACACGAGCAGCGTCTCTCCTGCCTCGGGCTTCGCAACAGCGATCAGGCCGAAGTAGGCCGTCATTCCGACCGATCCCAGCACTGACAGGTAGTTGGAGGGGGAAGCCACGGCCGAAATGTCCACCGGCGCGGCGAACCCCTCGGGCCCTATGACGGAGTAGTCCTCGAGCCCGCCCAGCCCAATGACCCACTGGCCGACCGCGAGGCGGGGGTTGTCCGAGGCATGCACGACTCCAAGCGTAGACGCGCGGACAGCATCGCCCAGCGGAATGGGAGGCATGTAGCTTTCCGCATCGTCCATCCATCCCCTCTGCGCCGGATCAAGCGAGGCGTAGTGATTGCGGATCACGACACCACCGGGCGGCGGCGCAGGCACGGGTTCGGTAACCAGGCTGAAGTCTGCCGGGACGGGTGTTCCGTTCGGCCTTCGGACGAGCAGGAAGCGTCGGTTCTCTGTCACAGGGTTCGGTCTCCTTGAAGGAAAAAAGGCCGGCATCGATCCATACGGGTGCCGCCGATGTCCACGCTAACGGTCGGGACCGCCGAAATGTTCACAACGGCCGGGAAATCAGGGGCGAACGGATGAAACGGGTGACAGCCGACGGCGTCTGGCTGACGGACCTCCGCAGCCGGTTCAGCTGTCGCCCATCTCCCCTCCCGCAAGCGGCGCAAGCACGACCTTGCGCAGCCACTCGGCGATTTCCGCCGCGGTGCGATCCGGCTCCTCGCAGATCCACCAGTCGAGCACCTCGATTGTGGCCGCGACGGAGACGCGCAGGGCGAGCCGGTGTGGCACGTCTTGAGCAGACAGGTCCGGCTGGCTGGAAAGGCGGTCAATGATCTGGCGCGACAGTTCATAACGCGAACTGCCCGCAGCACTCAGCAGCGCCCGGATCGCTTCGCGCCGCTGCTCCACGGCGGCGATCAGCACACGCGCCGCCTCTTCAGGTCGGCCGCTTGTCCAAAAAGGCATCATTTCGCGGGTGAACTCATCGGTCAGCATGGCGACGACATCGGACAGGACGGCCGGCACATCCGCATAGTGGCGAAAGAACGTCGAATAGCCCACGCCCGCCGCCTGCGCGATCTGCGAACCAGTGATGGCGTCGAACGGCCCTGCCGCCATGAGCTTCAGCAAAGCGCCGCGCATGGCGTCCCGTGATCGTGCGGCGCGGGCATCCTGTCGCTTCGGCATTGTTGAATCGGTCATCGCCGCCCCTACATATGACAAGTCACTTGTCAGAAATAGGAGCGGCGCATGGCTACCGCAACCGAACAGGCGCAGGAGTCCTGCCCCTTTTCCCCCGATCAGCGGCGTTCCACGGTCGCCCCCGGCCTTCTGAAAAATACCAAGGTGGTGCAAGGCTACGCTCGCGTGCGCGATGTCCTGCGCAACCCCGAGGCTAAGCAGGCCGGCTTCAAGGCAGAGCTGATAAATCGCGGCGGCCTTACAAGACCGCCGATCCTTTTCCTTTCGGGCGATGCCCATCGCCAGCAGCGGGCGGCAACGGCCCGATTCTTCTCACCCCGGGTGGTGGAAGAGCGTCACCGCCCTGACATCCAGCACCATGCCGATCGCATCATCGCCGGTCTGCGCAACAGCGGATCCGCCCGGCTAGACGATCTGGCGCTTGATCTTGCCGTCAGTGTGGCGGCGACGATCGTCGGGCTTTCGAACAGCGACCGCAGCGGCATGATCCGGCGTCTCGACGCGTTCTTCTCAGTCGGCACAGCCCTTCGCAGCGGCGTCCTCGCACGAGCCATGACGTTCCTGCAGGGCCAGGCCCGCATGCTGCACTTCCACCTCGCGGACGTAAAGCCGGCCATCGCCATGAGAAGGAAGTCTCCGCAGGAGGACGTCATCTCTCACCTCATCGCGGAAGGGTACCGGGACCGCGACATCCTTGTAGAGTGCTTTACTTATGGCGCGGCAGGGATGGTCACCACGCGTGAATTCATCACAATGGCGGGATGGCACCTGCTGGAAGACGCCCCCCTGCGCGCGCGGTTCCTGAAAGGCGAACGCGCGGCGCGCATCGCCATCCTGGAAGAGATCCTGCGCCTTGAACCTGTGGTCGGTTCTCTCTACCGCCGGATGGAGGGCTCGGCAGAGGCGCTGGAACTGGACATCCGCTCCGCCAACTCTGACCCGGAGGCTGTGGGGCCTTGCCCGTTTCACATAGACCCAGACCGTAGCCGCGCGCGGCGGGTCGGCGGTGCCGGCATGGCATTCGGAGACGGTGAACATCGCTGCCCCGGCGCCGACGTCGCGCTTGCCGAAGCCGAGATATTCCTGGAGCGCCTTCTGCGGCTTCCTGGGCTGACGCTTGAGCGGGCACCGGATGTCGGGTGGAACCGGCTGGTGACCGGCTACGAACTGCGGGACTGCCGGGTTGCCTTGAATGCGGAGGACAGCTGATCATGCTTGCTGCCATCCAGCGGCTTCTGCAGCCCCCGCCGGGAATGGACGTGGATTTCAAGGCACCAGCGGGCGCACCGGCGCTCTTCCCTTCTGATGGCATAAGCTGGACAATCTTCTCCAACCCGGTGGCGCTGTTCATCGGCGGTGTATCGGCCGTTCTTCTGGAACTTGCGGAGCCGGCCGTTCGCTCTGGCGTGTGGGATCACAGCAGCTTCCGACGGGACCCGGGCATGCGGCTGCGACGCACCGGCTTTGCCGCCATGGTGACCGTCTACGCGCCTGCGGAGCAGGCGCGAGCGCTGATTGGACGCGTAGTCGCCATGCACGAGCGCGTGAACGGCGTCACGCCGGACGGGCAGCCGTATCGTGCCAACGATCCGCGCCTGCTCGACTGGGTTCAGGCCACCGCCAGCTTCGGGTTCATCGAAGCCTACCACCGCTACGTTCGCACGCTCACGCCCGCTGAGAAAGACGCTGCGCTTGCCGAGGGAGCGGCAGCTTCGCGCCTTTACGGCGCGGTTGGCGCTCCTCGTTCCTGGCAGGAATGGGATGACCTTCTCGCCAGCACCGCCCCCCGACTGGAAGGCTCCGACGTGCTGTCCGAGTTCCTCTCGATCATGAGCAACACACCGCTGCTGCCCGGGCCCACCTTGTGGCTTCAGCGACTTCTTATCCGTGCCGCCGTGGAGATGACGCCGAACCCGGTGCGAAGCCTGCCACAACTGGGTGGCAAGGGCTTGCGCGCCGGAGAGCAGAGCCTTGTGCGGGCGCTCGGCCGAGTTGCCGGGGCATTACCTGCACCCCAGACGCCGGCGGCACAGGCCGCAGCGCGGATCCGACGGGGCGAAGCGCTCAAGACCCCGATGAAGGTCCACTGAAATACTGAAAGAAAATCGTCCTCAGAAACACGCCTCAACTCGGATTTGTAACTTTTTACAAACGATGGAACAGATCTCGTAGCCGCCGCGTTGAATGCTCAAACAACAAAAAAGCACCTACAGGGCCCGGCTTCCCTTCCCCCACCCCCCTCCAAAGACGCCGGGCCCAATTTTCCTGACAGGATCGAGCAAGCCCTTGCCACTTCAGCTGGCAACAGGGGCCCTGAACGCCCAGCGCAGGGTTTCGGCAAGCGCGTAAGCTCCCGAACGCGCGGCGATATCCGGCAGGAGCCCATTCCGATAGCCGTGCATCCTGCGAGCCCATCGCGGCAGGAGTGTCACTGCTGCGCGCATCACCACAGATTGCGCAGGCGCCATCGCGAGAGAGGGGGCCGGTTGCGACATGATGAGCCGAGCGACTTCCCGCGTGCGCGCATCCGCCCTCAGTTCCGGCCGGAAGGAGGCCAGCAGCTGCTTCGCCTCGGTCCGCGTTTGCGGAACGGGCTCTGCGCCGAGACGGCGGGCCACGGTGCCTATCTGTGCGAAGTACCGGTCCTGATCGGCAATGGTCATGCTCGGTTCGGCAAAAGCGATCCACGCATCAAGGAAGCTGGTGGCCTCGCAGACATGAATCCAGGCGAGAAGGCGTGGATCGGACGCCGCATAGGACGAGCCGTCCGCCAGTGTGCCGCGCACACGCTCATGAATATCCCGGACGCGGGCTATCGCGGCTTCGGCTTCGGTCCTGCCGGCATAGGTCGTCACGGCGATGAAGCGCGCGGTCCGGCGCAGTCGACCCTGCATGTCATCCCGGAAGCGGCTGTGTTCCCACACGCCTGTCAGCGCTGCCGGGTGCAGCATCTGCAGGAGCAAGGCGGACACACCGCCCACGGTCATGGTCGTCACATCGCCATGCACACGCCAGATGACGGAGTCAGGGGGGAAAAGGGCTTCCGGCGATCGCGCGACCGGCCCCTCGCCGCTCGTGGTGTCGTGGAATATCTCACGTACCTTGCGGACCAGCATCCCGCGCACGGCCGTGGCGGGGTGCCAGTCGGCAGAAGGCGGTTTCATGCGGCCGGAGCGAGCGGAACCGCGACGGCCGATTCATCCCAGAGATGGGCGCGATAGCGCTCAAAGCAGCGCTGGCCGCAGGCGAGCCGCATCAGCGCGCCCTCGGCGATGGCTATGGCACGGCGCGGATCTTCCTTCACCAGCGGAATTAGGGCCTCGCGGTTCCAGTCCTCACTGTGCTTCACGTCCAGAACGGCGTGGAGATCGAAGTAGCGGCGCTCCCGGCCCGAAAGGCCGATGCGGCGAAGCCCCTTGGCGACGAGTGCGGAACGCCCCGGCGCCGTCAATTCGATCACGCCCAACGCACCGACCGAGTGCCAGGCATAACGCCGCGACGTAGCCATGCCGGTCATGGCATTTGCCAGGGCGAGGCTTTCCGCCACCGTTGTTTCGATCGCGGGATTCACCTCAAGCGCTTCCGCGACAATGTGGAGCATCGGGCCGTGCATACCCTTGGCGTTGCCGCGGCCCATTTCATCCCAGTAATTGCGGGCGAGTTCAAGCTTGGCCTGGTCGGGCAGCTTGATCTGCGTCATTGCGACAAGGTCGTCGAAACCGGCCTCCCCAGCGGCTTCCTGCTCGAAGAACCATCGAAGTTCGTCTCGCGATGCGTGCTCGGCCAGCCAGGGGAAAAGCGGATCATTCTGCCCCGGCCCCACCTCCTTCAGCCCTTCGAACCAGGCGATGAAGCCGTCAACGTCCTGCGGGGCCTTACCGGCCTCCTCCTTCACGGACGCGCGCAGATCCTCCAGGAACTCGCCCTCGAGCAGCTGCATCCTCGTGTCGTCGGCCAGCTTCTCGCGCCAGTCATCGCCGGGGAAGCCCGGCTCCAGCCGCTGCCGGTTCCACCGCGCCAACGACTGCTGGAATGTGTCCGAGAAATAGAACTCGGCCGACGCGTCTCCACGGACAGGCTTGAATTCCAACATTGTAATCCCTCTAAGCTGCATGTTGCGCGGGGCGGTCCTCAGGCACGGTGCCGTGCCGTGGTTCGGCTTCCGCTCTGAATGTGAAGATGCTCACGCCGTTGACGACCGTGGCGCCCCTGGGTTCGCGTGACCGGCACGCCGTACCGCTCCAGATCGTCGATCAGCAGGTCGAGGCAGGGGGTACGCCGTAGCGGACCAAGGACGGCAATCTCGGGGATGTCCTCGCCGAAGAGGGCCAGGGCATCCCAGGGATTGTCGACAAACCGGACTTCGTACCCGCGCTGTCTCAGCGCGACAAGTTGCCAGGCAACCTCATTGCGCGCACTCGCCACAACCAGCGCCAGGGGTCTTTTGTTTGAGCATCTCTCCATGACGGAGGAACGCACGAAGCCGCCCTCCGGCTCCCGTTTCCTTGCCTCGATCAATTTCGGCAAACTCGCCCCCCGCATCGGCCGGGTCAGCGTGGGGGCAGCCGGTAGTCATGCAGCGGCCCTGACCCGCTGAAGAGCGGTCAGTTCCTCCGCCAGCTCGTTGTTGCCCTGGGATAGCGCCAGGGCCGGCGCATCGTTGCCGGCGGCGTCTACAGCCAAGGGATCAGCGCCCGCTTCGACCAACATGTCGATGATGTCGCGGCGCGAAAACAGGGCCGCCATCATCAGCGGCGTCTGCCCCGCACCATTGCGGAAATTCGGATCTGCCCCAGCCTTCAGCAGCAGCCGTGCGATGGCGGTGTAGCCTTTGAAGGCCACTCCCATCAGCGGACTTCCGCTGCCTGCGCCGCGAACGGTACCATCAACCGCCGCGCCGAATTCCAGCAGCAGCGAGGTGGTCGTCTCGTGACCATGATAGCTGGCGAGAACGAGCGGGGTGTGCCCCCGCTCGTCCATTCCTTCCACATCGGCGCCCGCGCCCAGCAAGGCCGGGATCACGTCGTCCCGCCCCAGCCGCGCGGCGTCGAACAGCAAGGCCTGCAATCTCTCGGCCGGCGGCAGCGGTGGAAGGCCGTCACCTTCCACCTTCGTCGCATGCCCCGCGATCATCCGCCGGTCGCCTTGAGGAAGCCGGCAGCGTCGAGATCGACGCGCAGTTCGCGATCCCAGACGCGAACCTGCGCACAGGTGCCTAGGAACGCCTTCACCTCGCCCTCATCCTTCAGGGCGATCAGCCCCGCATCGTGATCGGAGGCGGCAATGCCTGCACGCTCCAGCAATGGCAGGGCCTCCGCCGTGTACGCCATGAACTTGCCGTGAGCGAAGGCATCGTTCACAAAATCCTTCGCGGGCTTGTCCTCAGCCAGCATTGCCGCGCCTTCCTCTGACACGACGATAGCGACCGCGTCATACAGCACGGAAGGCCCGCCATCGATCTTCTGCTTGCCTTCGACCATGGTGCCGTCGTCCAGCGTCGCCCCGCCGATTTTCGGCGTGACGATCTCGTAGATCGCCGGAAGCCCTTCGACCGCCTTGGTCAGCGCCTTCACCATAGCCGCCGAAGCGCCGTCGCTGACGAGAATGCCCAGCTTGCGGCCAGCGAAGCTGTCAGGCCCTCGCTTAACAATGCTCAGGGCTTCCGAGGGCGGCAGGTCGGTGCGCGGGGGCACGGCGGCCGGGAACGACGGTGGCAGCTCCGGCAAGCCGAGGCCGTCCGCCACAACGGTCGCCAGCGTCTCATCGATGTTGCGCAGATGCGAGACGATGCGCTGGCGGATGTCGACGCGCTCGCACTTCGACAGTTCGAACACCAGCGCGTCGCCGATGTGCTTCTGCTCGATCGGAGTCTGGCTGATGAAGAACTGCCGCGCCTGGCTGTAATGATCGGCAAAGCTGGCCGAACGTACCTGCGCCTTGCGACCGCTGGTTTCGGCGGAGAAATGCCGATAGCCGGTCGTTGGGGACTCGCGAGGTCCGCCCCAGCTGTTGGGTTCGTAGTTCACGCGCCCCTTCGGGTTGCGCATGTTCATGTGCCCGTCCTGCTGGAAATTCTGCACCGGTACGCGCGGGGCGTTGATGGGAAGATGCGTGAAGTTCGGGCTGCCGAGCCGCTTCAGCTGCGTGTCCAAGTAGGAGAAGTTCCGGCCCTGAAGCAGCGGGTCGTTGGTGAAGCCGATGCCCGGCACCACGTTCTGCGTGCAGAAGGCGACCTGTTCCGTCTCATGGAAGAAGTTGTCGACGACGCGGTCCAGCACGAAGCTGCCGATCTTGCGCACCGGGATCTGTTCTTCCGGGATGATCTTGGTCGCATCGAGGATGTCGAACTCGAACTGGTCGGCGAAATCGTCGTCGAACAGCTGGACGCCCAGATCCCAGACCGGCGGTGTGCCCATCGTAATCGCGTCCCAGAGATCGCGGCGGTGGAAGTCCGGATCCGCACCGTTGATCTTGAGCGCCTCGTTCCACATGACCGATTGCAGGCCCAGCTTCGGCTTGAAGTGGAACTTGACGTAAGTGCCCTTCCCGTCCGCATCGATGAGACGGAAGGTGTGGACGCCGAATCCTTCCATGAAGCGGAACGAGCGCGGGATGGCGCGGTCCGACATGATCCACATGACCATGTGCATCGATTCCGGGGTCAGGCCGATGTAGTCCCAGAAGTTGTCGTGCGCAGTCTGCGCCTGTGGGAAGCCGCGATCGGGCTCCTGCTTGGCCGCGTGGATGAGGTCAGGGAACTTAATCGCATCCTGGATGAAGAAGACCGGGATGTTGTTCGCGACGATATCCCAGTTTCCCTCCTTCGTGTAGAACTTGGCCGCGAACCCGCGGACGTCGCGCGCCAGGTCGAACGAACCCTTGTTTCCGGCAACGGTCGAGAAGCGCACGAACATGGGCGTCTGTTCACCCACTTCAGTCAGTACCTTGGCCGTCGTGTACTCGGCGAGGCTCTCGTCCAGGGTGAACGTGCCATGCACGCCGAAGCCGCGGGCATGGACGACGCGCTCGGGAATGCGCTCGTGATCGAAATGAAAGATCTTTTCGCGGAAGTGGAAGTCTTCCAGCAGCGTGGGACCAAGCGGCCCGACCTTAAGGCTGTTCTGATCGTCGGCGACCGGGACGCCCTGCTGTGTCGTCAGCACGTCATCGGCACCTGAGGCGAGCTGATGCAGCTCACCGCCTTCTCCGACCGCCGTCTCGAATTCGGCCGCATGCGATTGCGCGCCCGTGTCCTTACCGATCTTTCCGGCCATGCCTGTAGTCTCCAATAATGGTTAAAGCTCGTCGTCCCGATGCTGGTGCCTCAGGATCGTGGCAGCGACGTTGGAACCGGTCGGTCGTGGATCCGGTTCCAACGACACAACCCAGTCAACTTATCTATGCGCCGACCAGCCGCGAGGCCGGCCCCGGCCTCATGGCGAAAGCGGCTTCGATCTCCTTTCGCGAGAGGCCGAAATCAGTGATGTCATAACGGTGCTGACCGAGCCGGCGGTGCTGCCGGCGGTTCATGAAACGCGTCATTGCCTTCTCGACAGCGGGCGTGAAATTCATTCCGAGAGCCGCGTAGACGCGCCGCATCTCACCCCTCCAATCCGCATGCATGGCGTCGAAGCGCACGTCCGCCTGGATACCGTCGAACCGTTGCCTCGCAGTTGCGGTGCGGTCGCGCCGCAGGAGCGACTTGCGCAACCACTCCCGCCCGATCCAGGCACGATCGACGGCGTGGCTCTGGACGCACATCTGGTTGTACACCAGCGACGCGGACGAACCGACGACGCTGACCGGATCGCGGTGTAGAACGATCAGGCGGGCATCCGGAAACACCTTCAGGACCGCTTCGAGATCCTGCCCGAACTGAGGCACCTTCAGGACCCACGGCCGGTCGCCCCGCTCCCGGCGAAGCCATCGCACCGTCTGCAGGAAGCGGCGGAACTCCTCGTAAACTGGCTCCGCGTCGGCCTGTTCGCCGGCCCGCGCGAAGGAGGGAATGCGCCACTGCGCTTCCAGCGCGGACCCGAAAAGCGCGATGTTGTGGAAGCCGATCTCCTCGTCCGCGCACCGTGCGCCTGTGGGATGTATGACGCTGAACCTGGGGTTGAGGAAGCCCGCTACCTTGAGCGCGAACCAGCCACGCAGCACCCTGTCGTCCAGCACCCGGTGCGTCCAGCGCGGCAAGGGATTCCAACTTTCGTAGAAGCGTGTGAATGTCAGCCGCTCATCGCAGGCGAGCAGCCGCTGCATGCGCGTGCTGCCCGATCGCATCTGCCCCACGATGATGATGGGGCTGGTGATCGGCAGCTCCGCAATCTCCGGATGCCGCTGCCATAGGGCCACAGCCCGCTGCCGCGTGGCGAGCGCGGATACGAGCTGTCCGAAGGCCACCGTCGTACCCAGTCCTGTGAGATCCGCCTCGTCTTGGAGCGCTCCGCACAGAAGGTGCAGCCGCACACGCCAGCCGTTGTCCTCCCCGAAGTCGGACAAGCCGCTTGTTCCGCTCGCCGCATCCAGCAGGGCACCGGGCTCCAGGACCGGCCGCTGCAACCACCCTTTGCGCCAGGCATGCTCAAGGGCGCCGTTGACACGGTTCCGCATGGCGCGCGGGCTTTCCGGCTCCCCGCCGGAGATGGGTTCGCTGCGAGGGAACGGTATGGCCATCGCCCTACAATTCGCAACATGGGGGAAGGTGCCGCTGTTGCCGACGCGTGTGTGCGATGTTGATCCCGCCCCCGGCAGACACCTGCAATCCGGCAGCCTGCGCGATTGACGGCCGATCCGCCGTTTCCTAAGCGGCCCCCTTCAACCCACGGGGTGTCCTGGCGCTGCCAGGGCTGAGAGGCGGACCGGGCAATCGTGCCAAAGTCTGCAAACCCGCGAACCTGATCCGGTTCATGCCGGCGGAGGAATAGGGACGTGCGTAAAGATCTCTGGAAGACCGTGGCCGTCGCCCGGCTGCTTGGCAGCAGCCTTTTCGTGGCGTGTGGCGTCACGCCCCTCGCTCACGCGGAAGAGGCGGCGGACGGCGCGCCGATCATCGTGACCGCGCGCGGCCGCCCCGAGGCGGAAATCGCCGTGCCGGACACGGTCGCCGTCTTCAGCCGCGACGACATCACGCGCCGGCGCCTGACCACGGTTGACGATTTCATCGCCGAGACGCCCGGTATCTTCATGATCAACGATCAGGATCCGGGGACGAACCTCATCTCCGTTCGCGGCGTCTCCACCAACCGCAACCAGTCTCCGTCCATCGCCTATGTCGTGGACGGGCTGGCACTCGCCGATGCGGAGCTTTTCACGCTGCGCACCTACGATCTCGAGCGGGTCGAAATCCTGAAGGGCCCGCAAGGAGCACTGTTCGGCCGCTCGGCATCGGGTGGCGCGGTCAACATCACAACGGCGGATCCCACGGATGTGGCCGGCGGCATGGCATCGCTCGGGATCGGCAACGGCTTCACCTGGACGGCGGATGCAGTAGCCAATGCGCCCGTTTCCGAAACCGTTTCGCTGCGGCTCGCCGGGTCTTATCGCAACACCGAAGGGTTCATCCGCAACACCTACCTTGACCGGAAAGTCGATGGGCAGATCAGCCGCAACCTGCGCCTGAAGGCAAGGATCGCCCTGACCGAGACGAGCACGCTCAAGCTGCGGGCCGGCTGGGCGGATGAAGAGGGCGGCGCCGCCTACATCTCGTCCGGCAATGTCACGCAGCTTTATGGCGGCCGCCTGTCCGGCAAGGCGCTGACCGACCCCTTCGGCGATTTCGAAGGACGCGCTGCCCGCGACTGGTGGGGGCTGCAAGCCACATTCGAACAGACCCTCGGAGACGATCTGAACCTCACATGGACCGGCGGCTACGATGATTACCACAAGGATTTCGTGGAGGAGCTGGATTTCCGGAACACGCCGCTGACCTTCTACGGCGAACCGACCTTTCCCAACGGTATCCAGCCCATTTCACAGCCGGTGGACCTTCAGGCCTGGACAAGCGAACTGCGGCTCGCATCCCGGGGGGCCGGGCCGTTCCGTTGGCACATGGGCTTTTTCTTCCAGCGCACTGAGCGGGGGCGCACCGATGATCTCGGTCCTCTGCTGTTCGGAGCCGAACCGCAGAGGGCGAAAACCCGCTCCAACCAGATCGGGATCTTCGCACAGGGTTCGTATGATGTCCTGCCGGCTTTGGAGGCAACGCTGGCCCTTCGCTACGACCGCGATCGGCGCAAGGAAGACACGCTCGGCACCCAAAGCGGTCAGACTTATGCCCGCCGGGCACAGACCTTCGACAAGTGGCAGCCAAAGATTTCGCTGGCTTGGCGCCCTACTAACGACCTGACGGCCTATGTCACCGGGGCGGTTGGCTTCAAGGCCGGCGGCTTCAACCCCCTGCCAGGGCCGAGCGACATCTGGACGGCAGACTTCGCGGCGGAAACGACAAAGGCATTGGAAGCGGGCATCAAGGCGCAGGTGGCGGACGATCGGGTGCGGTTGTCGCTTGCCGGCTTCGTCACCGACTATCGCAATTTCCAGAACACTGTCTTCCTCGGCAACTCGGTCGTGCTTTCGGTGCCGCGCGTCGATGTCCATGGCATCGAAGCGGCCGCTCAGGCCGACGTGGGGCAGGGCTTCCGCGTCGATGGCGGCATGGCCTGGACCCGCAGCCGCGTGGGTCGCTACACGACTCCCAACCCGACACCGGAGCCGGGCGAGCCCGCAATCCTCGACCTCAGGGGCAAGCGGACGCCGAACGCGCCGGACTGGACGCTGAACGGCGGCCTTGACTGGAGCGGAGCGGCCGGAGTCGCGATCATCGATGCGCGGCTCTCCGTCGCCTACGTGTCGCGGGTGGACTTCGAGATCGACAACATCCTGCATTCGCCCGGGTACACGTCGGTCGACGGGCGCGTGGGTGTGGCCCTCGGCAGCTGGACCTTGGATCTGTGGGCGAAGAACCTGTTCGACAAACGCTGGGCCATCTCCGCCTTCGGCCAGCAGCAACTGCCACTCCTGCTCGGTCTCGGACCGGACGGCCCGTTCGACAGCTTCACCATCAACACCGGCCGTCAGTTCGGCCTTGGCGCCAGCCGCCGCTTCTGAAGAAGGTTTCACGATGAGCTTCTGCGACGAAATCTGGCAAGATGTCGAACCGCTGCGCCGGTCCATTCTCGCTCACCCGTTCCTGGCCGAACTGGCCGCGGGAACGCTGCCCCCGGAAAGCTTCCGGCACTACATCGTGCAGGACAGCCTCTATTTGGCCGAGTACTCCCGGGCGCTCGCGCTTGCCGCCGCGCGCGCGCCGACCGCCGCCGGGCGGCTGGAGTTTTCGGATGGCGCCAAAGTCGCCGTACAGGTGGAAGAGGCCCTGCACCAAGCCTTCTTCGCAAGCTTCGGCGTGACGGCGCAGATGGCCGCCAACAGCGAGGCCACGCCGGCATGCCTCGGCTACACCAGCTATCTTTCGGCGCTCGCCGCAACGCGTAGCTACGAGGAGCTGATCGCGGCCATATTGCCGTGCTTTTGGGTGTACTGGGAAGTCGGCTGCGCGATTAAACCCCGTGCCGCCGCGCCAAACCCCTATTCGGCATGGATCGACACCTACGCCGCTCCATCCTTCGGCGAGGCGACCGCCCGCGTCCGCGCCCTCGTCGACGAGGCGGCCTCGAACGCCGGAACAGGTACGCGTCGCGCGATGGCTGACGCTTTCCGCATCGCGACCCGCTTCGAATGGATGTTCTGGGATTCGGCCTACCATCGCGCGACTTGGCCCATCTAAGGCGAAAACCGGAAAGAACCTGCTGCGCAATCAGAAAAGCGATGGAACAGCGCAGCTCCCAACCGTTACCTTCTGCGGAAGGACCCGACCATGCCTGTCACGAATATCGCTAAACGGACTTACGATCACAACTTCAGGCTGGATCCGATCGTCCGCAGTCTGCTGGACACCGACTTCTACAAGCTGCTGATGCTGCAGCTGATCCGCCATCTGCACGGGGACGTGCAGGCCACGTTCTCGGTCATCAATCGCAGCCGCACCGTGCGCCTCGCGGAAGTGATCGATGAGGCGGAACTACGCGCACAGCTGGATCATGCCCGCACCATCCGTTTCGCGAAGAAGGAGCTGATCTGGCTCGCCGGCAACACGTTCTACGGCAAGCAGCAGATGTTCGCCCCCGACTTTATCAATTGGCTGTCGGCGTTCCGCCTGCCCGAATACGACCTGCGGATCGTGGACGGACAGTTTGACTTGCGCTTCGAAGGTCCGTGGACGCATACGTCGATGTGGGAGATCCCCGCGCTCACCATCATCAATGAGCTGCGCGCCCGGGCCGCCATGCGCGACAAGGGCGAACTGGCGCTCGACATTCTTTACGCCCGTGCGAAGGCGCGGCTCTGGGAGAAGGTGGAACGCCTGCGCCAGCTTGACGATCTGATCCTATCCGACTTCGGCACGCGCAGGCGCCATGGCTTCCTGTGGCAGCGCTGGTGCGTCGAGGCCTTGAAGGAAGGGCTGAGGGAGAGATTCATCGGCACCTCTAACGTGCTGCTCGCCATGGACGCTGACCTCGAGGCGATCGGCACGAACGCGCATGAACTTCCGATGGTGGCCGCCGCCCTTGCCGATACGGACGAGGCGCTGCTGCACGCGCCCTATCGGGTGCTTGAGGAGTGGCGCGCGCACTACAACGGCAACCTTCTCGTCGCCTTGCCGGATGCCTTCGGAACCGCATCCTTCCTCAAGAATGCGCCTTCCTGGCTCGCCGACTGGACCGGTTTCCGTCCTGACAGCGCCCCGCCGATCGAAGGCGGGGAACAGATCATCCGATGGTGGGAACAGCATGGTGTCGACCCGCGCACCAGGCTCCTCATCTTCTCGGACGGGATGGACATCGACACCATAGAAGACACGTATCGCCACTTTCATGGGCGCGTGCGCCTGAGCTTCGGTTGGGGAACGAATCTTACAAACGACTTCCGAGGCTGCGATCCGGATGGCCGCACCGGGCTGGAGCCCATCTCTCTCGTATGCAAGGTGACGAGCGCCAATGGCCGTCCCGCCGTGAAGCTGTCGGACAACCCCGAGAAGGCCACCGGCCATCCGGACAACATCGAACGCTACCGGCGCGTCTTCGGATCGGAAGGGCAGCGGAGATCAGCCGTCACGGTCTGAAGCTTCGCGTCTTGACCGGACGACTGCGCAGGACGGCGCCGAACCGACTGGTCAGCGCCCGCGCCGTTTCCTCAGCAGCAGGGCGGCCGCCGTCAGCCCGCCTGCCGCTGCCAGCGCGCCCGCCCCAGCGGCAGCCTTTCGCCGCAAATCGGTGCGCCGGGTGTGCGCGTCTGGTCCGCTGGCATTCGAAGGCGGATCGAACAAGGTGCCCTTCGTATCCTCACCCCGCTCCGCTCGCCGCGACCAGATGTCGAGGAAGCCGTTCAACATCGCCGCGCTGGCATTGGGGGTGGCGAACTGCAGCAGTTTCATGCCGATGCCCGGCCCGCCGACAAACGTGGAATTGCGCGGCCGGTGGGCAAGCTTCACGACCGCCTGCGCGACCTTCTCGGGAGGCAGAGCGCCGGGCGGATAGGACAGTTTCGCGCCTGTGTAATTACCGGCGTGGCCGATGGCCGGGGTATCGACAAACGTCGGATAGACGTCGCAGATGTGAATGTGCGGGTTCTTCGACAGTTCTCCCCGCAGAGCCTCGCTGAAACCCCGGAGCCCGAATTTGCTGGCCGCGTAGGCCGCTGCATAAGGCGTGGCCACGAAGCCGCCTATGGAAATCATGTTTACCCAGGTTCCCCGGCCCTGCTCCAGAAAGATCGGCAGAACCGCATGGGCTTCGGTCATGTGACTGAGAAGGTTCGCCTGGAGAACCTGCACATGATCGGCAAGGGGCACATCCTGGTACTTGCCCATTACGCCAACCCCGACGCAACTGAACCACAGGTCCACCCCGCCCATATGCTCACGCGCGAAGCGGGTCAGTTCGCCGATCGCCTCCGCGTCGGTCACATCGACGATGCGCGTCTCCACGCTCGCGCCGAACTCCTGGCAGCGTGCCGCTATGTCCCTGAGCCCTGCTTCTCCGCGGGCGGCGAGGATCAGCCGGGCACCTTCGCGCGCGAAAGCTATGGCCGTGGCGGCGCCGATGCCGCTGGAGGCACCTGTTATGACAACTCGTCTTCCTGCCAGGCTGCGGATCATGGTCTTCTCCTTGTGAGGCGGGAGAACGATCGCGCCGGGTCGCTCTCCTTTTCGTCCATCCAGGCGAATGCCCTCCAAAGCCGGGCAGCCGCGTCATGTTCGAAAGGGTCACCGTGTGCGAAGAGCACGCGCTCGGGCTGCAGCCGGAGCATCGCGTCGATGTTCGCGCGCGCGTCATGGCCGCCGAGGCGAAGGGCCATGCGAACGTGGTGCGCCGTTTTTCCCTCTGTACCGCATGCCGCCTGCGCCGCGAAGCGTGTGACGGGCGGCAGCTTGGAGGGCACGAGGTTCTGGATAGTGTCGCACAGGATCAGCGTCCGGCTCGGGACGTGAAACAGGAAACTTTCGCAGAAGCCAGCGCCCCGGATCAGCCCCTGGGAGAGGGAGGGCTGCCACTCCGCAGGTTCCCTGTCGCCAAGGTCGCGGTCTATCCGCACCCCCGATAGCCGCACCTGCAGGCGGTTTCGCAGCCCCGGAACCGCCCAGGTCGTCGCTTGCGGAAAGACCTTCTGCCACTCCGTCAGGTGAGTCCAATGGGCGGTGCCCGGCGCCACCAGATGGCGCACCGTGCCCAGCGCGTTCAGGGATGCCTCCAGCGCGGGCGTATGCGTGGTGGGGGAGTGAAGCAGGAGACTTCCATCCTCGAGACGCAGCACCGTCATCCGAATGGGCAAGGACAGGCCGCTGGCGACCATCGTATCGTCCACGATCCACAGGCCGTCGTCGATGTATTTCGGCGTTCCGAGCGGCGGATAACCGACCCTTTCCGGTCGCGCCGCGCCCGAGCGCTTCAGCCACGATCGGTAGAGGCCAAGGGCAGCGGCACCTGTAACCAGCAATACCGCCGCGGCGCGCGTCATTCCATCCCGGCGCATGCTATAGCTCCTTCACGTCAGACTTCCGGAAGACCCGCCAGCACCTTGTCAGGAGTGATCGGGAAACTTCGCACACGAACACCGCAGGCGTGGTGGATCGCGTTCGCGATGGCGCCCGCCGCACCGCATATCCCCAGTTCCCCCACGCCCTTGGCCTGCAGTGGGCTTCCCGCCGGATCGCGTTCCTCCACCAGCAGGACATCGAGGTGCGGAACGTCGAGGTTCACCGGCACGTGGTATTCGGCAAGGTCGGGGTTCACGATATGGCCGTCGCGTTGGTCGAACGCCAGTTCCTCCGTCAAGGCACTGCCTATCCCCCAGACCATGCCGCCCATGCACTGCGAGGTGGCAGTCTTTGCGTTGAGCACACGTCCCATCGAGAAGGCGCCGGTAAAACGGCGCACGCGCACCTCCCCCGAATAGACGTTGACCGCGACTTCCGCGAAGAACGCGCCGTACATCGCCGCAGCGAACGCCTCGGTTATCTTGCCCGGCTTGAAACGGGCATGTTCGGTGAGAGCCTCGTCTCCCAGCAGGTCCGCGATCGCGATGCGACGGTTGCCGGTGACGGCATGGCCATCCTTGAGCGTCAGTTCGTCCTCGGCGCAGCCCAGCTTCGCTGCCAGCTTGCTGCGGATACCTTCGCACGCCTGGAACACGGCAGAGCCGGTGGACGCAGCGCCCCAGCTGCCCCCCGAGCCCGAGCCCGGCGGAAAATCGGTGTCGCCAAGGTGCACCTCCACCCTTCCTGGATCGACGCCCAGCATTTCCGCCGCGATCTGCTGGAGAACCGTGTACGTCCCGGTGCCGATATCCGTCATGTCACTGGCGACCTCGACACTGCCGTCCGCGCGGAATGTCACCCGGGCTTCCGCCTTGTTAAGGTTGTGTACGCGCGTCGCGGTCGCCATTCCCGTGCCGATCCACCAGTCGCCTTCGCGCTTCTTGCAGGGTGTGCGGTCCGCCCCATCCCAGTCGAAACGCTCCGCGCCTTTGCGCAGGCACTCCTCCAGCTTGCGGGAGCTATAAGGGATATCGAGCGTCGGATGCCGTTCCGGTATGTTGCGCAGGCGCAGTTCGACAGGATCGATCTCCATCGCGAGGGCCAGTTCGTCCATGGCCCCTTCGAGCGCCTGCATGCCCACAGCTTCACCGGGGGCCCGGACGGAACCCGCCGTTACGCGGTGGATGCGGGTGACCTCCAGATCAAGCTTCCGGTCGTCACCCGGATAGAGGAACTCGCTCGCCTGAAGCACGGGTTCGGCAAACTCCTCCTCCGGCAGGTTGGATACCCATGCTTCATGGCCGAAGCCTATCAGGCGCCCCTCCGCGTCCGCCGCCAGCCGAAGACGCTGACGCGTTTCGGAACGGCGCATGATGCACTGGAAGACCTGCTGGCGCAGCAGGACGACGCGAACCGGGCGTTTCAGGGTGATGGCAGCAACCGATGCGGCCGCGCCTTCCGGGCTGATGCCGAGCTTGGATCCGAAACCGCCGCCCACATAGGGGGAAGCAAGACGGACGTTGTCGGCATCCAGCCCAAGCGCATCCGCAAGTTCCTTGCGATTGAAGCGCAGCATCTGCAGGCTTGAGTGAAGCGTCAGCGTCTTGCCGTCCCACTCGGCGATGCTGGCATGCGGCTCCATCGCGGCACTGTTGTGGCCTTCGGTCGTGTAGACGACATCCACGGCATGCGCCGCCGCGTCCATCGCCTGGTCGAGGTCGCCCTGGACCGTCGGATCCTCGAAGGGCTCGAAGGTGGCGCGCTCGTCCTCCGGGTCCACAAGAGGGTCCGGCTCCTCCCGATAGCGAATGCGCAGGTGCTTCGCGGCATGGCGCGCCTGTTCGAACGTCTTCGCGACGACGAGGGCCACCGGCTGCCCGTAGTACTGCACGTCGCGGACCTTGCGCACGGGGGACTTGCCCGCACCGCCCTGCGCCGCCCGCGCCGTCATGCGATCATCGGAAAGCACCGCAATCACGCCGGGCATCTGGAGCACGGCCTCGTCGTCGATCGCGGTAACTTGCCCCCGAGCGATGGTGGCGGTCACCAGCACGCCTTCAACGCAGTTCGGTATCCGGTACTCGGCAGCGTAGGTCGCCTTTCCGGACACCTTCAGCGGGCCTTCGAGGCGGTCCAGCGGCTTTCCAATCACACCTTGCGCCATGGCATCAAGGCGGTTGCGTTCGTCAGGCTCATCCATCGTGTAGACGCTGGTCACACGGCTCTCCCTGTCGCTTCACGCAGCACGCCCTTCAGGACACGGCGCGTCATGGGTATCTTGAAATCGTTGGCGCCCTGCCCCTTCGCTTCGGCGAGCAGAACATCGGCGGCTTTGTCGAACAAGGCATCCGAAGGTTCGTTGCCGACGAGCAGCTCCTCCACCCCCGGGTCGTGCCAGGGCTTGTGCGCCAGGCCCCCGAAGGCAAGGGAGGCCCTGCCGATCCGGCCCTCCTCCATGGCAATCACGCAGGCGACGGAGACCAGTGCGAAAGCATAGGACGAACGGTCGCGCACCTTACGGTAGATCTGCGTACCACCCACAGGCTCGGGAAGAACGACGGCGGTGATGACCTCCCCCGCTTCCAGCACGTTATCGCGTTCCGGATGGTCGCCGGGCAAGCGGTGAAACGCGCGGACCGGTATCATCCGCGCGCTGCCATCCCTGCCGGAGACTTCTACCGAAGCATCGAGGGCCGCCAGGGCCACTGCCATGTCGCCGGGATAAGTTGCGATGCAGGCCTCACTGGCACCCAGTATCGCATGTATCCGGTTCACCCCGCCGATGGCGCCGCAGCCGGTTCCCGGCTCCCGCTTGTTGCAGGGCTGGTCCCTGTTGTAGAAGTAGTAGCACCGGGTCCGCTGGCACAGGTTGCCGCCAGTGGTGGCCTTGTTGCGCAACTGGAAGGTTGCTCCGGCAAGGATCGCCCGGGCCAATATGGGATAGTCACGCCTGATCCGCTCATCGGCGGCGCATGCGCTGTTGGAGACGAGCGCGCCGATGCGCAGCCCGCCCTCCGTCCGCTCGATCCCGCCAAGTTCCAGGCGGTTGATGTCGACCAGGGCGTCCGGCCGCTCGATCTCCAGCTTCATCAGATCCAGCAGGTTCGTGCCGCCGGCGATCAACCGGGCACCTTCGCGGGCCTGTTCCGCCGCGTGCGTGACGGCCTCTGCCCGGCTGTAGTCGAAGCCTTTCATCGTCCGGCCTCCACAACTTCAGCGATGGCGTCGACAATGTTCGAATAGGCTCCGCAACGGCACAGATTGCCGCTCATGCGCTCGCGGATTTCGTCGCGTGTCAGCGAAACAGGGGCGGTGATATCGTCACTGACGAAACTGGCCCACCCGTTCGCCGCCTCGTCCAGCATGGCTTTCGCTGAACAGATCTGTCCCGGCGTGCAGTAGCCGCATTGGAATCCGTCATGCCTTACGAACGCCTCCTGAAGCGGGTGCAGCTCTTCGGGCGTTCCGAACCCCTCGATGGTGGTGACCGCATCGCCCTCGTGCATGACGGCAAGGGTGAGGCAGCTGTTGATCCGCTGACCGTTCACCAGCACGGTGCAGGCGCCGCATTGCCCGTGGTCACAGCCCTTCTTGGTGCCGGTCAGACCGCATCCGTCGCGCAGAAAATCGAGAAGCGTGGTGCGCGGATCGCCGGTGAAGTCATGATCCGTTCCGTTTATTGTCAGGGGCATCGGCATACTCGCGTGAACGGGGTTCCTGGGCGTCAGCAAAGCGCGGAACCGTGGGCCATGGGGCGGTCATAAACCGCCTCTCAAACGGGCAAGGCGCCGCTCGGTTGCCAACGCTTACCGTTCCTTAACCTGCCGATACGGCATCCCGTCGAAAGCGCCGTAAACATGGTGCTGCGGCGCACCGGAGCCAGGCAACCGGCCGCCGTACGACCGGCTCGGACCACGTCTTTCCCGGGAACAAGGCTTGCTTGATGCAGGTTGTCTTTGCCGGGATGGGCGGAACGCAGGTTCACTCCTGCGCTTGACAGACGTGCAGACATGGAAGGCTCATCATGACCAGTTTCGACAAGGACGATCGCGGACCCGATCCGACCAAGCCGTCCAAGACACCCAGAGGCACGTTTGGCGATGCACGCCCTGACGAGTTTCACGATTCTCGAGCCGAGGGCAGTCAGCCGCCCGAAAAGGTGGAGGATCGTCCTTTGGTGAGCAAGGTCCACCCCGAGGATTACCCGGAAGAAGAACGGCGCGATGGTGATCTTACCCGTTGATCCATCCGCAACCACCGACCACCCGCAAAAGCAGGAGCTATCATGACTGATGCTGGCGACGACGCGCCGCTCTCTACGAAGAAGGACGGCCATTCCTCGCAGGATGCGGCCTCTCTGGGCCTGGAAGCGCGAGGCGGGGACCTCCTTGCCCGCTCCGTGACGATCAACAGGCCAAAAGCCGAACTCTACCGCTTCTGGCGAGACTTCTCCAACCTGCCGAAGATCATGGACAACATAGTCCGGATCGATGTGATCGATCAGCAGACCAGCCACTGGGTGGTCAAAGGCCCCGGCGGCAAGGAAGTCGAATGGGACGCGACGATCACGCAGGACCTGCCCGACGAAGCGATCGCCTGGGCCTCCAAGGACGCGTCCGACATTTCGAACAGCGGCCGTATCGAATTTCGCGACGCGGGCCTGCGCGGCACGGTCGTGACCGCGACGATCCTGTACGATGCCCCCGCCGGGCTGGTCGGCAAGGCTATCGCCAAACTTTCGCAGCGTGAGCCCGGCATCCAGGCCCGGCGTGACCTACGGCGCTTCAAGCAGCTGATGGAAACAGGCGAAATCGCCACCAACGCGCGTACCCGCAAGCAGCACGAAGAGGAGATGGCCTGATGCGCGCTCTCGCCTGGCACGGCAAGCACGACGTACGCGTCGATACAGTTGACGATCCCGAAATCGTAAATCCCCGTGACGCCATCATCAAGGTCACGTCCACCGCCATTTGCGGCTCGGACCTGCATCTTTATGACGGCTACATACCGACCATGAAGGCGGGAGACATCCTTGGCCACGAGTTCATGGGCGAAGTCGTCGAGACGGGACCGGAATCGACCTTGAAGAAGGGGCAGCGGGTCGTCGTTCCCTTCACAATCTCCTGCGGCAGTTGCTATCATTGCGGAAAGCAGCAGTACTCCGCCTGCGACAACGGCAACCCGGCCGATAACCAGGACATCGCTCAGGAACTGTACGGACAGCCGATGTCCGGCCTGTTCGGGTACAGCCACATGACCGGCGGCTATGCTGGCGGCCAGGCTGAGTATGTCCGCGTACCGTTCTCCGACGTTGGGCCCATCGTGGTTCCGGACGGCGTGGAGGACGACAAGGTGCTGTTCCTCTCCGATATCCTTCCGACCGGGTGGCAGGCAGCCGAATATGCGGAGATCGAGCCCGGCGACACCGTCGCCGTCTGGGGCTGCGGGCCGGTCGGCCTCTTCTCGGTTCAATCCGCCTTCCTGATGGGCGCGGAGCGGGTGATCGCCATCGACCATTTCCCGCATCGCCTTGAACTTGCGAAGAAGTTCGGCGCCGAGACGATCAACTTCGAGGAAACCAAAACCTACGAAGCGCTGATGGAGATGACCGGCGGCATCGGTCCGGACGCGGTCATCGACGCTGTCGGGCTCGAAGCACACGGCTTCTTCGTCGACAACGTCATCGACCAGATCAAAGCGTCTCTGTTCCTCGGCACGGACCGCCCTCATTCCATCCGCCAGGCGATCATCGCCTGTCGGAAGGGCGGGCGCGTCTCCATGCCGGCCGTTTATGGCGGCTTCGTGGACAAGTTCCCGCTGGGTGCCTTCATGGAAAAGGGCCTGACACTCAAGACGGGTCAGACTCACGTGCAGCGTTATCTGCCCGGCCTGCTGAACGCCATCATGGAAGGCAAGATCGACACGACCTTCCTCATCAGCCACCGCCTGCCGCTGAGCCAGGGGCCCGACGGGTACCGCATGTTCCATGACAAGCAGAACGAGGTCACCAAAATCGTTCTGAAGCCCGACATGGACCGCGTCGCCACCTGAGGAGAATGCCATGCGCCAACTTGCTATCGTTACGGGAGCCTCCACCGGAATCGGCTTCGAACTAGCCCATATAGCCGCCCAGAATGGGTATGACCTGCTCGTGGCGGCCGACGAGCCGCTGATCGAGGCCGCCGCCCGCGATCTGGAGGCGCATGGCACCCAGGTCCGCTCCGTGGAATGTGACCTGTCCACCATGGAGGGGGTGGACCGTCTCCTGGAAGCCGCGCAGGGGTCCACCATAGACGTACTGTGTGCCAATGCCGGTCGCGGGCTTGGTCATGCTTTTCTGGAGCAGGATGTCGCCGACTGGCGCCGCGTGATCGACACGAACGTCACAGGCACGGTGTACCTGCTCCAGCGCGTGCTCAAGGACATGGTGGCGCGCAACGCGGGCAAGGTGCTTGTCACCGGCTCGATTGCGGGGCTGATGCCCGGCACATACCAGGCGGTCTACAACGCCACGAAGGCCTTCATCGACAACTTCACCGATGGCCTGCGCGGCGAGTTGAAGGGCGTGGAAGGTGTCACTCTGACCACCCTGATGCCTGGCCCCACGGAAACCGAGTTTTTTGAACGCGGCGACCTGCTGGATACGAACGTGGGCACCAGCAAAAAGGATGATCCCGCGAAGGTCGCAAAGGATGGCTGGGACGCCCTGTTCTCCGGCAAGTCTCACATCGTGTCGGGATGGAAGAACAAGATACAGGCCGCCGCGAGCCACGTCACGCCAACCCCGGTGCTCGCCGAAATGCACCGCCGGATGGCGGAGCCGGGGAGCGGCGAATGACGCCCTCTGCCGGCTTCGTGCCGAGGACAAAGCGAGCATAGCGGCAGGAACAAGCCTGCCTCCTGCCGCATTGTCATGGCATGACAGACTCTCGATCAGGGGCCTCGCGTTGGCCCAGCGTGCTGTGGCTGATCCGTCATGGCCAGAGCGCAGGCAATGTTGCACGCGATCTGGCTCATGAGGGCGGCCTACACCGCATCGAACTCGACCATCGCGACGTCGACGTGCCGCTCTCCGATCTAGGCCATGAGCAGGCAGGAGCGCTCGGTCGCTGGTTCGCGTCCGGCGAGGAGGGGGAGCGACCCGAGGTCATCCTGTGCAGCCCCTATGTCCGCGCGGTACAGACAGCCGAGGCATTCCGCGCGGCCGGTGGGTGCAGCCCGGACCTGCGGATCTGCATCGACGAGCGCCTGCGCGAAAAGGAATTCGGCATTCTCGACGGGCTGACGACTCCCGGCGTCCGCGAATTGCAGCCTGAGCAGGCACATTTCAGACAGGTGTTGGGCAAGTTCTATCACCGTCCGCCCGGCGGCGAGAGCTGGGTGGACGTCATCTTCCGTTTGCGAGCGCTGCTGGACACGGTATCGCTTCATTATTCCGGCAAGCGCGTGATGATCGTGGCGCACCAGGTCGTCGTCCTGTGCATGCGGTACATCATCGAGCAGATGAGCGAGGCGGAGATCCTCTCCGTAGATGCGCAGGGCGATGTCGCAAACTGCTCTGTCACGCAGTACCGGTTCGATCCGGAAGCCGGACGTCTGGCGTTGACTCACTACAACATCGTCGCTCCGATGGAGCAGGAAGGCACGCCTGCCACTGCGGAGCCCGATCACATGGTCGCTGCCCGTGGCTGAGCACACGGCGCCAAGCCCGACTGTGATCGATGCCCGGTGGCTTCGCGAACACCCACTGCCGCAACCGGAGAACAACACGGATAAGAATGCGCGCGGTCGCGTCCTTGTCGTGGGCGGGAGCATTACGGTGCCGGGCGGAATACGCCTGACCGCAGAGGGCGCCTTGCGCGCGGGTGCCGGCAAAGTCCGCATCGCCACGGTCGAAGGCGCAGCTCTGCCGCTGGGCGTGCTGATACCCGAAGCAGCGGTCGTCGCTCTCCCGATGGATGAGGCGGGCGAGGTGCAGGGCACCGACCCTTCCCTCGAGGCTCAGCTTGGGCGATGCGACACGCTCATCGTCGGTCCGGCCATGTCCGGCGCAGACCAGGCCTGCCGGCTGGTGGAAGGCCTTCTGTCCGTCTCGGATTTCAAGGGCGGGGTCGTCATCGACGCGGCTGCGCTGCTGAGGCTGGGCGAACATGCACACAAGCTCAGGACGCGCGATGTTCCCGCAGTGCTGACACCGCACATCGGAGAGATGGCAGGCATGCTCGGCCTCACCGCCGAGGAGATCGAGGATGATCGCGCCCGCGCGGCTCTTGCTGCTGCCCGGCAGTTCGGCAGTGTCGTCGTATTGAAGGGCGCCAGCACATGGATTGCGCATCCTGACGGAAGGCTCCTCTTCTACGGAGGCGGGGGCGTGGGTCTTGCCACGGGCGGATCGGGCGATGTGCTTGCCGGTGTGGTCGGCGGCATACTGGCGCGTGGGTGCGATCCCCTGTGTGCTGCCGCCTGGTCCGTCTGGCTCCATGGGGAAGCGGGCAGGCGCTGCGCCGAAACCGTCGGGCCATTGGGATTCCTGGCTCGAGAGCTTCTGCCATTCCTCCCCGGACTGATGGCGTCCGGCGCCCTGTAACTCGCGGCCTCCCGCCAAGACAAGACGGCCGATAGGAGCGCGTCAGCTTGCGCTGCCGTCCGCTCCCAACTCGACCCGCACCTGCCGCTCCTGCTCCTGCTTCATGACGGTCAGCGTGACCACATCGCCGACCTTGAAGTCATCGAGCCGTGACAGCAACGCGCCCACCGTAGGAACCTCCCGCCCTTCCACGGCTGTGATAATGTCGCCCGGCGTTACGCCCTGCGGGCCGGTCGCCATGCCGGACAGGCCTGCCGCCGCTGCCGGGGAGCCGGATTGCACCGCCAGCACAAAGACGCCCTTGGCACCCGTCCGCTCGTTCAACCGTGCGTTGACCTGCTCATCCACCTCAATGCCAAGCGAGGGTCGCACATACCGTCCGCTGCGGGCAAGCTGCGGTATCACGCGCCGGACAGTGTCGACCGGAACAGCGAAACCGATCCCGGCCGACGCTCCCGAGGGACTGTAGATCGCCGTGTTGATCCCGATGAGACGCCCGCTTGAGTCCAGCAGCGGCCCCCCGGAGTTTCCGGGGTTGATAGCTGCATCGGTCTGTATGAGCTGCTGGATGTCGGGTCCGCTCTCGCTTGGAAGCGTGCGGTTCAGGGCTGAAATGATACCCGTGGTGAAGGTCCAGTCGAGGCCGAAGGGATTGCCGATGGCGAACACCTTCTGGCCGACCTTGAGGTCTGCGCTCGTGCCCAGCGGTACGGGACGCGGGCGGCGCAGCCCGACGCCGATGCGCAGCAGTGCCAGATCATGCTGCGGGCTCACGCCTACCAGCGCCGCCTGGTACTTGCGCCCATCCGCCAGTTGCACCGTCGCGCCCGAAGCGCCCTGTATCACATGGAAGTTAGTTACCACGTGTCCCGCGTCATCCCAGATAAAGCCGGAACCGGAACCCTGAGGCGTGGAAAAAATATTGCGGGTCCAGGCATCCTGAACAAGTTGGGAGGTGGAGATGAAGACGACCGATCCCCGTGACTTCTCGAAGAGCTCGATCGTAGCCTTCTCATCCGCCGCGAGATCACCCCGCGCCGTCACCAGTCTTTCGCCGGTGGTGCTCGCATCCCTGCCGGGCGCAACTGAGAAATAGTACCAGACGAGTGCAAGCAGACCCACGACCGCCATCACGGGCAGCAGGCGCGAGCGGGAGGGTGTTCTACGGGCGTTTCGCATACGGCAGAGTTGCCGCGAAGGGTATCAGTGCGTCAAGGCTCCCGGTGCGCCATCGGCGTTTTACCGCTGCGGGGCCAATGGCTCATCCGCAGCCGCTGCTCTGGGCACGAATGGCCGCGGTGTCGCAGGCGCCGCGGGTGGCGCACCAAAGACCTCATCGAGCATGGCAAGCATCGCCGTCCGCCCCTTGGAGGTAAGCTGAACAATGACGCGCCGCTGGTCCAGCATGTCGGGGATGCGCTCAAGAAAGCCTGCGCTCTCCAGCCTGTCAATGCGTCGCATCGCAGAGGCGGCGGACTCGCCCGAGGCAATCATGAGTTGTTTGACAAAGAGGATGCCGCCCTCCTCCCCGCTGATGAACAGCTCTAGCATCATGTCCCAGGCAGTATCCCGAAACAGGCTGCGGGGCTCGAGAGCCGCGATTTTTCGTCGCGCGCGCAGGAGCTGCCTTGCACCTTCCACCAGCGCCCTTTCCGCGACGCTCCGACTTTGGGCAACGCTTGCCGGCGCGTCGATGCGCCGGCCCGAAGCGTTCAGCCACGTGTGATCTAGCGTTCCGACTGTTCAACTCCCCGCTATATTTTTAAAGAAAAACAATCAGCTCCAATTCTTAACAAAGAGATAACGGCAAATCAGCATGATCCCGTGCGAGGCTGACCGCGTTCTACAAACCAGTTAGCGACATCATACAACCGGGTTGCATGCGACCCTTTCAACAAGATCACATCACCCTCTTCTATTTGCGTGTTCAACATAGCCTTCAGAACATCCAGAGATTTCGGTCTACCACCTCGCGCGCCTGGGGGAAGATTCTTCCAGAAGCCATCGAAGAGGTCACCCAGGGTGTAGATTTCGTCGATGCGGTTCTTCACGCAAGAGGCTGCAAGCTGCGTGTGGTACTCGGGAGCATCCGGCCCCAGTTCCAGCATCTCTCCTAGCACGGCAATCCGTCTTCCCTTCGTTGGCGTGGTGCCCAGCAGCGCGAAAGCGGCTTCCATGGAGCCCGGACTGGCGTTGTACGTTTCGTCGATCAGGTGGATATTGCGTCCATTCAGCTGCAGCCGCATTTCGCTGCCGCGCCCTGCGACGGGTTTGAATGTTTGCAGCGCAGCGATGGCAGCGCTGATATCCCGCCCGAGGAGGCTGACGGCCGAAAGGGTTGCCAGACTGTTGAGCGCCATGTGCTCCCCTCCGGCGCCGAGGGTGTACTCCACCGGGCATCCGCGAATGTCGGCGACGACGCGGCGTGCCGCCGGATCGTAATCGATCAGGCGGAAGTCAGCGTCTGCACAGCGCCCATAGTTGAAGACATCCAGCCCCCTCGACCGCGCCTGCAGCTGAACATGGTGCCATTCGGCCATGTCCCTGTTCAGGATCGCTATGCCGCCGGGCTTCATGCCGCTGAAGATGCGGCTCTTGCGGGCAGCGATCGTGGCGAGATCGCGGTGATACTCCAGATGCGCGGGAAGGATGTTCGTAAAGATCGCGATATCGGGAGATGCGAGGCGGGCGTTCTGCTCCATGCGCCCGATGGCGAGTTCGAGAACCGTATGTGGCGCGTCCCAGGGCACTGACGCGAGATTCCATGCGACACCATGAGGAAGGTTGGCATTGAACCGCGTTTGCCCCACCGTTCCGAAGGCGGACAGCGCCTGTGCGAGCATGGCGACCGTCGTCGTCTTCCCGGCAGTCCCGGTCACCGCCACCACCTTGCCGCTCATCCTCTCCCGTGCGTAGCGGCCGAGCGAGAGAATGGCATCGCCCGTATCCTTGACCTGCAGGACCGGAGCGCCAAGGCTATTCGCGTCGCCCGCGTCCTGGGTGATGACGGCGGCGGGAGAAGACGCGAGTTCCCGTATTTGCCGCGGCTTCACGCCCTTGCCCGTAGTGTCGGGGGCGGCCACGACCATTTCGCCGGGCCGCATCGTTGGGCCAAAGATGCAGAGACCCTGCGCCGTCCATCCCGCTTCGGGCGGCACCGTCCAGATCCCGCCGGTCGCCCGTGCCACATCGGCGGCTCGCCAGTGACGGCCGCTCTGCTCCAGCAGGGCAGCCCCCTCGCGAACGGCGGCGTCAAGCAAGTGCTGGCGGTAGGCCACGAGGCCCGAGAGGTAATGCTCCACGTCGTCGATACGCACGCGAAAGGCATGATGGCGAATGAAGAAGCTGCCAACGATCCGGGCGGGATTCCGATAGAACATCGCCAGTTCGGGCCAGAAATGACCGTTGAGCAGATGGCGCGCCCGCCGATGCAGTGCCTTGTAAAACAAGGCCACGTCGAAATCATCGAGCAATTGCCTGCAGCGAGCGTCCCCTTGCAGACGGCACAGCATCTTCTCCGCCGCCGTCATCAGCTCCAGAAGGGTTGGAAAGGTCGTGACGCGATTGGCAACGAAGTCGAGATAATCCCGAACGTTGTCGAGACCGACGCGGTAGTAGCGTTCCTCCGGGCGATAGCGGGTCAGCTCATCGACACAGTAACCCAGCCAGTGATCGTGCGCCTTCCAGTGCTCCGCGCGAAGGAAGTGCTCGAAGGCGCGTTCGACCGCCGCAAGCCAGCGCGCGTTACCGGAAAAGGCGTACAACCGCATGAGGCTGAAAGCAGCTTCTCCATCATAGTAGATTATCCGAAAGTCCTGCTTCACCTGGAGGCCGGGATAAGCGAGAACATGCGTGAACCGGCCGCTCTCCTTGTCCTGCATGTAGAGGATGCCCTCTGCCAGCGCATCCATCAGGAGGACATGCTGCCTGTCCCCAGTCAGTTCGGCATGCTTGCAGAGCGCAAGGACGGCAACGGCATTGCCCCCCAGCTTGATCTCGGCTCCGGTGTCGACGAGGAATGCGGCCTCACACCCGTCCGGAAGGGGCAAGCGGGCGATCAGCGTCTCAGTCAGGCATCGCAGGGCGCGATCTATGGCAGCCTTGAGAACCGCGTCGCGTGTGACGCTCCATGCCTCCAGCATCGCGTAGAGCGTACTCGCGTGACGCAGGCTGTTGTAGGCCGGGATGGGCCTGTCGAAGCACGGGTGCCAGCCATAGTTGAACCGGCCGTCTTCCTGCACCTGCATTGCAAGATAGGTGCTGCCCGCAATGATGAGACGCAGCACCTGGTGGGCATCCAGCCGTTCGACCACACGGCGCCCGGCCTCCAGCCCGCCGCCGCCCTGGATGCGATGCAGTTCGCCGCCTTCATCGACGAAGAGCCCGCTGGTCGTGAAGAGCCAGATCGGCGCCTGATCACCGAAGTCCACTTGCTCCAGGCCATGCCGTTTCCTGGCGTAGATCCGGAAGTTGTTCTCGTTGAGAACCGCGTTGCTTTTCTGCGCGCCGCCATAAAGCATGGCGTTGGCGTTAAGCTCGGTTTCTAGGAAGGCGTGCCTGAAGTCCGGGCTCAGCGAGAGGCCCAGACGAAAGTAATTGCGCTTGATCCTGCTCAGTTGCTGGCGAACTGCCCCCCAGTGAGAAGGTTCGAAGGCGTCGATCCAGTCGAGCCGCAGCCAGCGTGGTTCGACGCCGCTGGCCTCAACACATTCGATTCCCTGCTGCCACGCGTCGTCAAGCGAAACGGCGGTCGAAGTGATGACCGTTGCCTGCCGCGAACCGTCGGTCCACGAGAAGAAGAGCACGAACAGCGCGCCCGCGTCCGTGACGACCGGCCGTATGTGTGCAGCCGCCGCGCGGAGCGCTGAAAAATGGTCCCTCATCTCTCACGCAGCGCTTCGCGCGCGCGGTTGAAGGGCTTCAGAAGGTACTGCAGGACCGTTTTCTGCCCCGTGTGGACATCCACCGTGGCCATCATGCCGGGCACGATAGGAAAGCGCTTGCCCGCCTTGTTCACCAGCGCGTCGGATCTGGTCCGGATGAAGACGCGGTAGTAGAAGATGTCCGGCTTGACTTCGTCCTGGATCGTGTCGGGCGAGATGGTGGTGACTTCGCCCTCAAGGCCGCCGTAGATCGCGTAATCGTAGGCGGTCACCTTCACGGTAGCGCGCTGGCCGGGATGAATGAATGCGATGTCGCGGGGGGACATTCGCGCTTCGATCAGCAGCTGGTCGTCGACCGGTATGATCTGCATGATCTCGCCGTTAGGGGGTATGACGCCGCCGACGGTCGATACTTCGATGCTTTTCACGACACCGCTCACCGGCGATCGCAGCGTGAGGCGCTTCAACGTGTCGGCACGCCCCCGCACCACGGGCGCCAAGGCCGTCACCTCCTCGTTCGCCTTGGCCAGCTGCTGACGCGCCTCAACCAGGTATTGCGATCGCAGATCCGCCTTCTTGAGTTCCAGTTCTGCACGCTGGCGCTTGAGCCGAATGACTTCCACGCTGCTGGCGGCGCCCACTTCGATGAGCGATTCACCGATCGCCACTTCCTTGCGGATGAGGCCAAGGGACTCGTCGATCAGCGAAAGGGAGCTGGCCAGACTGCGCCGCCGTGTCTCATACAACCGTGTTTCCGCCG
The DNA here is from genome assembly GCF_002916655.1 of Novosphingobium sp. HII-3. GTDB lineage: Bacteria > Pseudomonadota > Alphaproteobacteria > Sphingomonadales > Sphingomonadaceae > Novosphingobium > Novosphingobium panipatense. Next base: position 44,538 of record NZ_PPSM01000017.1, read on the forward strand.
CCTTCAGGTCTGCGTAGTCGTCAAGTTCCGCAGGAAAGGTGAGCGGGGTCTGATTGACCTCCGCCTGAAGGCGGGCGGACGCGGCGAGGGCGGCGTGGTATTTCGCCGCACTCTCCTCCACGGTGGAGCCGGCCTGCGTCGGATCGAGCTGGGCAAGGACTTGCCCCGGCTTTACGATATCGTCCTGGCGCACCAGCAACTTCGCCAGGATGCCGCCTTCCAGTGACTGGATCACCTGTTCACGGCTGGTCGGCACGACCCGACCGGTGCCGGTCGCCACCTCGTCGAGTTCAGCGAACCACGCCCAGGTCAGCAGAACCAGAAACAGCGCCGCAACCACCCAAACGAGACGGGTGGCCAGCCTGTAGCGATCATCCTTCTCTTCCTCGAAAAGCCAGTCGTCCGTGTTGCTCCAAGCGTTCACGCAGCCCTCCCCTGCATCGTGAGCAGCGCATCTTCCTTGCTCTGGTCCAGGGTGATGAGGCCGTTATGGACCACGATCACCCGGTCCACGAGATCCAGGACCCGCATACGATGCGTCGCCACCACGACCGTGCGCGCATGGCTGTATTCGCGAAAACGCGCGAGAAAGAGACGCTCTGCGGCATCGTCCATGGACGCCGTCGGCTCATCGAGAAGGACGACCCTCGGTTGCCGGATCAGCAGCCGCGCCAGCAGCAGCGACTGCACCTGCCCGCCCGACAGACCCTCGCCTCCTTCCTGCACGACGTAATCGAGGCCGGACGGGATGCGCCGGATGAACTCATCCGCGCCCACCATCCGCAGAGCTTCGAGGATATCCTCCGAAGTCGACTGCGGTGCGCCGAGAACAAGATTGTCGCGGATGGTGCCATGAAAGAGGCGACTGTTCTGCGTGAGAAGGCCCACATCGCGCCGCACGTCGGCAGGATCGATCTGGGCGAGCGCCAGATCATCCAGCAGGACTTCCCCCGATATCGGATGAAGCAGCCCCGACAGGGCCTGCAGCAGCGTTGACTTCCCGGCCCCATTGCGACCCAGCAAAGCGATCTTTTCACCCGGCCTGATGGCAAGATCGCGCACGGTGAGAGCCGGCGGAGAATTCGGATCTCCGTAGCGGAATACGGCGGAGCGCAGGGTGAAGTTGCCGGCGATTGCGGGCACGGCGATCCGGTGTTCATTGTCCGGATTGTCGACCGGCAGTTCCATGATCCTGTCGACGCTCTCCATCCCGAAGCGCGCCTGCTGCAAGCGGCTCAGGACCTGTGTGACCTGCGCCATGGGCGCCATCATGCGCGATCCCAGTATCGATGCGGCGACCAGCGCACCGGTGGTGAGATCGCCCTCCATGACCAGCGGTGCGCCGAAGAAGATGATCGTGGCATAGGCCGCGTTCTGTACGTTCTGCGTCCAGGCCATCAGGCTGTTCGTGAGTCCACGCAACTTCAGCTGCGCTTCTCCGGTGACGGAATTGAAGTGGTTCCATTGCTGCTGGAAACGGCTCTCCGCCTGCAGCGTCTTGATGTCGGCGTTGCGCTGGATGGACTCCACCAGCATCGCGTTGCGCAGCGCCGCTTCGCGCATGGCTTCATTCGCGTAGGCCCGCAGCTTCGGCTGTGCGAGAAGCCCCGGAAGAAGGAGAAGGATCAGGGCTCCGATCGGAACGAGCACTAGCCCCCCGCCGATGAACCAGAAAAGCACCAGGAACAGGAGGAAGAAAGGCAAATCCGCTATGGCTGCGATCGTGGTCGAGGTGAGCAGTTCGCGCACTTGCTCCAGGTCCCGCAGCTGCGCGATGAACGTCCCGGTGGACAGCGGGCGATCGCTGTTACGCACCCGCAGCGCGTGGCCGAAGACGCGATCCGAAATGCGCAGGTCCGCGCGCTTTCCAAGCGTATCGATGATGCTCATGCGCAGTCGGCGCAACAGGAAGTCGAACCCTATTGCGATGACGACCCCGAGGAACAGGATGTAGAGCGTGGGATAGGATGCAGCCGGAATGACGCGGTCATACACCTGCATCGAGAACAGGACTGTCGCCAGCCCCAGGATGTTGGTGATGAGCGATGCCGCAACGACATGCCCGTAGGATCGCCTGTCCTTCAGCAGCAGACGGCGCAGCCAGTGCTCCTCGTAGGGGCGGATGTATGTATCGACGCGAGCATCGGGCGCCGATCGCGCGGGACGGGCGACGACAAGCTGCGCGCACCTGCGTTTCAGCTCCTCCAGCGGAAGGACATGCGGCAGACCGCCCTCGCCACCCATGACGAGCGAAACGTCCCCCGCTTCGTCGACCGCGGTGACGACAGCAACCTCGCCACTGTGCAGTTCCACGACCAGCGGGAACCGGTCACCCGTCGATGTCAGCGCATCCTGAGCCGCGAAACGGATACGAAGCCCTGCCCCGCGGGCCATGCTCCTGATCCGCTCCGAAGGATCCTTTCCGCTTTCCCAGAGCCCCGCTATCCTGGCGTTCTGCGCCGATACCGAGAGCCTGTAATGGCGGGCAACGTAAAGGAACGCTTCTGTCCATGCCTCGCCCCTGAATGGGCGTGTGTCCTGTTCTGCCTGATCGGTCACAGCCTTACCCCCTCGACGACCAGCCCCGTCAACCTGAACGCTTCCCGCTCCTCCCCGGCATTGAACAGGCAGTCCACGTTGAGCCGCCGCAGGTCATGCCGCGTGTTCACCAGATCCAGCCGGACCTGCTGCAGTTCCTGCTCGGCGTTGAGCAGGTCGACCAGGGTGCGCGTACCCATTTCGAAGTACTGGAGGCGGTACAGTTCGCCCGTCTGGCTCATGCTGCGTTCGCGGCCGGTCAGCGTGACCACCAGATCGTTGAAGCTTCCGATCTGCCGCTGCGCTTCCGACAGCAGGCGGCTCACTTCGTTCCGGATGTTCGCTTCGGCGGCATCCGCAGCTTCAAGCGCATAGTTCGCGCCCCGGATCCGCGCACTGTTGGCCCCGCCACTGTAGAGCGAACTGGAGACATTTATGCCGAAGTTGTACTCCGCGCGGCGGGAGAACGGGTCGTTGATGTCGGTGGATGTCCCCGCACCCAGCGAAACCGTCGGCAGGGCGTTCGCTCGATTCCGATCAAGTTCCGCCTCCGCTTCGTCCCGCTGCGCCTGCACCTGCATGAGGGCAGGCACGCGCGCCCAATCCGGCTCGCCTCGCTCGCATGAGCGTTCGAGCCAAGGCGGCACCTCGGAGGAGACGGCGGGCGCCACTTCAACTCCGAGCAGGTGAACGAGATTGCTGACCCAGCGGCGCTGCTCCGCTTCGATCTGCTGCAGGATTGCTTCGCCCGCCTGGACGCGGGCCTGCGCCTGCAACGCGTCCGACCGCGTCGCCGCACCTTTCTGGAAGCGCTGGTCGACCAGGCCGCTGATGCTGCGGATCCGCTCCAGCTGTTCGAAGACCACGGATTGAAGCGCCCGGCTGCGCTGTATCTCGATGATAGCGTAGCTGGTGTCGCGAACCAGGCTATCCACTGCATAGAGAAGTTGCGCCCTGCCGACTTTCGTCCCGGCCTCGGCCAGGGCAACGGTGCTGGATACCTTGCCAAAATCAAAGATCATCTGCGATGCGGAAAGGTTGGCTCGGGGCCGCCAGCGGGCTCCACCGATGTTGTTGTAGCCGGTCCCGATCCCTCCTTCGATCTGCGGAAGGTATCCGGCTTCAGCCACTGCGATCTGCTGCTCCCGTGCATTGAGCCGGCCGACCGCTTCCGTCACGGCGGGATGCCATTCGACAACCTGCCTCACTGCATCTTCAAGCGTCAGCAAACGGCTATCGTCCGTTTGCGCGCCCACCGAACTGCAGGCACAGGCAAAGGCAATGATCACTAATGAACGAACTAAAGGAATTGCTCTGCCACTTGTAGAGCTTCGTCTTTTCATGATCCCCCTGGCACCCTCACGGAGTGATATTTTCACTTCCCTCTTGAACCGGGTGAGTTCACCTCACCTCCACCCGGTTCTCATACTATGTGATGACTAGATCAAGCTATGATTGCTCCATTGCTCATCCAGATTAGTGGATGGGGACATTTGCAGATAGCCAAGCGGATCATCCACGGGCGCCGTCCGGACGTCAGCCGCCGCTGCGGCCGTTGTGGCGGAATCAACGGCAGCAGCGACATCCGGCTCGGCACGGGCGAGATAGCCCTCGAGCACCTCTTCGACGGAACCCTGCCCTTCGAAGATCTCGTATTCGAAGTACCGGGCGGGAGCGGCACCCTCAGGTTCTCCGGAAGCGCTGAACGCCTGAAGATCGTCGAGTGGCACGGTCTCCGCGCCAAGGCTGAACGCCGCCATTGACGTCGGGGCCGCCGCTGCGCCCCCGGCTCCCGAGGGCTGCACCGTGATCTGCAGCGTTCCTTGCGCCACCTCCTCGGTGGGGTGGACGAGGCGATAGGTGAACGTCTCGATCCGGGCCACGTTCGAATAGGTCAGGTCCGGATCCAGCGTATAGGTATAGCTGCCGTTTGCAGAGAGGCTCAGAGTTCCATAGATTCCGTCGATCTGGAGAGGTGGCCCGTCCTCGACATCGGCAAACCCGCTGCGATCCGGATCATAAACCTGCACTTCGGTCAGCAGTGACCCGGGTTCGTCATTGGCAAGGATGTTCCCGGTGGCGGGGGTGGATCCCACGGCAACGAAGCGGTTCAGGTACGTCACATCGACATCACTGGTGACCGTGGCAACTGCCAGCGCCGAATTCAGGCTCGCCCGTACGCGGTACGTGCCGGCACCGAGACCCAGAGTTCCAAGATCGATGGTCGCGTCGTTGCCCAGAACGGTCAGCAGGGTTGAAAAGCTCTGCTGCGCGACCGGTGTCCATCCAGTGCCGCTTTGCCTTTCCACGAAGAGCGTGCCGTTTCCAAGCGCAGAGGCGGTGACGTCAAGGCTGACCGTGCCGCTCACCGCCGTATTGGATCCGATCACGAAGGAACCGCTGGTGTACCCTCCTGTGCCGAGGAGCGAGACCGTCGTGCCCGATGCATTGAAGAAGTTCGGATCCTGCACATTGGCCCACTGCACGGTGGCTGTGCCGAGATCGTTTCCGACCTGCACGGGGGCACCGTCAAGCGCGACTGCCAAGGTTGCGGAGCTGGATGAGACACCGTCCGAAAGCGTATACGTGAACCGATCGGTCTCACCTACCGCGCCGGGGTTGCCAATAGTGGAGTAGGTGTAGGTGCCATCGGCAGCGATCTGCAGAACACCGAAATCGCCGACGATCGTCGCCACTCCGCTCGTCGGCACAGCGATGGTGGTGCCATCACCGTCCGAGATGCTGACGATCACGGCGCCCCCTGCAAGATCGTCCGCACCGCCCTGCGCGTTGCCGGTCAGGACGTTGCCGCTGACCGCCTCGTTGGCGAACTCGTACTCCGTGACGGTCGCGGCGACGCTGGTTCCCTGCAGCAGCGTGAGCGTGTTGCTCAACAAGGTATCCGCGACCGCGCCAAGCACGGTGTCGAGCAGGCCCGGCAAATTGATCAGCGGATTGTTCAGCAGGGTGGTGAGCACACCCACCAGTCCGCCCACACCGGCGCCGGTGGTCGAGTCGAGAACCGGCTCCAGCAATCCGCGCGCCACGCCGCCCAGCGGGCCCAGGGCACCTGCCACCGCGTCGAGAACGAGCTCCTCGTTCTCTGGCCCGAGCACGACACCGGCCGCGCCCAATTCTTCCAGAGACACCCCATTCCCGTCCGGGTCCAGCAACTGCTCGAGCGCGCCCTCATCGTTGCGCACGACCACGCGGTAATCGCCGGGCGGAAGCCCTTCTACAATCGCGACAAGCGTGTTGTCCCCTGTCAGGCCAAGCACTTCCAGACCGGCGACGTCACCGAGTGGGGAGTTGGGTGTGACCGCCGAATACACGACATTCCCGGCCGCATCGATCAGGTCCACCCGGAACGCGTCCGCCACGGCCACCAGAGCGGTCTGGCTGATTTCGATCCGGACCGATGCTGTCCTGTCATCCGCCACAGTGATGGCAAGGGCGTTGTCCACGCCCACGTCCGATTCCAGCAGCCCGAGGACTTCCACATCGGTATCCGCGACGGTCGGGTAGGTCACGCTCGTCACGGCACCCAAGTCCAGGGCCGCATTGTCATCCACCGCCAGCGGCAGGTCGATGGTCACCGCCGGCAGGGTACCCGTGCTGCTGATATTGCCGGCGATGTCCGTCTGGCGCACCTGCACGGTGCCGGCGGGGTAGGTGCCCGGGGCCAGCTCGAAGCTGGTGCCGGTGCCTGCCTGCCATGTCGTTCCGCCGTCGGTGCTGTACTGCCAGCTGGCGCCCGGCTCGAGGCCGCCGACCGCGACGGTCGCGTCGCTGGTCACGCCGTCGTCTGGCGAGGTGCCGGTGTCCGTTGCGAGGGCGAGGCTGGGCGGTGCTGCGGTGAGGTCGATGGTCACAGGCGCCAGTGCGGCGGGGG
>NZ_PPSM01000018.1 GCF_002916655.1 Novosphingobium sp. HII-3
TTCTGATAAAGCTCCACTCTCTTCATCCTTCCACCTCCGCACAAAAGCGAAGGTCTAACAGGACTGGCCCTTTTTTATCCCGGTGCTCCGGTCCGGTCCGTGGCCCCTTTTATTCCCGGTGTTCTCACTCTCCCCTGAAGCGTAAGCCGCATCATCTGTCAGTGATTGCGAACCGTGACGGCGCAGCGAACCTTCAAGCCGGGCTGGATGCCACGAGGCGAGTTCAGCCTTTGCTAGGACGTCCCTTCGACGTGACGGTGGCGCTGGTCGCTATCCTTGTCTTTCTACCCTTGCTCATCCTAATGGCGCTGGTCATCAAAGTGTCGGCACCCGGCCCGGTGCTTTTCGTGCAGCAGCGTGTCGGCCGAGATGGTCGGCTATTCCCCTGCCTGAAATTTCGGACAATGGTCGTCAACGCACAGGACGCCTTGCATGAGCTGCTGGCGACCTGCCCAGAGGCCCAAGCGGAATGGGACCGCGACCAGAAGCTGCGTCGTGATCCGCGCATCACACAAATCGGCACGATCCTGCGCAAAAGCAGTCTGGATGAACTACCGCAGCTCTTCAACATCGTGATGGGCCACATGAGCATCGTGGGGCCCCGCCCTATCATTGAGGGGGAGATTGAGCGCTACGGCAGCCGCTTCGGTGCATACTGCTCGGTCCGGCCCGGCCTCACCGGCCTGTGGCAGGTAAGCGGCCGCAACGAAGTTTCCTACGAAGCACGCGTGCGGCTTGATGCGTTCTACGCCCGGCGTAAATCGACACTGTACGATCTCGGCATCTGCCTGCGGACCGTTCCTGCCGTCATCGGCTCCAGAGGCGTCTACTGACCGATGGCTCGCTCCGGCTTGAGCAAACTGCTGTCAGCTGAATGTGACCTTCCCCGTAAAACGATCGATGGAGACGTCGTAACCGGCATCCTGTGCGAGGCTCCTGCAGTGAAGCCATCCTGCGCCAGGGTGCTCCCAATCTTCGTGGGACATCTCGTTCCCATCCTGTCGTAGCCACACGACGGGTTCCGGCAAGCGGGCGTAGCTTCCCAGGCGCCCTGAGCGATGCGCCGATAAGGCCGCAACAAAATCTTCCAGTTCCTGGTCGCGATCACGCCAGTCCAGCCAGGTGAGGGGGTTGTCCTGGCAATAGGCGTTGTTGTTGCCGCGTTGCGTTCGGCCAAATTCGTCGCCGGCGGTCAACATGATGGTTCCCACCGAGGCGAACAACGTGCCAAGCAAAGCCTTCACATCAGCCTGACGCGCGCGAAGCACGGCGACATCCTGGGTTTCTCCCTCGGCACCGTTGTTCCAGCTAAAATTTTCGCTGTGACCGTCGCGGTTGGCCTCGCCGTTGGCCCAGTTGTGGCGTTGCTGGTACGACACCGTGTCCGCAAGGGTGAACCCGTCATGGGCAGCAAGGAAGTTGACGGAGCGGCAAGGGCTGCCCACGGCCTGTGAGCCAAAGATGTCGCTGGAGCCGGCCAGGCGGCTGGCGAGCGTGCCCACGCCCCCGTCCCCTCTCCAGAACCGCCGCACGTCGTCCCTGAAACGGTCATTCCATTCCAGCCAGTCGGGGGGAAAACGGCCAAGTTGATACCCGCCCGGCCCGACGTCCCATGGCTCTGCGATCATGATGCGGTCAGCAAGGAGACTGTCCTGCGCGATTTCCGCAAAGATCGGGGCGGCGGGGTCGAAACCAGGCCCACGGGCCAGCACGGATGCCAGATCGAACCGGAACCCGTCGACACCGCAGTGCTTCACGAAATGCCGAAGTGTATCGAGCACCAGCCGCCGAACCGCGCCATTACCGAAATCAAGCGTATTCCCGCAGCCCGTGTCGTTGATGAGCCCTCCATCGGCTGCATATGCGTACATCGCGTCATCGAGCCCCCGCAGCGACAGGACACCGCCAAGGCTGTCGCTTTCGCCGGAATGGTTGAACACCAAGTCCAGCAGGACGCCTATGCCGTGGGCGTGAAGGGCGGCGACCGTGTCGCGCAGTTCCGCGACACCTCCGGGGCAGAGACCCGGATCAAGCGCCATCATCGCGACGGGGTTGTAACCCCAGGAATTCACGAGCCCGAGCGCCGGGAGATGCCGCTCATCGATCCAGGCGACGATCGGCATCAGTTCAACCGCCATGATCTTCAGCTTGCGCAGGTGCGCCAATATGGACGGGTGAGCCAGCGCGCCAATGGTCCCACGCATCTGTTCTGGAACATCCGGATGCAGCATGGTGAAGCTGCGTACATTGATCTCGTAGATCAGGCCGCCGTGGGTGAAGTGCGGCGGCGCAACGGCAGAGCAGGGCATCGGCGCTTGCACCACCGCGCGGGGGACCATCGCGGCGGTGTCCTGTCCGAACTTGGAAAGGCCGGGATTTTGCTGAAACCGCCGGTCCAGTTGCACCGCATACGGGTCCACAAGAAGCTTGGATGGATCAAACCAGCGCCCGCGCTCCGGCGCCCACTCTCCCGATGCGCGATAACCGTAACGCTCGCCGGAAAGATCGCCAGCCAAGGTCAGGCTCCATTCGGCACCATCCCGCACCATCGGGTGACGCGTCTCGCCCTTGCTGCCAAACAGGCACAACCAGATCATATCCGCGTGCGGTGAGCGAACGGCGAAGTGAGTATTTCCCCCCTCCACCCTTGCGCCCAAGGCCATCAGGCGAGCAACCCCTTGTACAGTTCCGCGTAGGCCTGCCCGCTCGCTCGCCAGGCGAAGTCGCACTTCATGGCGTTGCGCTGAAGCTTTTGCCAAATCGCTGGCTGGGCGTAGAGCTGAACGGTGCGGGTCAGGGCTGCCGCCAGGGCATCATAGGTCACGCTGTCGAACTGCACCCCGGTAGCGCAACCTGCCGCGAGAGCCGCCGGATTGGCGTCTATAACCGTATCCGCGAGCCCACCGGTGCGGGCGACGACGGGAAGGCAGCCGTAAGCCAGGCCATAAAGCTGCGTCAGGCCGCAGGGTTCAAAGCGCGAGGGAATGAGAATGGCGTCTCCGCCGCCCTGCATCCTGTGCGACAGCCCCTCGTCATAGCCAATCCGAACGCCGATCCTGCCGGGGTGCCGGCCCGCCGCCTCGATCAGGCTGCGCTCGAGCGCTATGTCCCCGGAGCCGAGCAAGGCAAGGCGACCGCCGATACCGACGAGGTGATCCAGGACCTCCTCCAGGACGTCCATTCCCTTCTGCCAGGTGAGTCGGGTCACCGCGATGAAGAGAGGCCCGTCGCTTTCCTCAAGGCCGAACTCCGCCTCAAGTGCACGCTTGTTGATGCGGCGCCTGTCAAGGGTGCGATGGGAGTAGCGGGCGGCAAGCGTCCTGTCCGTGCTCGGATTCCAAACCTGCTCGTCAATGCCATTCAGAATGCCATGGACGTCCGCCCCGCGCGAGACCACCAGCCCCTCAAGTCCCATCCCGAACGCGGCGGATCGTATTTCCCGGGCGTAGGTCGGGCTTACCGTCGTGACTGCGTCGGCGCTTGCAAGGCCCGCCTTCAACATGCCGACGCCGCCATGGTACTCCACGCCGTCCAGCGCCCAGGCCCCCCCCGGCAGGCCGAGTTGCGGAAACACCTCAGCGCCGAACCAGCCCTGAAAGGCGATGTTGTGGACCGTAATGACGGAAGGGACAGCCCGACCGCTGAAAGGGGCATAGCGCAGATACGCCGGAGCCAGTGCAGCCTGCCAGTCATGCGCGTGCAAAAGGTCATAGCCCAGAGGCTTGCCGCGCCTGGACATGGCTCCTCCCGCCAGATCCGCCGCAGCACGGCTGAGAGCGGCAAAGCGCTGCCAGTTGTCACCCCAGTCCCGCCCTGCCGCATCGGTGTAAGGCGCACCTTCACGCGCGTAGAGGGCAGGAGCATCGAGCACCAGCAGGGGATGCCCCCCTTCCAGTTCGCCGGTGAGCAACCGCGCCGGCGTGCCGAGGAGGGAATCCCAGGCGTGAACAGCCTTTGCCCGCCTGCCAAGAGTCGCCAGCACAGCAGGATACCCAGGCACCAGGGTCGTGGTCTCCACGCCATGGCCTGCGAGTGCGGCGGGGAGCGCCCCCACCACATCGGCAAGACCGCCCGTTTTCACGAGCGGCACCACCTCGGAAGCCACCGACAGGACCTTCAACGGCATGCGACCGTCACAGCTCCAGCCGGTCGATCATGGGCTTGGTGATCAGGCACACCCCATTTTCGGTGCGACGAAAGCGCCGGGCGTCCAGTTCCGGATCGTCGCCGACGACGAGGCCCTCCGGAATGCGAACGCCGGAGTCGATGATGACCCGCTTCAGACGTGCGCCCCGGCCAATGTTGCAATAAGGCAGTATGACGGCCTCCTCCGCGCTGGAGAAGCTTCCCATCTTCACGCCTGTCATCAACAATGAGCGGCGGGCCAGAGCTCCCGATACGATGCAGTCGTTCGAGATGAGGGAGGAGATCGCATGACCACGACGTCCTTCCTCATCGTGGACAAACTTCGCAGGGGCCGCCACCACGGCATCGGACCAGATGGGCCAATCCCGATCGTACATGTCGAGCTGCGGCACGGTGTCGGTCAGGTCGAGGTTGGCTTCGAAGTAGGCATCCAGCGTACCTGCGTCACGCCAGTACTCGCCGATCTCCTCGGCCGCGCGGATGCAGCTGTTGGTGAAACGGTGCGCCTGCGCCTTCCCGTGCTTCACGATGTAGGGGATGATGTCCCCCCCGAAGTCGCGCTTGCTGTCGGGATCGGCGGCGTCCCGGCGCAGCTGCTCGAAAAGGAAGTCGGTGTTGAACACGTAGATGCCCATGGAGGCCAGTGCCAGGTGCTCCTGCCCCGGAATGCCGGGAGGATCCGCCGGCTTCTCCACGAAGGCGGTGATGCGGTCCTGCTCATCGACATGCATGACCCCGAAGGCCACAGCTTCCATCCGCGGCACGACCAGGCAGCCGACGGTAACGTCGGCGCCCGAGTTGACGTGCTGCTGGAGCATCAACTCGTAGTCCATCTTGTAGACGTGGTCGCCGGCCAGGATGACCATGTACTTGGGCGCGTGAGCCTCGATGATGTCGATGTTCTGGTACACCGCGTCGGCCGTGCCCTCGTACCAGAGCAGTTCCGAAATGCGCTGGCTGGCCGGGAGGATATCGAAGCTCTCGTTGCGTTCGGGGCGCATGAAGTTCCAGGCCCGCTGCATGTGGCGGATCAGGCTATGGGCCTTGTACTGCGTGGCCACGCCGATGCGGCGAATGCCCGAGTTGATCGCGTTGGAAAGCGCGAAATCGATGATACGGGCCTTGCCTCCGAAATAGACCGCCGGTTTGGCCCTATTGTCGGTCAGCTCCCTCAGGCGGCTGCCTCTACCGCCGGCCAGTACATAGGCCATGGCATCGCGCGCGAGCGGCGAGCCGGAAGCTGGTCTCATTTCATGTCTCTCCGTTGTTTCTAAACTGCTCGGCGCCGCTGCGTACCCTCGCTTGTTCATCAAAGCAGGAACGACGGGAAAGAGGAAGCCTTTCAACGAATAGCGTCATCCCGCGTATTCCAGCATTATCGTAGCAAGCGGCGGCAGTGTGACGGTCGCGCGGCCGTCTAACGCCTCTACCCGTCCAAGGTTGCCCTTGCCTGTGCCGCCATAATGGATTGAGTCGCTGTTCAGTATCTCGTTCCACCTTCCATCGAGCGGCAGGGGAACATCGTAGCCGGCGTGCATGGAGGGCGTCATGTTGGCGATCACCGCCACGGGCTTCTCGCCCGGCGCCTTGCGCAGCCATGCGAGAACCGAGTTGGATTTGTCGTCGACCACCAGCCACTCGAACCCCTGCGGGTCGCAATCGCCAGCGTGCAGCGCAGGCCGGGTGCGATAGACCCGGTTCAGGTCCTTCACCAGATTGCGCATTCCTTCATGCGCCGGCATTGAGAGCAGGTCCCAGTCGAGCGCCCGGTCCTCGCTCCATTCCCGCAGCTGTGCGAACTCCTGCCCCATGAACAGCAGCTTCTTGCCGGGATAGCCCCACATGAAGGCATAGTAGGCCCGCAGGTTGGCGAATTTCTGCCACTCGTCCCCGCTCATCTTGTTGATCAGCGAGCCCTTGCCGTGGACCACCTCATCGTGGCTGAGCGCCAGCACGTAGTTTTCCGAGAAGGCATACATCAGGCCAAAGGTGAGGTCTTCGTGATGATAGCGCCGGTGCACGGAATCGCGCGCCATGTAGCGCAGCGAGTCGTGCATGAAACCCATGTTCCACTTGAAGCCGAAGCCGAGCGCCGTCTCACGCCCCTTCCCGTCGCCTTCGTAAGCGGGTTGTGTAACGCCGGGCCAGGCGGTCGATTCCTCGGCGATGGTCATGAAACCGGGGTGCTGACCGTAGAGCGCGCGGTTGGTCTGCCGCAGGAACTCCACCGCTTCCCAGTTCTCGCGGCCACCCTCCTGGTTGGGGATCCACTCGCCCGCCTTGCGCGAGTAATCCCGGTAGAGCATCGATGCGACGGCATCCACGCGCAGCCCATCGACGTGGTACCGCTCGGCCCAGAACAGCGCATTGTTGACGAGAAAGCTCTGCACTTCCCGCCGACCGAAATTGTAGATCAGGGTGTTCCAGTCGGGATGGAAGCCAAGCCGCGGGTCTTCATGCTCGTAAAGGGCGGTGCCGTCGAAGCGGACAAGGCCATGCTGGTCGGTCGGGAAATGAGCAGGCACCCAATCCAGGATGATGCCGATGCCCGCGCGGTGAGCCCCGTCCACAAAGCGTGCAAAGCCCGCCGGCTCACCGAACCGTGCCGAGGGCGCATAGAGACCGGTCGTCTGATAGCCCCAGGACGGGTCGTACGGGTGCTCGCTGATCGGCAGGAACTCTATGTGCGTGAAGCCCATCTCCACGGCGTAGGGGATCAGTTCGTCAGCAAGGGCATCCCAGTCAAGGAACCAGTTCCAGCGATCCCGTTTCCAGGAGCCCGCGTGGACTTCGTAGATGGAGACCGGAACCTTGCGCGCATCAACCGATGCCCAGTGCTCCCGATGCGCCGCATCCCCCCAGTCGAGTTTGGCCGGAACCGAAGTGACCGAGGCGGTATCAGGCCGGATCTCCGCCCGGAAGGCGAAGGGGTCTGCCTTCAGAGGCTGCACGGACCCGTCATCACCGACGATCCGGTACTTGTAGGCGCGATAGTCGGCGATGTCCGGGATGAAGATTTCCCAGATGCCGTTGTCCACCCGCCGGCGCATCACATGACGCCGGGGGTCCCAGTCGTTGAAATCGCCGACGACGCTCACCAGTCGGGCATTCGGAGCCCAGACGGCGAAGTGGACGCCCTGCGCCCCTTCGTGCTCGATCAGGTGCGCCCCGAGTTTGTCGTAAAGGCGGTAGTGCGTGCCCTCGGCGATCAGCAAGTCGTCCAGCGGGCCAAGCACCGGACCGAAGCTGTAGGGATCCGTCACCAGCCAGTCGTGGCCCCGCGCCGTGCACCGATAACGGATGGGCTGCGAGGGGATCGGCAGGAAGGCTTCGAACAGAAAGCGATCATCGACCTTCGTCAGCGCGCCCAGGCGCTCTCCATCGAGGCTGAACGCCTCCACCTCCTCCGCCCCCGGCACGATCGCCCTGACGAGAGTACCCTTAGGGCCCGGGTGCGTTCCAAGAAGCGAGAAAGGGTCCGCATGGGTACCTTCAAGCAGGGACTCGAGTGCGCTTTCAGGTGGCTTCACAGGACCTTCCAGATTTCCTTGGCGTATTCGGAGATTGTGCGGTCGGACGAAAACCATCCGACATTCGCAATGTTCCGTATCGCCGAGGCCCGCCAACCTGCTTTATCTTCCCATCGGCCGTCGACATCGCGCTGGGCCGCGGCATAGGCGTCGAAATCAGCGGCACACATGAACCAGTCGTGGTCGTAGATGCCGCTGATCAGCCCTTCGTAGCGACGGGGATCGTCCGGCGAGAAGACGCCAGAGGCGATCGCGGACAGCGCCTGGCCCAGTTCGCGCGAGCCTTCGATGACCGCGCGCGGATCGTAGCCCTGTGCCCGGCGCTCCGCCACTTGCTCGGCCGTGAGACCGAAGATGACGATGTTGTCCTCTCCCACCCGGTCCCTGATCTCGACATTGGCACCGTCAAGGGTGCCGATGGTGAGTGCTCCGTTCAGCGCGAACTTCATGTTGCCCGTGCCGGACGCTTCCATCCCGGCGGTGGAGATCTGTTCGGACAGGTCTGCAGCCGGGATGATCCGCTCCGCCAGGCTCACATTGTAGTTCGGCACGTAGACCACCTTGAGCAGACCACCGACGGCCGGATCAGCGTTGACCCTGCGGGCGATGTCATTCGCCAGTTTGATGATGAGTTTTGCGTTGTGGTAACTCGAGGCCGCCTTGCCCCCGAAAATCTTGACCCGGGGGACCCAGTCACGTTCCGGATGGCTACGGATCTGGTCGTAGAGGGCCACGGTTTCGATCAGGTTTAAAAGCTGGCGCTTGTACTCGTGAATACGCTTGATCTGGACGTCGAACATCGCATCGGGATTTAGCCGTATGCCCATCGTCTTGCGGATGTGTTCAGCCAGGGCCACCTTGTTGGAGCGCTTCACCTCAGCGATGCGGTCGCCGAGCAGGGGATCATCGGCCAACGCGTTCAGGGCGCAGAGAGCTTCCGCGTCGTCAAGGAACGCTGGACCGATCGCGTCCAATATGACCTTGGTCAGCCCCGGGTTGCATTGCTGAAGCCACCGCCGCGGGGTGACGCCATTGGTCTTGTTGTTGATGCGCTGAGGGTACAGGGCGTGGAGGTCGGCAAAGACCGTCTCCTTCATGAGGTCCGTATGAAGCGCGGCCACGCCGTTCACCGAGTGCGCGCCCACGAAGGCGAGGTTCGCCATCCTCACCCGCCGCTCGCCGCTTTCGTCGATGAGAGAAATGGCGGCGATCTGCGCATCGGAGCAGCCGGCTCGCCGTGCTTCGCGCAGGACGCGGCTGTTGATCGCGTAGATGATCTGCATGTGACGCGGCAGCATGCGTTCGAACAGCGGCAGCGGCCAGGTCTCCAGCGCTTCGGGCAGGAGCGTGTGGTTGGTGTAGGAGATCGTCTGCTTGCAGATCTCCCACGCCTCATCGAACTCGAGCCCCTCGACATCGACCAGAACCCGCATCAGTTCCGCCACGGCAACCGACGGGTGCGTATCGTTGAGTTGGATTGCGGCCTTCTCCGGCAGAGTCCGCACATCCCCTTCATATTGGACATGCCGGCGCACGATGTCCTGTATGGACGCGGCAGTGAAGAAGTACTCCTGACGCAGGCGCAGTTCCTGCCCCGCCGGACTGGAATCGGCGGGATACAGCACGCGAACGAGACTTTCCGCACGCACGGTGCCCGCCAACGCCCCGAAGTGATCGCCCGCGTTGAAGGCGTCCAGCCTGATCGGGTCGATGGGATTTGCCGTCCAGAGACGAAGCGTGTTCACGCGCTTGCCCCGCCAGCCCACCACCGGGGTATCGACTGCGGTCGCGTCCACCTGTTCGGCCGCATTCCACATCACGCCGTCGCCCTCGATCACGACTTCGCCGCCGAAGCCGATGCGATAAGTGCTTTCGAGGCGTTCGAACTCCCAAGGGTTACCGTGCGCAAGCCAGGTTTCCGGCAGCTCCACCTGCCAGCCGTCGTCGATGCGCTGGCGGAACATGCCATTCACGTAGCGGATGCCGTAGCCGTAAGCCGGTATGTCCAGCGTCGCCAGGCTTTCCATGAAACACGCGGCAAGCCTTCCCAGCCCGCCGTTGCCGAGGGCGGCATCGGGCTCAAGCTCTTCCAGTTCCGCAAGATCGACGCCGTAGGCCGCAAGCGCCGCCTCCATGTCGTCGGACACACCGAGATTGGACAGCGCATCGCGCAGCAGGCGCCCGATGAGGAACTCCATCGAGAGATAGTAGACCCGCTTGCCGCCGTTTTCGTACGTCCGCTGGGTGGATTCGATCCACACGTCGATGATCTTGTCGCGCAGGGCGAGGATGGCGGACGCATACCAGTCGTGCTGCTTGGCCGCCTTCTGGTCCTTTCCGATCCGGCGACGCAGGACCCGGAGTATGTCCTTGCCCAGTTGTGCCGCAGCGTCATTTCTGGTTTGAGACACGGGATCGCTGGCCACGGGAGCACTCCTTCGCGCGGGCCCCGCAGTGCCGCTGGCTCGACGCGCGGGCCGGTTGTTGAGGCGTTCCCGTCTGCAGGAACGCCCTTCACGCCATGGCTAGCACAGCACTGCTCTGCAGCAATAGCGATTGTGCAGCGCGACATTGCATTTCCGCATGGCACCGCCCGGGGTCTGAGGGATGACCTGTGTGGCTAGACTTGCCGGTCGTCCGTCCAGGTGCAGTCCTTTATCTCGATGCCAAGGTCGGCGACGAGAGAGCGCATTCCGAGGATATCGAAAAGCACCTCTCCTTCCCCGATCCTGCGGCGGAATTCCACTTCGGCGGCGGCTCGCACCTCAGCCCTGGTGACGGCAAGGTCCAGCAGCCCTTGTGGGATGACCAGAACGCCATCGGAGTCGCCTACGATGACGTCGCCCGGCTCCACCAGCGCGCCGTCAACCACCACCGGCACGTTCGCAGCGGCAGGACCGCGCTTTTTGGGATGCTCGGGAGAGATTGCCGTGGACCAGACGGGATAGCCCAGATCGCGGATGGCATCGACGTCGCGCGTAGCACCATGGACGACCGTGCCGGAAAGCCCCCTTTTCTGCGCGAAGGTGCAGGCCACATCGCCCCATAAGGCCCCCTGATGCCCTCCGCCATTAGTCAACACCAGCACATCGCCAGCCTCCGCCGTGTACAGCGCGGCATGGATGCCCAGATTGTCGCCCGGGAAGTTCCATGCGGTGATCGCTGGTCCGCACATCTTCTGCCCCGGTGCGATGGGCATCATAGCCGGGCTCATCAGACACATGCGGCCTGCGATCTCACCCAGCCCCTCATGAAGATCCGCGACGCCGAACTTTGCTGCACGCGCCAGAAGTGTCGGGTCCGGGCGGTTCACCTTCGCGTAGATCACGGATTTGACAGGCAGGGTCACGGCAGAACCTCCGGATTGAGCAGGGTGTCGGGGATCTCCCCGCGACTGATCGTGTCGATGACGGCGGCCACGTGCAGCGCCATGCCTTTCATGCAAGCCTCCGTCACACCCGCGACGTGCGGCGAGAGCAGGCAGTTGGGCAGACTGTAGAGAGGGTTGTCCGGTCCCGGCGGTTCCTGCGCGAAGACGTCGATGCCGGCTGCCGCAATCTGGCCGGACCGCAGCGCTTCCGCCAGTGCAGCCTCATTCACGATCCCCCCGCGCGAGCAGTTCACCAGCACGGCGTGAGGCTTCATCATACCGAGTTCGACCGTGTCTATGAGATTGCGCGTGGTCTCCGTCAGCGGCACGTGGATGGATACGATGTCCGAGGCGAGCACTGCGGCGAGGCCCCCGGGCTCGACACCTTCCGCCCGCATGGCAGCGGGAGAGACCAGCGGGTCGTATGCAGTGACGTCACACCCGAAGCCCTTGCCGCAGATCGTGGCGACCGCTCTTGCGATGCGCCCGTATCCGATCAGCCCTACCCGCGCCCCCGTGAGATCGCCCAGCCGGATGGCCCAGCGCTCATCCCATCGGTTTTCGCGAACGAGCGCGTCCATGTCGCGCGTCCGTCGCAGCAGTCCGAGCATCAATGACACCGCACCTTCAGCAACTGCGGTGGAGTTGTTGCCCCCCGGGGTGTTGGCAACCATGACGCCCTGCGCGGTAGCGGCGGGAATGGCGATATTGTCGACACCCGCACCATGCTTGACGATGGCTTTCAAACGGGTCATCCGCCCGAACCTTTCCGGCCCCAGGGGGCTGGTTCGGATGACGATCACACTCGCCTCCGAAGCCTGTGGATCCTCAGGACCGATGACCTCGTGCATGGAGGCGATGCGTTCCGCACCATGCGGGTGGATCGGATCGATGATACACACAAGCTCCCGCACGGCCACCGCACACCCCTTCCCGCATGTATACCATAGAGGCGATTTCGCCGTCCATTTGGTGAAAGCTCTATGCCCACGGGTCAAGGCGTAATAAGCAGGTTCGGCGTACAACATGTATCCGATCGGCCGTTTGCCGTCCGGGCGATCAATAAAAGGAGAGGACGATGTTCGCCGCCCCACCAGTTGTCTCTGCCGAAGTGTTCTGCCGCATCCCCGACAGGTTCCGCCGCTTTGGAGAAAGCACGCAGTGGGCGCAGGTGCAGCTTCACGGGGCCGCCGCGCCGGTCTTTCTCGAAGGACCGGTCTTCGATGCGGCAGGCAACCTTTGGGTCACCGACATTCCCTGGGGACGGCTGTTCAGGATCAGCCCCGATGGAGTCTGTGAGGTCGGCTTCGAATACGACGGCCAGCCGAATGGGATGAAGTTCCTGGCCGACGGGCGACTACTCGTCGCAGACCATCACAAGGGCATGGTCGTCTGCGATCCCGCCACGGGAACCAGCCACCCCTGGATGGAGCGATACCTGCTTGAACCCTTCCTCGGCTGCAACGACCTGACAGTCGCCAGCAACGGGGATATCTGGTTCACGGATCAGGGCCAGTCCGGCTGGCACAATCCCAACGGCCGCCTGTTTCGCATTCGCGCGGGAACAGATCGCCTCGAGCTCATGCTGGACAACATTCCCAGCCCCAACGGATTGGTACTGAATGCGTCGGAAACGGCCCTGTACCTCGCAGTGACCCGAGCCAACGCGATCTGGCGCTGCCCGCTCGTGAACGGAGGCGAGGTCATCTCCAAAGTTGGAACCTATATCCAGATGTCTGGAGGGGCCGGTCCGGACGGGCTGGCAATCGACGTGGACGACAACCTGGTGGTCTGCCATGTCGGCTTCGGCGCCGTCTGGCTCTTCTCGGATCGCGGCGAGCCGATGCTGCGGATTGACGTGCCCGAAGGGCGCTATACCACGAATGCGGCGTACGGCGGGCCCGACAACCGGTGGCTGTTCTTCACGGAGTCGAGTTCGGGGACGATCTACAAGGCGGAGATGCCCGTCCCCGGGCGCCAGCTCTACATGGCAGCGCTCTGACCGGTACGCAGATGCCGTCTGCTCGCGTCCGGCGTGCTCCGGATCGCGCGCTTGCCAAGCCTGCGCGGTCGTGAGAGGTTGCAAGCGACCTTGGCGCGTAAGCGCTGCATCCGCTCGGACGCAAACGGTTCATGGTGACGCAGGCGGCAAACGAACTTGTCTTTGTGTTCATCGGGGGTGAACACCAGGTCCTGCACCTGGCACCTATTGCCGCCGAAATAAGCCGTCATTACCCTCAAGTCCCCGTTCACTGCATCTGCGCGGACGAAAGCACCACTGCCGCGATCAAGGAAGTGCGCAGGTTGCTGGACGCGCCAAGGCTAAAGATCACGCGTCCAATCCGGATCAGCCGCCTGGCTACCCGGCTTGCCGGGGCAAGGTCGGCGGCCAAAGTGCCGCTGCTGGCCTCCATCCGCTGCCGCGCCAGAAAAGCCCGAGCGATCATCGCGCCCGAACGGACGTCCGCGCACCTGCGCTGGCTCGGATGGCGGCGTCCGCTAATCCATTTTCGCCACGGTGCCGGGGACCGGACCCCTGCTTCGGAATCCCGCCTGAAGGCGTTCGACGCCATCTTCGTGCCCGGAGCGAAAGATATCGAGCGCGCCGTCAAGCAGGGTGTGGAGCGGGAACGGTTGACAGCGGTGGGTTACATCAAGCTCGACTACCTCCGCCATCTCACCGCGCACGGCAGCCTTTTCGATAACGATCGAAAGGTCGTGTTCTACAACCCGCACTTCGACGCCTCGATCTCCTCCATTGCGCTCGCCCGCGATGTCATTGCCCGGTTCCGCGAACAGGATCGCTACAACCTCGTCTTTGCCCCGCATGTAAGGGCCTTCGAGAACCTCGGGGCGGCGGGCCGCGAAGCATGGAACGCGCTGGCCATCCCGGGACGCATCATCATCGACATTGACTCTCCGCGCCTCTTCGACATGACCTACGTGAACACGGCCGACGTCTACCTTGGCGACATGTCGAGCCAGTTGTACGAGTTCCTGTCCCGACCTCGCCCCGCAGTCTTCCTCAATGCGCATGCTGTCCACTGGGCCGCAGACCCGCGCTATGCCGGATGGCACCTCGGCAGTGTGGCCACAGGTGCCGACGATGTTTTGGCGACCATCGATCAGGCCATTGCCAGCCACGACGCGCTCATCCCACGCCAGGCCGAGGCGGTGGCCTTCGCCTTCGGGGAGTACGAGGGGTCCACAGGCCGCGGGGCGGCGGCCCTTCTGGCTGTGCTCGACCGTCTCTGACCGCCCTTGAGCAAGGCACGTTACGGCGTCAGCCGGGCACAAGACCTGCCGCTGCGATGCCGGCCATGGCCACCTCCTCATCCTTGTCGGAAAGATCGCCGCTGACGCCTACGGCCCCCAGCAAGGTGCCGTCCGCGTCACGGATCAGCACGCCGCCTGCCGCAGGGATCAGCCTGCCCTGCCATGCCGCCGAAAGCGCCGCCATAAACTGGGGCCGCTCGGCCGCCATGTCACCCAACCGGCGACTGGACAGCCCCATCGCAAGAGCCCCCGCCGCCTTCCCGGCGGCAATCTCCGGCCGGCCGAAGGCGGCTCCATCCTCCCGCTCCAGCGCGACGAGGTGGCCGCCGGCGTCCAGCACCGCCACGGTCAGCGGGTTCAACTGCAATTCACGCCCCTCTGCGCGGGCAGCGGCGACGATCGAACGCGATTGGTCGAGAGTTATCATGCGACAGGAGCCTCCACCCCGCAGCCAGGAGAGGGGACGTTCCTAGCCTTGGCCCAAGGGCCCGCGCAACTCCGCATGTATCCAATCACGTGAGCGGTATCGGCATCGCCCCGTCGCTGAGAAGGTGGCCATACCGCAGCAAGCCAGAGCGCGTACGGCGAATATGCATGACAAGCGCGGCCTGCGCCGTCTCCACCTCTCCCTTCGCGACGGCTTCGTAGAGGAGCTGGTGCTCCACGTCGTGCGTCCGCCCGGCCTCGGAATGCGGTGCCGCCATCGCCAGCTTCATGTACGCGCGCCGGTAGCTCTGCGTCGTATCCCAGACCCGCTCTACGATCTGCGCCAGCAGGGGGACCGAGTGTCGCCGATAGGTGATCCAGTGGAATTGGCGCCCCAGGGCGATTGCTTCGTCCACGTCGGTGGTGCGTGCATTTCGCTCCATGACATCGCGCAGATCCGCCAGATCCGCGTCCGTCAGGTTCGGCACGCTGTCCGCCAGGAGCAGCGGCTCGATCCTTTCGCGGATTTCATAAGAGACTTCGAGATCGCGCCGCGTCAGGCTCGTCACGCGAGCGCCTGCATTGGCCCGCATCGTGACGAGCCCCCGCGCTTCCAGGATGCGCAGCGCATCACGGACGGGAATGCGGCTGGTGGCGAGTTCCTCGGCCAGTTCGTCCTGCTTGATGCGCGCGCCCGGGGCAAGGTCGCCCGAGAGAATGCGTTCGGCGAGAATGTCGGCGACGCGCTGGCTGGCGACACCTTGCGGAATGGCGGGGGGCGGGTCTTTGATCATGCCTGTACGTACCTTTGGATACGATAGGCGCATAGAGGCAAAGACGCGGTCGCGCCACTAGCCGAGCTCAGTGCTGCGCCCACTCCACCCGGTACAGATCGAACCGGCGGTCCTTGAGGTTCTGCACCGCGCCGGCCTGCCGCGCGGTCAGCAGGGCATCGAGGCTGAGATCTGAAATCGCGATCGTCTCGGTGTTGGCGGCCGTGTCGGCCGCCACTCCGTCGCGCGCGAAGGGGAAGTCGGAAGGCGTGAGAATCGCGCTTTCGGCATAGTGCACGTCCATGTTCTCGACGTTCGGCAGGTTGCCTACCACGCCCGACGTGACGACGTAGCACTGGTTTTCGACCGCCCGCGCCTGTGAACAGTACCGCACGCGCAGGTATCCGCGCCGCTCGTCCGTGCAGAACGGTACGAACAGCATCAGCGCGCCCTGGTTGACGAGGTGGCGCGCAAGTTCGGGGAATTCGCTGTCGTAGCAGATCATGACGCCGATCGGCCCACAGTCGGTCGGGATGACGTTCGCCCCATAGCCACCCTTGATGTTCCACCAGCGCCGTTCGGAAGGCGTCGGGTGCAGCTTCTGCGTTTCGTGCACCGCTCCGTCGCGCAGGAAAGTGTAGGCTACGTTGCGGATCTCGCTGCCGCCGGATGCAAGCGCGATGCGGGTCGGGTGCGAACCCCCGACGATGTTGATGTTATAGCTTACCGCCATGCGCTGCATGAAGGTCACGAACCGCTCAGTGTACTCCGCAATCTTCTCAATCGCCTCGACGGGCTCGAGCTTGCGCTCCTCGATCGACAGCAGTTCGAGCGTGAACAACTCGGGAAAGACAACGAAGTCGCTCTCGTAGTCGGACGCGACATCGATCCAGTACTCCACCTGCGCCTCGAACTCGTCAATCGTCTCGATCTTGCGCATCATGAACTGGACCGTGGCCACACGGACGCTTGAAGGCACCCGCTCCTTCAGCCCCTGGATGGCCTTGCCGGTGTCCTGGGGGGCCAGCGGGTTCGTCCAATACATGAGAACAGCATTGCCACCGCTTTCACGGTCCGCCGGTATGTAGTCCGGCAGGATACTGCGCGGCTCATAGCCTTCGTTGATCTGGAAGTTGATGACCTGATCGCGCACCTTCTTCTCGACCACGGCCTGCACGTAGTCGGCCGGGTTTGGGAACTGGCGCCGGCGGCGAGCGTAGCCCGGCATCCGACCTGCGAACGCAATGCCCTTGAGCTCCAGGTTCTGGCACACCTCCCGCCGCTTGCGGTAAAGGCGCTGGCCGATGCGCAGGCGGCGGTAGTCGGGGTCCACGCAGACCTCAAAGCCGTAGAGGACATCGCCGTCCGGCGCCGGAGGGCGGCCGTAGCCGCCGTTGCTGATCTCTTCCCAGGTATGCGGCTTGAACGCCAGGTCCGCGGTAACGACCATCGTCGCGCAATGACCGACGATCTTGCCTTCGTACTCGGCGACGAACTGGCCTTCCGGGAAATTTATCACCTGGCCCCGGATCTCGGCACGGGTGAAAGCGTCTGGCTTGCCGTAGACTTTCGCGGAAAGACGCGCGATGGCGGGCGCATCCCCCACGGTGGCCTGGCGGATGATGAGCTTGGCTTTTATCTGGTCCATGAGGCGCGTGAAACGCACCGGAGGGCCGCGAGTTCCGGCCATTTGCGGCACCATCCGGACTTTGGCCGAAGTGAGGTTTTCTCATCTTTTCGGGATATTTCCGGCGCCCCGGCCGTTCCTAATACGGAAGGAGACATCACATGAGCGCCAGCCTTTTCGCACTCGCCCTGTTCGCCTGCTCGGACGATGGGACGGCCTGTCAGCGCCTCGACGCTCCGGTCCAGACCTATGAGAGCATGAGCCGTTGCGACGCCGTACTGGATCAGGCGCTGGATAGCGAGGCCGCACGCAAAGCCGAGGCTCCGACTGTCTATGCGCAGTGCCTGACCAGCCGGCAACTGGCATCAATCGGCGATGGAACGATCGATCTTACCCGGCTGAACGGGGTGCAGTTCGCTTCCGCCGGATACTGATCTCAGCCCCGGCCCCGATATCCCGCTACTCCCTGATCCGGAGCCCAGAGGCCCTCAGGCACCGGGCCTGACTGCCAGAACACGTCAATGGGGATTCCTCCACGCGGATACCAGTAGCCGCCGATACGCAGCCAGCGTGGCTTCATTTCGTCGAAAAGACGCTGCCCGATCCCGACCGTCACGTCCTCGTGGAACGCGCCATGGTTGCGGAACGAACCCAGGAAGAGCTTCAGGCTCTTGGATTCGACGATCGTCTCGCCCGGAGCATAGTCGATCACCAAGTGAGCAAAGTCAGGCTGTCCGGTCACCGGGCACAGTGACGTGAATTCGGGTGCAGCAAACCGCACCAGGTAAAGCGTACCCGCACGAGGATTAGGAACATAGTCCAGCACCGCCTCTTCGGGGGAGGCCGGAAGGCCGCTCTGATGCCCGAGGTGAAGCGGAAGGGTGGTCTTGGAGTCGTCAGTCATCCCTTTGCCATGCCGCCAAGGCGCAGGCAGCGCAAGAGCATCGGCGGTGGACGAATGCATCCCACGTCTTGCCGCAGCCGCAGAGTGCATTAACCCTCCATTCACACCGGAATCGGCGAAGTCCAGGATGATCATGAGGGGTACCATTTCCAGAACCGTTTGCGTGGCCATAGCTGGCGCGCTCCTTGCCGTGCCGAGCGCGGGCGCATTGGCGCAATCCGGCGAAACCTGGAGCCTTCCCGAGCCGACCGGTACGCCCACACCCCGTGCCCAGGGGCCGGTCGATGCGCAGAACCCCGTCGTGCGGCCCCGTTCCACCGGCACGCCGGTCCCCTCGCCCGTCCCGACGATCGTACCGCCGCCCGCGCTGCGCCCCTCGGCAACCGCGCAGCGTCCCACAGCGGCCGCCACCCCCACGCCGAGCGCCACGCCAACCCGGCGCCCGCAACCTGCGCCGTCTCCTTCCGGCTCGCCCCCGGCAGAGGAAAAGGCACCCGAAGTCTCTCCCGAACCGACACCGGCCGCTTCCCCCCCTTCTCCGGCAGCAATTTCACCTCCTGCTCCGGCCGTCCAGACGCCTGTGCCGGCCACGCCGACCGGGGCGCCGGAGGTTTCACCTGTGGAAGCCGCGCCGGCCGATCCCGGGGATGGTAAGCTGCCCTGGATCTGGATCGTTTCCCTCGCGGCTCTGGCGATCGTGGGACTTGCGTTTTTCATGCTTCGCAGGCGTTCCCGCCCCGCCCCTCAGCCTGAGCCCCAAACGGCCGCGCCCCCTGCGTCTGTGCCTGTGCCGGTGCCGGCGCCCGCTCCTGTCGCCAGCACGCCTCCTGCGCCGCGAAGCTCTCCGGTCGCTTCTCCTCCGGCGAACACAGCGACCGGCGAGATCGTGGAAGTGGCGGTCGAGGTGCGCGGACTGCGGCTCTCCCTCGTCTTTGCGACCCTGCAGTACCGCGTGACGCTGACCGCTTCGGCTCCGACGCCCGGGGGCGCTCTCCTTGGTGACATGATTGGTGCGCACGCCTCTATGACCGCCGAGGAACAACTGGCGCCTCCGGTCGAGGCACAGCAACAGCTTGGCGCGCTCCAGCCCCTCCAACCCGGGGAAAGCGCCACGATCCAGGGCGAGGTGCAGTTGCCACTCGGCGCGATCAGACCCCTGCAGCGCGGCAACGCCTCCCTGTTCGTGCCCCTGCTGCGTCTCTGTCTGGTCTTCGACAGTGCCGAGGTTGCGCCGGTGCGTCGGGTCTTCACCATAGGTCTGCCGGGGGACCACGCGCTGGCACCGCTCCGGTTGGACAAGGGACCGATGGAACATCGCGGTCTCCTCGTCCGCGAAGTCGAGGCCGCGCGTGCCTATCCGCTCTCGTGGCTCCAGCCCCAACCGGCCGGAGTTTGAACGAGCCAAAGTTTTCCTACCAGCGCTAAATCGCTTAAGGAGCAGTCTTTCCCTTTGACGGAGACGACCTTGAGCACGAAAAACGCCTCCGCGCCTCTTCAGGAGGCGACGGTCATCGTGGGCGCAGGCCGCCGGGCAGAGTGGACCGGCCCGGTGGTGAACCCGCCGGTGTGGCGGGCGAGTACGCATCTGTACGAGAACACCGCCGCCCTCGCTCAAGGACCGCGTGTCAACGAAGACGGGCGGTTCTTTTACGGCCGGCGCGGCGCCCCGACGCAATGGGCTTTGGCCGATGCCCTGACCACGCTTGAGCCGGGCGCCGCAGGAACAGTCCTCTATCCTTCCGGAGTTGCGGCCATAACCGGGGTCATGCTCACGCTCCTGCGGCCGGGTGATGTCCTGCTCATCACCGATAATGCCTACGATCCCAGCCGCAGCATGGGCACTGGCCTGCTGACCGACTTCGGGGTCGAGACACGCTTCTTCGACCCGCTCGACCTCGATGGCTATGCAGCCGCTTTCTGTGAGCGGACCCGGGCCGTCTTGATCGAGGCGCCCGGAAGCCTGTCGATGGAAGTGGCCGACGTTCCTGCTCTCGCCCGCATCGCGCGGGAAAAGGGAGCGATTTCGGTCCTCGACAACACCTGGGCGAGCCCGCTTGGCTTTGCCGGCCTGCAGCGCGGGGTGGATATTGTGCTGATGGCTCTCACCAAGCATGTCGGCGGGCACTCGGACCTCATGATGGGCAGCGCCAGCGCCGGACCGGAACTCCACGCGAAGCTGCGGGAACGGGCGCAGCAGCTCGGCAACATCGTCTCTCCGGACGATGCCGCGCTGGCACTGCGGGGCCTGCGCACGCTTCACCTTCGCCTGGCACAGGAAACGCAGAGCGCCCTTGCTGTGGCCCGCTGGCTCAGCACTCGTCCCGAAGTCGCGCAGGTGCTGTGCCCGATGCTGCCAGGCGCGCCCGGCCATGATATCTGGAAACGCGATTTCACCGGGGGTTGCGGCCTCTTCAGCTTCGTCTTCCGGGGCGGCGACGCCGCTGCGCGCAATCGCTTCATCGATGCACTAAAGCTGTTCGGTATCGGGTACTCGTGGGGTGGGTTCGAAAGCCTGGCCATCCCAATCGAACCCTCCCGCCATCGCAGCGTCATGCCCTGGCCTCCTTCGGCCTTGTGTCCGGAGGATCGACACGGCGTGCGACTCGCCATCGGGTTGGAAGATCCGGTCGATCTCATCGCGGACCTGGAACAGGCGCTCGGGGAGTGGCGGCGGGAATGACCCCGCCCGTCCGGCGCACCGGTCACGCCATGGGGGCTGCGGGCATCCTGCGGCCCGGCAGAACGGCACGCTAGGAGAAGGACGCCTCCACCCGCGACACGTCCGAGCGCTTCGTGTAGGGTTGACGGCATGCCTCTTTCCACTTTTCGGCTTCCCCTGGCGTGGCTGACGGTCGGAGCCATCCTTGTGGCGCCCCGGATAGTGCCCGCCGCGATGTCACCGATCCTCGCCGGGCTGCTCTTCGCCTGGATGCTGGGAGTGGTCCTGTGGTCCGCGTTCGGCGTCGTCCACGAGGCAGAGGAACTCGCCGAGATGCTGGGCGAGCCATTCGGCACTCTCGTCCTCACCCTTTCCATCGTCATCATCGAAGTCACGCTGATTTCCGCCGTCATGCTGGGCGCAAAGGCGGTACCGACACTTGGACGTGACACCATGTTCGCTGTCCTTATGATCGTGCTCAACGGCGTGGTGGGCCTGGGTCTTCTGATCGGAGGGCTGCGGCACCATCAGCAAGGCTTCAACCTTCAGGGCGCCAGCGCCTATCTTGCGGTGATCATACCTCTTGCCGTGATCGCGCTGGTGCTTCCGAACTTCACGGTTTCGAGCAACGGGGGGACGCTCTCGCCTTCGCAGTCGGTCCTGTTCTCGCTGCTGACCATCCTACTCTATACTCTCTTCCTCTGGCTCCAGACCGGGCGGCACCGGGGCTTCTTCCAGCCCCTGGGGGCCGCGATCGAGGTGGAGGATGCAAGTCCCCTGCCCCACGCCGGGCAACGGAGGAGCATCGGGCGGCATGTGATACTGCTTCTCGCCAATATCCTGCCCATCGTCATCCTTTCCAAGAGCCTTGCCAAGCTGCTGGATGCAGGCGTCGAGGCCGTTCGCGCGCCAACGGCTCTTGGCGGCATAATCATCGCAATGATGGTGTTCACGCCCGAGGGCATATCCGCCCTTCGCGCCGTTGCCGCAAACCAGCTGACACGCGCGATAAACCTGTGCCTTGGTGCGGCCACCTCGACCCTTGGGCTGACCGTTCCCGCCGTGCTCCTGATCGGCCTCGTCAGCGATCAGCCCGTCGTTTTGGGCCTGTCGGCGGCCAACATGGTTCTCCTGACGGCGACGCTGGTCCTCAACAGCATCACGTTCTCGGGAGGCCGGACCACCATGCTCGAAGGGGCCGTGCACCTTTCGCTTTTCGCGGTGTTCCTGGTGCTCGTATTCAGCCCCTGATGTCTTTCGGGGGCGGCGAATAGCCCGTCCTCGCGGAAAACGGCTCGGAGATCATCTGTCCCTTGCCACGCCTTGGACGTGAAGGCAGAAACCCCGCGCAGTCCAACTCGTTGCTGCCTCGTGCGAAACGGCGAGGAGGCAAGCGTGGTTCGGAAGCCTGACCTGGGGAACATAGAGGCTTCGGCCCGCAAGCGTCTCAAGCTTCCCATGTTCCTCTGCGCACCCGTCCTCGCGGCGTTGCTGTGCGCCAATGCCCCGCCCTCCCCCGCCGACCAGTTCGGCGACCTGTTCGCCGCGGTCCAGAAGGAGCATGTTTTCGCGGACGGAAAGACGTTCGCCGACGCGGTACCAAAGCGGGCGCCCGACGCCATCATGGCAGATTACGAACGGGCGGCTCCGGGAAGTAGCGCCGCGCTGCGGGCCTTCGTGCTGGACAACTTCGTGGTGCCCGGCGTCAACGATCGGCCGTTGCCGCCGCTGCGCGAGCACATCAGGGCCCTTTGGCCGCAGCTGGAGCGCAGGACGCCGGACGTGCCGCCCGGAAGCTCGGCGATCACTCTGCCCGCTCCCTATGTCGTGCCCGGCGGTCGTTTTCGGGAGATCTACTATTGGGATTCGTACTTCACCATGCTTGGGCTCGTCGCAGACGGACGGGACGATCTGGTGGAAGGAATGCTCGAAGACTTCTCCAGCCTGATCGAACGCTTCGGCCACATTCCGAACGGCACCCGCACCTATTACCTCAGCCGCTCGCAGCCGCCCTTCTTCGCGTTGATGCTCGATTTGTCGAAGGCGACGGACGGAACCATCCGTGCCCGCCGCCTGGCCGCGCTGCGCAAGGAGCACAACTACTGGATGGCGGGCGAAGTCTGCGCAACGACCGCCGAAGCCTGCAAGCGCGTCGTGCGAATGCCGGATGGCAGCGTCCTCAATCGCTACTGGGACGACAGGGATACCCCTCGCGACGAATCCTTTGCCGAGGATCAGGCGACGGCGGCAAAAGCCTCTACTCGTCCAACTGGCGAGGTGTTCCGCAACCTGCGGGCCGGTGCGGAGAGCGGCTGGGATTTCAGCTCCCGCTGGCTGTCCGATCCTCACGATCTTTCGACCATTCACGCCACTGACGTCGTACCCGTTGATCTCAACGCCCTCATGTGGGCGATGGAGAAGCGCATCGAAAAAGGGTGCCGTCAGGCAGGAGACCAGCCCTGCACCCGTGAGTTCGGCCAGCGTGCCACCGCCCGTAAGGCCGCCGTGCAGCGCTTTCTCTGGCACACGAAGCAGAACCGCTTCGCCGACTGGATCGCGCCGTCCTCCCGGCCTAGCGAGGTTGTTTCGAGCGCGAGCCTGTTCCCCCTCTTCGTCGGCATGGCAACCCCGGCCCAGGCCGGCGCGATGGCAAAGGCCACGCGCAGCACTCTTGTGGCCGATGGAGGGCTGCGCACCACCACTGTTCGCACGGGACAGCAATGGGATGCACCCAATGGCTGGGCACCCTTGCAGTGGGTCGCGGTCGAAGGACTGTGGCGCTATGGGCACAATGCCCTCGCTCAGGACATCGCCGCCCGCTGGATCGGCACCGTCAACTGCACGTACCTGGAAACGGGCAAGATGCTCGAGAAGTACGATGTTGAAGAACGCCTGCCGGGAGGAGGCGGAGAATATCCGCTGCAAGACGGCTTCGGCTGGACCAACGGCGTCACGGCCGCGCTGCTCGATCGCTACCCCACGCTCGGGCCGGCTGCGACCTTTCAGGGCTGCTCACCGGCCGGTCGTTCGGGAACGACACCACGCCCGTGAGGGTCAGGGCCGCTTGCCGCGGGGCAGAGCGCGTTCAGGGGCCGGGTGGCGACGGGACCGATGATCTCGGTGCCGTTGGAGGGGCGGGCGCGGGTTCCACCCGTAGCCCCTCGCTGTCCAGCCGAACGTCGAGCGGGACTCCATCGATGGCGGTACTGAGCACGGCCTGCCCATCCTCTATCCGAATGCGGCTTTCGCCTCCCACGGGAATGTCTTCGAGGTCCGGCACGTCGAGGGGTTGGACTGGCCCCTGCGGATCGGCCGCAGGCCGCGGAGGTGGGGCGGACCGCTCACCTAGAGCAACCCGCATGAAATCACGCCATATCCGCGCGGGTACGGTGCCACCGGAAACTCCGGCAAGGGGCGTGTTGTCATCGCGGCCCACCCATACGCCGACGACGAAGTCGCCGGAGTAGCCGACGAAAAGCGCGTCACGATTTTCCTGGCTGGTGCCGGTCTTGCCGAAATTGGGCGCCTGCAGCATCGCCGCTCGTCCTGTGCCCCGGTTGACCGCCGCTCGCAGCATGCTTTCGATAGCCTTGTGATCATGCGAGGACAGCGAGCGCTTCCCGTCGAGCAGCCAGTCGAACCACCCTGCTTCCGGCACCGGAAACGCCCGGGGCACGACCGGGAAGCTGTTGGCGGCAACGCCCGCATAGGCGGCCGTCAGCTCCAGCAGCGTCATCGTGGCCGTGCCGAGCGCCAGACTGGGATCACCCTTGGGCAACGGCGATGTGACACCCAGCCGCCGCGCGATATCGATGACGGCTTCGTCGCCAACCCGGTTGAACAGTCGCACCGCCGCGACATTGCTGGACCGTGCGAAGGCGTCCTCAAGAGTGATGGTGGTGGAGTATGCCCCTCCGGCATTCTGTGGTTTGTAGGAACCGCTCTCGATAGGGGCGTTGGGAATGGTATCCTGCGGCTCCATACCGGATTTCAGCGCAGCGAGGTAGACGAACAGCTTGAAGGTGGAGCCTGGCTGCCGCCGCGCCTGTGTCGCGCGGTTGAAAGCGCTTTTGGAATAGTCCCGGCCGCCGACCATCGCGACGACCTCGCCGTTCCTGCGCATAGCGACAAGCGCGACCTGTGTGCCTGCACCCGCCTGCCGGATGGCCCGATGCGCCGCAGCCTGAAGGCGGGAATCGAGCGTGGTGCGGTACGTCGGGCCGGCATAGCCGGCCGCTTCTATCTGTCGCGCCTGCGGCAGGGCCCAATCCGCGAAGTACGTGCCGGTCGGCAGTTCCGCGCGGCTGCGGACATCGAGCCTGGGCGCGGAAACGGACCGCGCCTCCGCAGGCGTCAGGTAGCCGGCGTCTGCCATGGACTTCAGCACCACCCGCATGCGCTTCCGGGACAGGTCCAGGTTGTTGGTGGGTGCCAGACGCGAGGGTGCCTTCATCAGACCTGCGAGGAGTGCCGCCTGCCCGATGGTCAGCCGTTCCGGCCGCCGGTGGAAGTAATGCAGGGACGCCGCCCGGATGCCGTAGGTGTTGTCACCGAAGTACGCGTTCGACAGGTACCGCTCCAGGATCTCGTCCTTGGTGAGCCAGGCCTCCAGCCAGAAGGCGATCAGCATCTCGCGCGCCTTGCGGGTCAGGCTCCGCTCGGCGGTGAGGAAGGTGAATTTCGCAAGCTGCTGGGTAATCGTCGACCCTCCCTGGGTGCTGCCCCCGGTCAGGTTGCTTAGCGCCGCACGCGCGATGCCGCGCGGATCGATACCCCAATGCGTGTAGAAGCGCCGATCCTCGATCGCCAGGAAGGCATGAACGACGTGTGGTGGCAACTGCGCGATCTTGACCGGCTCAGCGATGACGGCACCATTGCGCGCGATCGGAGTGCCGTCTGCCGCCAGCAAGGTGATCTCTGGCGGCGCGACCGGCTGCAGCGACTTAGAAAGGGTAGCGGTGACCGCCAGATAGCCGATGAGGACTATCAGCAGGAGCAGGAGCACCGCCAGCCCGCGCACAATTCGCTTGCGCCAGGACCTCTTGCGCCGCGGCGGCCTGGGCGGTTCCAACGTCTCGATCAGAACGTTATCAAGTTCCGGTCTGCCCGCATCGGCAGAGATATGGCGTGACAGCTCCATTGCCGCGCACGAGTAGCCGATTCTCATGCGCGGCGCATCAGCGGTTCGACGAACGCGTTCCCTGATCGTCGGGGAACGTCCTGTGATCGTCAGCCTTTCAGCGCCTCTGACAGAAGCTTGTCCGGATAGGGCATGATCAGCGTTCCATCGGGGGCCGCTGTATAGGTCGTCTGCGTCGGGTAGGGTATCGAGATACCCTCCTTCGCAAAGCGCGTCATGATCGCCACCACAAGGCGGTCGCGCAAGGGATGCGCGACGGCCCAGTCGTTGCCTGGAACATCGACCAGCAGCGTGAAGTCCAGCGAACTTGCACCGAAGCTCTCGAAGCCCGCGCGCGAAGGCTTGCCCCCTTCGGCCTCGACGATCTCCTTGAGCATGTCCGGGATGCGAGCCAGCGTCTCGGGCGGGGTCTCGTAGGCCACGCCGATCGTGAACGGCAGGCGGATGTGGTCGCGCCCGCTCACATTCAGGATTTCCTTGTCGAGCAGGACCTTGTTGGCGATGATCCGCAGTTCACCCGTATACGCGCGGATCCTTGTGGACTTGAGCCCGATCGCCTCGATCGTTCCCGAACTGGTGTCGAAGCTGATCTGGTCTCCCTTGGAGAAGGGCCGGTCGAAGATGATGGCGAGCGCGGCAAACAGGTCGGCGAAAATGCCCTGTGCCGCAAGGCCGATCGCGATGCCGCCAACGCCGAGGCCGGCCACGAGTCCGGTTACGTTGACGCCGATGTTGTCGAGCAGGACGATCGCCGCCACCGCGAAGACCGCTACGCTTACCAGCAGGCGGATCAGGCCCATCGCATTGATGATCGCCTCGCCCTTGAAGTGTTCGGCGGAGGTCTTGTGCTCGATAGCGCCCAGTATGAATTCGCGCGCCCAGATCGCGGCCTGGATGACGGCTGCGAGCGTGAAGAAGAACGCCACCGCCCTGTCCAGCGCCGGCGGCGTCTTGGCGTACCCATCGACCGCCCGGACGGCGACCATTATGATGAAGAAGTTCATCGTCTTGTTGACCACCCGCCCCAGGATCGTCAGCCAGTCCCCGCGCCCACGCTCCTCGCGGCACAATCGCGCACCGAGCCGCCGGAGCGCATAGAGAGCCGTGACAATGAGCAGCGCGATCCCGATCGAGATGATGATCTGCAGCCAATAGGTCTGGAACCAGGCCATCGTCGAATGCCACAGATCCGGTAGCTGTGCGGTCACGTCGGGGAGTGGAGACTTCTGAGGAGCCGGTGAAGTGAGGGGGCTTTTGCTTACGCTCATCGCGTGCTCATGATCCTGCGTCTAGGTGCTGGCGGGCAGCAAGGCTACCGAGGCTCCCTCTGGC
Source organism: Novosphingobium sp. HII-3 (assembly GCF_002916655.1). Lineage (GTDB taxonomy): Bacteria > Pseudomonadota > Alphaproteobacteria > Sphingomonadales > Sphingomonadaceae > Novosphingobium > Novosphingobium panipatense. The sequence goes on from NZ_PPSM01000018.1 coordinate 27,184, forward strand.
GGGGCCACGTCCGAATGTGCAAAGTCGTCGGCAATGCCGTCAATGGCTTGCCGACCGTCTTGTTCCCGGCGCCTACCGGCGGGTCAAGGTCACTCGGCCCCACTCGGGCCTGATTATGCAACATCGCACAAGGGCCGGACGGGCATGTTGCGAGCCAACAGTTCGGTTGGAGTCCAGCCTCACAGGTGGGGAGACAAGACCACTTCCAGGGGCATCTGCCATGGTGTATAGCTAACTAGCTGTAGCTTTACATGATGAATTTTAGTGAGCGGTTCCAATGCCTTACCTCGATGAATCCTCGGGCATGGAAGCCGTGGAGTGGTCCGGAAGAGCCATGTACGCGCTTGGCCAGTTGGAAGGATCGCTTCGGCACCTGTCGTCAGCGGCAAGGAGCATTTTCGCCGGTAAACTTCTGAAAGCCTGCCTGATGATCGCTTTGCGGCAGGAAGGTCATGCGTTCACCCACACGCGCTTTCATGCCTGGTTCGCCGGTCTCGCCACCTTGTCCGACGCGGTACCGCGAAAGGGCCGCCCTCCTCGCGCCGTGTGCCTCGCGATCCTCACGGAACTTGGCCATAGCCCGTGGGAGCCCCTCTCCGGGCTGGCTCTTTCCTTGAGGGAAGCGTTTCTGGCACCCCAGGATTTCGCCAGCCCCGAAGCGCATCAGGAAGCTTTCCAGGTTGTCCGCGAAGCGGGCGCGCTCACCGCGCGGCTCGTATCGCAACTCTCCCTCGGAAACCCTTCTCCGGTCGTCGTGCTGCGGCGCCTCCAAAAGGAAATGAAGGAAAGTCTCCAGTTCGCTCCGCGCAAGCCGGAACCGGATCTGAAGCGGCCGCTTGACCTGAACGCCGAGTGTGGACTGTCGCCGCCACTTTGGGCGTTGGATCTGTTCGTCGGACAATGGCTTGGCTCCTCGGGAGGATGGCTTCCCGCCCTCCCCTGCCCCGGCCTTGTTCGCGCACAGCCGGATGGCGGGGATGCCCGGCCTTCGATCCCGGAGGCGACTCACCTTTTTGAGGCCATCAGCACCCTGCTTGACCTCCTTGCAGAGGCCAGCAAGCAGGCACAATTTATAGAGCCCCGCCCTCCCCAATTCAGGAGTTCGTCCCGCGCACCCGATCTCTTCGCATTGATCGCCGGCTTCGGGCCGCTCCGCTCAAGCCAGCTGGAAACGATGCTCTCGGCCTCTCGGCTCGGCATCCGCAGCATGACGAGCGCTCTTGAAGAAGCACATCTGATTGACCGGCGTCGCATCGCAGGCTCTCACCTGTTCGAAGCGCGGTCGCATCTGGAGCGAAGTTCATCAGTCGCGGTCATCTCCGAAGCGGCCTTTTCACCCGCCGCGCTGGATGAATTCGAAGCATCTCTCGCTGCCCTCGACCGGCTTCTTCCGGACGAGAAAGACTGACACCCCCTTTGACGAAATGTTCAGGCCTCGAAAAACACGGCTTCTGCGAAAAAGATCTTCCCGGAAACGGGGCTTAGAGGCCCAAGAGGCAGAGCAGTCGGCCTGCGGGTCATTTTCTACGCATAGCCTCTCACGCGGCCTTCCAGGCCAGAAATCGCCAAATGCCTGCCCGGGCGGCGGGAATTACCGGTCTTTTGAGCTCGTCCCCTCATCCCTCAATCAACTGCCGGATGGCTGACAGCACTTCGTCAACCGGGGCGCCAGACTTGGGCAGAATGCGCAAGTTGAGGCCATTTCGTGGGGAGCGCGAATAGCGAAGCATAGGTGCACCGCTCGAAGCAGCGATCGTCACTTCGCCTGACCCGCTTCGCGTCTTGGCGATGGTGGCCCGCAGAAGCCGCTTTGCGACTTCGGGTCCGCTGAGGCGGACACCAAGGTCGTCACGCTCCGTCCGAATGGATTTTCCTTCCTCAAGCATGAGTGCGAGGGCTCTTGGATCGTTGGAGAGAGGTTTGATGTCGCGCGCCACTCGCACCGTGATGTCATGCGTGTCGGCGAAGACCTCCACGAGCTCCGCCGGGAGGCGCGCTACGTCGAGCAGACGGCTCAGCCATGAGCGAGAGATCTTGAGGTGCTCCGCCATCTCGCTTTGCGAACCGTCGTAGAACTCCTCCAGCGCCCGCATGTACTCGTTCGCACGCTCCCAGTCCGAGATGTCCTTGCGCGACCGGTTCTCGATGTCGGAAACCCGGAAGGCTTCCTCATCGGACACATGCTGAATAGTGACGAGGTACTCGAAATCCGGGTGGTGATGAGCCCGGAGCCATTTGACGGTCCACCAGCGGCGCACACCGGCGATGATCTCGTAGTCATGATCCGGGTCATTGTGCAAGCGGCGAACGATGGCGGGGATGCGCTGCTTCTTGGCTGACAGGAACGCATCGATGAGATCGCGGCAGCTCTCCTCGCTGAGGTGGTCGAGGTCACGGTTGTGCAAACGCCACGGGCGGCACCGAGCGGGGTCGACCCACTCCGTGCGATCCGTCACCACCTTGCCTGAGGCGAGCCGGGCAAGTGTCTGGCTTCGGCTCGCCATGATGCTTTCGGACGGCGCTGCCGAGTCGAGTTCCGCATCATCCAGGCCGGCCATGAGGTTGCTGCCAAAGCCGCGATTACCCTTGCCCATATACTCATCTTCCTTCGGGCTTTTCCGCGCCCCACTTTTGTTGCCACGTGGCAACGGCTGTCATTTCGGTGATCGGCTTTGCCGCAACGCCCGGCGCGGACTGCTCCGGGCTGCAGTTGCCACGTGGCAACGGCTCAGTCGATCTTGTGCGCACGGCTTTCCCACGTGCGCAGAACATCCATTTCAATGTCATGGCAAACGTCGTTCAGGAAGCGGACGCAGCGGTTGTGGACCTCATGGGACGTGACCGGCCGCTCGAGCTCATACACCGTCTTCATGCGGGAACTCGCGTTGTCGATCTCGGCACTGACTTTCAGAACGGAGCTGATCATGGAGCCTCCGAAGACCTGTCGCATCATCGACAGGATCTCGCGATGCATCGACTTGCTCTCATCCACGCGGCTGCCGACGAGCCGAATGAAGTTGTAAGCCGGCTTCACACGCCCGCCCAGCTGTTCCAGCTGACGCATGGTCGTGCGCGCCATGTCGATGAAGGATACGGTCGAGGCGAAGTCGATCACGCTCGGCGGGGCAGGGATCACCATGGCGTTCGCCGCCTGCAAGACCGCCATCGACACCATCCCCAACGCAGGTGGCGGGTCCATCACTACGACGTCGTAATCGTCCACTACGGTGTCGATGGCCTGCGCGATCAGGTCGATGATGTCGAAGCTCTGGTTCTGCGCAAGGTAACCGGCGATCTCGTATTCAAGGTTGTACAGCTTCAGATTGGCCGGGATGAGATCGAGACCATAGAAGTGCGTCTTGCGAATGATGGACCGGACACCCAGAAGCTCGGGGTTATGGAAGTGTCCATAGAGCGTGTCGTCCTCCCCCAGATCGACGTCCGGCCGGTAACCGAACATCATCGTCGAACTCGCCTGGCTGTCGCAGTCGATAAAGAGGACGCGGTAGCCGCGGACTGCGAAGTGCTGCGCCAGGTGAAGCGCCAGGGTGGACTTGCCCACGCCGCCCTTGAAGTTGGAGACGGAAATAATGGCCGGAACATCGCCGGGCGCTCGCCACGGCCGTGTTCCAAAGACAGCCCGCATATGATCGAGTTCTTCCAGCGTGTACTGCACGCGATGCCCCGAGGCGGTTCGATCGCGAGGAGGGAGCCGCCCGTCCCGTTCGGCTTCGCGAATGGCCGAAGCCGTTCGGCCGACCAGCGACGCCGCTTTGGATATAGGGTAGGAGGGGCCGACCTTGTGGCCCGTCTCCGGATCCAGCGCCCCGTCACGAATGCGCTTGAGGATGGTCAACGCCTTGCGGTGGAGCAAACCGAGCGTGTCGTCGAGCAGTTCGTCACCGTGAACGTCTGCGGGAGCTTCGTTAGCGGGATGAGTGGCCATATCTACCATTTTGAAGGTTTGAAACCACACCCTACCCGCGTTGTAAGTTTCGAGCAACGATCGTCCATCGACCTTACAACAATGCCGATGATCTCCGAGCCTTTTGCCGCTCTATAACCCTCTTGCGAGTCGCCGATCGATGCTGGGCCGCCGATCAGACCGATGATCTCCGTGCGCTTTTGAGCTGTGTTGAGGACCGCAGGGGCCGGGGAGGGAGCGAAAGCAACCGCCAAAACCTCAGATCCTCGCGTAACCGATGATCTCGGTGCGCAGCGATGATTGCGGTGCGAAACGCCGATGATCTCAGAGCGTCTGAGACCGATGATCTCGGAGCCCTAACCTATTACAAGAATCCCTAATCAATTCCGATTCCGGTAATCGGCTTTTGAGGAGTAGAATCTGCCTTCGTTGCAGGACGCACCGAGATCATCGGTCAATTTGTAAGTTTCAACCGCCCGATCGAGCCGGAACTGCCAAGACACTTGCCATCCTGCGTGAAACCTGTTGTCTAAACGGCAGTGGAAACGCTCCTGAGTCGGAGCAAGGCAGGGCGTGCATGAACGGGGACAGTACCAAACCGATTGGACACCAGTACGCTCTCGCCATGCTCGACGGTGGAGAGGAGCAGGTGCGTTCGGTCGCCCGCGCTGCTGGCACGCAGATCACCATGGACGCGTTTCTTCGCGTTCGGGATGAAGAACCCGTACCGGCGTTTCTTCACTCCGCCCTCTGTGCCATGTCGCTCCCGACTAAACGACCCAAAGATGAAACGCAGCCCATCCTTCGGGAGGACGGGAAGTATGCCCTGGCGATCAACCCGCGGCCGGTTCTTCAGAATGTAGACGGCAAGCCCGTCCTCAAGAGCCTGGGCGTGCCTTACGGTGCCTATCCTCGCGTGGCATTGATCTACCTCCTGTCCCAAGCCGTCACCAAGCGTTCGCGCGACGTCTATCTCGGCCGCAACTTCACGGAGTGGATGCGGCGCCTTGGATATCAGACCGTCTCCTATGGGCCACGCGGGACGGCCAATCGCATGCGGGAGCAGGTCGATCGCCTGCTTGCCTGTGAGTGGCAGATCCGGTGGGACGGCACCGAAGCAGAGGACAACGCCTTTGCCGTACGCGACGTCAAGATCTCCAACGAATATGCCGGGTCGCTTGAGAAGAACGGTGCCTTCGCCCGCGAGATCCGGATGTCGGAAGGATTCTACGCTCACCTTATCGATCATGCCGTGCCGCTCAATGAAGTCGCCATCCGTGAACTTAAGGGCACGCCGACGGCGCTCGATCTCTATACCTACCTTGCCTATCGTCTGCCGCGCATTGCAAGTGACAAGGGGCAGACGATCTCGTGGGACCAGCTTGCCCGCCACCTCGGCAACGATGCGGACAGCAAACGGTTTCGTCAGACCGTACGGGAGACCATGCAATTGGTTTCGGCGGTCTACCCCAACGCCAATGTCGATCTATCTGGTCGAAAGGTCGTATTGCATCCTTCGCCCGCGCCGCTCGAACGCAAGCTCGTAGGCGCTCACCTGCGACTACTGGGGGCGTCGGCTGCGGAAAAGGCACCGAGATCATCGGTGCCCGACACGGCGACCGTTGCGGCCCCTGATACGAAGCCGGTCTTGCTGGCGTTTCCAAGCGGAAGTCTGAGCTTCGGCGAGCGGGAAGGGGCGTTCAGGCGCGTCGGGCTGGAGAAGGGGCATCCGTGGTCGGTCGATCAGATGGCGGATGCCTTCCGCGCAGGCTTTCCGGGTATCGCCAAGCGACGCACGGAAACCGAATGGCTGCGTGTCTGGGAGTCCTTCGTGATCAGCTACGCCAAACGGCGGAGCAATTCCGACGAGGAGTGACCGATGATCTCGGTGCCGTTCGCCCCGGAGGGCAGCGAAGTTCTCAGGAAGCCCCTGAACAATGTTCCCGCCTCAGTTGAAGCGCAACTCGCCCTGGCGGGGCTTCGGGTCGATCCTGGTTTCAGAAGGGGGAGGGCAGGGGCCTGACCGGCCCATCAGACAACGGGCACGTCCAAGGAGAGTGTAGACGGCGTGCCGACCTGCGCCGCGGTTGTGGTGATCCACCCGAAAACCCTGATAGTGGCGACGGATCAGTCCGGCCCGGACGAGTTCGGAGACGGCCCGGCTGAGGTTGGTCTTGCCGGACTTTCGAATCCGTTCATGCATTGCAGCCGCCAGCGCCGCTTCTTCTACGGCAGGATCTTCAGGCGCCGATCCGGTGGCCTGCAGTTCGGTCCGGACCTTTTCGACCAGCATCAACCGTTTCGGATCGCGCGCGCCCATGGGGGCCAAGGCATCGCACAGCCAATCTCGCAGGAGAGTGGAAGATCCCTCGCGAAACACGAAGGGGCCGGCACTGCCATCGGGGCGTGCAACTTCGGCGATCAGGTTCAGGACCATGAATGCATAGCGCGGCCGGGTGCTGGCCTGCGCCACATGATCAAGCAGGGCCGCCATCTCGCTGATCTGGCCGCCATTCGGCTGGGTGAGGGCATGATGGAACATAGCAGGTCGAAATAGAGCACAGAAATGGAATCCCGAGAATCCCCTATCAGGACCGGGCCTGCGCTTTGTCATTCATGACACTCCACCCAATTCGATGATCGGGATGCTCGAATCGCAGATCGCTCATCAGACCAGTAGCCGACCTGTCCACCGCTGTGCCCTCGAAGAAGGACTGGCATTACCAATTTCTTCGCGCTTTCCCCGCCCAGGAGCCCCACACGTAAGCCTCTGAAATATCGATGACTTCCATGACATTACGAAGAAGTCGGAGCTTCGTCGATGTGCGCCATACATCGCGTGGGCGAAGATCGAACATCCTATGATCGCAGGGAAGATGTTCATTCCAGCCGCTTCATTCGCTGCAGACCTCTACGTATGCTGGCAGGACCAGCCAGGGACTGCAGAAAGCCTGATTGGACCGACCGATCCTCTCGCAGGATTGATCACACAGTTGCCCGGGCTCGGCCGGGGTGGCTGCTGGTTGCCTCCGGAGATCTCAAGGGATCGCGGCGAACAGCCAGAGGGATAAGACCAATAACGAGGATGATGTGATGAGGCTGCTTTCGTCTGTGCTCCTGTGCTCCGCCAGCCTGGCGGGCCTTTCCACTCCGGCCTTTGCGCAGAGCACGGACGCGGCCGTCGATGAAGCCGCGCCGGGTAACGTCATCATCGTCCAGGCACGACGCCGAGACGAGGCTGTGCAGGATGTTCCTGCCGTCATCGACACGGTTACGGCTGACGATCTCGCCAAGCTGAACCTGCGTGACTTCAGGGAAGTCTCGACGGTTGTGCCCGGCCTTCAACTCACCACCGAGGCGAACGGCGTCGGCGGGGGCGGCCGCCTTCGCGGCGTGAACTTCGACGTGTCGGCCAGCGGCACGAACCCCACGGTGGAATTCTACTTCAACGATGCTCCGATCACGGCCGGCGTCGTCCTCCAGCAGATCTACGACATCGGGCAGATCGAGGTGCAGCGCGGCCCCCAGGGCACCTTGCGCGGCCGCGCGGCGCCGTCCGGCTCGATCACGATCGGCGCGAAGAAGCCTGACCTGTATACCTTCGGTGGCTTTGCCGACATGACGGCCAACGATATCGGCACGTTGAACTTCAAGGGCGGCGTCAACGTACCCGTGATCGAAGGCATCGCTGCGATCCGCGTCGCCGGCGTCTGGGATGAAAACGAAGCGGACCGCGTCCGTCCGATCACGCCATCGCGCGATCCGTTCTCCCGCACCAAGAGTGGCCGCATCTCCGCGCTTGTCCAGCCTCTGGAATGGCTGAGATTGGAGGGCATGTACCAGAAGCTCGACCGCCGGGCGTATCTGTATGACCAGGTTGCCTCCTTCAGCGAAGTCAATCCGGACGCCCCCGCGAGCCCGATCTATATCGACAGCTCCGATCGACGGTCGATCATGGAAGCGCCGCGTCCGATTCACCAGGTGTACGACATCTACAACTGGCGTGCGGAAGCGTCCGGGATGGGGCAGGTCCTGATTTATCAAGGACAGCACTACACTCAGAAGATCCGGGGTGTGGAAGTGCAGGACGAGGCGAATTTCTTTCCCGGCGCGATCAATCAGGACACCTATTCGACACCGAAAGCGACTTCGCACGAGATCCGCCTGCAGAACGATGCACGGATTGCCGACATCTTCGATTATGTCGTCGGCTACTTCGACTACAGGAACGACAATCCGACCGTTCTGACCCGACCCACCATTCTAGGCTTCCCCACTGCACCGGGAGCATCCACGGGCATCGTCTACGCCACGATCGACACCGCCATTGAGCGCACCTCCGAAAGCCACGAGCAGTCGTTCTTTGGAAACATCACGGCTCATCTCGGACAGGGCACCGAGATCTCCGGTGGTCTCCGGCACATTTCCTATAAATCGGAGAACGGGCTGATCATCAACGACGCACTGGTGAAGACCGTCGGCCAGGACGCGAAGAAGTGGATCTACTCAGCGTCAATCAAGCACAATTTCTCGCCCGACTTCATGGTCTATGCAAGCACGGGAAGTTCCTGGCGCCCCGGGATCAACGTGGTCGGGGACTTCAGCCAGCGACCGTCGGAACTTGAAGAGAGCTTCGTCAACCTACCCGCCGAAACGTCCAAGTCGTACGAACTGGGTTTCAAAAGTACGCTGATGGGTGGTCGCTTGCGGCTCAATGCAACCGCCTATCACCAGACGTTCAAGAACTATCCCTACCGTACCGGCGGACGTGGAGTTTACTACATCGACTATACCAATGTGGCGAACCCGGTCGTGACGCAGTTCAACTTCGTCGGCGCCGTCCCCGTGGAGGTGAACGGCATCGAAGGCGATATCGGGTTCGACGTGATGGACGGCTGGAATGTCGGCCTGATCGCCAGCTACTCGGTCGGCAAGATCAAGGGTGGCTTGGTGCCGTGCAATGACTTGAACGGGGATGGCGTGCCGGATGCGGTGACCGCGGCACCTTCGCTGGACGACCTGCGAGCGGTAGTCGGCGATGACAATCTTTCCGCGTGCCGCGTGAATCAGCGTTCCGGCTTCCAGGCACCGTTCAGCGCGACCCTTACGAGCGAATATACCTTCGCCCTGAACGACAACATGGACGGGTATCTACGCGGCCTGCTGAACGTCTTTGGCCGATCGCAATCCGATCCGGTCAACGTGTTCGATGACGTCGGCTCCTACGGACTGCTCAATCTCTACACCGGCATCCGCGACCCGAAGGGTGCCTGGGAGGTGTCGCTGTTCGCCAAAAACATCCTGAACACCACCAAGACGCTGACCCGGACCGATCCGCTGTTCACGTCTTATCGCAACATTCAGGCGGGCGGTGCAGCCACGACGTTCAACAGCACTTACACAGGCGTGACGACGACCGCTCCTCGCGAGTTTGGCATCAACGTGCGCTACGCCTTCGGCAGCCGCTGACGCCTGGCGGCGCATGGTGCGATTGTCCGCGCCGCAAGGAGTCGGGGAGGGGGTGTCGGCCAGGCCGATGCCCGCCGCCTGAATTCGCGCTCTGCACAAGGCCGCGCTTTTTCGAGGAACCCTATTAACGATGCGATGGCAGGTCGCTAGAACGGCTCCAGACAAGGAGATACCGTATGAAGACCCGCGCCGCCGTAGCCTTCGAAGCGAAAAAGCCGCTTGAAATCGTGGAAGTCGATCTCGAGGGGCCGAAGGAAGGCGAAGTGCTGGTGGAAATCATGGCGACGGGCATCTGCCATACCGATGCCTACACGCTTGATGGTTTCGACAGCGAGGGAATCTTCCCTTCCATTCTGGGCCATGAGGGCGCCGGCATTGTGCGGGAGGTCGGACCGGGGGTGACGAGCGTGCAGCCCGACGATCACGTGATACCGCTTTACACGCCGGAATGCCGGCAGTGCAAATCCTGCCTCTCCGGCAAGACGAACCTTTGCACCGCCATTCGCGCCACGCAGGGACAGGGCCTGATGCCGGACGGCACCACGCGCTTCAGCTACAAAGGGCAGCCGATCTTCCATTACATGGGGTGCTCGACGTTTTCGAACTTCACCGTGCTCCCGGAGATCGCCGTCGCCAAGATCCGGACGGATGCTCCGTTCAAGACCAGCTGTTATGTCGGGTGCGGCGTGACAACCGGGGTGGGTGCGGTGGTGAATACCGCCAAGGTCGAGGTCGGTGACAACGTGGTCGTCTTCGGCCTTGGCGGCATTGGCCTTAACGTGATCCAGGGCGCCAGGCTTGCAGGCGCCGGTCTGATCGTGGGCGTTGACCTCAATCCGGATCGGGAGGAATGGGGGCGCCGTTTCGGCATGAATGCCTTCATCGATGCGAAGGGCAAAAGCCGTGACCAGATCATAGCCGAGGTCCTGGCGCTGACTGACGGGGGGGCGGACTACACTTTCGACTGCACCGGCAACACGGAAGTCATGCGCACTGCGCTCGAAGCCTGCCATCGCGGCTGGGGTACCTCGATCGTCATCGGCGTGGCCGAGGCGGGCAAGGAAATCTCGACCCGTCCCTTCCAGCTCGTCACCGGGCGGAATTGGCGCGGCACGGCGTTTGGCGGAGCCAAGGGCCGGACCGACGTGCCCAAGATCGTCGACTGGTACATGAACGGCAAGATCGAGATCGATCCCATGATCACTCATGTCCTGACGCTTGAAGAGATCAACAAGGGCTTCGACCTCATGCATTCGGGTGAATCCATCCGCTCCGTCGTGGTCTACTGAGGGGCAAAGGGATGTTCACGCACATCATGATCGGCACAGACGACGTTCAGGCTGCCAAGGGCTTCTATGACGCGGTCCTGGGTGCTCTCGGATACGGGGAGGGCACCCTGCTCAACGAAGGGCGCGGCGTCGGCTACAGCAACGGCACGGGTTTCTTCGCGGCAGTGATCCCCCGGGACGGGAATGCCGCCAGCTTCGCCAACGGCGGCACTATCGGCTTTGCGGCCGCCACTCCCGAGGCGGTGACTGCCGCACATTCCGCAGGGCTTGCCAACGGCGGCACATGCGAGGGTGAGCCGGGACCGAGGGAGATGTTCCCGGGTGCCTATGGCGCTTACCTGCGCGATGCCACGGGCAACAAGATCTGCCTGTGGCACACGGCGCAGGTGTGATCATGGAACTGGAGACTGTCTCAACCAACCGGAGCCATGGCGGCAAACAGGGCGTATACCGCCATGCCAGCCTGGAGACCGGAACGCCCATGACGTTTTCCGTCTTCGTGCCCGATCATAAGGAAGGCGTGCGGCTGCCGGTCCTGTGGTATCTTTCAGGCCTTACCTGCACCCATGCGAATGTGACCGAGAAGGGGGAGTTCCGGGAGGCTTGCGCACGATATGGCATCATCTTCGTTGCCCCGGACACCTCGCCGCGCGGGGACGATGTTCCTGATGATGAGGCCTACGACTTCGGAAAAGGCGCCGGCTTTTACGTCGACGCAACGCAGGAGCCCTGGGCGCAGCATTACCGCATGCGCTCCTATATCGAACGCGAACTGCCGGAAGTGGTGGCGCACCACTTTCCGGCCGACATGGCGCGGCAGGGCATAACCGGGCATTCGATGGGCGGTCACGGCGCTCTCACGCTGGCGCTGCGCAACGCCGACCGCTTCCGGTCGGTCAGCGCGTTCTCTCCTATCGTCTCCCCGCTGGAATGCGCATGGGGTGTCAAGGCGCTGACCCGTTACCTCGGCGAGGATCGCGCTGGGTGGCGCCAGTACGACGCATGTGCCCTCATCGAGGACGGCTGCCGCGTGCCCGATATCCTCGTGGACCAGGGGACGGCTGACGGGTTCCTTGAGGAACAGCTGAAGACGCACCTTCTGGTCGATGCGTGTGAGAAGGCGGGCCAGCCGGCAACCGTGCGGATGCAGGAAGGCTACGACCATTCCTACTACTTCATCTCCACCTTCATGGCCGAGCACGTGGGATGGCACGCCGCGAGACTGCGGGCGTAGGCGGAAGGTCGGCCTACCCGGCCTTCGCACCTCCTCCGCCGTCGATGATGGCGGCCGAGCGCTCGTCCACGACCACGCGGTTGCGGCCTTCCCGCTTCGCGCGGTAAAGCGCCGCATCCGCGGCCTTTATGAGCGTTGATCCGTCGCGCTCCATGCCTTCTTCCCAGGTCGCGATGCCGAAGGACATGGTCATCGAGCCGAGGGTGCGGCCGCCCTCCTGCACCACCTGTTGACTGATCGCCTCGCGCACTACATCGACGCGACCTGACAGCGCTGTGGCCGAGGTTCCCGGCGCGATGATCGTAAACTCCTCGCCGCCGAAACGGCATACGACATCCCCTTCGCGGAAACGCTTGCGCATCTCCGCCGCCGCCGCTTGCAGCACCGCATCCCCAGCGTCGTGGCCGAACTCGTCATTGAAGCGCTTGAAGTGATCCACGTCGCACATCACGAGGCTCACCGGATCGCCCGAACGGGAAGCGCGGGCGATCTCCAGCGGCAGCGCTTCTTCCATGTAGCGGCGATTGAAAAGGCCGGTGAGCGGATCGCGGATCGTCTGTTCGCGAAGGCCCCGCTGCAGGCGGTGGTTGACGAGCGCGGATGCGATGTTCTCCGCAAGAACCGTCAGTCGGAAGCGCGTCTCGGCTTCCACCTCTCCGGCGAGATACAGGACGCCGATGACTTCGCCGCCGGCGAGCAGGGGTTCGCAATGGTAGCAATCGACCTGCCGGTCGACATGGGCGCAGACGACGTCCGACTGCGGACCGGCCACGTGATGGCTGCGCCCGCGCCGCAGAGCCCAGCACTGCTCCGGCGCAAAGCCGGCCGCGGGAACCTCCAGACCGCCCCAGCACGCCAGAGGCGCCAGCAGGTTACGCGAATTGTTGTGGGTGTAGAGCGCCCCCGGAAGATCCGGCAGCACCCGAGGCACGAAAACGCGGATGATGGCGGCGAGTTCCTCATCCGTGCGCGCCGCCTGCATACGGTGTGCCATGCCGCCCAGCAGCTCGATGACTTCGCCGCGTTCCTGCAGGATTTCAGTGTTGCGGCTCAGTTCCGCGTTGGCGGCGTGAAGGCGGTCCTGGCTCTCCTCCTGATGCGCAACGGCCGCCTGCAGCTGATCGGCCATGGCGTTGTACTCGCGTGCGAGGCGTTCGAACTCGCTGGACTCCATGGCCGTCTGGATGCGTGCCGATCGATCCCCGGCGGCGAGCTGGCTCATGACCGTCATCATGGCTTCCATGGGACGGCGTATGCGGCGCACGAGCAGGGCGGCAAGCAACGTCACCGCCGCAATGCCGAGCGGCACGCCGATCAGCACGACCCAGGTAATGAAGTCGAGTCGGCGTTTCACGGCTGCCGTACGGGATGTGGACAGGTGCCGCTCGGCTGCGAGGAGATCACCCACCCGCCCGTTGACGAGCTGCATGAGATTTCGACCACGCCTCGAGGCGACCGCGTTCAGCGCTGTCGTGAAATCGCCGTTCGACGCCTGCTGGGCTATCTCTTCAAGCAAGGTGGCGCGTTGATGGATCAGGAGGCGGATCTGCTTGGCGCGCAGGCTTTGGGCCGGATTGTCGCTGGTCAGTGCCACAAGTTCGGCGGCCGCCTTGCGGGAGGCGGCCACCTCGTCCTGGACGGTCTCACCGAAGTCAGGCTGGCGGGTCAGGAGGAATCCGCGCTCCCCGGATTCGGCCTGCTGGAGATGCAGGAGCGCCTGGTTGGCAGTGCGCATCACCTGCGTGGAATGCGTCACCCACTCAAGGCTGCTCCGCGTTTGGGCGGCACCTTCAAGAAGCAGTCCCGCCAGGATGGCGAGGAAGAGGCATATCGTCGCGCAGAGCACAACGATGCGGCGCGACAAGGAGCCGGTCAAGGCATTCTCCAGTAAAAAGGGCCGCCAGAAGCCTTGAGCAAATACTGCGTTATCGCAATGAAATTTACGACTTGCGGGTCGAGGAGCCGTGCTGTGACGAGGGGCAGGGGATCCGCAGGGTGAAGCTTTCCTCCTCCAGGCGGCGCTCCACGACCCATGCGTCGTCTTCCGTCCGTAGGGTGTAGGAGCCTCGGGCGAACAGATCCGGCTGCGAGCGCCGCCGCGCCAGCAACGCGCGGGTCAGTTCTGTTTTGCGAGACGCAAGGGTCGTGGCGTTGCCAGTTTCCAGAGCAGCCCAGTCGACCGCGCGCCGGTTGTCAGGATCCGTCAGTCCAATCGCGACCCCTTCCGTTCCCTGATAAATATCCGGAATGCCGGGGGCGGTAAGCTGCAGCGCAGCCTGGGCGAGCACGAGCGTTTCTATCGCCGCCCTCAGCGCGTCCCGCTCCGCTGGGTGGAGGAGGCCACCTGCAGCGTATTCGTGATGGAGGTTGCGGCAGAGCTGGATCACCGCATCCTCCGCAGCCCCATCGGGCAGTTCATGACGGGAGAGATCCTTGGCCTCTCGCATGGCTTTGGCGATATGGTCGGCGATGCGCTCGTGCGCTTCGGATTCGCCGGCCAGCATGAGCGCCGTTTGCAGGGCGTAGAGACCCCAGCCCTCGGGAAGGTTCGCCTCGCGGGCCTGCCGCCGCGCTTTGTCGTAGAGGCGGCGCGCGAGGGCAGGAAAGTGACTGAGCGCCACGAGCACGGCCCGCGCATCAGCGGAACGTTTGGTGTCGTGAGTGGAGAGAGCGTTCAGCGCGAGGGGAGTTCGGTCCGCGCGTTCCCTCATCTGCGTGGCGAACGCCTCCGCGTCGAGGCTGCCAAGGTCCGGTTCCGATCCGACTTCGCACAGCGGCAGATAGGCTACGCTGCGGAAAAAGACGGTGTCCTCCTCCGATTTCGCAGTGAGCGCGCCCGTTAGCTGCTCGAAGCGGGCGGCGAAGGCGCGGGCGAGGGGATCGTCCGGTGCCCGCAACAGGTCAAGCAGCGCCTTGCAGTGCGCCGCCTCCGGTGTGGCCACGGCATCGGTGATCAGTTTGGACAATGGCACGAGATCGGCCGCGTATGAGCGATAGACCGGCCACAGTGAGGCTAGCGTAGCTATCGCCTCGTCGAGGTCAGCCCGAAGATCGTCCGCAGCGGCCAGGGCGGCCATGGCTGCTGTAACGACGCGGCGCCGCTCGGGAAGAAAGACATCGTCCAGCAACTCCCGGCGGACCTTGCGCACTTCCTGCGCATAGTCGGCCGGAACGGCACCGTCGGATGCTTCGCGAATGGTATCGAGGCCCTCGCTATGGGTGAGAAGGCGGGTGACGGGAGTCATGAACTCGTAGCCGCTCATGCCTTCGATCGGCCAGGCCGGAAGATCCTCGCCTGCCTTTACGATCTTCTCAATCCAGATCGGGGTGTCGCCCACCGCCTGACGCAGGTGGTGCAGATAGGCTCCGGGGCGAGCCAGGCCGTCGATGTGATCCACGCGCAGACCCTGAATGCGACCCGCGCCGACCTGGTCTATAATCCAGCGGTGCGTCAACGCGAAGACGTCGGGGTCCTCCTGGCGCACGCCGATCAATTCGGTGATGTTGAAGAACCGCCGGTGGATGATGTCCGCAGCACTCGCGCGCCAGTGGCCGACCGACCAGTGCTGTTCGTCCAGCAGGCGGGCCATCGTCGCGTCGTCCAGCAAGGCAGGGTCCCTGGCAAGCTTTTCGGATAGAGGGCTCAGGCGGAGGGGATAAAAACGGTCGTAGATCCTCAGGCGGGGATCGTCGGACGGGCCTTCCATGCCGATATCGCCGTTCGCGAGCAGGTCTGCGGGGGTTCCGTCCAGCACGGGAAAATGCAGGCGCCCGCGGTCCCAGTCTATGTCGAAAATCCTGGCATGTTCGCTGTCTCGGCCGTTCCGCAGGACGTCGGCAAGCCAGGGGTTGTCCGGGACGAAGGCCATGTGGTTCGGTACGATATCGACGATGATGCCAAGATCCACGTCCCTGGCCGCGTTGGCCAGGCGGAGGAAGGCGTCATCACCTCCCAGGACAGGATCGATCCGGGTCGGATCGATCACATCGTAGCCGTGAGTCGATCCCTGGGCCGCTTGAAAGGGCGGAGAAAGGTACAGGTGGCTCACACCCAGATGGCGGAGCCACGGGAGAAGGCCGATCGCGCGATCAAGATCGACGCCGTTGCGCAGCTGGAGACGGTAGGTGGCGACGGGAGTGGGAAACGGCATTGCTATCATTCCGGGGTGACGCTCGCCGAGAAGGCGAAGGGAGATGCCTCATCGGTGAGGAGCAGGAAGGGTTCGGAACCCGGCTGGAAGGGATCAGCGCTACTTCCCAGGCGAACGTCGATCTGCAGCGCGCCGCCGCCGAAATCCCAGCGGGCGGATATGTCAGACTCACTTCGCCGCACCTTGGAGACCGGATGCGGGTCTTTGCCCAGCAGCGGAATGACATGCTTTCGCCGCAGCTCCAGAAGCTTACGGATGAAGTTTTGGTGTTCCTGCTGCTCCGAGCGGCTGGGACTCCCGATCTTCGAGGCCTCGAAGGTGGATCGGGAAACAGGATCCGGAACCTCTCCCCCGAAGCTGCTGAATCTTGCGAACTCTTGTGCGCGGCCCTTGCGGACAGCCTCGGCCAGATCGCCCCCGAAATCGACGAAGAACTGGAAGGGAGCTTCGGTGAGGAACTCCTCTCCCATGAACAGCATGGGCGGGAAGGGGGCAAGGAGGGTGAGGGCGGTCACGACGCGATACGCGTGCGCATCGTCTGTCAAGTGGTGCAGCCGTTCGCCCCGCGCGCGGTTCCCGACCTGGTCGTGATTGCTGAGGAAGTTCACGAAGGCGGTGCGCGGGAGGGTACCCGAAGGCTCACCACGGCCTTCAGCATCGCCGTTCTTGCGAACCTGCCCCTGCTCGACGTACCCATCGGCAAGTGCCGTCGCAAGATCGCCGACGGGATCCACTGCAAACGGAGCATAGTAGCTCTCGTCCTCGCCGGTGAGCAGGCAGTGCGCCGCGTGATGCCAGTCATCGTTCCAGGTGCCGTCATAAGGCGCATCCGGCGCGAAGTAACGGGCAAGATTGCGCTCGTCCTCTGTCACCAGTTGAATCGGCCGCTCGTAACCCCGCGCGCGTATCCGCTGACCCAGTTCGTCCAGAAAATGAAGGCTTGAGTGATCCTCAATCGCGTGAACGGCATCAAGGCGAAGTCCGTCAAAGCGATACTCGTCCAGCCAGTGCAGGGCGTTTTCGATGAAGAACTCACGCACGGCCGGCGTCTCGAACGCAATGCCCTGCCCCCAGGGTGAGGCCCGCTCGGGGTGGAAGAAGGACGGGCACCACGCGCCGAGGTAATTCCCGGAAGGCCCGAAGTGATTATAGACCACGTCGAGCAGTACGCTGAGGCCGAGGCCGTGGGCGGCATCGACAAGCGCACGCAGATCGTCGGGCGTGCCATAGGCCGGGTGCGGAGCGTAAGGCAGTACGCCGTCATAACCCCAGCCCCGCGCGCCTTCGAACTGGGCGACGGGCATCAGCTCGATGACGGTAACGCCGAGCTCGGCAAGGCGAGGCAGTTGGTCGATCATGGCCCGGAACGTGCCTTCCGGCGTAAACGTGCCCACATGCAATTCGTAGATCACCGCCTCGTGCCAGGGGCGCCCCGGCCACTCGCAGCTCCATGTGAAGGCTCGCGGATCGACCAGACGGGACGGGCCGTGGACGTCGCTCATCTGCGCGCGCGCTGCGGGGTCGGGATAGGCCGTGCCGTCGATCATCCAGCGGTACGGCAGGTCCGCCGCGGCGGCGGCCTCCACGCGCCACCCTCCGTCGCCGTCCGGTGCCGCGGACAGGGCTTTGCCGGCAAGTTCCAGTTCAACGCTGCTGGCATCCGGCGCCCACAGAGCGAAGGACCAGCGCGTGTCGTCGAGCGGGCGAGCGCCCCAGGTCTGCCGGGCCATCAGGAAGGGCGAAACAGGCAGACGCTTGCCGGAGAGATGGCGGCCACCCCCTCGCCGATCGGCTCTTCCGCGAAAGGATCGTCTCTCGCGGTGTCGAGCATTCGGACCCAGCTGCCTTCCGGCAGGGCAAAGTTCAGCCCGTCACCCGCGTTGAGCACTGCAAAGAGCGGACGGCCGCCATCCAGGAACACTTCGCGCGTGGAATAGTCGACCAGCACGCCCAGCACACGCAGGCCGGCCTGGCTCCACAGCTCCTCGTCCATTTCGCGCCCGTCCGGCTGGAACCATGCCACTTCCACACGCTCGTTGTCGCCGGTCTTGCCGAGAAGGAAGTTCTCCTGCGCCAGCACGGGGAACTGGTGGCGCAATTCGATCATGCGGCTGCAGAAATCCAGGAACGCCCCGTCCGCCGCTTCCCAGTCGATCCACGCCGTGGCGTTGTCCTGGCAGTAGACGTTGTTGTTGCCCTGCTGGCTGTTGCCGATCTCGTCGCCCGACAACAGCATGGGAACGCCCTGGCTGATCATCAGCGTTGCGACCATGGCCCGCCGGCGCCGCGCGCGAGCCGCATTGAGGCCTTCGTCCTCGGACGGCCCTTCGCAGCCCATGTTGTCCGAAATGTTGTTGTCGTGACCATCCGCGCCTTCCTCGCCATTCGCCTCATTGTGGCGATCGTTGAAGGACACTGTGTCCATCAGCGTGAAGCCGTCGTGCGCCGCCAGGAAGTTGATCGAGCTGGTGGCAGCTCTATCGGAATGGTTGAACTGGACGGGCGACCCGATGACTCGCTGGGCGATGTCTCCCACCAGCCCCTCGTCACCGCGCCAGAAGGCCCGGACATCGTCCCTGAACTTGTCGTTCCACTCCCGAAACGGGTGTGGGAAGCCGCCGACCTGGTAACCGCCCATGCCGATGTCCCATGGTTCCGCGATCAGCTTTACGCCGGAAAGGATAGGGTCTTGGCGAATGGCATCGAAGAAGCCGCCCTCGCGGTCGAAACCGTGGCCTTCACGTCCCAGTGTCGATGCCAGATCGAAGCGGAAGCCATCCACGTGCATGACCTGCACCCAGTAGCGCAGGCTGTCGAGCACCATCCGCATGACCATCGGGTGCGCGACCGAAAGGGTGTTGCCCGTGCCCGTGTTGTCGAAGCTGAACCGCGGGTTTTCCGGGCTGAGCATGTAGTAGCTGGCATTGTCCAGCCCTCGGAAGCTGAGGGTCGGGCCTTTTTCGGATCCTTCGGCGGTGTGGTTGTAGACCACGTCCATGATGACTTCGATCCCGGCCTTGTGGAACCGCTTCACCATATCCTTGAACTGACGGATGGCGCGGGGCGCCAGATCGCCGTTGCGCAGGAAGCGCGGTTCCGGCGCGAAGAAGCCGAGCGTCTGATAACCCCAGTAGTTCGACAGTCCCTTGTCGAGCAGCATCCTGTCATCAAGGAAGAATTGGGAAGGCAGCAGCTCTATCGCGCTGACGCCCAGCTTCTTGAGGTGATCGAGAATGGGTTCGCTGGCCATCCCTTCGTACGTTCCGCGCAGAGCTTCGGGAACGTCCGGGTGCAGCATCGTGAGGCCGCGCACATGAGCCTCGTAGATGATCGTCTCTGTCCACGGGCGGGCCAGCGCCTTGTCACCCTCCCAGTCGAAGTCCGGGTCCTGGACGACCCCCTTCACCATGAACGCGGCTGAATCGCGAGTGTCGAACGTGGTGTCGTCACCGGTCAGAAGGTCATAGCCCCACAGCGCATCATCCCAGTGGAGTGAACCGGACACCTCGCGCGCATAGGGGTCGAGCAGCAGCTTGTTCGGGTTGAAGCGGTGTCCGTTCGCCGGATCATAGGGCCCGTGCGCCCGGAAACCGTAAAGCTGGCCCGGCCTCACTCCGGGCAGGTAGCCTGAGAAGATCGACCCTTCGCGGGAGGGCAGTTCGAGGCGCGCCGTCTCCTCCTCCCCATCCTCGGAGAATAGACATAGTTCAATGGCTTCGGCGTTTTCAGAAAACACGCCGAAATGCGTGCCTTCTCCGGTGTACTCCGCGCCAAGCTCGTTGATCATCCGATCAGGACGGGAAAAGGAAAAGTCGGCGGAACCGTGCGACACGTGCGAACCTCCTGTTGCTGCATCCGCTAACACGCGGATGCGCACGGCGTTCCCGCATCACTCGACAGATGAAGGTAGATGGTGCTGGCCGCTTTTCGATCCCTAGCCGTCCGGCAGCTTGCACAAAAAAAACGGCCCGCCCGGCAGGGGCAGGCCGTCTTCAGGCGGCTTGTGTTCGTCTCAACCGACGAAAGCGCGCTCAATGACGAAATCGGCGGGCTTGTTGTTCGAGCCTTCGGTAAAGCCCATGCCTTCCAGCATTGCGGCGATGTCCTTGTTCATCGCCATCGAGCCGCACAGCATCACGCGATCGGTCGCGGGATCAAGCCGTGCTTCGCCTTTGAGGCCCTGGAACAGGCGGCCGTTCTCGATCAGCGTATTAATGCGCCCCGTCGTGTGGAACGGCTCGCGCGTCACCGTAGGCACGTAGGTAAGCTGCAGCAGGGCCTGATCCTCCACCAGCGGATCACCCGCCAGTTGGCTTTCCAGTTCTTCGCGGAAGGCAAGATCCGCCACAGTGCGCACTGAGTGGACCACCACGACCTGCTCGAAGTACTCGTAAACGTCAGGGTCACGGATGAGGGAGAGGAACGGCGCAAGGCCGGTGCCCGATCCGAACAGGAACAACCGCTTGCCGGGCAGGAGCGCATCGGTCACCAGCGTCCCGGTGGGCTTGCGGCCGAGGTAGATGTGGTCGCCGGGCTGGATCAGCTGAAGCTTGGATGTCAGCGGGCCATCCGGAACCTTGATGGAAAGGAACTCGAGCTCCTCGGCCCAGGAGGGGCTAGCGATGGAATAGGCGCGAAGGATCGGCTTCCCGTTGTCGCCAGGCAGGCCGATCATGACGAACTCGCCCGAGCGGAAGCGAAACGAAGCCGGTCGCGTGATCTTGAAGCTGAAGAGATGCTCGTTCCAATGGCGTACGGACAGCACTTCTTCCACCGTCAACGCTCCGGTGGGCTCCAGAACGGCCGAAGGAGCCAAGGTGGCGGCCTCTGCCTTGCGATCGCTCATCAACTTCTATCCTCGATAAACACTGGTACATCAAAGGGCGGTGCCGAAACCGGCGTTTGCCATCGTGTCGCTGGCGCAGACCACGACATGCGCAGGAATCGCGCGCACGTTTTCGCGACGCCCTATACGCGCATCGCTCAAAAGTGCAAGGCGCAAGCCCTCCGGGTTCGCGCCGCAAGGCGGCCTTCAGGGCTTTTCCGCGTCTCCTGAATGTCTGGAGTTCAGGTCCGCCCAGAGCTTTTCGGTCCCTGCTTCCTGCGCCTTGTTCACATACTGGGAAGCGACCAGCCATCCCTTTATGTAGTGAAGGGGAAGAACGCACCCCAGACCCAGCAAGGGGAAGGACGTCACAAGGTGGACCCACAGCGGCGGCTCGAACCGAACCTGCAGCCAGACTGCAAAGAAGGTGAGCGGGAACGCCACTATGCAGAGAGAAAAGAAAGCCGGGCCATCATCAGGCGCGGCGAACCCGTAGTCCAGCCCACAACTGGGGCAGTGATCCTGCAGTTTGAGCCATCTGCGGAACATCGGCCCCTTGCCGCAGCGGGGGCAGAGGCCCTTGAGGCCACACTGAAAAATCCAGCGGCCCTTCGATGCCTGTTTGGGGTCTATGTCGGCCATGCATTCTCCAGAGGCGATTGTCGACTGCATTTTGTATATGGGGAGCAGGACCGGCAGTGCCACCGCTTCGATGGTTTGAGGACGATGGAACATCCACCGGGTTCTGTTGAAAACATTTTTGAAATTAGTGTTTGACCGAATCGCGGGGTCACCTTAGAGGGCGCTTCACCGCAGCGGACCACACGGTTTTGCAGCGGTCGCCAAGAGAGACGGACAGCTGGTTTCCCCCGGTCGCAAGAAAGGGGGAGCGATGGGT
>NZ_PPSM01000019.1 GCF_002916655.1 Novosphingobium sp. HII-3
CATGGTCGGTCTGTCTCCAAAGGGTTGAGTCGACAACTTCACTCTAGAGACCTGCGGGCCGATCATGACCGCCTTGATAAAGCCTGCGGGCGCTACGCGCCCTTGCCTTCATCAAGGCAGTGCGCCCCTTCGAGGGGCCGCTTCCCAATGTGCTACGGCTCGGATTTCATCTCCGAGCATATCGAGCAGGCGTGCATCGCCCTCAAAATCCGCCTCATCCATTCGCTGCCGGGGCGTCCTCGCGGGCGCGGCAAGATCGAGCGGCTGTTCCGCACCATCAACGACATGTTCCTGCCCGACCTGCCCGGCCACCTGATCGCGGGCAAGCCGCTGTCGGCGCCAGTGCTCACGCCCGACGAGCTGCGCGCCCGCTTCGAGGCGTTCGTGTGCGGCGTCTATCATCGTCGCCCGCATGGCAGCACCGGCGAACCGCCGATCACGCGCTGGCAGAAGGGCGGGTTCCTGCCCGCAATGCCCGACAGCCTTGAACAGCTCGACATGCTGCTCGTGCACGTGCCCAAGCCCCGTAAAGTGCTGCGCGACGGCATCCGTCTGATGGGCAGGCGCTATGTCGAACCCACGCTCGCGGCCTTCGTCGGCGAGCAGGTCGAGGCGGTCTATGACCCCCGCGACCTGACCGAGATCCACGTCTACCACCAGGGCCGGTTCGTCTGCCGTGCGCTCAGCTCCGAGCACGCTGGGCACCCGTCGTTGCGCGCGATCCAGCGCGCCCGGCGCGGCGCGAAGGAGCGCGACAAGCAGGTGCCTGCCCCCACGGAGACCTTCGATGGCGACCAAGAGGATACGGCTTCCCGGCCCACCACCTACCGAGGGCTCCGGCTCTACGCCGCTGACGATTGAGTTCCTGGTCGAGCAGCCGTTCCTGGCGACCCGCGAACATGCCCGGTTCGTCGAGTTTGCCGAAGCCTGCGCGCACTACCGCTATATCGGCGTGTGTCATGGCCGGCCGGGCGTCGGAAAGACGCGATCGGCGCGCGAGTTTTCCAGCTTCCCCGACCTGGGGGAATATGCCGCGCTCCTTGGCGAAAAGGTCGCTCGCTGCCGCGCCGTCTTCTACACCGTGTCGGTCAGCAACACGCCCAAGACGATCGACGCGGTGTTGGGCCTCAACCTCATTAAGCTGGGCTATGCCCGGCTGACGGTCGCGGGCGGCTCGCAGGACGAAATCACCCATGACGCCGCCCGCATCGCCTGCCCCCTCGTCATCGTCGACGAGGCCGACCGCCTGACCATAAAGTCGCTCGAACATCTCCGCGACATGGCCGATCGCCACGGCTTCGGGCTGATCCTGATGGGTATGCCGGGCTTGGAGAAGCGCCTCGCCCGCTATGCCCAGCTCTACTCGCGGATCGGCTTCGTCCACGAGTTCAAACCGCTTACCGAGACCGAAATGCGGCTGCTGCTCGCGACCCACGCCGGCGATTTCGGGATCAGCTTCGACCCGGCCCAACTCGACGCGATCGAAGCGCAGGCAGCCGTGATCCGCATCACGCGCGGCAACTTCCGGCTCATGGAGCGCCTGTTCGCGCAGATGCGGCGGATCATGACCCTCAACCGCGTCGAGGAGGTCACCGCTGACATCGTTCAGGCCGCGCGCGATTGCCTCGTCATCGGACCCGGCAACTGACAAATAGCGCGATCAGAACGCCGCCATTTAGCGTCACGCTTTGGGAGCAACCCCTCCGACTTCAGTCGGATACTGGCTTCAGCCATAGACTCGCATAATAGCAGGTATCCTCGGGAAAGTGAGACCGCCTGAAAGGCGTGAAGTCTCACTTTCCCGAGGATACCTGCTATGGGCTATTCGAGTGGTTGCCACACGACCTTTCATCATCGCTATCATATCGTCTGGGCGCCCAAATACCGTTTCAAGGTGTTGCACGGCGAGGTCCGCCTCAGGGTGCGCGAGATCATCAAGCAGGTCTGTGTCGAAATGGGCGTGACGATCGTCAATGGCGCGCTTTCACGCGATCACGTCCATATGTTCGTTGAAATCCCACCGCATATCTCGGTCAGCGACTTCGTGCGCCGGGTCAAGGGGCGGTCCTCGCGCAAGATCCAGCAGGAGTTCGAGCATATCCGCAAGCGCTACTGGGGCCAGCGCTTCTGGCAGCGTGGCTACTTCTCAACCACGTCCGGAAACATCACCGACGATATCATCATGCGCTATCTCGACCGCCATACCCACAAGCAAGGCTTCAGCCCTTCGCCATGAACCTACCGGCGTCAGCCGGTCAGTCATTCAGCGCGAGCGTTTACATCCGCGCCCTTCCCTGATGCAAAAATCTGATGCAGAATCGCGGCATGATTTACGGCTATGCGCGCGTCTCGACCAACGGCCAGGACCTGGCCCAGCAGCTCGCCCAGCTTGAGGCGGCCGGCTGCACGAAGATCTACCGCGAGAAGATCAGCGGCGCGTCGGCCGAGCGGCCTCAGCTCAAGCGCGCGATCGGCGCGCTCGATCCCGGCGACGTGCTGATGGTGACGGCGACCGATCGCCTCGCCCGCAACACGCGTGACCTGCTCAACATCCTGCACGCGGTCAAGGAGACCGGCGCCGGCTTCCGCTCGATCGCCGAGCCGATGCTGGACACGACATCGCAGCTCGCCGAGGTCGTGATCGCGGTGCTGGGCGTCGCGGCGAGCTGGGAGCGCCAGCGGATCGTCGAGCGCACCAGCGCCGGCCGCGCCCAGGCCAAGGCGCGCGGGGTCAAGTTCGGCCGCAAAAGCGCCCTCACCCCCCACCAGCAGGCCGAGGCACGGCGCAAGCTCGACGCCGGCGACACTCAGCGTTCCGTCGCGGCGCTGTTCAACGTCAGCCAGGCGACGATTTCGCGGTTACAGGAACGGCCATGATGACGGGGCTGCAATGGCCTGGTGCCGCCATCGTCGTCAGTCTGGCCATCAGTCTCGCAGGATGTAGTCCGGCGAAAGAACCGGCGGTGGCGGAGGGACCACCCCAACGAGCAAGTTCGTCGGAATTGCCGCCGCCCCCTCCCCCGCCAGTGCCCGGCCCCAATTATCATGGTAACGGGAGTGCCATCGCGGTTCCTGGCGCTCCCGACATTAGCGGCCTCGATGATGCGCAGATCGACGTGATGTTCGACGAGGCGGTCGCGCGGGCGCGACCGGGGGAAGGCAAGCAAGCGATTTGTGTCGGGCTGCAGGGCCTCGCCGATGGCGCTGTTAAGGATGCCCCGGAAAGAACGATCAGGCGATTGGCCGAGCTACTGCGCTTGCCCGCCTTCCCCGCCTCCCAATGCAGGGCCGATGCCACTCCGTTCGTCACCGCGACCAAGGCCGAAGCGATCCTCTACACGGTGAGGGTCGAATCTCGCGATCGGAAAGGTGTGCTGACTTTTTGGGCGACAGCCGTATTCGGCAATCTCGGAGCGCATGGAATGCAATTCCGCCTTATCCGCCAAGCTGGACGCTGGGTGCCTGAGCCTACCGGATTATCGGTGTTGTCATGAGGCGATCAGTGCGCCGGTATAGCACGTTCTTGCCATCTTTGCTTTTAACCGCGATGGGACTTGAGGGCTGCGCTACGACGAGCGAGCCTCCCATGTCAGGAATCGCGCTACCAACACTATCGTTCGATCCCGAGATAGCATTGACGGCGCTAGCGTCCGGCCGGCTCGTTGCCCGTGATGGCTGTCTGCGGCTTGTCGGCAGAGCGGGCAAAACGAGGGCGCTTGTCATTTGGCCCAAGGGCTCCCGGATCGTGACCGAGGGACGCGGAGCTGCCGTTATATTGGGCAACAGCGGGCAGCGCGTGCCGATCGGCCCACGCATTCAACTTGGCGGGGGCGTCGGCGAGAGCATACCTCCCGAGGCCCTTTCCACTCCCCTGCCCTCGCAATGTGCCGGCCCCTATTTCAGCGCCAACTGACTATCGCGCCTTACCGGGCACGACGGGGTTATGAAATACCGAAGGCGTGATCCCGACCAGCAGGAACAGGGGCCGTCCGCAAAATTCGGCCAGTTCTTCGCTGAATCCACGTCGCACCTTGGAGAGAGGGCCGCCGAGCAATTGAAGCGGGGCGGAGGGCTTCGCGGTTGCAGATTGCAGGGTAGCGTCAAAGGTCGCTGGCGTGCGGAATACCGGCGAATATTCTTGGCCGCTGTAGTCCACGACAAGGCACGATCCTTGCCGCCGCACGAAGCCATGCCGTTCAATCGCGTCAGACACGACCAGGCCGTCTTCTGATTCCTGCACATCGTTTCGGACGAGCGCGGTGACGCCATCCTGGGTCTGTTCGACCACCGATGGCGAGGTCTCTCCCAGGCCGCACGCGCTCACCAGCAGGAACAGGCACAGTGCGGCCACCCTCACATCACTCTCCTGGCAAAATGCCGTTAACCGCGAAGGTCGGGAATGTGCGGCAGTCGGAGGGAATGGCATGTTGTCGTGCAAATGCAGGCGAGACGGTGTTTCCGCCGGTGCCTGTCAGCGCGACCGGCGCGCCGATCGCGGCGGACGCGCCCAACTGCTCGATGCGATATCCATCCTGCGTCTGCGTAATTTGCGCGGGCTGTCGCCAGACCAACAGGCGTGAACCATTGGCTTCGCGGAGCACGACACATCCCCTCTCCACCGCGAGCATTCCGCGCGCTTCCTGCATAGCCGATGGCGGGAAGGTCGCGGCATCGTAGGTCACGATAAATGGCCGTGCTTTGGAATATTTCGCCGGAATTGTCTGGCAATCCCGCTCATCGATCAGGGGAACAGTGGTCGCAAGATCGCGCGGGGGTAACGGTCGCAGCGCCGCGCACGAAAAATCCGGTGCTGCCGTGGTCAGTTCGTAAGCGGTGCTGATGACGATCGCGCCGCGCCTGGCATCGATGACTATTCCTAGTGGCCCGTAGAGATCGCGCGGCAAGGCGGATCGGCTATTCGTAAAAGCGCGCTCTAGCTCGGCGGCCGAGTATGGATGCGCCCCAACATGGCTGTTGGTAGGAGGCTCCGGCGTGTTGGCGCAGGAGGCCAGCAGGATCGCCGCCAAGAGAGGGGTTATGCGTCGAGTGCCAGTGAACATTCCCAGCGATCCTCAGTCCACCTGAACCCGATCCTTTCCGCGTTGCCGATCGCGGGCGGCTCGCCCTTGCGCCAGAACGCTCGCATCTTGGCGCGGTCATCCATATGGGCATCGGCGACGATCGCGCGCGCGGCCTGGATGAACTGCCCATGCCCGAACACATAGGCCAGCGAGTCCGTGGGCATGGCGGCGAGGCGGTCTAGCGCCGTCTCGCAGCGCCGGAGCAGCGTGGCGAAGCTCTCTGCCCCCTCCCCGTCGCAATAGTCCGGGTCCGCGTCCTGCCAATAGCGTTCGAGGTGCGGCATCCTCTCGGCGCTGCGCGTGCCGTTCCAGCGCGCCGGTTGCAGATAGGTGAACTCTTCGATCGGCCACACTTCGACCGGCACACCGGGAAAGCGCGCGATCGTCGGCGCGGCCGTCTGCTGCGTGCGGGTATAGGGGGACGTGACGATGAGCGCGGGCGCTTGCGTCCAGCTCGCCGCGACCGCCCTCGCCTGTTCGTGGCCGCGCTCCGTCAGCTCGATCGTCGCGAGATCGTGGCACGGCACGCCGGCATTGCCGGTGGATTCGCCGTGACGGATGAAGATTACGCGCATGGCTATTCAAACAGTTCCGCATGAGTGCCGGCGCGCACGAAGTTCACCAGATTCCCCTCAATCGTATAGATCAGCAGGAAATCGCCGCCGATATGGCACTCGCGATGATCGCTCCAATCGCCTTTCAGCGGATGATCCAGCCATTCCGGGCCTAACGGCGCGTCGTTGGCGATGAGCATCATCATCGCCTCCTTGAGCTGTTTCATGTTGTAGCGCCCGCTGCGCGACAGTCGCTCCCAATCCTTGACGAACCTTTTTTCGTAGGACGCCTCTCTTGGGAACGAAGCCCGCTTACTGCTGGTGGGCTTCTTGGTCGAGGGCATCGAACATTTCCTGGGCATCGGTGAAACGGGCGCGGTGGGCCTTCATCGTCGCGCGGGACGCCTCGATCGCGGCGCGCGTCTCGGCGTTCGGCACCTTCAGCTCGAACGGCAACGCATGATCCTTGGCAACCCGCGTGAGGGTCATGCGGACCACATCCGAGACGGTCAGCCCCAGCTCGGCCAGCACGGCGGCGGCTTCATCCTTCAATGTTTCGTCGATGCGCGCGCGCACGAAAGCGGTAGCGGCCATTGGAACCTCCTTGGTCAAGCCGACAATGTAGCTCATTTGAGCAACAATTTCAATCCAGGCAGGGGACATGCGCCTGCCGCTGGCGCGGCACCGTGGCCCTACTCGCTTCGCTCCCCAAGCCCGCAAGCGGTCTTGGCCCAAGGTGACGACCCACATGGCGGGGGCGAGATCGCAAGCGGATCTCGCTTCATGGTGCCGGCGTGCGCCGGCGTCGATGTTCGTTCAAGGGGGAAAGGCGGTCCCGGCCGTCTCTCCCCCGCAACGGGATTAGATGGGGCCGTGCCTCGCTGCGCTGCGGCCGCACCACCCCCATCGAATCCCGCTGCCCCCCTCTCTCGCCGGCGTTCTTGGGCGTCCGTGTTCCGGCCGATGGCATGGCCATCGCCGGACAGGCGATTTGAAGGGAGGAGTAAGGACGATGACCCACCAAACCCGCGAAAGCTGGCTCAATGCCGTGGCGCTGGGCATGGCTCCGCTGTTCGAGGCGCTGGACGCCCCCCTGCCCGACCGCGTGCGCGTGGCGATCGGCTTCACCAGCAGAGGCGCGAAGGGCAAGGCGATCGGCGAGTGCTGGGATAATCGGTTGAGCGCGGACGGGCATTTTGAAATCTTCATCCGGCCCGACCTGGCGCACGCGCCCGATGCGATGCCGGCGCAGATCGCGGCCATTCTCGCGCATGAACTGGTCCATGCCGCCGTTGGCATCCCGGCAGGGCATGGGAAGGCGTTTAAACGGGTCGCCCTTGGGCTGGGCCTAGTCGGGCCGATGCGCGCCACCACCCCCGGCGAGGCGTTCCTTGCGGCCATCGCGCCGATCTTGGAGAGCGTCGGCCCCCTCCCCCATGCCCGCCTTGATACGGACGGAGAGTCGACCGCGCCCAAGAAGCAGAAAGCCCGGATGCTCAAATGCGAGTGCGCGACGTGCGGCTATACCGTGAGGACCGCGCGCAAATGGCTTGAGCAGGCCGGAGCGCCGCTTTGCCCGATCGAGGATCACGGCCAGATGAGCCATGAGCCGCTGGACGATGACGATCCCGAACCGGAGGAATGAGGGCGTTATCGTCATTTCGGATTCAAGACCCGTCCTATCGCCATTTCAATGACGCTCCGATGGCTTAACACCAATAGGTAAGCATCATCTGTATATCATAGCGATAGACAGTTCATGGCAAATCGACTAACGATAGCTCGCAGAGTGAGGGCATTATGATATTGGCAGTCGGAAACACGAAAGGCGGCGTTGGCAAGACCACCCTCGCCGTCAATCTCGCGGTCGCGCTGGCGCTCGCCGGCCGCGACCTCTTGCTGGTGGACGGGGACGAGCAGGGCACCGCCCTCACCTTCACCCAGCTTCGCGCCGAGCGGCTTGGGGAGGCCGGCTATACCGCCGTCGCCCTCACCGGCGCGGCGCTGCGCAGCCAGGTCCGCCAGCTCGCCAGCAAATATGACGATATCATCATCGACGTGGGCGGACGCGATACCGGATCGCTGCGCGCCGCGCTCACCGTCGCCGACACGCTCCTGGTGCCGGTGCAGCCGCGCAGCTTCGACGTGTGGGCGCTCGATCAGGTTTCGGCGCTGGTCGCCGAGGCGCGCGAGATCAACGAGGGCTTGCGCGCCGTGGCCGTGCTGAACGGCGCGGACGCGCAGGGGGCCGACAATGAGGCCGCCTTGGAGATGATCGGCGATATCGACGGTATCGAAGTGCTGCCCACGTCGATCGTGCGGCGCAAGGCGTTCCCGAACGCGGCGGCCGAGGGCAGGGCGGTTATCGAGCAAAGCCCGCGCGACCCCAAGGCGATAGACGAATTGACGGCGCTGATCGGCGCGGTTTGTATATCAAGATAATATCGGAGTGCGTGTTAATGGCTATCGCTCGTAAACCGAACAGCAAGCCCAAGCCGGCGATTGACGAGGCGGCCGCCGATGCCTTCATTGCCGGCGCGGCGAAGCCGGATGCCGCGCCGATCGCGGTCGAGGCCGACGAGGCGGGGCAGGGGGCCGAGCCGCGCAAGTCGCCGGTGATGCTGCGTTTCGATCGCGCGCTTCTCGCCAAGGTCGATGCGGCAGCCAAGCGGCGCGGGATCAGCCGGAGCGCGTGGATTCAGTTCACGGTGAGCCGCGCGCTCGATGCCGGCGAGGGTTAGGGCGGCGCGGGCTGAGCTGGCGAAGGCTAGGCGGTCCTAGCGCGCGAAAGGTGAGTTTTGGGGTAGGCCCTCACCGTTCGGCCGCTGGCGCGCTGAAATCCACCAGCACCGGCATTTCGGGTATGTCGCCGCGCAGCTTGGCGCGCCGCACGATGCTATGCTGGTCGATCAGGTTTTGCGCGTCGCGCCGGCCGCTCATGGTTTTCGGGAGCCACATCATCGAAACCCGCTCGACCTTGCGGCCTTTCTTGATCGGGGTGAACTCGACCCAGAAGGGGCAGAGCTTGTTGATTTCGTCCTGCGCGACCTTGAGGCAGTATTTGTTGAAATCGGCGAAGCGTTCCAACTTACCTTCCGGCACGTTGAGCAGCCCGCGCAGCTCCGCAATCGTGAACTCTTCGCTTTGCTTGTATTCGAGGCCGATCCGCCGTTCGATCATTTCATAGAGGCACAGCGCGTATTTCGACTCGAAGCAATACATCACTTGCGTCTTGAGGCGGGCATAGACCTCGCTGTTACGCAATATCTCGATCAGCTCTTCGGGAATCCGGTAATGGAGGAAGCCGTCTTTTTCGAGGCTTTCGTCGCTGGGGCCGAGAAGCTGGACGCGGCGCTTGTAGCTCTTGCCGGCCTTGCGGATGGTGACGATCGCGATCGTGCCCATCAGACGCAGCAGCGAGCTTTCTATGCGCTCGTTGCCCTGGTGCGTGCCCTTGAGCGCGGATTTGGCGATGCGGTGAATGACCGGCTCGCCGATCCGGTCCCAGGCGTTCGCGATCAGCAGATTGTAGATTCGCCGATCGGCGAGGGTGAGGGGCGACAGCTCGACAATATCGACCAGCTCGCCGGGTTTGACGATTTCCCCGTAATTGGCGGGATCGAACGGGTTTCCGCGTCCCTTTTGGGCGAGGGTGAGGGCGGTTTCGTCGCCCGAGGCAGTCTTTGCCTTCGCGTCCTTCACTGGTGAGTTTGCTAAAGCCATGCCCTCACCTTAACAGCAGCGGTGAGCTAGGCAAATCCTAAAGCTCGCCGATCGCGATCAGGGGAGGATACCCCAAAACTCACCGTCGATTTGGCGGATACCCCAAAGCTCACCGGACTCGACCCCAATACTCACTTTTACCGACCCCAAAACTCACCGAAGGCTACCCCAAAGCTCACGCGACTCGACCCCAAAACTCACTTTTTGAGGTCATTTTTCCAAGTTTTCTGCGGGTTTGAGGCACCCTGAATCTTGAATCTAAGAAGAATCTTTGAATCAGAAGGCGAACGGTGAGTTTTAGGGTAGCCTTGCCTGTGGATAACTCTGCGCCGGCGGCACCGACATGCCCAAAGGAGAAGAAAAGCACCGCCTCTTGGGGCTTCGCCCCGCCGGCTCGCGGCCTTCGGCCGCCCCGGATCGCTACGCGATCCTCCCACCCGGCATCCCCACAATGAGCCGGCTTCGCCGGCACGCTTTTGTTGATTTGGAATATCGCCCAACCGTCACGCCCTATCGCCAGCACACTGCCTAGACCAGCCGTGGAAAATGGCTTTCCAGAAAAGCCAAGCGGATATGTGGGCGCTCCGATCGAGAGGGCAGGGAGGGTGGAAACGTCCCGGCAGGGGCGTTTTCCGGGCCACCCAGCGCGATTCCGTCTCCTGGACAGGGTTTCGGGCGTCGCAACTGCCCACGGTGCTCTAAGGGCTTCCCGGACGGCCGATTTTTCCGGCGCGAGATCCACGACCCTTAGGAGTATCACCTACCGCCGCGCGAAAGGCGAACGGTGAGCTGATACCCCAAAACTCACCTTTCGCACGCCAAAGCGCGATTTTCCGCGCTTTTGGGCGATTTCGACGCGGCATAATGTGCGGCGGAACGCCGTTACTTCGATATTGCCTGTATATCGGAACGATGGCGCTTTGACAGGCATGCCGTTTAAACGACCTCACGCTTTGTCGAAGCGGCCGGCGAACTCGCGATCTGCGTAATATTTGAGCTTGGCGGCGACGATCGGCCGTTGCCCCGCGAGGAACACGAGTTGCAAATCCTCGCGCAGCGTGCGGACCTCATCGGGGGTGAGCAGCGGGCGGCCGACATGCTGCGCGCCGAACGAGATGCCGGTTTCCTCCGCGTCGATTGCGCGGCTCATGGTCTCGAACACTACCGTCTCCTGGCCGAGCAGATCGGAGACGAGCTTGGCGCTGTCGTGATCGTTGACCCCGAACACCTGCAGGACGCCGGCGTTGGACAGGAAGGTGCCGGCGCGGCGCTCGTAGAGCGCGCGGAGCTGGTGAACGTCCTGCAGGATCGGCCAGAGCTGGATGCCGTAGCCGGCCATCAGGCCCATGGCGCGCTCGACGGGTTCGAGGCGGCCGAGGGCGGCGAACTCATCGAGCAGGAACAGGACAGAGCGGGTAGGGGAGGCCGGTGCGCGCGCCAGATCGGTCAGCCCTTGGGCAAGCATCAGGCGCAGCCAGCGGGCATAAGTGGCGAGCCTATCGGGCGGCAGCACCAGGTAGACGCTGGTAGGCTGCGCCTTCACATCGGCGAACGTAAAATCGGAATGCCCCAGCACCGCTGTCATGCGTGGGCTGTCGAGAAAATGGGTGTGGCGCTGGGCGGCCGACAGGACGCCGGCGCCTTCGCGATCGGACTTGCCGAGGTGCCGGTTGGCGGCGCGGGCAGCGAGGCCGCCTTGCGCCTGCATCGCTTCGAGCATGGCAGCGAAGGCTTGCGGCGCAAGGGTGAGGCGATCGCGTAGCGTGGCAAGGGTGCGGGTCGCCGGCGGCTCGCTGGTGACGATCGCGAGGATGATGCCGGCGATTAGCGCCTTGGCTTCCTCGTTCCAGTGCGCCTCGCCGGCTTCGCCGGGGGCGTCATAGACCAGCGCATCGGCCAGCGTCATGCAGTCGTCGGCGAGATCGAGGCCAGCAGGGTCGATGCGATCGAGCGGGTTGAAGGCCGCGCCGGGAAGGCCCGTCACCCCGAACGGATCGAGGACATGGACCGGGCCGAAGTTGCCGCGATGGCGGGCGGTGATGCGGGCATTTTCGCCCTTGGGGTCGATGCAGACGACCGGGCCGGCATAGTCGAGCAGATTGGGGATGATCGTGCCCACGCCCTTGCCGGTGCGCGTCGGCGCGATCGTCAGCAGATGGGCTGGACCGGCATAGCGCAGCGGCCTGCCCGTCTTGCGATCGCGGCCGATCAGCAGGCCGCTATCACCGGCATAGGCGCGGTTTTCGGCGTCGGTGGCGAAGCGGGCCGAGCCGTGGGTGTCGTCGGCGGCAGGGCCGCCATAAGCAAGGATCAGGGGCTGGAAGAGCGCGCGCAGGCCAATGAGGATGACGACGATCACCGTCAGCATCATGATGATTTGATAGAGGTTGGAATCATGCGGGAGGCCGAGCAGTTTGCCCAGGATGAGCGGCATCCCAAGGCCCAGCACGATGCCGGCGGCCAGAAACAGGATCAGGACGGCGAACAGATGGCGGATCAGCCGGATTGGGCTGACCACCAGCGCGGTGATCGCCCATATGGGATTCTGGCGCGCGATGCGGGACAGGTTGCGGATCGCGCGGCCGAGCTGGCGGAACCACTCCATCGTCAACTCGCCTGGAACATGGTCATGCGGATGATGCCGGGGGTGGATTGGATTTCGGCTTCGATCGCCGAGACCTCCTCCATCTTGTCGCTGGGCCAGTCCCGTGAGACGCTGACGCCGCCCTGATCGGTTTCGATTTCGATTAGCCGGGTTTGCGGCGAGAGATCGAGCAGGCGCACAAGCCGGTCGCAAAGATCGGGCGAGATCCGATGTACGCCTGACCCGACCATCAGGAGCTGCCATGAGCGGGGAACGCGGTCAGTCATCTACCCTCCACATCCGTGCGCGCACAAAGCGCACTCTTTCAGCAACCGGGGCGAGAGGCAGGGACACAAGCTCATAGCCGAGATCGGCATAGACCGTGACCATCGCCTCATAGGTCGCTTGCGCCTCTGCAAAATCCTGCTTCCTCTCCGTGTCCTGCCCGAAAATCTCGCGCCAGGGCGGGGCGATGAATACCCGGCGCTGGTAGCGGAACATCTCGGCCGCGCGCTCGACATGGGAAGGAACGGGCAAGCCGCACAGGCGCAGATAGCCCGACACATCAGGAACGCCGCGATCGAAGATCACCGGGCCTTTTCGGTCATGCGCTTCATGCCAGGATCGTAATTCCCAGCTCAGCATCAGTTCAGCGAAGGCCCCGCGATCGGCCCATGGCAGGGCGCCGCCGCCAATGGCGATCTGATCGCGAATGATGGCGCGACCGGCTTCGGGCATATGGTGGAAGCCTTGCGCCGCCAGGGCGTCGATCAATGTGGTTTTACCCGAACCGGGACCACCAGTGATGATATGAAAATCGGGCCGGTCAGCCATCGTCAGCTTCCGCGTCGAACGCGCGTTTGCCGCGCCGCTTCCAGAGCGAGAGCGCGTTGCCATCCTCACGCGCCTTCGCGGCAAGTTCGAGCAGCGCGCCGTAGAGGGTGGCGCGATCGTCGTCGGCCAGTTCGACCAGGCCGGCTTTCTGAACCAGGCCGCCCAGCTCTATGAGATGGCGGGTGCGCTCGCGTCGGGCCACGACCCATCCTCTCGTATCGATGCGGCGCGCGGCGGCATCAAGCCTGTGCCTCGCCTGCGCCAGCTTCGCTTCCGCCTTCCGCGCTGCCGCCAGCACGTCGGCCAGTCTTGCGCCCGCGCCCTTGAAAGAAAGCCGCGCCATCGGAGCGCCACGCCTCCCGGTTTCCTTCAGCCTGTGCTTCGGCGACGATATGGAGCAGCGCACCGGCCAACACGTCGGCATCAAGCGTATCGGCCCCGGTGGACGTGACCAGTTCGCCTAGCTGCTGGACCTTCTTCGCCTTGAGCGCGCGGGCCTTGTCGCCCAGCGCCTTCAACTCGGCGTCATAGTCGCGGACCTTGCGCATATTCTCTCCCTCGCGCCCATGATCGGGAGAGGCAGCGTAGCACGATCACGGATGCAGGACAGCGGTTGCGAACAAAAATGCGGCGAAGTCAATCATGCGAACGGCAGAGAGTGTGAGTGCGCGCTTATACGTCGTTGCCGACGTGCGCTAAGAAGGGCAGTATAGCGGTTGTCATGGCGATCTACCATTTCTCGGCCAAGGTTATCAGCCGTGCCAACGGATCGAGCGCCGTTGCCAGTGCGGCCTATCGTGCGGCGGAACGGCTGCACGATGACCGGCTGGGGCGCGACCATGACTTCTCGAACAAGGCCGGCGTCGTCCATTCGGAAATCTTGGCTCCCGAAGGTGCGCCGGAGCGTTTAAACGATCGCGCGACCCTGTGGAACGAGGTGGAGGCCGGGGAGAAACGCAAGGACGCGCAGCTCGCGCGCGAGGTGGAGTTCTCGATCCCGCGCGAGATGAGCGAGAAACAGGGCGTTAGCCTCGCCCGCGATTTTGTGGACAAGCAGTTCGTCGAACGCGGGATGGTCGCGGACCTTAATGTGCATTGGGACAAGGCAAAGGACGGCACCCCGAAGCCGCACGCGCATGTCATGTTGTCGATGCGTGAGGTTGGACCTGAGGGGTTCGGCAAGAAGGTCCGCGCCTGGAACTCAACCGAGCTGTTGAAGGAGTGGCGAGAGGCATGGGCCGCCCACGTCAACGAACGCATGGCGGAGCTGGGGCTGGAAGGGTGGATCGACCATCGCTCCTACGAGGCGCAGGGGATCGAGCTTGAGCCCCAGCACAAGATCGGGCCGATGGGGAAACGGCACGAGCTTGAGGGACAGCCGCACCGCAACGCCGACGATCATGTGCGGATCGCGCGCGAGAACGGCGAGAAGATTATCGCCAAGCCGGAAATCGCGTTGGATGCGATCACGCGGCAACAGGCGACGTTCACCACCCGCGACCTGGCGATGTTCGTCCACCGGCACAGCGACGGCAAGGAGCAGTTCGACCAGGCCATGAGCGCGGTGCGGTCCTCGCCCGAGCTGGTGGCGCTGGGGAAGGACGGACGCGACCAGGAGCGGTTCACGAGCCGCGAGATGATCGCGGTGGAGGAGCGGCTAGAGCGCGCTGCCGGTCGGCTTGCCGACAGGGTGGGGCATGGTCTCCCGGCGGCGTCGCTACAAGGGGGGCTGAACGCCGCCGGGAGTGGCGGGCTGACACTCGGTGAAGATCAGCGGGCCGCTTTGGAGCATATAGGGACGAGTGGCGATCTTGCCATCGTCGTCGGCTATGCGGGCACCGGCAAGTCGGCCATGCTGGGGGTCGCGCGCGAGGCGTGGGAGCGCGAAGGCTATCAGGTGCGCGGCGCGGCCCTGTCGGGCATTGCCGCCGAAAATCTTGAGGGTGGTTCCGGCATCGCCTCGAGGACGATCGCCAGTCTCGAGCACGCATGGGGGCAGGGGCGCGAGCAGCTAGGCCCGCGTGATGTGCTCGTTATCGACGAGGCGGGCATGATCGGCTCGCGCCAGATGGAGCGGGTGCTGTCGGAGGCCGAACGTGCCGGCGCGAAGGTCGTTCTTGTCGGCGATCCCGAGCAGTTGCAGGCGATCGAGGCCGGGGCGGCGTTCCGCAGCCTTGCCGAGCGTCATGGCGCGGCCGAGATCACCGAAATTCGCCGGCAGCATGAGGACTGGCAGAAGGACGCGACGCGCGCGCTCGCCACAGGCCGGACCGGAGAGGCGCTGCACGCCTATGAGAGGCAAGGCATGGTGCGCGCTGCCGACACGCGCGAGGCGGCGCGGGTCGAACTGATGAACGGATGGGAGAGCGACCGGCAGGCCGATCCGGACAAGAGCCGCATCATCCTCACCCATACCAATGCCGAGGTGCAGGAGCTGAACAGCGAAGCCCGCAGCCGTATGCGCGCCGCCGGCGAGCTGGGTGAGGAGGTGGGGCTATCGGTGGAGCGCGGCAGGCGCGATTTCGCGACCGGTGATCGGATCATGTTCTTCCGCAACGATCGCGGCCTTGGCGTGAAGAACGGATCGCTGGGCACGCTGGAGCGCGTCAGCGCCGAGGGCATGGCGGTGAAGATGGACGATGGCCGGAAGGTCGCGTTCGACCTCAAGGACTATGCCCATGTCGATCACGGCTATGCCGCCACCTTCCACAAGTCGCAGGGCGTGACGGTCGATCAGGCGCATGTGCTGGCGACACCGGGCATGGATCGGCACTCGGCCTATGTCGGCCTGTCGCGGCACCGCGACAGCGTGCAGCTCCACTATGGTCGCGACGATTTCACAGATCAGCGCCAGCTCACCCGCACCCTGTCGCGCGACCGGGGCAAGGACATGGCGGGCGATTATGCCGCCGCCCGTGACGGGCAGGCCCAGGCCCGCGCGTTCGCCGAGCGGCGCGAGATCCGCTTCCCGGAACTCGCGCGCGAGATCGCCGGGAAGGTGCGTGACAAGGCGAGGGGTATGTTCGCCGGGTTCAAGCCGAAATCGTCCTCGCCCGAGCTGGCGCGCGACGGCAAAGGGGGTCCGATTAACACCACCCCCGAGCGGGCACCGGCAGCGCCGAGCCAGGCCAGGGCGATCGAGCGCTATGCGCGCGCGCAGGCCGATATGGACCGAATGCGGGAGAAGGGCTTGCCCGTGCTCCCGCATCAGAAGCAGGCGCTGGCGAAGGCGGGCGACGCGCTCGACCAGGTGCGGCCCCATGCCGCCCGCGATTTGGCGTCCGCGTTCGAGCGCAACCCGGTGCTGGTGCGCGAAGCGGCCGAGGGCAAGGCCGGCGGCGCGGCGCGGGCGATGGCGCACGAGGCCCAGGTCCGCACCAATCCCGAGCTTCGCGCCGATCGGTTCGTGGAGCGCTGGCAGGGCATGGCGCGCGAGCGGGCCGAGCTTACGCGCAGCGGCGATCGTGAGGCCGCGCAGCGCACCGGCAAGAAGATGGAGAGCCTGGCCGGAACGCTGCACCGCGATCCCCAACTCGAATCCGTCTTGCGGCGGCGCGCGCCCGAGCTGGGGCTGGAAATGGGCCGGGATCGCCCGATCAGCCAGGAATTGACCCGTTCGCTGGAAATCGGCCGCGATCGAGGGTTGAGCCGATAAGGAGAGGCAATGGCGGACGAGGAATGGGAGGAAGGCGGCGACGCGGCGGCGGAAGCGTTCGAGCAGGTGCGCGTTGCGGTCGAGCAGCAGCGCGGCGAACTAGCGTTGATGCGCCGCGCCATCGAGGGACTGGCGGCCGAGCGCGCCAGCATCGACGTGCCGGATTATTCCGAGACGCTGGGGCATGTCGTCCAGGGGCTGGACGGCATCAACGGACGCCTGGACCAGGTTACGACGGCCATCGTGAAGTCGCCGGCGTTGGCGATGACGCCGGCGCAGGTTTCGGCGCAGATCAATCGAGCGGCGGCCGACCTTCGCAGCGCCGACCATGCCGCCCTCGCGACCGCCACCGACGAGATGAAGCAGCAGGGGCGCGAGCTGCGCACCGTCGTTCAATCGGCGCTGACGGCGCGGGATCAGAAGGACCGTCAACTATGGTTCGGGTTGAGCGGGTTGCTTATCGGCATCCTCCTCTGGTCCTTCCTTCCCGGTATGGTCGCGCGCGAGATCGCGCCGGCGAGCTGGCAATGGCCCGAACGCATGGCGACGCGGGCTCTTGCCGAGGCGACACCGTGGGATGCCGGGCAGCATTTGATGGCGAGCGCGTCACCGGCGAGCTGGGAGGCGATCGTCGCGGCCGACAGGTTGCTGCGCGACAATCGTGAAAAGATCGAAGGATGCCGGCAAGCGGCAAGGAAGGCGGATCAGCCGGTGCGATGCACGATCCAGGTGGGAGTGAAGAGATAATGGTGATTCCCTACCGCTCGACGCCCATATTCGATGAGGCGACATTGCCCGCTGCCCTGCGCTCCGAACATCGCACCAAGGCCGGTGTGTGGGGCGTGATCCGGGTCATCGAAGGGAGATTGAAGCTCACCTATCTCGACCCGGCCTCGGAGGTGGTCCTTACACCTGACCGGCCAGGGCTGATCTTGCCCGAACAGCCGCATTTCGTGGAACCGCTCGGAGCCATGCGGATGCAGGTCGATTTCTACGATCAGCAGCCAAGCCTTTAGGGAGAGCCATGCCTAAAACAGCCTTGTCATACCCGCTTCTTGCCATCCTCGCGCTTGGTGGCTGT
Organism: Novosphingobium sp. HII-3; assembly: GCF_002916655.1. GTDB lineage: Bacteria > Pseudomonadota > Alphaproteobacteria > Sphingomonadales > Sphingomonadaceae > Novosphingobium > Novosphingobium panipatense. The sequence goes on from NZ_PPSM01000019.1 coordinate 17,513, forward strand.
GCGACGCGCGACCCGGCACCGAGTCCCGGCTCGCTTCCTACAAGCCTGTCCCGGCCCGACGCCGAGGCTTTGCCGCATGACCTGACCTATGGCGCGGCGTTAATGACCGTCAAGGTCTACCCGCACCTGGCAGCGAAGGCCGATGCAAACGCCAATCTGTTCATCTCCCCGGTCAGCTTGTCGCAGGGCCTGGGGCTCGCCTACCTTGGCGCGCGGGGCGCCACGCGCGAGGAGATTGGCCGCGTGCTTGGTTGGGATTCGTCCCGCAACGTCCCTGCGCTCATCAAATCCTACAATGCCCAGCTTAACGACACCGGCGATGCCGATACCGCGCTCGGCATCGCGAACGCGCTGTGGCTGGCGAAGGGATTGCCGGTCCGGGACGAGTATGTCGCCGAGGCGCATGCCGGCTTCGGAGCGGCTCCGGAAACCGTCGATTATGCTGGTGATCCCACCGGAGCGGCCGAGCGGATCAATGGCTGGGTTTCGCGCGAGACGAAGGGCAGGATTTCGGAGATCGTCTCTCCGAGCGGCTTCGGGGATGACACCGCCGCTGTGCTGACCAACGCGCTTTACTTCAAGGCGAAGTGGCAGGTGCCGTTCGAGGAGACGGAAACGCGGTCCTTCACGCGTGGCGACGGCACGCGCATCCCGATCACGATGATGAAGCGGATTGGCTGGTTCGACTATCGCGAGACCCGGGAAGGGCAGGCGATCGCGCTGCCTTATCGCGGCGATGGCAGCTTCGTGATGGAAATCTTCCTGCCGCGTGACGCGGCGACCCTGCGCCGCTGGGAGCGCGAGCTGAAGGGTGTCGATTTCTTCGCCGGCGAGCAGGGCGGCAATGATCGTTTCGACCTGTCAGCGGAGCAGGAACGCGCGGTGCGGATCGTTCTGCCCCGCTTTGAAGCCAGGTTCGATGAGAGCGTGAAGGCAGCGCTCATCGCAGCGGGTATGCCGAGCGCCTTCGACCACCAGCGCGCGGACCTGTCGGGGATTGCCCGTGGTGCGCGCTTGGCGATCGATGATGTGGCGCACGCGACCTTCCTGCGCGTCGATGAGGAGGGCACCGAGGCAGCGGCGGCAACTGCGATCAAGGTCGTCGTCACCAGTGCGCGGATAGCGCCTCAGGTACCGGAGATGGTGGTCGATCGTCCTTTCCTTGCCACCCTGCGAGACCGAAAGAGCGGCGCGGTGCTGTTTTTCGGGCGCATCGCCGATCCAACCTCGATCAGCAACTAGGTAGCATGAAGTGCGTGGCGAGGGGCAACCGCCAGATCAGCCCTTCGACAACCCGATTGGGTTCGGTCTAAGCGAGTTGCTCGCGATGAGGTGGCTTCGCGGGAGCTGTCCAGCACCGGCCGATCTCAATCTTGTTCGGGGGTGCCGGCGGGGGAACCGATGGCTCGCGGAGATGCGGATACTGGGTCAAGAAGCGCTCGCTCGCTTCGGGCGAACCGACGACATATAGCTCGCCGGGTCCGCATGCATCTTGCAAGGCTTGTGCGGTTTCCTTGTCGATGTCCGCAGTCGCGGGGCCGCCCCAGTTCATATCCTCGCCCAAGCGGGCGAGCGTTTTTCCGCCGACCCTTTCGCGCAGAATGAAGTAGCCGGACTGGTCAATGTCGAGCCCCATTTCCGAGTGGAACCATGCCAACTTGTCGACAGGCTGGCCCGAGAGGCCGACGAAAAAGCAGCCGTCACGTAGTTCGACCCGGCCGTGGTAAAGTGCCTGATGTTGAAGGCCCGTCCGCGCCTTGGAAGCGGGCCAGACGCGGATCGCGCCTTTCGCGGCCTCACTCACCGGAGGAATGCTCATCTTAGGTACAAAGCTCCAGCTGATGTGGCCAGGCACGCGCCAACCGTTCTCCTTTGCCCAATTGTCGAATTCCTGCTGGGTCAACCCCGTGTCGATCATCTCGACCGGGCCGGCGGAACCCTTTCCCGCGAGGCCGTAGCCGAGTAACGCTCCCCGCTTTTTGAGACGGGCGATCCAGGCATCGCCGATGGCCTTGGCATCGCGCGGGAGAGGCGACGTCGCTTCCTGTCGCAACGCCCCGTGTCCGCCCGCTGCCGGCTGATTGAGTAGTATACGATAGTTAGGGGAGGGCGCTTTCGTCTGGGTTCTGAAGGTGCTTGTTGATTGCGGGCCACCCTCGTCCCCATGCTCAACTGCGGGCGAACATGCCATGCAAAGGGCAAATAGGGATAGAATCATCCTCACAATGAATTTAGTCTCTTCCGGATATCCTTGCATTGGGATGAACGGCCATATGCGGACCAGCTTGCGAACATCGCTGCTACTGCGAGTGATCGTCTGCACGGCGGCGTGCGAGCTATTGTTGGGCTGTTCAACACCCCAACCCGGTTCGGCGCTTCCCGCGCCGCCCACGCCTGAGGCCCAATCGGCGCAATCGACACCGCTCGCAATTCTTGTTTCGGCGATCAACGGGCTTGCAGCGGGCGACCCTTCCTATGCTGGAAGCTTCGTCGACGGCGGCGCGGTGATCGTGCAGTTCACTGACAACGCTGAGGCCCGCCTGCGCCGCCTGTCCGGCGACCCGCGCTATGTCGCTCGACAGGTCCGCTACTCCTTGAGGGAATTACAGGCCACGGAGCAGGCGGTTGCGGAATTGTTGTCGAGCCGGAAGTGGCGCTTCAACATTCTGACGATCGACATTCCACGCAATCGCGTGACCTTGAGCGGGGTTGATCGGCGGCAGTTTGGTGAGACAGCCCAGACCCTGATCGCTCATGATCCTCGGGTAATGATCCAATGACTGTATAGGCGCGCAGGCCATGTTTCGTTCAGCCGTGCGGCCATAGTCTCTTGGGATGACGATGCTGTCATCATCGCGGACGACCGCCGCCGCCCTCGCTGGTGCGGCATTTAGCGCGTCCACGCCCGCCCTGGCGTGCTCATGCATCCTGCCCGACAATATCGAGGCAGCGGCGCGCGCGGCGTTCGCGAAAGCCGACCTTGTTGGTGAGTTGGAGATAGGGCGCGCGCCGGTGGCAGCGGCGCGCAGTTTCTGGTGCGGGTCGGACGGACGAGCGCGACTATGGTTCAGGCCTGGGCAGAAGATCGAGCAGAGCCGCCCCGCGCGCGTTATCAGCGCTACGAAGGGCCGCGTCTCGGGACCAATCAGCATCCGCACCAGTCCGGTGATGAACATAGGTGGCCGGTGCGGGATGACCGGGAATAGCTGCCAGGTTTCTCTCAGCCGAAGCGCCGTTCGGACCGGCCCCATGCTGTTTCGGCGTGTTGCGCCGGGCACCTATGAACCCTTGGACGTTTGCACCCAGTCGGCGTTCACCCCCTGGCTCGAACAGCGCCAGAAGCATCGCGCAAGCCCGCAGACGCGGTAACGCTTCGAGGAACCATCGATTTCCTGAATCACCGGCTTGCCATTGATTCAGGAAAGTCGCCTGACTTGGAGAGGCTTATTTCGTAGGCTCCGCGCCATGAATGGCGCGAACCTGTCCCTGCCCGAGCCGATCGAACTGGTGGCGATCGACCCGGCGCGCAACATCCGCCGGCGTTACAGCATCACCGCAAGCCTCGATCTTTTCGGCATGATCGTTGTAGAAACCCGCTGGGGCCGGATCGGCGCACACGGCCAAGCCCAGCGGCACGCCTTCGCCGATCGCGCGGCGGCCGACCGCCACATTGCCGCGACCCTGCGGCGGCGCGGCACGGCCGAAACCCGGATCGGGGTACCTTACGAGCCGGTGCCTACCGAGGTTTGAGCCGCCACCGTCAAGCCGGCTGCTTGAAGAAACCGGCCGGTGCTACGGCCAGCATGTTGCCGGCTCAAGCGGCGCATCCTCTCCTGGACGACAGCCCTGGCGACCATCGACCGACCGTAGCGCTCCGCATTCTAGCCGGAAATGGTTCAGCGGGACAGGATGTCGGCGGTCCCTTGCACGTCTGGCGTTCGCCTGTGAGCGCTACGGCGGCGATGGTCATGGCGCGCTCGCGTCGAAATGGACGCTCTGGAAAAGCCTCGCGCCAGATCTTCTCGGCCATCGATGCAAGCTCCTGCGACGTCGGCGGCCGAGCCTCACGAATGCACGCTATCAAGGCGCGCGGAAACAGGCGCTCCATCGTCTCTCTCCGATTGCGATATGGAAGCCCCATAGCACGCGCGCAGCCCCGATCGACCGATACGGGACGAAGCGGGCCTTGAAGCGGTCTGGCCGGCAACATCGGCGGCTCGCACCCCCTATATCGCTTGAGGGCAGGAGAGCCCTGCCCGGAGAATGAGATGCCGCCCGATGTGCCTGCCCGTGTTCCCTTGCCGATCGCCATGCCCGATGATGCGTTCGGAGCAGCGCTGATCGAGCAGGCGGCGGCGCTAAGCGCCTATGCGCGGCGACTGACTGGAGGGGGTGCCGATGCCGACGACCTTCTGCAGGACACCATGCTCAGGTGCTGGACCGCGCGCGCCAGCTTCGCGGCGGGAACAAGCCTCGCCGCCTGGGCGCGGACCGTGATGAAGAACAGCTTTCTCACCGGTCGCCGCCGCGCCCGCTTTCATGCCGACCTGCCCGAAGAGGCGCGCGACCGCATGCTACGGGTGGACGAGACCCAGAGCCTCGCCGTCTGGCTGCGGGATACGGATTGGGCGCTCAGCGAACTCCCGATCCACCAACGCGAGGCGGTGCTGCTGGCGAGCCAAGGCGTGTCCATCGAGGATGGCGCGGCGCAGCTCGGCATTGCCCCAGGCACATTCAAGAGCCGCATCGCACGCGGGCGGACTCGGCTGCGCGCCCTCATCGAGGAGCGATCGACGCCGCTGCTGGCCGACAGGACCGGCCGCGATACGCTCCCGTCAGCGGCCAAGCGGCCCATCCACCTGCGGAAAAGGCGGGACTGGCGGGGCGTCAAGATCGGCTGATCCCCGGTGTGCCTGTCGGCTTGTTGCTTTTCTTAACGGTTTGCCGGTAGCGTGCGCGCACCTGCGGAGACGCGGGTGGAGGCGTGGAAACCTCCTGAAACACGAGCCGGTCGAGCTTCATCGACCGGGTGGCGGGCGCGCATGTCCAAGCCACCCGGCCAAAGGCGTCCGCGCCTGACGTGTTTCAGGTTTCCAACACCCGGTTCAGTGGCCGGCACGTCTCCGAAATGGGGCGTGCCGCCGGCTGAACAGGAACACTTGGGGCGGGAATGAGCTTGGAGAACCTTTTGACCGAGTAGGACATGCGTGAATAGTCATCTGCCTGTCGGCCGCCTCGCCGATCGCCTTCATTCCCTGCCGCGTGAGCGCGCCTGGTTCGCGATCCTCCTCAGCGTCACGGCGCTGGCGCTGGCGGACGCACATTTTTCCCGGATGGGTCTCGCGCCGCTCTATATCCCGATCGTCTGCGCCGCCTGCTGGGCGTTGGGAAGCCGTGCTGGCTATCTGGTGGCGATCGTTGCGGCGGTCCTCGCCGTCGTGCCGCATCTCGCCGAACTTCCAGGGCTCTCCCCCGCCCTGCTCGGGGCAAGGATGGCCGTGCGCGCCGTCACCTATGTTTTCGTCGCCGCCATTGTTCTCAGCTTCCGCCGGTCCTTCGACCGAGAGCACCACCTGGCGGCACGCGACCGCATGACCGATGCGCTCAACAAGGAGACGTTCCGCGAGCGCGTGATCCATCGTCTCGATCTAGCGGTGCCTGCCCGACAATCCTTCCTGCTCGCGATCCTTGATCTCGACGACTTCAAGGGCCTCAATAACCGCCACGGCCATGTTGCGGGCGACGAGGTGCTGCGCACCTTCGCACAGGGCGCGCGGGGGATCATCCGGCGTGAGGATGATTTCGGCCGAATCGGCGGCGACGAGTTCGCCTTTCTGCTTCCCGTCCATTCGGCCGAGGAAGCGGTGTATTTCGCTCGCTCGCTTCACAAGCGCCTGTCATCGGTTCTGGCCGGCACGCCTCATCCGGTGACGTGCAGCATGGGCGCGCTGCTGATTCAGCCCGAGACCCCGCGTGACGAACCCTCGTTGATGCACGCGGTCGATCAGCTCATGTACGCGGTCAAGCGCGCTGGGAAGAACGCCGTGGAGATCGGTCGCGCGGCGACAGATCGAGCCCCGGACACCCCTGTTCCGTCAAGGCTCCGGGTTCCCATCGAGGCATGTCTATGACGAATGACGACACAGCCCTCTCGCTTATGAGGATGGCATTGGCCCAACTGGATCGGAGCGGCCGAGGCGCGACGGCCACCGCCGTCCATTTGCAAGCCGCGATCGACGCCGCGACCGGAGCCGGCCCGATGCAACCCGGCGAGCTGCTGGACGACGAGGGGGCGTTTCCTTTTGAGCCTCTTGCATCGCGTCAGTGAAGCAGCCCTGTTAGGCAGGGTTGAGCGCGCCAGAAAGCGCCCCGATCAGCAGCTCGCGCGAAGCGGGCTTGTGGAAGGTCGGGCGTGAGGCGTGGGCAGCCGGGATCATGCTGGCCGCACCCGTGGCGAAGATGAAGGGCACGCCGCGACGGTCCAGTTCGTCCGCGATCGGGAACGAGGTTTCGGAGCCAAGTTGCACATCGAGGCTGGCGACATGAGGCGACGAGTCCAGCGCCGCGAGGGCATCCCGCACGCAATCGACAGGGCCGACGATTTCCGCGCCGGCTTCAGATATTATCTCAACCAGCGTAGCCGCGACCCAATAATCATCTTCGACAACCAGCACGCGAAGGCCGCTGATCCCGTCTTGTTTAGTCATGCCGCACCAAGCATTTACGCAGCCGTTCCACCGATCAGCGCAGCAACGCGCCGTCTGGCTCTGTGCTCCACGCGAACGTGCAAAATGTTCGTCCTGGGCTCCCGATTGCTCTAAGTAGCCGGGTAGGGGGCACGTAGAGTTATGGTCGATACTGAAACCCGGATTCGTGAGCTTGAGCATCGGTTCAGGAACATTCTCACTGTCGTTCGTTCCCTTGTCAGCCAGAGCTTGCAGGCGGCCGATTCGATCGAAGACGCCCGATCGACCATTGACGAGCGATTGGAGGCGCTGGGCAACGCGACCGAGCAGCTTCTATCCCACAACTGGCAGGCGGCGCCCCTGCCCGCGCTGGCGGAAAATGCGCTGGGCCACTTCACCCTCTACGCGGAGCGGCTTCGCCTCGACGGCCCCACGGTCACGATCGGCCCCAGGGCGGCGATGACGTTGACCCTCGCCTTTCACGAGCTGGCGACGAACGCGATCAAATATGGGGCCCTGTCCAATGAGGCGGGCACGATCGAGCTGACATGGAAGGTGCTGGATTCGGGCACCGAAGCCGAGCTTTGGATGCAATGGGCCGAACGGGGTGGCCCGCCAGTCGTCAGGCCCGAGCGGCGGGGCTTTGGGTCGCGGCTGATATGCACGGCCGTGAGCCGCAGCTTGCGCGGCCGTGCCGAGATGGAGTTTCCCGCCTCGGGCGTCGTGTGGACCTTGCTCGCTCCTCTGGCTGCGGTCGAGCTATGATCGATCCGGATACAGGATACCCCGCCGCTAAGCCTTGGTTCATCGCGCATGCCTGTCTCTCCGGCCCACGCTCCTTGCTGGATCGGGTCCCTCTCGCCACTTTGATCGTCTCTTTTATCAGGGTCTGAAATCCGGAGCACGTCTGTATGTCCAAACCGCTCTCCCCCGAAACAATGGCTTTGGTGAAAGCTACGGCGCCTGCGCTCCAGCAGCACGGCGTGGAGATTACCACGCGCATGTATCAGCGCCTGTTCGTCGATCCGGAGATCAAGGCGCTGTTTGACATGGCCGCGCACGAATCCGGCGCGCAGCCTAAGCGGCTAGCGGCCGCGATCCTCGCCTTCGCGCAGAACGTCGACAAGCTCGACGTGCTGAAACCCGCGATCGAACGCATCGCCGCGCGCCATGTCGAGACCCATATCAAGCCCGAACATTATCCTGCGGTCGCCAATGCGCTGTTGCCGGCGATCCGCGACATATTGGGCGAGGCGGCAACCGATGAGGTTCTGAACGCCTGGGGCGAGGCCTACTGGTTCCTGGCCGATATCCTTATCAACCGTGAGGCGCAGCTCTACCAGACCGAGGCGGCATGATCGCCGCAGCGGACTGCTCCTCCCAAAAGGAGGTGAGAAGCCGATCCTAAAATTGGTGGCCGATGCGGCCAGCCAAGATGCTCATTGTTCAACGCCATTTGCGAGTTTCAGAAGCTTGGTCTCGATGCCTTTCAGGCCAGCAATGGCCTCATGGTCGGCGACTGACCAACCATCGCTTTTTGCGTCTTCTTGGTTCCGCTGCATCCTTGCGATGATCGAGGCTGCCTCATACACCTCTTTCGCCCCGCCGTGACCACCAACATCGAGTTGGTGCGCGAGCGTCGTGAGGCGATTCACAAAGTTCGTCCGGCCTGCGCACCAGTGCTGCGGGCGAGAGCCTTCGGCCCTGCTTTGAGGGCGTCTCCCAAGGTTTTCAGCGCTTCATGATGAGGGGAATCGGACACGGCAGCTCCGAGGGATCGTCATCATCGTTCATAATCACGAAAGCGGAGGACGACGGGGTTCCCCGCCGTCCCTCCGTCTCAGATGGGATAGGTCGAGCCGTAATGCCGCGGTCGATCACGGCTACGCCGCTACCTTCCACAAGGCGCAGGGCGTGACGGTCGATCGCGCCCACGTTCTCGCCACCCCCGGCATGGACCGGCACAGCGCCTATGTTGGCATGTCGCGACACCGCGACGGCGCGCAGCTCCATTACGGCCGCGACGACTTCGCCGACCAGCGCCAGCTTGTCCGCGCCCTGTCGCGCGACCGGGGCAAGGACATGGCCGGTGACTACGCCCGGCCCGAGCAGGATCAGGCGCGCGCGTTCGCCGATCGGCGCGAGATCCGGTTCCCGGAACTCGCGCGTCAGGTGGTCGAGAAGGTGCAGGCCAAGGCGCGGGGCATGTTCGCCGGGTTCCGGCCGAAACCAGCGGCGGAAAAAACGACGTCGCCGGAGCGCCTCGCGGCCGATCGGCCGCTGGCGCCCTCGCAGGCCCGCGCGATCGAACGCTATGGGCGCGCCGCAGCGGATATAAGCCGGATGCGGGACAAGGGATTGCCGGTGCTGGCGCACCAGGAACAGGCGCTGGCGAAGGCCGGCGACGCGCTCGACCAGGTGCGGCCGCATGGCGCGCGCGACCTCGCCAGCGCGATCGAGCGCGACCCCCGGCTCGCGCGCGACGCGGCCGAGGGCAACACTGGCGGGGCGGCGAAGGCGATGGAGACGGAGCGCCAGGTCCGCACCGACCCGGAGAAGCGCGCGGGCCGGTTCGTGGAGCAGTGGCAGGGCATGAAGGAAGCGCGGGCCAACATGGAGCGTGCCGGCGACCGCGCGGGCGCGGAGAAACTTGGCAAGCGGATGGAGGGCATCGCGGGCGGGTTGCACCGCGACCCACAGCTCGAATCCGTGTTGCGCCGTCGCGCCCCCGAGCTGGAGTTGAACATGGAGCGGGGCAAGTCGATCGGGCAGGAGCTGGCGCAGTCGGTCGGACAAGGCCGCGACCGTGATCGTGGCATGAGCCGGTAAGGGGGACGGGTGGCGGACGAGGACGACCAGGACGAGGCAGGCGCGGCCGAGGCGTTCGAGGCCATGCGTGGTGAGCTGGCGCTGTTGCGCCGCGCCGTGGAGGGTCTGGCGGCCGAGCGCGGCGCGATCGACGTGCCGGACTATACCGAGACGTTGGGGCGGATGCAGAAGGGCGTGGACGCCACGGCCGACCGTATCGCCGTCATCAATGACGTGATCGCGCGGAGTCCGGCGCTGGCGATGACGCCCGAGCAAATGGCACAGCGTATCGCCGCAGCCGGTAACGCCGCCCGGCGCGAGGACCAGGTGGCGCTCGCTACCGGGCGCAAGGGACTGGAGGACGTGACGCGCCAGCTTCACGGGCTTGTCGCATCGGCGCGGCATGCCGGCGAGCAGAACAGACGGCTAGCATGGTCAGCGATCGGCGGCGTCGCGATCGGCATGGTGTTATGGGCAGCCGGCGCGGGCGTCGTGGCGCGCGCCGTGCCGGAAAGCTGGCTATGGCCAGAGAAGATGGCATCGCGCAGCTTGCGCTTGGACACTTGGACCGCAAGCCGGCGACTGGCGGCTGTCAGCCAGCCCGACACTTGGAACACGATGGTTGCGGGTGCAGTGATCGCCCAAGCAAATCAGGAGACGCTTGAACAATGTCGGCGGGCAGCCAACAAGGCAGGCGAGCCAGTGCGATGCACTGTCAGGATTAAGCCGGAGGGGAGGAGGGGGGAATAATGAACCTGCGGCGTCACTCCGGACCCGAGCTGTTGCGGTTTATCGAGTGGTGGGATCAAGCACCGCGTACGATTGAGAAGCGCGGCGGAATCTCTTAGATTGATCGCTGGAGGCTTTGTTCGCGGAGACGCGCACATTGCCTTCTTTTCGTTTTAGGAAGCGCTGCCCTAAGCGACAGAAGCCAGAGCTTTGACAATGCGGCATTCCGCGATGGAGCCGACCATGTATCTTGATCCTATCGGTGCAGACACGCGATGATGGCGGTCACGACGGCGGTGGTTTCCGCGACGTCGCGCACCCTCACTGTGTCGAGGCCGATTTCAGCAGCGGGATAGTCATTCCCACCGGGGAATATCGCATCCCCGATGAACAGCATCCCGTCGAGCGGGACACCGCTCTCGGCACTCAGGCGCTTCAGGCCATAGCCCTTGTCGATCCCTGCTCTGGTCACGTCGATCGATGTCGTGCCACCGAGATTGATCGAGAGCTCCGGCAGCTTCGCGCGCAACGTGGCCTGCAACGCGGTCCTCTTCTTTCGGTCAGGATCCCACGCTTCCTTTTCCTTCAGCGGCGCTGCCTGCCCCAGGCCCGAAAAGGTGATCTGGCTGCCCCGGTCCTCGATCCGTTCGCCCCAGATACGTTCGTCGGCGAGACCGGCATCGGTCAGCGCCTGATCGAAGGCCGTGCGGATCTTCGCCTTCTCCGCGTCGTCGAACAGTTCGGCATAGACCGCGCGCCAAGCGCCATTGATGAACCGATAGAGTTTCGTGCCTGTGGTCGGCATCAACCAGAGACGGTCGAGCGCGACGCCGGCAGGAAGGCGCGAGGCGATCTGCTTTTCGAACTGCGGCCAGTCCCCGCCCGAGATCACCGCCACATCCGTGATGGCGAGCAATCGGGCGAGGATTGCGGCCATATCCTCCGATAACGGCCGCTTGCTCTCGGCAAGCGTGCCGTCGAGGTCGAAGGCGATCAGCCACTTCATGCCGCCTTCCCTGCCGGATCGCGGTAGGCGAGCAGCCTGAGCGCATTGATGACGACGAGCAGCGTCGATCCCTCATGAACCGCCACCGCTGGCCCAATGCCGAGGCCGAGGATGGTAGCAGGCACCAGGAAGGCGACGACACCCAGGCTGACGAAGACGTTCTGCCGGATGATTCCACGGGTATGGCGGCTAAGACCGACTGCGAATGGCAGGTGCGCCAGATCGTCGGCCATCAGCGCCACGTCGGCTGTCTCCAGCGCAACGTCCGACCCCGCCGCGCCCATCGCGATGCCGACCGTGGCGCTTGCCATCGCCGGCGCATCGTTCACGCCGTCGCCCACCATCGCGACCTTGTCTTCGCCGGCGAGCTTCTTGATCGCGGCAACCTTGTCTTCGGGCATGAGGTCGCCCCACGCTTCGTCGATCCCGACTTCGTCGGCGATCGCTTCGGCGACTTTCTGGTGATCGCCGGAGATCATTATCATCCGCGACACGCCCATCTCGTGCAGCCGACGCAACGCGGTCTTGGCAGCTTCGCGAGGCGTGTCCATCAGGCCGATCGCGCCCAGGTCGCGGTCCCCCTTGCGGACCACCATTGTCGTGCGGCCGTTCTCGCGCAGCTTCGCGATTGCGTCCTGCGCGCCCTGCCCCAGCGCCGGAATGCCCTCACTTCCGAACATCTCGGCCTTGCCGATCCACACCGTCTCGCCATCCACGCTCGCGGTGACGCCCCGACCGGTCAGGCTCTTGAGGTCGCCGGCAGTCGGCACGGCACGATCGTTCAGACGTTCGCGGCCGTCCTTGACGATCGCTTGGGCCAGGGGATGGTCGCTCAACGCTTCGACGGCGACAGCCAGCGCCAGCAACTCGCCTTCATCGGCGCCATCGACGGGCACGACATCAGTGATGCGCGGACGACCTTCGGTCAGCGTGCCCGTCTTGTCGAAAGCGATCGCTTTGAGCGACCCGAGGTTTTCGAGCGGTGCACCGCCCTTCACGAGCACGCCGCCCCGCGCTGCACGGGCAACGCCCGACAGGACCGCGCTCGGCGTTGCGATCGCGAGCGCGCACGGGCTTGCCGCCACCAGCACCGCCATCGCGCGATAGAAGCTGTCGCGGAACGGCTCGTCGACGACCACCCATGCGAACAGCAGGAGCACTGACAGGACCAGGACGGCGGGCACGAAGATCCGTTCGAACCGGTCGGTGAAGCGCTGCGTCGGCGACTTCTGCGTCTCCGCTTCGCTCACCATCTTCACGACCTTGGCAAGCGCGCTTTCATTGGAACGGCGTGTCACCTCGATCTCGATCGCGCCGCCGCCGTTGATCGTACCAGCAAAAACCCGGCTTTGCGCGTCGACTGCATCGGGCTTGGCGCGTGCCGCTGCGGCATCTGCGACCGGCACCTTGTCGACCGGGATGCTTTCACCCGTGACCGGGGCCTGGTTGATCGCGCTGGTGCCCTTGATGACGAAGCCGTCGGCAGGCAGGCGCTCGTTCGGGCGGACGATGGCAATGTCCCCGACGACCATCTGCTCGACCGGGATTTCGCTGGTCTGCCCGCCGCGTCGCACGGTCGCGGTTTCGGGCGCGAGCTTCGCCAGCGCCTCGATCGCCTTCTTGGCGCGGCCCATTGCATAATGCTCAAGCGCATGGCCGAGGCTGAACAGGAACAGCAGCAGCGCACCTTCGGCCCATGCGCCCAGCGCAGCGGCGCCGGCCGCAGCGACCAACATCAGCGTGTCGATCTCGAACTTCTTCATCCGGAGGTTGTCGATCGCCTCGCGCAGCGTGAAGAATCCGCCGAAGAAATAGGCTGCGATATAGCAGGCGGTCGGCAGCCATTCGGGCGCGCCAGCGACCAGCCTCTCGATCGCGTAGCCGATCCCCAGCAGCGCGCCACAGGCGAGCGCGAAGATCAGCTCGGTATTGGGGCCGAGAAATTCGGCGTGGCTATGGTCGTGGCCATCGCCGGGGCCGTGCTTCTCTTCGCCCGCGCCGTGGCCCCCGGGGCCGTGGTCGTGGCCGGCATGTTCATCGGCAGCGACCCGCTTGCCCACCCTCACCTTCAGCTTGCGAAGCGCAGCGCGCACCTCCTCTTCGGTGGTTTCGCGGCGATCATATTCGACCCGGACAGACCCGCTGGTGCTGGCGCTTGCCTGGACCACGCCGGGCAAGGCGCACAGCGCATCGCTGACCGTGCGCGCCCGACGTTCGTGGTTGATCCCCGTCACCTGCCAGATCGCATGGCCGTAGCGCTCGGTGATTTCGGCACCTGCGGCGCGCACCATTTCGCGCAACCGTGGCAGCGGCAGCTTGGCGGCATCGAAATGGATGCACAGCGCCGCTGGCGTGTTGCCGTCGAGACAGATCACATGCGCCCGCTCGACACCTTCGCGCTTTGACAGGGTTGATACGAGACGGTCCAGGCAGGCATCGGCCGCGTCAGGAAGGTCCGGCAACAACACTGGAATGTCGAGTTCGAGCTTGTCGTTCATGACGACCTCCTTTCGCTTTTCTTGGTTTCGGCGCGCGCGTCGCGCAGGATTTCGACACCGCCCTTGATGGCGATGATGGCGGTGGCGAAGCCGACCAGCAGGTCCGGCCAATTGGTACCCAACCACAGCACCAGCACGCCGGCGATCAGGATGCCGCCGTTGGAAATGAAGTCGTTGAAGCTGAAGGTGGTTGCGGCCCGGAGATTGACGTCCGGATCCTTGAGGCGCTGGAGCAGCCGCAGGCAGAGGTAATTCACGACGCCGGCGATCGCGGACATGACCATCATGGTAGGTCCGATGGGCTCGCTGCCCTGCACGTAGCGCCGTCCGACATCGATCAAGATGCCGCCCGCGAAGATCAGCAGCATGACGCCCGAAGCGACCGCGGCGCGTGTCTTCCATGTCTGGCCCCGGGTGAGCGCCACAAGGCTCAGCGCATACACAGCCGTATCGGACAGGTTGTCGACGCCGTTGGCGATCAGCGCGCTCGAGTCCGCGAAGAAGCCGGAAACGAAGAAGCCCGCAGCGATCGCCGCGTTCAGCAGCAGGACGATCCACAGTGTGCGGCGCTCCTGCCCGCCATTGTTGTCGTTGCCCGGGATCATCCCATCATCTCCTCAAGTGTCAGCAGGGCCAGGAAGCCGACGAAAAACATCGAGCTGATGAGCGGGGTGTCGGGTTTCTCGTGCGCCTCGACCAGCAACTCCTCCGTGACGAGGTAGAGCAGCGCCATCAGCCCGAAGCTGAGGAAGCCGGCGATCATCACCGGCGACAGCGCGGCGACCGGCACGGCAGCGAGCGCGCCGATCGGCAGCAGCAGGGCCAATGCCGAGACGATCACGATGATGCGCAAGCGCGAGCGATAGGTTTCCGCCAGCTCGTCGGTCAGCGTCAGTCCCAGAAATAACACTTCCAGAGTGAGCGCGATCGTCAGCAGGAGACCTGCCTTCTCGCCCGCCACGAAAGCGAGGCCGAGCACCAGGCCGTCGACCAGAATGTCGATGCCGATCGCGGCGAGTAGCGCCATCGGCCCCTTGAAGCGGGCCTCAAGAGCCTTGAGCCCCAGCATGGTCGCGACGCCCGCCGCCCCGCCGATCAACGTCGCGCTGGGCGATGCCTCATGCTTGACCTGCGGCAGGATTTCGGTCGCTGCCGCCGCGAACACGACGCCGGCAGCGAGATGCTGTAGGCCCGCCACGAGGCCAGGTTTCAACTTGGTGCGGCTCGCGACAATCGCGCCGAGCACGACCGCCAGCACAGGCGCAAGCGTATAGAGCAGTGCCTGCATTTCCTAGGACTCCTCCGGGGTTCGGTGGCAGACGCGGATCTTCCCGCGTCGCGTGAACGCGATCGATCCGCCCGCCACGACAGCCCGCGAATGGTCGCCGCGAAACTCGTCACCGGTTCGCTGCGCGCGCAGGATCTCGGTCCTGCCCTTCGGCAGCCAGGTGACGGCCATTTTCAAGCCGTCATCGATGAAGTCGACATCGGCGCGTGTGCCGTCGTCGCAGTACATGATGCGCTGCGCGATTAGTTTCGACGTCAGATGCTTTTCATGCGCCGGCTCGGTAGGCTGGGTCGGCGCTGGATTACACGCCCCTATAACCGCCCCGGAGACGAGAACGACGCCGAGGCGCGCGATCGCCAGACCGGCCCGATTCAGGCCGCACAAGGTTGTCACATTTGAAATCGACGTGTCAGACATCGGTCTCTTCCGACGAAGCGCCCTGTGGCGTTCGAAGGCAGGGCAGTTCATCGCGTGCCTTCCCGCTCGCAGATCCGGGTACGGCCATCGCCTTCCACGATGGTGAGCTGCGACCCCTTGAAGGTCGCGGTGGCTGTTTCGCCGACATATTGCAGGCCCTGCGCTGGCGCGGTCAGCATCATCGGCGGTCCCCCGTTGGAGCGCCGCAAATCGATCTGCAGGCCGTTGTCCTTGTAATCGACGAACAGCGGTTCCCCGTCGGAACAGCGATATCTATGCCGCCCCATTTCCCCGGTCGCCACGGCGCTGTCGGACGAATGGATCTGCTGCTCCGTTGGCGGGGCTGGCGGCTTTCTTTCCGAGCACGCCGCGAGCCCGACAACGAGGATGACGGCGGGCAGCACCCGCTTACAGTGCATCATCATCGCGCCTTCCTCCTGTAGCGGAAGGGGACGCGCTGACGATTGATAGCCCGGGCAGGCTGACCTACCCGCCAGCGGAGATAGGTTGCGAGGCGATCGTCAGATTCGACCATCAGGGATCGCAGGCGGCGCAACATCATCGCCGCGAACGGCAGGGAGAGCGCCCCGCGCAGCGTGCAGCTATGCGTTAGCCTGGTGCCGCCATCGTCCCCCGCCAGCTCGTACCGCTCTTCGAGCGTGAACAGATAGGGGATGCCGCAGGACCAAGCGAAGGCGTGCGGTTTATCGAATCGATCAATCCGTGCTGGCGTCCGAATTGGCCGGGTGATGCCCTGGATCGCAAAGGTGCATTCTGTGTCGCCGAGCCGGGACGGATCATCGAGAAATACGAGCGGACTCCACGCCCGGCGATGATCCGGATCGGTGAGTGCCGACCAGATGCGCAGTGGCCCGCCGTGAAGCATCGAGCTGGTTATGGTGCGAGGCATATCCCCATCTCCCAGAGATGGGCGGGGCGATCGCGGATCGCCCCGCCCATCCATCAGGCCAAGTTGTTCACGAAGGTCTGACCGTGGTCGTCCCCTTCATGCTCCTCATTGTAGTGCTCGGGTTTCTCGATCACTTTCTGCCCGAACCGGGCATAGAGTGTCGGCAGCACGAACAGCGTAAGAAGCGTCGCCGAGATCAGACCGCCGATGACGACCGTCGCCAAAGGCTTTTGAACCTCTGCGCCGGCGCCTTCGCCCAGCGCCATCGGCACGAAGCCGAGGCTGGCGACTAGCGCGGTCATGATGACGGGTCGCAGACGCTGCATCGCGCCAACATGCGCGGCTTCCTCGCGGCTCATCCCTGATCGGATCAGATCTTGGATCGAGCTGACCATGACGAGGCCGTTGAGGACCGCGATGCCCGAGAGGGCGATGAAGCCCACTGCCGCCGAGATCGAGAAGTCCATGCCCCGCAGGAACAGCAACAGGACGCCGCCCACCAGCGCGAAAGGCACGCCGGTGAACACGATCGCGGCGTCGCGGACCGATCCCAACGCCCCGTAGAGGAGCAGCAGGATCAAGATGAAGCAAGCCGGAATGACCAGCTTCAGCCGTTCGCTTGCCGATTGGAGGTTCTCGAACTGGCCGCCCCATTCGAGATAGGTGCCGGCAGGCAGCCGGAGTTGGCTGCCGATCGCCGCCTGCGCATCCGCCACGACGGATCCGACGTCGCGGCCACGCACGTTGGCTTGCACCACCACGCGCCGCTTGCCGTTCTCGCGGCTGATCTGGTTCGGACCATCGACCACCTTGATCTCGGCGACGCTGGACAGCGGTACATAGCCGCCGCCTGCCACCGGCACCTGCACCTGTTGGAGCAGGCCGATGTCGGCACGCTGCGCCTCCGACAGGCGGATCACCACGGGGAAGCGACGGTCGCCCTCGAAGATCTGGCCCGATGTTCGCCCGCCGATCGTCGCAGTCACGGTGTCCTGCACATCCTGAGCCGTAACGCCCAACCGCGCCATCGCGTCGCGGTTGACGCGAATGTCGAGCATGGGAAGACCGGTCGTCTGCTCCACCTTCACGTCCGCTGCGCCTTGCGTTCTGCGCAGCACCGCCGCGATTTGCTCGGCCGTCCGGTTCATCTGGTTGAAGTCGTCCCCGAACACCTTCACCGCGATGTCGCCGCGCACGCCGGCGATCAGCTCGTTGAAGCGCATCTGGATGGGCTGGGTGATCTCGTAGGCATTTCCCGGAATCTTCGCGAGATTACCCTCGATCCGGCTGACCAGCTCCTCCTTGGGAAGCTCAGGATCCGGCCAATCCTTGCGCGGCTTCAGGATGACGAACATGTCGGTCGCGTTCGGCGGCATCGGGTCGGCCGCCAGCTCGGCGGTGCCCGTCTTGGAATAGACGAATTGCACCTCCGGCTGCTTCGACATCATCCGCTCGATCGGCACCTGCATCGCCTGGCTCTGCTGGACCGACGTTGCCGGAATGCGGAGCGACTGGATCAGCAAATCGCCTTCGTCGAGCTGCGGCAGGAACACCGAGCCGAGCGTAGTGAAAGCAAGCGCCGCCACCACAAGGCTTCCCACACCCGCACCGATCGTCAGCGTCGGGCGCTTCATGGCCCGGTCGAGACCGGGTTCGTAGCGCTTCTTCAGCCACGTGATGATGCGGCCGTCCTTCTCCTCGACCTTCTTCGACAGCCAGATCGCAATCATCGCCGGCACGAAGGTGAGAGAGAGGATGAAGGCGAAGGCGAGCGCGATGATGACGGTCAGCGCCATCGGTCCGAACGTTTTACCCTCCACGCCGGTCAGCGTGAGCAGCGGTACGTAGACGAGGATGATGATTGCCTGCCCGTAAACCGAGGGGCGGATCATCTCGCGAGCGGCGGCTGCCACGGTCGCGAGCCGTTCCTTGACGCTGAGCAATCGGCCTTCATGATGCTGTTGCTCGGCAAGCCGGCGCAGCGCGTTTTCGACAATGATGACGGCGCCGTCGACGATCAGACCGAAGTCCAAAGCCCCAAGGCTCATCAGATTGGCCGAGACCCCAGCGCGCAGCATACCAAAGCCTGTCAGCATCATGGTGATCGGGATGACCAACGCCGCGATCAGGGCCGCACGGAAGTTGCCGAGCAGCAGGAAGAGCACGACGATGACCAGCACCGCGCCTTCGGACAGGTTTTTCGCGACCGTCTTGATCGTCGAATTGACCAGCTCGGTGCGGTTCAGCACCGGCTGAATTACGACGTCAGGAGGCAGCGAAGCGTTGATCGTCTTCAGTTTCTCAGCGACCGCGGTCGACACGATGCGGCTGTTCTCGCCGATCCGCATGATCGCCGTGCCGACGACGACTTCGGTACCGTTCTCCGATGCCGAACCCATGCGGATCGCCTGACCCGTCTTCACAGTCGCAACTTGTTCGACCGTGATCGGCACGCCGTTACGTGTCGCGATCACGGTCCTGGCCAACTCGCTGGCATTGCGAACGAGCGCATCCGAGCGAACAGCCAGACCTTCGCCATTGCGATTGACGAAGCCACCGCCGACGCTGGTGTTATTGCGCTCCAGCGCATTTCCCAGGTCCGTCAGCGTGATGCCGAGCGAGGCCAGCTTCTGCACGTCGGGCACGACGAGGAACTGCTTGGCGTAACCGCCAATCGAGTCGACACCGGCGAGGCCCGGTGTGGTCTTCAGAAGCGGCGTCACGATCCAGTCCTGCGCGGTGCGCAGGTAGGTCGCCTTGTCCTCTTCGGTCGTCAGTCGCTCGCCCTCTGGCGTGATGTAGCTGCCATCGGGCTGTTGGCCCGGTTCACCGGGCTTGTGCTTGTCGTCCTCGCGATGATCGAGACGAACGGTGTACATGTACACCTCGCCCAGGCCTGTCGCGATCGGACCCATTTCAGGGTTCACGCCGTCGGGCAGATTCTCTTGCACGCCCCGCAGACGCTCGCCCACCTGCTGGCGGGCGAAATAGATGTCCGTCGCGTCCGAAAAGACCGCCGTGATCTGCGCGAAGCCGTTGCGGCTCAACGAGCGCGTATATTCCAGGCCGGGGGTGCCGGCGAGCGCGGTTTCGATTGGAAACGACACCTGCTTCTCGACCAGCTCGGGCGAGAGGGCAGGCGCGCGGACGTTGATCTGGACCTGATTGTTGGTGATGTCCGGCACCGCGTCGATCGGTAGCCGGTAGAGGGAAAAGGCGCCGATGGCGGCGACGATGACGGTGAGGAGCAGGACTAGCCAGCGCTTCTCGACCGCCCAGGTTACGATACGGGCGATCATGGCTTAATCCTCGTGGCTCGCTTCGCCCTTGCCGATCTCGGCCTTGAGCGTGAAACTTCCGGTGGTGGCGATCTGTTCGTTGCCGGTCAGGCCCGACCGGACGATCACCGTGTCGCCCGACGCATCGCCGAGCTGGACCGGGGTCGCCTTGAAGCCGGTGGGCGTGCGCACGAACACGACCGACTTGCCCTCGAAACTCTGGACCGCCGTCGTCGGCACGCGGACCGCCCCGCTCCCGCCGCTGCCCGTGAGCTGCACGGCTGCCGTCACAGGCTCGCCGACCCGCCATTCGCCACCGCGATTGTCGAGGGTGGCGAGCGCAGGCACGAGCCGCGTCTGCGGATCAAGCGCCGGCGACACGAAGGTCACGCGGGCGGTCGCCTGACGGCCTGCCGCCTTCACCAGCACCGTATTGCCGGGACGCACCCGGCCCGCATCCTCGGGCTTGAGATTAAGCGCGATCGACACCTGGCTCAGGTTGGCGATGCGATAGAGTTCGGCATCCGCCGCGACCGTTTGTCCCAGCGTCACGGGGCGCGCAATGATCTGGCCCGAGATCGGCGCGGCAATGCCGAGCCGGTTGAGCCCGCCGCCGCCGACACCCGCCGCCGAAACCATGCTCTGCGCCTGCGTCAGGGCGATCCGCGCCTCCGTCGCCGCTGTGCGGGCGGCGATCAGATCCTGTTCAGGGGAGACTCTCTGCGCGAACAGCCGCTGTTCGCGCGCGAGGTTCGAATTAGCGAGCTGAAGCCGCGCCCGCGCCGCCTCGACCTCGCCCTTGATCTGCGCCGCCTCGCGGCTTTCGATGACCGCAATGGTCTGGCCGCGTCCGACCGATTGGCCGAGGTTACGGGTGAGCGCGACCACGCGTCCCGCAATTGCGGCCGAGACGACCTGCGTTCCCTGTGGGTCGCCCTCGATGATCGCGGGCAGCTCGATCGTCCCGGCCCCGCCGATGATCGGCCGTCCGACCTGGACGCCCGCTGTGGCGATCTGGTCGGCACCCAATGTGACGACGCCTTCACCGGCATGACCGCCTTCAGCACCGCCCTTTTCCGTGCCCGCTGCCGTCTCATTGGCAGCTGCGCCTTCGGCAGTTGCCTCGTTTCCGCCATCCTTGCCGCCGCAGGCAGCCAAGAGCAGGGCGAGCGACGCCGCGCCCGCGAGATAAAAGCTCTTCATCACTGATTCCCCCCATTGGGCGCACGAGCGGTCAGTCGCTCCACTTGCGCGCGGGCATTCTGGTAATTGGCAAGCGCGTCGATCGCGGCGACCCGCGTTTCGGCGAGCGTGCGTTCAGCATCGAGCAATTCGAGCTGGCCGAACTTGCCCTCGCGATAGCCGATCCGCGCGATGCGGGCGGCCTCCTGTGCAGCCGCCAGCGCCGGCCCCGACGCCGCACGAGCCGTCGTTGCGGCATTGGCCGCCTGCGCCTGCGCGTCCGTGATCGCCTGTTCGATGTCGAGCGCGGTCACGCGGCGCTGCGCATCCGCCTGGGTCCGCTGCGCGGTCGCCTGCGCAATCGCGGCGCGACCATTGTTGAACACCGGGATCGGGATCGACACGCTGAACACCGCCGCCATGTCGTTGGTCGCTTCCAGGCGGCGGATCGACGGCCCGACGTTCAGGTCAGGCACGCGATTGGCGCGCGCGAGCCGCACGCCGGCTTCGGCAATGGAGAAATCCGCGTTGGCTGCCGCCAGCGCGAGTGTGCCGGTCGTGTTGACCGGTGCCAACGGCCCATAGACGTTCACACCGGGAAGGCGATCGAGCAGCGTGTCATCGAGCAGGCCGTCGATCGGCCGTCCGATCCGACGCGCCAGATTGGCGCGGGCCGCCTCGGCCAAGCGAAGCTGCCGCTCCACATTGGCGTCGGCATTGATACGCGCGACATCCGCGCGCTGTTGCTCGAGTGGCGATGCCCGCCCTGCCTGCACGCGAACGCTCGCGGCCCGCAGCGCATCGCTGGCGATCCGGGCCTGATCGCGGGCTGTCATTACCCGGCGATCGGCCGCGACCGCTTCGACATAGAGCTGCGTTACCTGAAGCCGGACATCCGCCGCGATGATCGCGGCCTGGATCTCGGCCCGGGACAATTGCGCATTGGCGACCGCGACGCGGGCGCCGCGCTTGCCGCCTAGCTCGATCGGGATCGCAAAGCCGACCGTGGTTTCCGCGCTGCGGACCCCCCGATACGGCCCGGAGCCGATGACATTCTCGACTTGGCCTTGAACCACCGGATTGGGCCGCAAGCCGGCGACTGTGCGACCTGCACGGGCCGCGTCGATTCCAGCTGTCGCCGCTTCCGCAGCAGGGGCCGAACCGCCCGCTGCACTGACCGCTTGGTCAAGCGTGTAGACCGGCGCATCCTGCGCAACAGGCGCGGACGGTCCGACCTGCGCCTGCGCCATCGTGGCGCAAGACGCTGCGGCCAGCATGGCCGCGAGGATACGATTCATGAAAATAGGACTCCTGACGATGATCGACAGGGGCGCGCCAACGCACGCCCAAATCGGACGTCAGGCTTGGGGGGGCCTCAAATGGACCATGCCGGTGCGGCCGTCGAGCGACGCAGAGGCGGAGATTGTCGGCTTGGGCACTGTGAGGACGGGGGTATATTCCATCGTCGTGCGCGCAGGCGCGCCGACGTCGTGTCCGTGACAATAATTGTGATGATGCGGGACATTCTTGTCCGAGTCCGATGGCACCTGATCGATGTCACCGGCGGTATGGACCGTGAACTCAACGCCCGCGATGCTTCCCCCCGCCAGATCGGCGGCATGGGCCATGCCGGAGAAGCTGGTCAGGACCAGCATCAGGCATGTCAGGAAAGGCAAAAAGGCTCGCACTAGCTTGCCTCTATCACGGAAGGGTTTTCATGTCATTGCACTAATTCGAACCAAGGGTCACTGAGCCGGAACCCGAGCGGGATCGGTCGCGCCCGTTCCAGGCGAACCCGACCGCAATGGCGACCGCCATCAGGAGTTGCGCCAGCACCGATTGCCAAGTGGGAAACACGCCGAGCATCGACAGCCGTGGCACGTCCGCGAGCGGTGCGATGTTGATAAGGCCGGCTTCCTGGAGCGCGGCGACGCCTTTACCCGCCAGCACGACGGTCAGGACCGCCATGAGCCAGGAGCTATAGCGGAAGAACTGCGCGATCGGCAGCTTGCGACTGTAGCGAAGCATGGCCCAAGCGATCAGGCTGAGCAGTCCAATCGCCGACCCGGCCCCCGCGAGAAGCATCCCGTTGTCACCTTGCGCCGAAAGCGCGGCATAGAACAGGATCGTCTCGAAGACCTCGCGATAAACTACGACGAACGCCAGCCCGAACAGGAACCAGCCCGACCCGCCCGAGAGCGCCCGCGACATCTTCTCGCGAATATAGCGCTGCCACTGATCGGCCTGCGCCTTGCCGTGCATCCAAATCCCGACCGAGAGCAGCACGACCGCGGCGAACAGCGAGCCAAACCCTTCCGTCAGCTCCCGGCTCGCACCGCTGATCCCGATCGCATAGGTGGCGACCGCCCAGGTGATCCCGCCCGCGATGATCGCGCTGACCCAGCCGCCATGCACGTACCGCAGCGCCTCGCCGCGCTCGGCTTTACGCAGGAACGCGATCATGGCGACAACGATGAGCAGGGCTTCGAGCCCTTCACGCAGCAGGATCGTGAACGCGCCCAGGAACGTGGACGCTTCGGTGGCGGCATCAGGCGCGAGCGCCGCTTCCGCATCGTCGAAAAGGCCGCCCAGTACTGCGACCTTCTCCGCGAGATCATCGGGCGACGCGCCCCGGTCGATCGAGGCGCGGAACTCCCCCATCGCGCCCTCGATTCGACCCATCAGCGTCGCGTCGCGCGCGGTGAGTGTTGGCTCGATCGGCTCGAACCCATCGAGATAGGCCGACAGCGCCAGCTCTTTCGCCATGCGCGCATCGCCGCGCCGCGCAGCCGCCACGCTTTCGGCGAGTTTGGCGCGGGCGACCGCGAGCGAGCCGGGAGCCTGTTGTATCACCTGTTCGGGATGACGACGCAGGAACGCGAGCACTGGGTCAGCCTTGGCGTCGCCGATCGCCGCGCCGAGCGCGGCCGGGGTGAGCGCGACCAGGGTTTTCAGGTCCGGAATGCGCCGGCGAAGGGTCGGGTCGGATTTCCAAAGCCGCTCGCCTTCGCGCGCCTGCGCATCCGTGAAGGCGAAGCTCCCGGCTCGGAATGCTAACGCCCAGCGCTGATCGTTGGGCAGATCGGCGAAGCTCTGCATCGCGGTCCCGTCGATGCCTTGCGTCACCACCTGATAGAGCGCGAACACGCTGCGCTGGCGCGCGCGCTCGGCATCGGTGAAAGCAATCGGGGGCGTAGCGAGCTTGGCGGCGTCAGGGCCACGGCCGTTGCCCGTCATCCCGTGGCAGGACGCGCAGGATTGTCGGAACAGGGCATCGCTGGAGACGAGGTTCGGAGCCTTATCGGGCGCGAGCGGCACCGGGTAGGCGCGCAACAGATCGGCCGCGAGCCCGTGCGCCAATGTTGCCACCTGTTCAGTCGGTCCCTTTTCCGCGATCACCGCCTGGAGGTTGGCAGCCCGCTGGATGAGGGCTTGACGCTCCGGCTTCGCCGGCAGGCCCTGAAGCCGTGTCGAGACCGACGCGGCGAACTCCGTCATCTCGGCATATTCCGACGTGCTCTTGATCCGACCGTTGGCGACCGCGCCGCCATAATCGACGGCCATATAGTCGAGCAGCCGCCATGCGGTTTGCACGTCGCCGGGTTCGGCGATTGCCGCAGCAGGGATCAGCAGCGCCGCGAGCGCGGAGAGCAGCCGCAACGAGAGCATTGCCCGGATCAACGCGAGCAGACGCACTACCGCTCTCCCAATTCGCGCCGAGCGCCAGTGACGATTTCATAAGCGGAGTGGAGGAACAGGAGGGCGATGAGGCCGGCGACGGCGAGGTCCGGCCAGGCGCTTCCTGTCCACGCCACCAGACCGGCCGCGGCGATCACCGCCACGTTGGCGAGCGCGTCGTTGCGGCTGAACAGCCAGATCGCGCGAACATTGGCGTCCCCTTCCCGGAAACGCGCAAGCACCAAGGCGGACACGACATTGATCGCGAGCGCGACAACGCCGATTGTGCCCATCAGTTCGGCATCGGGCGCGGTTGCGTTCAGGGCGCGCCAAATCGCGAAACCGATTACGCCCACGCCAAGCGCACCGAGAAACAACCCCTGCGTCAGCGCGACCTTTGCCCTCGCCCGTGCGGACCAGGCAAGCGCGAGAAGACCGATAAGGCTGATCGACCCGTCCCCGAGAAAATCGAGGGAATCCGCTTTCAGCGCTTGGCTATCGGCGATGAACCCGCCGAACAGCTCGGCGACTCCGAAGCCGAGGTTGAGCACCACGACGGTCAGCAGCGCACGGCGATAGGCCGGATCGGTTTGCGCGCGCGCGGGCTCCCCGTGGCACCCGCAGCTTTCGGTAGAAGCATTCATGCGGCCTTCCTTACCACCTCCAGTCGCTGTAGAAGCAAGCGAAATGTGCGACACGTTCGCATAAGCAAGGATGGCATGATGAAGCCGGTGATGATTGGGCAGCTCGCCAGCGAGACCTCGACGAAGGTGACGACGATCCGCTTTTATGAGTCGATCGGGTTGCTCCGATCCGCCCCTCGCACGGCGTCGGGTCGCAGAACCTACGATGCCAGTGACATTGAGCGTTTGCACTTCATCCGCAACGGTCGCCGGCTTGGCTTCTCCGTCGACGAGATCCGTTCGTTGATGGGGCTGGCGCAGAACCCGGACCAGGATTGTGGTGCCGCCTCAGCTATCGCTGCTCAGCACCTCAAGGATGTGGAGGAGAGACTGGCGCAACTCGCGGTGTTGCGGGATGAGTTGGCAATGCTCAGCCAGAGCTGCACCAAGGCGCGCATGGCCGATTGTCGGATCATGAAGGCGATCGGCAAAGGCCACCCTCAAGCCGATCAATAATAATCGGCCAGCCTGAGCTCGCGCACATCACCCGAGGCCATCGTCAGCTTTACGAGGGTGCCAGCAGGCCGGGAGCGCACTTGCCAGAGCTCCCCACGCGTATAGTTCGCATCGATCGAATGGCCGTTCACCGCCACGATCCGGTCGCCGACCGCCCAGCCAGCCTTTTCCGCGGGACTGTTCGCCGCCACATGAACAACGGTGAGCGCCGTTGGTGAGGCTGCGAGGCCAAGGCCGCTACGGTCCTTCAGCATCGGCAGGCGACGACGAGGACCGAGTGGCCGGAGCCACACGAATCCGGCGGTCACGTCGAACACCACGTCGAATTGAGCGATCAGCGGTAGGCCGACATTGCCAACCGTGCTGGTGGAGAGCCAAGCTCTCATCCCGAGTGTGGGGACGTTCGAGACGCCAAGCCCTTCGATGTTGATGTTCTGGATCGTGAAAGCATCGTTGATACGCACACCATCGACGCCGCCGATCGCCGCGGTCGAGACGAGCTTCCCGTTCAACAGCCCTTGATCGCGGGCATAGGCCGACGAGAGCATCAGCGCGGCCGAGCTGCCAAGATCGATCATCAAGGGCACGGGAGGCAAACCCGAGACGGAAGCTCGAATGAACAGCTCCTGCTTGGCACCGCGCCCGAGCGCGACAGCGCGCCAGTCGGGACCGGCGAGAAACGTGCCTGACTTGACGACCGCCATACGCCTTTTCGCGAAATCGAGCGCGATGCAGCTACCCGTGAACATATCGGCACCGAGGAGGATATCGATCGGTCGTCCGAAGGCCGCCGACACTGAACTCAGATCACCAACGACGGCAAAGGGTAAGCGACGGGTTTCGCGGGCGAGCTGTACGTCGATGTCGCGGACCAGCAGCACCGGGGCCTTGGCGCTCAGCCCGCTAATCATGCGCCGCTCACCATCGTTCAAGCCGAGCTTCGCCGCGAGCGCCGTGCTCATGATCGACGCGCCGCTGCCACTGTCGAGCACCGCCCGCACCGGCACTCCGCGCACTTGTGCCGAAACAAGGAGGGTATCACCCGTGCCGACTTCCAGCGGCTCCCATTCGAGGTGAGCCGCACCGAAGTTCCACGAGCCCGCAGACCGGGAAGTCTGTCGCGCGAGCGTTGGAGAACCGAGCACCAAGCCGGTTCCACAGGCCACCAGCCGCGCCACTAATGAGCGTCGAGACATACCGATTGCTTCAACACGGGCCGTCAAAAAGCCACCTCCAGCCCCCCGTCCGCAGGAGAGCAAATTGCGGTTACATGCTCCAGCCACTGGAGGAGCAAGTGCTTTTGGTGCGCCCGAAAATCCTCAGAAGCGCTTGGAGAACTTTAGATGAAGGATGGTGCAGACCGCTTAGATGCCTTCCCGATAACGAACGGTTCCGGGGGACGCTGGGCCGATCGGGACCGCGAACGGTGTAAACGCTCGCGCTAAGTGGCGGCATTCTGATCGCGCTATTTGTCGGCGAGCGTCGCTACGCGGCTACCGGCTTGGTCTCGGCCGATCGCACATAGGCGTAGAGTGTTGGCTTGGAGATGCCGAGCATCGAGCAAATCTTGGCGATCGGCATCGTGTTCTCGTGGTAGAGCCTGACGGCCAGGTCGCGCTTGTCCTTGCCGAGTGCGGCCGGCCGGCCACCCTTCTTGCCGCGAGCGCGGGCTGCGGTGAGACCGGCCTGGGTCCGCTCGCGGATCAGGTTGCGCTCGAACTCCGCCAATGCCCCGAACAGGTGGAAGGTAAGCTTGCCCGACGTGGTGGTCGTGTCGATCGCCTCGTGCAGGCTCAGCAGCCCGACCTTTTCCTCGTCGAGGTAGGTCATCCATCCGATCAGATCACGGAGCGAGCGGCCGAGCCTGTCGAGGCGCCAGACCACCAGTGTGTCGCCGGCGCGAAGCAGCTCCTTCACCTTTTCCAATCCAGGGCGAGCGGCAGTCGCCCCGGAGGCCTTGTCGGTGATGACCTTCTCGCAGCCGGCAGCCTTCAGCGCATCACGCTGGAGGTCCAGGTTCTGCTCGGCGGTCGATACGCGGGCGTAACCGATTTTCATGCGTAGGGCCGGTGGCGCCCCGATCGGGCGCGGTTTGGGAAGAAAGTCGTCATCGGCAGGTCTATGTTGCCCTAGTTTTCTTTACCGGGTAGATTTACGTCGAACAGGCCGGTTTGGCAACGCGAGCGGACTCGCATGGCGATGGGCAGGCAAATCTCCGTTTTCCTTACCTGCGACACGGACCGTCGGCGGTGACGCATCCGGCGCTTGTCCCGCCGCTGGCGATCGAGCGCTACCGCGTCCTTGAACCGCACCTCGCCGATGGCATCCCGCTCGCGGACCTCGCCCGCACCGGCACGCTGAGCGAGCGGACGTTGCAGCGCTGGCTCGGGCGCTACCGTGCCGAAGGACTTGCCGGTCTCGCGCGTCTGCCGCGCAACGATCGGGGCAGGCTGCACCTGCCGGAACATCTGGTCGAACTGACCCGCACTCTCGCCACCAAGCGCCCGCGACCCCCGGTCGCCGCCATTCACCGAAAGGTGCAGGAACTCGCCATCGCGCATGGACACCGAACCCCCAGCTATGCGGCCGTCGCGCGTGTCGTCAGGGCGATACCGGCAAGCCAGATCGCCGCAGCCTCCGATCCGGCCGTCTACCGCGACCAGCACGAGCTAGTGCATCGGCGCGAAGCCGCGACCTCGAACGAGATGTGGCAGGCCGATCATACCGTTCTCGACATTCTCGTGCTCGATGATGCCGGAACCCCGGTGCGTCCTTGGCTGACCGTCATCGTTGACGATCACAGCCGAGCCATCGCCGGTTACTTCCTCAGCCTCGATGCCCCCAGTGCCCTCAACACGGCGCTCGCCTTGCGGCAGGCGATCTGGCGCAAGCCCAATCCCGAATGGATCGTCAGCGGCATTCCCGAACAGCTTTACGTCGACAACGTCCTGGGTCACGAAGGAAAGCGAGATTTGGTCAACAGATCTCTATGCGCCGGCATTGAGCGGCGAGGCATGCATTCTGAGCCAGATGGCTTCCACCGTCAACGGGATCGCTCCCTGCCATAGC
>NZ_PPSM01000020.1 GCF_002916655.1 Novosphingobium sp. HII-3
TTCTGATAAAGCTCCACTCTCTTCATCCTTCCACCTCCGCACAAAAGCGAAGGTCTAACAGGACTGGCCCTTTTTTATCCCGGTGCTCCGGTCCGGTCCGTGGCCCCTTTTATTCCCGGTGTTCTCAGGCAGGTTCGCTGCGCCCGGAGCACCGTCGTCGTGACAGCCGGAGCAGCCGTACCAGGAGAAGTAGCGACCGCCCTGGGCAACCTGATAGAGGTTGGCCTGATAGGCCGCTATGCGGGGGTCCGCGTTTCCTGTCGGTGCCGTTTGCGGCAGGCTCGGTCCAAGGTTCCGCGCCTCCCTGCTGCAGGCGGCGAGCGCGGGGAGGCTGGCCAGCGCCAGTATCAGTATCGTTGCGCCCCTCACGCGGACGATCAGGTCTCGATGCGAACCGGCACCGCCTTGGCCGCAGGCGTCTTGGACTGCTCGTCGTGATACCACAGCGGAATGAGGGGGTTCATCTCGGGATAGTAGGCACCGATACATCCGCGTGGCAGCAGGAAAGGCGTGACGGTAAGCCCGTCGACCTTTCGATGCACGCCGTCCTGTGCATCGCTGACAAGCGCCACGACCTGTCCGTTTTCGAGACCGGCGGCGGCGATGTCCTCGGGGTTCATGAGCACGACGTCGCGCGTTCCTTCGATCCCGCGCAGCCTGTCCGAATAGCCGTAGATCGTGGTGTTGAACTGATCGTTTGAGCGCAGGGTCACGAGCCGGTAGCGTCCTTCGGCAGCCGCGAAACCCACGGACGTCATTGTTTTGGGGACGGTAAATTCCGCCTTGCCGCTTTCGGTCTTCCAGACGCGCTCGCGCGCCGAGTTGCCGCGATAGAAGCCGCCCGGGGTGAAGACCCGCGCATTGAAGTCATGGAACTGCTCCGGGTAGGTCTCCTCGATCAGATCCCGGATTTTCGCATAGTCGGCGGTCCACTCGTCCCAACGCACCTTCGGGTTCGGCGGCAGCGTGGCCTTGGCGATGCCAGCAACGATCGCCACTTCGCTTTTCAGATGCTTGGAGGCGGGCTTGTTCTTGCCAAGCGAGCCATGGATGCAGGAGAGCGAATCCTCCATCGTCACGGCCTGCGCGCCGCTTTTCTGCACATCCTCTTCGGAGCGGCCGAGACAGGGCAGCAGATAGGCCACTTCGCCGTTGATGAGGTGGCTGCGGTTCAACTTCGTCGCAATCTGAACCGTCAGGCGCATCTTCTGCCAGGCGGCTTCCATCTTCTCGCGCTCGGGTATGGCGCGGACGAAGTTGCCGCCCAGCCCGATGAAGGCCTTCACTTCGCCGGACACGATCTTCTCGCAGGCCTTGACCGTGTTCAATCCTTCCTCGCGCGGCGGCTCGAAACCGTACTGCTCGGCGATCTTGTCCAGCGGCACGAGTTCCGGCTTCTCCGCGATGCCCACCGTGCGCTGACCCTGCACGTTGGAGTGGCCGCGCACCGGCGAGATGCCGGTGCCCTCCCGGCCGACGTTGCCCTTCAGAAGCCATAGGTTGGTGAGCGCTGCCAGGTTTTCGAATCCGTGGACGTGCTGGGTCAGGCCCATGCCGTACATCGCGATCGAGCGCTTGGCCTCTACGTAGATCTGCGCAGCCTCTTCGAGATCGGCGCGGGTAAGACCGCTTTCGCGTTCGATCTCCTCCCAGCTGGTCGCCTCGGCATGGGCCTTCATCGCCTCGAAGCCGCTGGTGTGCTGCTCTATGAAGTCAACGTCGAGGACGTGGAGCTTTTCCTCGGCCCACTTTTTCTCCTCTGCGGCCAGGACATGTTTGATCAGGCCGGTGATCGCGGCGATGTCGCCGCCCGCTTTCACCTGGAGGTAGAGCGTCGAGATCTGTGTCTCCTTGGGAGTCAGCATCTCCACGGGGCTCTGCGGATTCTTGAACACCTCCAGCCCTTTTTCGCGAATGGGGTTGAAAGTGACTATCTTGCAGCCGCGCTTCACCGCCTCCTGTAGCGGATGGAGGAGGCGAGGGCTGTTCGAGCCCGTGTTCTGGCCGAAGAAGAAGATCGCGTCGCATGAGTGGAAGTCCGAAAGAACGCAGGTTCCCACGGGCGAGCCGATCAGCTTCTTCAAGGCGACCGACGTGGTCTCGTGGCACATGTTCGAACTGTCGGGCAGATTGTTGTGCCCGTAGAGCCGGGCGAACAGGGCATAGAGGTAGCTCGTCTCAAGGCTCGCGCGGCCCGAGGAATAGAAGACTGTTGCGCCGGGATCGATCGCCTTCAGTTCCCGGCCGATGGCGGCGAAGGCTTCTTCCCAGTCGCAGGCCACATACTTGTCGGAGGCGCGATCGTAACGCATCGGGTGAGTGATGCGGCCGAGTTGCTCGAGATCATGATCCTTCCAGGTCTTGAGCTCGCTGACCGTGTGCGCCGCGAGAACTTCAGGCGTACAGCGCCGAGAAGTCAGTTCCCACAATGTCGCCTTTGCACCGTTCTCGCAAAACTCAAGGGGATGAGGCTGGGCAGGTTTGGTCCATGCGCAGGACACGCACATGAATCCCTTCACCTTGTTCTGGCGGCGAAGGGTATTCAGGACAGCCGGGGTCGGCTTTTCTCGCCAGGCGATTTCCGCCATGCCGCGAACGGAGCCCCAACCACCTTCGGCCCCTTCGTAGTGGACCGTATCCTCTTCCTCAGCCATCCCGATGCGCCTCCAGTGGGATC
This sequence comes from Novosphingobium sp. HII-3, assembly GCF_002916655.1. Lineage (GTDB taxonomy): Bacteria > Pseudomonadota > Alphaproteobacteria > Sphingomonadales > Sphingomonadaceae > Novosphingobium > Novosphingobium panipatense. The sequence goes on from NZ_PPSM01000020.1 coordinate 2,678, forward strand.
ATAGACCGCTATTCGGGCAAGATGTTGCCTTACATCCAGCCCTGAAAATTCAGGAGCTGCAGTACGGCTGATACGTGCCCGGAACACGGCCGAACTGTAATAAAGCGCCGTCCGGATCGATGTTCCTGCAGTTTCAGGAGCTGGTCGATGGCTCCCCGGTTACCGGGATGGGGAAGGCCGCGGACGAGGACTACCGCGCATCCGTTGACACGGGTTGATTGTAAAACCCGCGCAGCCGCGCACTGCGCCCGTGGCGAAGCAGTGCGCGGCCTTGGCCGGTCAACTCCTGATGAAGGCGAGCAGATCGGTGTTCACGACGTCGGGATGGGTGGTGCACAAGCCGTGCGGCAGCCCCTGATAGGTCTTCAGGGTGGCGTTCTGGAGAAGCTTGGCGGAAAGCGGCGCCGAGTCCGCATAAGGTACGATCTGGTCGTCGTCGCCGTGCATGACCAGCGTCGGCACCTCCATCCGCTTCAGGTCGTCGCTGAAGTCGGTTTCGCTGAAGGCCTTGATGCAGTCGTAATGCGCTTTTGCGCCGCCCATCATTCCCTGTCGCCACCAGTTCTGGATGACACCCTGGTCCACCTTGGCGCCCGGCCGGTTGTAGCCGTAGAACGGGCCTGAAGGCACATCCAGGAAGAACTGGGCACGGTTGGCGACCAGCGCGTCGCGGAAGCCGTCAAACACCTCCAGCGGAAGCCCGCCCGGGTTCTTCTCCGATTTCACCATGACCGGCGGCACGGCACCGATCAGCACCGCCCGGGAGACGCGGCCGGGCTTCGCGCGGGCCACATAGCGCGCGACTTCGCCGCCTCCGGTCGAATGGCCGATGTGGATCGCGTCCTTCAGATCGAGCGCATCGGTAAGCGCCGCCACGTCGGCGGCGTAGGTGTCCATCTCGTTGCCGAGGAAGGTCTGCGTGGAGCGGCCGTGACCGCGGCGGTCGTGCGCGATGACGCGGTAGCCCTTCAGCAGGAAGAACATCATCTGGTTGTCCCAGTCATCGGCACTGAGCGGCCAGCCGTGATGGAACACGATCGGGGTCGCGTCCCTTGGCCCCCAGTCCTTGTAGAAGATCCGCGTGCCGTCGCTTGTCTCGATGTAGGTCATGCTGTCAGTCCCCTGTCGTCCAGTTGCTGGGAGAAGATGAGGAGTGTTTCCGGCGGCCCCGACGAGAGCTGCGCCCGCGCTTTTCCACCCTGCGACGGAGCGGCGCTTTCTACCATTCTCCCGGCCAGCCGAGAACCGCTAAATGTGCGCTTCTGCACACGAGGGGCCATCCTTCGCCTCCACCCGAATTTCTCCGGCGCGGAATGGACGCGGGCCTGCGGCTCAGCGGTCATCCCGGTGTCATCAAGGGCAAGTAACCGCCCTCCCGCCAGAACACCAACGTGAGGGAAAACCAAGTAAAATGGCAAACAAGAACGCCGTGAAATCCGGCTTTCGTCTGACCTGCGCGGTCGCTGCGCTGCTGATACCGGCGCACGTATTCGCGCAGGACCTCGCTGCGGCCGATCCGGCTTCGGGCGAGGGCCTCGGCGATATCGTGGTGACCGCAGAGCGCCGCACCGAGAGCCTGCAGAACGTTCCTGTCTCCGTCGGAGTCGTCAGTGGTGACCAGCTGCGCGGCCTGCAGGCCGGCGGCGACGACATTCTGTCGCTCTCGGGCCGCGTCCCGGGCCTTTACGCCGAGACCACCACCGGCCGCATCTTCCCGCGCTTCTACATCCGCGGCCTCGGCAACATCGACTTCTATCTTGGCGCCTCGCAGCCGGTCTCGATCATCCACGACGATATCGTGCTCGAACACGTCGTGCTGAAGTCGAATCCGGTCTACGACATGGACCAGGTGGAAGTGCTGCGCGGGCCGCAGGGTTCGCTGTTCGGCCGCAACACCACGGCAGGCATCATCAAGGTCGACACCATCCGGCCGTCGACCGATCGCTGGGCGGGCCGTGTCAACGCCAGCTACGGCGAGTACAACTCGGTCAACGTGGACGCGGGCGTCGGCGGGCCGCTGATTCAGGACACCCTCGCGGTGCGCGTCTCTGGGCTCTACCAGCGCCGAGACGATTGGGTGGACAACCTCTATGATGGCCCCAGCGCCGATGGCACCGTCTCGCCCAAGAAGAACGCCATGGGAGGCTTCGAGGAGCGCGACGGGCGCATCCAGCTGCTGCTGGAGCCGGTGGGCAGCAATTTCTCTATGCTGACCAGCTTCCACGCGCGCAGTTACGAGGGCACTTCGACGATCTTCCACCGCAACGCGCTCAAGAAGGGCTCGAACTCGGTCGAAGCCGAACCGCGCGACAAGATCGCCCTCGACGAGGCACACAACAACCCCCAGGCCTACGACACTTACGGCGCATCGAACCGCATCGCACTGGACTTCGGCCCGGTCACGCTGACCTCGATCACAGGCTGGGAAACCACCAAGGGGTACAGCCGTGGCGACACCGACGGTGGCGCGGGTGCGGACTACCCGGTAAACGGTGTAGCCAACGGCTTCGGCCAGTCGCAAGGCAACGTGCGCGACCTCGACCAGCTCACGCAGGAACTGCGCCTGGCGAGCAGCGGTGACACCCGCTTCAAGTGGCAGGTCGGCGCGATGTGGTTCGAAGAGCGCAACATCACCGACTTCTACCAACGCGCCTACTTCCTCGAAGGCGCCGCCCGCAATCCCAACAACTGGGTGCGCCTGCGCAACGAGAACACCAGCTGGGCGCTGTTTGGTCAGGCGAGCTACGAGCTGGCACCGGGCCTGACCGTGACCGCCGGTGGCCGCTACACTAACGACACCAAGAAGACCCGCCTGCTCAAGACCGCCGACCGCCCGGACGGCACCGTCACTTACACCGGTCGCCGCTACGTCCGCCTCTCGGATGAGAAGCCCAGCTGGGACGTGAGCGTGATGTATGAAGCCAGCCCCGAGGTCAGCGTCTACGCGCGCGTTGCCGAAGGGTTCCGTGGACCCACGATCCAGGGCCGCTCCGCGGTGTTCAACTCGGACTTCACGACGGCCGATTCCGAGACGATCCTGTCAGGCGAAGCGGGCATAAAGACGACGCTGTTCGACAACAAGGTGCGCTTCAACCTGTCGGGCTTCGCCTACCGGGTGAAGGACATCCAGCTCAACGGCAACGACAGCGACGGCAACGGTGTGCTGTTCAACGCCGACAAGGCCGAGGCCTACGGTCTGGAAGCCGAGCTGGAGGCGCGTCCGATCCCCAACCTCACGCTGACGGCGGGTCTCAGCCTGCTGCACACCGAGATCAAGGATCCCGACGTCTACGCGCAGGTCTGCGCTCTCAACGGCACCGTCGTCTGCACGGTGGAGGACCCGACGCTCACCAACGCCCGCGGCGTCTTCGCCCAGATCGACGGCAACCCGCTGCCCAACGCACCGAAGTACACCGCCAACCTCACCGCGCGCTACGACGTACCGCTGGGCAACGGCGGCACGCTCTTCGCGGCGACGGACTGGATGCTGCAGGGCTACACGAACTTCGTGCTCTACAAGACCAGGGAGTTCCACTCCGACGGCGACTTCGAAGGCGGCCTGCGCATCGGCTACACCGCTCCCGGCGGCCGCTACGAGATCGCGGCCTTCGCGCGCAACATCACGAACGAGAAGAACCTCAAGGGCGTGATCGAGAACTACATGGCCGCGGTGTTCAACGAACCCCGCGTCATCGGTGGCTCCATCTCGGCCAAGTACTGAGAGTGAGGACCGGACCGGCAGGCACGATGCCCGCCGGTCCGGTCACCGACGCGCCTGCATGGCGCCGGGCTGTCTTGAGGCAACTTGCCCAGGTGACATGTCGCCTGCTCGGCGCTACTGTCCTGGGTCGATGGAGACGCTCCGCACTTTCTTCAGGCAGCACAACGCGCTGGCTTTCGCGCTCATCGCGATCGCGCTGTGCCTGAAGATCATCGTGCCAAGCGGATACATGGTGGCGCAGGACACGCGCACCATCACCGTCCAGATCTGCCATGATGCAAGCGGGGAGGGGCCCGATCTCAAGATCGCGGTGCCCATGAAGGCGTCCCAGAACGAGGTGCCGGGCAAGCCTGCGAAGGGTGAATGCCCTTACGGCGCGCTCTCGATGGTCTCTCTGGGTGGGGCGCACCCGGTTCTGCTGGCGCTCGCCATGGCGTTTATCATGGCCCTGGGCTTCGCGCCCATCCGTTTCGCGCTCGCGGAGCACATCTCCAATCTGCGCCCGCCCTTGCGCGGCCCTCCGGTACTGATCTGACACGCTGAATCGTTTGTCGGAAACGGCCGGAAGCGCTGCGACGCGCTGTCCCGGCCCCTGCCGGAGCCGTATTTCATGTTGGTTCTTGCCTTGCGCTCCCGTGAGCGCGCCGGTTCGCAGTGCGCGCTGTCGATTTCTCCCGTCCCGCCGGGGCGTGCACGGTGATGGCCCGGCCGCGCGTGTTCGTCCGTCAGGTCCATCTGTGGCTTGGCCTCAGCCTCGGGCTGATCTTCGCCGTGCTGGGGCTGACCGGGTCGGCACTGGTCTTCTATGTCGAGATCGACAAGGCTCTGCACCCGAAGATCGAGCAGGTCTCCGCGGCACGCGCTCTCGATTGGAATTCCGCCGCGTGGGACCGCGCCCTCGCAACGGGCCGGGCGCACTGGAAGGATCAACGCGGCAGATGGTCCTTCGAAGCGACCGAAGAAGCCGGCGCCATTCCCGCCCGGTTCTATCCCGCCTCCGATCACGGCGACCACCACCATGCCGATCGCGAGATGGTGTGGTTTTCCGCCGACGGCTCCCGCGTCCTGCGCGCCGAGCCCTGGGGCGGATACCTCATGAGCTGGCTGTACCAGCTCCACATGGACCTGCTTGCGGGCGATCCCGGGCGTCAGGTCGTGGGCTGGTCCGGCTATGCCGTGTTCGTCCTGCTGATGACGGGCCTTGCCGTGTGGTGGCCGCGCGCAAGCTGGGGCAAGGCGCTGGCCTTCAGGCGCGGTGCCGCACCGTTGCGCCGGTTGAGGGACCTTCACAAGCTGAGTGGTCTCTGGAGCTTCATCCTGCTCCTCATCCTGTCCGGCACCGGAGCGCTCCTTGCGCTGCCCGAGGTCCGAACCTCCCTGCTTGCCGCTGCCGTGGCCAGGCCCGACGCGATGCCGCGCCCGGTCTCAGCCAGGATGTCGGGCGAACAGATTTCCATCGCACGGGCTCTTTTGGCAGCCCACCACGCACTGCCGGATGGTCGTCTTTCCTTCGTGGACGTACCGGAACCGGGATCCGAACCGTTCCGGGTCCGCCTCCAGGTCCCGGGTGATCCGCATCGCCGCTTCCCCGGCAGCTACGTTTTCATCGACCAGCATTCAGGAGCAGTCCTTGCCGTGCACGACGTGCGGCGCGGCAACGCATCCACGACCATCATCGCGTGGATACGGGTGCTGCACGACGGCACGATCGGTGGTCTTTCCACCCGCATCCTCGCCCTGATCGTCGGCCTCGTCCCCACGGTACTTTTCGTCACCGGCATCCTTCACTGGGGCCGCCGCACGCGGGCGCGCGCCACATCACTTGCAACACGGAGCAGATCTTGAAAGCATCACTCCTCGCCCTCTTTGCCGGGTTGGCGGCTACGCCTGCGTTTGCCGACGAGGCGCCCCGCAACCCCACGATCACGGTGACCGGCCATCGCGACCAGGTGAAGCTGGAACAGCGCAGCGACGCCGGCAGCCGGCTCGATCTCACCGTGATGGAAACTCCGGCCAGCATCGAGACCCTGACCCGGGCCGATCTGGAGTTCCGTGGACTAAGGACCGCACGCGAGGCCTTCGCCGACGTCCCCGGCGTCATAGCCGGCAACGTGCCCGGCAACCCTGCCGTCGTCAGCATGCGCGGCTTTGCAGGCAATGTCGTCTCGATCCTGCAGGATGGCGTGCGCATCTCCTCCTCCACCGTGGTCCAGCGCGACACCAACACCTGGCATTTCGACCGGATCGAAGTCATCAAGGGACCGGCGTCGGTGCTGTTCGGCGAAGGGGCGCTCGGCGGCGTCATCAACAAGGTGACGCGTAAGCCAGCCTTTGACGGCAATCACCTGGATGCGCTTCTGAGCTACGGCAGCTTCGACACGCTCTCGGCGGCGGGCGGCGTCAACTACCAGCTGTCGGACACGCTCGCCCTGCGCGCAGACGCCAGCTACCTCCATTCCGACAGCCTCTATGACGTCGACAACAACGAGACGCGATCGAGCGGCCTGACCGCCAGCCTGCTGTTCCAGCCTGCGGCCGACCTCTCCGTTCTGCTGGCGGTCGATCATTACAGCGACCTTTCGGACAGCGCGTATCAGGGAGCGGTGCTCATTCCACTGGCCTTTGCCCGCGATCCGGCGAGGGCGGTGTCCACGGCCAACGGCATGGTGATCGACAACGCCACGCGCCGCCGCAACTACACACCCCATGGCGGATACTCCGGCGCGGACGACACGACCATACGCTCCCGCATCGACCTGAAGCTTGGCGCCGGCTGGTCGCTGGGTACCGATCTGCTCTGGTACACTGCGGACCGTGCCTTCGTGAACAACGGCACGCGCACCTTCATCGCGCCCAGCCTCGGCTTTCCGAACGGCAGCATCCAGCGCGTTCTTACCCGCTTCTATCATGACCACGCGTTCTGGAACGTGCGCATGGCCCTGGCCAACGAAGGCAGGATCGCGGGGCTGCGCAACCGCTTCACGATCGGCGCCGAGTACAATCACACCGACCTCTCCAGCCTGCGGGAGACGAGCACCGGCACACTGGTTCCGCAGGTCGATCCTTTCGATCCGGCCGTCGGGACGTTCCCGGTGAACGGGACGCAGTATCGCGCATCGAACGTCAACTTCGATTCACGTCTGAGGACCGCTTCGATCTTTGCCGAGAACGCCCTGAACCTGACGGGGAAGTTGCTTCTGGTCGGCGGCATCCGGTACGATCACATGGATCTCGACCGCGCCTCGACGGATTATCTCGTCACGTCCAACCCCGTCACCCGCGCCAATCCCCGGTACGACCCGATTTCCTGGCGCGTGGGCAGCAGCTATGCGGTGATGCCGGGCCTCACGCTCTACGGGCAGTACACGACCGCCGTCAGCCCGGTGTCCTCGATCCTGCTGATGCCGCTGGCCAACACCCGGTTCAAGCTGACCAAGGGCTTTTCCTATGAGGCGGGTTTCAAGCTCCTGGCCTTCGACAAGCGCCTGACGGTGACCGGCGCTGCCTACAGGATCGTTCAGGATGACATCATTACCCGCGATCCGAATGATCCCACCCTTACCGTGCAGGGCGGAAGGCAGTCTTCACAAGGCGTGGAGCTGAGTCTGGACGCCGCCATTTCCGACACACTCTCGCTCGGCGGCAGCGTCAGCTATGCCGACGCTCGGTACGACGAGCTGATCGAGGCGGGCGGTATCGACCGGTCCGGCAACCGGCCGGTCAACGTCCCTTCGACGACTGCGGCGGCCAACGTGGCTTACACGCTGCCCGGCGTGCCCGTGACGCTGAGCGGGTTCGTTCGCCATGTCTCGGGCTTCTACACCGACACCGCGAACACCATTCTGGTCAAGGGCCGAACCACCTTCGACGCGGCAGTGTCCTGGAAGATCAACGATCAGGTTATTCTGGCGCTGCGTGGGCGCAATCTCACGGACGCGTTCTACGGCGAGTATTCCGGGTATGGCTCCAACGACATCTACGTCGGCGCGCCCCGCAGCGTGGAGGTGTCGCTGGCGACGCACTTCTGATGAGCCGGGTCGGTGCAACGGTCTGCAGAGCTATTCGTCTGCCGGCCGTACAACCAGGCCCAGCGCATCCTCATCAGCGGTTGCTGCCGCCATCTCGGCGCGGGCGGCAGCGATGCGGGCGAGAGCCTCGATCAGCTTCACCTGCGCGCTGGTCGCACTCTCCTCACGCTGGTTGACCAGGAAGAAGTCGCTCGATCCAAGATCGAAGCGGCGGCGTTCCGCGTTCCCGAGCCGCTCGGCCAGTGCGGTTTCGCGCTCAGTCGTCTCCACCAGCTGCCGGGCCGTTTCTACCTCGATGCCGATGGCGGCGACTTCAGCCCGGATCTTTTCGGCGAGCAGTTGCTGCTTGATGCTCAGCTCGTCGATCTTCGCCTGCGTCTCGGCCAGCTTGCCCTTCGCCTTGCGGTTCTGCAGCGGGATCTTGAAGGTGACGCCCACGATCATCTCCAGCGGTGTGCGGCTGTACCCGCCGAGCCCTTCGGGCCCGACGTCCTTGGCGACTTCGCCACGCACGTCCAGCCGTGGCTTCATGTCGTTACGCGCGAGTGCCAGCCTGACCGTCGCCTTGTCGATCTCCTCCAGAAGGATGGCGAAGTCCGGGCGGCCTTCCAGGTTGAAGGCGGGATCGATCCTCAGCCCGCCAAGGGCGCTCGTCTCCTCAGGCAGGCGCGTGTCCTCGACGATGACCGGCAGGCCCTGTTCGTCGCGATAATAGAGCGAGAGCTTGATGGCGGCCACGCGGAGAGCCTGCTGCGCCTCCACGACGAAGGCCTGTCGCCTGACCAGATTGGCTTCGTTCTCCGTCAGCAGAATGTCGGGCCTCGCCCCCAGCGCGACCTGGCGCTCGATGCCATGCGTGCGATCCTGCGCCAGCGCCAGCAGCGCCTGATACGCCTTGAGCTTCAGTCCGGCTGCCACCCACTTCTGGTAGGCGTCAATCGCCCGGGCCTGCACGCCTATGCTGGTCGCCTTGGTCTCGAACCGGGCGATGTCAATGTCGTTGGCCGCAAGCCGGAATTCGGATCGCCGCGCGTCGATCAGACGATCGCGCAGGAGAGCATAGAGCGCGCCGACCTTCACCTCGCCCAAACGGTTCGTATAAGCCTTGTCCTCATAGACCGGGAAGTCCCCGCGCGAAACGCGGTACTGGCCGTAGATGTAGCCGCCATTGTCCGGAAACGGCTGTTCGGCCTTTCCGGCGACTTCGGTGCCGTCATAGTAGCCTTCGACCCGGCTGCGCCCCTCGACCGCGAACACCGTGTCGAACGCCCCCTGCGCCGTCAGCGCCCGCGCCTCGGCCTGGCGATTGCGGGCAAGGGCGGCGATGATGTCGGGCGCGGAGCGGGCGGACGATCGCAGCACTTCATCCAGCGTCAGTGGGCCGCTGCGGGCCGGGGTGGTCGCCGCCGTTTCGCCGCCGCTGTTCTGCACCCCTGCCTGCGCCTGAGCGGCGGCTGCCGTCGCGGACCAGAGCAGCGCTACCGCACCGATCATGATGCGCATGGTCACTTCTTTTTCTTCTCGATCGAGCTTTTCCCGGCCTCGGCGTCTTCTTTCTGCGCCACCTGATCCTGACCGAAGTTGAGCGGGAAATCGTTGAGCTGGCGCCACAGTTCATAGCCCACCGTCACGTTGTTACCCTGGATCCAGCCGAGCACCTTGCTGCCCTGGCGGACGAAGCGGCGTTCGGGCCAGGCGGGCTTGCCGGGGCGGGGCTCAACAAGCACGCGGAACAGGCCATCTGCGCGCGGGGTCGGGTCGACGGAGCGGACCTGCCCGTCATAGATCCCTGCTGCGAAGGCCGGCCAGCCGCTGAACTGAAAGGCGGGGAAGCCCTCGAACTCCAGCCGCACAGGACGGCCTTGGTCAACCAGCGGGATGTCGCGGCCATTGACGTAGAGTTCGACCGCACGCTCGATCTGCTCCGGCGCGATCATCGCCAGGACCGTGCCGGCGGAAATCAACGCACCACCCGCACCCGCATTCAGCGATTGTATGCGCCCGTCCCGGGGCGCGGTGACGACCTGCGCCGACTGGCGCCGCTGCTGCACTTCGATCTGTTTCAGCTTCGCACGCGCCTCGGCAAGCTTGGCGTTCGCGTCGGCCACCTTGATCTGAGTCTGTTCGTAGTCCCGCCGCGCGGCAAGACCTTCGGCGTAGAGCTGACGGGTGCGTCCGACGTCGATCGCGGCAACTGAGCGCGACTGCTCGATCGCGCTGATCTGTGCCTCGATCTGGGCTTTTTCGGCCGCCAACCGCTCCAGAAAGTCGGGATCCACGTCGACCACGCGGACGATCGGCTGGCCGGCCTTCACCAGCTGACCATCGCGAACGAAGAAGCGGTCCACGCGGCCTTCGACCAGAGAGGACACCTGCTGCGGCCGCTCGTCCGGGTCAAGCGCGATGACCTGGCCGCGTCCCTGCGCCGTCTGCCGCCAGGGCACGAAGAGGATGGCGACCATCAGCAGAATGCCGAGCAGGATAAGCCAGGCGACGACAACGGCCGCGCGAGGCGGTCTGAGGCGGGCGAGGGATCGGAAATGCCTCAGCTGGGCCGCCTCGATCGTCATGGCCGCGTCTCCCGCGTGGCCACGAACCGGGCGAGGGCGGCCTGATCGGCAAAGCGGTGCTGCGCGCGCGCACCAAGCCAGTAGTAGCCATCAAGGTCCAGCGCTTCGGGACGGCCGGTGAAGAGGAGCACCGTCGTCCCATGCTCCCGCAGCCTATGAAGCGTCGTGCGCAGAGCCTCGGCAGGCATCATGTCGTAAAGCTGGGACAGGAGCAGCACCTTGGGACCACTCAGTAGCGCCATGGCAAGCTTCAGCTGCATCACTTCGACGATGGAGAGGGGGGAGCCCGAACTGGCGAGCCGCGTGTCCAGACCATTGGGCAGGCTGGATATGCGCGCGGCAAGGCCAACCATGTCGAGCGTCTGCATGATCCTGGCCCCGTCGGAGACGCTGCCTGTCGCCAGATTGAGATATTCGCGGATCGTAACATCCACGATCGTCGGGCGATTGAGCACGACTACCGCCGATCGCAGCAGATACATGTCGAAGCTGCCCAGTTCGCTGCCTCCGATCGACAGCAGCCCGCGATCGGGAGTGGCATGGCGTTTCAGCAGCAACGCGATCTGGTTCTCGACACCGGGCTCGGCCACCACGATGGCCTGCTCGCCGCTGCCGATCGCGAAGTCGAAGCAGGAGCGGTTCAGCGCGACCTCGCGGAAGTGCACCGAGCCGTCAGGCGGCGCCTGCCCGCTCAGCCCCGCCGGTTCTTGCGGTATCGCGAAGATCTGCGACAGCTCCTCCGAACTCGCCACCAGGTCGTAGAAGGTGTCGAGATACCATCCGAGTTGATAGATGCCGTAGAAGACGCCGGACAGGATCAGCTCCGCCGCCACCAGCTGACCAATGGAAAGCTGCCCGGCCAGGATGAGGTTTCCGCCCAACGCCAGCAGCGCCGCCGCAGCCAGCGCATAGACCAGGAAATAGCCAAGCGCCTGCGCGAAGCTGTAGCGAAAGTAGCGGCGGTGCGCCTGGATGTAATTGGCCGTGACCGCTTCGGACCGGTCCATGGCGAAGTCGAGGTGGCGCGCTGACTTGTAGAACCCGTTGGAGGCGCCGACACTTTCGAGCCAATGGGCCGCTTCATGCTTGGCATGGGAGACGCCGACAGCGCCGGTGATCGCCCCATGGCGCCAGACCAGCCAGATCAGCAGGCACACCGCCACGAGGATAATGTTGAAGGCCAGGAAGAAGGGATGATAAAAACTGGTGAGGACCAGGCCCACGGCTCCCTGAAGAATGATCGTGAAGGCGCCGATCACCAGGCTGGGCACGGCCTTCTGGACGACCACCATGTCGAAATAGCGATTGAACAGGCTGCCGCGGCTGTCGTCGGCGAAGAACGGGTTTTGCGCATGGACGGCCCGCACCGTGACTTCGGCCACGACGCGGGCGAAGATGCGGCGCTCGAACATCGCCAGCAGATAGATGCGAAGCGCGCTCAATCCCGCGACCAGCAGGAGCAGCACCAGTAACACGCCCGACAAGATCCACAGCGGCGCCGCCAGCCCCGTACGCGCTACCGAATTGATCAGCAGCTGCACTGAAATCGGCATCGCGAGTGACAGAAGGGTGATCGCCAATGTGTAGACAATGCCGACGTTCACATAGCCTTTGTCGGGCCCAACGACTTCCGAGAGCCATGCGGCAGCGCTCCGCAGACCCAGATACTCACCAGCCAAATCGAACCTCTTGGAGACGCCTTTGGCGCTCGTATATGCAGGCGCATCGGCAAGACAAGAGCCGATGCTGCGGTGCAACATAAACTCACAAAGCCGCAATGGCTTCCCGCAGAGGCGGACTGAACGGCAGGCGTGCCCGCGCCGAACCCGTCAGCGCTGATTACGCCTCGCGTTCACAGCCGCACGCCTATCGCGCGCTCTTTGGCAAGGCATAAGCCACGATGCTGTCGCCCGCTTTCGTGCCCAGGCTGCCGTGGCCTCCGGCCGCGATCACGACGAACTGTCGCCCGCTTTCCGCCGACCAGTAGCTCATCGGAGTTGCCTGTCCACCCGCCGGCAGCCGGCCCCGCCACAGCACCTCGCCGGTGGTGACATCGTATGCGCGAAGATAGTAGTCGAGCGCGGAGCCGAGGAACGCAACGCCGCCCGCCGTGACGATCGGACCGCCCAGCGAAGGAACGCCCATCTTGAACGGCAGCGGAATCGGTGCCTGGTCGCGCGTGGTGCCATTGCGGTGCTGCCACACCTTCTTGCCCGTCACGAGGTCGATGCCGGTCACGTAGCCCCATGGCGGCGCCTGGCACGGAAGGCCGAGCGCCGAACGAAAGGCATTGAGTGCCACGGCGTAAGGCGCGCCATGGTTGGGATTGAAGCCCTTGATGTCGGACCCGGCCAGGTCGGAACCTCCGGAAGGGCCCTGCGGTTCATCCGATGCGGCGGCCGCGCGCGGATCCGTCGGATTTTCACGCGGGATGAGCCTGTCCACGAAAGCAATGTAGTTCGGGTGCGCGATGGCAATCATGCGCACCGGGTCGTAGGCCATGCCGCCCCAGTCCATGACGCCGAAGTTGCCTGGAAAGACGAGCGTTCCCTGTTCGGAGGGGGGCGTGAACGGCCCTTCGTAGCGCAGGCGCTGGAAGGCGATCCGGCAGGCAAGCTGGTCGAACATCGTCGCGCCCCACATGTCCGCTTCGGTCACGGGCTTCTCGGGCATGAGGCTGACGGAGGAGAAGGGCTGCGTCGGCGACGTGCGGTCCCCTGCCACGGCCCCGGCGGGCACCGGCCGCTCCGTTACGGGAAAGACCGGCTCACCGGTACGGCGATCAAGCACGAAGAGATTGCCGGTCTTCGTCGACTGGACAAGGGCGGGAACACGTCCCCGGTCGGGCAGGTCGAGGTCGATGAGGGCGGGCTGGGCGGGAACGTCCATGTCCCACAAGTCGTGATGGACCGTCTGGTAGACCCAGCGAACTTTGCCGGTCTTGGCATCCAGCGCCACGATCGCAGACGCGAACCGTTCTGTCTCCGGTGTCCGGCGGCCACCCCACTGGTCGATGGCGGCCATGCCAGTCGGTATGTAGACGAGGCCGAGCTGTGCATCGGCGGCAGCGATCGTCCAGCTGTTCGGGCTGGACGGGACATAGGCGCCCGCGCCCGCCTCCTTGGGTGTGGTGTCTTCCGGGTTGCCGGGATCGAAGGCCCACACCGGTTCGCCGGTCACCACGTCGTAGGCCCGGACGACGCCGGAAGGCATGAAGGTCGATTTGTTGTCGTAGACCGCGCCGCCCAGAATCGCGAGATTGTCGATGATGAGAGGGGGCGAGGTGACCTGCCACCAGCCACGCGGGTGTTCGGGGGCACCCGGCCAGAGATCGACCTGGCCATTGTCCCCGAAGCCTGGGCAAAGACGCCCCGTCCGCGCATCCAGTGCGATCAGGCGCGCATCGTTGGTGCCCATGATGATGCGGTTCCGGCAATCGCCGGTGGCGGACGTTTCGGCTCCTGGACGCGAAGCGGAGTGGTACGAGACGCCGCGACAGGTGAGATGCTGCATCTGCTTGGAGGAGCGGATGTTCGGGTCGTAGCGCCATGCCTCCTGTCCGGTCTCGGCGTCCACGGCGAAGACGATGTTGTGGGGCGAGCAGAAGTAGACGAGATCGCCGACCTTGATCGGCGTCACTTCGTAGGTAAATTCTTCAGGGTCAGTCTTGCGCTGGAGATCGCCGGTGTGAAATTCCCAGACTTTCTCCAGCTTGCCCGCGTTGGCCGGGGTGATCTGGTTCAGCGGCGACCAGCGATCGCCCCGCCAGGAGCGGCCGTAGGCGGTCCAGTCCTGCTGCGGCACGCCGGAGTAGAGATCGGCGTTGGCCTGCGCACGTGCGCCGGGCAGCTCGCCGTCCATGTTGAAGCGGTCGCTCAGCCCGGAGCCGAGCGCGATGAGGGCGGCGAGCACGAGGGAGCCAACCAGCGGCCAGGCGGGGCCCGGCCAGCGAGCAGCGCCGAGCCGCCGCACAATCCATGGCAGGACGAGCACGACACCGACTAGGACAAGGATATCACCGCGCGGCGCAAGGGACCAGAAATCAAGGCCCACTTCCCAGACCGCCCAGATCATCGTCCCGACGAGCAAGGCGGCATAGCACCACAAGGCCGCGGCCTGTCGACGGAACAGCAGTACCGCCGTCGCCAACAGAGTGAGCCCGGCTATGAGATAGTACCAGCTGCCGCCGAGCGCGATCAGCCAGATGCCGGCTGCAGCGAGGCCCAGCCCCATCAGGCCGATGAGCGCGCCAAGTAGCCTCAGCAGGATCGAGGGTTGGTGTGGGGCGTTCATTTCCGGTGCTTCCCCTTGATCGCGAGGCGTAGCCGACGGCTCAGTCGCACGAATACACCCGTAAGGAGTGGGCCGCCGCTCACTCGGATATGGCTTAAAGCACCGGCAGCCGAGTTGGTTTCCTGTGGAACAGGATCTTGCTTGCCCTTCGCAGCGCTTGGGAGCGCCATCCAGGAGCGGTTTTTCAGGTGGAGAGCAGTTTGGCTATCCACCGGCTGCGCTCGAAATGACTGCAGACAATGACGGTGGCGGCGGTCAGCGGTACGGCGATGAGCGCGCCGGCGATCCCCCAGACCCAGCTCCAGCCGGTCATGGCAATGACGATCGCGAGGGGAGAAAGCGATAGCTGTCGTCCCTGCAGCATCGGATAGACGAAGTTGCTGATGATGATCTGCAACGCCGCGAAACCGACGAACACCAGAAGCGGCATACCGTAACCGTCGAACTGCACGAAGGCATAGAGTACGGGCGGGATGATCCCGACTATGTTGCCGATGACCGGAATGAAGTTGAGCAGGAAGTTGAGCAAACCCCACACCAGCGCCAGGTCCAGGCCGGTCGCAAAAGCCCACGCGGCCGAGGCCAGGCCGGTCAGCAGACTCGTCGCCAGGGTCGTGCTGAGGTAGCGTCGCACCTGTTCCGAGATAGCCGCCGCCGTGGCGCGCAGTTCCATGCGCGCCGGCCGGTCCAGTTCCTCGCGCATCTTGACCTGCACCCTGCAGACCTCAGGCAGACCGAGAATGACCAGCAGCGCGATGAAGCTGGTGTAGGTAACGAAGCCGTAGACGCTGGAGGCCAGCATCTGGACAAACCCGATCACCCGCGCGCGGTCGGCCGCTCCGTCGAGAGGGATGCCCATCCGGGCCGCTCTTTCCGCCAACGACGTATAAAGCTGCTCGAACGTGGACCACTGCGCGCTCATCACGGCGATCACCTGGCCAAGCGAGAGGTAGATCGCGGCGCCGAAGCCTCCCATCACGGCGAACAGGGCAAGTATCGTAAGGACATAGCTGAGCCAGGCCGGCAACCACTTCTCAAGCCAGACCCTGAGCGGCCAGAGTGCTGCCACGATCACCCCGGCGAACAGGATCGGCATCGTCAGCGCGTAACTTTCCCGCAGCGCCGCAACCACGAGTATAAAGGCTATCAGCGTAAGCAGGCGGAGACGGTATCGGTCGGCTCCGGCGGACATCCTGTCCTGTCCATTCTTCAGGGCCTGCGGCATTGGCGGGGGCTCCTCAGCGGGTGAGATAATCGGCGAAGGCGATGATGTAGAGGAAGGAGGCCCAGACGAGGCCCGCGATCGCGGCCAAGCGAACCAGCCCCGCAGCCCGTTTCAGTTGCATGAACAGCAGGGCGATCAGCAGCGCCTTGGCGGCGGCTATGGCGAGGGACACCGCTAACTTGAACGGCGCGTCCGGCAGGAAGGCGTAGCCGAAGGTCATCGCCAGCAGCACCATCAGCGCGGCCCAGATTTTGAGCGGGGCGATCAGCACATGGGCGCGTTGCTCGGGCGTCATCGGCCCACCAGGTAGATGAGGGCGTAGAGGACCACCCAGACCACGTCCACAAGGTGCCAGTAGAGGGCCGAGCCCTGCGCCGTGGTCCAGCGGCTCGGCAGTTCGGCGCGCGGGATGAGCAGCATGCGGCTGACGATGCCCAGTCCGATCAGCATGTGGCAGGCGTGTACGCCGGTCGCCGTCCAGTAGAACGCCCAGAATTGGCTGGCGCCGACCTCCTCCAGCCGGAAGTGCGGACCCGGGACCAGATGCTTCTGTATGTCCGAATGGTATTCAAGGCCTTTGACGGCAAGAAAAGCGATTCCCAGCAGGAGCGTGGCGGCAAACATCCAGCGGGCAAGTGTTGCCAGACCTTCCTTCACCGCGCGTTCCGCGATGGCCATGGTCAGGCTGGATGTCATCAGCAGGACCGTGTTGATCGTGCCGAACGTGACTTCGGCCTCTTGTGCTCCGGCCGTGAAACCGGCGGGATGGCTGAAGCGGGCGACCGCGTAGAAGAGCAGCAGGCCACCGAAGAACAGAGTCTCCGTCGCAAGGAATGCCCACATGCCGAACTGAGTCGCGACCTCCTGCCGTTCCGCCGTGGCCCAGGGTTCGTTCAGCGCCACCTCGCTCATTGCGGCACCTGTGGAGCGTGGGTCTGCTCGACCTCATGCGGGGCGAAGCCTTCGGGATGGTAGCGGTACGGCTCGACCTCGACGATCGGCGGGCTGGCGAAGTTGTTCTTGGGCGGAGGCGAACTGGTCTGCCATTCGAGCCCGGTTGCGTCGTGGGGGTTGTCGCCGGCGCGTGGCCCCTTGATCAGGCTCCAGGTCAGATAGCAGAGCGGCCACACGTAGGCGAAGGCGAGCACCACCGCGCCCGTCGAGCTCATGACATGCCAGACCTGAAACTCGGGGGGATATTCGTGATACCGGCGCGGCATGCCGTTGTAGCCCATCACGAACTGCGGGAAGAACGTGAAATTGAAGCCGAAGAACATGGCCACGGCGGCAAACTTGGCGAGCGTTTCGGAATACACCCGTCCCGTGATCTTGGGCCACCAGAAGTGGAGCCCTCCGAAAAATGCCGAGACCGAGCCGCCGACCATGATGTAGTGGAAATGCGCGACGACGAAGTAGGTGTCGGTCACATGCACGTCGATCGGTACCGAGGCGAGCATCAGGCCGGTCAGCCCGCCCAGCGTGAACAGCCCGACGAAGCCGAGGGCATAGAGCATCGGCGCGGAAAACCGGATCTGGCCGCGGTAGAGCGTGCCCGTCCAGTTGAAAACCTTGATGGCGGAAGGCACCGCGACGACAAAGGACAGGAACGAGAAGACCAGATTGGCAAAGGGTGACTGACCGGACACGAACATGTGGTGTCCCCAGACCATGAAGCCGACCACGGCGATCGCCACCATCGCGTAGACCATGAAGTCATAGCCGAAGACGCGGCGCCGGGCCTCGCAGGCGATGATTTCCGAAACCACGCCGAAGGCGGGCAGCACCATAATGTAGACCGCCGGGTGGCTGTAGAACCAGAACAGGTGCTGGAACAGCAGCGGATCGCCACCGGCGCGCGGATCGAAGACCGGCAGGTCGAAGGCGCGCTCCACGAAGACCAGCAGCAGGCTCATCGCAAGGACGGGTGTCGCCAGCACCATGACCACGCTGACGGTGTACATGGCCCAGACGAATAGCGGCAGCCGCATCCACGTCATGCCTTTGGCACGCAGCAGGTGGATGGTCGCAAGGAAGTTGATGCCGGTCGCAATGGAGGAAAACCCGACGACGAACACGCCGGCCGCCGCGAGCAGCACATAGCTGTTGGAATAAAGCGTCGAGAAGGGCGTGTAGAACGTCCAGCCCGTGTCCACCCCGCCGGCCAGCAGAGACAGCAGGGTCAACAGGCCCCCGCCGACGTAAATGTACCAGCTGGCGAGGTTGAGGCGCGGGAAGGCGACCTCGCGCGCGCCGATCATGAGCGGCAGAAGGAAGTTGCCGAGCGTAGTGGGGATGGAAGGCACCAGGAAGAACCATACCATGACAACGCCGTGGAGGGTGAACGCGCGGTTGTATTCGTCAGCGGTGAGCAGGTCACCCGGCGGGGTCACCAGCTCGGCGCGCATCAGCACGGCCGCTACCCCGCCGAGGAAGAAGAAGAACGTGATGCCGGCCGCGTAGAGAAAGGCGATCCGCTTGTGATCGGTGGTCAGCAGCCACGACCGCAGCGTGGTGCCGCCTTCGGACAGGAAGCTCGTCTGGCCCGGTTCGCGGCCCAGGGCGCTGGCTTCGGCTTCGCTCATGGCGCGGGCGTGCTCCGGTCATTCGAGGCTTCGGGTGATTTGAGGTATGCGATGAGGCGGATCAGGTCGTCCTCCGACGCGATACCCTGATAGCTTGGCATGATCGGGCGATAGCCTGCCACGATGTCCTTGCGCGGCAGCAGGATGGAATCGCGCAAGTAGCCCTCGTCGGCGCGCACGAAGCCGCCGCCGTCCAGCGGCTGCATCCGGCCATGGATGCGGGCAAGATCGGGCGCGTGGACCTGCGCCGAGGGTCCGTGGCAGCCGGCGCAGCCCATTCGCTCGAACAGCAGGCGGCCCTGATCGGCGAGACTGTCGCCCTGCGGTCGCGCGGAAGACCAGCGCGCGTAATCGGCCTGGCTCATGACGGAGATGCTGCCGATCATGCGGCTGTGATCCGTGCCGCAGTACTCGGCGCAGAACAGACGGTAGGTGCCCGCGCGGTCGGGCGTGAACCCGATCTCGACGTAGCGGCCCGGCAGGACGTCGCGCTTGATCCGGAATGCGGGCACATAGAAGCTGTGGATCACGTCCTGGCTGGTCATCACCAGTCGTACAGGAACGCCGACCGGAACGTGAAGCGCGTCGATCTCGCGCGTGCCGTTGGGGTGTTCCACCTTCCACATCCACTGCTTGGCGACGACATGAATTTCCAGGGCCTCCTCGGGCACCTCGAATTGCTCGGTCCCCACGACGGCCGCGAACCAGAAGAGGAACACGAAGGCGAAAGCGGTGGCCGCGGTCCAGCCGATCTCGACCTCGCGGCTGACTTTTTCGGGAACGGCGCCCCGTTTGGCGGCGGTGCCGCGACGGTACTTGATCGCGAAGAACAGCACCAGCGAGCCGACCAGCAGCATGATCGCCAGAGAGAGGGCGCAGATGCCCCAGAACAGCAGGTCCACCCGGGAGGCGAAGGTCGAGGCCTGGGCGATCATCGCGTCACCCGCCATAGCCGGAACGCCAGCACCGCCGCGCAGAGCAGCAGGAGCACCGCAAGCCCCTGCAGGCCAAGGAGGATCGGCCGCCCGAACCGGCCGTGCGCGGCGGCGAACCCGTAGCAGACCCGCGCGACCCGCGTGATCCAGTCGCTCCTCCGCGCCGGATAGTTGCCGGTCAGCGCCGCCTTCAAGGGCTCCGCCAGGAGCCCGATCTGGGGCAGAAGCGCGATGAGCCTGCCGTCAGCCCCGAAGACGTAGACGCTGGCGTCATGCGCGTACTGGTCGGCCGCGGGATCATAGACATGGCCGTAGCCCAGCGCACGCGTGGCTGCCGTTACGGTGGCGGCGTCGCCCCGCAGAAAGCGGGTGGCGCGCGCTACCTCGGGCATGCTCCCGATGGCCTGCCCGAAGTGCAGAGCGTCGGCGCGTGTGTCCTTGGGGTCGATGCCGATCACCACCAGCCGGAACGCCTTGCCGGGCACCAGACCCGTTTCGCGCAGCCGTGCGGCAGTGAGGGTGAGGCCGGGGCTGCAGACGTTGCGGCAGGTATAGTCGGCGAAGATCAGCGCCAGGGGGGTCCCGTCCGCCAACGTCTCCAGCTTCGCAGTGTGCCCCCGCGCGTCGGAAAAGGTGAGGGCGGGCAGCCGCGCTCCGGCAGGCGACGTGGCGACCGCCTGCGCCAGCTCACGCTCGCTCAGGGCGGCAGATGCGGGCATGGGCACCAGCGCAAGAACGCTTGCGAGAAAAAGGCCCAGTCGCATCACGTTCCCGCTTCCCATCCCGGCAGTCCATCGGCCACCACTGCGCGCTTGGCGGCTTCGATCCGGGGATCGCGGTCGGGGCGGTCGGGAGCCCGATACGGATCGTCTTCTCCGTCATGGATGAAGGTATCCAGCGCAGGCGACGGGAGCGTCGCGTAAGGCCCGCTCGACTCTGGCCTCAGCGCGCGATCGTAGACGATGCCGGCGGTCACCAGAAGGAGGACCAGCGTTGCCACTGTTCCCAACGCCACGAGCACCGGCAACCGCTGGCGCACGATCCAGCCCTCGGGTGTGTCCGGGCGCTCAGACATGGTGCTCTCCCGACGGGCGGCCGCGCAGTGTGGCCGCCGTGGCCGCAGCCAGTGTCAGCAGCAGCCCGATGAGCAGGGCCGGCACCCCTCCGCCAATCCACCAGACGTTGAACAGGAACAGCGCAGCAAGGACGGCAAGACCGGCGAGACGCTGGCTCCATCGCTCCCGAGACAGCCACAGGAGAAGGATCGGCGCCGCGACGCCGACTGCCAGCGCGGCGCACACCAGCAGCCCCATCGTCGGCGAGCTGCGCACGACATAGAACCCGACGCGCGAGGGAAGGTCGCTGTACCACACGATGAGGTAGTCCATAAAGGCGAGGTAACCGAGGCCCAGTACGGCCGCGATCATCAGCCTGGCCATGTCGCTGCGGAAGCCCGGCGGCCCTATCCCGCCCGCCAGGACCACCGCGGTCCCTCCGGCAAGGCTCTGCGTCACCTGCATCATGCCGATGGCGGAAACGGGGTGCCTCGGGGCCTGGCCGAGCATCCAGTCGCTGGCGATCGGCGTGGCCAGGAGCGCGTAAAGCGTCAGGATGATCGCGGCACCGGTCACGCGGGTGCCCGCCTGGAGGCGAGACGACGCGAACGCAAGCGCGCCCGTCGTGACAAGTGCCCGCAGACCGACGCCCCACCAGCTCATCCACAGGGACAGATGTTCCGGAACGGGCATCGCGAGTGCGCACAGGCCGAGCAGAACGCCGGCTGGTACCAACCAGGGCGCCATCGCCGCCAAGGGATTCAGCGGCCGCCAGTCCGCACCCGTGACACGGCCGATGGCGAGAAGGAGTACCGCGCCGATCACCGGCGCTCCGGCCGTCAGGAAGGCGATGCGCCAGGACGCGGCGAGGACCACCGGCAGAAGGTGCAGCGCATCGCTCATCGCCGCGCGTCCGGCAGGCGCTGCAGGGCCTTCACGTAGGCAGCTATGGCCCAGCGATCGGCCGGTTCGATCCGGTCGGCGTAGGAGTACATGATGCCATGGCCGTGCGTGATCACATCGACGATGTAGCGCGGCGCAGCCGCTTTCAGTCGCGGGTCATGATAAGAGGGGGGCGGCGGGAACCCGCGTCTCACCACCGGCCCGTCGCCCTCGCCGCGTGCACCGTGACAGACGGAGCAGTAGATCGCGTAGCGCTCCTGTCCACGGTCGAGCAAGGCCGTTGTCAGCGCTGGAGGATGCCGCAGTGCGTCGTCGCGGGCCGGCTCGTCGAGCGCTACCGTGCCCGTCGGCATCGCCTGACGCGGCGGCCCACCTGGCCAAAGGGTGGCCATCTCCTGGTCGTCGGGCCGCGGCTGGTCCGCCATTGACAGGTCGCATGCGGACAGCAGCGCGGGGATGAGCAGCACCGCGGCTCTCATGGCGTCACCAGCCGGGTGTGATCGGCACCCGCATTTGCGAGTATCGCCAGCACGGTGTTGGCGTCCTCCCCGCCGTCGCAGGCGACTGCCAGCACGAAGCGGTCCTGCGAGGCGCGGGCTACTTCGGCGAATTCGAACGCGGCATCGTGCAGCCGCGTCAGGCGGCCCTCGCGAAAAAACCAGATCAAGCCACCGACAGCGGCGGTGAAGGCGCCGAACTCAACGGCGGCAGGGATGTAGGCGGGCCAGCTGAACAGGGGGCGCCCGCCGCTGTTGAAGGGGTACGCAAACGCCATGCTCCAGACGGTAAGCGCGAAAAGTCCGACGGCTCCGAGCACTCCGCTCACGATGGCGGCTGCCCGAATGCCGTGCGCGCCGGGACCGGGGCCAAGCGCTTCGGACCCATAAGGCAGCCACTCTCCGACGAGACGGTATTCGTGCGTGACCATCTCATGCCGCCCGCGCAGGTATGCGCTCTCATGAGGGAAAGTGGCCAGCGCGAGCACTGTCACTGCGCGCGTTCCTTCAGCAGCTTGCGCACTTCATGCATGGAGACGACCGGGAGCAGCCGTGCGAAGATGAGGAACAGCAGCAGGAAGGCGCCGACCGTCCCGGCCAGGATCAGGAAGTCGACAAGGGTGGGCGCGTAGAGCCGCCAGAAGCTGGGCACGTAGCCACGCGAAAGGGTGTTGGCGATGATCAGGATACGCTCCAGCCACATTCCCACCAGCACGGCGATGGACACCCCGATGAGCGCTGCGGGCGACGTGCGCAGCCGCCGGATCCAGAACAGCTGCGGCGCGGCGACGTTGCCAAGCAGCATCGCCCAGTAGAACGGCCAGTAGGCGCCGGTAAGCTCGAAGACCACGACGCGGCGGTCCGCGGCCTCTCCACCCCACCAGGCCGAGAACCACTCCGCCGCGTAGGAGGCTCCCATAACGATGGACGCGGCAAGGATGATGCGGGCCATGGCATCGAAATGATCAGGCACGATCATGCCCTCCAGCCCCATCGTCCGGCGGATCGTCAGCGCGATCAACACCACCATCGCAAAGCCGGAGAACAGCGCGCCGACGACGAAGTAGGGCGGAAAGATGCTCTCCGTCCAACCCGGCATCAGACTTGCCGCGAAGTCCAGCCCGACGATGGAATGGACCGAGCAGACGAGGGGCACGGCGATCGCGGCGAGGGTGCGGTGAAGCCGCTCCTGCGCGCGCCACTGCTCCGGCGTCCCCTGCCAGCCCATGGCGGCGACGCCGTAGAGCCGCCGCCATCCACGGCGTCCCGGCCGGTCGCGCAGTGTCGCCAGATCCGGGACCAGGCCGACATAGAAGAAGATGGCGGAGAACAGGAGGTACGAAAGGATCGCCCAGAAGTCCCACACGAGGGCGGAGCGCCATTGCGGCCACAACTGCATCGTGTTCGGGTAGGGCGCCAGCCAATAGAAATACATCGGTCGGCCCAGATGCAGGATGGGGAAGATCCCCGCTATGGAGACCGCGATCAGCGTCATGCCCTCCGCGAAGCGGTTGATTGAGGCGCGCCACTTCTGCCGCGTGAGCAGGAGCAGCGACGAGATCAGCGTCCCGGCATTGCCGATCCCGATCCACCACACGTAGTTGGCGATGGGAAAGCCCCAGACCACCGCGGTGTTGTTGCCCCACAGCCCGGGGCCGTAAGCCAGGCTGAACCCGATAGCGACCGCGCCCACTGCGGTCAGCACCAGCGCGGCGATGAAGGCGAGCCACCAGCGTCGCTTCGCCCGCACATCCATCAGGGGCGCAGCGACCGTCTCAGTGACGTCGCCCAGCGTCTGGATCGAGGGCAGTATCCACCTCTGCCCGCCCTGGCGCGCGTGCGGCTTCATGCGGGCGTGTCCCCCGGGTTGCGGCGCCGCGCGAGATAGCTTGTGCGCGGCTCCGTGCCGAGCTCTTCCAGCAGGCGATAATGGCGCGGGTCCTTGCGGGCGCCGGCGATGTCGGGGCTGTCCAGCGTTCCGAAGCGGATCGCCTGCGTGGGGCAGGCGGCGGCGCAGGCGGTCACCACCGGAGCGGGTGTCTCTCCTGGAGCGGCGGCGTGATTGGCGGCCTCGATCCGTTGTACGCAATAGGTGCATTTCTCCATGACGCCGCGCGCCCGCACGGTGACGTCCGGATTACGCTGCGCGGTGACGGACTCATGCGGCGCATCCCCCCAGACCGAGCGCTCTGCGTAATCGAGAAAGTTGAAGCGCCGAACCTTGTACGGGCAGTTCGCTTCGCAGGTGCGGGTGCCCACGCAGCGGTTGTAGACCTGCAGGTTCAGGCCCTGGCTGTCATGCACCGACGCTTCGACCGGGCAGACCGGCTCGCAGGGCGCCTTTTCGCAATGCATGCAGGGCACGGGCTGGAATCCGGCGGTTCCTTCGCTGACGTAGCGGTCGACGCGCAGCCAATGCATGTCCCGCCCCACGGCCATTTCGTCGGGACCGATGACCGGCACGTTATTCTCCGCCTGGCAGGCGATCACGCAGGCGTTGCATCCAATGCACAGGTCGGTGTCGATAGCCATGGCGTATTGCGGCGGCGCATTGCCGCGCGCCGGCGGGTTGGGCAGCAGCGAGGGCTTCGGCGTGACCGAAGGCATCGCCTCCGCCGGAGCAAGAACCGGAAAAAGCTTCTCCAGTTCGCCTTCGAGTGCGAACACCGGCTGTGTCGTCGCGACCGAGCTCCCGCCCTCCTGAGCCGCGATGCGGGGGGTGCCGTTGCCGCCCAGCGCCCAGGCGTTCGCGCCGAGGCCATCGGCAATCTGTCCAGTACCCTCGCGCCCGTATCCCGTCACCAGCGTCACCGTACCAAGCGCCTGACCGGAGACGGCCCGGACCGGCAGGATTGCCGATCCGCCCCTGTCGATGCGGATCAGGCTACCCTCTTTCAGGCCGAGCCGGGACATGTCGCCGGCATGCATCCGCGCGCTCGATCCCCAGGCTTCCTTGGTGATGGGATCGGGGCATTCCTGCGCCCAGGCATTGGTGGAGAAGCGTCCGTCATAAAGCTGGGAGGAGGGGCGCAGGTCGATGGTCAGGGTCTGAGGCGGGATCGGCGGGAGGACCAGCCCCGCGGTGCCCACACGCTCCAGGGGCGCGGCGCTGTCCGGCACCACGCCGCTCGCCACGGCCGTGCGCCAGGCGGCATCATCCAGCCCGGTCCACTGCGCCCGCACGGCATCGAAGCTGCCGGGGCGCGCCGCCGGATCGATCATCAAGTCAAGGATAGCGGCCGGTGTGCGGGTGTCGAAGAACGGGTGGACGAGCGGCTGCGCGATCGAAGCGGTGCCATCGGGTGCGCGCCAGTCGTGCCAGTCCTCCAGGAAGTGGGAGAGTGGCACGCGCCATTGCGAGGCGGCACCGGTTTCGTCGCCGAAACGGCTGGCCGCGATCGTGAGGGGGACGCGCGCCATCGCCTGCTTGAACCCGAGTGCGGGGGCGGCGGCATAGACCGGGTTGGCATCAAGCACGACGAGGGCACCGATACGGCCCGCGTGCATGTCGTCGGCCAGAGCGGCAAGGCCGCCACAGTGTGGGGACACGTCGCCGCTAACGGGGGCGATCCAGTCCTGCGGTGCGGCGAGTACGCCGTTGGCCCAGGCCGCGAAGGCATGCACGGCTTCGGGCTGCCGCTCACCGGCGATGACCAGCGCGCGCCCATGCGCGGCCTTGAGATCGCGAGCGGCGTCGCGAACGAGGCGTTCCAATTCCGGCGGCAGCGTCGGCAGCGGTCCTGACCCGCCGCCGAGCGCAGCGGCGAGAACGTGGCAGGCGGCGGCGAGATCGCGCGGGCCGGCGGGCTGTCGCCTGTCAGCCATCGAACCGCTGAGGCTGGGCGAAGCCTCGATGGAATAGAGGCGGTGCATCGGCGCCTTGCGCCGCCGGTCGCTCCAGTTGCGGGCATGGGCGATCTGCTCGGGCCCGGGGCCGAGCGGATCGGCATCGAGCAGGAGCACCACGTCGGCATCCTGCAGACGCGGCCGGGCCAGTAAGGGCCTGCCGAAAGCGGCACGGGCGGCGGCAAGCGGCGCATCGTCGTCGAACGGCTCCCAGCTGACGTGGCGCATTTCGGGCAGCGCCGTCCTGGCTGCCGCCAGCTGCGCAAGCATGGTCGGCGATGTCACCCGGCCTGTCAGTACCGCGACACCGCGCCCCCGCGTTGGAGCGAGCTGCTCCCGGAACAGGGCGGCGAGCGCGGACCAGTTCGACGGCCCTGTCGGCCCAAACGGTGCGCGCAGCCGCTGGGGATCATAGAGGTCGAGGATCGCCGCCTCGATGAACGGATCCGTCGATCCCAGGCTGGCGGGATGGGCTGCGAGGCCCTCCAGCTTGATCGGCCGCTCGTCGACAACCAGCCCCGTGACGCCCCTGCCGTATCCTGCGAGCGGAAGCGCGGTGGCGTACCGGCGCACCGTGCCGGGCAATGTACCTTCGGGCTGGTTGGCGAGCGGATGGATGTCTTCCTTCGGCCGCCCGCAGGACGCCAGCAGGGTGGCCGCGCCGGTGGCGATCAGGCGCAGTATCGCGCGGCGGTCCAGAGCGCTCACCGGTGGCATGTCGAGCAGTCCATCAGGTCTTTCCCAGAATGCGCGATCCGCATCATCGTCGCGCGGGCTGCTGCCCGATCCGCGGCCGTACGGTGCACGTAGGGAGCGCTCGCGAACTCACGCTCCGCTGCGACGATGCTGTCCTCGGGCGAGCGATGGCAATCGAGGCACCACCCCATCGTCAGCGGAGCGGCCTGGCGGGTCAGCGGCATACGGCGCACATCCCCGTGGCACGCGGCGCAGGGCACGCCACCGTTCACGTGTACGTGATGATCGAAGTAGACGTAATCGGGCAGATTGTTGACCCGTTTCCACGCAAGCGGCTGCCCGGTCGCCATGCTCTCGCGGACAGGAGCCAGCATCTCGGCGTCGGTGAAGAGTTGCGAGTGGCAGGACATGCAGGTGTGCGTCGGCGGCACGACAGCGCTGGCGGCCTTCTCCACCCCGGTGTGGCAATAGCGGCAGTCGATCCCGAGTTCACCGGCATGGTGCTGATGGCTGAACGGCACGGGCTGCTCGACGATACGGTTCTCACCGGTGGCGGTGTCGCTGCGCTGTATGATCCCCCCGATCAGCATGGCCATGAAAGGGCCGAGAACAAGGAGGGCCAGTACCACTCTCGCCCAGGTGTTCGCGCCGGGACGAAACAGTTGGGACATTCGCTCTCCTAACCAGCCGCGCGCGCGCCATCATGTGGTGTGCACGAAACCTGCCCCCTCACGACGTCCTCCATCCGGCAGTGCAATCTGCCGGACCGACGACGAGCGTTGACTTCCCAACCCCGGCAGGTGCGCCGGGCTTTGAAGCGGGAATGCATGAATGGGCCGCGAGGTTGCACGTCCCTCGCAGGCAATTTGACAGATCCCCGTTCCTCACGCTGCGTGAAATCGTTTCGTCCGCTGCCTGGTTCCCCGGCAAGCATCCGTGGACGTCTAGCGCTGCACGAGCCTCCGGCCGGCATCGAGGTGGAGGACCAGGTCTGCCCGCGCCGGCATTTCGCGAAGGGCATGGCGCGTCAGGCGTTCGTAAAACTGCACGAAGCGATCAAGGGCGGCATCGTCCATGACGCGGCTCCCTTCAGCTTCGCCGCGCCCGATCCTCTCTCGCAGGTCCTGCTCCTGCTGGCCGCGCCAGTCCCGGACCACCTTGAAATCGGGCGCGGCGAGGAGGACGAGGCGGTCGATACGGGCGAACATATCCGCATAGGGGCCTGCAAGCGCGGCGTTGACATGCCCGCGCCAGATCGCCTGCGCGTCCTCCTCTCGCTCCAGCGCGTTCAGGGGCGCAGCGAGTTGGGCAGGGGACTGAGGGCGGGCGCCCACGCACCACCCCTCGAACAGCAGCAGGTCGCATCCTGCCGGAACCGTACTGCCCATGGAGGAGCGATCGTCCCTGGCCTTGTCGAACCGGGGGAGAGTGACGGCCTCTTCTGCACGCATGCGGTCGATCAGATCGATGCCCAGTGCCACGTCATGCGTTCCGGGTACGCCCCGGGTGGCGAAGAGGGGATGGACCTGCCGGGCGAGCTGGGTTCTTTCCTGCCGGGTAAGATAAAGGTCGTCGAGCGACAGTATCGCCACCCTGCGGTGACCGGCTTCGAAATGAGCCTTGAGTGCGGCCGCCAGCGTGGACTTCCCCGATCCCTGTGCGCCGCACACCCCGACCACCAGAGGGCCGTTCCTCGGCTCGTCGAGCCAAAGTTCGACCTCGGTGGCAACGCGTTCAGCCGACGGGGTCAAGCAGCGGCTCGCCGGCAAAGAAACGGTCAAGGTTGTCGGCAACCTTCATGCCCATCGCCGTGCGCGTTTCGATCGTCGCGCTGCCAAGGTGCGGCAGGAGGACGGCATTGGGCAGATCCAGCAGGGCAGGGTGAACCTCGGGCTCCGCTTCGTACACGTCGAGCCCGGCAGCGGCGATGCGGCGCTCCTTCAACGCCAGGGCCAGCGCCGCCTCGTCGACGAGCGAGCCTCGCCCCGTGTTCACGAGCACCGCGTGAGCCGGCATCCGGGCAAGCAGCGCGGCATCCACCATGTGGCGCGTCTCGGCTCCGCCCGGTGCGTGCAGGGAGAGCACGTCCGCCTCGGCGGCCAGCGCGCCAAGATCCGCAAAGTAGGCGTGGGGCGGCATGTCAGGGGCTTCGCGACGGCTGTGGTAGGCGATCCGCATGCCGAAGGCTTCGGCGCGACGGGCGGTGGCCCGTGCGATGCGACCGAAGCCGACCAGACCGAGGGTCTTTCCGGCGAGGCCTTGCCCCAGGAAGTTCGTAGGCCCCCAACCGCCCCACTTGCCGCTACGCAGTGCGCGCTCCGCCTCTCCCGCACGGCGCATGGCCATGAGCATGAGGGTCATCGCGATGTCGGCGGTGGCCTCGGTCAGCACGTCCGGCGTGTTGCTCACGGCGATGCCGAATTCACGCGCGGCAGCCAGATCGATGTGCTCGAAACCCACGCCGAAATTCCCGATGATGCGGACACGCCGGTCAGGCACGGACAGCATCTCGCGCGTGATCGCGTCGGCGACCGTCGGACAAAGAGCGTCGTGCGTGCGGATTGCTTCCGCCAGTTGCGCCGGATCGAGGAGGATGTCCGTCTCGTTCGGTGTCACGTCGTAGCTGACGCGCAGACGGGCTTCCACGGCTTCGGGCCAGCGGCGGGTGAGGCAGATCTTTGGCCGCTTGCCACCGGGAAAATGTACCATCGCTTCTTATCCTTGCTGCCTTGACGGCATCTGTCTGCTGGAGGGGCGCTGATCCCTGACACCCGCGCCTACTGGACAGGCGTAACGGTGTCCTCTGCGTCACCCAGCAGCACCGAGCCCACGGAGGCGGTTATCACGAACGTGATGGCAAGCCACTGGATCGCGCTGAGGTGCTCTTTGAGCAGGATGACGCCTGCCACCGCCCCCACTGCCGGTTCGAGGCTCATGAGCACGCCGAACCGGTTGGCCGGAATACGCTTCAGTGCGACCATTTCCAGCGAGTAAGGCACGGCGCTGGAAAGCAGGGCCGTGACGAGGCCGATGAGGATGAGAGAGGGGGCGAGAAGCGTCGTACCCGCCTCGTAGATGCCGAGCGGCACGACAAGGAAGGCTGCTGTCAGCATGCCCAGCGCGACCGCCTGGCCGCCGGGCAGGTGTACCGTCTTCTTGCCGAAGATGATGTAGAGGCCCCAGAAAAGGCCGGCCAAAAGCGCGAAGCCGATCCCCGCCGGATCCAGCGCGTGCGGTGTATCGCGCAGGGGCAGAAGCAGGGCAAGGCCTGTCGCCGCCAGGCCGACCATCGCGAAATGGGCGGGGCGGCGGGAGTGCAGGAGCGAGACGGTGAGCGGGCCGAGGAACTCGATCGCGATGGCCAGACCCAGGGGGATCGTGCGAATCGCCATGTAGAAGCTGAGGTTCATCAGCCCCAGGACGGCCCCGTACCGCACGACCGCGAACAGATCCTGCCGGCGCAGCGAAGCACGCCAGGGGCGGAACAGCGCAAGGAGGAAGAGCGCCGAGAAGCCTACGCGGTAGGCGATGGCGCCGCTGGCCCCCACTGCGGGAAACAGCTGCTTGCCGAAGGAGGTGCCCACGCAGAACGCCGTGATCGACACGGCAAGGGCGGCGTAAGGCGTCGCACGGTGCACAGCGTGCTGCAGCGGATGGGCGGTGGCCGGAGTCATGGGAGGCTATAGCCGAAGAGTCATCGGCCGATCAGCCCCAGAGCGTGGCGTATGAACCGGTTGCGGTCCAACACCCACTCCGATCCGGGGGGGAGTTGCGGGTCGGTGTACGTCCAACTGCCGGGGGCGTAAGTCCGCTCGAACCGTCCGGTCGTCCCGTAGGCGAGCGACACGGCACGTTGCTCGCCCTGGTTGCCGTCGCCTTCGACGTGAGTGCCGTCCGCCCCGAATGAGCGGCCGCTGGTGCGCAGGGCGAAGACGAAAGGCTCGTCCCGGAAGCTTTCGACCGAGGTGTGCAGGAAAACGGAAAGGTAGACCTTGTCGAGCGCAGCCAGCGGGTTGGACGGCATCGTCCAGACCGGATCTGCAACCACGCTCCAGGGGTAATTGCCACGCTCGCCGTAGAGGATGTCGGTTCGAAGATCCACCAGCCCCTCCCGTACTGCCTGCGCGGGTTCGATCCGTCGGATGCGCAATCCATCCGCCCAGGTGAAGCCGAACGCGGAGGCATCCACCAGCGGCATCGCCGAAGGCGTGGAGCCTTGCGGTGTATTGGACACGGTGACGTTCTCGTACACGCGCAGGTAGGCCTTGTCCTTCAGCTGGTGGCCGCTGGACAGGTCCTGCCACGCGCGCTGGCCGTGGAATTCGGTGTTGCGGAAGTGCGAGACGAGCGTGCCGTTGATGTAGGCGGTATGTTCCTGATCGGTGTTGGTCCCCACATTGCCGGCGATGTCTCCATCCTCGATGTAGAGCATCGTCTGCCCGTTGGGGATGAAGATGGCGTTCTTGCCGCCGTAGACCCTCACTCGGCGCAGGACGGCGGTGAAGAGGCCGGGCCTGCGCGTGCCCGTCACCTCGAGGTGTACGGCGCCCTTGGGCTGTATGGCTCCGGGGAAGTCGAGCTCAATGTCCCGCATCTCGAAATGAACGCGCTGCTCGCCAACCTCGAACAGCCGCAGGTTGAGGGTGGCCCACTCGTCTGCTGTGCGGAAGGTGATCCGCGATCCGGGGACGGAGGAGCGGAAGATGTACTGGGTGCCCTGCAGCGCGCCGACGACCTGCGGCATCCAGGGCGAGAACGGGTAAACACAGGGGCGGCCCCGCGAATCTGTCGCTTCGTAGATGAATTCGTAGCCGCCTTCTGCCCGGCCCTGAAGCGGGTCGGCGCCGCGTCCCTCGTAGACTTCGCGTCCGGCTGCGCGGGATGCTTCGCACTTCACGCGCAGGGTCGTCGCGGGTGCGCGCAATCCCTCCATGGGCATGTAGAAGGGATAGAGCCGGTCGCTCTCCTCAGCGGAAAGGGGACTGAAGGAGGCGGGGGGCTGCGATGGTGTGGCGGCCGGGAGACGGGCGGGCGCCGCCACGTTGACAATCAGGGGAAGAGTCAGGGCGAGCAAGACTTTGGGCTTGAGGGGCAGCGGCGGTCCGATACCAAGCCTGCCGGGCGCGCGTGCTTTGCCTCGCACCGGCCTGCGCGTGTTCAGGGCGGCGAGGGGCACCTCCTTCATCCTGCGATCGCCGCGACTTCGCGCAGGATCGGGCCTGGCCGGGCGAACAGATACCCCTGTCCCAGTCGGCAGCCCATCTCGGACAGCTTGCGCCGCTGCTCCTGCGTTTCCACGCCCTCGGCGACCACCTGCTTGCCGAGGCCCTGCCCAAGGCCGATGATGGCGCGAATGATCGCCTCGCTTTGTCCGCCGTCCTGGAAGAGGCCGCGGGTGAAGGACTGGTCGATCTTGAGCATATCGAAGGGCAGATGCTTCAGGTGGATCAGCGATGCGTAGCCGGTGCCGAAATCGTCGAGCGCGACCGTCACGCCCGCTTCATGGAGAAGGGCAAGCGCATGCGTCGTTCCGTTGATGGCCCGTCCCAGAACGAAGTCCTCGATGATCTCGACGCACAGCCGTTCGGGCGCCACGCCAAAGTCGTCAAGGCGCCGCAGGAGCCAGACGGCATCTTCCGGCCCGTCCAGCTGGGCGCCGATGAGATTGATCGAGAGCTTGGGAAGCGCCTGCGGATAGTCGCGCAGGGCCGCCAGCGCCATATCGAGAACATGGTGCTGCACCATCAGGCCAAGGGTGCGCTCGTTAAGCATGTCCCCGAAGGTGGCGGGCGTCATCATGCCGTGCTGGGGGTGCTGCCAGCGTAGCAGCGCTTCGTGATAGCAGGCATGCCCCGTGTCCATATCGACGATGGGCTGGAAGTGCAGCAGGAACTCCTGCCGTTCGATTCCGTGCCGGGCTTCCTGTCCGAAGACCTGTTGCGTGTGCAGCTTCTCCCTCATGCGCGGCAAGAAGGCCTGCAGGCGGCGGCGGCCGTTCTGCTTCGCCTCGTAGAGGGCGAGGTCGGCGTTCTTCACAAGCACGTCAGGTGCGAGGGCGTCACGCGGCCACACGGCCGTGCCGATGCTGAGCGAGAGCGCCCAGGACCGGCCGCCATGCGTCAGCGTCCTGCCCTGCAGATGTTCGAGCCGCATCCGGATGCCATCGGCAGAGCCGGGCGTCCAGGGCAGCAGGATCGCGAACTCGTCGCCCCCGGTGCGCGAGACATGCGCGAGGGGACCGGCCGCTTCAGCCAGTCCTGCGCCAACCTGTCCGAGCAGGAGGTCTCCCCCATCGTGGCCAAGGCGATCGTTGATGGCCTTCAGGTGATCCACGTCGAGGAGGAGCAGCATGAAGGGGGTTCTGGAAGCATCGGCGCACATGGCGCGCAGGCGCGACTGAAAGGCGGCGCGGTTGCCAAGTCCGGTAAGATAGTCCGTCTGCGCCGCCCGGCGGAAGGTTTGGCTCTCCACCTCCATGACCTTGCGGGCCTGTTCGGCAGCATCGCGCTGGCGTCCGAGGAGGCGGAAACGGTCGGCGATGGCAAGGGCAAGGGCGGTGGACTCGAAAGCCAGGGCCGCGAAGCTTGCCATGTCGATCAGATCGTTCTGGGGAAAAAGCCCGAAGTTGCGGCTGACGCGCAGGCCGAACACCACCAGGACCGGCGTCCAGCCCGCGAGATAGAACCACACCACGCGGCTGCGGGCGCGCAGGGCGATGATGGTGCCGAGGCCGACGCACAGGGCGCTCATCACGAAAGCGATGTTGAGCCACTGATCGCTCTGTCGCGGCTCTACGAACAGGCAGAAGGCTGCGAGTACCCCGCAGACGAGGTTGAACCAGGCCAGCGATCGCCCCCACGTCATCAAGGTGCGCGGCAGTATGCCTTCCTCGATGACCGTGATGAAGAACATGTTTCCGGCCGCGATGAGACCGGAAACCAGAAGGTAATTCGCCGTGGCACTGACCGGCCCCACGTATTCCGGAAAGACGAAGGCGAACGTGTTGGTCCAGGAAAGGCCGTAGCCGAGAACCAGCGCGGACCAGACCAGATACCAGCGCTGGAAGACGAGCCTTTGGCCCGTGTAGATGAGCAGGTTGAAGGCAAAGGCCGAGCCGATCGCGCCGATGAAGATGCCTATGAGCGCGAGCCATCGCCACTCCAGCTTCAGGAGGTCGGTCGAGGTGGCAGCGTCAAGCTTGCGCATGAGCGACAGGTCGTCGAGCCTTTCAAAGCCGACGTAGATATCGCGAACCGCGGCGCCTTTCCGCGTCACCGGAAAACGCAGCATCCCGCCAAGGCTCCAGTGGTCGCCCACGGCGCCCGGCGTGACGGTGGTGGTCTCAGCCTGTCCATCCCGGTGGACGATGACCACCGTCAGGCTGGTGAACCGGGCCTGGTCGATCAGGAGGTGCCAGTTGGAGGGCATGGCGGCCACGCGTCCCGGATCGCGCACTTTCAGCCACACCCATCCACTCCCATAGGCGTCATGGGAGGGGGGACTGGAGCAGTCGAAGCGGAGGCGGGAAACGGCCTCGGCGCTTGTCGGATAATCGGCGGCAGCCGTGGCATAGCAGGTGTCCGACCGCATGCGCACAACCTCCGCACGCGCCGTCGACGTCCACGAAAGTGCGGCCAGACAAAGCCAGACCAGGACAAGAAAGTACCGACTCCGCATGCACCAACCTTACCCGGG
The DNA here is from genome assembly GCF_002916655.1 of Novosphingobium sp. HII-3. Taxonomy (GTDB): domain Bacteria; phylum Pseudomonadota; class Alphaproteobacteria; order Sphingomonadales; family Sphingomonadaceae; genus Novosphingobium; species Novosphingobium panipatense. The sequence goes on from NZ_PPSM01000020.1 coordinate 36,724, forward strand.
CGGATCCTAAAGGCTGCAGGTAAACGGCAATGGTTAACGAAAATGTGCTCACGGCGGTATCTGCCGCATGACACAAGTCGTATCTCCTGCCGTTCTTTCCTGTTAGCAAAGTCGGAGCGTAGACGGAGAAAATCTTTTCATGACAAGCGCTATTGCCGTCCGCGACCTTCCCGTTGCAGTGATCGGCGGGGGTTTCAGCGGGACGCTGCTGGCTATCAATCTGTTGCGCTATGGCGTTAAGGTCATCCTGATCGAACGCAGTTCGGCACAGCTGGCGAAGGGCGTGGCATTCGGAACCCGTCGGCCGGAGCACCTCCTGAACGTACGTGCGTCCAACATGAGCGCCTTCCCGGACGATGCCGGGCACTTCCTGCGATGGATGCACTTCTCCGACGCGGACGAGGCGAACCGTTTCGTGCCGCGCCTCAGCTACGGCACTTACCTGCGCGAACTGCTGGTGCAGGCGATTGCCAAAGCCGGGAAGGACGCGCGCATCGTCGACGGAGAAGCCTGCGCGATCGAACGGGTTGACGGCCACGCACGGGTAAAACTGGCAAATGACTCCATTCTCCCCTGCCGCGCCGCCGTGCTGGCGCTCGGCAACTTCCCTCCCTTGCCTCATCCGGTGCTGGAAGGGTTGCCATCCCACCTCTACCAGGCCGACCCCTGGGATCGCACGGCTCTTGAAGGCCTGGCGGAGCTTGAAGAGGTAATGGTGGTGGGAAGCGGTCTGACGGCAGCCGATGTGGTCCTGTCGCTGGAGGCGTCCGGGTTCCGCGGTCGAGTGACGGTGCTGTCTCGCCGCGGCCTCAAGCCCCTTCCGCACGCGGAACGCGGGCCGGTGGTGACGCCCATACCCGATCCCGAACTGCGCGGTACGGCACTCGTCCGCGATGTACGGCGCCGGGCGGCGGAGGTCGGCTGGCGTAGCGCGGTCGATGCCCTGCGGCCACACACCCAGAATATCTGGCGACGCCATTCCGCAGAAGGACAGGCTACCTTCCTGCGTCACTTGCGTCCCTATTGGGATGTGCACCGCCATCGCCTCTCCCCGACCGTCGCGGCTCGGCTGACAGAGCTCGAGGAAAAGGGGCGGCTCCGTTACCTCGCCGGCAAGCTGTGTGACGCCCAAGCCATCGACCAGCGCGTGCGGATCAGCTATCGGCCCCGGGGCGCTGACCGCCAGGAAGCAGTCATCGTGGACCGCGTCTTCAACTGCGCGGGTCCGGACGGCAACCTGCATCGCCTGGCGACGCCGCTGCTGAGGCATCTGCTGGACGCCGGTCGCATCCGCAGTGATGCGCATGGCCTGGGCGTGGACGTGGACCATCTGAGCCGGGTGCGCGACCTGCAGGGCAACCCACAGGATGATCTTCTGGCCGTCGGCCCGATAACCAAGGGTGAGGCTTGGGAGATCGTGGCAGTGCCGGATATCCGGCGGCAGGTGTGGAACCTGGCCCGCTTTCTGGCGGATGAGCACTGGGTGGGCGGCGAGGGGTTGTAGAAGCGGAGCGCTGGCTTCAGAAGGTCTGGCGGGCAAGTACGGTGAACATCGCGCGGGCTTGATCCTGGCGGGCGGGGGTTTCTAGGAGAGGTCCGGTCCCGCCGGCAGGGCGCTGCCGCCTGAGCCATGGTTTTGGAGATCGTGACGTGAAGCATATCCCCTGGATTCTCCTTGCGATCGTCGGCGCGATCGGCCTGGCGGTCCTCGCCACGTCGCGTGGAGAGCCGGTCAACGCGCTGTGGATCGTGGTCGCGGCGGTCAGCTGCTTCCTCGTCGCCTACCGTTATTACGCGCTGTACATCGCCCGTAACGTCATGCGGCTGGATCCGCTTCGTGCCACGCCCGCCCATACACTCGCCGACGGTCTGGATTACGTGGCGACGGACAAGCGCGTGCTCTTCGGGCACCACTTTGCGGCGATCGCCGGGGCGGGGCCACTGGTGGGGCCTGTGCTGGCAGCACAGATGGGATACCTGCCGGGCACGCTGTGGATCATCTTCGGCGTCGTGCTCGCGGGAGCGGTGCAGGACTTCATGGTCCTGTTCATCTCCATGCGGCGGGACGGCAAGTCGCTGGGCGAACTGGTCCGCCTTGAGATGGGGCCGGTTGCGGGCACGATAGCTCTGGCCGGTGCCTTCCTGATCATGGTCATCATCCTGGCCGTGCTGGCGCTCATCGTCGTTCGCGCGCTGGCGGAAAGTCCCTGGGGCATGTTCACCGTCGCGGCGACGATCCCGCTTGCGCTGGCGATGGGCGTCTATACGCGCTGGATCCGCCCCGGCCGTATCGGCGAGGTTTCGCTGCTCGGCTTCCTAGGCCTCATCGCGGCCATCGTCTTCGGCCAGAACGTGGCCGCTTCCCCCTTTTGGGGACCGCTGTTTACATTCACGCCCGAGACGCTCTGCTGGATCCTGATCGGCTACGGTGCCCTTGCCTCGATCCTGCCGGTCTGGCTGCTGCTCGCTCCGCGCGATTACCTGTCCACCTTCCTCAAGATCGGGGCAATAACGGCGCTGGCCATCGGCATCGTCGTCATGGCGCCGGACCTGCGAATGCCCGCTCTGACCCCGTTCGTCGATGGCGGAGGCCCCGCCTGGTCGGGCTCGCTGTTCCCGTTCCTGTTCATCACGATTGCCTGCGGCGCAGTCTCCGGCTTCCATGCGCTGATCGCCAGCGGCACCACGCCAAAGCTGATCGGCAGCGAAGTCGACGCGCCCTTCATCGGCTATGGCGCGATGCTGATGGAGGCGTTTGTCGCCATCATGGCGCTGGTGGGGGCCTCTATTCTCGATCCCGGCATCTACTTCGCCATGAACAGCCCGGCTGCCGTCCTCGGCAGCGATCCGGCAAGCGCCGCACAGGCTGTCACCACAATGGGCTATCCGGTCTCCGCTGAAACCCTGGCTCAGACCGCGCGCGACGTGGGCGAGCATACGATCGTTTCCCGCACCGGCGGAGCGCCGACGCTGGCGGTCGCCATGGCCGAGATTTTCAGCCACATCCTGGGCGGAACCGCCATGAAGGCGTTCTGGTACCATTTTGCGATCCTGTTCGAGGCGCTGTTCATCCTGACCGCCGTCGACGCCGGGACGCGCGCCGGACGCTTCATGCTGCAGGACCTCATCGGCCTCGTCGTGCCGTCATTCCGGGCGGGGACGTCATGGGTGCCGGGTGTCGTCGCCACAGGCCTGTGCGTGGCCAGCTGGGGCTTCTTCCTCTATCAGGGCGTCACCGACCCGCTGGGCGGCGTCAATACCCTGTGGCCGGTGTTCGGCATCTCCAACCAGATGCTCGCGGCCGTGGCGCTGATGCTGGCGACGACGGTGCTCTTCCGCATGAAGCAGCAGCGCTATGCGTGGGTCACGGCCGTGCCTACCGTGTGGCTGCTGATCTGCACGCTCACCGCCGGCAGCCTCAAGCTCGTCTCGGCTGACCCCGCCGTCGGTTTCCTGTCCCACGCTGCACGCTTCGCGGCGGCAATCGAGGCAGGAGTGGTGCTGGCGCCTGCGAAGTCGATGGCGAAAATGCGGGCCATCGTCTTCAACGACCGTATCGATGCTGCGCTGTGTGCCGTGTTCCTGGCGGTAGTCCTGTCCCTGCTGTTCTTCACGATACGCACGTGCCTGGCGGCGTTGCGCGCTGATCGGCCGATCGTGAACGAAAGCCCGGCGCAAATGGTGCCGGCCGAATGAAAGCGCTGCGCGCCATGCTGCGCCTCATGGTGGGACAGCCTTCTTATGACGCCTATCTGGCGCACATGGCGCAGCGCCATCCGCACGCGACGCCGATGAGCCGTGTGGAGTTCTTCCGGAACCGGGAACAGGCCCGGTACGGTGGTGCGGGCGGAGGAAAGTGCTGCTGACCGTCTGGGCGGCTACGGGCGCAGCACCCAGCCGCCGTCGACGTGAATGGTCTGCCCTGTGATCCAGCGTCCCGCTTCCGAGCAGAGCAGAAGCGCCGTGCCCACCAGTTCGTCGGGTTCGCCCCGGGCGCGCAGGGCACAGGTCATGTCCAGGAAGCGGATGAAGGGGGAATCGTCAGGCACCAGCATCTTGCCCGCGTCGGACATGACGTTGCCCGGAGCGATCGCATTGCAGGTGATGCCGTCCTTGCCCAGTTGTTTGGCAAGACTCGTGGTCAGCCCCACCAGCGCCAGCTTCGAGATCCCGTAGAGGCCGGTGGCGGGAAAGGCGCCGCCGCTGGTCTGGTTGACGATGCGGCCGCCTCCGCGTTCGCGCATCGACGGGATAACGGCCCGTGCGCACAGCAGCGCACCGGTGAGGTTTACGGCAAGAGCGCGGTTCCAGGCGTCCAGGCTCACGGTTTCGCAGTTGTCGTAGCTGATATCGACCATCAGCGCCGCGTTGTTGATGAGGATGTCGACGCCTCCGAAGGCGTCTTTCGCGGCAGCCCCCATCGCGAGCGCGGAGCCTTCGTCCGCAACGTCCACCTGAAGCCCCAGCGCCCTGCCGCCCCGTTCGGTGATCTCTGCGGCGACGGCCTGGGCGCCTTCGCCGTTCAGGTCAGCCACCACAACAGTCGCGCCGGCTTGCGCAAGGCCCATGGCATAGGCTCGACCAATGGAATTGCCGCGGCCGCCGGCACCGGTCACGACGGCGACCTTGCCGTCGAGCCGGAACTGATCGAGCGAGAACGTCATCGTCGTCTCCTCAGCCTGCAGTGATGCCGGCGTCGATGGAAAGGGTCGCGCCGTGGAAACCGCGCCCGGCCTCCGAGGCGAGCAGCACAATGAGGTCGGCCACGTCCTGCACCTCAACCAGCCCGCGCATCCCGGAAAAGCGCTTGAGCAATTCGATGTCGCAGCCTTCCGGCGGCACGTAGTTCGCGGCGATGTTCGTCATCATGCCGCCAGGCGCGACCGCGTTGATGCGGATAGGCTTCTTCTGGAACTCCATGGCCATGGCCTTCGTCATTCCGACGAGGCCCCACTTGCTGGCGCAATAGGCCGCGGCATAGGCTTCGCCGATGTAGGAGGCGCAGGAGGCGACGTTGACGATGGCGCCGTTCGTTTCCAGCAGGTGCGGTATGGCGGCTTGCGAGAGGAAGAAGGGTGCGTTGAGATTGACGTCGATGGTCCGCTCATACCGGTCGCGCGGCATGTCCGGCGTGTTGGCAAGGTAGATCAGCCCGGCCACGTTGCAGAGCGCATCGAGCCGACCGTACGCCTCAACGGCGCGGGCGACCACGGCGTGACAGGCGGCGGGGTCGGACAGGTCGGCCACTTCGCTGCGGACATCGGCCGATCCGAGCTGCTCCACCGTCTCGGCAAGGCCCTCCGCCGCGACGTCGACCAGCCAGAGCCTGGCGCCTTCGGCTGCAAGCTTGATGGCGGTGGCGCGCCCCAGCCCCGATGCAGCGCCGGTGACGAGCGCGACCTTGCCGGACAGGTTCAGATTCTCGAAAATCATAACTTCTCCCTTGTCACGCCGGTCGCCTTCAGAAACGGCATGGCCGCTGTCGCAAGCGCGTTATCCTGGTGCGCGATGGCACCAAGCAGGTTCACATCCTTGAAGAGCAGACCCGCCCCGTGCGCGAACGCCGAAGGGGAGGGGAGGCGGGCGAAGACTTCGAAACCGAAGCTGCGGCCGCTCGAATGCTGGATCAGATCCGCCATCGCCGAGCGCGCGACGCCAAGGCCTTCCGCCAGCGCAAGAGCGCTGTAGGCCAGCCCCATGTTGGCGGCGAGAAGGGCGTTGTTCACGATCTTCGCGCGCTGGCCGGCGCCCGCCTCGCCAAGAAGGACGATCTTCTGGCCGAACGTCTGCAGGATGGGCAGCGCCTGATCGAAGGCAGCTGTGCTGCCACCGCACATCACCGTCAGCGTGCCGGCTTCAGCGGCAGGGCTGCCCCCGCTGACTGGCGCGTCGAGCAGGAGGACTCCGCGTTCCGCTGCGGCGTGCGCGAGATCCTCGCAGGTCTGCGGAAGGACCGTCGAATGGATCGCCAGCAGGCTGCCGCGCCGCATCGCGGGCAGGATCCGTCCGCAGACCTCCCGCACGTCCGCGTCGTTGACGACGCAGACCCCCACGTGCTCGCAGGCGGCGCCAAGCTCCTCGATCGAGGCGGCAACATCGGCACCTTTCTCCCGGAAAGGCGCTGTGGCTTCGGGGCGCCGTGCCCAGACGGTCAGGCGGTTGCCCGACATCATGCGCACGGCAATGGGCGCGCCCTGCGAACCGAGGCCGATGAACCCGACGTCAGCCATGCCAGGGCAGCCCATTTTCGACCTTGCCGATCATGTCCAGCACCACTCCGTTGATCCGCGAGGCCTTTGGCCACCCCGCGTGTGTGCCGTACTGCAGGACGAACTCGAGCATTTCCGCCGGTTCGCAGTTGCCGCTCGCCATGGCCGCGTGAATATGGCTGCGGATCGGAATGTCGGCGCCGGATTCGCACACACCCACAAGCGTGATCCATCGCCGCGAACGCTCGTCGAGACCCGGGCGCCGCCACATCTCGCCGAAGACGAAGTTGTTGATGCCTTCCAGGTACGGGTTCGAAGGCGGTCCGGGCGGGAAGGTCATGACCTTGTGGAAGGCTGCGTGTCCTTGGGCCACGCGTTCCTCCGGATCCCAGGGCGCGGAACGGATCGGCGGGACCTCGGCAGGCGCGAGCCCCTGTTCCTTGGACATCCGGGTCACGGCACGGTCCAACCGGCCCCCGTTCCCCCAGCCGGAATAGACGGCGAGGTGAAGCGCGGCCTCCCGCAGTTCAACCAGCGTCAGGGCCTCGGTCGTGAGGGCGCCGCGCACGAAGTCGTCCAGCTGCGTATCCGCGAGTCCGCAGGTGGCGGCCGATGCCATCGCGACAAGGAAGCGCGCGCGGCGCGGAAGACCGGGGCGCGCCCACACTTCCGCGAACACAAAGTCGCGCCAGGACTCCTCGAGCAGGGTGGCAGGCGCGGCGGCTGCCCGGCCGGTGACGTCCCCCTCGATGGCGAGGCCACGGGCGCTGCGGTCCCTCGGGTCGAGCAGGGTCATTGCAGGTTGATCCATACGTTGCGCACCTGCTGGAATTCGCGAAGGCCCTCGATCCCGCCGAGACGGCCATGGCCTGAATGCTTCATCCCGCCGAAAGGCACGCAGGGCGTCATTGCCTCGCCCGATCCGTTGACCTGAACCTGCCCGGCCATCATCTGACCGGCGACCCGGTGCGCGCGGGCGAGGTTGGTCGTGTGAACGTAGGCGCCGAGGCCGTAGTCGGTGCCGTTTGCCAGCGCGACGGCTTCCTCCTCGCTGTCGAACGGCGTGACCACCAGCACAGGCCCGAAGACCTCGTGGCGCGCGATTTCGCTACCGGGCGCCACGTCGGCAAGGATGGTGAGCGGGTAGAACGTGCCGCCGGCGTGATCACCGCCCATGCGCTCTCCGCCGCAGACCACGCGCCCACCTTCGGCAGCGCCGCGCCTCACCAGTCCGTGGATCCGTTCAAGCGCAGTCTCCGAGATGACCGGACCCATGACCGTGTCCATCGCGAACGGATCGCCAACCTTTACGTGACCCGCCATAGCCCCAAGCATCTGGACGTAGGGTTCGTAGATCGTGCGTTCCACGAGCAGTCGCGTGCCGTTCACACACCCCTGTCCGTTCGCGCTGACCCCGCCCGACAGCCCGCGCTTGGCCGCTGCCTGAAGGTCGGCGTCGGCAAACACGAGGACTGCGGACTTGCCCCCCAGTTCAAGGCCGACGGGCTTCAGGGCCGGCGCCGCGCTGCCCAGGATCTTGCGCGCCGTGGCACCGCTGCCGATGAATTCGATCTTGTCGATGCCCGGATGCTCGACCATCGCGGCGCCCACGTCCGGTCCGCCTGTCACCAGGTTGACGACGCCGGGGGGAAAACCGGCCTGCTGCACCAGTTCCATCAGTTTCATAAGCGACCACGGCGCCGTTTCGGGGGCCTTGAGGACCAGGCAGTTACCGGCTGCCAGGGCGGGAGCCATCACCATCGTGGCGGCGAAAAGCGGTCCGTTCCAGGGCACGATGACGCCGATCGTGCCATAAGGCTCGTAGCTGACGTAGTCATGGGCAGGCCCGCCCCAGGTCGGCACGGTGCGGCCTTCGAGCTTGTCGGCCCAGCCGCCGAAGTAGCGGAATTTTTGCGCAGCGTCGGCGCTCATGTGCGGTCCGGCCAGGAGGATGGATCCGTTCTCCGCCGTCAGCAGGGGGGACATCTCCGCCGCACGTTCCTCTATTGTGGACGCCAGCTTCAGCATGAGGTCACGCCGCTTGTCACCGGGCATGGCGCGCCACGCCGCTTGCGCCGCCTTCGCGGCGGCCACGGCCCGGTCCACGTCGGCGGCGCTTGCCAGCCTGATCTCTCGCGTTTTCTCTCCGCTTGCGGGGTAGATGTGGGCAAAGGCCTCCCCCGTGCCGCCCGCCTCGGCCTTCCCGCCGATCATGAGCGCATGTTCGGGCAGGGAAATGTCGGGCATGCGAAAGCCCATGATCCTGATCTCCTCTCCGCTGGCGGTGGACCGCCGTTCTTTGTTCGCGAGGCTATCGGCCGGAAAATAGGTGGTCAATTGACTTGAATTACACCTATTCACCCGGAATATCAGCGGAGGCAGGTAATAATAGGCATTTAATTCGAGGATGGCGTGTCGGTGAAGAAGGCCAATCTGATTGTGCGGACGACTGCTGTGCTGCGCGAGCGCATTTTCGCGGTGGCCGAGGGGGAGCGGATCGGGTCGCTTCATGAACTGGCGCGCTCGCTTGAGGTCGGTATCGTGACCCTCCAGCAGGTCGCGCGGGTGCTGGAGCACGAAGGCCTGCTGGAAGTCCGCCGTGGCCCGGGCGGCGGGTATTATGGCGCCCGCTGTCAACCGGCGCGCAAAACTGACCCCCTATCGGCGCCCAATATTGACCCCACCTTTCGGCAGCGCGGCGGTTATCCCGGTAGTCGATAGGAGGGGCCCACGGACGACGACGCGCACCGTCAGGTG
>NZ_PPSM01000021.1 GCF_002916655.1 Novosphingobium sp. HII-3
ACAACCAACATCCCTGTACCCGCCGTTCGGAACCCAAACGGCGGCGCTTCTCACAATGAGATGAAGGGGGTCAATTTTAGACGCCGATCACCCCGCTAAGGGGGGCAATTTTGCACGCCGCTCCACAGTCCGAGATGCCGGCTTTTCGTTGTCAAGCCGAGTAGCGTGACACAACAACTAACACGAGGATCGACCCATGGCATGGTTGGCGAGATTGCTTCTGCTGGTTCCGGCGATCGTGGCCGGCTGGTTCGTATCGCGTGAAGATCCGCGATATTGGGTTATCGCTATGGTGGTCGCATTGGTCTTCCTGGCGTTGACATGTGTGGCGGCGATCTATGCTCCCCGTCTCTCGATCGTTCCACGGCGGCGCGGCAAGCGCCGCGGGGCAGGAACTCGCACGAGAGGGCGATGACAGCGGCATCTTGCAGGAGGTTGCACGCCTCCCTCACGTCTCCGCAGGCGCGAGCACGCTACGGCAAACCGCTGTAGCGCTTCCTCGTCGTCTTCATTCCCGTACCGATCCATCAGGTCGGGAGTAGCTTAACACCCCGTCCAGAGAACCGGCACCACCTCAGCCCGCTCACACATTGGCGGAACGAATCGGCTTGGATGAGGAACTATGCTGGATCGTTTGTGTGGATCTACGTTGCTAAACGTGTGTGGTTTCGCACCCGCTACTGCTCCGTCGCGCCCCATCGTCAGCTTCGGGGGCACCGGTTGCTACAGCATACATCCTAAGCCGTTTTAAACGAAGAATTTTTGGAAAATGGTCGGGGAGACAGGATTCGAACCTGCGACATCCTGCTCCCAAAGCAGGCGCGCTACCGGGCTGCGCCACTCCCCGACCTGGGGTGTCGATGTCCGGCATCACGAGATGCCGTTCGGCGTTGGTGGGCCCGGCAGGATTCGAACCCGCGACCTAGCCGTTATGAGCGGCCAGCTCTAACCGCTGAGCTACAGGCCCCGCCTTGCCGTTCCGGCTCCATCGACGAAGCCGGCCTGAAGCGCGTTAGCTTGGCTTTGTGAATCAGGCAAGCGGGCTTCTGACGGTTTTACACCGCCTCCACGATTTCCTTCGCACTGGTCGGCTTCACACCGCGCATCATCAGGTGCGTGAAAAGGCTGCTCCACCAGGCATAGAGGGTGTCCAAGTCGGCTGCGCTGCGCACGTAGGGTGTGTGGCCCGGTGCCAGCGAGGGGCTGTGGAAGGAGAAGACGAGAACGGGCAACCCTTCGTCGAGGGCGATGTCGACGCCGCGCAGGGCTTCTTCGGCGGTGACGCCTTCCGGGGTCAGCGGTATGCGTTCAAGCAGCCCGGCTCGTGCGAGGGCGCCACGGAGCGAAGGCGCACGCCACAGGTGAGGATAGAGAATGTTGCCGATCTGGCGCAGCGGTCCCCAGTACACCGTGGTCAGGGGCAGTTCGAGCAGCCGGCGTGCCGGATCAGCCCAATAGGGGTGAAGGGGGTGCTCTCGAAAGTTGGGGCCGCCTCCACGGCTGTAGTCGAACCGGGCCCGCACCGACGTGTCGATCCGAATGCCGCATTCGAGAAGGATTTCGGCCGTCTTCGGGCCAAGACCGTAGCGGCCGGCGCGGTAGGTCTGCGGTGCGACTTCGAAGACCTCCTCCAGCCGATCCCGAAGCGTCAGAAGCTTTTCCCGTTCCAGCGCGAAGGGCAGGTTGCCGGCGTAGCTGTTTCGCTCGTTCACCTCCTCGCGAAAAGGCGGGCTGACCCAGGGATGGAGCTGCACACCGATTTCCGCCGCGCCCCGTGCCACCGCGTCGCCGAGTGCATCGCGGGCGAGCGGTGAAACGGCGACCGGCCAGTCGATCAGGTATGTCGGAACGACCCCAAAGCCCTCGCAGAACTGCTGGAAGTGGCGAAGTGCCGGCACCGTGGCGGTGCCATGCGTCGTCCGGTCCAGCGGTGAGGACCAGTCGAATTCCTCTTCCGTGTCCACCGTGACGATGAAGCGTTGTCCGAAGCCTTGATCAAAGGTCGCAAAGGCCTGCCGGGACGGCGGCAACAGCAGATTGGGGGTGGGCAACTGGTTTCCGTTCAGGAGCGGTGCGAAGACATCGCCGGGCCGTCCGGGGCATCGGCAGCGAGCGCGGGTAGCGAGAGCCGCAGGACGTCACCCACGCGGTGAAGACTACCGCCCGCAGCGGTCGCTTCGGCCGTGGCAAGGCGGAGGGTGAAGCCGATGCCGAACATGCCTGCAGCCAAAGATTGTCCCCGGTCGCCGGCGATCGCATCGAAAAGCGCGTCGGGCTCCCTCTCCACAAGTGCGGCGGGCAGGGCGATGGACAGTTCGACGGCTTCCGGACGCACGAGCCATCCGATCCTCAGCATTTCGCCCGGAGCGGCCGAGCCTGCAAGCGCGGCGAGCAGGCGCCAGATCAGGCGCTCGGCCTCGACCTTTGCCAAGCGGACGGGGAGGCGGGTGGCCGCAAGATCCGCAGCAAGAGAGAAGCCACTGTTTCGCGGCTCCGTCCAGGCCCGCAACTGGACGATCGTCTGGGCGAGGACATGGGCAAGGTCGCACTTGCCAGCCTCCATCGCCTGAACCCCCGATTCGAGCTTCACCAGCCGGTCAAGCTCCTCGAACCCGGCGAGAATATGCGCGCAATCGCCCGCGATCGCGGCAGCGAGAGCCCGATATTCATGAGGGGCGGGCCCATAGAGCTGCTGCTGGATGATCTCGGCGGCGACCTGGATCGCGTTTGCGGGCGTCCGCAGTTCGTGAAGCACCTCCCGCATGCGCTCGGCTTCCGCATGGGGGCCGGACCGTCCTGCCGTTTCAGCCGCCGAGGCTGGCCGACGAAGGCGGCCGCAGTACCCCTCGAAGCGGCCATGGCGGAAACGCGGCACGGCATCCACGCGCCACGGACCGCTCACGGCCGGAGCACCAGTGACGACGATATGGGCGCCCTGGATCGCAAAACGCTGCCGTAGGCTGTGAGCAAGATCGCTGACGCAATCGGCTTCCTCGGCAGCCAACGCCAGGTCAAGCCCGGTCACGGAGGGCGCGTGAGGGCCATCCGCCCAGTCGATTCTGCCTTCGACATTCGTTGTGAAGTCGATTGCGCTGGCCGTGCGTTGAGCGGGCGCGGAAGCGCTTTCCGGGCCGATGCCCGTAAGGTCCGCCGGCGCCTGGGCCAGCGCCTTTTTCTCCCGGGCCTTGCGGAACTCCTCGATCCTGCGGACGATGGCCCCGATGCCCTCGCGTGGGCTGGCGGCCGGATCGGCCGCGACCTTGTGCTGAAGTTCCTTTTGCTGCTGCACCGCCCGGGCTCGCGCCCAGTCGCTCAAAGAGGTGGGCGGTGGCGGCTGATCGTCGAACTCCAGCAGCTTCATCACATCGGCCGAGATATCCTGATCGGCGGCGATGTCTCCTGTCGGGAGCCTGGCGCCGGGTTGAACGCTCTCGGGGATCGGGTCCTCTGGCAGGGGCTCGGCGGGAGGCGCCGCCGGCAATCCCCGGTCGTGCACGCCAAGCTGCTCAAGCAGGTGATCGACGCCTGCGGGAAGATCACGCCGGTGGCGCAGGATGCCACGTGCCCGGACAGGCAGGCGCGGCACGAGCGCCAGCCACTCTTCATCTCTCAGTCTTGCGGACGCAATTGCCGCGCTGGCGACGTCGGGTTCGGCCTCGGCCAGCCAGCCGAGAAGGCGCGCGTTCGAAAGCGGTTGCAGCGGATGGCGCAGCAGCCGCGCCCGCTCCCCAGCGGGGAGACGACGGGCCAGCCGCTCAAGCTGCGCGAAGGCCGCTTCCACCGTTTCGCTCCTGCCGGCGCGCTCCGGCGCGCTCCCGAGTATATCGACGAGTTGCCGAAACTGGATCCGCGCCATGCCCTCTCCCGAGGAGGGCAGGCGCAGGACAGTGGCAAGGCGATCGTCGAAGTGCATTCCAACTCCAGGAGTGCGACCGCTGGCCGCGCCGATTCGGGTGACAGGCTCGTTCTATGGACCGTTTAGGTTTACGATAAGGAAACCGCCGGGAAGAACTTTGTAGCAGCGCCGCTTTTAGACGAAAGAGTGCGTTTTGTGGCGTTGCAAACTGGCACGATTACGCTATGGCATAATTATATTACGGCGTTCTAGCTTTTTTGAAGTGTATGTTGCTATGGGGTACGGAAGACGTCTGCCCGGGGAAAGCAAATGATCAATCTTGATGAAATCGACCGCCGCTTGCTTGCGGAACTGCAGGCGGAAGGCCGGATCACCAATGTCGAACTTGCGCAGCGCGTGGGCCTGACCGCGCCGCCGTGCTTGCGCCGCGTGCGCAGCCTGGAGGAAGCCGGCGTCATCCAGGGGTATCACGCTGACCTGGATGCATCAAAGCTCGGTTTCACCATCACGGTCTTCGCTCTTGTCAGCCTCAAGAGCCAGGCGGAGGAATCCCTGCGCGCCTTCGAAGACCACATGAAGGGGCTCCCGGAAGTCCGGGAATGCCACATGCTGAATGGCGAAATCGACTTCATCCTCAAAATCGTCAGCCGCGACCTGCAGAGCTTTCAGGAATTCCTGACGAGCAAGCTGACGCCCGCCCCGAACGTGGACAGCGTCAAGACCTCGCTCACCATTCGCACCGCGAAGAACATTCCGGGTGTTCCGCTGGGCTGAGGCCGAATTCTGAGATGAACGTTCGATCACGACGCACCCTGCTGCTCGCTGTCGTGGCGTTGCTGTTGCTGGGGGCCAACATCTGGTGGCTGACACGGCGAGCCGGGGATACGGAGCCTGCTTTCGTGCTTGGCGGCAGTTCCACCGCCATCACCGTCGACAGTTCTGAGCTTGGCAGCCTTCCAATATTCGAGGGGAAAAGCGGCTGGACTGTGCAGGGGCGCCCGCTGTCGTCCCTGCGGGGCTATGTGCGTCAGCCTGATGACCCGCAGTCGAAGGCAGGGGGAGCGTCACAGCCTTACGTGCTTGTAGCGCTGCCTGCCAAGGCGGATGCTGAAACGGTGCAGGCGATGCTGCTCTCGCTCGTCCGGGAGGACCTGTGCGCCGTCGCTGTCGTGCAGATGGACGAGAAGCGTGCCCCCGGGGCCTCGTTGAAGGCGTTTGTTCAGCGCATCGTTCTTGTGCGCGATGAGGACGGCGGCCGGCAGAGCTGCCGCGCCGCCTGATACCGATATCGTCAGAGCCGTGCGGCCGCTTCGAGCGCCAGCACGTAGCTTTGGGCGCCGAATCCCGCGACGGTTCCCTTCGCAGCTTGACCCACCCAGGAAGTGTGGCGGAATTCCTCGCGAGTATGAGGGTTTGAAAGGTGTACCTCGATCACGGGCACCGAAATCGACCGGATCGCATCGAGCAGCGCGATCGACGTGTGCGTATAGGCTCCGGCGTTGAGCAGAACGGCTTGGGCTCCACTGTCTTCGGCTTCGTGCAACCAGTCTACGAGCGCTCCCTCGTGATTGGACTGGTGCATGACCACCGAGATCCCCAGTTCACGTCCCCGATCCGTGAGGAGAGCGGCGATGTCGTCCAGGCTCTGCGAGCCGTAGATCGAGGGCTCGCGCTTGCCCAGCCGGTTGAGGTTAGGGCCGTTCAGCACGTAGACGAGCTTTTCCGCCATTTCTCTTGATAACTCCGCTGCTCAAAGGGGGCGAAGACTCCGCTTTAGCGGAGGCACCCACAGGCGCAACCTGCGGTCAGCGCAGAGCAGCCTTTGGCATTATCCGACCGGCGGTATGCCGGGGTCCGGTGCAGGAGCATTGCCGGGCAGGGGCGGTGGCGGCGGCGCGCCATCCGGCGCCATGGGGAACCGCGGCTGCTCCTTGATGTCCTCGTCTCGCGTGGTCTCCGCACCTTCGGCCGGCTCGCCCGCCCCTGCATAGAAGCGGGCCAGATCGGCCTCCCGCTTTGCCTTGGCCTCGGCCTTGAGGCGGGCGGCCTCCTGTGCCGCCTGCTCCTCCGACGAGGCTGTGCTCTCGAGAGCCTCGGGTGAACCTGATTGTCCGCAGGCAGCAAGGGCCGGAACAAGAGCAAGGGACAGAAGAGCTGCGCGCACGGCGTAGGAAGGAGCGGAACGGGCCATGGGCATCACGTAGCAGAAAAAGTTAGCGTTTCGTTCAACGGTCCGAGCCCTTGCCTTTCCCCCACTGGCGCATAGCCGAATAGCCGAGGTAACCCGTGCCAAACAGTACGTACAGCGGTTCAGGAAGCCCGGCGAGATAGCTGTTCATACCATCACCGATCGCCTTCGCGAGCGTGGGGTCGAACGCTGAAATCAGCCCCATCGGCAGAGCCCACAGGATCACGATGTACATGACGTAGAGAAAGGTCGGCCGCGCCCGGCTGGTCCACGGGTCCGCACTGCTGCCTTCGGCAATGATGGCCGAGACGCTGGATTCCACCCATGCGATTTCCTGCAGGCTTTCGAGTTTGAGAAGCTCCAGCTTCGCCCGATCACGCGCCTCGGTGTCGGGGACGACTCTGTCGATGATGCGGACGAGGGTTGCGAACAACGATTCGGGTAGCGCCATGACAAGTCCTCGCTGGAAGGTAGACTTGCCGATCTTTAACCGATCTGGTTCGTGTAGGAAAACGGAAAAGGCTTTCCGCTGCTCTTCCAGCTTCAGCACGGTGCGCCAGGAGAGATCGTGCCGCGGCGACCAGCCGAGGGTGGCGACAGTCAAAGGAAGGAAGGCCCGGTCTGAAGAAACGAAAACAGCCGTCTGTTGCACAAGGCAGCAAACGGCTGTTTTTGATTGGTCGGGACGAGAGGATTCGAACCTCCGACCCCCACACCCCCAGTGTGATGCGCTACCAGGCTGCGCTACGTCCCGACCGGAGCGCGGCCTATAGGCAGGTCCGTCGGGATGCGCAAGCGTCTCTGTAAGAGTTTTTCGTCGCAGCCCGCGCTCGCTTGAACCTTAGAGGCCAGGACCTATCTGCCTCACGCGGGCGGGGTGTGCGAAGGCGTTCGCGTTGCCACCGCTCGCCTTTATTGCTAACCGCCCGCATCCGACTGCACGTTGGGGCGGATATTCTCCACCACGCGTGCAGGAATCGACCGCTGTACGAATCGCCGGTCGATCCGCGACACGAGAAGGCCCATCATTTCCATGCAGACCTCGATCCTTGCCCAACTTGCCGCAGCCGCTCCTGCCGGTGCTCCACCGGCCTGGATCACGTATATGCCATTCGTGGCCATGGCGCTGATCTTCTGGTTTCTCATCCTGCGTCCGCAGATGAAGCAGCAGAAGGAACACAAGGCGAAACTTTCCGGTCTCAAGAAGGGCGACGAAGTGCTGACCGGCGGCGGCTTCATTGGCCGTATCGTGAAAGTGGATGACACCTACGCCGAGGTTGAGCTTGCGCAGGGTCTCAAGGTCAAGGCGCTCAAGTCGACCATCGTCGATGTGATTCCGCCTGCCGGCGCAAAGCCCGCGAACGATTGAGCGGACGCTTCTTGGGGAAAGCGATAGGCGATGCTTGAATTTTCCATCTGGAAGAAGGTCTGGTACTGGGGGGTGGCGCTGGTGCTCTGCCTTCTTGCGGTACCGACGCTGCTTTCCTTTACCACCGTTCACCTGCCGGAAGGCGTACCCGCTCCGAAGGTCAACCTCGGTCTGGACCTGGCGGGCGGTTCGCGCCTTCTGCTTGAGGCCGACCGCAACCAGGTCATCCAGCAACGCCTGGAAGGCATGGAGGAATCGGTCCGTACCAAGCTCAACCAGGCTCAGCCGCGCATCGCCATCGGCGACGTGTCCAGCCGCGGCGGACGTCTTACATTCACGGTACGCGATGCCGCGCAGGTGGATGCCGCGCGCGAAGCCTTGCTGCCGCTGACCAATGGCGCCGGTCTTTCCGGACAGCGCGACTGGGACATCCAGGTCGTGAACGGCAACCAGTTCGTGATGGCGCCCACGGCGGCCGGCATCGACCTGGAAGTCAGCAACGCCATGGAAACCGCGGTCGAGGTCGTGCGCAAGCGCATCGACGCGCTGGGGACCAAGGAGCCCGACATTCGTCGCCTGGGTGGAACCCGCATCGACGTCCAGGTTCCGGGGCTTCAGGATCCCGCCGCGCTGAAGGCGCTGCTCGGCCAGACGGCCAAGCTCGAATTCAAGATGGTCGACGAAACGGCCTCGCCGGCTGACCTGGCACAAGGCGTCGTGCCGCCCGGGTCCGAAGTGGTACCCTACGCCGATGCTGCCGACGCCGCTGGCGGTGCTCCCGTGATCG
Source organism: Novosphingobium sp. HII-3 (assembly GCF_002916655.1). Lineage (GTDB taxonomy): Bacteria > Pseudomonadota > Alphaproteobacteria > Sphingomonadales > Sphingomonadaceae > Novosphingobium > Novosphingobium panipatense. Next base: position 8,201 of record NZ_PPSM01000021.1, read on the forward strand.
CCGTGAAGCGTCTGGGCGGGATCAAGGGCGATCAGCTCACCAACGCCAAGCAGAGCTTCGAGCAGCAGACCAACCAGCCGGTCGTCGATATCACGTTCAACCAGCAGGGCGGCGAACGCTTCGCTCAGCTGACGAGTCAAAATGTCGGCAAGCGCTTTGCCATCATCCTCGACGGCAAGGTGCTCTCGGCGCCGGCGATCAATGAACCGATCCTCGGCGGCAGCGCTCAGATTTCCGGCAGCTTCACGACCAAGTCGGCGACCCAGCTGGCGATCGCCCTTCGTTCGGGCGCTCTCCCCGTCGATCTCAAGGTCGTCGAGGAACGCACCGTCGGGCCCGATCTCGGTGCTGAAGCCATCGACAAGGGCGCCATCGCCATGGCCGTGGGCACGATCGCACTGATGCTCTTCATCGTGTTGACCTACGGCCGTTTCGGCATCTATGCCTGCGTCGCGCTGGTGCTGAACGTGCTCATGATCCTTGGGGTCATGGCTCTTTTCGGAACGACCCTGACGCTGCCAGGCATTGCTGGCTTCGTGCTGACCATCGGCGCCACCGTCGATGCGAACGTGCTCATCAACGAGCGCATCCGCGAAGAACTGGCGAGGGGGCGGCGTGTCGTCCAGTCGGTGGAACTGGGTTACCGCGAAGCAAGCCGCGCCATCTTCGATGCGAACATCACCAACTCCATCGCGGCGGTTCTGATGTTTGCCTTCGGCTCTGGCCCGGTTCGCGGTTTCGCCGTCGTGCTGATGATCGGCATCGCCACCTCGGTGTTCACGGCCGTGACTCTCACTCGCATGTGGATCGCCGGCTGGTTGCGCAAGGCGCGGCCTGCGACCCTCAATCTGTAAGCTCGGACAAAGATCATGAAGCTCCTGAAGCTTATTCCTGACAACACGAACATCCGCTTCCTCAAGTGGCAGTGGCCGTTCTTCATCAGCAACATCGCGCTGATGCTGGCGTCCGTCGTGTTGCTGTTCACGCACGGGCTCAACCTGGGCGTGGATTTCGTCGGCGGCCAGATGATCCGGGTGACGTTCGAGCGCAGCGCCACCGCGCCTGTCCAGCAGCTGGAAGACGCGGTCGGCAAGCTCGGCTACGGCGAGCCGGTCGTGCAGACTTTCGGCAAGCCCAACGAGATCTCGCTGCGCATGAAGCTGCCCGAAGGCACGGAGGCCCAGCCGCAGCTGGCCGATGCCATGGCGCGCAAGATCACCGAATCCATCAAGCAGAGCTTTCCCGACGCCCGCATCGACGGTGTTGATTCGGTGTCCGGCAAGGTTTCGGGTGAGTTGTTCAAGACCGGCATGATTGCGCTCGGTCTGGCGATGATCGGCATCTCGATCTACATCTGGGTCCGCTTCGAATGGCAGTTCGGCGTTGGTGCCCTGTTCGCCCTTCTTCAGGACATTCTCCTGACGGTGGGGATGTTCTCCTGGACGCAGATGGAGTTCGACCTCAACATCGTCGCCGCTCTGCTGACGTTGCTCGGCTATTCGCTGAATGACAAGATCGTGGTCTACGATCGTATCCGTGAAAACCTGAAGAAGCACCGCCGGATGCCGATGGCCGAACTTCTCGACCTGTCAGTGAACGAGACGCTTTCGCGTACCGTGGTGACGTCGCTCTCGATGCTTATCACCTTGCTCGCGCTGCTCCTTCTCGGGCCGGACGTGATCTTCGGGTTCACCGCTGCCATCACGCTGGGTATCTTCATCGGCACCTACAGCTCGATCTTCATGTCGGCACCGATCCTGATCTGGCTGGGCGTGAAGTCGGACAGCTTCGTAACGACGGAGTCCGCCATCGACCGGCAGGAGCGCCTCGCGCGCGAGCAGGGCTCGCCGCAGGTCTGATCACCGGATCCTGGCAGGAAAAAAGCCCGTTCCGCCAATGCGGGACGGGCTTTTTCGTGTGCAGCCTTGTTTGGGCTGGCGGCCGGTATTCAGATAGCGGGCGTCAGAACCCGGGCGACGCTGACAAACTCCGCAACCGTCAGAGTCTCGGCGCGGCGTTGCGGATCTATCCCGAGCGCCTCCAGAGCGGCCAGAGCGCCGGGTACGCCCTTCAGGCTCTGGCGCAGCATCTTGCGGCGCTGCCCGAAGGCCGCTTCGGTCACGCGCTCCAGCACCCGCATGGAAACACCCGGGGGCGCGGCGCCGGGCACGACATGCACGATCGCCGACATGACCTTCGGCGGCGGCGTGAACGCGCTCCGGTGCACCTTCATCGCCAGCTTCGATCGGGATCGCCACTGGGCCAGCACCGCCAGACGGCCATAGGCGGACGTATCAGGCTCCGCGACGATGCGACGGGCGACCTCTTCCTGGAACATCAGCGTCAGCGTTGCCCATTGCGGCGGCCAGGTCTTTCCGGACAGCCAGCCGGTAAATAGCGCCGTGCCCACGTTGTAAGGCAGGTTCGCGACGATGTGATAAGGCCCCGCAAACAGGCTCTCCGGGCTGATCTTGAGAGCATCGCCCTCCATCACCTTCAGCTTGCCCGGATAGGCGGCTTCCACCTCAGCCAGCGCCGGCAGGCAGCGCCGGTCCATCTCGATGGCCGTGACGTTAGCCCCGGCGCGGAGGAGCGCGCGCGTCAGGCCGCCGGGGCCGGGGCCGATTTCCAGAACGTCGCGGCCTTCAAGTGAGCCCGGGATGGCGGCTATGCGGTCAAGAAGCTGTTCGTCGAAAAGGAAGTTCTGGCCGAGGGCCTTGGACGCCGAAAGCCCGTGGCGAGCGATGACTTCACGAAGCGGGGGGAGGGGGGTCATCTTCTTCTCGCGGCGCATTCGCCGGCCATTCTCAGCGCGGCAACCATGGCGCCGGCGTTGGCCAGCCCCTTGCCAGCGATGCCGAAGGCCGTTCCATGGTCAGGGGAGGTGCGGACGATCGGCAGGCCCAGCGTGACATTCACACCCTGGTCGAAGTCGAGCGTCTTGATGGGGACGAGTGCCTGATCGTGGTACATGCAGAGCGCCACGTCGTATGCGGCGCGCGCGTGAGGCGTGAACAGGGCGTCGGCTGGGTGAGGGCCCGTCACGTCCAGACCTTCGGCGGCCAGCGCCTGGATGGCCGGTAGGATTATGTCGCGGTCCTCCGTCCCCATGCGGCCGTCTTCCCCGGCATGAGGGTTGAGGCCGGTGATGGCGATGCGGGGGTTCGGCAGGCCGAAATCGCGGGAGAGCGCACGGGCAACAATGCGCGCCTTCCCCTCGATGAGCTGTCGGGTGATCAGCCGGGGAACTTCGGCCAGAGCTTCGTGGACGGTGAGAGGCACCGTTCGCAGCGAAGGCCCGGCCAGCATCATCACCGCGGCATCATGGGGAAGGCCGGAAGCGTCCGCCAGAAACTCCGTCTGACCGGGCTGCGAGAAGCCGACCATGGCCAGCCGCGACTTCGCAATAGGCCCCGTGACCACCGCGCCCGCCCTGCCGGAAAGCGTCAGTTCCGTTGCACGGGTGAGGGAGTGCAGCGCGAGCCGCGCGCCGTCCAGCGTCGGCTGCCCGGGAGAAGCACCGCAATCCTCTTCCCCGAGCACAGGCAGGCCTGCAGCGAAAGCGTCCGCAGCCTCCGCAGGATCGCCGATGCGGATGATGGGAAGGCTGATTCCGCGCGTCCGGGCCGCGCTTTGCAGAACATCGGCGCCGCCAACCACAACGAACGGGGGAAGAGCGCTTTCCTCTCGCCGGGCCCAGCTTTCAGCGATCACTTCCGGAGCGATGCCGGCAGGGTCGCCAAGGGAGACGGCAAGCGGCAGGTCGGCCTGCGGGGCAGCCCCAGCCTTGCCAGGGTTCATGTCAGCTGCCCCGCCCGATCTCAGTTGTATTCGATGACTGCGTCACGACGCAGATCGCGCAGGTACGTCTGCGCGCGCTTGTTCACGCGATCGTCCTCGAGCTGTGCCTGCAACTGTTCGAAGCTGGGTCCGCTTTCGGACTGCGCGTCGTCGCGGCCGCACAGCATGAGGATGCGCACGCCGTCCTCAAGCGAGCCGAAGGGCGGCAGGGTTTCGCCGGGGGAAAGCTGCAGGACCGCGTTCTGAAGCTGGCCCGGAAGGTCGCGCGCCTTGACCTGGTCGTTGGTCACGACCTGTGCTCCGAGCGTCTTGGCAACGCCGTCGACATCGCCGCAGCCCTTGGCCGCCTTCATTGCCTTGGCGAATGCCTCGGCGCGCCGGCTTGCTTCCGCCTCGCTGACGCCTTTGGGGAAGGGAAGCGAGATCTGCTTGAGCGAGAGGATCGCGTCGCGCGGGTCGGCCGTCAGAACTTGCCGCTTGTCGATGAGGTAAAGAATGTCGAAGCCGCCGGGGACTTCGATCGGACCGGCGAGCTGACCGGTGTCCAGGTCACGCGCGACGGTCTGGAGCTCGGCGGGAAGCTGCGCCAGGCGGACCCAGCCCAGATCGCCACCGACGGACGCCGTGCTCGCCTGCGAATACTGGCGTGCGTAGGCGACGAAGCTGCCGCCCTGCCGCAGTTGCTGGACGATCTGGCTGGCGTTCTTGTACACCTGCTCACGCGTTTCGGGCGTGGCGGCGAGATAGATCTCGCCCAGGCGGTATTCGTCCGTACCCTTGGCCGCCTTCAGGCGGGCGAGCACGTCGTTCACTTCATCGTCGGAGACGTTGATGAAGGGTTGAACGTTACGCTGGAGCAGTCGCTGCCACGACAGTTCGCCCCTGATCTGGCGCTTGAGCGATTCGGGCGAGGAGCCCACGCGCTTGAGGTACGCGTCCATCGCGGCGGTGTTCTGGCCGAAGTTCTGCTGTGCGACGCGCGCGTAGGACTGGTTCACCTCGGCGTCTTCCACGGACACGTCGGCAGCCTTGGCTTCCTGGATCTGCAGCGTTTCGTCGATCAGGTTGCGCAAGATCTGCAGGCGCAGACGCTTCATTTCCTCGGCGTCAATCTTGCCCTGGTTAGCCGCGACGATCAGCGCCAGACGCTGGTCGACGTCCGTACCGGTGATCACGTCGCCATTAACTACCGCCGTCGCGCGGCGCATGTTCGGGTTGTCGTCCCCGAAGATCTTCACATTGTCGGGAATCACGATCTGGCCCTGTGGGGCCGACTGCGCCGACACGCCCTGCGCGGCGCCGAGGGCGGCGGACACGGCGACGAGGCTGCCGAAACATTGAAATGCGCGCTTCAGGAATCTGCTGCGATTGACTGCTTGCACCGTGATATCAATCCCGTTTCTGACCGGCCGTAAGCCGGTTCATCCGCGGCAGCGCTTCACCGAAGCTGTCTGTCGCATAGTACGTCGCACTTGCCGCGCGGCGGCTTAACCGAAAATGAGCACACCCGATAGCGGCTTTGGCCGGCAGTGCCAATGGTCCGAAATCAAACGGCAGGGCGTCACCCCCCGCCGATGTTCTTAAGCGTGAAACCAAGCTGGAACGAATCGCCGCGGCGCACGTCCCCCAACGCCACGTAGTCGCGGCGCCACGTCAGCGAAAGCTGGATACAGTCGTCCTCGTAGGCCGCGCCGATGCGCGTCCGGAGAGGCTGGAAACCATCGGAGCCGTTGAGGGGGTCTTCCTGCCTGTCGGTCATGTTGACCACGGCGGAGCCGAACACGGACCAGTAGCGCGCGAAGGCCAGGCGACCGGCGGCGCGCAGCTCCTCGCGATCCTGCAGATCCTCGATGTCGACTGAGATGTCCCGGTTCAGCTTGGTGTAGCCGACCTCGAGATATGTGCGGGTATTGCCGATGACCGCGTCGAATTCGTTGCGGCGCACGGCGAAGGTGTCCTTGTCCACGCGGAAGCGGTGGATGAAGTTGATGAAGTCGCGGTATCGGATTTCAGTGCGCCCGACGATGTCGGACGTCTTGTTCGCCAGCCCCGTGCCGTCCGGCAGGACCGTGGCGCGGTTGTTCAGCCGGACCGACTGGCCAACCGTCGTCTTGATGCGCCAGCGCGAGCGCTCGAACTGCCAGTCGAGCCCATAGGTGAAGCGCACGCCGTCTTCGATCCGATCGTAGCCGGGGAAGCGGTTGATGGCGAAAAGATTGCCGGTATCGAGTTCGATGGCGCGGGAATCTTCATTGGGAATGTCGAGGTTTCGGATCTTCGGGCTGGCAACCAGCTGTACGCGTGGGGTGAGCACCTGGGTCCCGCCGAATGCCTGGCCGACCAGGGGCCACTTCACGTCGATAGCGGCCGTCGCCACGCCGCGGCCCTGCCACCCGGACATGCCGCGGTAGAGATCCTCGCTCGTCAGTTCGTTCTGCCGCGAATGATAGACGTCTCCGCGCACGAGGCCGGTGAGGGTGATTTCCTGGCCCATTCCGGTCAGGCGGCGTAGTGACCACTCACCGTAGGCGAAGGCGCGCTGCGTATCCTGCCCGTCCGGGCGGGTGATCGCGAGCGAATTTGCCCGCAGTTCGAAGCGTCCACCCAGCAGCGGATCCTCGAGCCTGCGGCGGTATTCGACAACCGGCAAGGCGATCGGAATCAAGCCCTGCTTGCGATCCGCGACAAGCGTCTGCGTCGCATAGCCCGCAAGGGAGAAGTAGCTGTCCTGATCGATCCGCTCCAACTCGACCATGGAGCGCAGCCGGTCATCGCGGTTGATGTCGTAGCGGCGCAGGAAAGTGCGGTCCGTGGCGCGGCGGATCGATCCGGTCACGCTCCAGTTGTCATTGAGCTGAAAGCGGCCGTTCGCGAAGATGTAGCCACGAAACGCACGTTGGCCATCGACATCCTCGCGCCCGTCCGAGATCGGTATCTTCTGGCTTGCGGTGGCGTAGCCGGTGATCTGGTAGGCCCCATTTTCCGTGAGGGCCCGGTACTCCAGCCGACCCATCGGCGCCGCCTCGGTGAAGACGGAGAACGTCCCGGTGAGGTCCCGGTTTTCCGCTATCTTCCAGTAGTACGCCTGGGCGACTTCAAACCCGTTCGACGGGCTCGACTTGATGTCGGGCATGAGGAAGCCGGACACCGCATGGCCGTCGGTGCTGACCGTGAGGCCGAGCAGCGGAAGCTGCACCAGTCCGAACAGCTCGATCCGGGCTCGCTTGAAGCGAACCCGCTTGTCGGCGTCCGAATAAATGACCTGCTTTGCAACGACGCGCCAGCTGGGGTTCTTGGGGCAACCATCGTCATCGACCACGTCGCACCCGGTATAGGCGGCACGGGTAAGGATGACGTCCCCGTTGGGGATGCGTTCCCCTTTGAGCGCCGCGAGACGGCCTCCTTCGCGCAGGACGAGAAGGAGGTTCTCCATCATCCCCGTCTTCAACTCGTCGGTAAGCTCGACCTGTTCGGTGTAGAGCTGGTTGCCGTCGTCGTCGACCATGCGCACGTTGCCGTCCGCGACAATCTTGCCGCTGTCCCGGTCCCAGCGGACAGTGTCTGCCCGGACCGACTGGACGCGGCCCTGGTCGTCCCGCCGTCGTAGAACGACGTTGCCGCTTGCGGTAACGACCTCGCTGTCCTGCTCGTACTGCACGTCGTCCGCTTCGAACGCGACCGGTTCGGTGTCACCGGTGGAAGGAGGCGGAGCGGGGGGCGCACCTTCGATCGGTGCTGCATCGACGGGCCGCGCGACGTCCTGTGCAAACGCTGCATGGGGCAGGACGGAAGCAGAAATTCCCATCGCCAGTGCACAGAGGGGAAGGGAAGGCAAGCAACGGTCCGAAAGGGGAAAACGGGCTTGCAGGTTGGGCTGCGCGGCTGGGAGCATGGGTTGCCTATCGCATCGCCTGTGCCTAACTGCAATCCAGTCATGCGGTGAAGCGCAAAAGTTCAGCGTTTCATCGGGGAAATCCAGGAGAATCCATGAAGATCCAGTTCCTTGGCGCGGCTGAAGGGCCGAATGCCCTCAACGGAGCCACCGTCGCTGCACGCCTCGTCAACCAGGACGCCGTGCCTGCCGACCTGGAGCCCGTTCTTGCCGAGGGGGCCCGCCGGGCTCGCTTCACCGGCAAGGCAGGGCAGATATTCGAAAGCTTCGTCGATCGCGGGGGTAAGGTGGTCCGCGTTGCGCTCGCCGGTTTGGGCGAGCCGTCCGCGAAGGATCGCAAGAGCGCGATCGAACGGGCAGGCGCCGCGGTCGTCGCGAAGTACCTGACGAGCGGAGAGACCGCACTCGTGCTCGATGTGACGGGCGCGGGTCTTTCGGCCGAGGAAGCGGCCGGTGCGTTGCTCGGCGCGGTTCTGCGCTCCTGGCGTCATGACGTATACCGCACCAAGCTGGCGGATGACGCGAAGCCTTCTCTCGCGCAAATCGCACTCGTGGGCGCGCCAGACGGCACCGAGGCGGTGTGGGAGATCGAGCAGGCCATCGCCCAGGGCGTGGCATTCACGCGCGAACTGGTGACCGAGCCTGCGAACATCATCTATCCGGAAAGCTTCGTGGAGCGCTGCAAAGCCCGCATGGAATCTTCCGGTCTCACGATTCGCGTTCTCGACGAGAAGGAGATGGCGGAGCTTGGCATGGGCTCGCTGCTTGGCGTAGCGCAGGGGTCGGTCAAGCCGGCCCGCCTGCTGGTCATGGAGTGGCGGGGCGGCGAAGAGGGTGCCAAGCCCGTGGCCTTCGTCGGCAAGGGTGTCTGCTTCGACACCGGCGGTATCTCGATCAAGCCTGCCGCCGGCATGGAAGACATGAAGTGGGACATGGGCGGCGCCGGTGCCGTCGCCGGGACCATGCTCGCACTGGCGCTGCGCAAGGCCAGGGCGAACATCATCGGCGTGTGCGGCCTCGTCGAGAACATGCCCGACGGCAACGCCCAGCGTCCGGGTGACGTCGTCACCTCGCTGTCGGGCCAGACGATCGAGGTGATCAACACGGACGCCGAGGGTCGCCTGGTGCTCTGTGACGCCCTGACCTGGGTACAGCGTGAGTACGCTCCGGCCAAGATCGTCGACCTGGCAACGCTGACGGGTGCGATCATCCTCAGCCTCTCGCACGAATATGCCGGCTTGTTCTCCAACAACGACGATCTGGCAGCAGCCCTCAACGCAGCCGGCGATGCCTCGGGCGAGCGTCTGTGGCGCATGCCGATGGGTCCGGCTTACGACAAGATGATCGACAGCCCGATTGCCGATATGAAGAATGTCGGTCCGCGCTTCGGCGGCTCGATCACTGCGGCGCAGTTCCTGCAGCGCTTCATCGAGAACGATACGCCCTGGGCCCATCTCGACATCGCCGGCACTGTCTGGACCGACAAGGCAGGGGCGACCTGGGACAAGGGCGCCACGGGCTTTGGCGTGCGCCTGCTTGATCGCTTCGTGCGCGATACGCTGGAAGCCTGAGCGGAGGAACGCGGCTGATGCGCGTGGACTTCTACCAGCTCAGCCGCGACCCTGTCGAAGCGGCGCTTCCCCTGATCGCACGCAAGGTGCTGGCGGACGGCGGGCGGCTGCTCGTCGTTTCCGCAGACCGCGACCAGCGGGAACGCATATCGCGCAGCCTATGGTCGCTCGGGCCCGAGACGTTCCTGGCGAACGGTCATTCGGGCGAGGGGGAGGATGAGCGCCAGCCCATCCTCCTGTCGGAGAACGTGGCGCCCGTGAATGACGCCACCTTTCTGGCTCTGGCCGATGGCCGCTGGCGGGAAGGGGAGGCTACGTTCGCGCGCACCTTCTTCATGTTCGACGAAAATACCGTCCAGCATGCCCGTCAGGTCTGGAGGGACCTGCGCGCCCGAGAGGGTGTCGAGCACTTCTACTGGAAGCAGGAGAACGGCCGCTGGGTGCAGGCCGGATAGCCTTGCGACTGCCGCAAATCCCGGCTAGGGGCGCGCGCAACAATCACGCTTACATTCGCAAGGAACACCCCATGGCGGTCACTCGCACCTTCTCGATCATCAAGCCCGACGCCACCCGCCGTAACCTGACCGGCGCCGTCACGAAGATGCTTGAAGAAGCCGGCCTGCGGGTTGTCGCTTCGAAGCGCATCCAGATGACGAAGGAACAGGCTGAAGGCTTCTACGCCGTTCACGCTGAACGCCCGTTCTTCAACGACCTCGTTTCGTTCATGATCTCGGGTCCGGTGGTCGTTCAGGTGCTTGAAGGCGAAGACGCCGTGAAGCGCAACCGCGACATCATGGGCGCGACCAACCCCGAGAACGCCGATGCAGGCACGATCCGCAAGGAGCTGGCCGAATCCATCGAAGCCAATTCGGTTCACGGTTCGGACTCCGACGAGAACGCGGCCATCGAGATCGCGTACTTCTTCAAGCCGGAAGAGATCGTCGGCTAAGAAGACGGTTAATTTTCGTTAAGAAAGACGAAGGCCGCCGTTTCTGGCGGCCTTTTTCTTTGTCTGATTCCAATCACGGTCTTATCCCGTTCTTGAACGCTACCAAGGCGATTCTGGAGGGTAGGATGGCAAAGACAATTCTGGCAGCGGCATCCGTGTCGTTCCTTGCGGCGGTCCTGATGTCGCACGTCGGCAGCACGAAGGCGGTGGCGTCCGGCGGAGCGATGCAGGCCTACGCCGCCGAAGTGGAAACGCGCTGATTTCGCCCATATCGGCATGGCGCTTGACGGCTCGCAGTTTCGATTTGATCGAGCCTGTCTCGCTGCTGTAGCGTCTGCGCGATAGGAGACGCGCTATGCAAGGCATGGGTGAGACAGGAGAGGCCTGCCCCTTCGAATTCAACTTCGATGAAAAGAGCTTCAAGGTCGGGGACACGGTAAGCTACCGCGTGAACGGCAGCCTCGAAGGTTTTCCCTTCGTTGGCACGCTCGTCGAAGTTCATGAGGATTACGTGCTGATCGCCGGAGATCCTCAGGACCCGGACAAGCGGTATCGCGGCACGCGCGAGAGCCGGCCGATGGTCGATTACGAGCAGATCTGACGAGGCACGGCCAACCGTCCGCTGCGGGTCTAGGCCTCCGGCGTCGCCTGCGTGACGAGCCTGGCGAGGCACCGTGAATAGAGCTGGTGCTCCGCGATCAGCACGCGAGCCGCCAGACTGTCCGCCGTGTCGTCCGGCATGATGGCAACTTGCGTCTGGCCGAGGATGGGGCCGTCGTCGAGTTCGGCGGTCACAAGGTGGACGGTGACGCCGCCATGGCTGTCCCCCGCCTCGATCGCCCGTTCGTGCGTGTGGAGCCCAGTGTACTTGGGCAGGAGAGAGGGGTGGATGTTCACCATCCGGCCTTCCCACTTCGCCACGAACTGGCCGGTGAGGATGCGCATGTAGCCGGCGAGAGCGACCCACTCGGCCCCTGCAGCACGAATGGCCGCGTCCATCGCGGCGTCATGCTCGGCGCGCTTCATGCCCTTGTGGCTGAGGGCGAAGGTCTCCACCCCCTCGGCCTGCGCCAGGCGCAGGCCCTTCGCATCAGGGTCGTTGGCTGCGACCAAAACGATCTCGTAAGGGCAGTCGTTCGCGCGGCTGGCGTAGAGGAGGGCAGCCATGTTGGTGCCGCCCCCCGAGATCAGAACGGCGACTCTGGCCTTAGCCAAGGTGGACCGCCTCCCACTGTTCACGTGCCGACCAGGCTTCCGCCGATCCCTGCACGGTGCAGCCCTTGTCGCCCGGTTCGATGGCGCCGATCACGAAGACCGTTTCGCCGGCCGCTTCAAGCTCGGTCTTGAGGGCCGCTGCCTCGTCGGCCGCCACGGCCAGCACCATGCCGATGCCGCAGTTGAAGGTGCGCGCCATCTCGGCAGGTTCGATGTGCCCCTGCGCCTGCAGGAAGGCCATCAGTCGCGGCTGGGGCCAGGCATCGGCATCGATGCGGGCATGAAGGCCCTTGGGCAGGACGCGCGGAATGTTTTCAAGCAGGCCGCCGCCGGTGATATGGGCAAGGGCATGGATGCGGCCGGCCCGGATGAAGGGCAGGAGGGTTTTGACGTAGATGCGGGTCGGCGCGATCAGCGCGTCGATCAGCAGGGTGTCCTGGTCGAACAGGGCGGGGCGGTCGAGCTTCCAGCCCTTGTCCTCTGCAAGCCGGCGGACGAGCGAGTAGCCGTTGGAGTGGACGCCTGAGGAGGCAAGGCCCAGCAGCACGTCGCCTGCGGCAACCTTGTCGCCGGTAAGCTGCTCGCCGCGTTCAACGGCGCCCACGCAGAAGCCGGCAAGGTCATAGTCGCCAGCGGCATACATGCCCGGCATCTCGGCGGTCTCGCCGCCGATGAGAGCGCAGCCGGAGATCCGGCACCCTTCGGCGATGCCCGCCACGACCCGCTCGGCTACGCCATTTTCCAGCTTTCCGGTCGCGAAGTAGTCGAGGAAAAACAGCGGCTCGGCGCCCTGCACGATGAGGTCGTTCACGCACATGGCGACAAGGTCGATGCCAATGTGGTCATGACGGTCATGATCGATGGCCAGTTTCACCTTGGTGCCCACCCCGTCGTTTGCGGCGACGAGCAGCGGATCCTTGTAGCCAGCAGCGCGCGGATCGAAGAAGCCGCCAAAGCCTCCCAGCTCCGCGTCGGCACCCGGACGCGCGGTGGACCTGGCGAGCGGGGCAATGGCTTTCACCAGCGCGTTTCCGGCCGCGATGGAGACGCCGGCCTGCTCGTAGCTATAGCTCTTGGGGGAGTTATCGTCGGACATTGCGGCCGCGTAGCCGTTTGTGGCTTGGATTTCCATCTTCGTTTAGGCAAAAGGCCAGCGGTTTCGACAATGGCGATCACAATCTCATCAAAAAACCCGCGGCCTGCCCGCATGGGCCTGGCCTTCAAGAGGTCTGCGGGCAAGGCTGCGCTCTGGTGGTGCGGGGCTGCGTGCCTTGCCGTCGGCGCCATAACCGGGGGCCAGATCCTCGCGCAGATAGAGGGTGATCGCGGCATAGCGCCGCTCGCCAACTCTCAGGACATCCAGGTCAACGGCATCACGGTGGATGTAACGGCCAAGACGGGCGCTGAGGCGCGCATCGCGGGCTGGAAACAGGCTCAGAAGGAAGCCTGGAAGAAGCTCGGCGGGCCGGACATGCCAATCGAATCGATCGATGCGATGGTCTCTTCCGTCGTTATCGGGCGGGAGCAGATCGGGCCAAAGCGGTACATCGCGACGGTGGGGGTCATCTTCGACAAGGCGAAGGCAGGACAATACGTCGGGGCAGGAGCCGGAACCGGTCCGCGGTCAGCGCCCCTGCTGCTGATTCCCGTCCTGGATTCCGGTGGTGTGCGGCAGGTGTTCGAGGTTCGCGGCCCGTGGCAACGCGCCTGGGCGGAGTTCCAGGCCTCCTCCAGCCCCGTCGACTATGTGCGACCAACCGGCTCGGGCGGCGAATCGCTGATTCTGACCGCCGGGCAGGCGTCCCGGCGCAGCCGCCTTTGGTGGCGAAGCGTTCTTGGGCAGTTCAATGCCTCGGACGTGGTGATGCCGGTCGCGCGCCTTGAGCGGCAATGGCCGGGCGGCCCCATCAAGGCCACGTTTACGGCGCGCCACGGGCCCGACAACACGTTTCTCGGCAGCTTCACCATGCAGGCAGCGAGCGAGGAAGAACTCCCGCGCATGCTCGAGCAGGCCGTGGTCCGCGTCGATGGGATGTACCGCGACGCCTTGTCCTCCGGTGCTCTGGATCCTGATCCGTCCATCAATGCGGGCGGCGTGGCGCTGGACCGTGCCTTTGCCGAACTGCGCGAAAAGCTCATGCCGAAGGGCGACGTCAGCCCGCCTGCCGCTGCCCCGCAGCCGGCGACGGAGCAGACCGAAAGCGCGGCGCCCATTGTGGCGGAGGCCGTGTCGGTCCAGTTCGCGAGCCCGGATGCCGCGTCGGTCGACAGCGCTCTGGCTGCGGTTCGCGGCGTACCCGGCGCGCAAGGGGCCGCAGCGGTCAGCCTTGCAATCGGCGGAACTTCCGTGATGCGGGTCATGATGGTCGGTGGCGGTGAACGCCTCGCCGCCGCGTTGCGGGCGCAGGGCTGGAAGGTTTCGGGCGGCGGTTCCGCCCTGAGGATCAGTCGCTAGGCTTCCCGATGAGGCAGATCGCTCTCCCACTGTCCGCCGCGAGCGACAGCCCGCCGCGCATTGTCGTTGGCGACGCCAATGCGCCTGTCATCGACGCGCTCATGGAAGCGGACAAGTGGCCGTTCCACACAGCGATCCTGTCTGGACCACCCCGATCCGGCAAGTCTCTCCTGGCGCGGTGGTTTGTTGAATCGGGTGCCGGGAATGCCGTGGACGATGCGCAGGACATGCCGCAGGACGAACTCTTCCACCGCTGGAACCGCGCGCAGGAGGACGGGCGGCCGCTGCTGCTCGTCTCGAACAGGCCGTTCGTTCCCGGCGTAGGGGAAAGCGACGCGAAGTGCTGGCGGGTCCAGCTTCCGGATCTGTCCTCGCGCCTCGGTGCCGCCCTTGACCTGACATTGAGCGAACCCGACGACGCGATGCTGATCGCTCTGATGGAGGTTCACGCCGAAATGCGCGGCCTCGTTCTTGATCATTCGGCAACGCAATATCTTGCGGGACGTTGTACCCGTAGCCATGTGGGCGTCGAAGAGCTCGTTGCTGCCATTGACCGGTTGAGTCTCGAGCGCAAATCACCACCCACTCTGGCCATCCTGCGCGAGGCGCTGGATGAAACCAGGGCGGGCAACCCGTTGCAGGGATGACGGCTGTTTTGCGGCCTGAGTCCGAGAAGCGGGAGTTCAACGCGAGCCGTTGCAAAGCGGTTCGATCGATGGGAGTTTCGGGCAATGCTGCGTAAGATTGTCCGCTACCTTGATGCTGTCGTCGCGCGCGATCCGGCGCCGCGTTCGCGCTGGGAAGTCCTGCTTTACCCGGGCGTCTGGGCGCTTTTCTGGCACCGCGTGGCCCACGCCCTCTTCATGGCGGACCTGTTTTTCCTCGCCCGTCTGGTGAATCACCTGTCGCGGTTCCTCACCGCGATTGATATTCACCCCGGCGCGCAGATCGGAAAAAACTTCTTTATCGATCACGGGTTCACCGTCATTGGCGAAACGGCTGTGATCGGGGACAATGTCACGATCTACCAGTGCGTTACGCTTGGTGGCTCAAACCCGACGAACGGTGTCGGCGGCAAGCGTCACCCGACCTTGCTCGACAACGTGATCGTGGGATCGGGGGCGCAGATCATCGGTCCCGTGACCATCGGTCGCCGGGCGCGGATCGGCGCTAGCGCCGTCGTGACTGAAGACGTGCCGGAAGGGGCCACGATGATCGGGCTCAAGGCCCGGTCCACTCTCGTCAAGGCGGAGACCTGGGCGAAGGAGTTCATGCCTTACGGCACGCCATGCAAGGAGCCGTGCGAGCCGACCGGCGGCACCCAGCGGGTAGAGGATCTGGAACGGCAGGTCGCCAGCTTGCGGGCGCAGGTGGAGGAACTTCTGGCCGCCAGGTCGGACGGCTCGCAGACCGCGCGCGAGAACGAGCGTTGGTGATGGCCTGAATGGCGACAGGCGGCATTTCCTCCGGCGGCACTTCCGGCACCGTCGTGGCGTTTCCGGGTAATCAGACGCTGCAGGTGGGTTTCGACCGGCTCGAACTGCAGCGCATTCTCGATCTTTATGGCCGAATGGTCGCGGCGGGTATCTGGCGCGACTACGCCATGGACTTCGCCCGGGAGGCGGCCAGCTTCAGTGCGTTCCGTCGCGCTGCGGAGCGACCGCAGGCCCGCATCGAAAAGCGTCCGTCACTGCGCAGCCGGCAGGGCATGTGGACGCTCTTTGGCGAGATGGGGCAGATCCTCAAGCGCGGTCATGAGCTTTCCAACGTGCTGAGCCCGCTTGAACGCAAGCTCCTCAAGGTTGTCGAGGATTAGCCATCCGTTCGGCGCCGGCCCGTTCGGCTTCCATCACGATTGCTCCCGGGCTTTGGCTAGAACGGAAAGGGCGTTGTGCGCCTGATCCATGCCGGTGTCGAACGGATGGTCCGGCTCTCGCTCGCTGATTTCCTGCCAGGCAGCGGCCACATCTTCTGCCGTCGGCGCATCGCCCGGCAGCAGGAGGCCATCGTTCATCGTGACCCACGCCCGCTGGAAAAGCCCGCCGCCGGCGGCCAGAACCGCGTCCGTCGGAGCTTCTTTCGACACGAGGAAAATAGCGGCGGGGACGACCTTGGCGGGGTTGAACGCGCGGTACGCGTCTTCCGGGAAGATGTCGGCGGTCATCCGGGTTCCAGCGGTAGGCATGAGTGTGTTCACCCGGATGCCGTACTTGGCGCCTTCCAGCCGCAGGGTCCGCGCCAGACCCCAGACACCGGCCTTGGCCGCCCCGTAGTTGGCCTGCCCGAAGTTGCCGCCAAGCCCGGTGGAGGAGGAAGTCATGAGGATGCGCCCGTAATTCTGCTCCCGCATCGTCTCCCAGGCGGCCTTGGTGGCAAAGGCGCTGCCGAGAAGATTCACGCGGACGACGAACTCGAAGTCGGCAGGGTCCATCCTGGCGAAGGCGCGGTCCCGCAGGACGCCGGCGTTGTTCACCAGCACGTGGACACCGCCCCATGCCTCCTTCGCCCGTGCGACCATCGCTTCCATCTGGTCGTATTGCGAGACATCCCCGGCATCGGCCATTCCTTCGCCGCCAGCTTGCCGGATCTCCTCCACCACTGACGCCGCTGCATCGGAGTGGCCGGAACCGTCCCGCGCCGGACCGGGGTCGTTCACCACGACCCGCGCGCCCCGCCGGGCAAGTTCGAGTGCGTAGGCACGGCCGAGGCCCTGGCCGGCGCCAGTGACGATTGCGACCTGATCTTTGAAGGAAATGGACATGGGGGAACTCCAGATTCGAGGGTCGTCGTTGGCAGGTCCCCGCTTCGCGTTCAACCTTGCCCCGGCGGCGCCGAACAGCCATAGGCGCTTCCAACGAATCTGCCTGCCCTCCACCGAAAGGCCCCGAGATGAAAATCCGCGTCCACGTCAGCCTCAAGCCCGGCGTCCTCGATCCGCAGGGCCGCGCGATCCATCACTCGCTGGAGGGCCTGGGCTTCTCGGGCGTGAACGATGTTCGCGCCGGACGGCTGTTCGAACTCGACGTCGAGGACAGCGTTACCGACGAGGCGCTGGACGACATGTGCCGCAAGCTCCTCGCCAACATGGTGATCGAGAACTACCGTATCGAGAAGGTGGCCGCCTGATGCCCTTCAACTCCGCCGTCATCACCTTCCCCGGATCGAACTGCGACCGCGACATGGCGGTGGCGCTGGAGAAGGTTGCGGGCACGGCCCCGCACCGCGTATGGCATGGCGACAGCGAATTGCCGGCCGGGCTGGACTTCATCGCGGTCCCGGGTGGTTTCTCTTACGGCGATTACCTGCGCTGCGGCGCGATCGCCTCGCGTTCGCCGATCATGCAGGCTGTCATCGCCGCTGCCGGAAAAGGCGTTCCTGTCCTTGGCGTCTGCAACGGGTTCCAGGTCCTGACCGAGAGCGGATTGCTGCCCGGCGCCTTGCTCCGCAACGCGGGGCTTAACTTCGTCTGCCGCGAAGTGGGGCTCGAGGTGGTCAACGCCCAGTCGCTGTTCACGTCGGGCTATGAAGCGGGCCAGGTCCTGCGCATTCCCGTTGCCCACCACGACGGCAACTACTTCGCGGACGAGGAAACGCTCAACCGTCTCGAAGGGGAGGGGCGCGTGGCGTTCCGCTATGCCGAGGAGGTCAACGGCTCGGCCCGTGCGATCGCGGGCGTGCTCAATGACACGGGCAATGTGCTCGGCATGATGCCGCACCCGGAGCGTGCGGTCGAGACGACGCATGGCGGTACGGACGGCCGCGGCCTTTTCGAGAGCGCCATTCGCGGGCTCGTCGGCGCCTGAGCTTCGGCTAGGCGACCTCGCGGGTTTCGCCCGACAGCCACTGGCGCACCACGAGGTAGCGCCCGTGCAGCGCACCGCGGTCATGGACGCCGAAGCCGAGAAGGGTACCTTCATGCCCTTCAGCGGCGGGCAACCATTTGACCTGCTCCAGTCCGAGCCTCACGCCCTCCCGCGTGAAGTCGCTGGAGCGGGCGAGCGCTTCGGCTATCAGTCGGCCGATGTCATGCCCTCGGGCCACGGAAAGGGCCTGACGGGGGGACGCGCGGAGCCGTTCCATCACCTCGCGCAGCGTCAGGTTCGCGTCTGAGTGCATGTCGATGTAGAACCAGCCGTCGCATGCTTCCGCAAAGGTGCCGTGGTAGCCGCGCAGGCCGGCCGTGTTCATGATCCTCGGACCATCCCAGCCCGCTTTCCCGAGTGCGCGCGCCACAGCGGGAGCCGAAAGTCCGAGGCCGAGGTAGACCACGGCCCCCGGCCGGGACGGCAGCAGCGTGGAGATGACGGCCTCGGCGTCGTCCGCGAGAGGGGAGATGCCGGCCTCCGCAACGATCTCCATGCCGAGAGCCTTCGCCTCCAGTTCGAGGAACTTGAGGTGGCGTGTACCGATGGGTGAAAGGTCATGGACGACGGCCAGCTGTGTACAGCCCAGCCGGGCAATGTGGCGGGCCATGACGATCGACTCGTCCTCGTGGCTGCCCACCTGGTGGTGGAACATCCAGCGCCCGCGCGCACGCTCAGCGCCAGCCCAGTTGATCGTGGGCACACGCAGTTGCTCCGCAAGGGGCGTGGCGACGAGGGCGTTGTCACCGATGGCCGGTCCCACGATGAGACTGACGCCACTTTCCGCCAACTGTCTGTACGCCTGTTCGACCGCTTCCGCCGTCCCTGTAGGCAGACCGAGCGCGTAAGCGTGAATAAACTCTACTTCCGCGTTCAGACGGCCGGCGGACTGGACGGCAGCGACCTCGCGTTCGATCCAGCCGGTAATGTCGCCCGGCACGGGAACGTCATCGTCCAGCGCTGAAAGATCAGCCATGTCGTTGAGAATGCCGACCTTCAAACGTGCTGGCATCAATGTCCTCCAAGGGGCGGACGCGCCCCTGTCGGGCCTAGCAATGAGTCAGTCGCCAAAAGGCTGCACGAATGGCCGGAAGAAATGTCCTCAGCTGCGGGCGCCGCGGCGGAAGAGGGGCAGAAGGCACTCGGCATAGCTGGGATCGCGCTCGCCCTGTCCCAGATCGCCGCCGCCCGTGAACGGTCGCCTCAGCTTGAGGTCGTATGTCACCACGCGCTTGGAGAACCGCCAGCGACCATCCCCGCACCGTCGGTAGTTGTCGATGTAGCGCACGGCCATGAAATCCTCTTCCCGGCCGCCGTCCCGCGTCGGGATCAGGTGATAGGCGAGGGCGTAGACCTCACCGTTGGCGACATTTCCATCGACCGCGATCAGGTGATTGCACACGTGATGTCCCGAATAGGGCATGTACGGGAACGATCCTTCGATAAAGTGGCAGTAAGCGGGCGCCGGGCCATCAAAGCTGTCACCGTGGGTATCCGTCGCGTCATCGGTGTAGAGATCGCGCAGGAGCGCGATGTCCTGCCGGTCGATCGCGCGCGAGTAGAGAAGCACCAACTCGCGGATGGCGTCCTTGTCCACCAGCGTTTGCAGCGCCGCCTGATCAATCGTCATGTTCATCCCCTTCCGTCGTCGTCTAGAGCAGGGCGCCGCCGTCCACGGAGTAGACCTGCCCGGTTATGAAACTTGCCCGGGAAGAGGCCAGGAACACGGCCATGGCGGCAATCTCCTCCGGTCGGGCAAACGGGCTGCCCGTGAAGGTGCGGCGCTGCCGGAGGGCGCGTTCGTCTTCGGTGAGGTTCCCCATTCCTCTAGAGAACACGCCGGTTTCCGGATGGAAGCGGCTTCCGGTACTCAGGCTGGCCGTATCGGTCGGGATGGTAGCGTAAGGCGCAACGGCGTTCACGCGGATGCCGTGTGCGCCGACTTCCTTGGCCAGTGCGATCGTGAAGCTATGCACGGCGCCCTTCGCTGCCGAATAGACCGGGAGCATGTAGTCCCCGACGAGGGCGGCGGTGGAGCCGATGTTGACGATGGCTCCGTGCCTGCCGGCGATCATCCCCGGCAGCACCGCGTGTGTCATGCGCAGGACGGTGCCGAAATTGAGATCCACGTCGGCCATCCACTTCGACGGATCGGATTCGACGAAAAGACCCTGATCGATGTTGCCGCCGACATTGTTGATCAGAATGGCGACGGGCCCGAACAATTCGGCGGCCCGGAGCACCCGTGCCGGAGAGGCAGGGTCGAGCATGTCGGCGGCGATGAACAGCGTTTCGGGTGCGCCGCGGTCCCTGCAGTCTGCCTCCAGCCTGGCTCCGGCCGCTCCGTCGCGACCGACGAGGATGGGGATCGCGCCTTCGCTTGCCAGGTCCAGCGCGATGGCACGCCCGATGTTGGCCGTCGCGCCGGTGACGATCGCCACTTTTTCCCGCAGCTGAAAGTCCATAGGTCCGCTCCCGAATGGTCTACGGGAGCTACCGGGGCGCGGGCCTCGGGGCAAACCGCGCTGGCGATGAAGACTGGGGGAGGAGTCGCGTCAGTGGTGCGAACTGCGCACGCACCGCATCTCGCCGTCGGTTCCGTCTTCCTCGACCTTGCGCAACACGTTCGAGGAGATCCGGTGCAGGCGGAGCCCCCTGAGATTGCCGCCGGTCATGCTGACATGCTCACCGGTCAGGAGATAGCTTCCGCGGACACCGCCGGCCTTGTACGTCGAGGCGTTGGTGACGCGAAATTCGTATTCGGGAAGAGGCTTGCTCAGGGGGCCGCCGGCATCGCCCGCAAGTTCGCAGGTGTAGGTGCCGAGCGGGAGCGCGGAAATCGGACCGCCGGGGACCATCGGCGGCGGCTCGCTCGCCGCGCAGCCGGAAATGACGGCGCCGGCGAGAAGAGCCAGCAGGACGGCAGGTTTGGCAGCACGCTTCATGGCATTCAGCTAGCATCGCCTTGAAGCAATTGCCATGCCTCGCTGCCTCGTCTAAGGGCGCATCCTTTCGAAGGTTGCGCAACCAGCACCAGGTTCCGCGATTCCGATGAAGCTCTTTCCCATCCTGAGGCCAACACCATGAAGATCAGCGGCGTCGATATCCGTCCAGGTAATATTCTTGAATACGAAAAGGGCATCTGGAAGGTCGCCAAGACGCAGCACACCCAGCCCGGCAAGGGCGGTGCCTTCATGCAGGTCGAGATGAAGAACCTCATCGATGGCCGCAAGACCAACGTGCGTTTCCGCAGCGCCGACACCGTCGAGCGCGTCCGTCTCGATACCAAGGATTTCCAGTTCCTGTACGCCGAAGGCGACGATCTGGTGTTCATGGACATCGAGACCTACGAGCAGATCACGCTTCCTGCTGACCTGCTGGGTGACGCTGCCGCGTTCCTGCAGGATGGCATGCAGGTCCTTCTCGAAATGTGGGAAGAGCGTCCGATCTCGGTCCAGCTTCCCGAGCAGGTCGAAGCCACTATCGTGGAAGCCGATGCGGTCGTGAAGGGTCAGACCGCCTCGTCCAGCTACAAGCCGGCCGTGCTCGACAACGGCGTGCGCGTGATGGTGCCGCCGCACATTGAAAGCGGCACGCGCATCATCGTGGACGTCTACGAGAAGACTTACGTGAAGAAGGCTGACTGATGAGGGCGCTGGCGCTCTCGCTCGCATGCCTCGGCCTTGTGGCCGGTGCGTCCGGCGCGGCGCCGGCCTTGGCTGCGCCCGCCAAAAAGGCCTCTCCCAAGGCGTCTGCGGCCAAACCTTCGGAGCAAACGCAATCGGCGCATGCCGTGTTGTACCTCAAGGTCCTGATCAACGCCTTGCAGTCAGACGAGGTGAAGGAAGAGGCGAAGGCCAGCCTCGTCGCGTGCCTCTACAGCCACACGCTGCAGGAAATCACGACCGCGGCGGATGAAGTTTTCACCAAGGCAGCCGGGAAGGTGAACCGGGATAAGCCGGCCCAGGTGCTCTTCGTGCTCACGAGCGTCTGCGGCTTCGAGGGCGATCCCCGCAACGCGGCAACCAGCAGCGTGCCCAAGGGGCGCTGACACCATCATCGGGCCAGCTCTGTCTGCGGCCCACAGGAGTGAAGTAAAGTCATGGCCGCCATTTCCGGTCTTATCCGCGTCATCGAAAAGGCCGCACGCAAGGCCGGCAACCGGCTGCGTCGCGACTTCGGCGAAATCGAGCACCTGCAGGTCAGCCGCAAGGGCCCGGCGGACTTCGTCTCGAAGGCCGACCAGGCTTCGGAGCGCACCATCTGGGACGAACTGCGGGCTGCGCGGCCGGACTGGGGATTCCTGTTCGAGGAAGCCGGTGAAATCGAAGGCGACCCGACGCTGCCGCGCTTCATCGTCGATCCGCTCGACGGCACGACGAACTTCCTGCACGGCATTCCGCACTTCGCGATCTCGATCGCCGTGCAGGAGCCGCGTCTGGACGGGAAGGGCTGGGGTGAAGTCACTGCCGGCCTCATCTACAACCCGGTCACGGACGAGAGCTACTGGGCTGAAAAGGCACGCGGGGCGTGGCTGCAGGATCGCCGCCTGCGCGTATCCTCGCGCCGCCATCTCGACGAAAGCCTGATCGCTACCGGCATTCCTTTCGCCGGACACGGAGACGCCGGGCAGTGGACCAAGATCTACCATGCGCTGGCACCGCAGGTTGCGGGCATTCGCCGCTTCGGGTCGGCGGCGCTTGATCTCGCCTGGGTCGCTTCGGGCCGCTACGAAGGGTTCTGGGAAGCCGACCTCAAGCCGTGGGACACGGCGGCAGGGTGCCTTCTGGTTCGGGAAGCCGGCGGCTTCGTGTCGGACTGGAAGGGTCGCTCCTCGCCAATTTGCGACACCGAGGTCCTGGCAGGCAACGATGTGCTGCACTCGCGGCTGCACAAGATCGTCGCCGGAGCGCTGAAGGCCTGATCGGCCGTCGCTGCAAATCCGGAACGGTTCAGCAGGAGGGGCGGGGAAACCTGCCCCTTTCGCTTTGGTGGCGAAGAGCGGGGTGAGAGAGCCCTGACCCTCTTTCTTCATGTAAATGTCGTCCTACGCATGAACACACTTGAACGAGAGCGCAGCGCCGTCTAAGCGTCCGCCTCTTCGTGCCCCTGTGGCGGAATGGTAGACGCGAACGACTCAAAATCGTTTGCCGCAAGGCGTGCCCGTTCGAGTCGGGCCAGGGGCACCATCTTTCCGCGTTCTGTTCTAGGCCGTGTCATTGGGGCTCGATCCGCTGTGACATCGGCGGTCCGGGGACCAGAGCGCCGATGTCATCAACGTCAAAGACCGAGGCGGGACCAGAAGTCGTCCGCCGTTTGGATGCGGGCGCCATCCTCGTTGTATTCACGTGTCGCGGCCCGCCATGACGGATGCGGCAGCCGGCCGTCGGAGCGGCGGCTGGCCCGGAGCACCTGTGATCTTATGGGTGGTGTCGAGATTGGCATTCGTATCTCCGAAGGAGGCACGAAGGTGGCGTGGTCGCCTTGCTTCGAGCGCTTTAGCGGTTGGTGACGCGGAGCAAGCTGACAAGCATCAAATGCCGCGGAAGACCGAGCGAGCCTCAGCCTTCGACGATGACTGTACTTCCATGGCAGGCGTTGTCCATTTGCCGTTTCTATGGGTCTTATCAGAAAAACTTCACCGGATCGGACCCATACCTTCAAAGCCGATTGCGCGGTGGCGGCGCCTCGCTTAGCCTTGATGGATGCGCGCCATTCTCCTTGCTTCCGCCTTCGTCCTGACGAGCCTTCCGCTGACCGCTCACGCCGAAACCGTTGCCGATACCGTCTCCCGGGATATGCCGGGACTGCTGGAGATCTACCGCGATCTTCACAGCAATCCGGAATTGAGTTTTCAGGAAGTCCGCAGTGCCAGGATCATGGCGGACGCTGCCCGGAAGGTCGGCTTCACCGTCACGGAAAAGGTCGGGAAGACGGGCGTAGTGGCCGTGCTGAAGAACGGCGCGGGGCCGACCGTGCTGATCCGGGCGGACATGGACGGCCTTCCCGTGGTCGAGCAGACGGGCCTGCCCTTCGCTTCGACCAGGCGTGGCACGTCCACCGCAGGCGTGGAAAGCGGTATCATGCACGCCTGCGGTCACGACACGCACATGACCGCGTGGATCGAAACCGCGCGGCTCATGGCGGCCCGCAAGGACGAGTGGTCCGGTACGCTGGTGATGATCGGCCAGCCGGCAGAGGAGATCGGCCTCGGTGCATTGGAGATGCTCAAGGACGGGCTCTACACGCGCTTCCCCAAGCCTGATTACACTCTGGCGTTCCATGATACGCCCGAACTGCCCGCCGGGACGGTGGGGGCAGCGAAGGGTTGGGCGCTCGCCAACGTCGACAGCGTGGATGTCCTGGTACGGGGGGTGGGCGGCCACGGGGCCTATCCGCAGACCACCCGCGATCCCATCGTGCTGGCAGCGTCCATCGTTACCAAACTGCAGACGCTGGTCAGCCGGGAGAACAACCCGCTGGACCCGGTGGTCGTGACCGTCGGATCGTTCCACGCGGGAACCAAGCACAACATCATCTCCGACGAGGCGAAGCTGGAACTGACTGTGCGCAGCTACTCGGACGAGACGCGGAAGCGGCTTCTCGACGGCATTGCGCGCGTGGCAAAGGGGGAGGCGATTGCCTCGGGCATGCCGGACGACCGGATGCCGCAAGTCACGGTGAAGGAACCCCATACCCGGGCCACATGGAATTCGCCTGAGTTCGCCGAAGAAGCCGTGGCCGACCTCAAGTCGAAGATGGGAGCCGACAAGGTGGTCATCACGCCCTCGGTGATGGGCGGCGAGGACTTCGGGGAATTCCGCCGTGCCGACGAAGGCAGGATCAAGTCGGTCATTTTCTGGGTGGGGGGAACGGATCCGCAGAAGCTGGCAGCGGCCAAGGCAAACGGTACGGCCATGCCTTCGCTACACAGCCCCTTCTGGGCTCCACAGGCAGACAAGGTGATCGCGTCCGGCGCCCAAGCCCTGACTCTCACCGCGTTGCGCCTGATGCCGCGGTAGGCCTGCTCTTCGCCCGCTGCGGATGGACGCTTTCCCGTGGGGCAGCCTCTCGTCCCGTCTGTTACCGATCCGCCATGCTGCGCGCTCCTCGGGCCGCAGCGCTTCGAAGACGTGCTCTGGTGGATCATGGTAACCGACATTTTACGCCTTTAACCTAATGGCTTCGGCAGAGCCGCCCTTTGGGGCGCGAAGGATGCACAAGCGACGATGATTCGGCTGTTCAAACACTACATACCCCATGCTGTGGTGTTGCTCTGGCTGGTCGATATCCTGCTGCTCGTGGCTGCCAACGAAACGTCCTGGCGGCTGCGCGCGGGCCAGATCGGGATGGAGCTTGCTCCGGCTGCAGACCGGCTGCTTCCTCATTTCGCCTTCGCTGCCGTCATTTCCATGTCGATGGTCGCAGTCGGCGTCTATGGCGCCGAAGCGCTGCGTTCCATGCGGTTTGCGGCAGCGCGTCTTCTGGTCGCCATCTCGCTGGGCGTCATCGCCCTTTCCTTCGCGGACTTCCTCCTCAGCGGCCATACCTTCTGGCGCTCGACGCTGGCCTATTCGATGGCGCTGGCTGTCGTCCTGATGATCGGGAACCGCCTGATCCTGGGCATGTTCCTGGGAACAAGCGCCTTTCGCCGGCGCGTGCTGGTGCTCGGCGCAGGGGAGCGCGCAGCGCGCCTGCGGCTGCTGGGTGAACGGCCTGAAAGCGGCTTCGCGATCGTCGGTTACATCGCGATGAGCGACGGCGTGCCGGTGATCGAGGAAGCGATCCCGCGCGGCGCCATCAGCAATCTCACACGCTACGTGGAGAATCTGGGCGTAAGCGAGGTGGTCCTCGCGCTGGAGGAGCGGCGCAATGCCCTGCCGCTGAAGGACCTGCTGAGGGTGAAGACCACCGGCGTTCACGTCAATGAATTCTCCAGCTTCCTGGAACGCGAGACCGGCCGCGTGGACCTGGATACGGTCAATCCGAGCTGGCTGATCTTTTCGGACGGCTTCTCGTCAGGCCGGGCCATCTCCGGGGCGGCCAAGCGGCTGTTCGACATCACCGTCAGCCTCATCCTGTTGGTCGTCAGCGCACCCGTGATCCTGCTGTTCGCGCTGCTGGTGAAGATCGACAGCCGGGGGCCGGCCTTCTACCGCCAGCCGCGCGTCGGGCGGTTCGGTGAACCGTTCGACGTTATCAAGCTGCGGTCCATGCGAGTCGATGCCGAGGCTGCGGGGGCGCAGTGGGCGTCCAAGGACGATCCGCGCGTCACTCGCATGGGCCGCTTCATTCGCAAGGTGCGGATAGACGAGCTGCCTCAGGCCTGGACTGTCCTCAAGGGCGAGATGAGCTTCGTAGGCCCTCGGCCCGAGCGTCCGGAGTTCGTGGCCGACCTGGAGCAGCAGCTCCGCTATTACGCCGAAAGGCACATGGTGAAGCCCGGCATCACCGGCTGGGCGCAGATCAACTATCCCTACGGCGCGTCCATAGAAGATTCGCGGCACAAGCTCGAATACGACCTCTATTATGCCAAGAACTATACGCTTTTCCTGGATTTTCTCATCATTCTTCAGACGCTGCGCGTAATCCTCTGGAGCGAGGGCGCGCGGTGACGAGTGGCTCGTCCCCCTTCACCACCCTTGGCGTGGGGCTGGACCTCACCGGCGCGATAGCGCTGGTGAGTGCGGCCTTCTGGTTGCTGCCGCGCCGGAACCGGTATGGGGCTGCCGGTCTGTCGATCATCTTCGCTCTTCTCATGACGGGCCTGTGCCGGCTGACCGAGGCGGCTTCATCAGCGTCGGCATCGCCGGTGGCAGACCTGCTGCCGTCGCTGGCGGAAAGTGGCCGCAACCTGGCGTGGCTTCTGGTCGTCTATCGTTTCTTCGCCACCGACGGGCGCCACGCCAGCCTTTCGCCGATACGCTCCGTCATCTTTTCCCTTGCCTTCGTCGAGATGCTGCACCTCGTCGTCGACTATGGCTTCTCGCGGCTGGTACTCGCGGGAGAGGTGGTCGCCACCGGGTTCGAAGTGGGCGTGATGTTGCGCCTGCTGATCACCGTAGGAGGCTTGGTTCTCGCTCATAACCTCTACGCGGGAGCACCCCGCGAATCCCGCTCCTCGCTACGCTGGCCGGCGGTAGGTCTGGCCGTCCTCTGGGCGTTCGACCTCAATCTGTACACCATCGCTTATCTTGCCGGGACCTGGCCTGGCGAACTGGCGGCGCTGCGGGGCCTGACCACGACGGCGCTGGCCGCGTGCATCGTCCTTGGCGCGGTCGGAGATCGGGTGGACTTCAGGCTGCGGCCATCAAGGGCGGTCACCTTCCAGACATTTTCGCTTCTGGTGATCGGCGTCTACCTCATCGCCATGGTCGCAGTGGCCCAGTGGCTCTCCTATGCAGGCGGTGACTTCGCGCGGCTTGTCGAACTGGTGTTCCTCACCATGGGGAGTGCCGGCGCACTTGTCATCCTGCCGTCGCGCCGCGTCCGTGGCTGGCTGAAGGTGATGCTGGCGAAGCACTTCTTCCAGCACCGGTACGACTATCGGGAAGAGTGGCTGCGCTTCACCCGCACGATCGGATCGGACCAGTCCATTCCCCTGGGGGAGCGGGCGGTGCGTTCTATGGCTGATATTTTTGATTGCTCCTCCGGCCTGCTGCTGGCGCCGGGAGACGGGGGCGAGATGACTCTCGCGGGGCGGTGGAACTGGCCGCAAATCGACGTACCGGGCGTTGCGATGCCTCTTTCCGCCGTTTCCTATTTCGAACGGACTGGGTACATCGCAGACCTTGACGATATCCGGGCCGGTCGCGTGACCGGGTGCGAGGTTCCGTCGTGGCTCCTGGAGGATGTCCAAGCCTGGGCCCTGATCCCGCTCGTGCATTTCGACCGGCTCGTGGGCATGGTGGTGCTCACCCGCCCACAGGTGGCGCGGGGGTTTGACTGGGAAGACCTGGACCTTTTGCGGGTGATTGGCCAGCAGGTGGCCAGCTATCTGTCCGAGAATGCCAGCCAGCTTGCGCTCGCCGAGTCTGCACGCTTCGAGGACTTCCACCGGCGCATCGCCTTTGTCATGCATGACATCAAGAACCTCGCCAGTCAGTTCAGTCTTCTTGCCCGAAACGCAGAGCTTCACGCTGAAAAGCCGGCATTTCGTGCCGACATGCTGATCACTCTGCGCAACGCGTCGGATAAGCTGACCGCTTTGCTGGCGCGGCTTTCGCGGTACGGGTCGGGTGCCATCGACAGGATCGAGCCGGTGAATGCGGCCGAGGTCCTGGCGCACGCCATGGAGCGGTTCGCGGGCAACCCGCAAGTGGTCGCGGGCACGTCCAGCCAGGTGTCGATCCTGGCGAGCCGTCACCCGCTGGAGCAAGTGCTGGTGCACCTGATCCAGAACGCCGTCGAGGCCAGCGAGGCGGGAATGCCGGTGATCGTTTCACTCACCGCCGATGGAGCGGAGGCGTACTTCGAGGTGCTCGACAGCGGCAGAGGGATGAGCGCCGACTTCGTTCGCAACCGCCTGTTCAAGCCTTTCGTCTCGACCAAGTCCGGCGGGTTCGGCATCGGTGCCTTCGAGGCGCGCGAACTGGTCAAGGCCATGCGGGGGCGGCTTGAGGTTGAATCGCGCGAAGGTCTGGGTTCCCGCTTCACCGTGCGCCTGCCGCTTGACACGCCATCCCGAGATTACCTGTACAACGCCGAAAAGGTGGCCTGATGACTGATCCTCTGCCCAAATTGCTCGTCGTCGAGGACGACGCCGGGCTCCAGGCGCAGCTCAAATGGGCATATGAAGACTTCGAGGTATTCGTTGCCGGCGACCGACCCGGCGCCATTGCGCTGCTGCGGTCGGAAATGCCGGATGTCGTCACTCTCGATCTTGGCCTGCCCCCCGATCCCGATGGGACGACCGAAGGCTTTGCAATTCTCGATGAGATCATGGCGCTGAAGCCCGATACCAAAGTCATTGTCGCCTCTGGCCATGGAGCGCGGGAAAGCGCGCTGCAGGCAATCGCCCGCGGTGCCTACGATTTCTACCAGAAGCCGATCGAGATCGAGACGCTTGGCCACATCGTCCGGCGCGCGCTTCAGCTGCACCGGCTGGAAGAGGAAAACCGGCGGCTCGCCAGCAGGGTGGTGAAGGACGAGCGTGTTCTGGGCGGCATCATAACGGCCGCGCCGGAAATGGTGAAGGTGGCCCGCACGATCGAGCGGGTTGCCAATACCAATGTTTCCGTCATGCTGCTCGGCGCGAGCGGCACCGGAAAGGAGCTTCTGGCGCGCGGACTTCATGAGGCAAGTGCACGCTCGAAGCGCGGGTTCGTGGCGATCAATTGCGCCGCGATCCCGGAGAACCTGCTGGAAAGCGAGCTGTTCGGACATGAGAAGGGCGCCTTTACCGGGGCGGTGAAGACGACGCCGGGGAAGATAGAACAGGCGGCTGGGGGAACGCTCTTCCTGGACGAAGTAGGCGACATCCCGCTGCATCTGCAGGTCAAGCTTTTGCGCTTCCTTCAGGAGCGGGTCATCGAACGTGTCGGCAGTCGGGAATCCATCCCTGTAGACACCCGCGTCGTCTGCGCGACGCACCAGAACCTGGACGCCATGATTGCCGAGGGTCGTTTCCGGGAAGACCTGTATTATCGTCTGGCCGAGATCGTCGTGCGCATACCCAGCCTTGCCGAACGTCCCGGTGATGCCATCCTCCTCGCCAAGGCTTTCCTGACGCGGTACGCCAAGGAGATGAACACGCGCGTGCGGGGCCTTTCGGCTGATGCGCTTGCCGCGATCGACGCCTGGCACTGGCCGGGCAACGTGCGCGAGTTGGAAAACCGCGTGAAGCGGGCTGTCATCATGGCCGATGAAAAACTCGTTTCCACTGCGGATCTGGATCTGAACCATCCCGGAGAAGAGGCCGCGACGGCGCTTAACCTCAAGACCGCGCGCGAACAGGCTGACCGCCGCGTCATTCGCCATGCCCTGGCGCGCAGCGAGGGCAACATCTCCAACACGGCCAAGCTGCTCGGCATCAGCCGGCCGACGCTGTACGACCTGCTCAAGCAGTACGATCTGCAGCCGGCCTGAAGGTCATCGGGGGGGTGGCAAAACGGAAGTGGCGCTGGGCGGCGCTGATTGTGCCGCCTCTGCTGATGCTTGTCATGGGCAGCGCCCTTGCGCTTCGCCTTACGCGCGGAGAGGCGCATCCCGAGGCCTCACTGATCGAGCAGGCGCGCCGGTCTCTGCTGAGGGGCGACGGGATCGACGCGGAAGTCAAGCTGCGCGCCGCTCTTCTGCAAGGCGCTGCACGGGCGGAAATCGCTCCGTTCATGGGCCAGGCCTATCTTGCGCAGGGGGATCGCAGCCGCGCGCGCCAGTGGCTTCAGACAGGTGCCTTCGCACCATCGACCGCGGGAGAGGGGTGGCGCGCACTGGGCTTTCTCGAGAGAATTGACGGGAACCTTGAGGCCTCCGCCCGGGCCTACGACAAGGCGCTGACCATCCGCCCGGACGACGCGAGTCTGTGGGTTGAACTCGGCCGTCTGCGCTATGTCGCGGGGGATCACGGCAGGGCGATCGCCGCTGCGGAACGGGCTATAACGCTGCAACCGGACGATGTTCGCGGGCTGGAGTTCCAGGGGCAACTGGTGCGCGACCGCTCCGGTCTGACGGCAGCGCTTCCGTGGTTTGAACGCGCCATCGCGGCTGCGCCGTCCGATGTATCCACGCTCCTCGAATACGCGGCGACGCTGGGCGAGTTGGGGCGGGCGACCGAATGCCTTCAACTCACGCGCCGCGCGCTGGAAGTCGGTCCGGGCAACCCGCGCGCCTACTATCTGCAGGCGCTGATCGCCGCGCGGGCAGGGCGCTATCCGCTCGCCCGGGCGTTGCTGATCCGCACCGGCGGCAGGTTGGACGACCGGCCCGGCGTGCAACTCCTGAAAGGTAGCC
The DNA here is from genome assembly GCF_002916655.1 of Novosphingobium sp. HII-3. Classification (GTDB taxonomy): domain Bacteria; phylum Pseudomonadota; class Alphaproteobacteria; order Sphingomonadales; family Sphingomonadaceae; genus Novosphingobium; species Novosphingobium panipatense. The sequence continues at coordinate 38,898 of NZ_PPSM01000021.1, forward strand.
TTGAACTCGCGTCCGGAAATCCGGGTGCCGCCGAGGAGGCTCTAGAAGCCGTTTTGCGGGCGAGACCGGATCATCGGGCGGCCAAGGAGATGCTCCTGCGTGCCATCGCCATGAGCGGGCGTCATCGCTACGCCACGATGCGCTTTGCCGACGAGATCGCCGGCGGCGGCGCTTCTCCTTACATGATGACAGCCGTTGCCCGCGCCTTCGAGGCTCTCGGTGATCGGAAAGCGGCGGGGGAGTTGCTGGACCGTGCGGCGCGGCCGCCGGCCTTCAGCCTGCGCGTCCAGGCCTCGGCCGGACGACTGGGCGGGATGCTGCGCGCGGGGCGGGGGCAGGCGGCACTCGCTCTGGCCGAGGCGGCGCTTCGTCGGGCTCCGGGTTCCTACGATGCCCGGTCCGTGGCGGGCGACGTTCAGCTTGCGCTCGGTCATGGGAAGGAGGCTCAGGCCCGGTATGCGCTGGCCTCGGAAATCCGGATGCCCGACAGCCTTCTGGAACGGCGTCTGGTCGCTTACGCCATGGCCGGCGATCGCAGCGGGGCGGAGGCTTTGCTGCAGGCGTACCTCAGGCAGAATCCCACCAGCCGCGCCGCCATGCGCCTTGCGGCGGAACTGGCCTCCCGGTCGGGAGATCCTGACAGCGCGCGGGCAGCTCTTCTGCGACTGCGTGCCGACGGGCGCGAGCAGGACGTGACTCTCCTGTCAAACCTGGCAGCGGCGGAAACCGCAATGGAGAACCCCAGCGCCGCACGGGAAGCCGCGTGGCAGGCTTATCGGTTGCAACGGTCCAGCCTGGTGGCAGCCGAAGCGCTGGCGATGGCCTATACCGCTTCGTCCCGCCATGCCGCCATGGTCCGCGCCCTGCGCGCCAAGGCCGGTCTGGTCGGAAACAAGCCAGCGGCGGCCTCACCGCCCGGAGCGCTTCCGCCCTGAACGGAGCTCACGGTTATCTGGGCTGGTAGGTCTGTTCTAGGCCCGGGAAGGTGCGATCCCGGACTTCGGCTGCGTAATGTGCCGCCGCCTCCGAGATAAGCGTCGCCATATCGGCATAGCGCTTCACGAAGCGTGGAACGCGCTCGAACATGCCCAGCATGTCTTCCGCGACGAGCACCTGCCCATCGCACTGGGCCGAACCGCCGATGCCGATGCTCGGGCAGGCGATCGCGCGGGTTGCTTCTATTGCGATTGGTTCCACCACACCTTCGATCACGATGGAGAAGGCGCCCGCCTCGTCGAGGGCCACGGCATCGGCTACGATCTTTGCGGCTTCCGCTTCGCTGCGGCCGCGTGCGTTGTAGCCGCCCAGCACGTTCACCGCCTGCGGTGTGAGGCCGATGTGACCCATAACGGGAATGCCCCGTTCGTTGAGGAAGCGGACGGTTTCCGCCATGGTGGCCCCGCCTTCAAGCTTGACGCCGGCACACCCGGTTTCCTTCAATATCCGCGCGGCGCTCTCGAACGCCTGTTGCGGAGACTGCTCGTAGGATCCGAAGGGCATGTCGACGATGACGGCAGCGTGATAGCTGCCACGCACGACGGCGGCGCCGTGAGCGATCATCATATCGAGAGTGACAGGAACACTAGAAGGAAGGCCATAGATGACCTGACCGAGGCTGTCCCCGACCAGAAGCATGTCGCAATGGGCGTCGAGGAGTTGTGCCTGGCGCGCCGTGTAGGCCGTCAGCATGACGATGGGCTCCTGTGTGACCCCGTCCTTCTTGCGGCGGCGGATCGCCGGGACGGTAAGGCGCTTCATCGGAGCCGGCGTGGGAGTGGCGCGACTGGTGGCGGTGTCGATCTGAAAGGTCGTGGACATGCGCGGCCTTTTAGCGAGAGCAAAGGCCCTCGGCAAACATGCAGCCATGCACCGGTGGAGAATCGGTGGCGGCATCTATCACAATGCTGCAATATCGTTACAAGTCTGGGGAATTTCCGTCCCAGGCCTCTTGCCAAGTGGTACGTTCTCGTTAGCGTCCTGCCATTCGCAATTCGGGGGTCCACATGTTCGGACGCGTAAAGCCGCTCGACGCTATTCTGGCGACAGCGGAAAAGAAATCTCTTCACCGATCACTGGGTCCTGTTCAGCTTACGCTTCTCGGCGTCGGGGCGATCATTGGCACGGGCATTTTCGTGCTCACGGCTGCAGCGGCGCAGAAGGCCGGGCCGGGCATGATGTGGAGCTTCGTCATCGCCGGCTGCGTCTGTGCCGTCGCTGCGCTGTGCTACTCGGAACTGGCCTCGATGGTGCCTGTGTCCGGTTCGGCATACACCTATTCCTACGCTGTCGTCGGCGAATTGCTCGCTTGGATGGTGGGCTGGGCCTTGATCCTGGAATATGCCGTCGCAGCCTCCGCCGTTTCAGTGGGCTGGTCGGGCTATTTCATGGGACTGCTGAAAAGCCTCACGGGTTTTGAATTGCCTCCAGCGCTGGCGGCCGGACCGACCTGGTCCCTTGGCGGCGTCGATTTCTCCAGCGGCATCATCAATGTGCCTGCCGTCGTGGTCGCCCTTGCAGTGACCTTGCTGCTGATGCGCGGCACGAAGGAGAGCGCCACGTTCAACGCCGTGCTGGTGGCCATCAAGGTCGCGGCGCTTGCCATGTTCGTCATCCTCGCGCTCCCGGTCATGGAGGGCGAGCACTTCGCGCCGTTCGCTCCGAATGGCTGGTTCGGCCCCGAGGGTTCGAGCGGTCTCGGCATCGTCGGTGCGGCATCGTCGATCTTCTTCGCCTATGTGGGCTTCGACGCCGTCTCAACGGCAGCGGAAGAAACCAAGAACCCGCAGCGCAACGTCCCGATCGGACTGCTGGGAAGCCTGGCGCTTTGCACCGTGTTCTATCTGCTCGTCGCCGCCGGCGCTATCGGTGCCATCGGTGCGCAGCCCACGGCACTGGGCGTTCAGCCCGGCTCGGCGGAATTCGCGGCGCAGTGTTCCGCGCTCGCCCGCCAGGGGCAGGAGCCGCTGGTCTGCTCGCAGGAAGCGCTGGCGCACGTTCTGCGCGCGATCAACTATACCCGGGCCGGCGATCTCATCGGTCTTGCCGCGAACCTGGCGCTGCCCTCGGTCATCCTGATGATGCTCTACGGCCAGACCCGCATCTTCTTCGTGATGGCTCGCGATGGCCTGCTGCCGGAGAAGCTGGCGTCGATCCACCCCAAGTGGAAGACGCCGCACGTCGTCACGCTGATCACCGGCCTCTTCGTTGCGGTCGCAGCGGCCCTTTTGCCGGTCGGCCAACTCGCCGATATCTCGAACTCGGGCACGCTGTTCGCCTTTCTGATGGTCTCCGTGGCCGTCCTGATCCTGCGCGTGCGCGATCCGCACCGCCACCGCCCGTTCCGCACGCCGCTGGTCTGGGTTGTCGCACCCATCGCCATCATCGGCTGCGTCATGCTGTTCTTCAACCTTCCGATCGAAGCCATGCTGGTGCTGCCGGTATGGGGCGCGATCGGGCTCGCGTTCTACTTCGCGTACGGCTTCCGCAAGAGCCATGTTGCACACGGCGTGGTCGAAGTGCACGAGGACGACAGCGACGCTCCGCCGCAGCCGGTGCCGCCGATCTCCTGAAGCGAGCAGGTATCGTCGCACGAGAAAGGGGAGCCTTGGCTCCCCTTTTTTATGCCGCGTTGTCCCGCGCTTATCCACAGGGTTGGGCACAGGCATGCACGCCGGATGGCGCCTGTCCGAAGCCACGGCGAGAGAGCCCCGCCGACACATACAGACTCGTGCGAGGTGCTCGCAACACCGCAGCGAAGGCGTTGGGCCTACACGGGTTTTTCTAGAAAGGAGGTGAGGATGAACCCTGCGGCTCGGCCGGACGATCCCGGCGACCGAAGCTTGGTGGTGACCCCTACGGGACTCGAACCGGGCCTTCGGGGTAATACAGGGTAACACAGGGGAAGCAAGCCCTTGATTTGCGGTGCGCTAATTGCCCCTGATTGCCCCCTGTTACCCTAAATGTGCCACGAAATGTGCCACGGAAATGCTGCTGGATCGTTACCTCACGTCACATCTGGAGACGTGACGAAGCGGCCGTCGCGGAGTAAGGTGGATGCGCCGAGAATAGAGTAGCAGGGTGGTGTCTCCTGCGCCCGTAAGGGTTCTTCCCAGCCACGGCGTCAACCCCCGGATGGGCTGACGGCGCGTGACCTGTCGCTGCGCTCCGTCATGGCCAGGAGCGATTATGAATTATCTTTACTTGACTGGTGCGATTGTGGCCGAAGTCATTGGCACCAGCTTCATGAAGCAGTCGGAAGGGTTTACGAAGCCCGTCCCAAGCGTGATTACGGCGATTGCTTACGTGATTGCATTCTATTTTTTATCGCAAACCCTTAAGACGATCCCGACGGGTATAGCCTATGCCATCTGGTCCGGTTCAGGCATTGTGCTCATTGCTGCGATTGCCTGGATCTTTCAGGGGCAAAAATTGGACGCGCCCGCGCTCCTTGGGATTGGCTTGATAGTGGCCGGCGTTGTCGTGATGAACGTGTTTTCCAAGGCGGCAACTCACTAAGGCCGCTCGTTTGTGGGTTCACAACCTAGTTTGTCGACTTTGGCTTCGCGTTGGCGCGATTCAGTTCGATGAGAAGCCAATCCCGAAACTTGCCCATATAGCTGCCCGTATCGGCGGCGATCTGCGCCAGCAGTTCTTCGCTTAGGTCATCTTGTTTGAGATCGAGATTGTCAACCGGCGCGCAAAACTGACCCCCTATCGGCGCCCAATATTGACCCCACCTTTCGGCAGCGCGGCGGTTATCCCGGTAGTCGATAGGAGGGGCCCACGGACGACGACGCGCACCGTCAGGTTT
>NZ_PPSM01000022.1 GCF_002916655.1 Novosphingobium sp. HII-3
CCACCCTCTCCGCCACTTACCCGTATTCCGTGGTCCACAACAGTCTACGAACCCTTGATTTTCAGCGGTTTTTGATGGCATCTAGGCCGGTCATGGTCTCGGGTTGTCTACTGCCGTCAACTCAATGCCATGGCATTCGACATGGTATTGGGCCTGTCGATCCATGGTATCGGGATCATGCTGAACGACGCGAAGGTGAAAGCGGCCAAGCCGAGGGAAAAGGCCTACAAGATTGCAGACGCGGGGTCGCTCTATCTGAACGTGAGCACGACCGGCGTGCGCTCCTGGCGAATGAACTACACCTTTGGCCGCAACGACAAGGGCAAGCCTCAGCAAAAGACACTGACATTCGGCACCTATCCGGCGATGACGCTCGTGAAGGCGCGGGCCAAGCGCGACGAGGCGAAGGCCCTGCTGGCCGAAGGCAAGGATCCCGGCGTTGAGAAGGTTGTCGCGGCGAAAGCCCGGATGCTGGAAAGCGAAAACACCTTCCGCGTGGTTGCGGAGCGCTGGTTCGAGCTCAACAGCGGCTGGTCTCTGGAAAAGCTGAACGCCTATCGCAGCGAGCGCGAAGGCAAGTGGTCGCATCGGACCTCTCGGAACTGGACTGTCCACCGCGCGCCCTGGTCGCCTGTCCACAGCGCTGACGTCCTGCAGAGCTTGGAACGCGACATCTTCCCGCAGATCGGCAATCTGCCGATCACCTCGATCAAAGCGCCAAAGCTGCTTGAGGTGCTGCAGAAAGTGGAGAAGCGGGGAGCGATCGAGACGGCCCAGCGCCTGCGGCAGCGATGCGAAGGCGTGTTCGCCTATGGCATCGGGGCAGGTCTCTGCGAGACGAACCCGGCGGCGGGCCTTCGCGCCAACCTCAAGGATCGCCCCCGGTCACGCAAGCAGCCCTCGATCATCGATGGCAAGCGTCTTCTGGAAGACCAGATCGCGGCGGTGCGGCAGATGATGGTCGACTGCGAGGCCGAGCGCTGCCGGGCCTCCACAAAATTTGCCCTCCGGTTCATTGCGCTGACCGCCGTTCGGCCCAACGAGGTCCACGGCGCGCGCTGGGACGAGCTACACGACCTCGACGGCAAGGATCCGCGCTGGGTGATCCCGGCCGAGCGCATGAAGGGCGATGAGGACCGGAAGGCCGAAGAAGGCGGCGATCACATCGTACCGCTGTCCCGCCAGGCGCTGGAAGTGCTTGCGGCGGCGCGCGAGCTGACGGGGCATTTCCCGCTGATCTTCCCCAGCGAGCGCAACCCCTTCAAGCCGATGTCGGAGAACACGCTCCGCGCGCTTCTGATTCGCGGCGGGTATGGCGGCCGGCACGTGCCCCACGGTTTCCGCGCCGCCTTCTCCACGATCATGAATGAACGAGCAGACCGCGAGTGGCGGGCCACCGGCCATACCGGGGCCTCGCCGGATCGCGCGATCATCGACCTGATGCTCGCGCACGTGCCGGGCAACAAGGTGGAGGGGGCCTACAACCGCGCCTCGTACCTCGACCGGCGGCGTGAGCTGGCGCAGGAGTGGGCCGATCTGCTGACCTCGGACTTCTGGCCGCCGGAGGTCCATCTGGGGCAACCGATCCGGTACGCGGCGACGGGGCCGGGGCGGGGCTAGCCAGCTGCCCGCGCTACGAGCACCTGCCAAGCGTCGAAGCAGCCCTTTTGGGCTTCCTCAATGGAGGGGTAGTTCTTGCGGCCCCAGATAATGTTGCCGCCGGGCGGAGTGGCGCCAACCCCGAAGCTGCCATCATGATGTCGAGATACCACTAAATGATATCCATCAACCTTGATGTACGGCGTTCCCTTGGCCGAAATCTTCCATCGCTTTCGTTTGGGGAAACCGTCTCGGCGACCTGCCTTTTTGCGAAGGCCACCATCGCGCTCGATCGCCCTAGAAACGCTTTCTTCCATGTGTCCAGCGCACACACAGCCGCATGATAGGCGATCGGGATAACGCGGGTTTTCCATGACATGGACGAACCGAACTTGAGACGTTTCGCACATCCCGCAGGTTTCGAAGTGGTCTTCGCCGAGGTGCTCGAAGGTGTCGTACTCATCGACACATACCCAGCCCCGGTGAGGGACACCGGGCTGGGACCATTTGCCTCGCCCCCTGCTGATAGCTTCCTGTTCAGTGCCCACCGCTCAACACTCGGTTTCCTCGTCCAGCGGGATCACACCCAGACGTCGCAGCGCAACGCGGTACTCGGGTATGACCATGAATGCGTCGTGGACGATGGTCGGGTCGATTGATTCAACCAGCGTGAGGTAAATGCTCTGCGTGAGCAGCATGCGCAGCTTGCCGTCGTCATCAGCTTCGTTGAAGTCCTGATTGCACGACCCCCACGACCCACTGTAGCGTTGATCATCTTTGACGCCGCCGCCTACCACCTTGACGGGCGGATTTCCTGCGCCGCCACGGTCCCAGATTATCTGAGCATCAGCCAGTGCAATGTCAGTCATTGCGCGTCCTTTTGCTTCATCTTTGCAAAGTGTTCGATCCGCCACTTCAGCTGCTCGGACCATTCATCTTCATTATCCCAGCTGGCCCCATCCCAGTCGTAGATTCTGCCATCCGGAAGCAGGTAGGCCATATTACCTGTCACGCCATCGAACTCGACGTCGAGAAGTATCGGGTCGGCGAATCCATTGTGAAGCGACCAGCCGATCACTGGATCGCGTCCAATAAAGCCGCCATCTTCATCAGACATGAAACTAAGTACAAAGGTGCCTTGTGCCGCAGGAATGACTTTCCCGGCAGACCTTTTAATCCGCTTAGCCTCGCTCTCGTAGATTTCGACTTTGTCTCCGTCGGATAGCTCAACGGTGAAAAAAGGCGATTGTTTGCCTGAGCTCTCTACAATGCTCATTATTCGAGAGATCGGATATGCATGACCATAGGCGTCGTGAAAAAAACTCATCGGCTCTCCTTTCTTTGCGATTCGCGCCAAGCGATGATTTCAGCCTCACTCCAGCGGCTGGACCAGCCCCCCGGCTTGTACTGCTGGGGAAAACGCTGTTGGCTGATGAGCCGGTAGATCATTGCCTTACTAAGGCCGGTCATCTCAATGACCTCAGTCATGCGCAGGAGGCGGTCGTTCTGGGTGGGCGCGTTCATCTGGATTTCCTGGGGATCTGTGCGGGCTCAGAGGGACGCGGCTGCTCGGGGGCGCAGCACGTGCACACTGGCGGGTGCGGGGACAGGCTCACCGCCATCGTCGTCGCCTCCGCCGTCGCCATCACCATCGTGACCGGCGTTCGGCAGGTACTCGGCACAGGAGCGGGACGCATGTACGGCTGGCTGCAAACCAATGAGCGCGGGTGGGCCCATTCTCGGCATGGTTTCAGGGGGCATTGCTTCGCAGACGCCGACCAGTTCGGTGCTGTCCAGCGGCGCGGGAAGGGTCATGTCCGACGCGGCACCAGGGCGGAAATGCATGCAGGTTCCGCAGGTATGTGTACGCTTCATCGCGGGGCTCCTGGGTTGGTTCACTGGATGGTTGTCCCCGGGCGAAGGATTGCGACCCGGTCGCTCAAAGGGACGGTGACGATCGGCAGCCTGATCTTCGCTTGGAGCCTCATCGCCCTGGCCATCGCTTCGTCATGGGTGACGGCGAAGTCAGTGTCGCGGTACTGGTCGTGTGACCCATCCGGCTTTTCAACGCTGATCGACCAGCGCCAGTTAACGGTCACAGGTTTCCCATTGCTCGTCCAGCCTTCGCCTGTCACTTCCCGGATATGGATTGTGCCACTTGGTGGCGTCCACCCAGTGTCCTTCGGCCTTGGCTCGGGCAAATCCTCCCAACCAGCCACCTCGACTGCGTTACCTTCCTCGTCGTGGAACCCGTCGTCGGAGCGGGTTGCCAGCACCCAAGGGCGAGAAGATCTGAACTCAGAGAGGCTGGGATCGTAGGCGAGGATCCATCGACCATCCATCGGCGGCGGCGTGGTGTTCATGGTTCTTTCCTTGCAAGTTTGCGCAGCGCGCGAATGTCTTCTGCGATGCTGGAGAGGGAGCAGCCGATCCAACCGAGCCAAACGGTCGAGATCAGCGCCAAGCTGAGAAGGGCGCTCTGTGTCATCGTTCGTTCCTTCGTGGGCGTTCGGTCAGGGCATCGAGTTCGCCGGGTTGAGCGAGGCGGCCGGGCAGGGAGCGGACGCGCCGCTCGAGGAAAAGAAGGAGGTTTCGAGCCTTCTGCCCCGAACTCCCGCGGTCGATTCGATCTGCCGCCTCTTCGGCCAGCCAATCGGCGATACGGTCGCGCATCTGCTCACTGGCGAGCAGTTCGTTCTCGCGGCCGGTCATCCAGCAGCCTCCGAAGCCGGGACTTCGTCGTAGGCCATCAGCAAAACCTCCTTGAGTTGGGCCGCTCGGTCGTCTCCGCCGCCCTTGGTGGCGCTGAGGAAACTTGCCCATTCCTTCTGGCTGCGGGTCAGCAGTGCGCGAAACATGCGGTCCGGGTCGTATCCCTCCGGCGGATTGAGGGAGAGCTTGGTAAGCGCTGTGAACATGCTGGCGCCTGCGTTCAGGACTTCGCCCGGGAACGCCTCCGCCATCGTCCGCAATGCTGAGGCGCAGACCTCGCCGCCGTGTTTACGCAGCACCTTGGCGATGGCGCTGGTGAAGGCCACTTCACCCGGCACCCAACTCTGTGAGCCGGTTTTGCGTGACACGGTGAAGCCTGCGTCGGTAACAAGCTGTTTGATCTGCAGCGCTTCCGGCTCGCCCCCGGCTAACGCGGCGTGGAAGTCGTCCAGCCGGTTCATCGGCTTACGTGCCCGGTTCATGGCGACGAACATCGCTGCCTCGTCTGCGACGCTGCCATAGACGCCAACGCAGCACGGCAGAAAGGCGATGTCGCCGCGCAGCTTGGCTGCCGCTAAGCGGTGCTGTCCGTCGATTACCCAGAGCGTACCGTCGTCCCGCTTGGACACTACGAGCGGCAGGCACATGCGCCAGTCCCAGCCATTTGCAATCCGACGGATCAGCGCTTTGCTTGCACCATTGTCAGTGGACCGCTGGTAGCTGTCATCCAGATGCAGTTCTGCAGGGTTCCGGTTCTCGACAGAAGGTGGGTTCCCCTTCGCCGCAGGCCACTTCCTGGGGGTGCTGCTCTTCACGTCGTCCAGCCGGGTAGAAGTGGTGGATTTCTGCGGTTTCTGGGCGGTGCTGCCAGGTTTCCCAGCCGCCGCGGGGAGAACGAGTTCCTTACTCTTCGAATCCGGGGTGAAAACCGTAGTTTTCTGCGGGTTTGAAGGTGAGTTCCTGAGTGTTTCTGCCGACTTTGGATCCAGGGCGCGGATGCGCCGGGAAATGTCATCCGTATCGTCTGCGCGGGGCGCCACGTCGGCTTCTGCCCGGCGGGCATGTGGATGCCCTACGGTCTTCGGCAGCGATGCATATGCACGGCTGTCCTTCTCATCCAGCTCGGTCAGCAAGGCGCGCGCCTCAGCAGGCGGGCAGGTGTAAAGGACGCCCTTTCGGTCGATCACAATGTGGCCGATAAGAACTCGAGCCTGAACCTTATCCTCGCCGACCCGAGTGTGGATCATGAAGGTGCCGTTTGCGTCGCGGCGACCTACCATCTTCGGTTTGATCCATTCGGCAATGTCGTTCCGGCCCTTGTTGAGCCATGAAACTACTGTCGGTTGTGCGCCGCTCATGCAGCCCTCCTGCGCCAGGGCCGATGCCGGCGAGCCTTCTGCCGAACACCGGTGGCAATCACGATCCGCACGGCGGCTGGCAGCCCGGGCGTGTCGAGCAGTTCGGCAAGGAGAACTGTGGCGCACTCCTCGTCTTCGCAGCCGATCTCCGGATGGAACCAGGGCTGGAGCGAGCTGTCTGCGCCTACTGTCACGGCGCCACCGATCCGGCCCCAGGCCAGCAGCCAGGATTCAGCCAGCAACGGCGGAGCCGGGGGGCATTGTACCCCGCCGTTGCTGGCCTTCCCGCCGGGAGGGACGGCGGGAATATTGATCGGTTGGAACGTCATGCCGGCACCGCCTGGGCAGACTGGCCCTGTTGGCAGATCAGGTCCGGACGGTTGACTGCAATGAAATCTGTGACCTCGGCCCACCGCTTCCGGTGATCAGTGGCGAGTATGCGCTGCAATCGGGCTTGCTCGCGCTGCAGTCGCTCGTCGTCGCTGTCGATCATACCGAAGGCCAAGCCTCGGTGACCGTTGGGCTTGATCATGAGCGTGACGCTCATCCCGATCACTTCGGCCCGGCTGATCCATGCCGCCGCATCAAAGTCGACACGACCGAGGGCGAGTAGACAGGCGCCGAGATCGGTGAGGTCCAGATCGTGATAGAAGGAACGATAGTAGGTGTCTGTTACGGTGCTATCGCTGTCGATCTGGAGCAAGTTGACGTCGAACCAGCTCCCCGTCCCCTCGCTCCGAGCTTCGCGGGTAAAGGTGTGGTGTGTATGCCAAAGTAGGTTCGCATAACCCTTGACCAGAAAGTCACCGGCGGTTTTGCAAGGAACCCTGAAAATCGCCAGCAGCGCATCGTCGGCAGCATCGGAAATGACTTGACCCCGCTCGTCGGTGTAAGCGTCCGACACGTCATAGTCGCACTGCGCGAGCCACGCTGCGCGCCAGACGGCGAAGGTGAAAGACATGGCGGGGCTGAGATTATTGGCGGTGAGATCCGGCTGAGAAATGCGCATGATCATGCATCCTTCTCGTTGCGTTGTTCGGTGACGGCGAGCAGGGCTTCGACGTAGTTGCGGGCGGGGTCGTCCGGGATGCCGATAAGACGCTTGGCCTCGGCGAGGAGCATGTCCTCGTAGGAGTTCATGTCTCGATCGCAGTCGAAGCAGATCAGGTACTTGGTGGCGAACTGCTCAAGCGTCTCAGACGGTATGTCCAGCAGCGTGCTCTCAGCGGCGCCGCGGACGTCCATCAAACGCTCAATTTCTGCCTCAACCTCGGGAGAATTTCCCTTCCCACCGGCAGCCCCTGATTCGTAACCAGGCGTCCACACGCGCTTGTCGAAGTCGTGCTCGGCCAGCAGCGTGGCGCGATATTCGCGCATCGCCGCGTCCCAATCGCGCGGCACCTGAGAGTACAGTTCTCCGAGGACCGTTATCGCCAGCTCTATGGCGGCTGAGTCAGCGTCTGAGCTTTCGGTGATGATGAGCTCGCCGTCGTCGCTGAGGCCACGATGCTCGAAGTGAAGCTGGTAGACGACCTTCGCGATCACGTCCGGGAGGCCCGTGGCTTGATGCGCTTTCAGCGCTGCAAAAGTGACATCTTCAGACTCATCGGGGCCATTGCGAACCGCCTTTGTGTAGGCCTCAATGTGCTCGTAAAGTACGCGGCTGACGCCGTGGGGCAACGCGGGGAGGTGGTAGGCAACGCGCGCGGCATCGCCTGTTGCTGCCTCATGGACCTTGAGTTGGAAGGTCATGGCTCAGACCTCCATGACGGGAAGTGCGGGAGCGCTGCGAAGGGCTTCAACGTCAGACAAGAGGTCGTCGTAGTAGCCGTTCGCGACTACCGTTTCGGTTTCTTGGATGATCCGCATCTTCTCCGCGAAGGCGGCGAGGTCTGGTGCGCGGGTGCCTACAAGAGCGTTTAAGGCCTCCCAGGTGGCCGTGAGCGCTGCGTCTTGCTTGTCCTCAGGAAGGAGCTTCAGATCGACCGCGTCCGCATCGCGCCAGGCCTTCACGGCCTTGCGCCAAGCGTCGCGCGCCCGGAGAAGTCGGACTGCCTCGCGGAGGACTGTCGTGTCTTCACGGGCACGGCGCTCAAGGGTCGGAGCGCTGGCGCCTTCCGCCGGCTTCGCGAACTTGGGGTTGCGCGGCAGTGCCGAGTAAACCGCGTCCAGCGCGCCGCCTGCAACTTCGACTTGGCGGCGAACTGATCGGACGAGGGTCATCACCGTCTCGGCGGCACTAATAGCCTTTTCGCCCCGGTCCATGGCCGGTTGAAGAATTTGATCGGAAACGATGTCGACTACGTGCGTGAGGAGGTCGTAGCTCTCCTCTCCGCGCTCCATCAGGTCGTCGACAATATCCTGCGGCGACGTGATCGAGACGCTGAAGTCGGCGCCGCGGAAAATAGGCGAGCGAAATCGCTCAAAGGTTGGATGGCGGGCCATCTAGATCTCCTGCAATTGTTTCGCAGGAGGTTGGCGGAGGCTGGCCCGAGTAACCGGCGGCCGAGCGCGTTTCCCTACCTACGAAGCGGAGGGTCAGCGGCCCGAGGGCGATCGTCTCCGATGCCCTTAAGGTATGTCCAATCCGGAAATTCTGTCAATGCAGTTTATGTCCACATTGGAAATTGGCTACAGCGGGACAAATGCGCCCTTTGCCATTCCGATCACAGTGAATTGCTCGCGGCCAAGGCTGATCGGCTGGTGGTCCGGGTTGCTGGAGCAAGGCTCTAACCGGGCCGGGTCCGAACGGAACATCTTGATCGTCGTTTCCCCTTCGGAGTTCATCACCGCGTAAACCTTGCCTTCGCGGAGATCCGCTTCACCTGGATCAATTACAACGTATCCCCCATCAGGAATGATGCGATCCATGCTGTCGCCCCTAGTGCGAAGTGCAAAGGCCGCCTTGCTCAGACCTTCGACGGGCGGGAAGATCATGTGCTCGTGATGCTGAATTGCCTCGCGCCAGTTGCCGGCAGCTATCTCGCCCACAAGCGGGATCAGGAATGGGTTCGTAGGAAGATTTTCTTCCTGGCCACTCATTAATTCGGTGCTGGAGATTTCGAAAGCGCAGGCAAGGCGCTCGATCCAGTTGAGATCAAGGCGGCGCTGTGATTTCTCCAGCTTCATAATCTGCGACGCAGTGGTGCCAGCCCGTTCAGCCAACTCCGCCAGCGACCAACCGCGCTCGGCTCGCAGCGCACGCACACGGTTTGGGATAGCTTCGCTCAGGTTGGACATCAAATTTCCCTTATCAGATGCGCTCTTTTATCCGTTTCGGATATTAAGAAAAAGTGCACAAAATGGACAAAAGACTCCATTGCGGCATGTCCTGATTGGACATATGATCGGGAAATGCAGCTAAAGGATTATCTCGTCGAGGCGGGCTTGACCTACGACGAATTCGCCAAGCGTATCGGTGCGGCCAATGCGGGCGTGATCGCGAAGTATGTCGCTCGCAAGCGGGTTCCCCGACCGCATCTTATGGCAGCGATAGGTCGTGCCACAGAAGGCAAGGTTCAGCCGAACGACTTCTTCGCCGCCGGGGGCGATTGATATGTTGGGGAACGTCGAGGCTGAAGCGGCCTTGCTAGGCGCCCTGATGCAGGGTGATCCTGGCATCATAGATCTCGTGGTCGAGCGCCTTCAAGCCGCCGACTTCTATGAGCCCGTGCACGAGCGCCTGTATGCCGCGATCGTTGAATGCCATGGTGCCGGGAAGCCCGTCACCCCTGTTTTGTTGAAGCCCCGGTTCGATGATGACGAAGGGATGAAGCGGTTGGGAGGTGTGCGATATCTGGCGCGGCTCACAGCTGACGGTCAGGGGCTTATTGCACCTCGTGAACTAGCAGAGCAGATCGCTGACCTCGCTGTGCGCCGGAGGATGCAGGCCCGCTTCACATCAGCGGCAGGTGCCTGCGGCGACCTCTCGATGCCGATTGATGCTGTTGCGGCTCAAGGCGAGGTTCCGCTCGAAGCGACTCCGGGAATGAATTCCCGTACCTACACGTTGGGCGAAGCTTTCCGCGCTGCGAACGACCGCATCGATGACATCCAGAACGGCACTATTGCTGCCGGCGTTCGGCTCAACGGTCTGCAGGATTGGGACGACGTGACCAGGGGAATGCGCCCAGGCACCTACATACTTGTCGGCGGACGCCCCAGCATGGGCAAAACTGCAATGACCCTCAGTGTAGCGCGTCGCGCGGCTCAAGCGGGCCACGGAGTCCTCTACGTCAGCCGCGAAATGGATATCGTCGAGTTGATGCCCCGGATCCAAGCAGACCTGCTGGCCGAAGCGGGAGGCGAGGGCGGTATGCAGGAGATCCGCGAAGGCACCCTGAATGCGCGGGACAAGGCGCTTCTGCGCGGTATCGAGAATGAGGTGGCAGACTGGCCGCTGGTCATTATCGACCCCGAGAAGTTTGGCGCCGATCAGATTAACCTCGTCATTCGCCAGCAAGCGCGACAATTCGAGCGGCGAGGTCACAAGCTGGAACTGGTGATCATCGACTATCTGGGGTTGATTGATCCGCCTCCCGGGCGTGTTAACCGTGAGCAGGAAGTGTCCCTGATCAGCCAGTCGATCAAGCAAGCCGCTCGCAGTAATCGCATCCCGATCATTGTCTTGTCTCAGCTCAGCCGAGGCGTTGAACAGCGCGAGGACAAGCACCCGCAACTGTCCGACCTTCGCGACAGCGGCACACTCGAGCAGGACGCTGATATCGTCATCTTCGTTTACCGCGACCAGTACTACCTCGAGCGCAGCGAACCCGACCCTACCGACGCAAAACGCCGGCCGAAGTGGGAGGAAGATATGCGCGCGGCCAAGGACAAGATGGAGATTTACTCCGCGAAGAACCGGCAGGGAGCCCTGTGCAAACGTAAGCCTTGGTTCTTCGGGCGCAATCAAGCCGTGCGCAACAGCGACTTCTACCGGCAGGAGGGATTCTGATGTCCCGCATCAGATCTGTCCATCCCGGCCTTTGGACCGACGAGAACTTCGTATGCCTCTCGCCGATAGCTCGCTTGCTATTCATCGGCTTGTGGAACGAGTGCGACGATGGCGGGCGCTTTGAGTGGAGGCCGTTGCGCCTTAAAATGCGCGTACTGCCCGCCGACAATGTCGATATGGACGCGATAATGGCCGAACTGGTCGAGAACCAGTGCATCCTTAAGTACGAGGTGGACGGCGCGAGTTACGGAGCGGTTCGGAACTTCTGCAAGTTTCAACGTCCTAAAAAGCCTTCATTCTTCTGCCCTGACACACCCCAAGTTCGCACCTGGTGTGGAAGCGGAAGCGCCTCAAATGATCAGATTTCCGAACCGGTGGGGAATCAGTTCGGAACTGGTGGGGAAATCGCTCCGCAGAAGGGAGGAAGGGAGGAAGGGAGGAAGGAAGAGAGACCTTCGGTCTCGTCGATCAGCGATGCTGACCGACCTGCGACGGAGCCGCCACCTGAGTTCCTGCCTGCGGTGCTCGAACAACCGGATGATGCCGATATTGCCTTTGACCGTTGGCAGAGCCTTCGTTCTCGCATTCGGCCGAATACGCGAGCGCTGGCCTTAACGCCACCGCGGCGCGTCAAGCTCACGAAGCGGCTGAAGGAGATCGGCGGCCTGCCTGCTTGGGACCGTTGCTTGAAGTCCGTCGAGGGCTCGCCACTGCTACGGGGCGACAAGACCGACTGGAAGGCTGAGCTGGATTGGCTGCTCGAGCCCAAGAACCTCACGAAAATTCTTGAAGGAAACTACGACCATGACGGACAAACACATCACGGTGCCGTCCATCGGGGCGGAGGTCGCATTCCCCGGAGCCCCATTGGTGGCATCCTTGCCGCCCACGGTAGCCGCGGCGCTGACTGATACGCCCACGGAATTCATCTTCGACGGCGGTCCTGCCTGGAGGCCAGAACGCGCGCTCGACGCGCTGCACCATGTTGGGCTTGAGCATCGCGTGTCTGAAATCTGCTCGGACCTCGTGGCGGCCAACCTCCCGGCGCGACGAAGCTGGCTTGCGCAGCGTTTGGCGTCATTCTTCGTGCTTTTTAACCCGACCCGAGAAGTCGATGATCGAGCGTTCACAGTTTGGAACGATGAGATGACGCGGCTGCTCATCGACTTGCCTCACGACCTCTTGGCATTCTCAATCGATCAAGCGATTCGGTCCGCGTCACACGGCTTCATGCCTTCCGTAGGTGAAATCCGGAGGGCCGCAGAACCGCTGCTCGCCGAACGTACGCAGCAGATCGAGCGGCTGCAACGCATGGAGGCCGCGCTTTCCGATCCTGTCGCCACCGCTGAAAGGGCGCGCCGTCGCCAGGATGAGGCCGCACACGCCCGTGCCACTGCTGGAGATCCGCGATGACCAATCAACGTACCTCCTACGATATCACCACAGACCTCGACTTGGCCTTCCTTAAGGAACTCCCAAAAGACGACCTTCTTGAGTTGACCCGTCTGATGGCTCGTGCTGCCGAGCGCTCCTATCGTCGCGGGTTCCAGCAGGGCGCTACCATCGCCCGGGGCGAGCCGGCGGCGCTCCCTTTGGACCTTCACGAGTGGCGCTACGGCACAACCACCGACATCAGTCCATGGGCCGACGCGCCTCGAGCCGAGACGGCAGTGTCCCGTCTCCATGGAGAGAACAGCCGCTTGCGCGCCCTAGGGCTCCCGACGTCGACACTCACCGATCAATTCGAAATCTTCGTCTGGCCGCCGAAGGAATGAAGGCCACGCTCCTCGGTGCGATCCTGCGGGACCTCGCCTGGGAGGTCGGCCGCTTACGTCCAGACTGGAACAACCCCCAACGCTTCTTCGAAAACCGCTCTGAGATCGAACATCAACTGCGCCGGCTTGCGCGAGACCTGGATAATGCCAATGCCCAAGACTGACACCATCGCCGCTATCGCCGCCCAGACCCGGGCCCGCACCGACAAGGCGCAGCAATCAGCTTCCCGGCCGAAGAAGGCGGCTGGGGCAGGGCCGACCATCGAGCAGCAGGCCCATGCACATTACGTGGAGGAAGACATCGTGGACGTGACAGGCAAAGGCCGGGTCACGATCGGTAAGGCGTATCGCAAGCGTCCGCGCTTCGAGACGATAGAGGGGCTGGGGACCGAGCAGCTGAAGGCCCTGCGGTGCTATCGTGCTGCGTTTGACGAAAGCGAGAGATCAATCCTCAAGAGCGGTCTAGATGTTCGACCGCGCGGCGCTGGCGGTTTCGATAGCGCATTCGGCGCGATAGAGGCGAGGGCGTTCGGCGCCGCAAGACTGCGCGCCATCGAGGGGCAGTTGGGGATGCTGCTGCACACCATGCGCGACGTTGCGCTCATGGACTTGACCTTTTCTGAGGCAGCCATGAAGCGTTTCGGAAGCCGAGAGGTGGATTGGATCGATATCGGCAAAGGCAAGCGGAAGCCTCGCACCGTCGTCAAGCTGGTGCCCAAGTCTGGTACTCACCGACAGATCATCCGGGACGAGTTTTTCCAAGGGCTCGAGCTGCTGATGAAGGCTACCGAGCCAATGTGGGCCCGGCGATCTGGCGTCAGATGAGATCGTCTACCGTCACGCCGAGGCTATCAGCCAGGGCCTTCAACGTCTGCACTGACCCAGCTTTGGTGCCGCCCTCAATCTGCGCGATCATGCCACGGTTCACGCCGGAGGCATCGGAGAGCGCGACCTGTGTCAGTCCGCGATGCTCACGCCACACGCGCACCGGGCTTTCGCCGTCAAGGATACGCTTGACCAGAGCGGCGGGGACGTATTCATCATCCCCGCGAGCAACCGCTGCCTTCACCCGTTCGGATGCGACGATGTCGGCAAGGTCTTCCTTGGCCTCCTGCAAGGCAGTGTATTCTTCAATCGGGATTGTAACCATCTCACCCATGTGGGCCTCCATCACTCATACACGCTGCCGCGAGAGCCGATCTTCGTAACCGTCAGAACGACGCCATCGTTCATGATCACGCGCCAATCGCCGACCCGAAGGCGGATGTCGTCACTGCCCTTGAGTGCCTTAACATTGTTCGCCTGCGACGCCGGGTCCGCAGCATAGGCCTCAACCTTCGTGACGATCCGCTTGGCTGTCGGCGCAGGCATCGAGCGGAGCGTCTTAAGAGCGGTGCGGGCGTACTGGATCGGCTTCATGCGCTTTATGTAACTCTAGGTAACAGCATGGTCAAGCATAATGTTACCTAGAGTGACAAAAAGATGGGGCTTGCATTGGGCACGAAATGAGTGCAACTTGATATGGTTGGAAATCAACGCGCCCGCAGCCGGAAGGTGAGCGGGCGTTGCTTTTCCTATCGGGTTCTACGGGACGAAAGGAAGTCGTCCAGCTCTGACTTGATCTCCGTCTTCTGTCGCAGAGTGTCGTTGCTGGACTGGTTCCACATTTCCTTCGAGATCATTTGAGTACCGCAGGCACCACAGATTACCCAGGTCGGGTCTGTTCCAATGTCTGGCTTGTTCTCGCCGCATTGCAGGCATTTCGTGCTGGGTATGCTGTCCATCCGGCGCAATTAGCATAACCGAGCGGCTATCGTCCAACGGAAGGGCCTTAGGCTTCCACGCTGGTGGTGTCGGTTCGGTCCTGACTTGCCGCTCCAGAATACAGGTGCTTCATGGCAAAGCTCAAAGCATTGGGCGGCCGTCTCTCCACATTGAAGCCAGGCCTCGGAGCGCTACCGCCGGTTGAGCGCAGCGAGAGCGCGCAACGCAACGTCTACTCGCCATGGCGCAAGTGGTACAACACGGCACGATGGAAGGCCCTGCGCCTCGCCATCTTCGCCCGCGACATGTTCACCTGCCAGTGGCCCGGATGCGGGCGCCTGGAAGGCAACACGTCGCAGCTGGTGGCGGACCACAGGACACCGCACCGAGGCGATGAGGCGCTGTTCTGGGATGAGAGCAATCTCTGGACCCTGTGCAAGCCCTGTCATGACCGCCTGAAGCAGCGCGAGGAGCGCGGCGCATTCCGCTGAGTTAGGAGGTCGCGATGGCAAGGATCGATGTGACGCTACATGTGCGCACGCGCTGGTGGTTAGGTCCGGCAACGACGATCGCTGTCATTGGCATCTCGACCGGCCTCATCAAAGACAGGCCGAGCGAGGAGCATGTCGACGGGCGCATCACAGCAGCCGAGCGGGCAGCCAACTGGTTGATCGAGCACGGCATGACGATCACGGCCCGCTGACCCGGGGGGTGGGTTGAAACTCAGGGGCCGGATGGTCCTCTGTACCGGTATCGCTCCCACGCGGAGAAAAAATCCTGCTGGAGAAGCCCAGAGTGCGAACTTTTCGCCGGAGGTAAAGCCCGATGGCGGCACGCAAAACTACTATCAACTGGCCTCGTATCGAGGTCGAGTACTTGGCTGGCGAAGACTCGATCCGCGAAATAGCTGATCGTCATGAGATTTCAGACACGGCTATTAGGAAGAAGGCGAAGGCCGAGGGGTGGGTACGCAAGGTTCGCACCGCGAACCGCCGCGAACCGGAGCGCGCGCCGCCCCCGCCGCCGGCCTCGGACCCCGATAAGCCTCGCGAGCCCGGATCGATCGCGGATGACGGCCGCAGTCTGGTTGGCCGCATGCTCGACGAGCTCGACGTGGTCACCAGCCGCCGCGGGGAGCTTGAAGACCTGATCATCTCGGCGACGGAAGACGACGTCGATGACGCCAGGCGCGATGCGATGATGAAGGCGCTGAGCCTGCCCAGCCGCGCGAACACGATGAAGACACTGGCGCTCGCACTGAAGACGTTGAACGAAGCATCGGCGCCCCAGGGCAAGAAAGCGGCGCAGCAGGAGAAAGCGAGGGCGGTCGGAGGCGGTGCTCGCTTCGCTGCGCTTGGCCCTCCAACGCTGAAAGCCGTCAAGTAAGTGGTTACCTGGTCCACGGCGTGCCTTGATTGGAAGCGCCGGATCCGCGAACGCAGATCACTGATACCGTTTTCGCCGCTTTTTCCGGCCTCCGCCGAGGCTAAAATGGCGGTTTTTACGTCGCTCAAGATCGTCGATCTGGGCATCAACCCGGCCACGGACGAGCATTGGACGATTGGCGAGACGGCCGGCGAGTGGCTGTTGGACTTCGCAGCGGCCATATTCGGGGCTTACGACCCCGAAACCGGCGAGCAAATGATCCGCAAGGGCCTCCTGCTCGTCTCCAAGAAGAACACGAAGTCGACGATCGCTGCCGGGATCATGCTCACGGAGCTTATCTGCGGCTGGCGACCGTCCGACGAGAACCTGATCCTCGCGCCGACCATCGAAGTCGCAGGCAACAGCTTCAAGCCCGCCTGCGACATGATCCGGAACGACGACGAGCTGAACGACCTGCTTCATATCCAAGAGCACATTCGGCTCATCACCAACCGGAACACGAAGGCGACCTTGAAGGTGGTTGCTGCGGACAGCGCCACGGTGTCGGGAAAGAAGGCTAGCCGGGTTCTGGTCGACGAGCTCTGGCTTTTCGGCAAGAAAGCGACCGCTGACGCCATGCTTCGGGAGGCATCGGGTGGCCAGGTCTCCCGTCCCGAGGGTTACACGCTCTTTCTGACGACGCAGTCAGACGAGCCCCCGGCCGGTGTGTTCAAGGAGATGCTGGCTTACGCCAGGGACGTTCGGGACGGCGTTGTAGAGGATCGCGAGTTCCTTCCGGTTCTCTATGAGTTCCCGGAAGAGATGCTCGCCGCAAACGAGCACCTCAATCCGGCAAACTTCTACATCACGAACCCGAACCTTGGGCGGTCGGTAAGCCAGAAGTGGCTCGAAAGCGAGTTCCGACAGGTCGACAACGCCGAGGACGGCACCAAGCAGGTTTTTTACGCCAAGCACTTGAACGTCGAAATCGGCGTCGGCCTTCGGCACGATGCCTGGATAGGCGCCACGTATTGGGAGCAAGCCAAAGCGCCCCGCAGCCTGTGGGATGGCACGCTCGAGCATATGCTTGAGATCTGCGAGGTAATCGTAGCTGGCGGGGACGGCGGCGGCCTCGACGACCTTCTTGGTTTAGCGCTCCTGGGGCGGCACCGCGACACGAAGCAGTGGCTCCTCTGGTGCCGCGCATGGGCGCAGCTGGATGTATTCGAGCGACGTAAGGATATCGTCAGTAACCTCAACGACTTCATCGCTGAGGGCACGCTGATCAAGTGCACCAGCCCCACCCAGGATCTGGTCGAGGTCGCGGACATTCTGGAGCGCGTGAGGGATGCTGGCCTGCTTCCAAAGCAGGCGGCTATCGGGCTTGACCCTCAGGGCATCACCGCGCTGGTCGACGAACTGGCAGGTCGAGGGTTCACGGCCGATCAGATGCTGGCAATCAGCCAGGGGTTTCGCCTCTCAGGCGCGGTCTGGGGCATGGAACGCAAACTGAAGGACGGAACGCTTCTTCATGCTGGCCAGCGCTTGATGGCGTGGTGCGTCGGCAATGCGAAGTCCGAGCAGCGGGGCAACGCGGTGCTGATCACGAAGCAAGTGGCCGGAAAAGCCAAGATCGACCCGCTTATCGCGTCGTTTGATGCGGTCATGCTGATGACCCGAAACCCAGAAGGATCAGGTGGCGGCATGGATGACTATCTCGCAGCAATGAAAGCGCGGGCGGCATGAGGTTCGCCTTTGGCCGCAAGATGATGCGCGGCCTACGCACAGCCCTCTCTCTGCTCAGCCCGTCCGCATGGAAGGGTGTCTTTGGTGCGCCGTCCTACTCCGGGAAAACCGTCAATGCCACGAACGCGCTGACGCTCTCGACTGTCTGGGCATGTGTGCGGCTGGTGTCAGGCACTATCTCATCCCTGCCGATGATGGTTTACCAGGATGGGCCGAACGGAAGCCGGGGCATCTACAAGGCGCACCCTCTTTACGGGTTGCTTCACGACAGCCCTAACGCTGATCAGACGGCACTCGACTTCTGGCAGTTCATGTGCGTGAGCCTGGAGCTTTGGGGAAACGCCTTTGCCCGCATCACGCGGCGTAGCCGTAGCGGGGTTATCACCGCCCTGACGCCGCTACGCCCTGAGGCAGTGCAGGTCCGCCGCGCTGCTGATGGCTCAATTCGTTACCGGTATACTGACGGAGGTAAGGTTTCCGACGTCGGCCAGGATGAAATGTTCCACATTCGTGGCTTCGGGGGGTCGCCGCTAGGGGGACTGTCCACTCTCGCCTTCGGCCGGCACTCCTTCGGCCTCGCCATGGCCACGGACGAAGCGGCAGCACAGATCTACAAGAATGGCCTGCGTCCATCAGGTGTCTTGACGACGAAGGACGATCGGACGCTGAACAAAGAACAGCGTGACGACATCTACAAGTACGTTGTCGATCCATTCATGGGCGAGAACAATGGCAAGCCCATGGTCCTTGAGGCGGGCCTCGGCTGGCAATCCATCCAGATGAACCTTGGCGACGCCCAAATGGTCGAGAGCCGTCAATTCTCTGTCGAAGATGGCTGCAGGTGGTTCGGTGTGCCACCCCACATGATCGGACACACCGCCGGTAACAGCCAGCTCGGCAGTAGCATCGAGAATCAGACGCTTGGATGGCTGATGTTCGGTCTGCGCGAGCGCATCAAGCGCATCGAGCAGGCAGTGATGAAGCAGCTGCTTACTCCCGCCGAGCGGCTCACTGTCACGGTAGAGATCAATCTTGAGGGCCTGCTTCGCGCGGACAGCGCCGCTCGTGCGGCTTTCTACGCCCAGATGGTGCAGAACGGGATCATGACCCGCAACGAGGTGCGCCGCCTCGAAAACCTCCCGCCACTGCCTGGCGGCGACGAGCTTACGATCCAGTCCAACATGATCCCTGCCGGCAAGCTCGGCGAAATCACCAGCACCGGCGGTGAGCAGGCCAAGCAATCGATGATGGATTGGCTGTTCCCCGAAGGACTGCCCTCATTGAAGCAGAAGGAAGACGCGTGATGCTGATGCACCACAAGCATGGTCAGCTGAAGGTCCGCGACTTCAGCCTGTCGATCAAGGCCAGCGATGTCGCCGAAGACGGCTCGTTCGAAGGATACGGCTCCGTCTTCGGCGGCGACCCGGACAGCTACGGCGAAGTCGTTGCGAAGGGCGCCTTCCTCGAGAGCCTGGACGAGCTCAAAGCCAAGGGCCGCATAGTCCCTGTGCTGTGGCAGCACCGCACGGCGGAGCCGATTGGTGTCTACGATTTCCTCGAGGAGGATGGTCACGGCCTTAAGGTCAAGGGTCGCTTGCTCAAGGATGACGTGGCGCAGGCACGAGAAGCGCATGCCTTGCTCAAAGCGGGTGCCGTTACCGGCTTGTCGATCGGCTACTGGGTGCGCCAGGCGAGCTATGACGAGAAGACCGGCGTCCGTACGCTCATCAAGCTTGATCTCGTCGAGGTAAGCCTCGTCACCTTCCCGGCGAAGGACGATGCCCGCGTCGAGGCCGTGAAGTTCAAGCTGGAACGGGGCCAACTTCCCACCAAACCCGAATTTGAGAAGGCACTGCGCGAGGCTTTTCCTTTCTCGAAAACGCAGGCTGCGGCGATCGCCAGCCACGGCCTGGATCATCTGCTCCGGAGCGAGTCCGCGGGCTCCGGCGACATCAAATCCATTTCCGACGCCATTGCAGGCTTCGACCTGCCCAAGCTCTGAGGTAACCACCATGAAGATCAATGCCATTCTGGCCGCCTCGCATGCGGCCGCCATTGCCGTGGGCGGCGTTGTCGCTCCCGAATATCGACCGCCCGAGTTCGGCCGTAAGGGGCCTGGCGACGGCGGTGAGCCCGACATCAAGCAGCTTTCGCGCGATCTGAAGGCGGCGACCGACAAGGTGAAGGAATTCGCCGAGGACGCGAAGGGCCGGATGGAAAAGGGCGAGGCGCTCAGCGCGCAGGCCAAGCAAAGCGCCGACGAGGCTCTTGTGAAGTTCAACGAGCTGTCCGCTACCATGACCGAGATCGAGCAGAAGCTCGCGCGTCGAGGCAGCGGCGAAGGTGAAAGCGACCGCAAGTCGGTCGGGCGGATGTTCGTCGAGGCGGAGGATGTGAAGTCGTTCATGGACCGGGCACCGTCCAAGGGGACTGTGCAGTTCGGCACGAAGGCGATCATTACGTCGCTCACCACGGACGCAAATGGATCGGCTGGCGACTTGATCGTCCCCGACCGCCGCGATGGCATCGTTGCCCCTCCGGAGCGCCGCATGACCGTACGGGATCTCATCACTCCCGGCCGAACCAGCTCGAACGCTATCCAGTTCGTCCAGGAAACCGGCTTCACGAACAATGCAGCAACCGTCGGGGAAACCCTGCAGAAGCCGCAGTCGGAACTGAAGTTCGACCTGAAAACGCTTCCGGTGGCCACCATTGCGCACTGGGTTCAGGCATCGCGCCAGATCCTTGCCGATGCCCCCATGCTCGAAAGCTACATCGATGGCCGGCTTCGGTACGGCCTCGCGTATGCGGAAGAGCTTCAGCTACTGAAGGGCGACGGAACCGGCACGAACCTGCTCGGCATGATCCCGCAGGCAACTGCCTATGCCGCCCCGGGTGGCCTGGTGGCCGGAAACATGTTCGATCAGATGCGATACGCAATGCTTCAGGCGGTCCTGGCGGAATATCCGGCCACCGGGCACGTGCTCAATCCGATTGACTGGGCTCGGGCAGAGACGACCAAGAACGAGATCGGCGAATACATCATCGGCAATGTCGCTGATGGCGCACAGCCGCGCCTTTGGCGCCTTCCGGTGGTCGAAACGCCGGCCATGACCGTCAACAAATTCCTGACCGGCGCGTTCAAGCTCGCCTGCCAGTATTTCGACCGCGAAGACGCCACCGTCGAACTGTCGACCGAGGATCGCGACAACTTCATCAAGAACCTCGTGACCATCCTCGCCGAGGAGCGGATCGGCCTCGCGGTCTACCGCCCCGAAGCGCTGATCTACGGCGAGTTCGCCGACTTCACCGTCGCCCCCTGACGCGGGAGGGCGGGAGAGATCCCGCCCGAACGGTGGCTGGCGCTCACGTCGCCGCGCAAGGATTCGTCTGCGCCAGCCTCCCTTCGGTCCCTGGAAAGGAGAAGCCCCATGAAGATCAAGGTTTTGCGCGACTACTGCGGTCAGGAAGGCGCGGACGTCGACAAGAATGTTGCCGCTGGCACCGAACACATCGTCAGCCGCGCCCGCGCGGCCGAGCTCAAGGCTGTGGGGCTGGTCGAAATCGTGAGCGACGACGCTCACCCGGATGACGTGAAGGAGGATGAAGAAGTGGCTGAACAAAAGAGCGAGCCCAAGCCCATCGCCAACAAGCCTGCGCCAAAGCCGCAGAACAAGGCTGAGCCGAAGCCGGCGAACAAGAGCGCCTGATGCGCCCCATCGTCGTCACGCCACCGGAGCCTGTCGTCACCCTTGAGGAGGCGAAGGCTCACCTGCGCGTGCGGCATAGTGCTGAGGACGACCTCATCCTGAGCTACATCGATGCGGCCACTGGCACCATCGACGGACCTGATGGCTGGCTCGGTCGCGCACTTGGCCGGCAAACACTCGAGATCCGCTATCCGGCCTTCGGAACCTGCGGCTGGATCGCTTTGCCCTACCCTCCCGCGGTCGAGGTCGAGAGCATTCAGTACGTCGATGCCGCCGGGGAAGCGGCTACGCTCGACCCGGACCAGTACGAGCTTTCCGGCGCGATGATCCGGCCGGTGTGGCCGCATTCTTTTCCCGCTGCGGCATGGCGGGGCGCTGCAGGCGAAACGGTGCGTATCCGCTGGACCGCGGGCTATGATACGTTGCCCGCGCCTATCCGGGCCGCCATCCTTCTGATGGTCGGAGACCTGTACGCCTTTCGTGAAACCGCTGTTGTTGGTGCGACCTCTGCCGATGTGCCGATGTCCCTGACAGTGCAGCGCCTGCTCTCACCTTTCCGCGTGTTCTCATGAGCAGCGGCAAGCGAGACACGCTGATCGTGTTCGAGGCGCGGCAGACCACCAAGGATCCTACCTACGGCACCACGATAGAGGGTGACTGGACGAAGATCTCGGACGCATGGGCGGAGGTGCAGGACGTGCTTCCGTCCCGGGCTGAGAACATCGACCAGAACATCTCCATCCAGCGCCGCCCCGCGCGTATCCGCGTGGACTACTTCGACGGCATCAACGTCACCTCCACGATGCGGATCAACATCGACGGCCGGATCCTCCGTATCGTCTCCGGCCCTGCCATGAAGGGCCATCGCAAGGAGTGGGAGATGATGGCGGAGGAACTCAGCACGGAAGGGCAAGAGGCATGAGCCGCAACCTCCCCGTTCGCGGCGGCAAGGACATTGCCGCAACCCTCGGCGCGTTGGGTAAGCGCATCGAAACTCAGGCGGTTCGGTCGGGGCTCGTCGCAGCTGCAAACCCACCCTTGAAAGAGGCGAAGTTGCTTGCCAGCGGCTGGTCAACCAGAGTGGCAGCGGCAATCACAAAGGGTTCTTCGAGGAAGAACCAGGACGGCACCTACTCCATCCGCATATATGTTGATGAGCGGAAGCCCGACGGGTTCATTGGCTTCTTTGCTGAATACGGCGTTGCTCCTCACCTAATCGCCCGTACAGCTGCTGGACAGGGGAGTGTAGCCGTCCGAAAGTCCTTCGACGGCAAGGGCACGATCACGGCCCGCCCGATGAAGATCGGCGACCGTTACGTTTCCGGCATCTTGCAGCACCCGGGCCACGCCGCGCATCCGTTTTTGCGTCCCGCCCTCGATGCGAAGGGGGCCGACGCTGTAGAGGCCTTCCGTACCAAGGTCGTCGCCGTGGTCGAAGGCAAGACCGGCTATAACATTGACGCCGGGCTCGACGAGGCCGCCTGATGGATGGCGTTGCTGCAGTCCGGACAGCGCTGATCGCGGATGAAGTGCTTCTCGCACTGGTGCCCGCTGACAGCATTGGCGCCGGCCCGCTTCCTCTCGAGGGTGGCCTTCCCCGGCTGATGCTGGAGAGCATCTCCGCCGTCGACCGTAACCTTCCTTCACCCGGCGCCACCCGGCACGTTCGCGAGCGGGTCCAAGTAACCATCATGGCCAGCAACTATCCGGAGCAGAAGGCGATCCAGCGCGCAGTTCGTCGTGCGGCAGCGGACCGCATCAACGTCCAAGTCGCTGGCATCGAAAACGTGACCATCCACACCGAACCACGCGGCCCCGACTTCATGATCGAGGATCCATCGATCTGGTGCGGCACGCAGGACTTCATCACGACCTACACAGAGGCCCGCTGACATGATCGACACCATTGCCAAGCGCCGCACGACCTTGAACGGCAAGACCTACGAAAAGGGCGCTGCCGTGCCGATGCCGCTGCAGCAGTTTACCGACCTTGAGCCAACCGGACGCTTTGAGCGCGCGCCAGCGAAGCCCAAGCCCGAACCCAAGGCCGCTGCGAAGTCTGACTGAACAGAATTGCCGATCCCGGCGATGTAGCACCTCGTTTCGGCGGGGTTTTCTTTGGAGAAAACGATGAGCGTATACACCAGCGCCGGGACCAAGTTCTCGGTATCCGCAGCCGCGCCTGCCGCTTACACGCAGGCCGGATACGAGGCTCTGGCCTTCACCGAAGTCGGCGAAGTCAGCGATCTGGGCGACCTGCCGGAGCGCGTCTACGAGGTGGTTTCGTGGCGAAACATCGCCAATCGCGGCGAAACGAAGGCCAAAGGCGGCTATACGCTCGGCAGCCAGACCATTACCGTCGGCATCGACCCGGACGATGCCGGACAGGATCTCCTGGATACCCTCAGCCGCTCCGACGATCCGGCCTCCATTGCTTTCGAGCACCCCAGCCTCGGCACCATTTACGGTCGCGCTCTCGTGATGGGCGGGGCGCGCAGCTATGGCGATGTGAATACGATCGCCACTCGTCAGGTCACGTTGGAATGGACCATCGTGAGCCAGGATAACGACGGCATCGTTCACGCGCCGGCCGGCTGATCCACCACTACGCCCCTGAGCCTTACCCCTGCTTCGGCAGGAGTTTCCTGCCCCCGTTTCGCGTCAGGGCGCGAGCGGGGGCACCCTTCCCTGAAAGGTTGAAGAATGCCTCTCGACATCACCACCAAGCGCGTCGCCGATGTCAGCGACCTGCCCGTCAAGAACGCGGACGGCTCGCCCATGATCGACCCGGACACCGGCAACCCCATCACTGCCGTCGTGTTCGGCCCCGCCACCAAGATCTGGCAAGCTGCCGATGGCCTGCGCCGCCGCAAGGCGATCAAGCGCTCGCGCGAGGCCAACGGCAAGTTCGAAGCCACGCTGGATTACAAGGATGAGGATACCATCGAGTTCCTCTGCGCTATTACCAAGCGCTTCAACGGCCTTGTGGTGAATGGCGTACACGGCGATGCGGACACTGTCCGCGCGATCTATTCCGATCCCATGCTCGGCTTCATCCGCGATCACATGGAGGCCGACGCAACCAACTGGGAAAATTTTATGAAGGCGTCGCAGTCGCTCTCGAACTCTGGGTCCGACAACTCGCCTGGCTGAACACCGCGCCAGAGGTAGAGCATACCGGCAAGGGCAAGCCGCCCGAGCCGGTAACTCGCCTCGACAAGATGAGGGCGGAGAAGGTTGACCCAGTCCTACCGGAGAACCCCGCCCCCTATCTTACCGACTGGTTCTTGGAGATTGGGCCGACTGCCGGCGAAATAGCGCTAGGCTGGCCGGATCTGGTGGCGTGGTCCCGGTTAACAGGCGTCGAGCTTACGCCCTGGGAGGCGCGGACGATCCGACGCCTCTCCAAGACCTTCCTCAATCAGAAGTTCGATGCGCGGAAGCCCAACTGCCCTGAACCGCGCGTGCAGGCCGATCAGGCCGAAACCCGCAAGCGTGTCGACGAGCAGTTCAAGGCGCTGATGGGGGCGCTCGCCAAAGGCCGCTGACACTCAGTTGTCTTCGCCGTAGCAGCGCTTCGTCAAAGGGCCGAAGTCATCGTCGGAGGCGAGCACTACTCTTCCGTCCACATAGTAAAAGGACGCGAAGCCGACATAGGCGCCATAGGAGTTCTTCCCGTTGAACTCCCCCATGACAATACCGGGATCCTTGAAGCACGTACGAACGTCGCGGAATTGCGTTGCCTCAGGATCTTTCAAGTTTCGGCTGACTGCCTCTTTTGCCTCGCGATACGGGTTCATGACCTCGCAGCCGCTTACAAGGGTGGCCACGCCCAACATTCCGAAAACCAACGTTGCACGCATGGCTAAGCCCCTTCGAAAAGCGGCAGCCTAGCAGGGCAGACCGGACAAACAACTAAGTTAGGAGGTCGGGCATGGCAGGCATTCAAGCCGGCGGGTCAGCGGGACGCCTGTCCATTGAGATCGTGGCAGAGGTGGCTCGGCTACAAGCTGACCTCGACAAGTGTAAGCGCGCTGTGAATGCCGCTTCTGCAGACATCGGCCGTTCCGCGAAGGCGGCGAATGACAACCTGGCGGCGATTGGCCGAGGCGCTGGTGCTGGTGTACAGCAGTTCACGAAGGACGTTGCTGCACTGAAGGCGCGGTTGGATCCAGCATGGGCGTCCATGCAGGCGTACCGGCAGGAGGTGGCCTTGGCGCAAAAAGCGCTGCAACAGGGCGCCATCACTCATGCGCAGTACGTGGAGGCGATAAGGCAATCGGCCACGGCGGCAGGACTGCTGGCGGACAAGCAGAAGGTCGCTGCGGTCGCTGCCCAAATGGAAGCTCAGGCTCAGCGGGAAGCCGCACAGGCCGCTCAAGCAGCAGCGCAGGCTGCCCAGGAAGCGGCGCGCCAACAGGCGGCGTATGCGGCCCAAGCGGCAAACGTCCGAGCACAGCTTGATCCGATGTTCGCAGCGCAGCAACGCTTCAATCAGCAGATGGACGTGCTGGATGAGCTGCTCCGCGTCGGGGCGCTGCGCCAACACGAGTACGCTGCTGCCACCGATCAGGCGCGTACCGCACTTCAAAGCCATGCCCAGTCCGTGATGCGGAATGGCGAGGTGCTTGATGATGTCGGCAGTAGCTTCAACAAGTCATCCGGCAGTGCCCGCAACTTCTCGCTCCAAATGAGCCAGGTGGGCCAACAGGTAATGGCGGGCACCGGCTTGGTGCAGGCACTCGCAATCCAGCTTCCGGATATAACCGCTGGCATGAATTCCGCTCAGGAGGGTGCTGGTCGGTTCGCAAGATTCATGGGTGGGCCCTGGGGTATCGCAGTGACCACCGCGATTGGCTTGGCCGTGACCTTTGGCATGAAGTTACTGGACGAAGCGGATGCGGCTGAGGATGCTACAGACAAGCTGAAAAAGAATGCTGAAGCGGCACAGGTTGCGCGCGCGGCTAAGGCGGAGTTCGAGAAAACAGAAATAGCGGTTACCGAGGCGATCATCGCCCAGGAAGAAGCACTCGGAAAGGTGGTCGAGAACCTCAAATCTGAGGCGCAGCGTGCATATGAAGCGGCTGGGGCAAACCTGGAGCACGAGAAGAAGATCCGCAGCAAGACGAAAGCCCTGCTTGAGGAAGCCCTGGCTCAGGAGAAGGTCAATGCTTCCTACCTGCGCTCGCCGAATGCCGCGAAGGAAGGGAATTTGGGCTTCTCACAGCTGCAGCGGTCCCAGCAGGTAGTCGCCGATCTCGAAAAGCGCATTGCAGAAGCCGATGCGTCGATCGCCCGGGCTCAGCGAAACGTTGTAAACGCGCAATCGCAATTCTCGGTGGAGCTTGGGACGCAGCAAGCTGATGCGTTGGAGCGCATCAGGGCGAAATACGAAGGGCCCAAGGGGCTGATCGAGCAGGCTCGCAGGCGCGCGGTTGCCGAAGGCAGAGTTGGGCAGGAGCTTCAGAATCAGATCTCCACCCTCAGGCGGCAGCAAGCTGCCGAGATCGATGCCGCGCGGGAGGCTGACAACAAGCCTCGCGGGCCGACGTCGGAAGAGCGCCGCGCGGAGCGGCTTGCCCGCGAGAGCGTGGCCACCGAAGTCCTCGTGGCTGGCCTGTACAAGCTCGCCGACGCCTACAGCGTCAGTGATGCCGCAGCCATGCAGGCGGAAATCACGGCTGAAGCGACGGCGCAGGGCATCAAGAAGCAAGCTGATGTCGCTGAGTACGTGGCCCAGCAGCTGCAGAAGGCCACCGCCGAGCAGGTTGTTACTGGCGCCCGCGCCGCTGCCGACCTGAACTATCAGGCGAAAGCCCAGAGCTTCGTGAACGCTGCAGTGAAGGCTGGAACGCTGGACGCCGAGAACGCCAGCACGGCGCTCGCCAATATGTCCGAGCAGCGCGGCCTCCTGACTGCGATGAATGCAGCAGGAGCCGCGGGCGACAAGCAGGGCTACGAGGCGGCCAAAAAGGCGCTGGACGCGCTGACGAAAGCGCAGATCGCCGACAATAAGGCGCGCCGTGAAGCGGAAGACCTCCAGCGGGCTGCACAGATCAACCGCTCCATCGACGATGTGAAGCTTGAAACGCGCCTTACGAGGGATCTTGGCGCGGCACGCATCGCTGCGCTGCGTGGCCTCTCGGGGGACGCCCTGGAGGACGAGCTGGCCCGTATCGCCAAAGAGCATGCGAAGATCGCGATCCAGATGCGTGCGGAAGCCGATGCCGCGTACGAGCTGAAGCTGGGCCACAAGGAGGCGGCTGCCGCGATCATGCGCAAGGCAGAAGCCGACAAGACGCAGGTCGATGCCGCCTATGGCATTAAAAAGCAGACCGTCGCCATCGAGCGCTACAACGACCAGCTGCGCAACACCATCGGGCTTCTCGGCAACCTCGGCAAGGTGGGCGAAGGCCTCGGCGCAATCCTGGGCATCATCACCGGAAACACGGGCTCGGTGGGCGGTCCTTTGGGCGACCTCCTGAACCTCGGCATGAAGGGGCGCAACGACAAGGACGAGGAGATTGCCAGCACCATCGGCGCCGAGGTCAGCAAGATCTTCAAGAAGGATGGCGCGTTCGTCAAAGCGGTTCAGCCGCTGCTTCAGAATGCCGGGATCGGCATGGCTGCAGGCTCGGCGCTGTTCGGGAAGCAATCGACCTCCGAACAGCTTGGGTCTGCCATCGGCGGCGCCCTCGGCGGTAAGGTGGGTGAAAAGGCTCTGTCCAAAGGCCTCGAAAGCATCGCCAAGGGGTTGGGTGATTTCGCGGGGCCGCTGGGATCGATCGTCGGCGGTGTGCTCGGCAACGTGCTGGGCAGCGCCTTCACGAAGGTGAAGTGGGGCCGTGTCGATCTGTCGGCAGCGGGCGTCTCGGGCACCTCGGGCAACAGCAAGTCCTCGCAGAAGGCCGCTCTTGCCGCTGGCGACAGCATCTTCGGCGGCCTGCAGGATCTCGCCCGCCAGTTCGGCGGTACCATCGGCGAGTTCGGCAACATCAGCGTGGGCGTTCGCCATGGCGACTACCGGGTCAACACGGGCGGAACCTCGCTCAAGGTGAAGAAGGGCGCCGTCGACTTCAATGACGATGCCGAGGCCGCCGTGGCCTACGCCATGAAGATGGCGATCGAGCGCGGGGCCATCAACGGTATCCGCCAGTCCACGAACAACCTGCTGAAGGCGGGCGACGATCTGGCAACCCAGATCAACAAGGCTCTCAGCTTCGAAGGCGTGTTCTCCGAGTTGAAGAGCTACCTCGATCCGGTAGGCTATGAGGTCGAAGGGCTGGAGAAGGAATTCGCCAGCCTGCGGACCATCTTTGCCGAAGCGGGCGCCACGGCTGCGGAATACGCCCAGCTTGAGCAGCTGCTGACGATTAAGCGTCAGGAAGCGCTCAACAAGGAGCAGGACGCCCTCAACGATATCCGCTCGCGCATTGCCGAGGTGCAGGGCGACGACGCGACGATGAAGGCCATCGCCCGCGCCAAGGAACTGCGTGACGCCACCAGCGATGCGCAGCGCGCCGAACTGCAGCGGCTCTATGCCCTGGAAGATGCGGCGGAGGAGCAGGCGAAGCTGACGGAAGCTCAGAACGCGGCCACGGCGGCAGCCGAGCAGCTGCGTCAGGCGTGGAAGTCGGTCGGCACCAGCATCATGGACGAAGTGAACCGGATACGCGGCCTGACCGGCGGCGACGATGCAGCCAGTTTCGTGACCTTGCAGGGTCGCTTCAACGCAGCCGTCAACGCGGCGCGGAGCGGCGATCAGGAGGCCGCGTCCAGGCTGGTCGATCTGAGCCAGTCGCTTCTTGAGGCGGCGGGCAACGCGGCCACGAGCCGGCAGGAACTGGACCGGATCCGGGCGCAGACGGCGGCCACCCTGGAAGGCGTCTACGGGTACATCGAAGCCCTCGACGGTCGGTCGCCGTCGGCCTCGGCTGTCAGCGCTTCCACGGCTGTGACGGCCGGCACGGAGCCGACCTTGAACAGCGCTGCGAGCAGTGACGCTGCGGCAGAGATGCGCAGCCTGAGAGCGGAGTTGGCGCAGATGCGTGCAGACATGAACAGCGGTAACGCGGCACTGATCAGTTCCAGCAACCGGATCGCGCGCCGGATCGAAGATGTCTCTCCGAACGGCGACGCGATCTCGGTGGCGAGCGCGGCATGAAAGTAGTTCTGGACGACGGTCGGACGATCGTCCTCGGCGAGACCGAGGCGACGCCGACCATCAGCATCGTCGACTATAGCCGCCGGGTCACCGATGATTTCGGCGTCACCACGGTGGTCGAGCGCGGGTTCGCGCGTCGCATGGCCGTGCGACTGGTTGTGCCCTTCGGCCAGGCCGACGCCTTGCAACGCACGCTAGCCGACCTCCGCGCTACGCCCGCGCAGTGGGTGGCTGACGATCGGTTCGAGTGGCTGAACTTCCGCGGCTTCTACAAAGACTTCGAGATTGACCTTTCTGTGCCGCCGGTCAGCTACTGCACACTGACGGTCGAGGGATTGGCCGAGACTGAGCCTGTCGCCGATGCCGGCGGTGATCCTGCGCCCGGTGGGGACGCCTCGACCCTGCAACTGCTGCAGCCGGTGGAGATACAGGGCGCAGGCCTTGTCGCTAGCAGCGTCGCAGAGAACGACTATCCGGAGTGGAGTGCATCGACGACCTACGCTCTGGGCGCGCGGGTCATCAAAGCCGCCACACACCGGATCTATGAGAGCGCCGCCGCCGGCAACACGGGCAATGACCCTGTCGGCGTGTCGGGCAAGTGGATCGACGTTGGCCCGACGAAGCGATGGGCGATGTTCGACCAGGCCCTTGGTTCCGTCACATCCGCAGCGGGTTCGATCAGCGTCACCTTGGCGGCAGGCGATCTGAACGCGGTTGCGCTGCTCGATGTAAAGGGCGGTGCCGTGCGCGTTCAGACGGCGGGCTATGACCGGACCATGGCGCCCAATGCTGCGGGCACGGTCACCTTCCTCGACCTGCCGACGACCGCGAATCAGGTGACGGTGACGGTCACCGGCAACGGTCAGGTCGAGATCGGCACCCTGCTGATCGGCACACTGCTGGGCCTCGGCTCCACCATCGAAGCGCCCAAGGCCGGAATCACCGACTACAGCCGCAAGGAAGCTGACGAGTTCGGCGAGGTGCAGGTTGTCGAGCGCGCCTGGGCCAAGCGCATGAGCGTGCAGGCCATGCTCCGCGCCGATGCGCTGGACGTGGTTGCGAGCCGTATCGCCGGGGTGCGCGCCACGCCCGCGCTCTGGATCGGCAAGGAGGGAATGGAAACCCTCACGGCCTATGGCTTCTTCAAAGAGTTCTCCATCGAGGTCGGCGCGACCGTCAGCAAGTTGACGCTCTCGGTCGAGGGCATGAGCACCGCCGGCAAGGTCGAGCCGCTCGGATCGCTGGTGAACTGGGACGACATCGCGGATCCGAACGGCGCCAAACCGCAGGACAATGCGACGGTCGGTGCGCCCGTCGGCACGCCTGTTGCCGGGGTTCCGGCCGAGCAGGTCGTCGGGAAGATCGAAGACGCCGAGACCGCGCTTGCCGCTGCTCAGGTCAACATCAGCCAGATCCAGACCGATGCGGCGGCGACCCGGGCGGCGCTGGAAGGCGAGATCGGCGAGCTGGGCCAGCAGGCGGAGCAGACGATCCTCGATGTGCAGGCCAACGCGGCGGCTCTGGCGGCGCAGGCGTCGACCCTCGCAGCGCACGACTCGGCAATCGGCCAGAACCAACAAGCGCTGCAGAGCCAAGCCGGAACGCTCGCGGCGCAGGCCGCAACCCTCCTCGCGCATGGCGCCGACATAGGGCAGGCGCAGGCCGACATCGTCGCGGCGGGCGGCCGGATGACGACGGTTGAGCAAACCCTCGGGCAGCAGGGCGCGACTATTTCGTCGGTATCGCAGACGGTCGACAATGCGGTCGGGCGCCTGTCGAGCGTGGAAACCACGCTGTCTGCCCAGGGCGCAACCGTCAGCCTGCACGCCTCGGCCATCTCGACAGCACAGCAGGATATCGCGGGTCTTCGGATCGACGTTGCGTCCAATGGCGCGGCCATTTCGCAGACGGCGTCGACGGTGAGCGGCCTCGGGGTGTCCGTGGCGAACCTTGCGCAGACCGTCACCGCAGGCGGTGGAAACCTTCTCGACAACACCGACTTCGCTTCAAGCGAGACGCTACCGTGGTTGGCGGAGTCGTGGCAGATACCGGCCGCGAACTTCACGGCAGGGTTGAATGCCGCCGGAGACGCATGGCACCCGATAGGCATCAATGCCCTCTCTATGCGTCAGTTCGGACCAGCCTCCGATCCGAGCGGCTATGTGCGTTGGCGTCAGACTGTACAGGTACAGCCGGGGAAGTGGTACGAGGGATCTGTCTGGTTCGCCGCACACCGGGCGCAAGTCGTGCTCATCCTCGCGTTCTACGATCGCGCAGGGGCTTACCTCAGCGAGGCGAGCGTAGCCGGAGTTCACGAAAGCGGCGGCACCGACCTCGCCTTGTTCCGCCGCATCCACGCAAAGGCGCAGGCCCCCTCTTCGGCGCGCTCCGCCATATTGTACCTGTCCAAACTCAACACATCCCCCGGGTACGATGACAGCTACGCCTGGTTCCTCCAGCCCCAGGTCGCTGAAACGCTGGAAGACACTGTAGGCCCGGTGCCCTTCGCGCCGGGGCGCAACAAGGCTGTCGCCGATATTCACGGCAGCGCCATTTCCACGGCCCAAGGCGCTCTTGCGACGCTGGAAAACACCGTCAGCACTCAGGGCGCCACCGTGAGTGGCCTGTCGTCGGCTATGACCTCGGCACAAGGCAGCCTCGCCCAGCTCGCGTCAGACGTCTCTGCGAACGGCGCGAGCATCAGTAGCCTTCAGTCAGCCGTGACCGGGATCGATGGCCAGATGGCATCGACCGTCACGTCGTTGAGCGCAGAGCCGAACGCCATCAACCGCAACGGTCGCTTTGCCGATTGGCCGCAATCGGCTCCCATGCCGAACAAGTGGGTGACCTGGGCGGGCTCGTCCTATCGTGCGGCCGGGCTGTCGTCGCAGTGGGCCGTCGAAATGGACTGCCTTGAGGGCTTTCAGTCCGGAATCATGTCCCGGTCGATCGACGACGCCTCCCTCGGCACGATTGTGCCGGGTAGCTGGCTGGTGCTTGAGGCGGACGTGGAGTTTCTGGCTGGCAGCGGGGCCGGTTCGGGCCTGCTCCTGCAGTTCACAGGCGCGCAGGGAGAGTTCCGAGGCGAGGTTTCTATCCCTCTCGTCCTGCCTGCCCTCGGTCGCCGCTACAAGTTCGAGAAGATCGTACAGGCTCCCGATTATGCTGGTGCGCCGGTCGCGCTTAACGGCCATATCTACGCGATGGGCTCTTGGACCGGGTTCGGCGAACTCGTCTATAAGCGCCTGCGTTGGCATCGCGCTTCGGTGCGCTACGCCACGCCCGATGAAATCGAACTCAACCGGCCGCTTGGCCTGAAGGCGCAGGTCACGCAGACGGCAACGGCCCTGTCGAGCGTCGAGGGCACGCTTGCGCAGCTTGGCAACACCGTCAGCGCGCAGGGTGCCTCGGTCAGTCAGCTGTCGAGCGCCATGGCAACCGCTCAGGGGGACATCGGCACTCTCTCTCAGACGGTGAGCGCGCACGGGGCGTCGATCTCCACCCTTGACCAGTCGGTCAGCACGCTCGGACAGAATGCTTCCAACCTCGCCAAGCGCACCTCGATCATCGAAGCGACGGCCATTGGCGATAATGGCATGTTGCTCAACGGCAACTTCGAAACCGACCTCACCGGCTGGGATATTTTCAATATCAGTTGGGTGCCAGGGGACTATGGCATTGGCGGCTTGGCGCATGCCCCAGATAATCTGCGCGGCGAAGTCACTTACAGTTCCTACCTTCCGGTCTACCCCGAGACGCGCAGTTACAAGCTGTCTTTGCGGTTCGCCTCGCGCGGGTATGGCCTCATCCATTACGCAGGGCTTCGGTGCTTCGGTGCTGACAAAACCCATATCGGCAACGTCTACATGCCGGGCGTCGCGGGGCAGCAGCAGACTTACGACTGGCATCTGCGCGAACAGGTATTCAGCGGGGTTCAGGATTACGGCCCAGCGCCGATCTTCGTAGTTGGAACGAAGTTCCCGGTGGGTTGTCGGTTCGTGCAGCCACTCTTCTACGGCAACTACAACGCCACGCCGGGCTACGCCGATCTCGATTATATCCGCTTCGTCGACGCCTCCGATTTCGTTGCGAACGATGCGCGCATAACGCAAACGGCGCTGGCGCTTTCCACGGCGACCACCGACCTCGCCAGTCTCTCGCAAACCGTCAGCGCGCAGGGCGTGTCTGTGTCCCAGCTGTCGCAGGCGATGGTGACCGCGCAGGCCCAGCTCGGCACGCTTGAAAGCACCGTCGCGACACAGGGCGTATCGGTGAGCCAGCTGTCGAGCGCCATGTCGACGGCTCAGGCGGACATCGGCACCCTCAAGACGCAAGTGACCGCAGGCGGCGGCAACCTGCTGGAGAACACGGAGTTCTCGGGCGACTTCACGCCTTGGTACCTCGATTACCACAACATCCCCGCCAGCGATCTCTGGTTTGGTTTGAACCCCGCGGGGTCGCCTTATACCGTTCCCGGCGCCGACGCGCTCGGCGTCCGCCAGATCGGTAGTGTCGGCTCCGAGGGGCTCTCCTACGCCCGATGGGGGCATAACAAGGTGCCCGTTGAAGGAGGCAAATGGTATGAGGCGTCGTGCTGGATGGCCTCCCATCGCGCGAATACCATTATTGTCGTCGTATGGACTAATGAGGCGGGCGAATACCTCGGCGAGATCAACACCGGCGCTTTCATGCATCAAGGGGGCGGCACCTCCCTTGGCGCATTCTACCGCGCGGTGTGCAAGGGGCAGGCGCCACTCGCCGCCACCCGTGCGCTCTTCATTCTGCAAAAATACGGGACGCTCCCCGGCTATGACGACAGCTATGCGTGGTTCATCCGCCCGCAACTGCGCGAGACAACACAAGACGCGGTTTCGCCGCTGCCGTATTCGCCCGGGTCCATGCGCGCGGTCGTCAATCAGCAGTTCTCGGCCGTGTCCACGCTGCAGTCCACGTCCGCCAGCATGGCGACGACGCTCTCGGCGCATGACGCATCAATCGCACAGAACGCCACGGCAATCTCGTCAGCGGCGGGCCGGGTGGCGACGTTGGAAAGCACTGTCGGCACCCAAGGTGTGTCGGTCAGCCAGCTGTCGCAGGCGATGGCTACCGCGCAGGGCGACATTGCTACCCTTTCGCAGACCGTCTCGGCTCAGGGTGTGACCGTCAGCCAGCACTCGCAGGCCATCTCGGCTGTTCAGGGCGATGTTACGACATTGTTCGGCCGATATGCCGTGGGCGTGGATGCTGGTGGGCGCTGGACCGGCTTGGAGGTCTATGGGACGCCGACCGGTGGCGGAATTGATCTTCATGCCGATTATTTACGCATCAGCCGACCGGGCGGTGGAGCACGCACGGAATACTCCGGCGGCGTATGGCGGGTCTATGCGGGATCGGTCATGTCCGCCTGGGGAGCGGGCTTCGGGTCCAGTAGCCAGTTCGTGCGATGGTTTGGCCCTGCGGTTGCCACCTTGGCCGAGTGCACAGAAGGTAACGCGATCTCCTACGAACGCCTCGACGGTAACGCCTACTTCGGTGGCGCGCTCTCGACTGGCCAGTTCCGCAACTCGATCACAGGCTCTCTCACGAGCGATCCGGCTGATACGGACCTCGGCCCCTTCGGCACCAACGGCAACTTCAAGACGGTCAACGTCAGCGGGTTCTTCCGCCAGGTGCAGGGCGGCTTCAGCTCCGGCCCCACGCGCAACGGCGGGGCGGCCACGCCATCCTTCCGCCTCACGCTGTTCCGGAGCCGCGACGGGGTCAACTGGACGCAGCTCCAGCAGCAGACCTTCAACGGCACATACGAGATCACGCCTGCGGAGCCGGGAACACCCGGCTCTTACGCGGTCGATGCAAGCGGCGCGTTCACGTACGTGGACCAGGGCGCGGGCGGCACTCAGCCGGTCTACTACAGGGCCCGCATCGACCAGCGGGCCATGCCCACCTTTGGTGGCTCCTCCACCCAGCAAATCCAGCTCACCCAGCGGGCCACAATCGTGAGCACCGAGGGCTGAGCCCTCCAATCCCTCTCTGAAAAAGGAAATACCATGCTGCACCTGAAGACAGCCGCCGGCGAGCGGTTGGAGATCCCTGCTGCCTGCATCATCGCCGTGATGAAGCCCTGCGATGGGGTGAACCCCTGCGCGATCATCGCCGACGTCGGCATGGGGCCGCAGGTCGACCAGCTGTCCGACCAGTACGGCTTCGTGAAGAAGGCCGTGGCGGACAGTGCGGCGATCGTAAACCCGATTGAGTTGCGCCTGGTCGAGCCTGTCCAGCCCGCCGAGGGCGGCGATGCCGCTCCAGTCATGGCCGAGGGCCGCATGTTCCTGGCCCGCTCTCAGATCACGAGCCGGCGCGAGGTCCTCGGCGATGCCAATGGCATCCGCGCGCGGCTGACCGTCCAGCTGCTCGGCCGCCCCATGGCGATCAACGTCGCCGACACGCTCGACGAGCTCGATGGCATCGTGCCTGCCCCCGCATCCACTGCTGCAACCGAAGGAAAGTGACGATGACCGAACAGACTACGCCCACCGCTGCCCAGCTGCTGGCCCAGCGCAACGAACTCGACAAGCAGATTGCCGTCGCCAACCTCAACGGCCTCAAGGCGGTGCAGGCCGCGCTAAAAGCCGGGAAGGTCGCAACGCTCGCTGCCGACCTTGAAGCGCTGCTTCCCCAGCTGGCGCCGGAAAACACCATGGGAACGCCCCATCATCAGGCAAACTGCGTCATTACCACCGTACGCGGGGTAACCCAGTTCTTCGATCGCGAGGTCGAGCGTGTCGAGGCGCTGGTGGCGGCTCAGAGCGCCTGAGATGATCTTCCTGCGCTTCCCGTCGCACTTCCCGGTCCGGGCGACTGAGTGGATGCTGGCGGGCATGAAGACGACGATGGGGATCGGCTTTCTCTCGCCGATCCCTTTCTTCGACAACCCCGCCATGCGCGGGCTTGCTGCCATCGGCAGCCAGGAGTCGTGGGGCATCGTCGCCTTCGTGGCGGGAGTGGTCCACCTCACCATGCTCTACATCAACGGCACCTGGCGCCGGAGCCCGCACTGGCGCGGTGCCTGCTCGCTGTTCGGCATGATGTTCTGGGTGCAGATCCTGATCGGGTTCGCAGGCTCGCCGGTCGCTACGTCTGCATGGCTCATGTACCCGTGGCTGATCATCTTCAGCGCGCGCAACGTCTGGGTTGCCTGGACAGACGCGCGCCTCTCCGACGAAAAAGCAAAGGTAGAATACGGTGGGGGCAGGTGAGGCGGCTACGGCCACGGAATGGGCTCCGCTAGCCGGATCCTTTGTCGGCGGGATCGTGGTTGCGGTCATCGCCTACTTCAAGAAACCCAAGGAAGCCGACACCGGCAAGGACGTGGCGGTTGTCTCCGCGTCGCTGTTCTCTGATCGGCAACTCATCATGGACCTCCTGGCCGCTCTGCGCGGCGTCCAGCGCACGCTCGAAACCACGAACGAGCTGATGGAGGACGATGCCCGTCATCGGGAGATCGAGCGGGCTGTGCAGGACGCCCTCGCTCACAGACGAAAGGAATGATCATGGATCTCAAAAAAGCGATCCAGAAGCACGTCGGCGTTCCGGCTGACGGGATCTTTGGCCCTCAGACAATCAAGGCCATCGCCAAGGCCTTCGGTATCAGCGAGGCCGTTTACACCCTCAAGGATCCGGGTGCGTTCTTCGCGTCGGTCCGGAAGATCACCGGTCCGCTGAACACGACGCAGGTAGAGACGATCAATGGCCTCCTGACCTCGGCCGCGCACTGGCCGCTCGGGTGGATGGCCTACGGACTGGCCACCGCCTGGCACGAGGCGCGCCTGATGCCGATCGAAGAGATCGGCAAGGGCAAGGGCAAGCCGTACGGGCGCATCGGCAAGCATGGACAGGCCCCGTACGGCCGTGGTCTGGTCCAGCTCACCCATGACGTAAACTACGAGTGGGCCGACGAGGCTGTTGCCGAAGCGGGCTTGCTCCCGCGCGGCGCCATCCTCGCCGACTTCTCGCTCGTGATGCGGCCCGACATCGCCGCCTTCATCCTCGTGAAGGGCATGGAGACGGGTGCGTTCACCGGCAAGGGCCTCGCTGATGACATCGGCCCACGCGGCACGGTGGAGGAGTTCACCCGGGGGCGGCGCACCATCAACGGGACAGACCGCGCCGCGCTGATCGCGGGTTATGCCGTCCAGTTCCAGGACGCGCTTGTGTCGGGAGGTTATGCATGACCCTGTTGGAATTCCTCGACCGCATCGGTGAGCGCCGCGCCAATCGACCGCCCCGGCCGCCGCGCGACATCCGCCAGCTGATCGGCTTCGCCTTCATGGCCGGATACTACCTGATGGTCTGGAGCTTTGCCCGCAGCGCGGTTCCCGGCGCAAACAAGGATCTCATCCGCGACGCCATGCTGACCCTGGGACCGGCGGTCGGCCTGATCGTCGGCGCCATGTTCCGGTCGGATGCCAAGGAGGAGCAGGCCGCCGTCAACACGGGTGAGGCGTTCCGGGCTGTGACCGCTGCCGCCAAGGCTGGAGCCGGTACGGAAGCGCTGAGCGAAGGCGACACAGTGCGATTGGAGCGGGACCAGCGTTGAGAACTCTTCGTGCCGCAGCCTCCGCAGAATCTCACATCACGATTTGCAGGGCAAGTCGCTCGTTCCTCATTGAGACGAACGTTCCCGCAGAAGCCAGTGACGACGAAATTCGTCGTCACTCCCGCAACCATTCAAGAACACGTCCGCTCTCCTGCGCCCCTTGCGGCGCCGGCCGAGCGGGGGTGCCGTGCGCTAACACGGCAACCGACGGGCATCTTGCCGGACCCCGTCACGCGCGGCTGGCCTAGCCGCAAACGCCCCGCACCCGTCGACGGGCGGGGCTCTCGTGAGC
Organism: Novosphingobium sp. HII-3; assembly: GCF_002916655.1. Taxonomy (GTDB): domain Bacteria; phylum Pseudomonadota; class Alphaproteobacteria; order Sphingomonadales; family Sphingomonadaceae; genus Novosphingobium; species Novosphingobium panipatense. The sequence continues at coordinate 38,036 of NZ_PPSM01000022.1, forward strand.
GAAAATCTCTATGGAGTCGAATCTTGTTTCTGTTCAGCCGGTCTCGCCGGCTGCACCTTACATCGGCGGGAAGCGCAATCTGGCGGCCCGCCTGGTAGCCCAGATCGCCAAAATCCCGCACAAAACTTATGTTGAGCCGTTCGTCGGTATGGGCGGAATTTTCCTGCGGCGCGAACACAAGCCGAAGGCCGAGGTCATCAATGACATCTCGGGCGACGTAGCGAACCTCTTCCGCATCCTGCAGCGGCATTACCCGCAGTTCATGGACGTGCTTCGGTGGCAGGTCACCAGCCGGGCGGAGTTCTGCAGGCTGTCGGCCATGGATGCGAATACCTTGACAGACCTAGAGCGCGCCGCGCGCTTCCTCTACCTCCAGCGCCTCGCGTTCGGCGGAAAGGTGAGCGGCCGCAGCTTCGGCGTGGACCGGCGTTCACCCGGTCGCTTTGACGTGACGAAGCTAGAGCCGGTGCTTGCAGAGATCCATGAGCGCCTAGCGGGCGTGGTGATCGAGCAGTTGCCCTATGGCGATCTCATCCGGCGCTACGATGGCCCCGATGTGCTGTTCTACCTCGATCCACCCTATGTCGGCTGCGAGACAGACTATGGCGATGGGTTCCAGCCGAACGATTTTCGTGCGCTTGCTGAGCAACTATCCGGAATTTCCGGGCGGTTCGTGCTGTCGATCAACGACACGCCGCTGGCGCGCGAGGTCTTCGGCCGGTTTTCGTTCGATGAGGTGACGACCACGTACACGATTGCCACCGCCTCCAGCGGGGCTGGCAAGCGGGCAGGGGAGCTGATCGTCACGAACTGCTGAAACTGTTCCGACGAATTTCGTTGGATCCTATGGGGCGCCAGGCTTCGGCCTCGGCGCCCTTTTTCGTGTCTGCTTCGTCTCTTTTCCGGACGAAGCAGAGTTGAGCAGCACCTCAACCAACTGCAAACGCTAGAGAAAATCGCAAAATCGAAAGTTGAGAGCATCGCCCTTATTCATCTCGCTTATCATGGGCTTACAATTAAGCCCATGAAGCTCACGCGGCCTTTGCCTCTACGACCTCTGTGATCATTTCGACCGGAACTGCGAGAAACCACTCGCGCTGGCTCGCGTCCCAGGAGGCGAGTTCGAGATCGATCGCGTCCTCCATGGCCTCCTCTGCTGTTAAACGCCAAGGGCTGCGGGGCTCCCGAAACGTGGCGATACGGTAGCGGACCTTCACCGTCAGTAGCTCGCCCAGTCGAGTTCAGCATCGTCCACGGCCTCGAACATTTCCGGATCCGCGCCAGTGTCGCCCAGACGCTTGCGGACTGCCGTTGGGTCTCCGTTCCGCGGGAAACCGCGATCCGACTTCGCGATGGTGGCAAGCTGGCCAAGGAAGCCGCCTCGGTGTGTCTGCTCAAGAACCCAACGGCCGAACGGCACCGGCTCATCCGGAGCGTCGCTGACGTTGATGCGGAAGTCGGAGGCATCATGCCGCTGAAGGCTACCCATCGTCAAAATCCTCTATGCGAATCAGGATACGTTCCTGTATTCTGTTCTCTTTACGTTCTCATGTGAAGGGGCAAAATGGGCTGGAACGACTTCAGCTTGCCAGCGGTTGGCGAGCGGCACGACAACGAGGATGGCACCAGCCGGCAAGCGGAGCTGGCGCTATGTCGCCCAGGGGAGCAGGTCGAGTTGATCCGGGAGCCTGAGAACCCTCATGATCCCAGAGCCGTGGCAGTGTTCAGCTGCCGGGGCGTGAGGGTCGGCTACCTCAAACGAGATCGAGCCGTCTGGATCGGCAGCAAGATTGATCGAGGCTATGATGTGCGGGCCATCGTGGAGCGGGTGAAGGGTTCCCACATGGAGGGAGCCACCCTTGGCCTGGTCATGCGGGTGAACATGGACGGGGAGGAGCCTGAGCTACCATGTGGGGCACATGCTGGTCAGCTTGGGGCTTTTTCGCTGCGGCGATGGCTGGAAGCAACTTCCAAACGCCCTGCCGCTGCGACATCATTTGCGAACCTGCAGGACAGCCAGCGAACGCGTGCAGGCGCTCATTCAACGCATCATCCGAACGGGTAGCTGGATCACGCATTCATTACCGGGTATCGGCATAATCATGACGTGAGTCGGAGCGTGACCGAAGCGTTTTACCAAACGTTCATCGGAACGGACATGCGAAGAATGCGTTTGACAGAACCATGGACCATACATAGCTAGCAAGCAGCAACAGCAGCGATGAACACGGCGTTCAAGCCTTATTCAACGCAGTTAGCTAAGTTGGGAACAACGTTGGAAGGAGACCGACTATGCTGAAGATGACGTCCAAATTCGAGGGCTGGGGTGGCGACTAAGCCTTAGCCCGTAAATAAGCATCTTGATGCGGACGCCTCGGCCTAATAAGCCGGGGCGTTTTCTGTGTTGGGGTGGGAATGTTGGAGTTTCTTAAGAGCCTAAAAGATGTTGCCCCAGCTGTGGGCGCTGCGACCGCGATTATCACTGCTATCGTTGCTTTGCTTGTCTTTCGGCATACCCGCATAGCAAACCGCCGCCGCGCGACGCTTGATATGGTCATGAAGACCCTGATGGATAGCTTCGCTCAAGAGCGTTATGGATCCTTCAAAAAGATCATCCGAAAGGACAAAGATCCTGAGAATCCTTTCAAGCTAGCAAGTCTGCTGGATGCCACGGATCAAAATCATACAGATAGAGAGTTGGTACTGCATCAGCTTAATATCTACGAAATGACCTCGCTCGGCATTCGACGTAAGTTATTCGACGAGGAATTCTACAAAAGATGGTTTCATAATCAGTTCATGACTGATTTTGAGAACTCGAGAGACTTCATTCAAGGTGCGCAGGCGCGCAAAGGTTCAGTGTATTGCGAGTTCGCGGCACTTTATAGCCGCTGGGAAAAGTCCGGCCATCCGGTGTCCAGCCCGGGCAGGATCAAGATGGCCCTGTGGTCATTGTCCGGAAAGTTCGACAAGGTCGATCAAGCTCGCGAATGGACAAAAGCGCGCTGAGCTTGATCCGTGAACGCAGCCTGCTTCACCCCGCAAGTTCGAATCCCGAATGGGCATCCACAAGGGCAGAATTTCCAAACATGGTATTGAACGTGGTATCGTCGTAGATCGCGTGAAAATTATCGGTTGTCTGCAATCGGTTGGAGGCTTAGTGTGGCTGCCACCCTCTCCGCCACTTACCCG
>NZ_PPSM01000023.1 GCF_002916655.1 Novosphingobium sp. HII-3
TGCGTCCGTCCAAGTTCGTCCATGATGATCGTTCCGGGGGCCAGATGCGGCAGGAACCGCGTCCCCTCCACCTTCGGAATAGTCCACAGCGTTGAGCACGTCGCGGCCTTCCATGCGTCGTCCGTGACCCTGCCCGTCTGGTCGATGATGAACCGCTTGCCACCGAGTGCAGCGTTGAACTTCTCACGGGTGTAGGCCGTGCCGTTCTTGGCGATGATCCGGCCAAGGTCAGTAACCCAAGTGCAACCCTGGAAATACGCGGCTTGCTCCGAGGCATCCAGTATTTCACCGAAGTTGCGCGCAGTGGACGGCATCTGCCCCGGCATCGGTGGCGCGGTTGGCAACCCTTCGCCATTCGCGCCGAACGCGACGGTGGCCTGCCCGGACGGGCTCGCGCTGCGCAGCAGATAGGTCCAGCCCACCACCGTCCCCTCGTCCAGAGAGCGCCACTGCCTCGCGTTGTCGGACGGGCAGTTTCGCTCGTATCGGGCGCACCACGTGTCCCAACAGAATTGCAGCGTGGTGTCATCGGCAAGCCCGGTCCCGGACTGCCGTACAGCGGCGGACAGCTTGATCCACTCATCGCGACCTAGGTCGTTCGGATCAATGGAATCGAGCGCCTGCAACCAATGGTCGAAAGACGGCGCGCGATCCGTTCCTAGCGGCTTCCGGTCCCTGCCACTGCCACCACTCCCCGCCGCCACGGCCCATTCAGGCGCTGGCGCAGGTGGCCCGGACAGGAACGCAGCGTCGTATAGCACCACATAACCGCCATCTCCGCGCCGATCGATGCCTTCGCCCAGGACGCCCGCGTCGGTCGGTGCCGATGCGCCGTCAGGCACGCTGACAAGATAGTGCATCCCGCCCGATTGCGTGCGTTGCGACGCTGTTGTCGGAATGGACCAGCCTCGCGCCGCCATTGTTGCGGACCCGGACTTGCCGTTCTTCTCGTCCACATCGATCGTCATTCGCCCGCCGCCCATCGCGCAGCCAATGCGGGCGTCCGGGAATCTGGCCCACATGGCCCGCACTGCGTCGGGATTGGTAGTTGCCAGCTTGCATCCGCCCGTGCCGTCCGAGGGCACGGGGATGCCGAGTGCGGAGGCCACGTCAGCGTTGCCGTAAGGCGCGTGATTGTCCGGACGAACCGGAAATACGGGTTGGCCGGTCGAGACGGCCCAAAGCGCCCATTCGAGGCCATTAGGCACAGCAGGATTGCCGCAACTAGCGGTTTGAAGTATATTCGTCATCGCTGATACTCGCATCTGACCCGCTGACCGTCCTGCTTCGGTCAGCGGGTTTTTTCATTTTGGATCAGGCTGCGCGATTGCGAGCCGCTGCGCCAACGGGCGCGGGTGCGACGGTGGTTCGGTCGGCCCACCAAGCGCGCACATCCGCCGCGTCGAAATACCTTCGCGTCAGGACGTAAAACGGCTTCGGAAACCCGAGGCGCTCATCCTTGAGCCAGCGATGGAGGGTCATGTCCGTGACGCCCCCACAAATCTCGCAAACCTGTTTCGCCGTCAGCATCGCGGGCGCGCTGGCATAGGCTCGCGCGAGCCTAATTGTCAGTCGTGAAAACATTCCGGAATCTCCATGTTGCCAAATATAGGCAACAGGAGCCTGACAATACGTAACACCGTCAAGTAAAAAATGAAGATGTACCCCTAGATCAGTTATCTTCATTCATTCTGTTACGTGGGATGTAGTTACATGCTCGCAAAACCGTTGATAGCGACGTAGCAATGAGACGTATCTACGCCATTGCGCAGGACGTGCGTTGATCGCATCGCGAAATCGCTTTCTGGTTTTCAATCTTTCATATGCAAGCCGGACTTGTTCATCCGATGCAACATCGGTGACGAAACGGGACCACATGATAAGCGCGTCACGCTTTTCCTCGCAGTAGTCGTGTTGGTTGTAGTGCGCGTCCATGCGACTGCCGCCGCTTTTGTGATTTAAGACCGCATCGCGCACGTCGCTGGGCACGCCTAGTTCTGCCAGTCTGGTTTTCACCGTCCGACGCAGATCGTGCAGCGTCCACGGCTTATCGAACGCAAGTTTTGCCTCAAGAATGTCGTGAGCCCGCTTGTGACCGGCGTATGCGGTATCACCTGACCGTCCCCGGAACACGAACCCGTCACCCCGGCCCGCCTTATCTAATTCCTCTAGCGTGGCGGCGGTCAGGTGGACTGTGTGCGCCTCGCGATTCTTGGTTCGAGCGCCTGCCATCGTCCATAGCGATCGGGATCGATCGATCTCGCGCGCGGTCAACTGCGACACTTCCTCCTTGCGCTGTCCGGTCAGCAACAGCATCCGGACGATGGTGGCAAATGGGAACGGACCGTCTTTCGTAGCGGTCCATAGTTTGCCTATCTCGGACAGCGACAAGACTCGCGTCAACTTACTATCCGATGACTCCAGTTTGATGCCGGAAAATGGGTTGCTTCCGATGATGCCGACGCGCGGCGAGGCGCACCAGCCAAAGAATGCAGATATAGTCCGGTGGACTGCATTCGCCATGGATGGGCGATCGGCACATGATCGGATGATCCCGTGCAATTGAGCAAGGGTCACGTCCTGAATCGGGCTGGTCCCGATCGCTTTGCAAATGAACCCGTCAAAGCACGTCCGATAGTTCGCGAGGGTGTTAGGACGCAGCGGTTCATTTCGCTTAGTCCGCTTTTCCACAAGGAAGCGGTTTGCAGCTTCTCGGACGGTGATGGCGCGCGCCGCTTCCTGTTCGGCCTTAGCGGTTGGATCGATGCCTTGAGCGATCAGAGTTCGCGCCGCGCTTGCCGCTATACGTGCTTCCGCCAGCGTGCGCGCCTCGCCTTCGGGAATCAAATCGACCGGCGCAAGTCGCTCATCAATGACGGGTCCGATCGTCAGCTTCTTGGTGCGATCGTTAAAGCGGAACCGTAGCACCCAGGATCGCCGTCCAGTCGGGTAAACTACAAGGTGCAGGCCACGGACTTGGCCGTCTGGATATTCTGTCCGCACCACTGGCCCGGTCGGATCGCCCTTCGCCGGTCTCGCCTTTGCGGTTCGGACTGTCGCTGCCGTCAGGTCTTTTGCCATGTGCCATCCTAGGGTAACGCAGGGGTAACGAAACAGGCCGGTTTGGCACTGTTACCCCGTGTGAGTAACATTGCGTCACATTGCAGACGATTGGCGATTTCGCAAGGGTTTGCCGGGGGCTTGGCCCCATAACAATGGGCAACAGAAAATCACATGTAACATCATTCGTAATGATGGGGTCACGTGTTCGAGTCACGTAAGCGGCACCATTCCCGGTCAAAGATGGGCACCATGCCCTCTAGGCGCGGGGCACCGTTGCAGACGCCGTTTTCCAGCACGGCCTTCGGGCCAGAGATAACGATCTGCTCCTTGGAAACGGTGACGTTCGATACCAGCATGCGCAGGTAAGCCTTCCTCAGCGTTGAATCGTCGTCGCGTAATCTGGCGGACAAGAGTTCGCCGAAACGCTTGATGCTGGTTGGCGTGATCTTTCGCGAACCCTTGGTGAGCTGGGTCTCCAGTGTATCTATGCGTGACGTGGCGGTCGCGAGTGCGGAACGGTTCTCATCCATCCGCTTGGCGAAGATAGGATCGCGCGGCCCCATCTGGCCTGTCTCCACAAGGATGAGGAGGCGCTCGATGGCGGTACGAAGCCGCGTCTGCTCGGCACGGGCATGGAGAAGCTCCTCCTCACGCTGGATCCGCTTCTGGTCGGAAAGGTTGAGAACGTCGGAAAGGAGCGTCTCCAACCGCTCGGGGGCGAGCAACTGCTTTTCCACAGCGTCCAACACGAGCCCATCGAGAACTTCCCGGCGCATGCTCGGACCCGCGCAAGCCTGGCCCTTGTTCACGCGATTGGCGCAGACATAGTAATGATACTGCCCGGCCTTGCCGGATCTGATCGTCATGGCGCAGGCGCATCCCGGCATGCCACATTTGGCGATGCCGGTAAGCATCGTCGTCCCGGCCGCGATATGGGGCGCCGTGCGGCGTGGATTGCGAGAGGCGCGTAGGGCGTTGACACGGTCGAACTGCGCCTGTTCGATGATGACCGGGCAAGACACCGCGATCCAGTCTTCGGGATCGGGTACATTGCCGTCGTCATCAACCGTCTTGTCGTAATATACGCCGGTATAGGTGATGCGTCCCAGGATGCCCGCGAGATTGCCGTTCGAGAATTTGGCGCCGCGGAGCGTCGTGCCTCGCGCGTTGAGGGTCTGAACGATCCATCGTCCGCCGCGCCCCATATCCGCCCAGTCGAAAATCTCGCGAAGAACGGACGCCTCTGACGGGACGACGCGCAGCTTCATACGCTCCTTGTCGCCATCCTTCCTGGCGACATATGTTTCGTAGCCAAAGGGCACCGGGCCGCCATTGTAGAAACCCTGGCGGGCGTTTTCTCGACGGCTCTTGGAGGTATAGATGGAGGCGTCGATGGCCTGCTGCTCGGCAACCATGGCGCTGATCGTCTGCCCCAGGCGCTTGGTCCGCCGACCCTCGCCGAAATTCTCGGTGATGGAGATCACCTCGACTCCCGCGTCCGCAAGACCATCGAGGGAATTGAAGAACAACCGCATATTGCGCGCCAGCCGGGCAATCCTGTAGATCAGGACAATGTCGACGGGGGAAGGCGTGTCTGTCGCCTGCTCGATCATGCGGTTGAAAGCCGGCCTGTTCGCGGACTGGCCGCTCAAGCCGGTGTCCGCGAACTCCTCGACGATCTCGATACTGTTTCGCCGGGCATAGTCATGGATCGCGGTACGCTGGGCCTCAATGCTCTGCGCCTTGCCGTCTTCCTTATCGACGCTCAGCCGCAGATACATATAGGCTCGCAATCTGGCGTCGCCTCTGGATCCCCGGCCGTGCTTCATTATCCATCCTCCGAAAACAGGGCGGCGAGGTCGGAGCCAAGCGTCGCCAGAACGATTTGAATCTCTTCGCGGGAAATAGGCAAGTCAGAAGCGAACTGGCTGTAGACCGGAATGGGACGCATGACGCCGCGGACGGTCCGCTTCTGCGGCTCAGTGCTGTCCGCTGCGGTCTCGGCTTCTGGTCGACGACAGCGGAGCGAACGGTCGGAGGGTCTTCCCTCCGCGTCGGCGTTTAGACGCCACGATCCGTGTTCCGTTGCCATGCGGGGAACTTGCCCCGTCCGCCAAGCAGCCACCTAGGATGTCTAATAAACGCCCCCGGTCTGTGAAGGGCGGCTAAAAGCCGCCGTGCTCATGGGACGGTCGTTACCTTTTCTCTGACGCGGATACGCTGCCTTATTCAGCACCGCGCTTACCGAGCCGCGGCGCGCGCAAGTGCGGCTATGATCGTCTCGCGGCTGACCGTGGGTTTGGTCGCCTTCGGGAACGCGAGCTTCGGCATTATCGGCGTGCCCTTCCTGTGGCGTGGCGCCTTGGGAAATGCGAGCTTCGTCGCGTTGATCAACAGGCTGTGGAAGAGCGGATCGCTGGTCAGCACCGAGGCGCTGGTCGCGAGTTGGCAGGCGATCCGCAGCGCGATGCGGCGCTTGGCGACCCGCTTGTAGAGCGCCGGGAAACATGACTGGAGGAACCAGAGCGCCAAAGCGACCATGCCGGCTTTACCCCTGAGCGCCAGTCGGCGGTCGCCGGATCGGATCGGCTGCAGCAGCCGTTTGAACAGTCTGCGGTCGCGCTCGGGTTCCAGCCAGGCCAACGGGTTGGTCCGGCCCGCCGATCCCCGCGCGGGATAGAGGGGAAGATAGAGATGCAGCGTCTGCATCACCTCTTTGTGGAGCCGGTGATGAGCCTGGCTATCTTTGGGATGTTCCCCTTCCTTTGTCAGCATCTTGCCGCCGATAACGGTGAGGATACGGTCGGCCAGCGTAATGCTGCTGGCCGCATCGACCGCCCCATTGAACATCATGCCGATTTCGGTGACGCCCAGATGAACTATGTGCGACCCTGCGATCCCAAAATAGAGGTCGAGATCATCGTCATGATAGCCCAGCCCCTTGCCGCGCACGCGCTTGCCATGGATGTTGGGCGCCAGGGTGGCGGCGAGGAGTTCGTGGGCGCCGTGTCGGGTGCCGGCGCTTTGCGCATTGTCCCAGTCGACGCGTCCGCCATAGAGCGAGGCCAGCACGCCGCGCGCCTCCGCCCGGCTCAGGTCGCGACCGGGGATAAGGAACAGCCGCGCCCTCAACGCCTCTGCTCTCATCGGCGCCTGGTCATAAACGGCGCCAGTGCGGCGTCGGGCCTGGATGCGCGCTTCCATGACGTGGCCACGCTTCGCCTTCGAGCGTGCCTTGTCGCCAATTTCCAGCCGGACATCAGCTGTGGTCGCGCGCGCGGCGAGCAGACCGCGGTAGAGCGCGACGACCCGCTGCACCTCACCAATCGCCATGATTGCCATGATCGGGGGCAGTGAGAGACCGGGAATGGCGTGAGCCCCTTCTGCCTGCGTACCGAGCAACGGGCTTCGCTTCAGCGCGAGGCGATATTCGCGGGAGAGCAGGAGCACATACATAACCGGATCGGCTGCGCGGATGGCGAGGAGCCATGTCGCGATATCCGCGATTGAGAAGCCGAACCGTCGGCTAAAGGCATCGCGCACCTCATCGAGGGCGTTCACCCTGGTCTCATTCGCTTCATCGACCTCGTCGAGGTCGTAGGTCCCCCTCTCTGTCCTGGGCGGTTCGGTCCATCCGGGAGGGCGCAGCCCCATGCTAATTTCCAGCCAGCCGACCAGTCCCTCGATATCTCTGGGGAGCGCATCGATCGTGCGGCCTGCAACACGTCCGTCCGGGGACGCCGCCCGCGCGATCTGCAGGATCGGCGACCATTGCAGCAGCGGGTGACGCACGCCGCCCGGCATGGCGAGGCCGGCGTCGCCAACCCCGGGCGCGAACTCGTCATGGCCGACAAGATGGGCGGCGAGAGTGGCCGCATCGGGCAGCCCCGCCGGAACAACCGGCGGGGGGAGGGAGGGATCGTCCTGGTGCGCGATCAGGGGAGCTGCCAGCAGGACGATGTCGGGCCGGCCGCGCAACTGGAAGGAGAGCAAGTGGCGTTCCACCAGCGCGCGGATCTGCTGCCGGATTTCAGCCACCGTGGCGGTCTTTTCTGATTTTGGCAGCCAGCGCCTTGCGCTTGTCGCGGTTCTCCTCGGCCACGACTTTGTTCCAGCCGTCGAGCTGATCCATGATGCGGTTGAAAGCGGTGGCGAGGTCATTGTGGCGCAGGAGCGCGCGGTCTCCAGCCGCATCGTCTTCGCCCTCAAGGTCGGGGAGCAGGGCCTCCATCGCCTTCTTGTAGCGGTCGAGCTCGGCCTTGAGGCTGTCCGAGCCGACCACTTCGATCTGGCGGCCATCTACGCTGGTGATTTTCATCCTAGGCACGGGCTTTATCCTTCGATGGTGTAGTTAAGGTTAGCGCCTTGGGTTTCGAGCCAGTCGGCTGCGCCGCCCCGGTCGAGGCCGACAGGCATGGCGAGGTCGAGCAAGGTGGCGGTGATGCGCACCAGTTCGCGCTGCCCCATGGTGATCGGCTTGTCGCGCCAGACCCCCGCTTTCACCGCGTCGGGCTGGGCCTGCCAGGCGGCAAGCTGCTCTTGGTAGCGGATCCAGCGACGCTGCCAGCTGAGGGCAAGGCCGCGCGCGTGCAGTTCGTCGCGATGCGTATCGATGATGCCGGGCAAAAGGCGCCCGAGATAGATGCCGGGCCGTTCGTCATGCGCGTCCAACAGGAGGCGGACGAGACGGGGGATGGGCAGGCTTCGCAGGCCCATCAGCGCATAGGCGTCGCCGCCCTGGAGACCGCAATCGGCAAGGTCGCCGCCCAATGCATAGGCATGCCAGTTCCGATGCGGTTCGACCGTGTCGCCGGCGGTGACGTCCCGTCGGGCTTCGCGCTGCTCCCGCCTGGCCTCGGCCAGCCGGTTTTCGCGCTGCGCGATCTCCTGTTCCAGCGCCTGGCGTTCGTTATGCCCGAGCTTGTTTTCGGCTGCGGGCGCGATATTCTTCTTGTCCATATGCTCCTCCATGGGTGGAGCATGGTTTCTCCCATCAGCAGGAATTGGCGCCCTAGGATGTCTAATAGTTCAGGGGGTGGAGCGACCCATGCGGTGTCCTGGTGCAAGGCCATGACGCAATAGACATCCCAGCCAAGGTCCAAGGAAGGGGAGTATAAGGGGGGTCTGTTTGGCGAAAGAAAGTGTTTTGACGATGTCAAAACGAACACAGACCCCCCTTCACCCTGGTCTTGCGAGTTCGCAAGACCAGCGTCAGCGCCAGGCGGCGCTGACGGCGCAGTTCAGTTTCGTGGATAAGCGGCGTGGCGATATATGGCTCAGCATCGAACGCGCGGGCGAGTTCGTCGCCCGCTGCAAGGATGAGGCGGCAGCCGCATTCCGGCTGCGCCGCGAAGCCCGTGCGCGGACGGCCGAGGCGATCGAGGAAGCAGGCGTTCGCCGCCGGTTTCTCGCCGAGCAGCGCGCCGCCGACCGGGCGATCGCGCGCTTCTGGCGCCGGTTCAGAACGAAGATCCGCAAGACCGCGGAGCGCCGGCTTGCCCCGAAACGCAAGAAGGCGCCCGCAGGCACGGGCCGCTCGCGCAGTCCCGCAGGGCATGTGCGCTTGCCTTCCTATGGCGGTCCCGTCATCGACAGCATGGGCCGTCGCGGCGTCTATATGGATGTGCGCTATTATGGTGCGCGGCGCGCCCGCGTCGGTGTTGCGCGGCGGCTGGTCGTTTACATCACCCGGGATGAGGCGCTGGAGTTGGACGGGGCTGGTGCGCCGATCATCCTCTCCAATGTCGGCGGCGATCCGGCAGAGCAGGCCATGGCGTTCGACCTGGTCGAGGCGCTCAACCGCGCGGCGCAGGGCGATGCCAAGATCGTCTTCAGCATGATCGTCAATCTTCCCCATGACGTGTCAGCCGACGCGCGGCGCGATATTCTGGCCCGCTTTTGCGAACAGGCGTTCGCCGCGCACGATCTGCCCTATGTGGCGACGGCGCATTTGCCCTCCGAGGAGGGCGACCAGCGTAACAATCATGGGCACATCGTCTTCGCACTCCGCCCGCTCCAGCATGCGGGCGATCATGAATGGGACGCCGGTCGCGAGGTGCGGACCGAGTTTGACACGAAGGAACATTTCGCCTTCTATCGTAAGCTGTTCGCTGAGGTGATGACGCAGGTGACGCGCGAACAGGGCAAGCAGCGCAGCTACACTCATCTTTCCAATGCTGCGCGCGGCCTCAGGAACAAGCCGCTGCAACCGCTCGGCCCCGCCAAAACGGCGGCGGTCCGTCGCGGCGAATATGTGCCGGAGAATGAATATAATCGCGTCGAAATCGCAAGCATCGAAAGGCTGCTGCGCGAGGATCGCACCCGCCGCCGCCTTGTCCGGCAGGAACAGCGCATCGCTGAGCTGCGGTCCGTGCACGATGCCATGATCGCGCCGCTGGCGCCCATGGATATGCCGGTGCTGGCGAGGGCATTCACGATGCCGAGCATCCGGCAGGAAAGGCCGCCCGTGCCGGTCCTGTGCGTTTCGCGTCAGCCGAAAGGTGCGCCCGGCGAAACTCTGGTTCACGCAACAGCCGCCGCCCTTGCGAGTTCGCAAGCCCTGTCGGTTGTCGCGGAACGCATGAACATTGTCTTCCGCATGGGCCAGCCGGTGAAGGCTGTGCGCATCCCTGTCGCAGCACCGCCGCATCGCCATATAATCATGCCGCTACTGGCGTCGCGGTCGGTCGAGCGCCCGATTCCCCAAATGCGGCGGATCGAGCCCGGCAGCCTGGGATCGAAGGTAATAGCAGGAGCCGTGCCGATCCTGCCTGCGCAAGCGCGGTTCGATGCGCATCGAATGCCGCTTATTGGCCGTGAGGGGCCGCTCATGGATGAACCGTTCGTGATCCCTGGCGCGCCGTTGCCGATGATCCGAAAGGAGCGGGCGCCGATGGTGAAATCGGAAGAGCGCGTGACCGCGACCGACCTGGCGGATATGATGCGTCTGCATGCGGAGGCCACCCGGCGCTCTGCCGATCGCGCGAAGGCCAAGGCGCGCAAGCGGGGAGGCCTAGGCACGCCGCGCTGGGGGCTGGATGGCAATGGTCTTGGCGGATAGCCAAAGGAAAGGGCCGGCTGCCGCCAGCCGGCCCTTCATCCGCGCCGCATTGCCGGATCGGCTATCGGCTTTTGGCCGCGCTCTTCTTCATGAGGTCGAGCAGCCAGTCCGAGATCAGCATGTGCACCGCATCGATGTCCATGCCAGGCCGGCGGAAGGCCGGGGGAATGCGGACCGTAAAGCCGCCGCGCCGGTCTTCCCTGGCGGTGGCGTGGCGCGTGCCCTGCCGGTCCACCAGATCGTCGGCAGCCGCGTCGAGCTTTCCGGTTGTGAGGTACCGTGCGGCAGCGGGACCGGGAAGCGTCTGTCCCATGGCAACCAGCCGATCAGATCGCTTCTGCATGGTCTTCGCCATGGCGGGCGATCCGAGGCCATGCTGGAGTTGCCCCGCGAAATTTTCCGACAGGCTTTCAGGATCGGTGACGATGGTCAGCACCCACTCGGGCAGCGCGGCGAGGAGGGCGAGGCGGGACACCTTTGATTCCGCGACGCCCAACGCCTGCGCGATCCTGGCCTGGCTCGGCTCCACATGCTTGAGCGTCCAGACGATGCTGCGCGCCTGCTGCATCGGCGTGGGCGGAAGGCGACCGACATTCTGTGCGGCGGCAAAGGCGAATGCCTCCTGCGGTGAAAATCGGGCGACGCGCGCAGGCAGGCTGATCGCCATGCCTTCGGACAGAAGCTGCATGACAACGGCATGACGGCGATTGCCCGAGAGGATCGGAAAGGGCGAGTCTTCTTGCTCGACGATGATCGGCTCGATCACGCCATGCGCCAATATGTCCTGGCGCAGTTCGAAATCGCGTGCCTCGTCATAATCGATTCCGGCACGCGGTGAGCCCCAATAAGGAAGGCACAGTTCGGGATCGACCAGAAATACCGGACCGATCCGCTCCAGCAGGTCGCCGGAAAGATCACGGGTGTCGTCCCCCATGGACAACGGATTTTCGGCACCGTCGGCATCGCTGTCGCCGGTCTTGGTTGGTTCTAATGCGCGATGCCCTTCATCAGGGAGGGGTTGATCGGGATTGGCTGTGGTGGAAGCTGCTGTTTCGGCCTGATGCTCGCCAAAAAGCGTGTCTTCCATCGGCCGCAACGGCGACTGCTGCGCGTCCATATCGGCATGGTCCAGCATGACTGCTTGTCCTTTCGTTTCCGTCGCAAGGGCGCGACCTGAAACGTCCTAACGATGCCCGAGCTTGTCTCCTGGGATGTCTAATGGACCGGTTTGCGTGAGGGTTTCGGCTGTCGGCAGCATGGAAAAGGCGCCGCTGGCGACGCCGCTGATTTGCAGGCGAGATGAAGGTTTTGGAAGGAGGAAAATAAACAGGCGCAAGCCTGCGCTTCTTCCAGCCTTCGCTCACCGCCGGCCCAGCCGGTCCATCCAGCACCGCGTAGCACCACCACCGTCGAGCAGGCGGGGCAAGGCTGCGCCATCGGAGGCTATCATGCTCCCATCGCATACCATCACCACATTCGCCCTTTCCACCATAAATGCCGGTCATCCGACGGTCCGCGATGCTGACCTGGCTGTCGGCGCCGCCACGCTGACTGTCAGGGTTGCGGGCGGCAAGGTCAGCTTCGACCTGTCCACCTTCATCCTGCGCCCCATGGAGCCACCCGAGAATCTTCTGGCGTGGATCGAAAATCGGCTTGGCGACGAACAGGCGACGCTTTCGGTCTACTGGCCCAATCGCGTGATCCGGCTGCTCTCCAGTTTGCCGGGCGCCGCCTTCTCCCCGGCTATCCGCGGCCTGAGTGGCAAAGGAAAACAGCCGATCATCCGCCTTCAGTTCAAGGATGAGGCCGGCTTCATGCCTTTCGACAAGGCGTGTGGCCACGTCGGTATCCCCTGCGCATCGACCGATGCGATGGAGCGCTTCGTCGCCTGGTGTAACGCCGACATCGACCAGATCGCCGTCGATGCGGAGGCCGACGCGATCGCGCTGTGGAAAATGACCATAGACGCGATCGAGCGCAAATCCGGACTCGGCGTCGAACTGGCGACCGTGCTGCGGCGGCATCTCGCCCTATGGCTGCGCGACACAGATCGTATGTCCACGCGCATCCACCAGGCCGATCTCGGCCAGACCCTCAACTGACACATGCGCCGCGCCTGCGGGCGCGGCCCTTCACAAGGACATCATCATGGAATTGATCGATCTCACCGTCGAGACGCGCGGCTTTGCATCACACAGCATTGCGCTCAGCCTGCGGACGGCCGCGACATGTCATGGCATGCGCTACCGGCCGGATTGCAGAATAGTCTGCGGCATTGGCCTGCTTGCGGTCGAACCGGCCGATGACGGCGGTTACCGGTTCGAAGCTGCCGGCCGTTACCTTGGCGGCGATGACACGCCCGTCGATCTGCTCGACTGGCTGGAAGCCCAAATTGTGCCGGGCGCTGCCATCATCAGCTGGCATAATTGGGGTTCGGTCCCGCGGCGCCTCGCGGCTATCGCTGACGCGCAGCGTCACCCGGCAATCCTGGCAGCGGCTGGAGATGCCAGGGGGCGATGGCGAGACCTGCCCTATGGCGACACCTGGTATCTGCGTCAGGCCCGGTCCCTTCCCGTGCCATGCATCTGTCCCAGCGAACAGCAGGTGGCGGATTGTCAGGCGACCGTACCGTTGGCGCTGTTGCCGGACTCTGAAGTCGCTGTTCCACAGCTGATCGCTGAAGCTGCGGCAGGTTGGCGGGCGTGGGCTCAGATATTTGCGGGACTCGATGGCGAAATGCCGGCCATCCGGGCGCTGCGCGACTTCGAAGCCTGGCGCGCGGCAACGTCGATCACCAGGCGCGACTGAACGCGCCCGCGTGAGGCGGGAACAGACAGCAAATGAAAGCGGGATCCGCGGGAAGCGGAAAAGAGAAATCCCCGGCCACAAGGCCGTCACCTGATAGGAGTAAATTGATGACTCATCCTTACATCGCCAATGGCCAGGCATGGGCGTTCGCACTGCGGCTGCTCATGAACTATTCCTGGTTCCGGCCCGTCCGACATGGCGTGGTCTTTGCCAGCAGCGGGCCGCGCTGTTCTGAAGGAGAGGCTCACCTGGCTGGGCTCGCGCTCGAGATGGGGTGCGATATGGTTCACCTGACCTTCCCGGACATCGACAGCGGGACACCCAGCGAGATCGGCCTGCTGCTGCTGGGCGTGGACGGGACACAATGGTTGCCCGGCTGCCGGCTGTTCGCTGCAAGCACGACCGCACCGGTCCTACTGTTGCACGGTGACCGGGCCTGGCATGTGGACGAGCGAAATCAGCTTGTCTCGCGTCGGTTGCCGCCCAGGCACCTGCGCCAACGCGGCGAACAGATCGCCTGGGACCGGCTTCGCGAAACAGCCATGACTATGGGACCGGTCGCGCTCGAAGGCGACAAATGGGTCGCGCCGGGACAGGCCTGCGCCGACGGCATTGATTTCAGCACCATCAAGGTCGCGGCCTGATCCGTCCATACCGTCCCATCGGGCCACAGTCCGATGGCTCTGTGACGCCGCCCCATCAGGGCGGCGTCGCCGTTTGAAAGGGAAATATCCATGTTCATCACCAGGGCTGAAGTCGATGCCGCCAGGCGGAGCCTGTTCGTGCGGCCGCGTGCCGTCTCACGGATCGACTGGCCGGATTTCAAGGTTAGGCCAATATCCGAAGAATGGCGTTTCGGCGGGCGGCTGCCGGCCTATAAAAGCGCTGTTGCCAATGCCGCCTATATCTGGCGCGACAGCGCGGTGCAGGACCGCTTCGGTCCTATGCCGAACCGGTTCGCCGAGCGCCGCTATGAACTGAGGGGCTCCGGCCTGGCGTTGCCCGCGAGCGCACCTGTATGGGCGGGAGCGGAGCCCTATCGGGTCTGGGCCGAAGCCGACACGGCGGCGGTGGCGACCTGCAATCCGACGGCGGTCTCGGCCTGGCATGTCATGATGGAGATACCGCAGCCGATACCTGCAACGGCCTGGGTCCAGCTGGTGGAAGGCTTTCTCGACACCCATTTGGTGAACAGGGGCGCCGTGGTAGCCTGGGCAATCCACGCGGTGGAGGGAGAGGCTGGTTGGATCGTCTCGCCGCATGCACACATGATCGTGACCGCACGCTACTGGCGTCATGACAGGCGGCAAGGTCGGCGGCATCCCAACTGGATCGCCAGTTGGGCGCAGCAGAAGCGGCTGGAAATGGCATGGCGGCGGCACTGCTCGGCCATGCAAGGTCTGGTGCACTGGGGTTTCGTCAATACAATCGTTGCGGGAACATCGTCCCTGCAGCTTCCCACAAGCAAGCCTATATAGTACGACCGATTTTGTCGCATATGGAGGTCAGGTTCGATTCGAGAGGCGGCGCTGCAATTAATGATTCGGCATTGAAATTCATTGATCATGAAGAATGCTTGTGCTGATTGAATGAAATAAGGGGGGCAGTTTAGTGTATCTTCCAGTGCAAGCGCGCTATCACGCGCATCGGCTTACCATCGCAGGAAATGGTGAGGATGCTTTTACCCAATCACTAACTTCAGCACGGGTCGAAATGAACCCCCACCAAGTCGATGCTGCCCTATTCGCATTGAAATCTCCGTTCGCAAAAGGCGTTCTTCTTGCTGACGAGGTTGGGCTAGGCAAGACGATCGAAGCTGGTTTGGTAATGTCGCAGCGGTGGGCTGAGCGTCGCCGCAGAATATTGCTGGTCGTGCCCGCTTCGTTGCGGAAACAGTGGCAGCAGGAACTGTTTGAAAAATTCTCTATTAGGTCAGTGATCCTTGACGCCAAGACGTATCGCGAAACGCGGGCTGCCGGAAGCCCTCGCCCCTTTGAAGCGGCAGACGCGGTGGTTATCGTCAGCTACGAATTTGCTGCGCGCAAGGATGATGACATTCGCCTGGTCATGTGGGACCTGGTCGTATTCGACGAGGCCCATCGCCTGCGCAATGTCCACAAAAAGGGCGCGAAGCGTGCGAAGGTGCTCAAGGACGCGGTCAACGGGCGTTTCAAGATTCTGCTCACCGCGACTCCGCTGCAGAATTCCTTGACCGAGCTTTATGGCATAGTATCGATGATCGACGAGATGCATTTCGGCGGCGAAAATGCATTCAAAGCTCAGTATATGGGGTCAAATGCTACGCCGGCGTCGCAGCAGATTCTGCGCGATCGACTTGCGACAATCTGTCACCGGACACTGCGACGTCAGGTGCAGGAAGCCGGCCATATCAATTTTCGCCAGCGCCATGCGGTTACGTTTCAGTTTGAACCGTATGATGTCGAAACTAGGCTCTACGAGCAGCTGTCGGCATATCTTCAAGATCCTAATACCATTGCCTACGGCAGCCAGACGAATGCGTTGGTGATTCTTCAAGCGCGAAAAAGTCTAGGCTCTTCTACCGCCGCCGTCGCTGGGTATCTCGACACTCTGCTCGAGCGTCTCCGCCGCAAGGAGCGCGCAGCTGCGGAGATGACCGATGACTTCGAAGACGGTTTCGCGGATGAACAGGAAGCACTCGATGATGATGGCGGTGACGGCGAGGCCCCCATAGATCCGGTGCAACTCGCCGCCGAAATCGAACTCGTTGAGGGGATGCGCGATCTAGCCCGCAGCATCGGTGTTAACGGCAAGGGCGAAAAACTGATCGCTAACCTGCCGATCGTGCTCGATGAGATTGAATCGAAGGGCGGCAAGCGCAAGGCGGTGATTTTCACCGAATCTGTTCGCACCCAGCGTTACCTCAATCAGCTGCTTTCCGATAACGGCTATGCCGACGAGATCGTGCTGATGAACGGGTCCAACAATGATCCGGAAAGTCGCGCGCTCTACGACGCCTGGAAGGTACGGCATGCCGGCACCGATCGCATTTCGGGGTCGAAGACCGCCGATATGAAGGCGGCCATTGTCGAAGCGTTCAAGAGTGACGACAAGGCCATCCTCATCGCGACCGAGAGCGGCGCGGAGGGTATAAACCTTCAATTCTGTTCGCTGTTGATAAACTACGACCTGCCGTGGAATCCGCAGCGCGTTGAGCAGCGTATCGGGCGATGCCATCGTTACGGCCAGCTGGTTGACGTCACCGTCGTCAACATGCTGAATCTCAAGAACCGGGCCGAAGCACGTATTCACCAATTGCTTGAACAGAAGTTGCACCTTTTCGAGGGGGTGTTCGGCGCGTCGGACGAGGTGCTGGGTATCTTGACGGATGGCATCGACTTCGAGCGCGAAGTGCTGCGCATCGTTCAGAGTTGCCGAAGCGCCGAGGAGGCTGATCGCGAATTCGATCTGCTGACCGCAAAGATTCAGGACAGCATCGATGCGGATATGGAGGCAGCGCGTGCCAAAGTGCTCGAAACGATGGATGCCGATGTCATTGCCAAGCTGCACCGCCGGGAACAGGCGCTGGTGGAAATCCTGCCTGAGTTCAAGCAGCGGCTTCTCATGGTAGCCGAAGCGGAATTGCCGGACGCACGGTTTCCGACGCCGGGTGCGAAATGGTTCGAATATGATGGACGACGCTGGACGACCGACTGGCCGATGGCGGACGAGCGCGACTGGCAATTCTTCCGCGTCGGCGACGGGCTTGGGCACGAACTGGTCGAACGGGCCAAGTCGCGGGACGTCGATGGGCTGGAGGAAGTGCTATTCGATCCCGCTGCCTATCCCTATCCCGGCCAGCTTGGCGGCGTCGTTGACCTTGCGGGGCAATCGGGTTGGCTGCGGGCCTTCAAGGCGATCATGCCAGTGCCGGAGGCCGAGCGCGAGGAAGTGCTCGTCGCGATCCAGACCGACTCTGGGCAAGCAATCCCGGCGGCCGTTGGTGACAAGCTGATGATGGCACCTGCACGCAGCCTTGGTGTGACAGCTGTAGCCGCACCGTACGAAAGCCTCGATGCATTGCGCGATCAGGAATTCGCGGCTTTTTCTGACCGCGTGGCCAAGGAGAACATGGCGTGGCTGGAAGAACGCGAAAACCAGCTTGGCCAATATGCCCGCGATCGAGAAATTGAGATTGAGGCGCAGGTCGCAGAGCTGGATGCCGAGATCAAGGAGCTGGAACGTGCCAAGCGCGCGCCGGGGTTGAGCATGGAAGACAAGCTCGCTCGCATGCGGGAAATCCGGAAGAAGGAGACCGCCCGCGATGATCTCAAGATGTCGCAGTTCGAAACCAAGCGAAAGGTGAATGCCGACATAAACCGCGTACTCGACGATCTAGCGGCGACGCTGGACCAGCAGCCGCAGATCGAGGAGCTGTTCACGCTTCGTTGGACGGTGGCGTGACGCGATGCTGTACGGGTTCGGATCGGCACCGGTGTGCGTCGAGCTCGATCTGGACAGCTATGATGGACCGTGGACGCATGTGGAACGCTTTCGGGGGCGTTCAGGGTGGCTGGTCGTGGCGGAGGCGGAAGTGATGAGCGATGGCACTGGATGCATGACCTCGATCGTCGCTGCCTGCGACGACCATCTGGAAGCCGTGCCGACATTCATGGCGCCCAACCTACTGGCCTGTGCGTGCTCGCTTCCCGTCGAATGCGATGAGTATCCGCCGGACGAACTTGATGACCTGCTCGCAGAAGCCGCGCGGGAGCTGAAATTGCGCTGGTTGAGAGATAACAATGCCGCGCTTGCGAAACTGACGGACGCCGCTCTTACCAAAATCGGCGAACTCGAAGGCCGGGCCCGGCGGGATATTGATGGCCTTGATTATCGGATTGCCGATCTGCGCCGTCGGCGACGTATGTCCGGCGTTACCGACGCAGCACGCGACATATTGGAGGAAACAATTCTCGCCATGGAGCATCAGCGCGATGCAATAACCGAGCGCCTCGCCCGGCGGCGTGCACAACTGCGCCTGACCGTAGACCGGGAAGAGCGGGTGCTCATCGCAAGGGCGCGGGTTAACGTCGCGGTTGAGCCGCTCTACTTCGTCCGATGGTCGGCTGGAGCGCGCCCCAATGAGGATTGGGAATTGGCGCGCGAGCAGTCGCGGCGCTTCTCGTCCTACATGCCCGGAAGTCTATTCGACCCTAACCGCACGCCGTCCCATCGAAATGTCGAAGCGGCGCTCAGTACGACTGCCGCTCGAAGGCCCAGTGTACCCGTCCCGCCGCCGGTGGTCCCGGTTAAAATTAGGAAGGCGGATCACCCCGACGTCTGCAACGACCTCAAAATGGAGCGCGAGCAGCTGTCGGCAGAACTATCTGCACATGAGAGGCGCGGTGCCCAACGCGAGGATGGCAGCCGCAAATTCATCCGCTATGGCGAACGTCGACGCGCGTTGATCGCCGAAATCGCAAATTTGGATCGTCGCATCGCAGCGGCGCAACCTAATGTTAAAGTTGAATTATGACACGAAAAACGAAGCTCGAACTCACCTGGCCCGGCAAGGAAGAACGCCTGAAGCTGGAACCCCGCATCCTGCTTGAACATCCGGAATGCGGCCACCATGCCGCGACGAAGCGCGATGGTGATCTGTTCGACAACATGCTGATAAAGGGCGACAACCTGCTCGCTCTTAAGGCGTTGGAGCAGGATTACGCGGGTAAAATTAAATGCGTATATGTGGATCCGCCGTTTAATACTGGGGCGGCTTTTGATCATTATGACGATGGTCTGGAGCATTCGATTTGGCTTTCCCTCATGCGTCAAAGATTAGAAATAATACGAAATCTATTGACTGCAGACGGCGCTATTTTTGTTCATCTGGATGACAACGAGGCGGATTACTGCAAAGTATTGATGGACGAAATTTTCGGAAGGAAAAACTTCATCAGTCGACTTACTGTTGAAGCTCGGGCGCCATCAGCCTTTAGCACAGTGAACCCAGGCGTCTTCAAGGCGTCAGAATACATTCTCTGGTATGCTCGAGATCGAGGCGAATTCAGCGAGAACAGTGGACGCGTGAAGCGTGACCCAGATTACGCTTATGGGAAATGGCTCTCAAATCCCGAGGCATTGCCCAGCGAATGGCGCTTAGAAAGCCTAGCCGATGTTTACGATCTGCAGCCGCCAGGACGAAGCAGACATCCGCGGACTATGCTTGAAAGGTTCAATTCCTTTATTATTGAAAATGCTTCGCGAATATGCAGGCTTGCGAGCATAAGCGACACCGGCGCAGGTCAAGCAATTGTCGATTTGAAAAGAAAATCTCTCAAAAATCCGGGCATTGTCCACCACATGCAACGGGAGGGTGATTTAGATGATGTGTTTGTCTTGGATGGGCAACAGCTGATATTCTACGGGAAGAATGTCGTCGAGATTGATGGCGAGCGAACAGCTTCTCGACTTCTTACTAACATCTGGACCGATATCGCTTGGGAAGGAATTGCGAACGAGGGTGGTGTGCGGTTTCCAAAAGGTAAGAAGCCGGAGCGCCTATTAAGACGCTGCATCGAGCTAACGTCTAATCCTGGTGACCTCATCCTAGATTCCTTCGCCGGGTCCGGCACAACAGGCGCGGTTGCGCACAAGATGGGTCGGCGCTGGATCATGGTCGAGATCGGCGATCAAGCCGATACCCATATCGTGCCGCGCTTGAATAAGGTGATCGACGGCGAAGACCTTGGCGGCATTACTAAGGCGGTCGACTGGAAGGGTGGCGGCGGCTTTCGCTATTTCACGCTTGCCCCCTCGTTACTCGAACGCGACGCCTATAACAATTGGGTCATCGCGCCGGAATATAACGGGCCGATGCTGGCGCAGGCGATGTGCAAACATCTGGGCTTCACCTATGATCCCGCGCACGACGAGGCCGAATGGTGGCGGCATGGCCGTTCGAGCGAGTCCGACTTCCTCTATGTCACTACCCAAGCGCTGACGCAGGATGCGCTGCGGCTGCTGTCGCAGGAAGTAGGTCCGGAGCGGTCGCTGCTAATCTGCGCGCGCGCTTTTTCGGGCAATATTGACGCGTTCGAAAATTTGACCTGCCGTAAGATCCCGTCGAGCATCCTCACCAAATGCGAATGGGGCCGCGACGATTATTCGCTGAACGTCGCCGCCCTGCCGGTACGCGAAGACGATGATGGTGACGCCGATGCAGGCACCCTTTTCGCGGGAGACCACAAAAATGGCTGAGCTGACCCGCGATGACCGCATCCGCCGCCAGGTTTCGCAGCGCCTGTCGTTGCGCAAGCCGCAGGAAGAGGCGCTAGCGATCCTTGGCGAAATTGCCGGGATGATGGCATGGGACAGCGAGGTCGATCCGATCGCCTTGCTTGAACAGGTGAAGGCTTACTACCCCTCGGTCGCGAGTTTTGAGCGGGCGTTCCCGTCCCTCGCCTTCGCGCTGGCAACCGGCGTAGGCAAGACGCGGCTAATGGGTGCCGCCATTGCGTGGCTCTATCTGACCGGGCGGTCGAAGAACTTCTTCGTTCTAGCTCCTAACACAACCATCTATGACAAGCTGGTCAATGATTTCTCGCGCCAGTCGTCGGCCAAATATGTATTCCGTGGCATTGCCGAATTCGCGCAGACGCCGCCGATCATCGTTACCGGCGACACCTGGGAAGAAGGGCGCGGCATCCGCGGGTCTGATCTGTTCGGTGGCGAAGCGATCATCAACATCTTCAACGTTGACAAGATCAACAAGGAAAAGGGTCGCATCCGCTCTTTCCGCGAGACGCTGGGCGAAAGTTATTTTGATTACCTTTCGCGCCTGCCGGATCTTGTCATGCTGATGGATGAGGCGCATCGCTATCGCGCCAAAGCTGCGGCAAATGCAGTGTTCGAACTGAACCCTCGGCTGGGCTTGGAATTGACCGCCACGCCAAAGACGGTGGGTGCGACGCCCAAGGATTTCAAGAACGTCGTCTATTCCTACGGCTTGGGTCAGGCGATGGCTGACGGCTTCGTGAAAGAGCCGGCAGTTGCTACTCGCGCCGATTTCCGCGCTGACAGCGTTGCGCCGGAAGAGCTGGAGCGCATCATGCTCGCCGATGGCATCACCTATCATGAGCATGTGAAGGTGGAATTGGATCTTTATGCCCGCCAGAGCGGTCGGCCGCAGGTCCATCCGTTTATGCTGGTGGTCGCGCGCGACACGGCCCATGCCAGCGCGGTGCGGGCATATCTGGAGAGCGATGACTTCCATGCAGGCGCGTATCGCGGTCGCGTGATCGAGGTGCACTCGAACCAGACAGGCGAGGAATCCAATGAGGCGATGGAGCGGCTGGTCGGACTTGAGCATGACCAGCAGACCGATATCGTGGTGCACGTCAATAAGCTGAAGGAAGGCTGGGACGTCACTAATCTTTATACCATCGTTCCGCTGCGCGCCTCGGCTTCGGAAATCCTGACCGAACAGACGCTGGGACGCGGCCTGCGCCTCCCCTATGGCGTGCGAACGGGTGTGGAAGCGGTGGATACGCTGACGGTAATTGCACATGATCGCTTCGACGAAGTGATCAAGCGGGCGCGCGAGCCTGATTCCATCGTCCGGTTGAAGGAAATCACGATCGGTGAAGGCGGTGACGTTACGCCGGAGGAACGCGAAGCGGTGGCCATTCCACCCATCTATGAGGCGTTGCTTACCGGGCGGCAACCCGATCTCGATCCGACCAAGGTGGCTGAAGAACGGCAAGATTACGTTCCACCTTCGCTAGAAAAGGTCGCCTATGTCGATACAACTCTTTCGCTCATACGCGAGAAATACGAACGCACGCTGACCGGCGGCTTAAGCGATCTGCGCAAGCCGGAGGTGCAGGCTGAGATCGTGCGGGACGTTCGCGCCGCAACGGCGGCGGCGCAGGGCAGTTTCGATTCCGTGCTGGGGACTGATGAGGTTGAGGAACTTGTGGCGCTGGTGACCGCGTCGGTGGCTGACAATACAATCGAAATCCCGGAAATCGTGGTATTGCCCAGCCGGGAGGTCAACTTCTGGTTCGATGACTTCGATCTGACCGGACTCGACACCATCCGCTTCCAGCCGAGCAGCGACACCATCCTGATCCGGAATCTGCGTGACGATAGCCAGCGCGAACTGGCCCGTGCCGATGCAGGCCCGCGTGAGCGACGGGCGGAGGATTATATCATCCGCTACCTGATCGATTATCCCGAGGTCGATTATGACAGCCATGCTGACAAGCTCTATAAGTGGGCGGGTCAGGTGATCGGGCGGTTGCGCGCCTATCTGAGCACCGAGGTCGATGTCGAGGTGGTCGCGCTTGAACAGGGTAAGGCATTGGCGCGTTTCGTTTTCGAGCAGATGCGCACGCATTACCGTGAAACACCCGTGGAATATCGGGCGCAGCGCACGCGCTCGTTCAAAGCGCTGAAACCGCAACAGATGGGCGTCAGCCTGTCAAAACGCTTGCCGCTGAATGAAGCGGCAAGCCCGCTATCGGCGACGCCGGGCATCATGTTTTATGGTTCCAAGAAAAGCCCTTACCAGTTCCACAAGTTCGATTCCGATCCGGAACGATGCTTCGCCGCCATGATCGATAGTGACAACATGTCGGCGGTTCTTCGCTGGCTCAGGCCGGCTGCTGGCCAATTTGACATCGAATATGATCGTGGGCGTCGATACGAGCCTGACTTCGTGGTTGAATGCCAGGAACACAAGCTGATCGTTGAGGTGAAGGCAGAGCGTGACCTTAACGATCCGACCGTGCAGGAAAAAGCGCGGGCAGCGCGAGCCTGGGTGAAGAACGCCAATCTCTTTGTCGAAGAGGGGGATGGGAAGGCCTGGGCCTACGTATTGCTTTCCGAGCGTGACGTTACTGAAAGCCTGACATTCGCGGGGCTCCTCGCGAAGGCGAATTAGAGCGCGGATGATGGGGGCAGAGCGATGACTGATCGCATGGCAAAACTGGACCGGCTTCTCGCACTGGTCCACGCCCTCTCCGAAACGACCGAGGGCCTGACGCTAGACGATATGGCGGCTCGTCTGGATGTGAACAGGCGCACGGCCGAGCGCATGCGCGATGTCATTGCCAGACATTTCGACCTTGAGGAAATTACCGACGATCGCCGAAAGCGCTTCCTGATCCGCGATAGTCTTCGCCGGGTCTACACCCGACCTACGCCCGCAGAAGTTGCCGCATTGCAAGCCGAGGTAGATGGGCAGAAGGCCGCCGGTCGTGTTGCTCGAGCCGGGCAGCTAGCCAGCCTTCTTACCAAAATAAAAGGCGCCTTGGACGATCGCGAGAAGCGGCGGATCGATCCAGATTTGGATGCGCTCGCGCGACTGCAGCGAACCTTAGTCACCGCTGGCCCGGTCGCATCGGTTAATCCGGAGACCATTACTCTTGTACAAAGCGCGATCCTTGCGGGGTGCTGCATAGAATTTCACTACGCGACCGAAGATCGGCCGGAACCACGCTGGCGGCGTGTGATCCCTTATGGCCTTGTCCATGGATCATTGACCTATCTACTCGGCAAATTGCCGGGAAGGGATGACGATCCTGTCTATTTTCGACTGGATCGTATGACCGAGCCTAAGCTGAGCGATGCGCTTGGCTGTGCGCCGGACGACTGGGACATTGATAGTTGGTTGGCGGAGAGCTTCGCTGTTTGGCGGGATGAGAAACAGGATGTGGTGCTGCGGGTGAAGGCGTCGGCCGCGACGCGTGCGCGTAGCTGGCGCTTCCATCGCCATCAGCAGATCGAGGTTCTCGCAGATGGCCAACTGCGCATCCGCTTCACGTCGGGCGGCATGCGGGAGCTAGCGGAACATTTGTTCGGATGGGGCGGTGAATTGGTGATCGAAGCGCCGGAGCAGTTAGTAGCGACGATGCGCGAACGTCTGCATTTGGCTCGAACAATGCTGCCAGATGAAGTCGCGACAGCGACACGACCAAATTTGTCGTAAATGAGTGCAAAAAATCACCGTGATGATTCGCTGCACCTTATTCCTGCCCGACCCGCCAATCGCGCGCTTCCACCCTGAAACGTCGGGAGGTCCAAAATGACACTGCCAACCTCATCGTCGCAGTCGCGGCGGTTCGGCCTATCAAAATCGAAAATTACCATGTTTGAGCAATGCCCCAAGCGCTTATGGCTTTCGGTGCATCGCCCAGAACTGGCAGAACAAGACGAAGGCGCGGAAACGCGCTTCGCCACGGGTCACGAAGTCGGCGCCATTGCATGCGCGCTGCTGCCGAACGGCGTTATGGTCGAGGCCGACCCGGATCTGGCGGCGGCACTCGTGACCACGCAGGCTCTGCTCGACGGCGGCCATGATCGGCCAATATTCGAGGCGACGTTGCAGCATGATGGCGTTCTTGTACGGATCGACGTGCTGGAACCTAACGGATCCGGTTGCTGGCACATGGCTGAGGTGAAGAGTTCGACCAAGGCCAAGGATTATCACGTCGGCGATATCGCCACACAGCTGTGGGTCGCGCGCAACGCCGGTGTATCGATAAGCAGCGCGGCGATCCGTCATATCGACAGCAGCTTCGTCCTGGAACGCGAGGGCGAACTTGATGGCCTGTTCGCCGATACAGACCTGATGACCGTTGCTGAGCCGATTATCACCGGCAGGGGCGCAACCATCGCCGCCGCGCGGGCGACGCTGGCAGGCGGCGAGCCCGCGACGCAGCCGGGCGAGCATTGCGACACCCCATTCCCTTGCGAGTTTGCAGGCTACTGCCACGCGGCGCTTCCAACTGGTCCGGAATGGCCGGTGACGGTGCTGCCGCATGGAGGCGGCAAACGCTGGATAGAGCGTGGCATTTACGACCTGCTGGCCATCGATCCTGGCGCTCTGACCAACGCCATGCACGCTCGTGTCCACCGTGCCACTGTGTCGGGGGAGGTCTATCACGATGTCGATGGCGCCCGTGCGGCGATGGCTGACTGGGCGTTCCCGCGCACTTGGCTCGACTTCGAGACGATCGGCTTCGCCGTGCCGCGCTGGATCGGGACGCGGCCGTATCAACAGGTGCCGTTCCAGTTCTCAGCCCATGTCGAGGAGGCGGGCGGCACGATCATCCATCGCGAATTCCTGAGCCTCGACGGCAGCGATCCGCGCCGCCCGTGCGCCGAAGCGCTGATCGAAATGGTGCCGCCGACGGGCGCGGTAATCGCGTACAACGCCAGCTTCGAGAAAGGTCGCATCGTCGAATTGGCGGCTGCTTTCCCGGACTTGGCTGTCGCGCTCCACGGCATCGTGGCGCGGATCGTCGATCTGCTGCCGATCACCCGCGCCAACTGGTATCACCGCGATCAGCGCGGCAGTTGGTCGATCAAGGCCGTGCTGCCCACCATTGCGGCCGAAATGGATTATGCCGGCCTTGAGGTGAAAGACGGCGGCAGTGCGCAGGAAGCCTATGTCGAGGCGATCGCGGCCGGCACCACTTCCGCTCGCCGTATTGCACTGGATGCGGCCCTTCGCGCCTATTGTGGACGCGATACTGAGGCAATGATCGTTCTCGCGCGCCGGTTGCTGGACCGATAGACCACCTTCTGGGGAAAGGGGAATTCATGGAAAACGAGTTGAACATGCTCACGCTCGAGCCGGCACCATCGAAGCGAGTGCTGCGTGATCAGATCGAACGATTGTCGATTTCGGCGGATGCCAAGGCACTCCTCAATGATCTCCTTGATGTCGTCATCGAGGTCGGTGGCCGCGTCATCGCGGCGGGCCGTCAGATACTGGCGTTCATCTTCGACCTCGTGCGGCGTTTTCCAAATACGACGTTCGGTGTGATCGTGGCATTGGTCGTGTCGTCCCTGATCACCTCGATCCCCCTGCTTGGGCTGATCCTTGGGCCATTGCTATCGCCGCTGCTGCTCGCCTTCGGGTTGGTCGCTGGCGCAATCGCCGATCTCAAGGATGCCCCGCTTCGTGCGCGTGTCGTGGATCTCGAGCGGCACTTCGCGTCGGCAACACGTAATGGTTGAAACGGGCGCGGACGACGTCTCTCTCAAGGCGGGCTTTTCGCATGTCGAGCGGGTGGTAGCGGATCCTGTCCGCTTCAAGCTGCGGCTCGGCATCGGCGAGCATGCATACATCTCGCTGCGGCTGAAAAAAAATCTGCTGAAGCTGTGGGATGTCGGAAGCTGGGGCGGCACAGGCGCCGCCGTCGCCTCGTCGCGCATCGTGGCGACGACGTTCTTCGCGCCCAAGGGCCTGATGGCCTTGCTGGGATTTGGGACGGCGGTGACGCCCATCGGCTGGGTCATCGCAGCGGCATTGGGCTCCGCCGGCGCCTATTATGGCGTCACGCATCTGTTCGGTCGCTTCGAAGGATCGCGCGTCGAAACGATTCCGAAGTTCATCAACACGCCGATCGACGTCCTTGGCGCGACGCTGCTGGATCTGATGGGGTCGCTCGCCATTCGGATCGCGAACATTGACGGCCAGATCGATGCCAGCGAAATCGAGGCGATCATCGATCACTTCGTGTCGGATTGGGGGCTTGAGCGCGCTTATGTGGAGCAGGCGTTGACCGTGCTTCGCGCCAATCTCGCCAAGGTGTCGATCAAAGATCTGGCGCGCCAGCTCGCCAAGTTCCAGCACGACAATCCGGATTGCAACGCACCCGCCATGGCGGCGAGCCTGGTCGAGTTCCTTCGCGAAATCGCACTGGCCGACGGCGTTCTTGACGAGCGCGAGGATTTGGCGATCGACGCCGTGGCGGGTGCGATGGCGCAGGCGTTTCCCGGGGTGTTCGAGCAGATGCAAGGTGGAGCGGCGCGGGCTTGGTCGTCCGCGACGGCAACGCTCGGCGGGCTGGCTCGAAAGGTTGGCATGATCGACCTGAAATGCATCAACCCGCTCGCCAAGAGCGCGAAGGTGCAAGAGGGGAGCGAAGGGTGAGGGAAGCCGAGTTCAAAGCGTGGCTGGGAGCCGAGGGATACTCGAAGACGACGATCAGCACGTTGATGACGGACGTGCGCCGGATAGAAAAAGCCTATGGCGATCTCGACAATCTGCCGGACGGATTGACGCTGGCAAAGCTGCGCACGGCGCTGCAATATTCGAAGGCCGATGAAAGAGCGAAACGAGAGAATCCGTCGCGGTTCGAGGTCGATGGCAATCTCTATGACAGCCTCGCTCATTTCCGCGCGACGCTGAATTTCTATCAGCGATTCGTTGATTCCGCAGCACTCCACCAGAATGGTGCCGCGCTTGGCCTGACTGCGCAGGACATCCTCGCCGCCATCGAACGGTGCGACGCCGCCGGTTCGGTCGAGGCGTTCATCGCCAGCCACGAGGGGCTGGGCAACCCGGCGAAATTCTGGCTGCTCCATCGCGGAAAGCGCTACCCCAGCAAGGTGATCGTTCGTGATGCGCTGGGCCATATCGGGAGCGAAGCGCTTCCCGGTGGCGGCCAGTGCAAGACCGCGCTCGACGCTCTCGGGTTTGTCGTCATCGACTGGTCGGCGTTCAAAGTGCTCCGCGACACCTTCCTGTCGCGGATGACGGGATTCATGGATTTCCGCCGGCAGGACGGCGACTATTGGACGACCGAGCGTCGCTACAAGGACAAGGTGATCGAGAAGGTCCGGTCGGTCGCCGCTTCATCCGCCGATGATGGCGTGGCCGGCGAGCAGATCTACCGGGCGCTCAGCGTCGAGGGCCAGGGAGCCCCGCTCAGCTGGCGGACGCTGGACGAGGTTCAGAAAGCCGATGTCGATCTGCGGGATCGATTCTACGAGACGGTCGGCCGCATGGCGCGGAGCGAGGACGATCCGCTCGCCACGATCGCCGATGGTGCCAAGGCGCTGGAGCAGTTGAAAGCCGATGGCATTGCCGGGCTTCGCCGCGGCGAGGTTCTGGCGATCACGATCAGCGTCGTCGGCACCGTTCATCCCGAGGCCGCGAGCTGGTTCAAGATCAGCCGGATCGAAGCGATGGGCCAGCGGCTCTTCGGCCGCAAGCTGTTCGCCCATGCCGAATTCACGCCCACGGACCTCGACGAGTTCCTACAGATCATGCGCGCCCTGTTCGCACTGTTCGGCACTGAAATCGGCTGGAATCCGGCCGATCTGTTTGACGTCCAAGGCTTCGTGTGGGTCGCGCTCGAGGACAAATGGGAAGGCGAAGAAGAGGCTCCGCTGATGGAAGTGCAAGCGACCGACGTCCCGGCCGAAATCCTGCAGGAAGGCCCATACTGGTTCGTCGGCGCTTCCTTCGGTCGCACGAGCGACCAGTTCGATCGCTTCATCGCCGAGGGCATTTGGGAAATCGACAGCCCCAGCGACCGGCATCGCGAGCAGGTGCTGCGCATGCAGTCCGGCGAGCGTATCGCGATCAAGGCGACCTATGTCCGCAAGAACGGCCTGCCGTTCGACAATCGCGGTCGCCCCGCTTCTGTGATGTCGATCAAGGCTATCGGCACGATTACGTCGAACGATGGCGATGGCGAACGCATATCGGTGGATTGGGAGCCGACGTCGGCGCCGCGGGAATGGTATCACTACACCTACCAGCCGACGATCTGGGAAGTGTATCCGACCAACGAGATGGCCGAGCGCCTCATTCGCTTCGCCTTCCACGGCGAGGCCCAGGATTATGACTGGTTCTTGCAGAAGTGGGGCCGCCTCACCGCCGATGAGGATACGCCGGTGGATCCGGTCAAGCGCTCGCCGCTCAACCTTATCCTCTATGGTCCGCCGGGCACCGGCAAGACCTACCGCACGATGGCCGAGGCGGTGCGGCTGTGCCGGGGGCTCGCCGAGGACGATCCGCTCCTGAACGATGCGGAGCGGCGGCAGGAACTGCGCCAGGCGTATGAAGAATTGAAGGGTCAAGGACAGATCGGCTTCGTCACCTTCCACCAGAATTATGCCTATGAGGATTTCGTCGAAGGCCTGCGCCCGCAACCGCTCGCCGACGGTGTCGGCTTCACATTGAAGGCGCAGCCGGGCATCCTGCGGCAGATGGCAGAGGCGGCCGAGCTCAGCGCGGAGGAGCATGTCCTCGTCATCGACGAGATCAACCGCGCGAACATCTCCAAGGTGTTCGGCGAGCTCATCACCTTGATCGAGGCGGACAAGCGGCTCGGCATGGACGAAGGCATGCGGCTTACTCTGCCTTACAGCAATGCGCGGTTCGGCGTTCCCGCCAACCTGCACATCATCGGCACCATGAATACCGCCGACCGCTCGATCGCGCTGCTCGACACCGCACTCCGTCGCCGGTTCGAGTTTCGCGAGTTGATGCCGGATGCGTCATTGCTGGCCACCATCGACGGCATCGACCTCGCTGCGCTACTAGCTATTATCAACGAGCGGATCGAATATCTCTTCGATCGCGAGCATCAGATCGGCCACGCCTATTTCATCCGCTGCGTGACGCGCAGCGACGTGGACGAGGTCATGCGGCACAAGGTGATCCCGCTGCTCGCCGAATATTTCTACGAGGATTGGGCGAAGGTCGCCGCCGTGCTGGGCGACGGCGATGATGGCGAAGGGGATCGGGAAGGCAGCTTCCTCGATCGTCGCCGATTGAAGGCGCCCAGGGGCCTGGGCGGCGATGAGGATGCCGCTCTGCGCTATCGCTGGAGTGTGCGCTCGCAAAAGCAAGGCTTTTCCTATGATGGCTTCGTCTCGGCATGATCCACCGCACTATCCTCGAATGGGAGAGCATCTGCTACGGTGATGCGACGGACGAAATCCAGCCGCACGCCGCCGATCGGATCGCGGCGGTTGCTGCGGCCTCGCCACTGGCTGGTCGCGGTGGCGGCGGCATCCTTGAACACGGCCGCAAGGCCCTTCGTGCCCGCGGCGTAGTCGGCGTCATCGCCGCCAACGGCTGCGCGCTCGAGATCCTCCCGAAGATTGATATTCCGGGAGAGGACGGCGAACGAGCCAACGGTAGCATCCGCCACCGTCTCGTCCACATGCTCGCCGTCGCACTCGACCTGAAGATCGACGCCGGGCATGTCACCGCGCTCGACTGGCAGCGCGAGACGCTGCTGGAAATCCTCATCCGCCTCTTCTCGGAGAAGCTGGTCGATGCCGTTCGGCAGGGGATGCCGCGCCGCTATGTTGAGCATGCCGACGATTTGCCTGCATTGCGGGGGCGGCTGGACGTCACGCGCCAATTCACGACGCTGGCGGTGGAACCGTCGCGCCTGGCGTGCCGCTATGATGCGCTGACACCGGATATCGCGCTCAACCGCATCATGAAAGCCGCGGTCATGCGGCTCTCCCGCATAGCGCGCACCACCGATAATCAGCGCCGCCTGCGCGAACTGGCCTTCGCCTATGCCGATATCGCCGAAGTGCCGTTGTCAGCGCTACATTGGGACAATGTCGTGCTCGATCGCACCAATGGGCGCTGGCGCGAATTGCTAAACTTGGCGCGCCTGCTGCTGGGCGAACGCTTCCAGACCACGTCCGCTGGAGGCAGCGACGGCTTCTCGCTGCTGTTCGAGATGAACACGCTGTTCGAGGAATATGTCGCCCGCATGCTCAAGCGGGCGCTGGCCGATACCGATGTTCGCGTAGTCAGCCAGGGCGGTCGGCTCTATTGCCTCGAAACCGAAGACCAGCGGCAGGTCTTCCAGACCCGGCCGGATATCCTGATCAAGCGCGGCGATGTCGTGTTGCAGGTGATCGATACCAAGTGGAAGCGGATCGCGGGGCGGATTGACGATCCCAAGCGGGGCGTGTCACAGGCCGATGTCTATCAGATGATGGCGTATGGACGCCTCTATCAATGCGGCAAGCTAACCTTGCTCTATCCGCACCACCGCGAAGCTGGATGTGATGAGGGTCTGATCGGTAATTATGCCGTCAATTCCAGCCAGGATCAGCTTGAGCTCTTCTCGGTCGATGTCGCTCGTGGTGATGATATCCATACCCGGCTTTCTCGCATCGTTTCGTTGGGTTTGCCTATATGTGAATAGCCCAACGTTCGCGCCGACCGCGCTTTTTTGAGGCTGTCTTCCTCTGCAAGACGGAACCAAGAAACGAACTGCTGGTCGTTTGAATACAATTCACGACCAGATTTGTCGCATTCCCCCGGTACAGCACACCTCATGACAACACGCCCCATCCGAATCATCCATAGCTCCGACTGGCATATCGGCCACGAACTCCACGGCCATGACCGCGCGGAGGAGCATGACGCCTTCTTCGCTTGGCTGATCGGGGAGCTTGACCGGCGCGAAGCTGACGCTTTGGTTGTCACCGGTGACGTATTTGACGTTGCCAATCCATCGGTGCCAGCGATGGAGCGCTTCTATCGCTTTTTGCGCGAAGCAACGTCGGCCTGCGCGGGCCTCCAGATCGTTGTGATCGGGGGCAATCATGACTCAGCAGCGCGGATTAACCTGCCAGGTGCCTTGCTTGGGCGTGGCCGTGTACACCTCGTCGGCTGTCTTCCGCGGATTGAGCGCGTACTCGATTTTAACCGATTGCTGGTGCCGCTGCTTGGAAGTGACGGCACCACCGCGGCGTGGGTAGCGGCGGTGCCTTATTGTCGACCGGGCGATTTGGGACAGGGCGACCTTACCTCGCTATACGGCGAGGTGCTGGCGGCCGCTGAAGTACGCTGCGCTGGTCTGCCGCTGGTACTGACTGGTCATCTTCACGTCGCGGGTGGCGACGTCTCTTCCGATTCCGAGCGGCGGATCGTGATCGGCGGCGAGGAGGCGCAAGCCGCGAACCTTTTCGATGCCCGTGCCGCCTATGTCGCGCTCGGTCATCTCCACCGCCCGCAAAACGTCAAGGGTTCGACAATGATCCGCTATGCCGGCTCGCCTTTCCCGATGTCGGCGAGTGAGCGCGGCTATAAGCATTCGATCGCAGTGGTCGATCTTGCGCCCGAAGGCGTGCACGTCGAGGAAGTGCCGATCCCGAGACTGGCGCCTTTTCTGACGCTGCCCGAGAGCGGCGCAGCGTCGATCGACAAGGTCGAGGCGCTGCTCGCTGGTTTCGACTTCGGTGTGCCTCTTACCCCCGGCGCGCAGCCGTTCGTCGAAGTGTCGGTGCTGCTGGACCGTCCTGAGCATGGAATTGCCGCCCGCGTGGCTGCCGCCCTCGCCGACAAGCCGGTGCGCCTCACCCGCGTTCAGCCCGTCTACCCCGATGGCGGAGGTGGGGGAGGAGTTATTGGGGCGCGGACAGAGGCTCTCGCTGAGCTCGATCACGAGCAGGTATTCACCGAACTCCACCGCCTGCGGCATGGCGGGGAACCCGAGCCCGATCTCGCCAAGGCGTTCGAACAGCTGCTGATTGAAGTTCAGTCTGAGGACGTAGCATGAGAATATTGGCGATACGAGGCCGTAACCTCGCCAGCTTGGAAGGCGATTTCGCAGTCGATTTTACCGCTGAGCCACTGGAGTCGGCAGGCATTTTTGCGATCACCGGCCCGACGGGCGCCGGCAAGTCCACTCTGCTTGATGCGATGTGCCTAGCGCTGTTTAACCGGCTTCCACGGCTGGCATATGCTACCGGCGGTCAAGTCGGTGCTGAAGGCGGCGAAGCAATCTCCGCGAGCGATCAGCGCGCCGTATTGCGACACCGTGCCGGAGAGGGCTATGCCGAAGTTGATTTCATCGGGCGCGATCAGGTCCGCTACCGAGCACGCTGGACGGTACGGCGGGCTCGCGGTAAAGCAGATGGCGCGCTCCAGAACATCGGTCAGGAGTTCAGCAATCTCGATACGGGTGACCGGATCGGTGGTACCCGCACCGAGACACTGGAGGCAATCCGCGATCGTGTCGGGCTCACGGCAGAACAGTTTACGCGCGCAGTGATGCTCGCGCAGGGCGAGTTCGATGCTTTCGTCCGCGCCGATGCCAATGATCGCGCCGCCTTGCTTGAGAAGCTCACCGGCACCGGCATTTATGCCCAGCTCGGCGTCGCGGCGAAGCGTAAGGCCGACGGGCTCCGCGTCGGGCTTGCCCAGATCGAGCAGCGCATCGCCGATCAGCGCGGGCTTGATGATGTCGCGCGCGCCGATGCCGAGGGGAAACTCGCCGAGGCGCGAGCGATGCTTGCGTTAGCGGGAGAGGAGCTCGCCCGCTTCGAGCGCGAGCGCCAGTGGCACACTACCGCGGCAGGGCTTGCGGAACGTGTCGCGGCGACGCAAACCGCGCTCGCGACGGCGCGGGCCGCGCAGGCCGAAGCCGGCCCGCGGCGTGAAGCGCTGCTGCGTCGGCGTACGGCAACAGCTTTCGTCGCCGAATGGAAGGCGGCTGAAGACGCCAAGACTAAGGCCGCCCGCGGTGCCGAGCACGTAACGAAACTTGAAGCGGAACTACGTCACGCGCAAGCTGAAGCGGAACGCCTTGCCACCGCTGAGCAGGAGGCAAGCAATGCTCTTCGCCGCGCAGAAGCTGCACTCGAATCCGCACGTCCTGTGCTGGAGCAAGCACGTGCACTTGATGGTGAGATCGATAGCATCGCGGCGGAGCTAGCGCCGCTCGAGGTGGCCAAGGACGCGCTAACTGCGGACCTCGACCGAGCCGAGAGTGATTGGGAGGCAGCCGAACAGCAGCGTCGGGACGGTGAAGCGGAGCTTGCCGCACTCGGAGAATGGATCGCGGCGAACGAGGCGCGCCGCGCGCTTGCGCTCCGCGACGAGGCGCTGACATCCGACTTGGCCGAGCAGGCGGCACTGACCGAGCAGGCTTTGCGTGTCTCGATGGACGCGAAGGTCGTCGCTACAGAGGTCGTCGACTGCAGCAAGGCTCGCGCCGAAGCCGAGCAAACCGCTGCCGCAGCGGCGGGGGCCCATGCCGCAGCCCAGGCACAGCTCGAGCAGGCTCAAACGACCATGCCGCTCCCACAGGCACTTGAGGCGGCGACGCGCCGCCGAGATGCGTTAGCGGCGGTCGAGCCTAAGCTGGACGCGGTTGAGAATCACGGCGCGCGCGTGGCGCAGCTTGAACGCGAAGCAGCTCAGATCACCTTGGATCGCGAACGGGAAACGGAGGCGCTGGGGCGCGACCGTTCGGAAGCGGGTAAGATCGAGGCGGATCTGCCGCAGATCCGCGCCCGTCTCGATGAAGCGCGGCGCAGCAGCGCGCTCTCCGAAGCGGCCGCCGATGAGGCTGCCGTGCGGTTGCGCGCGACGCTCCTGCCTGGCGAGCCGTGCCCGGTCTGCGGGTCGCACGAACATGAGGTCGATGCCGTTACCGCCTTGATCGAAGGGCGTGTCGCTGACGATCTCGCGCGGGTTGGGGCGCTTGACGAGGACGTGCGGAAGCAGGAGCGGCGCATGGCGGTTCTCGCCGATCGGGAAGCCGCGACCGGGCAGCGGATCGCTGGGCTTGAGGCGCAGGCGCAGCGAAGCGCCAAGGCGCTGACTGAGGCGCACGCCGGGCGAACAACAGCGCGGGCTGCGCTAGAAGTCGCCACGGCCGCGGCCAATCTCGGCCTTGGTGCTGACCTTGCTGAATTCCGTGCGACGCTGGCGCAGCGCCTGACGGAAGCCGATGCGTATCGCACGTCGCTTGAGGGTGCTCGGCAGGCGTTCGAGGATGCCCGTGCCGAAGCCGAGCGGCATCGCGCCGCTCGCGATCACGATGACGCAGTGCGCCTCGCCGCACTTGAGGCCGAGCGCGATGCCATGTCCCGCGAGGCCGATCTCGCGCGCCGGCTTGCCGACTTGTCGGATCGCCGCGACCGGCTCGGAGCTGCGCTCGATGCTGAGCTTTCCCTGCATTTCGATTGGGCGGGGGCGCGTGATCCGCAGGAGAACCTCGCAAGGTTGGTGCGGGAGTGGCGGACGTATGAGGCGGAGCACAAAGCGGCCGCTGCGGCAATGCCGGAGTTCATTCAAGCTGTCCACGCCGCCGATCTCGCGCGAACCCAGATCCGTGCGGCGCGCGACCAGGCGGAAGCGAGCGTCGCCAAGTTCGGCGAGCGGCACCAATGCCTGACTGATCAAAGGGCGCCCCTGCTCGGCGGTGAGGCAACCGCTGTGGTTTCTAGACGGCTGGACGAAGCACTCCGGATCGCAGCGACCACGAGCGAAGCGGCGCGCACTACCGCGAGCAGCGCACACGCGGCGTACGCCGCAGCGGAGGCCTCGCTCCAGTCTCGGCGCGAAACACAGAGCGCCGACGAGATAGAGGCGGGCCGCCGATTGTCCGAACTTTCGGCGAAACTCGACGGGATGGGCCTCACTTCGGAAGCCGTCGCGGCTGAGGCGCACTGCGAGGAGGGCTCGCTTGCCGCCGAGCAGAAGGCTCTTGAACTTCTCGACGAAGCCGTCACCCGCGCCGAAGCCGAGCACGCTGCCCGAGCGCAGGATCACGCTTCGCATATTGCGACCGATGTGCCAGATCTGCTCCCGGATGCGCTTGCCGTGGCGTTGGCGAACGCCGAAGCCGAGCAGGCGCAGGCCCGTGAGATCGAGGGCGAAGCGGCGCTGGTGATCCGCCAAGACGACGCCGCTCGCGCCGCCACTGCCGTGTTGCGCGCCGAACATGCGGATCGACAAGCCGAAGCGCAGGTCTGGCTTCGGCTCGACGCGCTAATCGGCGACTCCACTGGCAATAAGTTTCGTCGCTTCGCACAAGGACTCACGCTTGATCGCCTGCTCGGCCACGCGAACGTCCGCCTCGCAGAATTGAAACCGCGCTACGAACTCCAGCGGGGCGCCGGTGGCGATATGCTCGTCCAGGTGATAGATCATGACTTGGCCGGTGAAGTGCGCGGCCTTCACAATCTATCAGGTGGAGAGCGCTTCCTGGTTAGCCTTGCCCTCGCCCTTGGCCTTTCCGAGATGTCCACCGGCCAAGGCCTCCGGATTGAGAGCCTGTTCATTGACGAAGGGTTCGGCGCGCTCGACAGCGCGAGTTTGGGGGCTGCGATCGCGATGCTGGAGCAGTTGCACGCCACTGGAAGGCGGGTTGGCGTCATCAGCCATATAGAGGAAGTGAAGGAGCGCATCCCGGTGAAGATCGCCGTCACCCCCGTTGCGCGGGGGCGCAGCGTTGTTGAAGTGTTGGCCGAATAGCGTGGTCTATTCCAGACGCCGTCGTTGTCGCTGACGGCGGACTGCAGCGGACCGCCTGCAATTCAGCTGCGAATGTTCTCGCCTAACTTAAACCCGAAATTTTTAGGGGAGGCTTCAACCAAATGCCGGTTAGGCAGGACGCATGGGCACGAAAGTCTCAGATGAACGGATGCGCCAGAGGGGGCGGGCGCCTTCGCGAACTGTCCGGGCATCTGTTCACTTCGGGCGACAACTTCGCGATCGAGAGGCTGGCGGCGCGATGAGAGATGAGGCGAGGAAGACACCGCAGTGCTGAGTGTGTGACCGATTTTGTCGTGTTGTTGCCTGATACTCCATTTTAACGATCCATTGCCTAAGCGGGTAACATGACCGAACTTGATGTCGAAATCGCTGCGCTGTTCTACCCGGTGCTCGTTGAGGTTGCCCGGGAAAAGGAACTGGTTTCATTCGGTGATTTGATCCGTCGCACACAAGAGCGCCATCCTGACAATCTTGCCGTGCAACGGCAGGTGCCGGTCGGTGTCGGACGGCGCCTCGAGACGGTGCGCGCTTTCACCGATGCCAAGGGGTATCCGGACCTGACGTGTCTCGTCGTAAATCCCGGTAAGTCTGTGCCACCCGATACCTATTACACCAATCCGGAAGCCGAGCAGATGCGGGTTGCCGCGTTCGACTGGAGTGAGGTTGAAAGCGAGTTTTCGCTTCAGATTGCGACTTGGCGCCAATCGACGCAGAAACGTACGAAGATCAAGCGGGACAAAGCCGTCGCGATGATGGCTGCCTATTATCTAGAACATAAGTCGTTTTTGCCGTCGGCCATTCAGGATTTCCGAGAACATATCATTGCTGAATTGATGGCTGGCGAGAGCGCTGAGGCCGCTTTCGCCGCCATCGTGAAGGATCTCCGCTTTGAACAGCATGAGACGGTAGTATCGCCAATGCAGGGAACGGTGAGGCACGCCACACTCGCCGCCATGCAACCCGTTTAACGAGTTTCATGTCTATACGAGACAGAGGGAAGAAGCGCGTGGTGCCCACCGATATCGAGTCATTCTACGATCACAATCAGCCGATCATTGATTTTCTGCTCGACAACTTCACCAAAAAATGGAGGCCTGATGCCAGCGCATCAGCACTGCCCGATGACGCGTTGATCGCCTTGGCCGGTGACCCTGCATTCCAGGCGATCTCGGCGGCTGCCTCGCGACCCAACATGTTCGTCGCCACGGGCAACATGACCCACGAATCGCAGCACAGCAATTTCCTGGCTTGGCTGTTGTCCCCACGCGAAAATCACGGATTTGGCACGGATGTCTTGCGTGCGTTGTTCCCGATCTTTGCGCGTTCCCGCGCCGAGGACATCGTCGTGCTGCGCGAACACGTTGCTGATCTGTTTGAGGACGAGGTGACTGGCGACCAAGACAGCGGGCCACGTGGTTCCCGCCCGGACGTTCTCGTATACGATCCGGTTGCACGGGCGATCACCGTCATTGAAGTCAAGTTCAATGCCAAAGAGGGTTATCGTCAACTCGCGCGCTATTTTACCTGGGCTACGCGACATTTTTCATCATACCACAAAGATGCACAGGCTTGGCAACAGCAGCTCGTGTTCTTGACCCGACGAATTCCCGATGGCGTGGACGAAGACGGTGCCGGGAGCGAGTTCGCCATGACCAATCTAGATTACGAGATGCTCTCGAAGAAGCTGCTGCAATTTGCAAGCCGAGGGGCAAAGGGGAGCGGTGCGGTCCAAGACTATATCGATTTCCTAGCGCTGCATGATCGACCGCTTGAAAGCATCCATACCGAAGGCGCGCAATTGCTCGTCTTGCAACACGAGTCTGCATTGCGCGCGTTGCATCGTCGTCGGCACGCCCTGCGTCGTGAGGCCTTTCTGGCCCTGTCCCCCGATTTCGCGGCGCTTGGATGGGAAGTCGATACCGCAGCGCTCGCCAAAAATACTACTAAAGTCTCGTTGCGGTATCTTCCTCGCGATCGGGACACAGCGTGCTGGCACAGCGAGTGCAGCGAACTGAAGTGGGAGATGGGCGTGTTCGTGAACGACAAGGTCACCCCGGCTTTCACGGGCAAGTTGCGGGTGCGTTCAGCGACGCGACGGGCGGAATGGCTCGCTCGACTGGGGAGGGTGGCTATCAACACGGCTCATGATGAGCGTGTGCTTACTGTCAAGTTAGCGCTGCCGATCCAACAGCGGCCGTTTCCTCTCACTACGCATACGCTTCCGCAGCTGGTCGATCATCTACGCGTCCGTCTGCGCACTCGGGTGGCCGAGCATGTCGAAAATATTCGGATCACGCAATAACCGGTAAGCTCGCTAACTCATGATTGAATGGTCGCTAAAACGGAACCGGGTTCTACGCCGATGGAACTCGGCCCGCGCAACCAACGGGCAACGGCAAGACTGCCGCCTAGGTCCTAGTTTTGTCGCTACCGTTTGATGGAAATTTCCCAATGATTTGAGTGCCCATCTTTGTCCTTTGTGGGGCACCACCTTCCCTGAAGTCGTTGGAAAAAAGCCGCTTCAGGGATCGTCGCTCCCGAACTGTTGCACACAACTGTCGCACAGCAGGGTCCGCGAGGCGGGACTAAGTTGCTAGCATCTTGCAAAAAATTCAAAGATCGCCGTGTGGCACAGTGGTGTCGCACAGGCGGCTTTTGAGACCAGGGCGGCGCGGCGCTGTGTAACAGTACTGTTTGCGAGTGCCCCACGCTCTGATCGCGGCGTCGGCAAGGCGCATTCCATTCGCTCGCTGAAGACGACGGTGCGCGAGGAGGTTCCGGGCGCTGTGCGGAAGGTGGAGGTCGGATCCGAGCGCGCGTGCGTTCGCGACGTTTGGAATCCTGCCCCTATAACCACACAGACGAGCCAACAGGGGACGGTGCCGCTTACGATTACCTCAAAGGCCGATGAGCGAAGAAGCTCCTTCGGGGACCGGAGGAGAGGCCTGCCGTGATCGGCTCTCGGCTCTCGGCTCTTCAGAATCTGCCGCCAAACGCGAAGACACGTTTTCCAGCACTCACTCACCGAGTGGCGGCAGAGCACACCGCTGCCGATGGCATCACCTCAATGCCTGAGAACACCGGGAATAAAAGGGGCCACGGACCGGACCGGAGCACCGGGATAAAAAAGGGCCAGTCCTGTTAGACCTTCGCTTTTGTGCGGAGGTGGAAGGATGAAGAGAGTGGAGCTTTATCAGAA
>NZ_PPSM01000024.1 GCF_002916655.1 Novosphingobium sp. HII-3
CTCGGGGGCGTGTTGAGAGCGTACCTTAGGCTAGAGGCTCCCTCTATGACCCGGCGCTCCAGTTACCTTACCCCCCAGCCACGAGCGCCGGGTCTCTTTTCCAGCGCTATCCCCCACACTCCACCTTAACCCCAACATCCCGATAGAACCGGCACAGCCTGACGCCGGCAGCGCGTACCCTATCGCCCCAGCCCTCCACGGCTGAATTGTAGAGCGCGTCCGCAGCGGGGCCCGTGAGGATGGCTGCGGTCGGCTTCGGCTTGGCTTCGGTGGCGGCCTGTATGTCGGCGATGGGCGGTGTGCCAATTCGAGGCAGATCGGTGCAAGCGACTATTAAGAGGCATAGACAGCCTGCCAATGCCGTGCGAGCCTCAAGGCTGCTGCAGCGAGACAGCCGTTGGCGCCACCGACGACGAAGATTCCCTGTTGTCCGCTGCAGCATCACCGGCACATCTCCCTGTAAGCCTTCTCACCCGTCATCCCGGCCCGCCTCAACCGCTCGCAGTTGAGCGCCCGGTTCTGCGGCGTGATGGTCGCCCGAGCTTCCGGTGCCTTGGCCTGCTCTGCCGCCTCGGCCTTGGCGATCTCAGCCTCTCGCGACCTCTCAGCCACGATGTTGTTAATCGCGTCCTGTGCCCGGTCCTCGGCAGCGCGCTCGCTGGCCGGCGCAGCCTTGCGCTGGATCTCGTCCCGGTGCCGCTCGATCACCTTGGCGTCGTGCTCGCGGAACCACCACCAGGCGAGGGCGAGGCAGACGAGCGCGATGGCTGCATAGGTCAGGGCGCGGTGGAGGCGTTCGGGGATGCCGAGGCGCAGGAGGAAGGCGAAGATCATGGCACCGTCCCTCCTGCCTGATGGAGCCAGCGCTGGCAGAAGAGGACTGCCTCTTCCTCGATCCCGGCAAGGTGAGCCTCGCGCTCCGTAAGCTCTTCCCCGGCGGCCATGCGCAGGGCGTGGCTCTCAACGCCAAGAAACCCGGCCAGGGCGCGATGCAGGGGATCATGAGCACGATTCATCGCATCGACGGTCGTCCTCATCCATGCGGCCATATCGTTCTGATGCTCATCGTGGGAGCGGTCGGGTGATGGGCGGGGGTAGGTCATGGCTGCTTATCCAGCGTCACGGTGTCACCCTCGCGCAGAGCCTTGCCGTCACCCGCTGCCGATACAACGGCGTCAGCGAGCTTGCCGGTCGTTTCGCTCCGCTTGGCGTCCAGCGTCTCCTGCCCCAGCTTGTTCGTGAAATAGAGGCCGAGCGCCATCGTGGTCATGCCCGATAGCTGGCCCACCATGTACGTCACGATGTCCTTGTTCGTCTCCGGGATGCCGATGAACACGAACACGACCAGGGCACCGACGAAGGAGCCAACGAGGAAGATCGCCAGCCAGTTGCGGACGCGATCCAAAGGGGAGAGAGTTTCGTTCACAGCAACCTCCCCGCTTCAGCTTCCGTCTCATCCACCCTGCGGAGCCAGCCCTTGCCGAACGTTGGGAAGGTGGAGAGCGATCGATAGTAGGCCCGCCGCGCCTCGCTGTAGCGTCGCGCGGCATCTGCGGGGTCTAGCTTATTGGCTGCGGCGATGGTCTGCGGGCCAATAGCGCCGTCAACAGGTACGTGCGCGATGCTCTGCAGAAGCTTCACTGCCCGACCGGGACCAGCGTTCACCGCGAAGTCGAACACGCACAGCGCCAAGGCCGGATGCAGATCGTCACAGCGGGCGGCATCCCAATAGTTCTTGCGGTAGATTGGGGCGACGGCAGCGGGCGTCAGGGCGCGCATCTCGGCCTCAGTGACAGCGCGGCCGCGCCATCCTTCCAGCGTCTTGCGCGTGACGCCCAGGTTCGTCATGCCCCCCGGATCCTTGGGGTGGTTCACGAAGCCCCCCTCGTGGCGCAGGATGAGGGACAGGGCGCGGGCGAACGGGTCCA
Organism: Novosphingobium sp. HII-3; assembly: GCF_002916655.1. Taxonomy (GTDB): domain Bacteria; phylum Pseudomonadota; class Alphaproteobacteria; order Sphingomonadales; family Sphingomonadaceae; genus Novosphingobium; species Novosphingobium panipatense. Next base: position 1,929 of record NZ_PPSM01000024.1, read on the forward strand.
CGGGAATTCCCGTAGACGTGATGCCCAGCGCCTTCGCAATGGCCGCCAGCGTGGCGGGCCCGAGGATGCCGTCAGCGGGAACGCCGACGTGGGCTTGGATCGCTTTCAGGTCGGTCACATCCGCCTCCTTGCCTGCCGGCGCATCTGCCAGTTGTTGTAGCGGTGCCGGGTGATGCGCCCGACGAAGTACGTTGCCGCGCCCATCCGCATCAGCATCGCGGCCCAATCATCGTAGGGAGACGGCCGGTGGGTGATAGGCCCAATGGTCATGACGCACCCGGCGGCTAGGAGAGCCATGCCAAAGCGCTCGATGGGCGTGAACCGCTCGGCCCGCGTCATCAGTTTGAAGGCGATAATGCCGAACACGATGAGCGAGGCCATCACGTTCAGCGCGTCGAAGATCAGAACGTCTGTCATAGCTCGTTCTCCGGCAGGCCAGCACCGAAGATCTTCTTGAGCCGCTGGACCGCAAAGGGGATCAGCACGTTGCTCCCCGTCGCCATGACGTAGAATATTGCACCGATGCCCCGGATGCCGTCTGGGGTGTATCCAAGGGTTGCGTGGGCGACGACGGGCGACACGAACCAGGAGAACGTCGTGCCCACGAACAGCGCCATGAAGATGTCGATGGGGGACATCTTCTTGTAGGGCCGAAACGAGAGCGCGGTAACGGCACCGGCTAGGCTCGCCAGGAGCGGCCAGAGCCAGCGCATCAAAGGGTTATCGTCGATCATGGGCGACCTTTCGCCGTGGGGAATCCATCACCCGCACTCCACTTCGAAGCAGAAGCTCGGCCAACTCATGTCAGCAACTTCCAATTTGCTACAGTCATGCCCGTTGATTTGTACCAATTGGCAGTGTCTGTTCGGAGCAGCTCTTCACCGACGAAATTAGGCAGGATGGCTCCAACCGGATCGAGGCCGATTTCCCGGTGGCCTTGCTGGCCGAGCGGGATCAGCTTGTGGGCTTCGGTCGAGACCGTAACTGTGCCCGTCACCGTCGAAGTTGCGTTGCTGTCCAGTGTGATCGAAGTGAGATCGGGAGTTCTGTCAATCACGCGGCGCTGCGTCACCGCATCGCCAAATCCGGCAGAAACGGTCACATAGTCGCCTACTTCACAGAGGAAGAACGTGCCCACCACTGCGTTCGTGATGACTGGGCTACCCGCAGTGGTGGAGCAAAGGCTGTATGTGTTGCCGACATCTTTGGAATAGCGCGTAGACAGCCACAAACCCGGCTCGCCGGGCGTTGTGTTCAAATTCTGGACCAGTTCACCCGGCGTTAGTCGCCCGCCCTGGACGGTCCAGTTGCTGGTGCCACTCACGCGCAGCGCGCCGATGGGGGCGGTGAAATTGCCGTACTTGTCGCGATGAAAATCTTTCCGTTGCGCGTGGCATCGGAGAAGGATTGTCCTGGCAACACGCCCGCGCGCGTCATTGTTCGCACCCCATCAGTTGTATTGAACCGTTGCGAGGGCGCTGAAATCCGCTCCGGTCAGGTCAATGCCTGCGCCGGTGTGATTTCGGAAGCTGATCTTGAGTGTGTTCGCCGCCGATACGCGGACCCACTGCACGCTGATTCCGGTTGGCAGATCATCAACCCACCCAAGCACCGGATGATCGCCCACCTGGATGCCAGCCATGGTGACCGTGACGGCAAGCTCGCCATTGGCCGGGACGTTGGCGGCCCCAAGTGCCAGCGGCCCGCCAAGCGTGCGAGTGCTCGGCGCAATGGTGCGGGTAATCCCCGCATTGGCAGGTTCGTAGAAGATGAAGCCGCCGTCGAACCACAGCCGCCCCGCAATGGTGCCGTCGTTGTTCTTGAACAGAAGCCCCCGATCCGAGAGGCCTGCCTTCCACAACGTAGGGTTCGCCTGCGGATCGATGTTCGGCGGATAGGCCGCGAACATGACGCGCGAGATTGTATCACTGGCGAAGGTATTGCGGGCGCGAAACGCCGGGATATCGCTCGGCGAATAGTTCTCGGAAAAGCGCAGGTTGACGCTTTCCTCGCCGTTTTTGAGCGCTTGCCCGGTCTGGATATGATCGATGGGCGAAATGAGCGGTGCGGCGCGGTGGAGAAGCGCATTGCCGGTGGTGACCATGCCGTCCTCACCATCCCACCGACAGCGCATCGCCTGGAAATAAATGACGCCCATGCCGCTGCTCGTGAAGGTGATTGGATCCCCGTCGCGATCGAGCGAAACCTGAAAGGTATCGGCAGTCGGGGTTGCGACCACGAAGAAAGGCTGGGTGTCCACCATGCCCCCCGGAAGAGATGTAGCCAGGAAAGTCACCATTTCGCCGACCGACAGATCGTGCGCGGCATGTGTCAGCGTCGGGCCGGCAACCGTGACAGCAATCCCAGCCTGCCCCGTTTCCATATAAGGCCGCAAGAACACATTATTGATTGCGTTCCGTCCCTCGATGGCGAACTCCGCGCCGCCCCCCTCCATCGCCAAACCGATGAAGAGATTGCCATACACTTCATGCCCGTCTGAGCCGTCAAGCCGGACGAAGCGCTTGCCTGGAATTCGGTTACCCGACAGATACCAGTTGGAGCCGATGATGGTGTTGGCGTTGAACCAACCACCATCCTGGGGCTCTGCGTCGAACATGACGTTACCCGATGACGATTGGCCAAGGTGGATCGTGTTGTAGGCGCAACCAAACCCGGTAGGGCGAGCCGCAAAGGGTTTGTCGAAATACTCGATCCGCCGCATCATCACGGTCGAGCTATAGAGGTTCATCAATTTGAGGCCGATACTGCCGCTCGGGATCACGCCGGTGACGCGCGTTAGCTCAGGAAGGGATATCTTGGCCTCAGCCACAATTTGCCCCGGAGTTGCACTGCCCACCCGGAACACGGTTCCGACATAGTCAGACGGGACGACGAACGAACCGCCTTGGTCGATCACATCACACTCGATAGCAAGCTCACCGTCTATGCTCGCGAGTAGATAGCGCCCACCTGGAATGACCACCGCGCAGCCAGGGTGAAAGATGTTTGCCGTGGCGCCGGTGCGCTTTAGCGCGTTTGCAAAAGCGAACGCGGCCTTAACTAGCGGCCACCAGTCGTCGGTCGTGACGACACCAGCGGGCAAAAACATCTGGGGCGTGACCCATCCTATCGCGCCGGCAACCGTCCCCCCTTGAGGAAGGCCGATCAATGCAGCGCCATTTGGCGCGCCAAGGGCCGCGGTAGTTGCCAAAGACGCCGCCACAACCGAGCCACCCGCCGTCCGCTCATATCGCTTGTATTCGACGGGGTTGGTGCCCGCGATGGGGACGCGGAAGAAGTGACCGGTAGCGGTTGCAGCTTCACCTTCAGCTACGGTCGCGTAGGCGGGGCCGCTGAACTCCTCGGCAAACCCTGCACTCTGGGCCGCGTCGGCATTGAGCTTGCCTACCGCCTCTTCATCGGAGTCAGTCGGCAGTACCCCAAACTGCCCCGTGCGCCGGAGGATGTCGGCTTGGCTTTCGCCGCGGGCACCGGACACGTCGATCCTGACGCTGGGGGTCATCTTGACGGCCATCAGTAGGTCACTCCGGGGGTAAGGATGATCTGACCGGCGACAGGGATGGCCTGCACGCCGTCCGGGTAGGTCACGCGAAGATCGTAAGCGAGACGGACGATCTCTCCGGGGCCTGCGACTGAGGCCAAGGCTGCTCCGTCGATCTTCACCGTGAACATGCCATGCGCCGCATCGTAGATGTCGACCTCGCCCGAGGCGATCACGGCTCCCTGACCGGCGACAGCGCGGATACTAAGAGCCATCGCAACGCCAGTCAGATCGAGGGGAACACCCACGCTGTCGCGAAGCTGCCAGCCTTCGTAATAATCCGCGTTGCGATAGACGCGAAGATCCAGTCGCTCAGTTCGCATCGCTGAAATCCTCAACAAAAGAGATGGCAACCTCGCCGTATCGGCTCATGGTGAGGTTCGCGGCCAAGTCCTGCCCCGGGACCCGGCGGCACTGCACTACCGGCCATTCGAAGTTGACGGCGGCACCGGCACCTATCGCCTCCCGCGACGGGGGTGATGTCCGAACAGTGGCAGTCTGCTCCGAGCGTGACAGTACCCGTTCAATCTTGAAGGCTCGGCCATTGATGCTGAACCGCTCACCGCCTTGGATACGCGCGCCCTGAGCGACGTTGATGGCCATCTGCGTGGCCCTAAGGGGGATCGGCTCCACGAGCTGCGCCACGATATACGGAGAGGCGTAACGAACGACCGTGGGGTAGTCTGGGTCGTTGGCATAAAGCTGCGACACGCGGGCAAGCCCCCCGCCGGCTGACGGACGCGGTGCGGTGCGAAGGGATACCAGCGGGACCAGGAACACGTTTCCCGCCATGAAGCTGGTCCACATGTCCCAGAGCCGGATCTGCCGAGGCGTCCGCAGGGTGATGCCGGAATAGGTGATATCCCACTTCCCGCCGCCATCAGTGAGGATGACGTCCTCCAAGCCCGAAAGTGAAGTGCCGCCGGAAATCTCCGCGACTGTCACATCAGCCTTGATGGCCTGAGGGTTGAACTCATGGACAGGGAAAATCGGCAAGGGCATGGCCGAACCCCACCACGCGCCCGCCCTTCCCTCTACGGACGGCTAGGTCACGGTAACCTCGACAGGCCCAGTACGCGACGACGCAGTGCCTGCCGCGTTAAAGGCTACCGTCCAGAGATAGTGCGTCCCCGCTGCCAGTGACTGGGTGAACGCCTCGGTCGTGTTCCGGGGGCCGGTGTAGTCTGCTCCCAACTGCGAGGCATCGGCGAAGTTCGTGGTCGGCCCCGCCCAAAGCTCTGAATGACCGAAGTTCGAAGATGCGCTGTTGGACCAGCTCCCCGTAGCCTCGCCAACACCGCCCGTCGCTGTAAAGGCGGTGTTTGGCCCCGGCGCAAGACCTGCCGTCGACGTGCTGACGGTGACTGTAGGCGACCACTCCGAGGTGCGCCCGTCGCCCGTGGAGTACGCGACCGCGACGTCTACCGCGATCTCGGTAGGCACGACGCTGGTGACAAGCAGCGCCGCCGCTCCCGGGTCGATGTCAGTGTATTCCTGCTCGTTCCACGCAGCGTCCGTGGTCGACCTCCACCGTGCAAACCAAGTGATATCGTCCCGGTCGTAGCCCTCCACAATGATGCGGACGCGCGCTCCGGTGCCGGTGGCGTCGAGTTCGGCGGTAGCGGTCGTGATGGTGGGGGTTTCGGTCGGGCTGACATACGCCTTTGTGGTCAGGGGCGCAGGCTCGCCGTCCTCCGTCGCCGGGTTCCATGCGTCGAAATTCCCATCAACCGACACATACTCCAGCACAACGCCGCCCGTTTCGTAATCCCTCTCGCCCCCGATGATCTCCACGACACCATCAAAGAACACTTCACCAGCTTCAGCGATCCGCAAGTTGATATAGCGTTCGGCCATCGCCGCCCGGGCTGAGAAGACGAGCTTTATCGTCCCGCGCTGGAACGCGTTGGCCCTCGCCATCATGCGCTTTGCCAGGCGGCGGGCCTGTGTATGGGACGGCACCTGATAGTCGTTCGTGGTGCTAACCTCGCCGCGAAGGGCAATGTCGGCATCATCGCGCCACGGGGTTGGCTCCACCATATTGAAATCGTGAGCTTCCGAGATATGCCGAACTATGATTTCGTTCAGCGTGTTCTCGGCCTCGACGAAGTCCTGCAGCTCCCAATCAACGATGTCATCAGGCCCGATGCTGACTGTCGGCGTGTAGACGACGCCGGAATGGACGACCACGCAGCCGTCTTCATCACGCCCTGTCCAGCCGTCGAAATTCTGCCGGATCTGAGCCTCGATGTCCTTCGGCTCGTTATCGGCGGTGAACATGACTGCGCTGCGATACTTCGGCTCGAACCCGCCCGCCTTGAGCGGCACCGGCGTATCGCAATCGTTCGCGGCATCGATCCACATTTGGATGCGAGGCGCTATCTTCTCACCATAATCGAAGCCGCGATAAGCCATGAAGTACCACAGCAAATGCAGCGCTGCGTTTTCTGTGTAGGCCCAGGTGCTCGGGTCTGCGGGATCACTCGCCGGGTTGCGGGGGTCATGGCAGGCCCGCCCTTCGATAGCCAAGGACATGCTTACGTTGTCGCCTTGCGGGTACACGTCGAGGAAGTTTTTAGACTTCACGCCGCGCTTGATCATGTATCCTGAGACGATTCCGTCGCCGCGGTGATTGGCCGTCCAGTCGGTTACGCGTTCGACAACAGGGGCGTGGGCGGTTTCGATCAGGGCCCCAAGATTCCAGCCCACCAAGACGCGGCCGTCGTCATAAGACCCGTCGCTGAGCTTCTGAACGACCCCGTTGGTGACTGTGACCGGGTCATCATTGAGGTAGACCTTGGTCACCGCATGAACCGGCCCCTCGCAGAACGCCCATACGTCCACTGTCTCACTTTCCGAGGTATTCACGAAAAGCATTTGGGCGCCGAAGGAGCGACGCTTGCCAAGGATCCAGATCCGGGGCGGTGTCGGCACCTTGATAGTTCGCTCTGATGCGTCCGGTTTAGGCGCCTTCGGAGCAAACAGGCTGGTGACGAACGCCGTAGCAGCGATCGATGCCACCGCAATGCCAAGGGTTGCGAAGGTCGAAAGGCCAGCTTGGGCGATGATCGGGATTACGATCTGGGGCAAAGCGGCCTCCATATCTTGAGGGCTTTTGCGGAGGTAGCAGCGATGCCGCCAGCGCGCGGCACGAACGACCAGCGCCGGCCGTTCCAGATGGCGCCGATTTGCACTGGCTCCTCATCTGGCGGAAGGATCTCAATGATCCCTACATCGCCGGGCTGGGGCTCTCCTTCGACAGGCTCCGCGATACCTGGAGCGCGACTCTCCCACAGCGCGACGAGGCCGCCTGCTTCGGCTATCATGCCTTCTGCCTCGGCTTGGGTGCTATAAGGCGGCAGGTTTACGCCCAGCCACCGGGCGGGAAGCGCGCAGCAGTCATGCTCCCCCCACTTCCAGGGATGGCACGACGCGGCTTTCAGGAAGCGGCCTACGCTCATCTCGGGCCAAACCGACGAGTGACGCTGTACGATATCGCGGCGACATGATCGCAGAACGCATCATCCGCGGAACGAATGCGCTGTGACGCGTCAGTCCAGTACGTGAAGTTCGGGTTGGCCCGAAAGGTATCGGCAGACCCTACCATGAGAGAGATGGTCCGATTTCGGCTCTCTGCCCCACTTCTGCTCTGCACGCGAAGAGCATCAGCGAGCCCGATCCATTCCCACCGGATAGCGCCAACGAGCTGCCATGCTTCATCGAACTCGACATATCCGATTCGGCACTCGGCCATCCGTATTGTCGGCAGGTCTGAGCGGGCAAGGCGCAGCGTTTCGGCGGTTACGCCTGACAGGACGAACTCAACCCGCTCTGCCACGCCGTTGATGATGGACTTGAGCGCCGGGATCGTCAGTATGCCACCGCTGCCCAGCCACCGGGCCCCAAGCGGATCCACCTTGTCCGGCGGCGTTTCCAGATCGCCTATGCCTGTCCACAGATAACAGGTCGGTGTCGAGGCGATGCGAAGGATGTAAGAGCGTCTAGCCATAGCGCTGCCTGCGGGAAACTGCCCCGGGAGCATCTTTCATGGACTGCTGATATGCTCGCGAACCTGCCCGAGCAGCGCTCTGCTCCGATATCCGCTGCATGTCGGCGTAGAGTTCGGTCGTGATCACGGCGCCAGCGAGATTGAACTGCGGAGCGCTGATGACGGTGTTGCCGCCACGATTCCCCTTGAGCCGATGGTTCGGGACGATCACGCCAGCCTGCTGGGGGATGAAGCGCTCACGGCCGTTCTCGCCGACGTCGTACGCTACCCCGGCCCGCACCGGACCGCCAATGGCGCGGCCGCCACCGAACAAGCCGCCGATTGCGCCCACGACAGAGCCGAAGAAGCCGCCGCCGCCGCTGGCGCCGGCCACACCATCCATGATCGGCTTGATAAGCTGCTGCTCGATGAAGGAGTTGATCAGCGCGGCGAGGATGGGGTTCTTTACCCCTAACGCCTTCTGGACCGCCGAAGATATGCCGTCGCGAACGCTCTCCAACTCGCCTACGACAGCATCTTCGACTTCATCGCGTGACCGGTCAGGATTTCCAAGGTCGCGGCGATACCGCGCCAACGGCCCTTCCACGTCCCGGCTGATCCGTTCCGCATCATAGCCCTTTAGCTGCCCGAGGATGCGCAACCGCTGTTCGGCGATCTCCTTCTGCGCAGCGGTCGCGGTGCCGCTGGCGATGACCGCCTCCAGCTCGTTCCGCTCCTGCTCGTAGGCGAGGTCGAGAAGCCGCAGCTCTATGTCCCGGCGCGCCTTCCGGGAGTCCACGAGGTCAGCCTGAGCGCGCAGGAGGTCGCTGTTGTCCCTGATGCCAGCTTGCGCACGGCTCAAGTCTTCCTGGCGCCTGATCTCGGCATAAAGCTGTTGCTCACGCTGGGCTTGCAGGTCGGCAATCTCGTTTACCGCAGCGATCCTGTCGGAAAGCTCCTGCTGGCTGATCTGGCCCAGCTTGAAGCGCGTTTCGTACTCTGCGGTGCGCTGCTGTTTCTCGCTCTCGATGGACTGCAGGTTGAAGCGGAGAACGTCCTCAGCCGCCACAGCAAGGGCAGCACGGGCCGCGTTGATGTCGTCCTGAAGGCTGGCTGCGTCACGCGCGTTCGAGGCATCTTCGCGGATGGCCCGGAGACGTTCGGCCTCGGCACGGCGGGCCTCGGCGGCAGCTTTCCGGGCCGCCGCTGCAGCCTTCTTCTTTTCGGCATCGCTGGGGCCTGAGGGGCTTGCTCCCCGGGAATTCCTGGCAGGATTACCAAAGCGATCAAAGTACTGCCCGACGATGTCGCTTGCAGCGCGCTCGCCGAGTTCGCCGCGAAGGCGACTTTCGGCTGCGTCACGCCCCTGCCGGTAGCGACCCTGTAAGTTAGAGCCGCCGATGTCGAAGGAGGTACCGTTGAGCTTTTGGCCGATGTATGACTTATTCGCAAACCAGTCCGTGACGGCATCGATTTGGCCGAGAGACTTGTCTATGTCGCGACCGATATTGACGCCTTTGCTGCTGAAATCGATGCGGCCTCCGCTCAGATTTCGCAGCTCGGTATTGACGTAATTGAAGAAGGCCTGAGCTTCACTGAGAATTGGCCCGAAGGACCCCGCCAGGCCTTCGATGGCGGCGCGGATGCCAATACCGGCCTCGACGGCACTTGCCTCCATGTCCTCGAAGCCATCCTTGCCATCCATGACAAAGTTAGCGAGCGCGGTGGAGAACTGACCGCCCCTGTCAAAAGCGCCGAAGGTGATGATAGCGGCGTTTTCGATCTGCGTCATGGCATCGCCGAACGTGACGGGAAGTTCGCGGAACTCACGATCCACCCCTTCAGTGAACTTGCGGTTCGTCAGCGCGTCTAAAAGCTTATCAGAAGTGAGCTTGCCCTCTTCGCCAAGCTCCTTGATCTTGCCAATCGGCATGCCGAAGCTTTCAGCCAGCAGGCGGGCGAGACGGGGGGACGCCTCAAGGATGCTGTTCAGCTCGTCGCCCCGCAAAGCACCGGCCGCGAGTGCCTGGCCGAACTGCAGGGTAGCCGAAGCCGCCTGATTTGCATCAGCGCCGCTGATCTTCAGGGTCTTGGTGAAAGTCTCGGTGGCCCTAGCGGCGGCCTCCTGATCGGCCCCTAGTTCTTTGGCACCGCGCGAGAAATTGCCATAGAGGGCCGCCGTCTCAGCCAAGCCCGACCGCGTGTCCGCAGCAATCCGGCGAACATCCTGCTGTGCCTGCGAGAAAGAGCCGAAGCCGTTCGTAGCAAGGCGAAGCTGCGCATCGAGGTTCTTGGCTGCGTCCGCGATCTCAAGAAAGGTGCGGGCCAAGGCGATGACCGATACGCCCGCAAGCGCTCCGGTAATGCCCGACATGGCGCGGCCGACCAGACCTTCTGTCGCCGTGGCGCTGCGCTGGATGCTGCCCATAGCCGCATCGAACTTGCGCTCGGCTCGGGCTACATTTGCCTCATACCGGCCCAGGCGGGCCTCAAGCTCAACGATGACGCGTTCAGAGACTGGCATCAGTGAACCTTTGCAATTCCAGCCATCTCCATGCGGGCGAAGGCTGCGGTGACCTCATCGGAGCTTGGCGGCGGCCCCTGCTCGTTCTCTTCCTCGCTGCGGTAGTGGATGAGAGCGATGTACTCGGGCATGGTAAGGCGCTCCGCGTCCGCGAGCGTCAGGCCGAGGTTTCGGCAGTTACTGAGGAAGAGCCCCCAGTCGAGAGGTTGGCCGGCACCTCCTCCTGCTCTGTTTTTTTTTGAGCGTCCTCGGTGGCCGGGTCGTAGCCCACGTAGAGGGCGGCGATTATCTGACGGGCGATCTGGGCGGAGTGAGCGAGAGGCTTGTCCTCCACGTAGGCCTCGACGAGCATGTTAGCGCGCAGTTCACTCACGGAGACGGAAGCCCCGTTCACGAAGCCCTCCTTACCGCCGATAAGGCCGTGCCGGATTACTTCGGTGACATCCCGAATACCGAAGCCGCCATGGATCAAGCGATGCTTCACGGCGTCGATCAGGCCAGCCTTGCCCTCAATCTCGATGATCTGCTTGACCGGGAGGCGAAAAATATACTCGCCGTCTGCGAAAGGAAGGGAGATGCTGGTTTGCATGACAGGACGCTATGTGGCAGCCATGCGCGTCTCTACGGACGGAGCGACTTGTGAAAACCTGCCCGCATTGCCGCAAACGGATCGACGCTAAGGCCATCAAGTGTCCGTACTGCGGCAGCTCATTTGACGGCCACGAGATCGAAGTAGGGCGGCGCGAGCATTCACGCGAGCGGTGGGGTACATTCTGGCTGGTAATACTTGCTATCGCGGCTTTATTCTGGTGGCTGACGAGAGACGAAACCATCGACAGATTAGCTGAATATTCCGCCAGTGAGGCTGTGGCGGAAGACTTGCAGCAGAAGTAAGGGCGGCCCCGAAGAGCCGCCCTTGATGGTCAAGCCGCTCGCGCGACGGGAGGGAATTCCTTTGCGAGCCGCGTCAGCCCCTTCGGCGTGACGCGAACTTGCGTGGTGGTTTTCTCCGAGCCATCTGATCGAGTAACAACTGTGGTCTTGTGCTCCAGCAGCCCGGCTTGCAACTTCGCCTGATACGCGATGCGGGTGTTGTCGCCCTGCCGGGTGTAAGTCCAGCCATGCGAGTCCAGGAATTGGAACAAGGCTTTTGGTTGAACCTGCAACGTCTTCGCGGCATCGGTGATGCACATCGAGCCTTCCGACACTGCGATACGTTCTAGCGCCTGAACCTGAGGGCGCATCTCCTCGACCTCGCCTTGCAACTCCAGCACCTTCTCGGTGTAGGAGAGCAAGATGCCGCGCATTGCCGCTGGGTCGTTTAGCGCGGCCATGGGATCGACCGGCTGACGAGCTTTGGATTCCAATTCGTCAAGTCGGCGGATGATCCGATGCCGAAGCTGGATGTTGTACCCTGACACCAGAGTGAGGGTCAGGTCGCGATCAAGCAGGAACTCTCGGGTGTAGCCGCGAGAATCCGTGACTTCCTCGACATGGCTCAAATCTGAGCCATCACTCCTGAGAGCATCCAGCATCGTCCGCACGTCGCGGATGACGTTCTTGTGCTCCTTCTCGCACAGCTCCGCGATCTCGCGGCTGCTCATGGTCTGGACTGAAGGGTTGCCGAATGCGCTCGGCAGCGTATTTGAGATGTCGGACATGAGGCGTCCTTTCGTTGGGCATCCTGTGCCCGCGAGAAAATGGGACGGGTTGGCAGATGACTTTCTCACGCCCACCTGCTGGCCCGTCCCGGCTAACCTCCCGTGGGAGGATACGGAGGGTAGGTTGCAATCCTCCAAGTCCGTAATTTCGGGATGAGGTATTCGCCCGCGAAGAACTACGGACGGTCACGCCGCGAGCCGGGTGAAGTCCTCCACCACGATCTGCATGCAGTCCACTTCCATCGCGCTATCGTTCCAGACTTCCTCGGACTGGATGAGAAGTTGCTTGAAGGTGGCTGCGGCAATGCTCGGTGCTGGCGTCCCCGCTAAATCACGAAGCGCCTTCCAGTATGGGGCGACAAACGCCTCGTGATGGGCATCTTCTCCCGCTTGATATGCCGCATCGGCTTGCTCAACCTCAGCGGCGGCGTCCGGATGGTGCTTCCATCCCTTCCCGAAGCGGCTTTCTAGCAAGATATGCGAGGCCTGCCACGCCTCATCAACTTTTGCCTTAGCTCCGTATTCTTCGTCCGCTTGCCATAGAGAGAAAGTGCGCAAGAAGTTGGCTACAGCAGCATCCCACTTCGGGTCGAAACCCATGGTTGACGCCGCCTGCGAGGTCAGGGCCAGCTTGAAGGCCATCTGTTCAGCGACGGCCATCACGCCCTCCTCAGCGGCACAACATTGTCGTTCGCGGTTTTGCGACCGTACCGCGCCTCAAGCGTGAGGATGCGAGCAGCTTTCATAAAGAAAGCGGCTTGCTCCCAATCGCCTGCGTCGGCGTAGCGCTGCTCCAAGCGGACGCACTGCTCGATGCTCATTTCAAAGGTCGATGCTGAGGGCGTGACACGGGCACGCGGGAATGCTATGACCTGTGCAGTCATGATAATCTCCTAAGGGTTGTCTTGAATCGAAAGGCGTCTGAGCGGGTTTACGAGGCCGTTGCTCAGGCGCCTTTTTCGTTGGCTTTCTCGTATTGGCGAAGCGCAAAGACCAACTCTCCATTGAGTGAACGCTGATTTCTTTCAGCGCTCGCACGGATGAAGTCTCGAAGGTCAGGCGGCACTCGCAGTTTAAATTGCGGGTGTGTGCTCATAATCTCCTCTTTGCACCACCGTGGTGCAAGGCTGTTAAACCATGGTGGTGCATTGCTGTCAACACCACCGTGGTGCATACGGCGAAAATTCTTTTGGAGATTCGAAGTGTCCCGCGAAGACGCGCAAATGAAGATCAGGCTTCCCGCTGATTTGAGGGATGCAATCGTCGCGTCCGCCGACGCTGCGAAACGCTCTTTGAACGCCGAGATTGTCGCACGGCTAGAGTCCTCATTCGAGTTCGAGGCTTTGGGCCCAGCTCAACTTGAGGTTCTTGACGAGGTGATAAGAAAGCTGGATCGCTTAGAGGAGCGGCTTGCCCCTCAGGAAACCGGTGCCGTAGCCGCAGCGCTCGCTCAGAAGCCGGAGAAGAAAAGCACACTAGGCAAACTGCCAAAGCTAAAAACCTGATGGCTAAACCTAAGTACTCCAGCGCTTCACGCCGTCGCTCAGGTATTCGCAACGAAGTTCAGCTTGCCCGCCCCGGTGATCGTCAGGGAGACGTTCACGTACTGCCCGTTCTCGGCGGTGTTGGTGAACTCGGTCACGATACCAGGGCCTTCATAGTATCCGTCGATTACTTGGTTCGTGGTCGGCTCGTCGTACACGAAGCGGAAGGTAAGCGGCGTAGCGCTGTCGAAGGCATCCTGAACAGTGGCGAGCAAAGGACGATGGAGAAGGCCGCTGCCATTGATCGACCAGTCGGCAGCGCCCGTGTCGCGGACGATGATCGGCGTGGCGTCCGGATCTTCGCAGTCCCAGTCCGTGGTGTCATCGGTCGCCCGGGTCTGCGTCAAACCCTTCGAGGTGATGCCGCAAAGAGGCAAAAATACCTCAGGGTCGGCGCCATTGCCGATGGCGATATAGACACGGGTAGAACGAAGTTTGTCGGTATAGGCCACGAGCGGTCCTCCAAGTTTGCGGAGAACCTATGAAGGGCCTGACGCACCCTCTACGGACGCTAGGTTGCCGAGGCGCTGTATCGCACAAACCCGCTCCAGACGTCTGCTTCCTCTGGGTCGCGGAATACCTGATCGAGCGTTGGGACAATCGACACCGAGACCGGGCCCTCTAGCACGGCGTCCGTGGCAGCCAGGATGCGGATCACGTGAGCATTGATCTGAGCCGCAGCTTTTTCGGGGTCGGTTATAGTCCCGCCCGTCGCCGTGTACGATGTCACTACACCGCTGATCTCAGATCCACCTTCGCCGCCATCATACCACTGCGGCGACCCTGACGGCGTTTCAATCCGTATGAAAGGCTTCTGCGGGTTTGCGGGAGGCTTAGAGACGTAGATGCGAGATCCGACTATTGCGGCTAGCTCAGCATCCGCCTTCAGGCGCTGGAAGATCAGGGTTTTCAAGGGCGAGGCTGGGCTGAGGGCGGTTATCATTCGCCGGCCCCATCCAATACCTGATCCCGAACGACGGCCCCCACATGGTCAGCATCGTCAGATCGAGCCAGCTTTCCACCTCGTCCGCTGTCGGGAAGTCGTCCATCGGCAAGCACTTTAGCATACTTCGGAGCGGCGGTCGCGTACTTTGGAATAGCTGCCTCTGCCACCTCGGCTTTAACCGAGCCGGTCCAGCCTGCCTTGAACGCTGTCACAGCACGAGACGGCCAGCGATGGTTATAATCGTGGTTGAACGTGATACGTGGCATGTCTCTTCTCCTAGAGGGTTCCGCCGCGGATCACGCGGTTTCGGGCGGCTTCCACCAGCTTTTTCGCCTTGGGCCTGATCTTTTCTGCGGCGGGCGCCATGAACGGGCGCGGCTGCAGCTTAGAGGTGCCAAACTCCAGCGCCTGTGCGTAGGAGGCATTGGCGCCAGCGATTGCCGTGAGCTCGCCCGTCTGTTCGGCAAAGATCGACCTGTCCAGAAACCCGGTATCAGCGTTTGGGGGTTCTCCAGGCGAACTCGGCACGTGGTTCTTGCCGCCCACCGCACCTGTCGTGATACTGATGGCAGCTTCGGTTGCGAGCATATTGGCTGCAGCGTGCATCGCCTTCCCGTACTCCCGACGCGCCGCAGGGCTCCGCAATCTCCGCAGCGTTGCCTTGTGTTTCGGGGCGCCAGTGATCTTAGCCACGACGCCCCCTCTCCGACACTCCGCTCCGCTCTACCATGCCCGCATACGCGCACTCGCAGCACTCAAAAGCTACGGACGAACGAAGCCCCCCTCTATCTGCGTCTCACGGTCGGTTTGAAGTTGCATCATTTCGAAACCTGGTTAATTCAATGGTCGGGGGAAACAATATGGGGCAATACCTAGATGTGTCAGAAACACACGAGCAATAAAGATGTGGAGCTTACCGCTCGCCAGATAGTCGTCCTACGCTGCATTGCGGACGGGCTGTCCTCAAAAGAGACAGCTATTAAGCTGAACATCACTCCAAAAACGGTAGAGCGGCACATCGAAAACGTCCGGCTGCGAACGCGATCTCGCAACCGAATTCACATGATAGCTCAGCTATATTCAAACGGCCTTTTGTAAAGCCGCAGATTGCGCTGCACGCTTGCGCTCATGCTGCGCAGGCGTCGGCGACGTCGTAATCATCCACGCCGCCCCCTCTCGTACTTCTGAAGGCGGGCGAGGAACGCCAGTATCACGGCGTCGGTGAAGGAAGGCTTCATGACTCGACTCCGATCTGGCTGTTTGGGAGGTTGGAGGCATCAACGGAGGGTGATTCGGACATGGACCTATTCAGCATCGAGAGCCTACAGCCGATCGGCGGTAACCTATGGCTTGCCGAGATCGTCGTGAAGACCGAGGAAACGGTGGACGACAGGGAAGTCGCGCAGGTCGCGAGGCTCAAGGTGCGGTTCACGTTCGATCCCTCCGCTCCCGTCGAAGCGCTTCTGCAACGTGCCGTAGACGAGGCTCGACGGTGCCTCGCTCTCTCATCTGCCTATCTGCAAGATCGCGCTCTGCCTGAGTTGATGGCTGAGATGGACTACACGCCGCCAACGTTTGAGTTTGATCCTGAGCCATCATCACCTCCGCCCCCGACAAACCCAGTGTGAAAGCGCCGGATCCCGCTCCACCGACTGCAGCCGATACCGCGAGCCCTGCACTGTGACCTCGTGGTCGCTCGTCAGCTCGGGCAGGCCCTGAGCCAGCACGATCAACCTCACATCGCCCTCGGCAAAGCCCTGAGCCCGCCGCATCGCGTCCGTGGCCGCGTCGATCTGGCACTTGCAGGAAACGTCCCCGCCCTCGTAGCCGATGATCTCGCCCGTCTCGTCGTCATAGATCGGATCGCCGGTGCCAGCGTGGAGGGTGGCCGGGAGATAGAAGCTGGCGAATACCGGCGTCAGGATGCGGGACAGGCCGCCATCAAGTAGGCCCATCACCAGTACCTCCCGAACGGGCCAAGCGCGCAGGGCACGTAGCCAGTCGACGACACGATAGGGCCGGCTATGCACGCCTTGATCATCGGCCATAGTTCAGTGCCATAGGAGGTTGTCCCCCAATCACCACCAGCCTTGTCCACAGAGTTATCAAACCGCTCCAGGCTCAGTGAGCCGGATCGGATCGACTTGAAGCCCGACGCACCCTCTGCGGCCATCTGTGCTTCTGTCCCAGTGCCGATCCCCGCCTTCGTCAATAGGTGCGCAATCGCCAGCATAGCCGCGCTGTTCATGGCCTCCCCCAGGCAATCTTCGAAATGAGCGATGCGGCGCACGGCCTCGGCGGACCAGTGGGCGTATGCGGGTTCGGTGACGCTGGAGAAGGCTGGATACAAACCGATGAACTCGGTGCGCTCTGGCGGAGTGTAGGGCATCGTCGATCCTTACGAAAAGGGCCGCCGCGACGATGCGAGGCGGCCCCGTTTGCGTGACGAAAGCTGGCGGTCAGGCCCTGTCGTCGTCCTTGGCAGCAGCCCGTGCGGCAGCAGTGCCGAACTTGAACCAGCCCGAGGCCTTGGCGACTTCGTATTCCGCCTCGGTCATCTCGACCGGTTCGTCAGTGCTGTCGCCAGCAGCCAGCACGCCGACCGTCAGGGCATTGAGCACCTTAGGGCCGTCGCTGACGTTGGTGACGACGTGCTTCACGATCTTCGGTTCGGCCATGGCTTAGATCCCATCCAGATAGCGGAAGGCGCCGGTGCGCAGGACTTCCACGCCGCCGGTGCGGAAGAGCCCCGGGATCTGGAACGACGTCGGGCCGTCCTGATAGACCGGGAGGAAGCGGTGCGGCATCGGCAGGTGCAGCTTCACCACGTCCTGGCGATTTGCATAGGCCACCATGCGCTTGGTCGAGCCCGAGCCCTGCGCATCGAGGCCCAGAACGCCGCGGATGGTAAGCTGCTGGCCGGTCATCTGCGTGTAGATGTTGTTGCGCAGGATGTACGCCATGATCGTTTCGCTGTTCGTCGAGGACATGGGGGTCGCCGAGAGATAGCTGATCGTGGAGTAGGGCAGCAGCAGCGTGTCGGCCATTTCGACCGTCAGCGAGCCCGTGAACACGCCCGTAAGGACGTTGTTGATGTCACGGATGATCTGCGCCGGGGTCTTCGTGGCCACGCCCGAGCCGTTGAACCAGGTCGTGACGTTGGTTGCGCCGCCTTCGTTACCGTCAGCGGGAGCCGTGCCAGTGGTCACGCTCGACTGGTTGCCAAGACCCAGCAATCCCTTGTCGGAGTTGCCGGTGAGGGTCAGGTTCCACATGAACTCGGTGTAGGCGCGGCGAGCGGCTTCGGCCTTGTTGGCGCCAAGGTTGATGCCGAGAAGCTGGGCCTGCCCGACCTCCTCGCTGTTGTAGCCGTACCCGATGGCGGCCATGTGTACGCCGACCTGGCTCTTGTCCATGGTCACATCGGCGCGCGGGACATCCTTGGCAGCGCCCGAGAACCAGTCGGCCTTGCCAACGGTGCTCGACATGAAGCTGACAATGCCAGGGGTCCATTCCGGGGCCGAGGTATCGACGTAGACCAGGCGGGCGAAGTCGAGATCGGGGAACCGGGTGGCGTAGACCTGCGCGTTGATCGAGTAGGCCTGATTGACGACGAAGCCGAACTGAGCCTGCTGCGCGTCAAGGAAGTTGGTGTGCATGTTCATCGTTCAGCCCCCCTTACGACGGGATACGGCGGAGCCGCACCTTGAAGAGTGCGCCAGCGCCAGAGGCCGCGTTGTCGGCTTCGGCACCAGGCACGGCATAGATCGCACCGGCAACGGCAGCGGTGGTCCAGCGACCGTTCGCGCTGTCCCAGTTCACGGCAGCACCGGCAGCAATCGCCCCACCGGCCAGACCCCAGATCACGCCGGCGTCAGCGACCGGCACGTTGTCGTACTGGCCGTAGCTGTCAGCGTTGGTGGAGGTAATGACGTGATGGGCAATCGCCACGCCGAGGTATTCGCCGGAGGTCAGAGGAGCACAGCCCTTGTCCCCGCTGCGCTGCACCGGAGCACCGAAAGCGATGGTGGCGGAGGCGGTGCGGGTATGGCCGTTCCACTCCTCCATGTTTGCCAGAAGGCCCGGGAAACCCGCGGGCTGAAACTGGTTGTATGCGGTCTGCAAAGGCATGGATCAGCCCTCCCTTATGCCTGCTTGCGCCAGGCGTTGAAGTCGTTGGCGGTATCGAAGGCCTGCTGCTCCTTGGCGGCAGCATCCCCGACGCTCTTAAGGCCGCCCCGGAACGCGCTGGCGTCAAAGGTCGACTGCTCGGCCGGCTTGGCGTCCTTGGTGAGAACCGCGAAGGAAGCGGCGATCTGGTCGGCGTTCCAGCCCTGTGCAGCGTCGCCCATCTTGGCGTCGACGACGGCCTTCATGATGGCCTCGGCATCCGCGTCCTCGGCGAAGGTCACGCCAACGGCGCGGGCCTTGTCGCAGACGACGGCATAAGCCTTGGCGGCATCGCGAAGCTTGGCCGGGGTCATGGCCGCGTCCGAGAGCTTCTGGTTGAGCTGGGCAATCTCGGTGTCCTTGGCCGCTACGGCGGTTTGCGCCGCCGCGAGGTCCGTTTCCGCCGTGGTCGCGCGCGTGGTCGCGTCTGCCAGCTTGGTGTTGAGCGCATCGACTGCGATCCGAACGGCCTCACCGTTCGTCGCATCGACTTCGGCATCGCCGATCTTGATCTTCATCGTGGGTTCGTCCTTCTGGAGGGATGCCTGAAGCGCAGCGAGCGCGTCGGCGGTGATGGCGTCGCAGAGGGCAAACCCGTCCTTGATCGCACATTCGGGACCGGCGCGACCCGCATCGACAAGCGCGACGTGGTTGCCACCGGTAATCTTCGCCTGGCGCGCAACACAGGGCGTGCCATCGGTATGTTGGAAACTGCCGTACTCAAGCTCGGCAGCGTAGCCGTTGCTCAACTGACGTTTGCCAGCATCGACCTTCGCGATCGTGGCGGCGTCGGTCAGGAGCAGGTCGAACGCGAGATATTCACCCTCACGCATAGCGCCCATGATGGTGCCGCGCGCGTGGTCCCGCCAATTGGCCGAGTTCACGCCTTCGCGGGGGTGATCGTCGGTAACGGGCTTGCCGATGAACGAGCGGACGGCGGCGGTATCAAATACCGTGTTCTCATCCCGCAGGACGTTGACGAGGCCTTTATCGCGCAGGCCGTGCTTGTTCTCGGGATCGATCTCGCTGCCGAGATACTGGTAGACGCCAGTACGGGCCGCTTTAGCGCGGACAGCCATATAGCCGTCGCTTGTGCGGCGGGGGGCGTCGAGCGTGAGATGGTCGGCAAGTAGCACCATGCCCGCGTTGTGCGGGCGATGGGCGGGGGTCTCTACGGACGGTTAGGTGCGGCGGCTCGCGAGCAAGAAGCGGCCCCACGCTTCCGCATCCGCTTGGATTTGCTCGTCAGTCAACGGCACCTCCGGGCGGAACCTTAGACGGGCCTCCGGCAGCAGTCGCTTGAGCACGCAGACAAGCTGACGGCCAAACTCCGACAGGCACTCCAAAGGTTCTCCATCCGCGTCCGCCACGTCGATCCCAAAGGCATCCCAGAACGCTGCCTCCTCATCGTACTCCCATTCGAGGAACTCAAAATGCAGCATCCATTCGTCGTAACTCTGGCCCTTCGGCGGCCAAAGCGTGTCCTGCTGGGTTATTCCAAACAATTCGATTGATGCAGCGTCAACGTCTGCCTGGAGTGCTTCAAGCTCATCGCTCATGAGCTTCTCGGCGCCCAGCAAACGCTGTTCGATGGCGGCTATGCGCGGGACTTCCCGCAACACAATCTTCTGCATATTGATAATGTAATGCCGCCCTCTACCGAAGACGAGCACTTGGGCGCTTATATCCCCAACTCCGCCATAATCGGCAAGTAAGCCTGCGCTCGACACCCGCAGTAAGGCGCCTCCCCGGGAAAGTCCCCGCGTTCGATGGTCTCGCCGGCCATCTTGGAGCCATCCGGGTTGACCTGCTTACCCGTGGCCCGCTCGTACACCTTGCCGTCTCTGGCGACATGCGGGCGGCGCGGGTGAGCTTTGCCCGAGTGGCGCCAACGGAAGAGATCAATCCCCGCCTCCGCCTGGCGTTCTCGATCGAGGGCCGCCGAGATCTTGGCGTTCTGGTCAGCGGCGATCCTGAGCGATCGATCTCGGGCTAGACCCGTCGCCTCCCTGATCTCCTTCGCCACCTCGCGAGCCGGCCGGCGCTCCTGATAGCCTCGGAACACAGCGTCTGCGATGCGCCCCCTCGCTTGGTCCGACACGTTGCGGACAAGCGCCACATTCCGCTCCAGGGCGACCTCCAGCGTCTCGCGGACGTCACTGCCGGTGAGGATGGTGGATAGGTCAAGCCCGGTCCCCGCCTTGATCGCCGCTACCCACCTGGAGCGATGGATGGTTTCCACCCGCGTCAGCCATTCCCGCAGGTCCCGCGCGAACTCGGTGATCAGCCGCGTAACCGTATTCTCTGCCTCGGCTATGGCGTCGGACTGGTCGGAGGGCGCGTCGGTCGTCAGGCCGCCCGTGTAATTGCGCAGGATGGCTTCAGGTGACCATGCCTTGAGGACGGCGAGATAGAGGCGGGCGAGGTCTTTCTCAGGGCCGATGGCGGGCTCGACGGGTCGGAGGGTCGTATCTCTCCGCGCACCAGCGCGACGGGCCATCTGGGCGAGGTTGTAGCGGGGCATCAGCCGATGATGTCGGTTCGGTCAGGCGCCCGAGGGCCGATGGATAGGTTTGGCCGCACGACGATCTCGCCAAAGCGGCAATGGCATTGCTCGCCGATGATGTAAGGCTTCCCGGGGCCGGTGTAGCCGCCTCGGTGTAGGCGCTTCTTGCGGTCAGTCACCGCCCCAGCCCTCACGCATGAGCCGCAATCAGGCGATCAAGAGCGCCGTCCGCATACGCGGCATCAATCTGATGTTCCCGTGCCTTGTAGAGGTACGGTGCATCTTCCTCGACGTCCCCGGCACGCTCTGCCGCTGCGACCATTTCAGTGAATTCGAGAAGGCGCTTGGGGGTAATTTCGGTCTGCATACGGTTCAGTTCGCTGCGCTTGTACTTCGTCATGGCTGGCTCTCCTCGGGCGCCATCAGTTCGGCGGCCAGTTGGGTGATAGGGTGCGGCACAGTGAGCAAGGCAGCGAAGCCGAGGACGAATGCGAGCAGCCCAAGAAAGGCACCCAGCTTGCTCGCAGCGCTTTCCTTCTGCCCCGGAACCTTAGGCTGGACGCTCATTCCGTCACCTCAGGCTTCCCATCATTTGCCGCACGGGCGGGCTCGGGGCTCACGCTCGGAGCCCGCGTCGTGGGAGATACCGGATCAGCCTCCTTTCCTCCTACGGGCACAATGCCCAGCTCGGATTCGTCGCCGCCTGCACCGATGCCCTCACTGTCGGCGTCGCGGGCCTCCTTGTATCCTGGCCACCTCTGGCTCTCGACCATCCGGTTAGAGAACGCCTCTTCCAGCGCCTTCTCAGAAAACAGCGCGGTATCGACCAGTGTCTTGAGCGTCGTGGCTTCCTTGCTCTCGATCTCGGCCTGTTGCGCCTCAGTCAGCACGCGTAGGGGCGAGAACTTGTACGTCAAATCCGTGGGAGCTCCGGCGCTGGGGAGCATCACGGCGTCAAGCTGGTCCAGTGCGGGTCGCAGGCTGCTCTCCTGCTGGGCCGCGACTGACTGGAAGTAGTTCGCGCTGTCGCTCTCGCCTGTAGCGTTGAGGCCATCGGGTGACTTCCCGAGGAGACGGGTAGCCGGAATGTCGGCAGCGCCGGCCACGATGCCCATCAGGGTCGTGATCATGTCCTTGGCACCAGCGAAGTTGAGGGTGCGCGTCTCCCATCCGTCCTCGGCGTCGAGGCTGACAGAGCGGTGGATGGACTTCTCGGTGGTGGCCAGGTCGATGCGCTTGCGGATCTTCTCGTCGCCGCCGGGCGCGGCAAGCGTTTCTGCGAGCTTGGCGAACTTGAAGACGTCCACCTTCGCCTCGTCGATCAGCGCAGCGAAGCCTGCTGTCGCGGTTGTGGCGTTCTGTACGGCCTCATTGACGACCTGCACAACGCTGTCGCCCCAGAACCGATCCTCCCAGTTGACGGACGAGAACCCGGGCACCGGTTGGCCCTTGAAGAACACCAAGCGTGTGCGGTGAATCTTGGGCCGCGCCGCCGTGTTGAGGGCGAAGTCCACCGGCTCATCGAAGTATGGGCTGAGCACGTCATCGTCGGGCAATCCGAGCGTGATTTGTGTCCGGTAGAGGGGCACGAGGCTGACGATCTGCTCGGGCTGTACCGATCGGGGTAGGGGGGCGGAGGGATCTTCGCCCAGGTTGATGAACAGTGCGCCGCCGCCCAAGCGACCGTAGATCAGCGCCTTGCGCACCTTGGTCCAGTATCCGAGACGCTTTTCCTCTGCCTCGATCTTGGCAATCTGCTCCTCGTCTGCGTCCCAGTCTCGGCCGGCGCGGGTCTGATCATAGGCGGGAATTTCGACGATCTGCCGGATGAGCCACGAAGTGCGGTAGGCCGCCTCGATCTGCTGCGACGGCATCGACATGCCCATCCAGAAGTTGTGCGTGGAGCGATCGACGGAGGTTCCGCGACCTGTGACCACGTTTGCCAGGCCGTCGTACATGGGGATCGGCGTGACTGCCTTGCCGTCGAAGACATAGCCCGGCTTGGGGCGCACGTTGCGGATGCGGACGTCGGACATGGTGTTGGCATGCCGACGTCTGCGGTGGCGTTGCTACGGACGGCTACCCGCCGGCCTTGATCATATCGATCACAGGGCAATCGCCGGTGCGCTCGGCTAATATCTCCGCCGCATCGAACGCCGCCTCAGCCGTACCATGCTCAACCCCATCCCAAACAGGGTCGGAGTGTCGATCTGCGATCAAGAGAGCTTTGAAGCAAGGCCAGCCATCTGCGCCCGTCCACTGCTCGACCACAACAGCCGGGTACACGCCAGCCAACAGGCCCTCGATCTTATCCATCGGCATATCGCTCCTCACAGCACATCAAACGCCGAGAACGCCCGGTCAATCGGAGCGTAAGCCATGACCACGGCATCTGCCAAGTTGTGAGACGGCACGCCACGCTTCTTCAGCGAACGCTTGCTCTCGACCTTCATCCGCCCGTTGATGCTCTCGCGCCGGGGCTGCGATAGCTCGGCCTGCAGCTTGTCCCGCAACGGCAAGCCAGATGGGATGGAGATCAACTGCTCGGCATCGTAGGGCAAGCCATTGCGGGCCTGCCACGTGTTGCGGAAGCGATCCCCCAGCAGCCCCCAGCCCTGCGCCTTGAGGTTCGAGAACATGTCTCCGTGCGTCTTGCCGGGCTGATACTCGCGGTCGGCCATGGCGGGGCTCTCCGAAGCAGTCCACCCAAGGAATGATGCCACCGGCGCGTTCGGGACCAGACCGTGGAGCCGCCGCAGTTCACCGGGGACGGAGGCACCAACGCCTATGTCGTCGATGTGCAGCGTGTCCACGCCCTCCCGCAGCAGGATCGGGTGAGCATAAGCGGCGGCCTTGTTAGGGTTCTCGTCCTGCCACTCCTCCAGGCCGGACAGCACGCATCCGTAGCGCCATGCCAGCGCGTTGGGGTCGTTCGACTTGGGCGCCGCCACATCGCCCTCGATGCCGCCCGATATGTCCATGCCGCCGATCTTGCCGCCACCAATGGGGAAGCCAGGTATCTTCAGGTGGGCATCCACTGCGGCCTCGACCCAAGCCGGCTTGATGATCGACAGGGCATTATCGGCCACCGGCTCGCCGAGATAGACATGCCGATACAGCTCCGGGTCCGACAAGCGCATCAGTTCCGCGTCGTCCTTGAGCTCTTGCGGAAAGCGCGGGTTGTCGGTGAAGTTGATCTTCTTCGCGATGCAGTAGGGGCGCCCATCCCGCTCGGCCGGGTACATGGGTTCGGCAACGAACCGGCGGAACGTCTCCTCAAGCGGGTTCTCGGGATTGAACGAAACCCAGATCTCCGAACCGCTCTTGCGCATCGTTGGGATCAGCGCGTTCCAGCTTTCCGCCGTGACGGGGTTCGCTTCCTCAAGCCAGGCCGCGTCGAAATCAGAGAAGCCCTTGAGCTTCTGCGTGTTCAGCCGAGAAGCACTGGCCTTGATGCCGGAAAAGCGGACGCAGCCGCCGGATGACGGGCACTTGATCTCGGTCTTCAGGATCTCGAAGTGATCCTCAAGCCCTCGCCGCTCGATCTCCGCAACGAACTCCTGATAGACGCTATCCTGGATGCTCTCCATGATCTCGCGAAAGCATACCACGCGCCATCCGAAGTAAAGCACGTTGCTCGTCAAGACGGTGCAAAATGTACGTGTCTTTGCGCTGCCACGACCGCCATACGCAACCTTGAAACGCGCTGGCTGCAGGTAATCCCGGTAGACCGGGAATATGTCTAGGACTTCCTGCTTCACTTGTCGGTGATGTTGTAGATTGGAGCTTTAGGGGTCATGCTGCCGTCGCTGCTTCTATGGTCGACTTGCGATGCATCAGCCCAGTCGTCTGCGCCCATGTTCTTAAGTCCGAAGACCACCAGCGTTGACGCTCCCGGACCGCCACCACCCATGGCAATCGTGCGCCCCGCCTTCTCCCACCAGGACGCGCATTTTGCCTTGGCCACGCGTACGGCTTCCGAAAACTCCGGGTGATCCTCCATCCACTGGTTGATCGTGGAACGCGCAACTCCGATCTCGCCGGCAAACGAAGTCAGGCTTGCGCCCTGAGCCATGTGCTCAACAACCTCGTTGCAGTAGGTTTGCCGATACTTGCTCGGTCGGCCTTCCGGTCTTTTCTCGCTCATGCCTCTATTTTCCATTTTCCGGCCCGTAGAGCGCGAAAGCCGCTCCGGGGTATACGGATGCTGTCAGGGATACTCATCGCGGCCTGAAGCGACTCCCTGGGCGAATTTTTGCCAGTTCATCCTTCATGGCCTTGATCGCTGCCTTGCGAGCCGCGGCTAACTGCTTGGGTCCACCGCACTCGGCAATCCACCGCTGGATGACTTCGCGGCGGGCTCCGTATGCGCGTTCGACCCCTCTCCATCCTCCTCGGGTGGTGGGGTCGATGAACCGGGCGCGGAAGCCCTCGGGGATGGGAGGGTAGCGGTCGGTTGGGATCAAGGCTCAATCTCCTGTCCGTCAGCTTCGCCTACCATCTCGGCGAATTCCTCCCGGACGCTACGGGGGGTGCGGTTCCAAAGGTGGATCAGGCTGAGAAGCTGGCTGTCGCTGTCAGGCTCGGCGCGCGGGAGGATCGCCATCTGCATCTGCATGGCCTGGTAGCCGATCTCGCGGGGCGGGGTCTTCTCCTTGGCCGCCTGATCCAGGATCTTGCGGGCCTCCCCATGGGGAAGACGCGAGAGCTTGGCATAGGCGTCGAAGGACAGATCCAGGCTGCGCTCTTCGGGCGGGAAGAGTTCGGCCACCCGGGCAATGGCGTCGAGGTGCCGGCGGTCCTCTGCCATCTCGGGGAGATGCATCTCCATCTGGGAGGCAAAGGTGCTGTCAGTGCGGGCCCGGGCACGACCATATGCCATCCAGTCCGACGTCTGCCACTTCGTCTCACGGTCCTTGCGCATGAGATCGCGACCAATGGCAAGCCAGTCGTCGCACGAGAGGCCCGGGGGCAGCGGGAGGCTGGGGGCCTCGATTGTCACGATGGCGTTCATGCGTCACCCTCTCGATAGAACCTTGCCCATCCTCGGGCGCGCTGGCGGATGCGGTCCCAATGCGAACTCATCTTCCAGGTGTGAGCGCCGCGAGGGAGCACAGTGGTGATGGTGCCGCCTTCCAGCACGACACGTTGCCCGGTGGGGAGGCGAACGTACCTTGCGCCGAACTCGGCAGCGCGGCGGACGGCGATGGTATCGAGGGCGGCAATAGCCTCTCCCTCGCTCCGGACGTTTGGTAGGCGCTCCATTGCGCGGTTGATGGCGTGGGAAGTGATGGTCAGCATGCTTCCTCTCCCGGATGCCGAATAGCGAAGATGATTTCGTGCGGTGATGGTGGTGCGTGGGGGTGAGAGTTTAGGATCTGGGTGGCGCGCCCCACACACCGCTCTCGTTCATCCGCCCTCACCTTCTCGATGATCTTGATGAGGGGCGCGCAGTCGCCATGGCCGATAGGGGCGAGGTAGTCGCGGGCGGGGGTCGCCATCATCGTGTCTCCGTATTGGTGGGGGTGAGGCCAGCCTCAGTGAGGTAGGCAGGGTGGGCGCCCTCGTATTCGCCAGCACGAAAGCGATTGAGCATCTCCCTACGAGGCGTACCGAGCATGTCGGCTATTATCCGGATGTTTGGGTGCGCTGTTGGGGGATAGGCACGGGGAGAGGTGGTGACGAGGTCGGTCATGCCGGGCTCCGGTAGATCTCGACGCCGTATTCAACGATCCGGCTCGTCTGCTCATCCCGCATGACTTCGACGACGCCGCACTGACCGGGGAAGCCCATCCGGACCTTCACCACGGCAAGGGTGCCCTCGTTCTTCGTCTTGTCTGCGCGGTGGTAGATCAGCCCGTAGTCGGCCTTGTTCGACCAGTTCGCAGAGCCGCTGATGTCGTAGAGGCTGGGGACAGGGATCGTCCCGTCCTTCAGCTTCATCGGCTTGGTTGGGTGCGCCACGACCCACAGCGCTACGTTGTACCGCTTGGCAAAGCGCTTGAGGGTGCGGATGGCCCGCCCGATGTAATCGGTTTCCGTTTCGTCCCTGCCCCGCTTGTGCTCAAGCTCATTCCAGGGATCGAGAACCACGATCTTTGCGCCGTCGCGGATCACGGCAATGCGGATCAGCTCAAGGTACTGCTCAAGGTCGATCTCCGCGTCATCATCCATCGAGTTGCTGATGATGGTCACTTGGCGCTCAAGCGTCTCGTAGGCATCCTTGCGCAGCTTGTGGGTCGGGAATTCCTCGAAGCTGCACCCAATGAGGGCGCGGGCGAGCTCGTTGCGCAGGATCGGCTTCGGCGCCGTCTCGAACGACGCGATGCAGACGTTCACGCCACGGGCGATGGCACTTGCCAGGATCGTGTTGAGGACCGTGGACTTGCCCATGTTCGAGTAGCCCGAGAACACGGTGAAGCTGCCAAGGACGATCCGCATGTTCTCGTCGAGGCAATCAATGCCCGTGGTCATGCTCGGCAGTTCGGCCTGGTCCGTGAAGTCGCTCATCCGGTAGAGGCCGACGACCGGGACCGGCTGCGCTTCCTCGATGCAGCGGACGACAGCCGAGGCCCCGAGCTTCACCAGCACATCGTTCAGGTCCTTGCACCCTTCCGGATACCGGACGAAGCAGCAGCGCTCAGGGCCAAGGATCGCCGCGAGGTCATGGGCAAGCGCCTGACCCGGGGCATCGGCATCCGTTGCCAGCACGAAGCGATCGATCTTCTTGAGGGCTTCCTCGCTCTCCCACATGAATTCGTAGCGGGTGGCGGTGAATGGATCCTCTACCCTCTTGGCTGGCGCTCCGCAGGGGACCGATACTACCCGCGAGTAACCGGCGGTCATCGCGGCGAGAGCGTCAAACTCGCCCTCGGTGATTACGAACTCACCCCCAAGCGAGAGAGCGTCGGCGTTCCACAGGCACGCCTTTCCGTTCTTGTCCTGCGAGTGCTCTTTGCGGGTCGCGTGCCGGTACTTCCGGTTCACCAGCTTTCCGTCGAGATAGTAGGGGATCGAGAGCCACAATTCCCCGTCCCGCATCTCGCTGTTGATGCCCATCTGTTCGGCAATGTCGGATGGGATTGCGCGCTGCTCGAACCATTCCATGTGCTTGCGGTGCATTGCCGGTTCCTCCGGTGAAATTGCAGTGGTGGCAGAACCAGACGAAGCCCTCGTCGGTCTGGGAGACGGAGAGGCAGCGATCTTTCTTGTGCTGCCGTTGGTGCGAGCATTCGGGGCAGATCTGCTTCCCGGCTCGTGTTGGACGCCAGGTCATATCGGGACCCTCAGAGCGGCTTGCTTCGCCTGTGCCGAATTGCGCAGTGCCCGTTCGATGTAGGGGACCGGATCAACCGCCCGTTCGATCTGCGCGCTGGTGATGGCGCTGGCTGTCCGTTCCTTGCCGTAGTCGCGGACCCACTTGCCGATCATCCCGGCCTTGGACTTGCCGAGGTATGACTTCGAAGCGGCCCAGAATTCCTTGTCGGACGAAGGCGCAGCCTCGGTAGATTTATCTACCGTATTCTGTTCTGTATCTGCTTCTGTATCTGGGGGCGTTTCAGAAACGTTTCGTTTTCCGCGAAACTTCTTGACGCGGCCCGTCGAAGTGTCTGATTTGTATTGAAACTTCGACCAATTGTGCGGCTCGTAACCATCAGCTAAGGCATCGATAAGACCGCTGCTTATCAGTCGATCAACGCCCGTTGATAGGTGGTCTAAGCGCCTCTTAAGAAGGTGCTTAAGGTCGCTGAGGCATGGGATCGAACCGCCGTTTTCGGATGCCACGCTGAGCAGTTCCACCCACAGCCGGAAGTCCTTATCGGACAGCCGAGCAACCTTGGGATTGCGGATGGCGTCAGTGTAGAAGCGAAACCAGCGGTTCATCCGTGGATGCTCCCGAAGGCTTCGCACAGGTGCTCGTAGGCATCCTGACGCAGCATCGACCACACGGGATTATCCCGCAGGTTCGGGTTGCGGATCATCGCCCGCATGAGCTCGCTATGGGCATCCCATGCGGCTCGAGCCTTGCGTTCGTCGAAGGAGTAAACGGGGATCTTCATGAGAAGCACTCCTCAGAGAAGCCGCCGCCGTCTCTCTGCGCGCGCTTACGGAAGGCGCGGAAGCAGAAGGGGTAGAGATCGGCGGCAACCTTGATTTTCACCCGCGCGTCATCGGTCCAGAAGCCTTTGACTTCGTGGCATTCGATCTCGCCGCTGCTGAGCATGACGGCGAAGTCGGGCGTGTAGAACGTGTTGTCCGCGAGGCGCAGCTTGAGCCCCTCGAACTTGAACCAGGCAATCTCTCCGGCCATCTGCCGACGGACGAGAAAGTTCTCGTATTCCTGCTCAGTCTTGTTGCGCTGGCCCACCTTGAGGCGGCCAAGAGCCTGCATACGTTTCATGCGGCCTCCCTCACGTTGAGAGAGCGGTGCGACCACGAGACGCCGTGGCGCTCACCATAGGCAAACAGGAGATCGATAAGCCCGGTGAACTGGCTTTTGGTGAGGGTGGAGGACCGCTGGCCCACGGGGAACATGCCAGCGCCCTCAAGCTCAGCGAGGAACCGGAGTTCAGCGCCCAAGGCGTGCAGAAAGCGAAGCTTGATATCGTCTGCGCTGAAGGATCGCATCTCAGGAACCTGAGCCTGAATGTCAGCAATCAAGGGCCACATGAGCCGGTTCTGCTCCTGCGAACGGCTCTCCTCGGCGATGGTGACGACATATCCGGCAGGTGCAGCGCGAACCAGACCGATAGCCCGCATCCGCGCTGCGTCCGTGCTGAGTTTGACAGAGCGCTTCTCAGCCATTCTCTCTCTCCCAAGCGACACGGCCCGGCCAAGCGGACCAGTAGGCGGCAGCAATCGCGACAGCGGACTTGCCGCCCAGGCACTCGGCCTCGAACGTCTTCCACCCTCGGGAATGCTGCCGCTGATGATGGCCAGAGCACAGGGGCAGGCAGTGGCGATCCGCCACCTTCGTACCTATGCCCTTGTCACCAGCATGATCGACGTGCGCGGCTTCCATCCGGCCCGTGCAGAGACCGTAGCCATCGGCGGCGCAGGGGCGCCCACGGAGCCATTGCTTGTATGACTCCGCGACCTTCCATGCTGGGCGCGGCGAGTTCTTGCGGCGAGGCGAAACGTTCACCCTCACAGCGCTGGCCACTCCGCTTTCGGCAGGCCCATAGATGCGCGCATTTCATCGGCCTTTGCGCGGATGCGAGCACGATCGTTCTTGGCCTTGATCTGTGCCAGAGCGCGCCCGGGGTTTTCCTCCCGGCGCGGGCTCAGGAGCCGTAGGACGCGGCCCAGCATCACCAGATGCTCCGATCAGTAGCGAACGGGATATCGTCGTCGAGGTCTTCCCCGAAGCCGCCGTTGCTGCCGACCGGCTCAGGGGCGCCGCGAGAGCCATCCGGATCACGGCGTTGGCCGGTGTTCGGCGTGGACATGATCGACACCTTGTCGGCGCGGATCTGAAGGTACGTCTTGCCGTTGTGCTCGCGGGTGGTGAGATCCCCCGTGACAGCGACCTTCGAGCCCTTGCCCAGCGCTTTTGCGAGGCCCTGAGCGCCCTTCCCCCAGCGGGTCACGTCGAACCAGAGGGTGCCCTTGTCCTGCCCCCAGCCATCCTCGACAGCGACGGTGAAGGAGCACATCTCGCTCCCGTCGCGAGCCTGCTTGTACTCGGCGTCCCTGCCGGTGTTTCCGGCGATGGTGATCTGTTTCATGCTGCTGCTTTCGGCTGTTCGCGCATTTCGAGCGCGCGATTGTTGATCCAGGTTTTCACGCCCTCGAACCGGGCTGCGGCGAGCTCGCGCAGATCCTTGATCCGGCCCACGGCGAGCACTTCGGCCACCGGTACGTTCAGGTGATCGAGAAGCTGCATGAGCTCAGTGCGCTGCTCATCGGAGATCACTGAGGGAGCGTTGAACTCGCGCTCGACAGCGGCGACGTACTTGTCGTCATCGAACAAGCCCATGTGAACGTCAGCCGCAACGCCGAGGCTCTTGAAGGCGTTCATCACAGCGTCGGTGAAAGCTTTCTTGAACGCCTCGTCATCGCTGAACAGGCCGTTCTTGTTCTTCGCCACAACCTTATCGCCGCCGACACCGAAGAAGCTGTTGGCGCGGTCGCCGTGCCAGCATTCGACGGTGCAGTAGACAAGCACCTCGCCGTCTGCTCCGGGGACGACCTGGTAATCTGGCTTCTGATGCCCCCAACCCGTACCAACCGGGCCGAACTCTTCGGTCAGGCGGCGATAAACCCAGATTGGCTTGGTGGCGGTGCCCTTGAAGCCGCCAGATCGTGAGAACTTTTTGGTATGGGCGGGATCCGTTTTGCCGAGAGCGTCCCACAGTTCGGTTTTGCTCATCACTTTGTCCTCGCTGAAACGACGGGCTTGGCCGGTTCGCGGGTCAGCCAGTTCGGGAGGGTCTCAGCGCCCTCGAAAACCTCATTGATTGCTGTCTTGTCGGGCGCGTACGTCGCGCGCTGGTACTCAGTGGGCACCGCGTCCTTGTCGGCAATGACCAGCTTCGCTTTGCCGGGGCGAACCGACAGAGTGACTTCCGGAAGCTCGAACTTCTTCACGCCGCCAGCGGCCAGCACATCGCCGATAGCGCGCTTGAAGTTCTCGACGCGGCGTTCGATGCGACCCTGACGCTCTGCCAATGCAGCCTTACGTTGCTGGATGCCGGTCAGCGTCTCGGTATCGCGAGCGATCTGCTCCCAGAGGCGAGCCAGCATACGATCGATGTTGGTTTCGCCCTCAAGCATGTCAGCGAGCAACTGCTCGTCACCGTCGCAAAGGGGTGCAAGGGTTTCGGATATACGGCGAAGCTCCGCGAGCTGGACCTGCGCGTTCACGACAACGCTTCCTTGCGGGCGTTCGCGACAAAGGCGCGCACATGGGCGACATCTTCACCGCGCAGTTCACGGCGGCTGCACTCGACTTCAAGCAGGGTAAGGCTGCGGTCGAGCCAGCTATAGAGCTTGCGGTTTGCTTCGCGTTCGGCCTCGTACTGGCGATACCAGTTGGCCGGGACGATTGCGGAAACTGCGTTCATGTCTCGTCTCCTTGGAAATCAGTTCAATTCGTTCGGCAGCAGATCAAAGCGGCCATGGCGCCGTGCTTCGTTTTCGAGAGCGGCGACCTTGCGGCGGGCGAGATCCAGCATTTTGGGCAGGCGATAGAGGCGGTTTTCCTCGGCCCTGGTCATGGGACGGGCGGCGCTCACGCTGCGGCCCTCCGGTGCTTGCAGCCGATATCGCCGCGCGTGCCGCAATAGGTGCATGGGTCGCGAGAGACCCGACGCGTGGCAATATCGTCTAGCGACAGAGAAGCGAGGCTCTTGCCAATGCGAGCCTCGCTGGCGTGCTTGCGGCAGAGCCCGGTGACGTTGTCGTTGCGCACATCTACGCCGCAGACTGAGCAGGTGCGCTTCTTCATGCCGCCACCGCCACAAGGCGCACGGCCTTTTTCGTGAGTTCATGGTTTTCGCAGTCCGCGATTTCGCGTTTGCCAGGACTCTCGGGATGGTGAGCCCGGCCCTTTGCGGCGAGGTATTCCCGACAAGCTGCTTCCAGCTCGTCATGATCCAGTTCTTCCGGAACACGGACGATCATCCGGCCCGAGGGCAGGAGTATCGAGAGCAGGTCGTCAGGGATGGCGTCGAACAGGCAGAACAACGCGCTCGCCGGGATGATTGCGGGTTCACGGCTGCCAGCGGACGGGAAATACGACTGCACCGTGGACAGGGACATGCCCGCGTCCATGGCAACGGTCTTCAGGAGGATGCCGCGACGGTCCAATTCTCGGCGGATTGCCGACTGTCGTTCGCGTACGATCGTGGTGCTGTCACGCATGATCTTGTTGCCTCGGTTAGCTACAAAGCCCGTCATGGAAGACGGGGGAAATACGAAAGCCGGAGCCGCTGATGCGGGGGGTGCGATGCGGCTCCGGCACCACGCAGGGGGTTGCGTGGTCGTTGCGGGGGTGGCCGGTGTTGACGGTGGGGCAGTCACCGGCCGGTGCGACCAGCGAAGGGCTGGTGGGGAAAGGGATCAGCCCAGCGAACTCCAAATCGGAGTGCTGGCAGGTAGCCTTGCGACAAACCGCGCAGAGAGCAGTCGCTACCTGATAAGGCAGGGGCGGGATCATCCCTCACCCCTCCCCGTGCGAGCGACCGGCAGCGATGCCTTTGCCAAGGATGATGCCGAAGGTGACAGCGACAGCGAACCACACGAGGAAGCCAGCGAAGGCCCAGAGGATGGTGGCGGTCATGCTGCTGCTGCTCCCGTGCGGGGGCTGCGGATATGATCCCAAGCCTTCTGAAGGAGTGGTTCAGGTATCGCGGCGCCCTTGGGGACCGCCCTAAGTTCAGCCTGGATTTCCTCGGGGAGATCATGCCGAAAACGGGCGAGGCGTTTCTTCTCAGCGATTGCCTTGCGTCGGGCGTTCTGATCGGCGGAAAGCTCGCGATGGATGATTTCGACTGGACGTCCGGCTTTTACATCTTCCACAAAAGACAGGAGACGTGCGGAGGCATGAAACCACTCACCGTGCGACCATTCCTCAGCGAACATACGGTGGAGTGCCGCTTCAAGAGCGAACGTCCCCGGCATCGTTGCGAGAATGGTTACCGGGTAAGGTATCCACTCTCCAACCGCAGCGATCCGCGCCACCGGGCGAACCGAGCAGCCTATTTTGATCTTGTCGAGCGCACCTGCGAAGTAGACCCGATAGGACTTCTCGTTGTCAGAGGTGACGCGATGCTTGGCGCTAGTCATGCTGCACGCTCCCGGCGCGCCTTCGGAGCTTCAGCAGCCTTGAGGACGTTTTCCAAAGCAGAGAGGGTCTTGATCGACGCTCCGATTGGTTCCGGGTTCTTCTTTGTGAGCTTCCACCGCGAGAATGTCGTCGGATGAACATTGGCTCGACGGCAGAGTTCGGACATGGACAAGCCGAGTTTACGGGCCCGGGCTTCCATGGCGGCGATGATTGTCTGCTGGTCCATATGCCGCACCATATTAGCAATCATGCTACATGTAAACAGCATTCTTGCAAATACGATGCTATTAGCGATGATGCTAAAAGCGGCCGCATGGATGGACTAGAAGCCGATACGAAGCTGCTGCACGATCTGGCGGATTATGCTCAGTTGAAGCCCAGCGCGCTTGCCCGGGAGATTGGAGCGGCCGTCACTACGATCACGCGGCCGTTCAATGGGAAGGCGGCCACGCGCCTCAGCCAGCCCACGCTTGAAAAGCTGCGGGAGCGCTGGCCCGAGTTCCCCGGGTGGCTGCAGCCCGTCGAAGTCGTGCCGCCCAGCAATGGCATTGTTAAGGCTCTCGAAGGAGCGCCGGACATCCAGCTTCCGCGCGATCTACCCGTGTTCGGAACTTCGCTAGGTGCGCCCCGGGATTTCGACGGCCATGCTATAGAGCAGATAATGCTCAATACCGGCAACGTGATCGACCATATCCAGCGGCCCGCAATCCTCCATGGCAAGGACTACGCCTACGCGCTTTATGTGCAGGGGTCGTCCATGGATCCGAGGTTCGAGGACGGCGACACCATTTATGTGACGGACAGCCGCCGCGCCAAGCCGCCGCGCATTGGCGATGATGTGGTGGTCTACATCCGCGATATGAATGAGGACGACGGGCACTCGGCAACTGGCGTGCTTGTGAAGCGCCTGGTCCGTCGAACGGCTCAGTATATCGAGTTGCAGCAGTTCAACCCGGCGGAAATATTCCGCATCCCAGCTGACATAGTGCTGCGGACGGATCGCGTCATTCCGTGGCGGGAGATCGTGGCATGATCGTGATCCGCAACTAAGACCCTTCCAAGGGCAGAATGAGCCTCGCTTCGGCGGGGCTTTTTCGTGCGCGCGATCCCTGCGGTCTCACGCATTTGCCGCTTGAAAGCCTTCGGCCTCGAAGAAATTTTGCATCATTGCTAATTTTAGCATTTGCACGATGTAGCAATCATGCTAATGATCTCCTCACACCGGTTAACCGGAACGAGGAGAACGTCAGTGCTTCAGAACAGTATTCAGCCCCGCTTTGCAGCCTTCATGGCTTCTCACGGGCGCACCGACTTTGAGAACTTCAACACCACCGTGAACCGCGCCGACTTCATGGCGTGGATCGGCCGTTGCAAGCGCACCGCGCCGGTTGCTGCTGTGGCGAATGATCGAGTGGTAAGTCAGGACGCTTTCACCGCCCACTGCTGGCAGGTGGCTCGCGACGAAATCATGGCGCGGGAGGCCTGAGCCATGTCCACCACCACGAAATTTACTCCGGGGCCTTGGTTCGCTGGCCAGACGCCGTATCAGCGGGACAGTCATCCGGGGCAGCGCTGCATCGGTCTAGCCCTTGAGGAAGACGGTAGCGTTTTTGGGTACCGACTGCATCCGAACGATGACG
>NZ_PPSM01000025.1 GCF_002916655.1 Novosphingobium sp. HII-3
CTTCCGCTCCGCTACAGCCGCTTCCCCGCTGCCGAGAGCGTCCAGCCTCAACCATGAGGCTTTTTATTCAAACCAACTGGCCCCTTTTTAAACCGGTGCCTGGCCCAATTTTATCCCGGCGTTGACACCGGCGTATCTTCAAAATCGTTTCCACAATGAGCATCCAAACAAAAAGCCTCCGATGAAACCGGAGGCTGTCGTAACCCCATCGCAGATGGGGGTCCCGTTTGGATGCCGATCACCCCAAATGCGGGGTCCTTATTCCATGCCTAATCACACTGTGAGACGCCGTTGCCGCCATAGGGGTTCGGCTTCTCGTAGAGCGCGTTGACGCCGTAGCTCACGCAATGCGCCAGGAGCGCCATCCGGCTCGTATCGTCGAGCGCCGCCAGCCAGTCCCACAGCGCGTCGTCCTCGGCGGGAATGTCGCCCGTCCAGCCCTCGTGGCGTTCATGCACCGCGCGGGCCGACGGACTGTCCTTCAACGCATCGTCCTGCACCGGGAAGAAGACGTGGCTGACGGAGGCCTCCATCGCGCCCTTGTACATGCGATGCTGGAAGGTGTCGGAGACCAGCTTGTGGAGGAGCGCGGTCATCGCGACATGCGGGTTGTCGGCCAGCGCATTACGAAGCGCCAGGGTGCGATGGGCCGTCAGCTCGGTGACGAGGCGATCGGGAAGCGGCTTGATCGCGTCGTCCTCGTCGTCTTCCGGCTCGGTCGGCTGGCCGCCGATCGTGATGACGGCCCGCTGCACGATCGGTTCCGCCGGATCGCCGCCGGCTTCCACGCCGGTCTCGCCCTCGGGGGCGATCGGCGCTTCGTCGTCGGCCCGGACATAGCCGCGATCGATGTCGAAGCTGCCGTCATGGGCGATGCTGATGAAGACGCCCGCGCGGGCGATATCATCGGTCTCGTAGCGGACCGGTCGCGCCTCGAGGGCGGCGAGCGCCGTCTCGATCTCGCCGAGCCGCTGGTCGACCTCGTCCGGCAGCTCGTCGGCGTCTTGATATTCGGCCTCGAGCTTCTGCTGCTCGCCGATCAGGGCGTCGATCGTCGCCTGTTCCTCGGTCGTAAGGTCGAGGGCCTCGCCGTGCAGCTCGCGCAGGCCGCGGGTCGCGTCATAGGGGAAGCTGACCGCGACCTCGATCCACTTCCAGCCTTCGGCGGCGACTTCCTCGGCCGCGATCTTCAGCTTCTCGGCGACCAGGCGGTCGAGCAGCGCCGGGTCCTGCAGCCAGCCGCCATCGTCGGACTGGAAGAGATCGCGCATGACGATGCCGCCTGCAGCCTCATAGGCGTCGAGGCCGACGAAGACGGCGCGCTTGTCCGAGGCGCGCACCGTGGTCTCGGTGAGCATGCGCCGGATCTGATAGGGCTCCTTCGACCAGGCGTCCTTGATCGCATCCCAGACCTGTTCCTGGCGGGCGTGGTCGGGCGACACCGTGAAGGCCATCAGCTGCTCCAGCGTCATGCCGTCCTCGGCATAGATCTCGAGCAGTACCGGCGATGCGGAAGCCAGGCGAAGCCGTTGCTTCACAACTTGGACCGGCACGAAGAAGGCGGCCGCGATCTCCTCCTCGGACATGCCCTTGCCCCGCATGTCGTGGAAGGCGCGAAACTGGTCGAGCGGATGCAGCGGTGCGCGCTCGATATTCTCGGCGAGCGACACCTCTTCGGGGAGGATCGCGCCGTCACGTTCGCGCACAACACAGGGCACGGGTGCGACCTTGGCGAGGCGCTTTTGCTTCACCAGCATCTCCAGCGCGCGGAAGCGGCGGCCGCCGGCCGGCACCTCGTACATGCCGGTCTCGACGCCCTCGGCGTCGACCACCGGGAAGACGCTGAGGCTCTGGATCAGGCCGCGACGCGCGATCGAGGCCGCAAGGTCATCGATCGAGACGCCGGCCTTCACGCGTCGGACGTTGGACTGGCTGAGCACCAGCTTGTTGAAGGGGATGTCGCGCGAGCACGACAGGACAATCTTCTGAACAGCAGTAGCCATCGGGATTTACTCCGCGACGGGCGGCCGAAAGACTCTCTCTCGACCTCCAACCCGTCACGGAGCGAAGCGCCGCCCTCTTCCTCTGAAGGGGGGCAGCGCCACGGACCGGTGAACCGGAGAGACACGGAAGCGCAAAGCCGGAGACACGGAAAACCGCATCCCCGGCTTTGCGGAAATCAGGCGGCTCGATCGAGCAGCTTTTTGGCCTTGGCCTCCATGTCGAGGCGGGCGTCCTGATGCGGCTTGTCGCGCGCGACGGCAGTGATGCCCTGCACGAAATCGAAGATGGACTCCGGCGCGCGGCCTTCCTCCGCCAGCACCCTGTCGATGATCTTGCCGGTTTCGGCCTTGGAGAAGCCGCGCCGACGCAGGAAGTCGTTGCGGTCTTCGTCAGTTCTGGCGACGATCCGCTCGCGGGCCGCCTTGATGCCGTTGACGAATGGCATGGGCGAGGAGTTCGCGAAGTTCAGCAGCGCCGGGGCCGCCTCGTGCGCGAAGCGATTGGCGGCGTATTTGCTGTGGCGGATGGTGATTTCCTCGAAATCTTCCACGCCCCACAAATTGCGATTTTGGCAGACCGCGCGGAGATAGAAGCTCGCCATGCCAAGCGTCTTGGCGCCGACCTCGGAATTCCAGCAATAGAAGCCCCGGAAATAGAGGTCGGGCGATCCGTCCGGCAGTCGGCCGGCCTCGATCGGATTCAGGTCGTCGACCAGGAACAGGAAGACGTCGCGATCGGAGGCATAGAGCGTCGTCGTGTCCTTGGTGATGTCGACGCGCGGATTGTAGACGCCGGTCGACCAGTCGAGTACGCCCGGCACCTTCCAGCGGGTGTCGCCCGTGCCGTTGCCGGCTATGCGCTGCACGGCTTCCACCAGTTCTGCGTCGAATATCCTCCCATAATCTGGGCCGGTGACGGCGCGCAGTTCCGTGCGGCCGTCATCGGTTTCCAGCGTCTTGATCTGCTCGGCGCGATTGGAAGTCAGGCCATATTGCAGGTTGATCCCGGCGAGCGCGGCCGGGAGCTGCCGTAGATAGGCGGCGGGTGCGCCGACCAGGCTGGCGAGCTGGCCGAAGGACCAGTGTGTCGGCGCAATGGCCGTATCGGTGCCGGGCAGGATCAGGGCCAACCGCTCCGGGTTGTTGCGGTTCGCCTCCACATGGATCAGGGCGCTTTCCACCACGCGGGCCCGGCTGCGGTCGGCGCGGTCGCGCACCGATCGCGCCAGTTCGGAGAGCGAGAGGTAGCGTTCGTCGGCCGGGCGCGAGAACCACTCAGACGAGACGCGGCCGACCCGCTCGCCGCGGCTGACATCCACCTTGTAACCGCCGGTCGTGTCACGGCGCGCATCGAGAACTTGCATGTTCATGGGACCAATCTCCACGACGGGCGCGGGAGCCTCTCTCCCAGCTATTCACCCGTCACGGAAACCGGTCCGCACTCTCACTCTCAGGGGGCGTTGCGGGGCAGGCTGTGCAGAAACTCAGCGAGGACTCGATGCGGCCGCGATGACGCAAACCGAATAGAGCGGGGTTCTCAGCCCCGCGACATCAGCGCTCCGGTTCCGAAGGCGTTCGAAGCGCGGATAATGTTGAATGCCAGGACCGAGAGGGCAGCTTCGGCTTTCACCCGCCGCAAACCGCGGGTCAGGAAGCGACCTCCGCCAGACATTCGCTTGATGGTGCCGAAGGGATGCTCGACCGTGCAGCGCCGGATCGTCATAAGATCAGGTTTCTCCTGAACCCGACGTTCCATCCGATCGAGCGCGCCCTGATCCACGAGCCTGTGAATGGTGCGCTGATATCCCGGCGTACACTGCTGTTTGATCTGGCAAGTCTGGCAGGCGGGCGTTCTGTAACGGATCGCCCGATTTCGGGTATGCTTGCCCTTGGGATACATGGTTTCACCAGCAGGGCAGCGGATCGTGTCGGTCTGCTCGTCATGGACGAATTGCACGGGGCGGAAGTATTGCGCGCTCATGGCCCCGCGCTTGATCGGCGCTGCCACGCGGACGCCGTCCTGTTCGCAACGCGCGACTTCCTGCGCGTTCGAGTAGCCTCCGTCCGCCAGCACTTCGAGCTGGTCGACGTCGAGCACTTCTTTTGCCGCTATCGCCATTGGATGCAGCAACTGGCTGTCGTTGGCTTCGTTGGCGACATCGTTGTGAATGATCAGCCCGCTTTCGATATCGACGACACTCTGGAGATTATAGGCCGGGAACTTCGGCGCCCGGCCATATCCCATTGGTCGTGCATCCGGCTCTCCGAAGACCACGACGTTGGTATCATGCTCAGCAAGTTCGGCCTGCCGCTTTTCCAAGCGCTGCTTACGGCGTTCGAGTGACGCGATCGCGCTGGCAAACGCCGCGCGATTGACCGTCTGATCGCGCGCGCGCTCCGAGTGTTGATCTGCTATGTTGAGGCGGTCGAGATAGTAGGCGATTTCTGTTTCGGTATGAGCGATGTCGCGTGCCAGACGATCCGCTCCTGCAATATTCTTCGCGCTGGCAACCGCCCGCATCTTTGTTCCGTCCAGCGCCACCTTGCCAGGAGTGACCAAGCCGTTCTCGCGACAGAAGCTGATGAATGCGGCCCCCGTGCGGATGATCGCTTCGGGGTTGTCGTGCCGGAACGCCGCAATGGTCCGATAGTCCGGGGTCATGCGCCGCATCAGCCAGATGGCCTCCAGATCGCGCTGGCAGGCGCGCTCCAATTGTCGCGATGAACGCAACTGGTTCAGGTAGCCCCAGATGTAGAGCCGCAGCATGTCGCCGGGGTGATAGCCAGGTCGTCCTGTCGGGGCAGAGACGGTGCGCTCGAAGCCGAGCGCCGTGAGATCGAGGGTTTCGACGAAGGCATCAATGACGCGGACGAGAGAGTCCTGCGACACGTAATCTTCAACACAGGCGGGCAGCAGTAACGGCTGGCTCCGGTCATATCCCTCAATAAAGCGTCCCATCGTGCCCCCGTCCCGCAAATAATTAAGTGTACCATCCGCAGGTGAATAACCCCAGTAAATGCTTGGCAATACGAGCAATATCTACTGAGCGCGCTTGGGCTTCCCGTCCTCACTGTTCGGCGGCGCTGTCCAGCTACCCGACCAGGTGGAAACTTCGGATCGTCCCTGCCTAGACTCTCGCCAATATGTCGATTATTCTCGACATATGGAATCAGATAATGCCATCCTCGCTTTCGCCGCGCTCGCGCAACCGACCCGACTCGACGTGTTCCGTCTACTGATGGAGCATGAGCCGGACGGGTTGCCCGCAGGCGAGATCGCCCGCAGGTTAGATGTCCCCCACAATACGATGTCCACACATCTGGCGACGCTGACGCGCGCCAGCCTGATAGAGGCGGAGCGGCATAGCCGGTCGATCATTTATCGGGCAAGGCTCGACGCCGTTCGCGCGCTTGCCAGCTTTCTCGTCAAGGATTGCTGCGGCGGCCGACCCGAGATCTGCGCGCCGCTGATCGCCGATTTTTCCCCTTGCTGCTCACCGCAAACCCTCACCGCAAAGGAGGCCACTCATGACTGACCGCATCTTCAACGTCCTGTTCCTCTGCACCGGCAATTCGGCGCGCTCAATCCTCGCGGAAAGCATCCTGGACAAGGATGGCGAAGGCCGATTTCGTGCCTTCTCTGCCGGGTCGCAACCCAAGGGGGCGGTCAATCCCTTCGCGCTGAAGGTGCTGAAGAGCTTCGACTACCCCTCTGAAGGCTTCCGCTCGAAGGGTTGGGAAGAGTTTGCTGGGCCTGATGCGCCTGTTATGGATTTCGTGTTCACCGTCTGCGACAACGCCGCCGGCGAAACCTGCCCTGTCTGGCCTGGCCAGCCGATGACAGCTCATTGGGGCATCGAAGACCCTGCCGCCGTCGATGGGCCGGATATCCAGAAGGAAGTCTCCTTCGCTGCGGCCTTCCGCTACATGAAGAACCGCATCTCGGCGTTCACGTCCCTGCCGGTTGCTAGTCTCGACAAGGCGTCGCTGCGCACGAAGCTGACCGAGATCGGCCAATCAGATGGCGCGTCGTCTCCCAGAAACAGCGCGGCGTGAGGCAAGCCATGGATGTCATCATCTATCACAACCCGGATTGCGGGACTTCGCGCAATACCTTGGCGATGATCCGCAATGCGGGCGTCGAGCCGCATGTCATCGAATATCTGAAGACGCCGCCATCTCGGGACATGCTGACTCGGCTTATCGCGCGCATGGGTATATCTGCGCGAGAGCTGCTCCGTGAGAAAGGCACGCCTTATGCCGAACGTGGCCTTGGCGACCCGGCTCTGAGCGAGGCGCAATTGCTCGATGCCATGATGGCGCATCCTATCCTGATCAACCGACCCATCGTCGTCAGCCCTAAGGGCGTCCGGCTCTGCCGACCGTCCGAGGACGTGCTCGACCTGCTGCCGCCGCAACGCGGCGCGTTCGTCAAGGAAGACGGCGAGCGCGTGGTGGACGAACACGGCCGTCGCGTCGCAAGGGCGTGAGAGAATTGCATGTCCACCTTTGAACGCTACCTGACCCTCTGGGTCGCGCTGTGCATTGTCGTCGGCATCGCGCTCGGCCATTTTCTGCCGGGCGCATTTCATGCCATCGGCACGAT
The DNA here is from genome assembly GCF_002916655.1 of Novosphingobium sp. HII-3. Lineage (GTDB taxonomy): Bacteria > Pseudomonadota > Alphaproteobacteria > Sphingomonadales > Sphingomonadaceae > Novosphingobium > Novosphingobium panipatense. The sequence continues at coordinate 6,610 of NZ_PPSM01000025.1, forward strand.
GGAAATTGCCAAGGTCAACCTGCCGGTGGCGGTACTGATCTGGCTGATGGTCATCCCTATGCTGCTCAAGATCGACTTCGCTGCGCTTGGTGAGGTCGGCCGCCACTGGCGCGGCATCGGCGTAACGCTGTTCATCAACTGGGCGGTAAAACCGTTCTCGATGGCGCTACTGGGCTGGTTGTTCATCGGCTGGCTGTTCCGGCCCTATCTACCTGCCGACCAGATCGACAGTTACATTGCCGGCCTCATCATCCTTGCAGCCGCGCCATGCACGGCCATGGTGTTTGTCTGGTCGAACCTGACCAAGGGTGAACCGCATTTCACATTGAGCCAGGTCGCCCTCAACGACGCGATCATGGTCGTCGCCTTTGCGCCGATTGTCGGCCTGCTGCTGGGCCTGTCAGCCATCACCGTGCCGTGGGGCACGCTGGTCCTGTCGGTCATCCTTTATATCGTCATTCCCGTCATCATCGCGCAGATCATCCGTCGCCGGATGCTGACAAGTGGCGGGCAGGCAGCGCTTGACCGGCTGCTTTCAAAGCTCGGCCCGGCTTCTCTCGTCGCTTTGCTGGCGACGCTTGTTTTGCTGTTCGGATTTCAGGGCGAGCAGATCATCGCGCAGCCGGCCATCATCGGCCTGCTGGCAGTGCCGATCCTGATTCAGGTCTATTTCAACTCCGGCCTTGCCTATCTGCTCAACCGGCTTGCCGGCGAACAACATTGCGTTGCCGGTCCCTCGGCGCTGATCGGCGCGTCAAATTTCTTCGAACTGGCGGTTGCCGCCGCCATCAGCCTGTTCGGTTTTCACTCGGGTGCGGCGCTCGCCACCGTTGTCGGGGTGCTGATCGAAGTGCCGGTGATGCTCTCGGTCGTCTGGATCGTGAACCGCTCCAAAGGCTGGTATGAGCGTGGCGGCAAGGTGTCCGAACTCGCGAAAGAGCAGCGTTGATGCCGGACGATCTTCCCAATCTTGATGCCGGCTGCGTTGATACTCCCAGCCTTGGTCGGCTGCGCGTAACCGACCCTTCTACCCATCCGCCGCGTATCCTGCTGCTTTATGGCTCGCTCCGCGAGCGATCCTACAGCCGTTTCCTGACATTCGAGGCCGAGCGTCTGCTGAAACACTTTGGCGCGGAAACACGCATCTTCGATCCGCATGGCCTGCCATTGCCGGACGGCGCCGAGGTCAGGCATCCGAAAGTGCAGGAACTGCGAGAGCTCTCGCTCTGGTCGGAAGGCCAGGTCTGGACCAGCCCGGAGCGGCACGGCGCAATGAGCGCGGTGATGAAGGCGCAGATCGACTGGATTCCCCTTTCGGTCGGCGCGGTAAGGCCAACGCAGGGCCGGACACTCGCGGTGATGCAGGTCTCCGGCGGCTCGCAGAGCTTCAACGCCGTCAACCAGATGCGTGTGCTCGGCCGCTGGATGCGCATGGTGACGATCCCCAACCAGTCCTCCGTCGCCAAGGCCTTTCAGGAGTTCGACGATGCGGGCCGGATGAAACCGTCCTCTTATTATGATCGAGTGGTCGACGTAATGGAGGAACTGATGAAGTTTACGCTTCTGACGCGCGACGTCTCACCCTACCTGACCGACCGCTATTCCGAGCGCAAGGAGAGCGGCGAGGCCCTGATGCAGCGGGTCAATCTGACGGCTGCAACCTGAGAATCTATTCCGCGCCGATCGCACGTCATCGCTCGCAAGAATGCCCCAACCAACGAGGTCCCTTGAATGGATCATAGCCCGCAACAGTCGCAAGGAAGCGTCTCCGAGGTATTCCGCGCATTCCTGAAGCTAGGGCTCACCTCCTTCGGTGGACCGATCGCACATCTGGGCTATTTCCGGGACGAGCTGGTGACGCGGCGAAAATGGATGAGCGAAAGCGCATATGCCGATTTGGTGGCACTGTGCCAGTTCCTGCCCGGTCCGGCTTCCAGCCAGGTCGGCTTTGCTCTTGGTCTGACGCGGGCGGGATGGCTCGGCGCGTTCGCAGCTTTCCTCGCCTTCACCCTGCCATCGGCCATGATCCTTCTTGCGCTTGCCATGACGGCTACGCGGCTGGAAAGCCCGTTAGCGCTTGGCGTCCTACATGGTCTCAAGATCGTCGCCGTCGCCATCGTGGCGCAAGCCGTGTGGGGCATGGCAAAAAACCTGTGCCCCGATAAGGAGCGCGCCACGATCGCGGTCGTGGCCGTGCTTCTGCTTGCCTGGGCGCCGGGAGCGATCGGGATGATGGCGGCCATACTGCTGGGCGCACTTGCCGGGCTGGCTCTTGGCAAAGGACAGGTCACGATTGGCGAGCATCTGCCTGTGCCGGTTTCACGCAAAGCCGGACTGATGGCCTTCGCGCTGTTCGTCGCCCTACTGATTGGCCTGCCGGTCCTAGCGGGGCAAGCGCAAGGATGGGCGCTGGCGGACAGCTTCTTTCGTGCCGGCTCGCTTGTCTTTGGTGGCGGACATGTCGTGTTGCCGCTGTTACAGGCTGAAACTGTCACGCCAGGATGGGTGTCCGATGATGCCTTCCTTGCGGGTTATGGCGCAGCGCAGGCGGTCCCCGGACCGCTCTTTACCTTTGCCGCCTGGCTCGGAGCGGTCATGGGACCGGCGCCGAACGGCGTGGCCGGCGCGACGATCGCTCTTGTCGCACTTTTCCTGCCGGGCTTCCTGATCCTGATCGGGGCGTTGCCCTTCTGGGATCAACTGCGCCGTAAGACGTGGGCGCAGTCGGCCATGCAGGGCGCCAATGCCGCAGTCGTCGGAATCCTCGGCGCTGCGCTTTATTCGCCTGTCTTCACCAGCGCGATCGGAGGCATGCCGGATTTCGCACTGGCCTTGATTTGTTTCGTGGCGCTGATGGCCTGGAAAGCTCCGCCATGGGTCGTCGTGTTGCTGGCGGCCGTGGGTGGAGCTGCGCTTAGCCTGTTGATGTAAGGCGGTTTCGAAAGCTATCGGGCTCACTCTGTCAAACCCGAGGTAGCACGATGCTGAATTGTGTCGCGCCACGCCAACGCTAGCCGGCGAGATCCAAGCCCAGCGACATCAGGGAGAGTTTCTGCACAGCCTGGGGGTCTCCCCGCAGAAGGGGTCGGCCGAGACGCAAGGCTCGGGCGCAGGGGAAGGCTTTCCCCTCAGAATCGTAAGGCCGGAATTACGTTTACCAGGATCGGCGTGTTCCCACCTTTCGGTCCGCTCAGGTCCGCTAGGCCAGTCTATCGCGCGTCAGCTCAAAGGCTCAGTCTTCCGGGGGCTCGTCATGGGGATCGAGCTCAGAAAAGTCGGTCAGCGTGTCGCATCGGATGCAATAGTACATCTGCGAGGCTTCCTGGAAATGCATGCCGCACAGGCATCCGCAGAACGGGCAGCACTCATCCATTTCCAGTTCGGCCCATTCCCACACGCCCAGATATTCGGGAATGGCGTCGCGATCATATCCGACGATCTGGAAGGCGTCGGCGTTCTTGGCGACAAATCCATCGTGGCCTGCGCGCATGAGAATGGGCAGAATGTCAGCCGGCTCGATGGAAAACCACTCTCCGCGCACATGAGTCGCTGCAAAATGGTGATGCAGGTGTCGCTCAAGCTGGAAGGCGTCGGCCGTGTCGATCCACCCAAGCAGCCGCAAGTCCAGGGGGTTGCCAGTCTGGAGGCTGCGTTTGCGCGCTTCTATGTTCTTCGCCACCCCGATCTTGATCGGGGTGCATCCATTTTCGTCTTCACCAATGAAATAGACCGGCACGTCGCGCTCCTCGCGGCGTTACCGGAGCCGGTCGAGCAGAATCTCGACCATCTCCTGATTTGAGTTCGCGACGATGTCGAGCGGCCGGTTCTCCTGCCTCATGAGTGCGATCAGCAGGCAGGCCGTCAGCGGCCAGAAGGACGAACCGGCCGGCAGGCTGTAACCGCTGATCATCGCCGTAAGCCGCTCGGCGATCGGCGGATATTGCCGGTTGCCCCAATGCGCGTGGGTCGGCGTCATCGCATGGATGATCACGGCGGCGAGCGCCATTCCCATCGCACGCTTTTGGTGGACTTGGGCATAATGGTGCCCATGCTCCCTAGCGTAAGCGGCGAGGCCGCTCGTCATGTACTCGCGCGCCCAGGTGTCGCAGGCGATTTCCTCTTCGGGCAGTGTCGAAGGCGCGTCGTTGTCGGCGCAGTACATGACGTGTCGGAATTCATGCAGGAGCGCGAAGGCAAGGGCGAGCGCGACCAGGTCGAAGGCGGCCTTGTGCTGATTGTCCGCGAGGCCGTCGCGATCGGGGGTCGGCTCTGGGATGTCCGCCGGCCAGGAAATGTCGGCGGTCTGTTCGACTGCAATGAGCGATTGAGCGTTGGCGACGCGTTGTCTGTAGTCGAATTCGTATTGCCCCCGTTCGGTGTCGACATTCAGCGCTTGGTCGAGCGGCATCCCGGTTACGGTCGCGAGTACCAAGGCGGGCGAATAGACCTCGATCGCGCGCCAGGCGCTAAAGCCGAGCAACCAGAAGAAATCGATCGTCTTGGTGTCGAACCTGATGCGGCTGGCGTCTGCATTCATTGTGACGCCTTTGCCGCTGGGAGCGACTTCGACGGCGTGGCCGTAACGGCTCCACAGACCGCTGATCTCGTCGGCGCGCTCGGGGACTGCGCCGCGCAGCAGATGGAGGATGATTGTCCGGTCGGATGGCTCGGTCGTCATGCGTGTTTGGTCTCCTCCGGATCAGGGGACGACGTCGCGGCTTCGCCGGACATACGTAGATGGGTGATCGACGACAGAACCGAGTTCGCCCAGATGGTGCTGCACTCGACATCGCCGTCGCGTTCAAACCAGTGGGTGGCGCCGGGAATGAGATCGAAGGGAATAGGGTGGGCCGCCCGCGGATTGTGGAAGACCTCCAGCTCCTGGCACCAGGCTTCCCCCCAAGGCCAGAGCGATTGATATTCGTCGCTGCCGACCGTCAGCTCAAAATCGATTGGCTCGAGCGCGCCAGGTGTCCGATCAAACAGGATGCCGCGCCGGATCATCTCCAGACCGGGCGGTCGCCAGCCGGCGAGGAAGCCCATGCGGTTGAACTTGGCCAGCGTGCCGGCATTGCTGAAGATGACTGCGGACAGATGCGCGAAGTCCGGGTCGCGGAACAGGCCGGCCGGAATGCCATGTTTGCCGGTGAGGTTGGCGATTGAGGTGCCGATCGCGCGGCGATGCGCGCCTTCGCCTTCAACGTCGGCGCGTAGGCCATAGAGATAGGTGGGAAGCGCCTCGCGGCTCCACACCATCGAACCGGATTCATGGAAGTCCGCGATGGCGATGGCGAAGGAGCGGCCCGCTACGTGCTCCAGCTCATGATAGTTGCGCTGGAGCTTGCCCCGCAGCGTCTTGGCGAAACGTTCGGCGGGCGCGCCAGTAAGCCGCTCGCGACGGTCCTCTGGCGCATGTACCCAGTCGCCGATCCCGCCCGCGCGCGGGGTTTCAGAGTTGGCGGTGACCGCCTCGATCCAGCACTCGGCGCCATCCTTTTCGATCCAGAAGTCTGGAGAGACATGATCCTGCTGGACGATTAGCCCCTGCTCGCGGAAGCAGGCGAGCAGATAGAGCTCGAAAAGCCGCGAGGCGAAGTTGTTGGTCTGCAGATCGGTGACGAAATTGGCGTCAGGCTTGGGAAGCGCGAGATAGCATTCACCGACTGCCATGAGGGCGGGTACATGGCTCACCGTCCCGGCAAGAAGCTCAAACTCGGGCGAGACGCCGCGCGCGCCTGCCTGCATCAGGGGTGGACGGCGCCGCGCGCCCGGTGGAAGCGGTTCGGGCGGCTCGCCGCCGCGCATGCTGATGCTGAGATGGTCGAGTGCTGCTTCAGGGGTAGAGAATGGCCCCCCTTCGTCGACGCGCACCCAAAGATGGTCGACGCGTCGACGCATGGCCAAGGTGGTGAACGCCCCGTGCTCTGGATCGCGAAGGATGCAGCCGCAGGCGCTGCCACCAACCTGATAGGCGCTGAAGATGTGGGACGCCTCGAAGTTCGGTCCACGCTCAAGCGACAGCGCGTAGAGTTCGAACTGCCGCTGGTTTAAGGGTTTGATCAGTTGCTGTTTAACGTCGGCGGCCATCGTCACCCTCGCGGCGATAAGAGCGACAGACCGTCGAGTGCGACCGAGACCATGTGTGTGATGGTGTCTTCATTGCGCCTCTGCCACCGCCACCGAAGCCAGGATGTCGTTGGCCTCCCATCCGTCGCCCTGCGGCGTGGTGACGAACTCGCGATCCCAAACGCCCCAGTTGGTCGGCAGCGGAACCTGGGCGAGCGGATTGTGGACGTAGGTGATAGGCCGGGCCTGGCGCGACAGGTTGCCGAGGCCAACGCGTGACCAGATTACGCCGGACACGTCGGCGAAGCGCTCGTCGAGAAACGCTGTGCGCGGGATCGGATTGCGTTCGCGGGCGATCAGGGGCGCTGCGTGAAATCCTTCCTCGACGACATCTCCAGTCGCGCGATCGATGGTGATGTACGCATCGCCGATCGGGAAGAGCGTCGTCATGATCAGCGGCAACGGCTGCTCGGCGACATAGACGCCAAAGCGGCTCGCGCTGATGGCGACGATCCGCGAGTCTTCCGGGGCGATCACGCCCTGTTCGATGTAGCGCGCGATCTTCTGCGCCTTGGTCCAGAAGGCGCCGGACGTCCGCAACTGGGCTTGGCGGATGGGCGCGGCGACTAGGCCACCACCCTGGTTCATGGGAATGGGTTGCACGATCTGGTCGGGACCAGGCCCGCCTTCGTCGGGGGCGATGGCTTCGATCCAGATGCGGCGGCCCTCGCCGAGGACGCAGAGGTCAGGCTGGCCGCCTTGGCGCTGACGGTCCGCGACGGGCAACAACGTCCGGCCCGCCTCGATCAGAGTGCAGCCGAGATACATTTCCCAGAAGCGGCCATCGACGTCGCGGGCAAAGCCCTGCGGAAAATCAGGGTCGGCATAGGGCTCGTAGGTCGCCCACATGACTTCGATCTGGTCGTGAAGCTGTTGCTCGGTCCGCGATTCCGCGGCCCTCAGGTTCATGAAGCCGCGATCGAGATTGGCGCCGTCGACATCGAAAAGTTTGGTCATCGTCAGGTCCCGTTAGGCGCGGCGGAGCATTCGCTCGATACGCAGGCGCTGATAGCCGTGCGAAAGCACATGCTGGCGAAGTTGGCGAATGTCGCGCACCCCGAACGCCACCGCCGCCTTCAACGGGCTGGCAAAGGTCGCGTAGTAGGTCCAGCGCACGTCGGTCGGTAACGGCGCGTTCTGGCGGCGGTCGGTGATAACGACATCGCGCGGATCACTGGTGTTGCGGAACGCATGGAAGGTGATCCAATCGGGCCGGCGATACCGCGCCGCCTTGCTGAAGGGCACCGACTGCACTTTCACGTCGCTCTGGTCGAGGACCCAATCGCGCTGTTCGAGGATCTGGCGCACCATGTGACCGACCATTTGCTTCACGCGGTCGGCCAGCACCTCCTCGCGAAATTCGGCGAGGAGCTGCTCCTCGATGCCCTCGACCGCCGGTTTGCTGAGCTCCGAGGCGGTCTCGAGGCGCGCTACGTTTTCGGACGTCGTGAGGAACGCCCAGATGCGTTGACCGAGTTCGGACGCGTAGAGCGATGCGAATTTTTCGGGACTGTAGGCGAGCATGACCGGAACTCCTTTACCGGGCAAATATGGCCGGTTATAAGTGCCTGTCAATGCCGGTGCGCGACAAGCGCTCCGATGCCGGAACGGGGGAGGCTGGGTTGGACTTCGAGGATCTCGTGACGGCGCTGGAGCCGCCGCCGAACCGCGTCGGCAAGTCCGATGGCGGCCATGAGCACCACCTGTACGAAGGCGCTGTGATGGTCGCTTACGCCATGCATCTTCTGCGCACGGCGAATGCGCCGCATGTGCGCATCCATCCGGACGGCGAGCATGGCAAGCAATTCGATTTCGCGGGCTGGCTGCTGCGCCGGGAATTTACCAAGGTTTCCAGCCTCGGCACTACGACATACGGCGGTGTCTATCGGAACGCCGCGGGCCAGACGATCACCGTCCATCCGAAGTCGGGCCTGGGCGATGTCGTGGCGGAGGCCGGCGACCACATCATCTCGGCCGAGTGCAAGGGCGGCATCATCAACACGCGGCACTCGGGCCAGGTGTCCTGCCTCTACAAAGGACTGTGCGAGACAGTGGGAATGCTGATGGCGACGCCGTCGCCGGGCCGACAGGTTGCGGTCGTGCCCCTGACGGAGGGTACTCGGCGCTTGGCCGAGCGCCTCGCGCCGCGTTGCGCGCTGGCGGGCATTGAGATCGCGCTTGTCGGCGCCCGTGGCGAGGTCATGGATGTCAAGCCTGCCGGTGACGTCACGGGAAGGAGAGACGAATGAGAAGGGTGCTGACGGTCGGGCTGACCTACACCGGCGATGCGATCGAAGGGGTGGAGATCGACAATCTAGGCCTTTGCCGGCCGGAAGTGGATCGCACGCGGGCGGCATATCCACTCTACGAATACGACACGATCATCATCAATCCCGAGAGCTATTCGCATTTCCTGTTCGGCTCGGCCGGCGAGTTCTCGAACGAGCTCTATGAGCTGGGCAAGCTGAAAGGACAGAACGACCGCTATGATCTCGATTCCGCTTTCGATTCGGAAGATCGGCGAAGGGAGATGGAGGCAGCGATCGCTGATGGCGCCACGGTCGTCTGGTGTCTGTCCGAGCCGAAGCGGGTGAACTTTTTCGGCTATCGCGAGACGCATCTGGGCTACGCGGCGCCGAAGGTGGCGAGTTTCGTAAAGCGCTCGGAACTCCTCGTGAAGAAGGGGCGCAGGATGGGTCACGTTGACCCGGATAGTCCGTTCGCACGCTATTTTGACGTGCTGTCACAGACCGGTGGCTGGACGCTCTGCCTGTCGGATCCCGGTGAAGGCTTCGCTTCGATCGCCGCGACGCCGGAGGGCTATAGCCTGGGCGGCCAGGTGACGATCGGGGCCACGACAGGGTGGCTGCTGACGCCGCCGACATCGCACGAAGCGCAAAACCAGCTCGTCCGCGACAGCTTGGCGCTGGAGAAGGCGGACCCTGCGCACGAAAAGTACCACGGCATCTTCTTGAGCCACACCGGTGTCGACAAACCGTTCGTGCGCCAGCTGCGCAAGGATCTCCTCGCCCATGGCGTGCCGCGCGTCTGGCTGGACGAAGCGGAGATCGAAATCGGCGACTCGCTGATCGCCAAGATCGATGAGGGTATGAAGCTCAGCCGATACATCGCCGTCGTCCTGTCAAAGAAGTCGATCGACGCCCCTTGGGTGAAGAAGGAGCTCGACCTGGCGATGAACCGGGAGATTTCCACCGGCGAAGTGGTCGTGCTGCCATTGCTCTATGAAGAGTGCGAGCTGCCTGGGTTCCTGAAAGGCAAGCTCTACGCCGACTTCTCCAAACCTGAAGAATATGAAGCCGTTCTGGGCAAGCTCCTGCGACGGCTTCGGATCGCCTGATGAGCGTTGTAGCGGACGGCCCCAGTTCAGCGATGCTTGGCGCGATGGCCGAGCTTTGGCGGCTCAGCCCGCCTGGTCCTGACAATATCCTCGCGCATCCGGCATTCGTGCGTCTGCGCGAGGCCTGCCGTGACAACTACTCCGGCACGGGGAAGACAGGCCCCGCATTCGCTCTCTCGACGGCGTTGAGGGCGTTGGGGCTGCCGTGCCACCTGCAAAAGGACGCCGCCGATTTGGCGCTTTCAGTGGAAGAGGCGGCGGCGGGTCTCGACGCGGCGCTGCGTTCCACACGTTCCACGCGGGTGCATCTCGCGCCGCTCGATCTAGCGGATGATCTGTCGCCGCTTGCATTCGGCCCGGCGAAGCTATGCCGGCTGACGCCGGACGAGTTGCGGGTGGTCTTCGATGAGCGCCGCCTAAAGCGGGTCTATCCGCGGCAGGAGCTGGACGCCGATCGGCTGTCGGAGTTTCACTGGCTGGTCGTCGAGGAGACGGTGGCGTTCAAGCACGGGCCGGAAGCGCGGGCGGTCCCGTTTTTCTCGATGGATCTCAGCCAGGATCTGGGGCGGATCGAGCCACACAAGGGACGGTTTCCATTCGCCTTCGAGGAAGCGCTGTTCTTCCTCCTGCTGGCGCCCTGGGAGAGCTGGTCGACGATGCCGGAAGTGGATTGGCGAGCATTCCGCGTGCCGTGGGTTTACACCGTCGACAGCGACATCTTCGTGCGTCCAGGCTCGCCGCCATCACCCGACACGCTGAGCTGGGAAGATCGCATCTATGATGACGGCTATGGCGGAACCTACGAAGAAGAGCGGCCGGTCGAGCTGCGCCTTGATGACAACGCCGCGACCGAGCTGACTGTTTGGGACCAGAGCCGGTGGGTGATCGTTGAGCAGGCGAAGCAATCGGTTCTGTTTGAGACGCCGGTCGCCCATTTCGTGATCCGCGCCTTCCTTGCCGAAGGCGTGGATGAATTTCTCGCCCACATCACAACGATCGAGGCGGCGCTGGGGCTGCGCGCCGACTATCAGAAGAGTTTCCGTGTTGCGCCTGATCGCCATAAGGGAATGCGCGCGACGAACCGGATGCGAGGGCGTGTCGCCGGCCTGCTCGGTGACCGTAGCCATGCTGACCAGTATGAGCAGCTTTTCGACATAAGAAGCGCCTTCCTGCACGGTCGCGCCATGACGGACATCTCGACCCAAGAGCAGGTGATGGCCCGTTCGCTGGCTCGTCAGGTCGTCGAGGCGCTGATCTTGGCGACGCAATCGGGACAGATCTCGTCGCGCGAGGATTTTCTGGACAGCCTGCTCGATAAGGGCGCGCCGCTGATCTAACGGCGCTGACCCGCCGAGCCGTCGGTTGCAAACTGTCAGAAAACTGCGTATATTTCTGACAGGAGAATGGCCATGCAACGGTTAACCGAACAGATTCTTGTGCATGCCGGAGGGTTGCCGGAAGGCACGCCCGTGGCGGCTAAGAGCTTGCTCCATCTCGGTAATCGCGCCGCGGTGGATCAGGCCTTGTCGCGTCTGACCGAGCGGGGCCAACTCATTCGGGCCGGTCGCGGTGTTTATCTGCGTCCCATCACGAGCCGGTTCGGTACGAGGGCTCCCTCCGTCCAACAGGCAGTCGAGGCGCTCGCCAACCAACGCGGCGAGGTCATCGTCCCGAGCGGGGCGGCGGCGGCCAACACGCTTGGCCTCACGACACAGGTGCCGGTCCGATCGGTCTATCTAACCTCCGGCCGCAGCCGGACGATGAACCTCGGCAAGCAGGTCGTCGAACTTCGCCACGCTCCACGCTGGCAACTCGCCCTGGCTCACAAGCCGGCTGGCGAGGCAGTGCGCGCGCTGGCCTGGCTTGGACCGGAGAAGGCGGAAGCCGCCCTGAAAACATTGAAGCGGAAGCTCCCGCCATCCACTTTCAGCGAACTGGTCGCGGCAGCGCCGCAGCTTCCGACCTGGTTGGCGCGCAGCGTGGGAAAGGTGGCCCATGGCTGACGCCTTTCTCCACCTTCCGGTCGCCGACCGCCGCGAGGCGTTGAGCGTCGCGGCCGATCAGTCGGGACGACCCGCGCACCTTCTCGAGAAGGACGTCTGGGTGGTCTGGGCGCTCGGGACCCTTTACGGCTCGGCGCTCGGCGAACATCTGGTGTTCAAAGGCGGGACGTCGCTATCCAAAGCCTATCAGGTCATCCGGCGGTTTTCCGAGGATGTCGACCTGACCTATGACATCCGGACGATCGCACCCGATCTGGTGGGCGACGATGGTGAGGCCCTGCCGAAGACTCGCAGCGAGGAGAAGCGCTGGTCGAGTGAGGTACGCAAGCGCCTGCCAGACTGGGTAGTTGACACCGTTCAGCCGATCATCACAGAGGCGCTCGCGGCTGAAGCTTTGGCAGCCACCATCCGCGTCGAAGGCGAGAAGCTGTTCATCGATTACGAGGCCGCGACGGCTGGCTCCGGCTATGTCGCCCCGAGCGTGATGCTCGAATTTGGGGCGCGATCAACGGGCGAGCCGGCGAGCGTGCGCGACGTGATTTGCGATGCTGCCGGTTTGGTGGAAGGCGTCGTCTTCCCGATGGCCCGGCCGCGCGTGATGCATGCGGAGCGGACCTTCTGGGAGAAGGCGACGGCCATCCACGTCTTCTGCCTGCAGGAGCGTCTGCGCGGCGACCGGTTCGCCCGGCACTGGCATGATGTCGCTCGATTGGACGAAGCGGGCTTCGCGGCGGCTGCTTTCGCGGATCGCGGGCTGGCGAACGCCGTCGCCCGTCACAAGGCAATGTTCTTCGCGGAAAAGGCAGCGGACCGATCGCCGATCGACTACGCGGCCGCTGTCAACGGAGGTCTGCAGCTCGTTCCGGCCGGCGATGGGGCGAAGGCCTTGGAAGAAGATTACGCCCGCATGGTTGAGGACGGCCTCCTTCTGGAGGACGCCGAGCCTTTCGAGACGCTCATGGAGCGCTGCGCAGAGATCGCCGCACGAGCCAATAGCGCGGCAGGATAAGAAAAACAGGCTGGGAGGCGACGGTGTACATTTCCGAAATCTACGCGAGCGGCTTCCGGTGCTTTGATCCGGCTACCCCGTTGCAACTGAAGCTCTCGTCCGGTCTCAATATTCTCGTGGGGCCGAACGACGCTGGTAAGAGCGCTATCATCGACGCCGCCCGCTACGTTCTTTGGACACGCGGCGACGACTATATCCGTCCGGACGAACACGACTTCCATGTCGACGGGGAGGGCATCCGCGGATGCGATTTCATCGTTCGCTGCACCTTCGACGATCTTAGTGCTGATGAAGAGGCTCGGTTTCTCGAATGGTGCAATAACGAAAAGGGTAAGTTGCGGCTGCATGTGTGCATGCGTGGTACTCGGCGGCTTTCGCCAGGGGGCGGCAACATCATCGCTAGTCAGCACCGCGCCGGCGCCGAGGGCGAAGGTCTGCCGCTCGATGGAGAACTGCGGGAATATCTAAAAGCCACCTACCTTAAACCGCTCCGTGACGCGGAGCGCGAGATGCGAGCGGGCCGCCGGTCACGCCTTTCGCGCATCCTTGGCGCGATGCCCACCATGGGCCCTCAAAGCAAACCCGCCGCGCTGGGTGCCAATGCGACACTCCATGACACGCTCACGGCGGCTGACGCGGCCGTCCGAAACAACGCGGCGGTTGGCGGTGTCGCCGGCAGCGTCAACACGGATTTCCTCGACAAGCTGTCATTCGTAGACGACCGCCTTGTCGCCACGCTGGACCTCGGCGCTGGCGGCTCGTTTGATCAGATTCTCGAGCGGTTCGAACTCTATCTGAATGCCAAAGCGGGCACTGAGCGCGTCCAGCGCGGGCTGGGCTATAACAACCTGCTGTTTATGGCGGCCGAGCTGTTGTTGCTCCAGTCGCATCCCGATCAGGTGCCGTTTCTGCTGATCGAGGAGCCGGAAGCGCATCTGCATCCCCAGCACCAGACGCTCTTCATGGAAGTGCTTGCGGCCCGCGCCGCCAAGCCGGACCCCGACAAGGGCGAGACCCATCAGCAGGTCCAGGTCCTCCTCACTACCCATAGCCCGCAACTCGCGGCCGGTGCCGAGCTTGAGACCATGACGATGATCGTCGGTCACCGCGCCTTTCCGCTGGGCGCGGCCCATACCCGGCTCGCAGCCGACGACTATGAGTTCCTTCGTCGCTTCCTCGACGCGACCAAGGCCAACCTGTTCTTCGCCCGCGCGCTCATTGTCGTCGAAGGCGACGGCGAGCACCTGTTGCTGCCCGCGATCGCCGAGAAGCTCGGTCGTCCGCTTAGCCGCCATGGTGTATCGATCGTCAATGTTGGCCACCGCGGCCTGTTCCGCTACAGCCGGATTCTGCAGCGTAAAGCTGGGAACGCGATCGCGGTGCCCGTGGCGCTGATCCCTGACAGGGACATTCCGCCCTCGGAGGCGAAAGACCTCGTCGGCGACCGCAAGACAGAGAACCAGTTGACCGGGGACGAAATCGCCGCGCGGCTGAAGACGCTCCGGCGCGACGTCGGGGATCCCGTCGACGCGTTCATCGCCGATAGCTGGACACTTGAGTTCGATCTTGCCCTTCAGTCCGAGCTCGCCGAGAGCGTTCATCAGGCGGTTCAGCTCGCCAAGACCAGCAGTCGCAAGCCCGAGTGGCTTGCGAAGATCGTGAAGAAGGCCAGCGAAACCTACGCAGGCTGGAAGGCGGCTGGGCTCTCCACGACGGAGATCGCCGTCAAGATCTACCAGCCCGTCCATGACAAGGAGGCCTCCAAGGCCGAGGTTGCCGAGCAACTTGCCGCCATACTGCGCAAACGCCCCGATACGCCGGAGCAGATGCGCGATCGGCTCCCGCCCTACCTGGTGCACGCGATCGACTACGTGACGGGTGGCTATGTCCCCGGGGCGCCGGCGATCGCCCTCGAGCCGGAAGCCGAAGACGAAGAGATCGGAGTTGCCGGAATGGAAGGTGCGGCGGCGGCAGCGGAGGCGGAGGTGTAGCACCATGTTCGAGATCCTACCGCTCACGCCCGAACTGCTCGCCGAACTTGGCGACGAACTGGGCGGTTGCGATTTCACCGATCCGAGCCAAACCGACTTCCTGGCGAAGGTTACCCCATGTGACGTTCAGGCGGCGCCCGGTAATGGCAAGACGACGCTGCTGGCGGCAAAGCTCGCGCTGCTTTCGCGTAACTGGTTGACCCGCAGGCAGGGCGTCTGCGTGATCTCGCACACCAATGCCGCGCGGACGGAGGTCGAAGACTTGATCGCCCGTCACCCGACCGCAGGGCGGTTGATGGCCTATCCCCATTTCACCGGTACGGTCACAGCGTTCATCAACCAATACCTCGCCTTGCCCTATCTTCGGGGACTGGGCTGGAGCGTGCGTCAGATTGACGACGATGCTTTCGCGGCTGAGGCGTTGCGGCGTTATCCGGGTTGGCGTGTCCTCGACAACCTCGCCAAGAACAAGAAACTCAAGCTCAAGCGCAGGCTCGAGGAGTGGATTGCCCTTCTCGATCTGGACCCCGCCTTCACCGACACAGTCGCGGAGCCAAGCGCGCTGGCCGTCCGCTGCCGTAAAGGGCAATGGGGCGCCCACACCGATTGTGGGAAGGCGCTCGAATCCCTCAAGGCCTCGATGGTCAAGAGCGGGCTATATCGCTACGCCGACATGACCGCGCTCGCGTGGCGCGCGCTCCGCGATAACCCGAGCCTCGCCGAGCGGCTTCGCGACCGCTTTCCACTCGTCATTCTTGATGAGGCGCAGGACACGCATGGCGACCAGCTCCGGTTGCTGGAGCACGTGTTCAAGCAAGATGGGGCGGCGTTCCAGCGTCTCGGGGACAGCAATCAAACGCTCTATGAGGACGATGGAGCGGCACCGGCCTATTGGACGCCGGGTCCCGGTTGCATCCCTCTCGATACGAGCCGCAGGTTCGGCGGGGAGATCGCCGGTTTTGCAAGCCGGCTGACCGCGCGCCAGGCTCAGACCATTGTGGGCCTGGGCGCACGGCCCGCGTCGCGGGTGATTTTCTTGTTCGATGAAGCCACGATCGGTGGCGTTCTCGGAGCCTTCGCTGAAGAGGCACGCACGCTGTGGGCCGGCGATTGCAGCAGCCGCGACGTCTGGGCGGTCGCATCGCGTCACAATCTGCCCGGTAAGAAAGGTGTGTGGCAGCCGAAGAGCCTTGTCGACTATCATCCCGCATATTGCAGCGAGGGCGGGTCTCGATCGAAGGCCAACTTCCTTTGCCGGCAGCTTCAGAAGGCTGCGGTACACCACGCCGCGGCGCGTCCTCCCGCAGAGGTCAGCGAGATGCTCGCCGTCGGTGTTTCCGGGCTGGCGCGCGCGCATGGCTGGAAAGCGGCGAATGATCGTCCGATTACTGCGCATAATGTCTGGGCGGCTCTGTCGCATCGCGACCTTGCGTTGCCGCGCGCTGTACGTCGACTGCTCCGGGACCATGTGCTTACCGGTGATGCGGTATGGGCGCAGGCGGCATGGCTGGCGTTCATGGCACAGCTGCTGCCACTTTTCAGTCCGCATCCTCAGGGCGCTGAGGCCGAAATCACGGATTTCTGCAGCTTCGTCGCGGATCAAAAGGCCGATCTCGCCGACCCCGAGCGCCGCGCCACTAAGCAGATGCAATTCGACGATCTCACCTTGCGGCTGGGATCGATCCACTCGGTCAAGGGCAAGAGCGTAGACGGAATTCTCGTCGTCGAGAGTGAGGTATGGAAAGGCAGTGGTGCAGACGAACAATGCATCGACCTAAGCACGGTGCTGCCCCGTGCGTTCGGCGTCACCGATCAGCCATTTACAGGGGTGGGACTCACCGCCGCGACAAATGTCTTCGTAGGGGTGACCAGGCCGCGGGAATTGCTTGGGCTCGCGCTGCGTAAATCCGAAGCAATGATCCTGCTAGGGCCCGCAACGGACCAAGGGTGGAAACTTGTGGACCTGGTCGCGCAGGCCGCGGAGCTGAAGGGATGAGCGGGCCTGTGTCGACAGTCGGGCTAGGGACGTCGGTCAAGCTGATTGGTTTGACCAAGCATACGAAGCACCGCCATGTACCAAGTCCGGTCTCTCCGTACTTCGTGGCGCCACCGGCTCAGTCGAGTCTGTCCTTTTACCCGATTGCCTTGGCGGCCGCGATCGCGAGAACGGCGACGACTTGGGATGATGCACCTGTCGTCTTACTCGACGGATTGCAACAGAGTGCTCTGATCGAACTGGAGACTTTGCTTCAGGATGGATCGGCATTTGCGCTCGAATCTCATTTCAAATTTCTTGCGGATACTGCCGGATCGCAGTTTGCGGCCAAGGTCGGTGCAGGCATTGCCCACCTCTATATGGACGCTCTCGGCTACGCATGGCGAGCAAACGCAGCGTGCCTCTCGTCTTCGCTCGATCCCCATGCAGATTTTATCTACGATGGTGGCAACGCGTCCGGCCATGGTGTTGTGCTCGCCGAGGCCCACGGCTCGTTCGCCAAAGATGCGAGCGCGGCCAAGATAGCGAATGCGGCGAAGAGAAAATACAGCAAGCAGGTAAAGCCCTTTATTGCGAAGCCGTCGCCGTTCGGAGAGATAATCCACGGCTATTCGATTGCATTCGGGTCGAAGCCGACGACAGGCGGGAGCTTCTTGGCCGTATCGGAGACGCGGATCTCAAAGCCGCGAAAGAGAACTACGCCAACGGGCGTCCCGCAGCGGGGCGAGACATTTGAGGGTACGCCTGCCCCGATGGCTCTGGCGACCCATCGCTCGAACTTTCTCCTGATAGGCGCACCGGAGGTAACGAATTGGATCGACTGGATACGCTCGCCGGACTCCCCCGCTCCCGAGCGATACAACGTTCCGCTTCTTCGATTTGACTATGCTGGCCGGACCTATTTGGCAGCGACGCCGTGGCATTCGCGATCCAGCGGCCATCCGTGGTGGATCGATGATTTCTTCGATCATCCTGAGTGGTGGCGAATTGCTCGGCGCGCGCGACTATCGCCGTCACGTCACCCCGGTTCTGACTTTGGCTGGTTCGTGATTGAAGAGAAGGCGGGAGCCGAATTTTTGAACGCGCTGAGCAATGCGATCCGCGATCTAGGGGTGGGGCTGCCGGCGACGATGAGGCTTCCAACCTTTGAACCTGCAGGCTTTGCGCTTTCAGCGGGAGATCGCGCTGCCAGAGCCGAGGCAGATGAGCCTTACCAGTATGCGCTTTTCCGCGACGGTTTGGCCCTCGTAGGGGAACCTTTCCGAGGGCGGCCGCGCGATGTGGTTGTCTGGTCGCCAGATGGGGGTATGGCGCTTGATTGATGCGGCGGCAGCTCGCCGACGACGGTATAGATAGGGGAAGGAGAATTCACACCGGTCGTAGCGTAGCGTGGAAACGGCGATGTCGGTATGAATGCCCTTCGAGTGACTGTTTCGGCCGTCGTTGGCGATAGATGGCGGAAGGTCATTTTCCGATCTCGAGCCGAAAAAACCAATGTTTTCAGCAGCGCCATTTTCTGACGGTTTGGCTGACGGTATAGCGTCCCGAGAGAAATATTTTTCTCAGTAAAATCAGTGTGTTATGATGCCAGGAAACAATGGAGTGGGAATGATCCGGGCAGCGCTCTGAAGCGCTCCCAGCACACCAAGAAGGCCGCGACCTGCAAGGTTCGCGGCCTTCTTCGTTGAGCGGACGTCGCCTTCAGTAGTCAAACTTCACCGTGACGCCATAGGTCGCCGGAGCGGCGCGGTTCGTCGTCGCGCCGAGCCCGGTCGAGATCTTCTGCTGGAAGTACTTGGTTCCGGTGATGTTCTTGCCCCAGATCTCCACGCCCCAGCGCTCGTTCAGCCAGTAGGCCACGGAACCGTTCAGCAGACCGTACTTCTTCTGGCGAAGGACGCCGTCGGCCTCAAACGGGAAGCCGCTGTTGTAGTTGCCCAGGAGGTTGAACCGCAGCGATCCCGTTTCATTGACCGGGATGCTGTAGCTCGCTCCCAGGCTGGCGGTGAAGTCCGGAGCACCAGGGGTCTGGAAACCCGACACGTTGCCGAAGCAGGTCGTGAAGCCGCCGGTGTAAGGCCCCGTCACGGTTCCGGGATCGGCGGTGCCCGGTGCGTCGCAGACGGCGGGGTTGGGATAGATGACAGGTGCCAGGTATTCCGACCCGGGCTTGCCGAAGTTGCTGAAGCGCGAGTCCAGCCACGTGAAGCCGCCGAAGATCCGCAGATTGTCGACCGGCGCCGCATCGAACTCGACGTCGAGGCCATCCACCTTGACCGATGCGGCGTTCAGCAGGACCGCCGCCCCCAGCGCTCCCGCAGCGGCGGAGCGGATCTGGTAATTTGAGATGTCGTAATGGAAGACTGACGCGTTCAGGCGGAGCCGGCGGCCGAACAGCTCCGACTTCACGCCCGCCTCGAACGCGTTGATGAACTGCGGTTGCACAGCGGGATTGGTAGGGCTCTGCAGCGAGTACGTTCCCGCCTTGAAGCCGCGGTTGTACGATGCATAGAGGCTGACATCATCCGTCAGTTCCTGGCGAATGGCGGCGCGCCAGGTGAATTTGCCGTAGCTGATGCGATCTTCGGTGGGTGTGAACGGGCCGAGGGCATTGTTCACCACCACGTACTGGCCGCCACCGAGGTTGCGGGTGTCCTTGGTGTAGCGGACACCGCCGATGACCTGCGTGGTGGGGGTGATCTTGTAGCTCAATTCGCCGAACAGGGCGTAGGAATCGGTATCCAGCGTTGCGTCGATGAACGTGCCGCCGTTCACGCCCCCCGCGCCCAGCCCCCGAAAACGCGACGCGTTGTCGACTTCCGAGCGGAGGTAGAAACCGCCGACCTGCCAGCTCAGCGGATCCGTGGCCGCCGAGGCGAGACGCAGTTCCTGCTGGTACGCCCGTGACCCCGAAACGAACGAGATGCGCAGCCAGGGCACCTGAGTGGCGTCGACATCGAAGTCGGAGTCGTTCTCGCTGTCACGCAGCGAACTGATGCTGGTGAGATCCGCGAACCCGAGGTCCGCCTCAATCGTGCCGCTGACGCCCCAGGTTGTCAGCTTCGTCAGCGAGTAAGTGTCCGAGGCGGTATCCATGCTGCCGATCGAATAGATCGGCCCCGTCAGGCCACGCACCGGGAAGTCTTCATCCACCGACCAGCCGATCGAGGTGTTGTCGTCCATGTCGTAGTAGTCGCCAGAAAGCGTGACCTTGACTGCGTCGCTCGCGTTCCAGACGAGCTTGGAGCGTGCGCCCCAGTACTGCATCTTCTTGATCTCGCGATCGAGAGTGACGTTGCGGCCCCAGCCCTTGGCCTGGTTGTATCCGGTAAGGGCAAGGTCCATGCTCAGGTTCACGGCAATCGGACCACCGACGTAGAGCTTGCCCTGCGCGGTTTCGTAGTTGCCGTAGCCGCCCTCTCCCTCCGCCTCGAAAACCTCGCCCGGCTCCTTGGTGATGATGTGGATAAGGCCACCGAAGGCGTTGCGCCCGAACAGCGTGCCCTGTGGTCCCTTCAGAACCTCGATACGCTCGATGTTGTTGAACTGAGTGACGGTCCCGGAAAGATCAGGAATGTAGACGCCGTCGACGTAGAAGGCATTCGACCCCTCATCACCGACGGAGGCGTTCGTCGTGCCCACGCCGCGCACGAAGAAGAGGCCGCTCGCGCCCGACCGCTGGAAGTTCACAGAAGGCACAACCTGACTGAGGCTGTTGGTGTCGTTGACGCCCGCCTCGCTCAGCGTGTCGGCGGTAACGGCCGCGATGGCGATGGGCACTTCCTGCAAGTTTTCAGCACGGCGCTGGGCCGTCACGATGATTTCGTTGAGGCCGCCCTGTGCCGGTTCAGGCGTGGCCGCTCCGGACGGTGGCGTCGACTGGGCAAGGGCGGGAGCCCCGAGGAGAGCGAGAGCACTGGTGGATACAGCCGTAAGGCGGACGCGAAGGCGCTTGTCACGAAAAGCCATGATGTTCTCTCCTCCATGACGCCGCAGTATCTGCAATCTCTGCGGTCGCCGTATGCGGGGGCAACGAAGCGGTGATGTCGGACCCGTGCCGTACATCCGCCTGCCCTCGCCTGGATTGTACACATCATGACGACTGTACACCTGTCAAGTATGGCGCGTTCGCCTGGACGGCGCTTGCATTTGCCTGGAGGCGCACCAGCGCTCCGCCGTCCGTGAAAAGAGCCGCCGCGCGGCTCCATCGCCGATGCGATCAGTCAGGTTCGTATATCTTGAGGGTCGCCTCGACGAAGGCGCGCAGGCCTTCATGCCCCTC
Organism: Novosphingobium sp. HII-3; assembly: GCF_002916655.1. Taxonomy (GTDB): domain Bacteria; phylum Pseudomonadota; class Alphaproteobacteria; order Sphingomonadales; family Sphingomonadaceae; genus Novosphingobium; species Novosphingobium panipatense. Next base: position 27,375 of record NZ_PPSM01000025.1, read on the forward strand.
CTCCATCCCGACGTTGCCCTCGATCAGCATGGCCCGCGCGAGGGCGGAAAGCAGAGCGGAAAGCGCCGGCGCCGTCATCGGAGCATCCACGAGCCCGCGTTCGGCGCTGATGCGCTCGATCAGGTCCACCTGGATGGCCCGGAAGTTCTCACCTGTTTCGCGCATGGCCTCGCGCAGGCGGGGGTAGATCTTCGCGAGCGCCACGTATTCCATCACCCGTCGGGCCTCCGGCAGGTTGCAGTTCAGGTGCCAGAGTGCATGAAGGGGCCGGGGCCCTGAGAGCGCCTCGTCGTGAAGGCGAAAATAGGTGGCGGACGAGCGTTGGAAAACCGTCACCACCAGATCTTCCATAGAGCGGAAGTAATAGTGGACTAGCTGCGGCTTCACGCCGGCCCGGGCTGCGATGCGGCGGACGGTGAAGGCTGGATGCCCCTCCTCGTCCAGCATGTCGGATGCGGCCTCGATCAGCTTGAGGCGCGTGGCCGCGCTGGTCGATGCATATCCGCGGTTAGCAACCATTCCGGCAATCTATGGGAGGCAAGGCAGAATGCAAACACGCATCTTCAAGCAAAAGGCGGCCGGAATGAACCGACCGCCCGACTGTGCACAGGAATTTCCCGGATTCAGTTCGCCTTGGCGACCTTCCTGTAGGGGACGAATTCTTCAAGCCCCACGAAGCCGTTCCACATGTTCCCGGCATAGCGATCATGCAACTGCACAGCGTCGAGCCGGCACAGCTGCGACCCACTTGTGCGCGTCACCAGAATGTCATCGTCGTCGAGTTGCTCCGCGTTCTTCGGGCGGTTCACGTAAAGCGTGCCGCCGACCCGATACACGATCGCTGTCTTGTCGATGACGGTGGAATTGCGCGACTGGGAGAGGGAGATGCAGTTCACCGGTTCGCCGGCTTCGCGCCCCTTGAGCAGTTTGGCGAGCTTCTCCTCTCCAGTCTGCTCCGTCCGGGCGTTGGCGGCTGGCATGGCGAGCACCGAAGCGATAGCAAGCGCCCCGGCGAGTGCGAGCTTGTTCATGGTCTTTTCCTTGTTGACGCGCCCCGCGTTGATCCTGCGTGTAGCACGCTTCGACTGAACCGGGCCTGACCGTGTCAGGCGGTTCCGCCCACGGTAAGCCCGTCGATCAGGAGGGTAGGCTGGCCCACGCCTGCAGGAACGCTCTGGCCGCCTTTCCCGCAAACGCCGACGCCGCGGTCGAGTTCCAGATCGTTGCCGATGCCCTTGACCCTGGTCAGCACCGAAGGCCCGTCGCCGATCAGCGTGGCGCCCTTGATCGGCGCGCCGATCTTTCCATCCTCCACCAGATAGGCTTCAGTGCAGGAAAACACGAACTTGCCAGAGACGATGTCGACCTGCCCGCCGCCGAAGTTCCTGGCAAAGATGCCTTTCTTCATGCCTGCGAGCAGCTCGGCAGGATCGGCCTTGCCCCCTTTCATGAAGGTGTTGGTCATGCGCACCTGCGGCGCGTGTGCGTAGTTTTCACGGCGGCCGTTGCCGGTCGGCTCTGCGCCCATGAGCCGGGCGTTCAGCCGATCCTGCATGTAGCCCTTGAGGATGCCATCCTCGATCAGGACCGTTTCGCGCGTCGGCGTCCCCTCGTCATCGATGGTGAGGGATCCGCGCCGACCGGGAATGGAGCCGTCGTCGACGATGGTGACGCCCGGAGCAGCCACGCGTTCTCCGATGCGGCCGGAGAAAGCGGAGGTGCCCTTCCGGTTGAAATCGCCCTCCAGGCCGTGGCCGATCGCCTCGTGCAGGATCACGCCCGGCCAGCCTGGTGCCAGCAGCACGGGAAACTCGCCTGCGGGGGCATCGATGCTTTCAAGGTTCACCAGAGCAGTCGCGAGCGCTGCGTCGATGCCCTCGTTCCAGTTTTCCGGCTTGAACAGGTCGTCGTAGAGATACCGGCCGCCCATTCCGAACGATCCGGTTTCGCGCCGGCCGTTGCTTTCCGCCACGATAGACACGTTCAGCCGGACGAGCGGACGCACATCGGTGGCGATGTAGCCATCGGGGCGGACGATCTCGACAACCGACCATGAACCGGCGAGGCTGGCGCTGACCTGCGCGACGCGAGGATCACGGGACCGCGCCGCCGCATCGATCGTCTCCAGCAGACGCACCTTTTCGGCGAAGGGGATGAGATCGAGAGGCGATGCCTCGGTATAGAGCTTCGCATTGGTGCGCTGAGGCGGCGGGGGACGCAGGCCCGTTGCCCGGTCCAGCAGGCGCAGCGTCTCTCCGGCACGGCGTATCGCGGCTGTCGAAATTTCATTGGCGTGCGCAAAGCCGGTCATCTCGCCGGAAACACCACGAAGGCCGAAGCCCGCATCGCGCGAATAGTCGGCCGTCTTCAGGCGACCATCGTCGAACCCGAAAGCCTCACTGGCGACGAACTGCATGAACAGTTCGCCGTCTTCGCAGGACGTGAGTGTCTCCGCCGCCAGCGCCTGCGCGTCTTCAGGCGAAAGTTGGGTGTAAAGGAGCGAGCGCGGGTCGGTGATGGTCATGCCCTCGATATAGGAGGCATGAGCCGCGCCGCAAAGACTGGATCAGGCTGCCTGCTGGTCGGCCGGCCCGCCCTTCAGGACGAAGCGCCGGTCACAGTACCCGCACTCGGCAAAGCCCTTCTCGTCGATCTCAAGCCAGACGCGTGGATGGCCGAGAGCGGCCCCGGCGCGAATGTCAGTGGCCCCGTCGCAGAAGACGCGGTGGGATTCGGTGAGGACGGTTTCGGGCGGGTTGTTCATAATCACCACGGATTACCAAGGGTGGCAGGGGATTTCCAGATGGGAATGTCATCGCCGCCCCGAACCTCTCCGGGGCGGTCACGACGTTTTCCCCGGCTCAGGCGGGGATGGCGAGCGCGCCCGCCTGCTCCACGGCTGCCGCCACGGCCTTTGTCCGCGTATCGGCGTCGATCGCAAGCCCCTCCGCCACGACGAAGACGGGATCCTGGATGCCGACGAAGCCGAGAACGGCACGCAGGTACGTCTCGGCGTGCTCGACTGCCGCTGCCGGTTGGCCGTCTCCGTAGTATCCCCCGCGCGCCAGGGCGATGAAAACCTTCTTGCCGCCCGCAAGACCGACCGGACCTTCCGCCGTGTAGCGGAAGGTCTTCCCCGCGATCAGCACGCGGTCGAACCAGGCCTTGAGCTGGCTCGGGATCGTGAAGTTGTACATCGCCGCACCGATGACGAGGACATCGGCGGCAAGGAACTCGGCAAGTTCCGGCGTACCTTCGGGATTTCCGAGGACGTCGAGGGTGAGGTGAGGCAGCGGCTCTGCGACAAGGTCACGGTGTACCACCTCGAGCGAGGGATCGGCGGCGCGCAGGGCGGCGACGATGGCGCCCGAAACGGCGCGGCTGGCGGAATTTTCACCCGTGATGCTGGAGTCGATGTGCAAGAGCTTCATGGCTGCAGACCTTTTTGATGGGTATTGAGGGAGAGGTTCGTGTGCAGATGTGGTCACGCCCATGTATGGTCCCGCCCACGGCGGACCAAGCCCTGATCTGCGCACCCTTTCGGCTTCCTATCGCATCGAGCTGCCTTCCTGTCGCCGAGCGGCGGTCGACCGGCTCCCGCTCCTCGCCGCGACCTTGTGGATAAACCCCGGGGCGGTGCCGGTTTTGCTTGGGTTTACCCCCCTCAATCCCTATATGCTCGCCATGGCTAGCAGTGACGAGACCCCTGCCGAAAACGGCAAGAACCAGAACTCCTACGGCGCCGATTCCATCAAGGTCCTCAAGGGCCTCGACGCGGTCCGCAAGCGCCCCGGCATGTACATCGGCGATACCGACGATGGCTCGGGTCTGCACCACATGGTGTTCGAGGTTTCCGACAACGCCATCGACGAGGCGCTGGCGGGTCATTGCGATCTGGTGCTGATCGAACTCAACCCTGATGGCTCGGTGTCCGTGGAAGACAACGGACGCGGCATTCCGACCGGCATTCACGCCGAAGAAGGCGTGTCCGCAGCCGAAGTCATCATGACCCAGCTTCATGCCGGCGGTAAGTTCGAAAACACCAGCGACGACAACGCCTACAAGGTTTCAGGCGGCCTTCACGGCGTCGGCGTTTCGGTGGTCAACGCCCTTTCGGAATGGCTCGAACTCACCATCTGGCGCGATGGCGAGGAACACTGGATGAAGTTCGCCAACGGCGATGCGGTAGCCCCGCTCGTCGTCAAGGGGCCTGCTCCCAAGGTGGATCGCAACCCGGACGAGAACGGCTTCAAGAAGGGCACCCGCGTCACCTTCCTCGCGTCGACCGACACGTTCAAGAACGTGACCGAGTTCGATTTCGACAAGCTGGAGCACCGCTACCGCGAACTCGCCTTCCTGAACTCCGGCGTGCGCATCCTGCTGCGCGACAAGCGCCATGAAGAGATCAAGGAACACGACCTGTTCTACGAGGGCGGGATCGCGGCCTTCGTGAAGTATCTCGACCGCAACAAGACCGCGCTGCTGGCAGAGCCGATCGCGATCTCGTCCGAGCGGGACGGGATCGGCATCGACGTGGCGCTGGAATGGAACGATTCGTACTACGAAAACGTCCTGTGCTTCACTAACAACATTCCGCAGCGGGACGGCGGCACGCACCTCGCCGCCTTCCGTGCGGCGCTGACCCGCACCCTCAACAGCTATTCGGAAAAGTCCGGGCTGCTGAAGAAGGAAAAGGTTTCGCTCACCGGCGACGACATGCGCGAGGGGTTGACCGCGATCGTCTCCGTCAAGCTGCCCGATCCCAAGTTCTCGTCGCAGACCAAGGACAAGCTGGTCTCCTCCGAAGTTCGCCAGCCACTCGAAAGCCTGATGGCCGATCGCATGAACGAATGGCTGGAGGAGAACCCCGCTCACGCCAAGGCGATCGTCCAGAAGATCATCGACGCAGCCGCCGCTCGCGAAGCCGCGAAGCGCGCCCGCGAACTCACCCGCCGCAAGGGCGCGATGGACATCGCCTCCCTGCCCGGCAAGCTGGCCGACTGCCAGGAGCGTGATCCTTCCCTGTGCGAACTCTTCCTGGTCGAGGGTGACTCGGCAGGCGGTTCGGCCAAGCAGGGCCGCGACCGCAAGACGCAGGCAATCCTGCCCCTGAAGGGCAAGATCCTCAACGTGGAGCGCGCACGGTTCGATCGCATCATCTCGTCCAAGGAAGTCGGCACGCTGATCCAGGCGATGGGCACCGGCATCCGGGACGATTTCAACCTCGAGAAGCTGCGCTACCACAAGATCGTCATCATGACGGACGCTGACGTCGACGGCGCGCACATCCGTACCCTGCTGCTGACGTTCTTCCACCGGCAGATGCCGGACATCATCCGCGCCGGGCACCTCTTCATTGCCCAGCCGCCGCTCTACAAGGTCGCGAAGGGCCGCAGCGAAGTCTATCTCAAGGACAACGCCGCGTTGGACCGCTATCTGGTGGAAGCCGGCCTGAACGGGCGCCTGCTCGAATCGGACAAGGGCGCCCGCTCCGGCCCCGATCTCGAAGCGCTGGTCGAACACGCCATCCGGTTGCGCAACCTCATGGCCTTCGTGCCGCGCCGCTACGATCCCACGATCATCGAAGCGCTGGCGCTTTCCGGTGCCCTCGAGCCCGACCTTTCCGCCGACGCCCGCGGTGCGGCACTGGCGAAAACGGCGAAATGGCTGGATCGCGGCGACACCGAAGCCCGGTGGTCCGCGCGATTGACGGAGGACGGCAACGTCGAAGTCGAGCGCCTTTGGCGCGGTGTCACCGATCACCACAAGATCGAAGCCTCGTTCCTCGTCAGCGCCGAGGCGCGCAAGCTCGCCCGTCTCATGGCCGAGAGCGCCGATGTCTACGAAGGCACCGCCCGCCTCGTGCGCGCTACCGCCGGATCGGCCGAGCCTCAGCCCGAAACGCTGAACACGATCGAGGTCGAAGGCGAAGATGAGCCGGTCGCCGCGCGTCCGGCGGCAGGGGCCGACGTGATCACCCGGCCAAGCCAGCTTCTCGAACTGGTGCTGGCCGCAGGGCGCAAGGGTTTGTCGATACAGCGCTACAAGGGGCTGGGTGAGATGAACGCCGATCAGCTGTGGGAGACCACGCTGGACCCGGACAACCGCGCGCTTCTGCAGGTCAAGGTCGAAGACGCCGATGTCACGGACGAGATCTTCACCCGGCTCATGGGCGATATCGTCGAGCCGCGCCGGGACTTCATCCAGGAAAACGCCCTCAACGTGGCAAACCTCGACGTCTGATATGCGATGCCGGCCAGCCCGTTCCTCCAGAGGAACGGGTTGGCTCATCGATCGCACAGGTTGCAAGGGTATGCGGCAGCCCTGAGCCGTATGATCGGGCCGGAGGGCTCGGTCCCGGCAGAAAGCGTCGTGCTTACGCCTGCAGCAGCTCGGGAAGTTTGCCGGACATTCCCCGCGCCTCGTCCATGAAGAAGCGCTTGAGCGTGGGGATCCGCTGCACCGCTCCCATGCCGAGGCGGCGCACCGCACTTGCCGTGCGCCCCGGCACACCGAACAGGCGCGTGAGCCCATCGGTCACCGACATGACCATGAAGGTATCCAGGCTGCGCCACTTCTCATAGCGCGCCAGCAACTGCGCATCGCCCGGATCGAGCCCGAGGCGCATGCCTTCGCTCAGCACTTCGACAAGAGTACCGACATCGCGCAGGCCGAGGTTCAGGCCCTGCCCGGCGATGGGGTGCATTCCATGCGCGGCATCGCCGATCACGGCAAGCCGCTCCCCGGTCACCTTGCCGGCATGGTGGAAACGCAGCGGATAGCTCATGCGAGGCGCTGACAACGAAATGGTGCCAAGAACGCCGTGCATCCGTTCAGCCACCTCGTTCACGAACATCGCGTCCGGCATGGCGATGACGCCGCCGGCGTCCTTCTCGCCGACCGTCCAGACGAGGGCGCTGCGATGACGCCCCTGTGCGTCGTCCAGCAGCGGCAGCAGGGCGAACGGACCTTCGGGATAGAAGATTTCCCAGGCGGTGTTGCCGTGCGGCTTTTCGTGGAACAGACCGGTCACCATCGCGCGGTGATCGTACTCCCACTTCGCGAGGGCGAAACCCGCCTCATCGCGCGTCGGAGACTGGCGCCCTTCGGCAGCTACAAGAAGCGAAGCGCGCAGAATGCGCCCGTCGGCAAGCTCCACCTCCACGCCGTGCCCGTCGCGGTCGCGGCGGACCGCTTCCGTGCGGACATGCCAGGCGATGTTCGGCTCATCCCTTGCCGCATCGAAAAGGGCGATCCGCAAGTCACGGTTGGCGAACATGCGCCCGAGGCTGCCTTCCTCCGCCTTGGGCGTGAAGTCGATGCGGCCGGGCTTCATGCCGTCCGTCACCGCGATGGAATCGATCGGACAGCCCAAGCCGTCCAGCCGGTCGGCAAGGCCGATGTTGGTGAACAGGTTCCAGCTCGCCGTGGATATGGCGGACGCGCGTCCGTCGGCACCCTCTGCGACCAGATCGGCGGGATCCGCGCGGTCGATGACATGGCTGGTGATGCCTACGCGCGCGGCGGCGAGTGCCAGCGTCATGCCGACAAGCCCGCCACCCAGGATGATCAGGTCGCGGCGCTCAGCCGCGGCAGAGATATTCGAGTCGTTCATTACCCGCAGCTATCGGCCTCCCCGGCGTAGATGTCGAGACACCTGCCGTCCCACGTGCCGGCCGGCGCCTTCAGGCCGACGAGAGCGGCCAGGGTGGGTGCGATGTCCACCGTCTCCACCGGCTGCGCCTGTTCCATGGGCGACAGGCCGCTGCGCCAGAAGAGCATCGGCACCCGGCGGTCATAATCCCATGGGCTACCGTGCGTGGCGGTGTAGCCGGGCTGGGGCTTCGTGCCGGGCACGACGGCGCGCCGGGTCATCATCAACACCTCGCCCGAGCGCTCCGGGTCGAACGACCCGGCAACCCGCTGGATCTCGGTCCAGTCCTGCGGGTGGCCGCTCGGCACCTCGACCGCCTTCAGCTCTTCGGCGGTGTAAACGCCGGAGATCTGCGGATTGGCCTTGAGCTGGGCAATCAGGGTGGCGACCGCCTCGCGATGCTGCTCGACGGTCAGGGTCGCGTTGACCCAGATGTCACCCGAACCGCCTGCGCCGTAGAACAGCGGCCCTTTCCGCGGCACGATCCCGGTCGCCTGTGACACCGAGGCCGACAGAGCCGAAGCGGTAAGCGCCGGGTCAAGTCGGCTGGCTTCCGGCACGCCCTGCAGCTTCATCCTCTCGGGTGCGTCCGCCCCGCCGTGATCGGCGCTGAGAACGACGGCATAGTCGAGGCCGCGCTGGTCGAGTGCGTCGAGCAGTCTGCCGATGGTCTGGTCCAGCACCGCCATCTGAATGCACATCTCCACGCCCTCGTTGCCGTAGGCATGGCCGACCTTGTCCGTCGCCGAATAGCTGACGGAAAGCACATCCGGCACGGCATCCTTGCCTAGCGGTATCTCGTCCAGCAGGCGAATAGCCATGTCCGTGGTGACTTCATCGGTGCGAGGGCTATTGAAGAAGCCCTTGGCGTCCCCGGCCGTCACCGGAAACCGGTACGTGCCGATGGTGAAGCCGCCCATGTCGATGGCGCGGTCGACGCCGCGGCACCAGTCAGGCGCGGGAAGTTCCGCGGCGCCGGCATTGATGGCGGTCGCAAGGGCGGTGTTCTGCGCGACGGCGGCAGGCGATACCCGCCTGCCGTCGTACGTGACGAAGCGGTTGCCGCGTATCCAGTACGCCGCGTCCGTGGTGTGACCACCCATCATCACCACCGCGCGATCCTTGAACGAGACGGCGGCGTTGATGGTCGCCGGATCCTTCTTCTTCAAAAGATCACCCAGCGTCGGCGCCTTGAGATGCATCGGGCTGACGACCGGATTGTCCGAATCGCTCTTCGGGTTCGTCTCGTCTTCGGAGCAGTAGACCTTCTTGTCAGCGCGGCCGATGCCCGGGACGAACCAGTCGTTCGCGATGATGCCGGTGCGGTTGGGATGCACGCCGGTCAGCAGGGTGGAATGTCCGGGGCATGTTTCGGTCGCAGCGTGCGACTGGAAACCGGATGGAAACACCGCCCCCTGCAGAAGCCGCTTCAAGCCCTTCGAGTAGCGCTCGCGGTATTGCTGGAACAGGTCCGCGGAGAACTGATCCACCGAGATCGCAACGAGCAGCCGGGGCGGCGCTTTCGGGGCAGGCGGAGCTGTCGGCTGCTCGGCCGGCGCGGCCTGCTGAGCAGCGGCGGGAACGGCCGAGCCAATCGCGAGCGCAGCGGCAAGCGGAAGTAACGGGAGGCGCATCGAAGCGAGGTTCCTTGAAAAGTCTGCGCGTTAGGGGCAGATGCTGGATGACCGGATCGCGGCCTGAGTGCAAGGCCCTCAACCCCACGGAGCATCATGCAAGCGCGCCGCTATCGCCACGTTATGACGCTGCTGTGTCATCTTCTGGCTTTTCTCTGCCTTTCCGCACCTCTGGCCGCGCAGGCGCAAACGAGGGCGAACCACATTGCGGCGGAGCTGATTGCCGGGCCCGTGATGGACGGGCGGGCGACCTTGGCGATCCGGATGACACCGGATAGCGGTTGGCACGGCTACTGGCGCAATCCCGGTGACGCCGGGCTCGGCATGCAGCTGGAGTGGGATCTTCCCCAAGGCGTGACGGTCGGGGAGCCACGCTACCCCGTGCCGGCGACGCTGCTGGTGCAGGGCCTGATGAACCATGTCTATGAACGCGAGTATGCCGTGCTCGTGCCCCTCACCGTGGCCGGCGCTTCGCGCTCGCTGCCGGTCAGGGTGAAGGCGCAGTGGCTGGCCTGCACTGACCAGATCTGCGTTCCCGAACGCGCGGAACTTGCCACTGAGATCAGGCCCGGCGCGGCTCATGATCCACGCATGGACGCGTGGACCCAGCATCTGCCCGCACCGCTCGATACGACGGCGACCTTCGAGCTGGACGACCGGGAACTGCGGCTGGCGGTACCCCTGCCCGCCTCGGTCCCACTGCAGAGCCCTCACCTCTTCATTCAGCAGGACAAGCTGGTCGACTATGCGGCGCCGCAGGCCTTCAGTCGGAAAGGCGACTTGCTGCTGGTGACGATCCCGCGGGCCCGGTTCGATCCGCGGGAGACGAGCGCTGTGGACGCTGTCCTCAGGCTCGATGCCGCCGGCAACGGCATCGCTCTGAGGGCGAGCGTCGGGCAGGTGCCGGACGGCGGAACCGCTGTTGCCGGCAGCAATGCTCCGGCCCTGCCGCCCTTGCCATGGCTGCTGCTCGCGGCTCTTGCGGGCGGGCTGCTGCTCAACGTGATGCCCTGCGTCTTCCCGATCCTTTCGCTCAAGGCCCTGAGTCTGGCCCGGGCGGGGGAGAGCGAGGCCCATGCACGGGTCGAAGGTGCCGCCTATGCCGCAGGCGTCGTCGCCGCGTGCATGGGACTGGGCGGGGTGCTCCTGATGCTCCGAGCGGGCGGTGAGCAGGTCGGCTGGGCGTTCCAGCTGCAGGAACCGGGTGTCGTCATCGCCCTGTTCGCGCTTGCCGTCGCCATCACTGCCAATCTTCTGGGCGTGTTCGAGTTCAGCGTGCCGGGTTTTGCCAAGGTGGGCTCGCCGCAGGGTGCCTTCGCCACCGGCCTGCTTGCCGCTTTCGTCGCGACGCCCTGCACCGGCCCATTCATGGCAAGTGCCATGGGCGCCGCGCTCCTGCTCCCCGTCGGCCCTGCCCTGCTGCTCTTCGCCACGCTGGGGCTGGGAATCGCGCTGCCCTTTCTTGCCGTCTCCTTCGTGCCCGCCCTGCGCGCCCGTCTCCCGCGCCCCGGCAAGTGGATGGTCACCTTCCGCCGCGTCATGGCCGTGCCGATGGGGCTGACCGCACTCGCCCTCGCATGGCTGATCTGGCGTCTCGGAGGGCCCACATCGCTTGCTTATGTGACGGTGCTGGCGGTGCTGGTGCTAGCTCTTCTCGGCCTCGTCGGCAGGGCGCAGCGCAGCGGCAGGCGCGCGCTTCTCCCGGCCTTCGCCACGCTTGCTGTGCTGGCGGTGGGCGTTCTGACGATGCCCGACCCGGCGCCGCAGTCCCGGCCGGAGGCTTCCATCCTCAAAGCCCAAGTGTTCTCGCCCGAGGCGCTCGATCAGGCTAGGCGCAGCGGCAAACCGATCTTCGTGTACATGACCGCTGACTGGTGCCTTACCTGCAAGGTCAACGAAGCGGCGGCCATCGAGCGGGAGGAGACGCGGGCCGCGTTCCAGAAGGCGGGCGTCATCGTCCTGCGCGGCGACTGGACCCGCCGGGATCCGGCGATCACCCGCTACCTGACCGAGCGGGGCGCAGCGGGCGTGCCGCTGTACGTGTGGTACGACAAGGAAGGCAGGGCAGAAACCCTCCCGCAGGTGCTCACCCCGGCCGTGCTGGAGCAGAAGGCCGGGGTTTGAGCGGGCTACTTCTTCGGCAGCTCCGGAGCGATCTGCGCAACCTTTTCAAGCTGGGGCCGCACGCTCTGCATGGGGCCGACCACAACCACGCTGAGGCCGTCTACGGCAAGCTCCCGCTTGGCCGCCGTCTGGAAGTCGCTCGCCGTCAGGGCATTGGTACGGCCGACGAAGCCGTCAAGGTAGTCGGCGCCAAGACCCAGTACGTCGAGGGTGGAGAGCCGCATCGCCAGTCCATCGCGCGAAGACAGGCCGAGCACGAAGGTGCCGTTCATGTAGTTGCGGATCCCCTGCACTTCGGCATCCGTGGGCAGCGTGTCCTGCATCACCCGGATCTCCTTGTAGATCTCCGATATGGCTGGTCCGGTCGATTCGGCGGTGATGTCCGCATCCTCCACCCAGCTGGTGCCCTGCACACGCTGCACCAGCGCCGCTCCGGGCGAATAGGTGTACCCCTTGTCCTCACGGATGTTGCGCGTGATGCGTGAGGAAAAGTAGCCCCCCAGAAGCGTGCTGGCTGCCCGGAAATCGACATCGTAGCCCTGCTGGTCCACGCGCTTGCCGATCCAGACGGTCGACTGCGGCGCTCCGGGCCGGTCGATGAGGACGACCTTGGCGGGCGGTGCAGGGGGAGCCGCCACCTGCGTCGGTGGGGCGCCGGGCATCCAGCCCTGGAACGCCTTCTCCACGGCCGCGCGAACAGTTGCCGGATCGAACCGCCCGACCACGTAGAGGTGCGTGCGGGTCGCACCGAAGTTTGCCTTGTGGAACGCCTTCACCTGATCCAGCGTGTAGCCCGAAAGCTGCTGCGCGGTAGGGAAAGTGCGCCCGTACGGGTGGTTCGGGTAAAGCGCCGCCGCGAACGCTTCGGACGCGATCGAGCCGGGGGTGGATTTCGCCACGGTCAGCGTACGGCCCAGATCCGCCTTGACCTTTTCCAGTTCCGAGGCCGGGAAATCCGGCCGCTGCAGAACGTCCGCCACCAGACCGATGGCGGCCGGTGCCGAGTCGCTGAGGACGTCGATCATCGCGGAGGTCGAATCCGGCCCCGTCGTCAGGGAGAGATTGCCGCCCATGCCGGCTGCGACCTCGGCCAGCTGGTTGGCATCGCGTCCCCCCGCACCCTTCTGCATGAGGGTGCCGGTCAGATCGGCGAGCCATACATTCTGTCCGTCATCGATGTTCCCGGTCCGCACGGTGGCGAGGATCGTCACCTTCGGCACGTTGCCGTGCTGCGCCATCGTCACCTTCATGCCGTTGGGAAGCGTCAGTTCGGTGAGGGGCGGGAGCGCAAAGGGCTTGGCAGGGGCGGCGGCGGGCGGCGTCTCCCGCGCCAAGGCAGGCGTGGCGACGATCGCCAGCGCCGCCAGCGGAAGGACGAGATTGCGGATCTTCTTCATCGTTCGCTCCTTCACTTCGTGGCGGTGGTGGTGGCGGTGGGGACCGCAGTGGCCTCGCCGCTCGGTGCGACCGCGCCCGGCTTCAGGCTGATGATCGTGCGGTTGGTGGGCCGCAGGTATTCCCGCGCCGTCTTGCGGATCAGTTCGGGCGTGACCTGACCGATCTCCGCCTCCAGCCGGTTGATGCGTCCCGGATCGTCATCGAACAATGCGAAGCTGGCGAGCAGGTTGACGAGGCCGAAGCGGTAACCGTCTCCCAAGGTATCGTAGAGCTCGGAGCGGGCCTTGGTCTTGGCACGGTTCAGTTCCGTGGCGCTGACGAGGTTATCCTGCAGATCCTTCACCACGGCATCCACATCCGCGAGGATAGCGTCGTCCGTCACGTCGGCGCCATGGATCAACGTTCCGGACCAGAGCATCGGGCCGTTGTAGTCGTAGGGGCTGCCCAGCGGCCAGTTGATCCCGCCCGAGACGTTGCCGGTGTAGCCCTTCTCGTTGACCAGCACCTTGGTGAGACGGCTGTCGGCGCCCTGGATCAGCATCAGGTCGATCAGCCGCATCGCCGCCCATTCGGGTGTGTTCTTGGGCGGGACGTGATAGGCCCAGGCCAGCGCCGGCTGCGGAGCGAGCGCATCGGTCTTGACCGCGCGCTTCTCCTGCGTCTGGCGAGGCTCGGAGATGTCGGGGAACTGGAGATTCCTGGAAGCCGGTATCGGGCCGAAGTACCTCTCCACCCAGCCCATCACCTGCGCCGGGTTGACGTCCCCAGCGACCACCAGCACGGCATTGTTCGGCGCGTAGTACTCGTTGAAGAACTGCTGTACGTCGCCCAGGGTGGCCGCGTCGATCTCCTTCAGGTCACCGTAGAAGTTATGGGCGTTGTACCAGTTGGTGTTGGCCAGCTGGGGCAGGTCCAGCCAGGGGAAGCCGCCGTAGGGCTGGTTGAGGACATTCACCTTGACCTCGTTCTTCACCACACCCTGCTGATTGGTGAGGTTCTCCTGCGTGATGGCGAGGCCCTTCATTCGGTCCGCCTCGGCCCACAGGAACGTCTCGGTCGTGTTGCTGGGGATCGCCTGATAGTAGTTGGTGAAGTCGAACCGGGTGGATCCGTTCAGCACACCGCCGTTGGCGTTCACCAGCCCGATGAACTCCGCCTTACCGAGGTTCTTTGAGCCCTGGAACATCATGTGTTCAAACAGGTGCGCAAATCCGGTGCGATTGCGCGGTTCAAGGCGGAAGCCGATGCCGTAGTAGACCCCGATGGTTGCGGTAGGCACGGAGCGGTCCGGTGAAATGACGACCTTCAGGCCATTGGCGAGCTTGTGATACTCGACCGGCACCTCAGCCTTTGCGGGAGACATGGCTGCAACGGCCCCGGGCGCCGCCGACGCTGCGGGGGCGATCACCGCCGCCAGTGATGCGGCCGCAAGGAAGGCGGCTCGGTAGATGCCGAGTTTCATGGCGATGTGTTCTCCCCGAAAGTCCCTGTTGATCGAACGGCGCCCGGCCCCGTCCGGACGTCCTCGGCCCGGTCCGCAGCCTTGCGACGAAACCAGACTAGCCAGCGCTCAACGGATTACAATCATCGATCTGCAGGCGATCCGCGCCGCTACCGGACCCGAGCGCCGGACGCGATCAGAACCCTGCGCCGGCTGGCCAGTTTCGCCCCGCAAGCCCCATGACCTTGAACAGCTCGCCCATCTGCTCGGGCTGGATCAGGCGATCCCGAGCCGTCGCGATCGCCTCGGCATGATCGGGAGCGGCAGCGCTGAGCTGGGCCGCACGCATTTCGATGCCGAGCGCGCGCAGGAAATCCCCCTGCGTGGCCGTACCGAGATGACGCGCCCCGTTCGCCAGCGCCACATCCTTCATCGCGGCGAAGTCGACCAGACAGGTAAGGTCCGCCTCACCCGGCATTTTAAAGGGATCGACCTTCCGGTGCGCGCGAATTGCCTGCAGCGTGGATCCGGTTCGGGGTTCGGCATAGCCGTAGTCGATCAGCAGGGCCGTGCCGCCCTGCGCCTGCAGGCGCCGCGCGACTTCGTCGACCACCGCAGCCGCACCGGGACAGGTTTCGATGAGCGTCTGCTCGGGCTCATCGCGCCAGCGCTCGGGAACGGCGGCGTCCATCGGCCGGTCGCCGGCGACCGGCACGAACCGGTCGTCCCGAAGGCCCACCATGCGTTCACGCCATCCTTCGGCCGTCCTGACCATCTGACGCACCGGCAGCGCGTCCAGGAATTCATTGGCAACCAGCAGCAGCGGCGCATCGTCGGGAAGAGTGTCGAGATCGTCGTGCCAGCGTGCATCAGGCACGATCCCCGCCTGCACCTGGCGCAGGGCCGCGGACCCTTCGACCAGATGAACCGTCGGATTCAGCCCCTGCCTTCGCATGACCCGCAGCGCGTCGCGGGCCAGCGTGCCCCGGCCGGGGCCCAGCTCGACGTAGTGTACCTCCGCCGGTGCTCCGGCACGCGACCAGATGTCGACCAGCCACAACCCGATGAGTTCGCCGAACATCTGGCTGATCTCGGGGGCAGTGATGAAGTCACCCGCGCCGCCAAGCGGATCCTTCCCGGCGTAGTAGCGGGCGTTCGATTCGCCCATGTACTGCTGCAGGGAAATGGGCCCGCCAATGGCGATCAGCCGGCGAAACACCGCCGCCAGCGGTGACTGCGTCATCAGGTGATCTCGATGGGGCGCCGCATGGACAGCTCCGGACGGCCGAGCGCCCGCGCGACCAGGAACAGGCCGAGCAGGATCAACGGAACCGTGAGCCACTGTCCCATCGAGAGGCCGGTCGCCTGCGCGAAGCGCTGGAGCTGCGCATCCGGTTCGCGGAAGAATTCGACCAGGAAGCGGGCGGATGCGATGCCCACCGTGAATACGCCGACGAGCAGGCCGGGACGATAGCGGGCACGGCTCTTCCAGAACAGCGCGAGCATGACCACGATCATCAGCGCGCCTTCCAGGGCCGCCTCGTAGAGCTGGCTGGGATGGCGTGGAAGCGGCCCGGCATCCGGGAACACCATGGCCCAAGGCACGGAGTTGGGAGCGACGCGGCCCCACAACTCGCCGTTCACGAAGTTGGCAAGGCGGCCGAACAGCATCCCGAACGGCACACAGACGGCGATGTAGTCCGCGACGCGCACGAAGTTCAGCTGGTTGCGCCACGCGACCCAGGCCATTGCGAGGATGACGCCGATCAAGCCGCCGTGGAAGCTCATGCCGCCGTGCCACAGCTTCAGAAGTTCGGCGGGATGAGCCCACAGGCTTGGTATTTCGGAGCTGCCGCCAGTGTAGAAGGTGGCGTAGCCGAGCCGGCCACCGAGAATGATGCCGATCGTGCAGTAGAAGAAGAGGTCATCCGCGTGCCGCTGGGCAAGCGGTGCGCCGGGAGCCTTGATCATGCGGCTGAGGTGCCAGTACCCCAGCACGATGCCGGCGAGATAAGCCAGCGAGTACCAGCGAAGTTCGAAACTGCCGATGCGGAACAGGTAATTCTTGAGACCGAGATTGACCCAGTAAATCGGTTCGGCGGCTTCGCTGGCGGCAGCGGCAAGCATTGTCAGAGACAAGTGATGGACCTCGCGTGGTTCATGTCCTGGCAGGCCGGACGGCCTTCTGTCTGCGGCTTCTGGCATAGCCTGTCACGCGATGGTAGCCGCCAATTCATTTTCGTGCGCTACTGCGTACACTTGCCCCCGCTTCCCCTGGGCAGCGCCAGTCACTAGATCAAGGCTCTATGCGCAGCGTCATTCGAATCCCCTCCCCCCGATCCGTCATCGACAGACGGGACCTCGTTTCCCGGATTGACGCGGTTGTGGCCGCGCAAGGCGCGGTGAAGGGCCGCAGGGCCATTGTGGAACTGCTGCGCGGTGCATTGGAAGACGGCCGCGAGGAAATCGCTCGCCGCCTGGTGGAAAAGCCCTCTGCCGGACACGAGGTCGCCGAGGCGCAGGCGTTCCTCACCGACCAGCTGATCCGTGTCGTTCATGACCACGTCGTCGCAAACGTCTATCCCGCCAGCAATAGGTCGAAGGGCGAGCGCCTGACGATCATGGCAGTCGGCGGGTATGGCCGGGGCGAAATGGCGCCGCACTCGGACGTGGACATCGCCTTTCTCACCCCGATCAAGCAGACCCCGTGGTGTGAGCAGGTCATCGAGGCGATGCTGTACTTCATGTGGGACCTGTCGCTGAAGGTCGGCCATTCCAGCCGCTCGATCGACGATATGGTTCGCATGTCGAAAGCGGATCTGACGATACGGACGGCGATGCTGGAAGGGCGCTACGTCTGGGGCGATCAGGAGCTCTACGAAGAGGTGCGCCAGCGCTTCTGGCGCGACGTCGTGTCAGGCACGGAGCGCCAGTTCGTGGTTGAGAAACTGGCCGAGCGCGAGGAGCGGCACAAGCGCATGGGCGACAGCCGCTACGTGGTCGAGCCCAATATCAAGGAAGGTAAGGGCGGGCTGCGCGACCTCCACACGCTCTACTGGATCGGCAAGTACATCCACAAGGTCCGCTCGCCCGCCGAGCTGGTGGACGTGGGCCTGCTGACCCAGCGGGAGTATCGCGCCTTCCGTCGGGCGGAGAACTTCTTCTGGGCCGTGCGCTGCCATCTGCACACCATCACCCGACGGGCCGAGGATCGCCTGACCTTCGACATGCAGCGCGAAGTCGCGGCCCGGATGAACTTCTCGGACCGGCCCGGCAAAAGCGCGGTCGAACGCTTCATGCAGATGTTCTTCCTTCAGGCGAAAGTTGTGGGCAACCTGACAGGAGTGTTCCTCGCCCAGCTCGACGAGCAGTTCGCCAAGCGCCAGCCTCGCGGCCTGCTTGCCGGGTTCCGCGCGCGCGAACGCCTGCTGCGCGGCTACAAGGTCTTCGGCGGGCGGCTGCGGGCTCCTTCGGACGACTGGTTCGCGACGGATCCGGTGCGAATGATCGAGATCTTCGTCCTCGCCGAGCGGGAGGGGCTGGAGATCCATCCCGAGACGCTGCGCCTGATTTCCAGGGACGCCGCCCTGATCCGTGACGAGGTGCGCAACGACCGGCGCGCCAACGACCTGTTCATGGAGCTGCTGACCAGCCGCCGGAACCCGGAAGCGGCATTGCGCAGCTTCAACGAAGCCGGCGTCTTCGGGCGCTTCGTCACCGAATTCGGCCGCGTCAACGCGCAGATGCAATTCGACATGTACCACCACTACACGGTGGACGAGCACACCATTCGGGCGATCGGCCTCCTGTCCCGCATCGAGAAAGGCGAGTTGATCGGCGATCATCCGCTCAGCCACGAGATCATCCACAAGATCCGCTCACGGCGCGCGCTTTACGTGGCCGTCCTGCTTCACGACATTGCGAAGGGGCGTCGCGGCGACCACTCGATCCTCGGCGCGGAGATCGCCCGGAAGCTGTGCCCCCGCTTCGGTCTCAACGAGGAAGAGACGGAGCTTGTCTCCTGGCTTGTACGCCAGCACCTGCTGCTCTCGGCCACCGCCTTCAAGCGCGACCTGTCGGACGCCAAGACGATCACGGACTTCGTGGAAGTGGTGCAGTCAGTGGACCGGCTGCGCCAGCTCACTGTGCTGACCATCGTCGATATTCGCGCGGTCGGCCCCGGCACCTGGAACTCCTGGAAGCGACAGCTGATCGCGTCGCTGTATGGCGCGGCGGAGGAGCGCCTGCGCCTCGGCCACGCGGAATTCGGGCGCCCGAGGCGGGTCGAGGCGAAGAAGATGACGGTGCAGGCGCTGGGCACGGAATACGCCGCGCTGATTGAACAGGTGGGCGGCACGTTCAACGACGCCTACTGGATCGCGGAGCCCGAGGATGTCATCGCACGCAACCTCGTGCAGCTCGCGGCGCTGGACGACCAGCCGCTCTCGATCGCAACCGAATACTACCCCGCGCGCGGTGCGACGCTGGTGACCGTGATCGCCTCCGACCATCCGGGGCTGTTCTACCGTATTGCCGGTGGCATCCATCTGGCCGGCGGCAACATCATCGATGCGCGCATTCACACGACCAAGTCCGGCCGCGCCGTCGACAACTTCCTTGTCCAGGATCCGCTCGGCCGCCCGTTCATGGAATATGCCCAGCTGCGACGGCTGGAACTGACGATCGAAAACGCGCTGGCGAACCGCATCAAGATCCTGCCGCAACTGGTCGCCAAGCCCGATGCGCGCCCCCGCGCCGACGCCTTCGACGTGCGCCCGCGGGTCCTGTTCGACAACAAGGCCTCGAACCGCTTCACCGTCATCGAAGTCAATGCCCGCGACCGTCCGGCCCTGCTCAACCGCCTCGCTCATGCCCTGTTCGAATCCAAGCTGATGGTTCACTCCGCTCACATCGCCACCTACGGCGAGCGGGCCGCAGACACCTTCTACGTGACGGATCTGCTGGGAGAGAAGGTCACCGCCCCCACTCGCATACGCATGATCGAGCGTCGCCTGCTTGAAGCGGCCAGCGAACCGTCGCTTGAAGGGGCGGCGGCCTGAATACGTTCCGGCGAACAGCCCGAGCCCCAGTTCCTCCAACGGAGAAGAAGCATGAAGCTTGAAGACAAGGTCTGCCTCGTTACCGGCGCGGCAAGCGGCATCGGCAAGGCCATCGCTGAGAGGTACGCCGCCGAAGGCGCGCGAGTGGCGATTGCCGATCTCCACGGAGACTCAGCGCAACGCGCGGCCGACGCGATCCGGGCTGCGGGCGGGAAGGCCATGGCCGTCGCGATGGATGTCACCAGCGAGGACCAGGTCAACGAAGGCGTCGCCCGGGTGGTGGAGGCCTGGAACACGGTGGACGTCCTCGTCTCGAATGCCGGCATCCAGATCGTCAATCCGGTCGAAAGCTTCTCCTACGCCGACTGGAAGAAGATGCTGGCGATCCACCTCGACGGCGCCTTTCTCACGTCCCGGGCCGTCCTCCCGCACATGTACGCGCAAGGATCCGGCTCGATCATCCTGATGGGTTCGGTCCACTCCAAGGAGGCGAGCCCCCTCAAAAGCGCTTACGTGACGGCCAAGCACGGGTTGCTCGGTTTGTCGCGCGTGATCGCCAAGGAAGGCGGCAAGAAAGGTGTTCGCACAAACGTGATCTGCCCCGGCTTCGTGCGCACGCCGCTGGTCGACAAGCAGATACCGGAGCAGGCGAAGGAACTGAACATCACCGAGGAAGACGTCGTAAAGCGCGTCATGCTCGGCCAGACCGTCGATGGCGAGTTCACCACGGTCGACGACATCGCCGAGGTGGCCCTGTTCTTCGCCAGCTTCCCGACAAACGCCCTCACCGGCCAGTCCCTGGTGGCGAGCCATGGCTGGTTCATGGAGTAAGCCGGGCTCATGAAAGAACGGCGCGCGCCCACCGGACGCGCGCCTTCAAGCCGTCAGCCGATCAGCGCTTCGGCGATCTGAACCGCGTTCAGCGCGGCGCCCTTGCGCAGGTTGTCGTTCGACAGGAACAGCGCCAGGCCGTTCTCCACGCCCGGATCGCGACGCACGCGGCCGACGAAGACCGGGTCCTTGCCCGTTGCGTCCAGCGGGTTGGGAACTTCCGTCACCACGACGCCCGGCGCCGCGGCCAGCAGTTCAAGTGCTCGCTCGACGCTGATCGGTCGCTCGAACTCAGCATTGATCGAGAGCGAGTGCCCGGTGAAGACCGGCACGCGCACGCAAGTACCGGACACCGGAAGTTCCGGGATCTCCAGGATCTTGCGGCTTTCGTCGCGCAGCTTGATCTCTTCCTCGGTATATCCATCCTCGGCGTAGACGTAGTTCAGCGGCACCACGTTGTGCGCCATCGGCACCGCCCACTTTTCCGCTTCCGGAAGCAGCGCCGCCGCATCACCGGCGGCCAGATCACGCGTGCGGTCACCCACGTGTTCGATCTGTCGGGCCAGCACGTCGATACCCTCAAGCCCGCCGCCCGACACCGCCTGGTAGGTGGAAACGATGAGGCGCTTCAGCCCCGCCTCGTCATGCAGCGGACGCAGCACCGGCATGGCGGCCATGGTCGTGCAGTTCGGGTTGGCGATGATGCGCCTGGGCAGGTCGGCCAGCGCGTGCGGGTTCACTTCGGCCACGACGAGCGGCACGTCCGGGTCGGAGCGGAAGGCGGAGGAATTGTCGATCACGATGGCACCGGCGGCTGCCGCCTTGGGCGCGATCGCCTTTGCAGTCGAACCGCCAGCGGAGAACAGCACCACGTCGAGACCGGCGTAGTCGGCTGTCGCGGCGTCCTCGACGACGACGCCGTCGATCTCCTTGCCGGCGGAGCGGGCGGAGGCGAAAAGACGAAGCTGGCCGATCGGGAAGTTCCGCTCGGCAAGAATTTCGCGAATCATCGTGCCGACGAGGCCGGTCGCGCCGACGACGCCGACGTTGAGCTTCTGACCGGGAGCGAACTTATGAACCATGACCTATGCGTCTCCTACTTCGGGGAGCAGCGCGAGGTCTTTTTCTCGATCCTGAAGAGAACCCCGCCTGCCGGTGCGGGGTGAGTGTCCGTGTGTGCGTTCAGATCATGCACACCGTCGACACCCACCGCGCTGATGCGGCGGGTTTCGAGGTGGTAATAATGATCGGCGTTGCGAACATGTCGGCGCCATTAGCGGCAAGTACCCGCGCTGTAAACCGCCATTAAATTGCGCCGTCGAATCTCACGCCGCAGCGCACAGGCGCCGGAGCGCCTCTTCGCGACCGATCAGGATCAGCATTGCGCTCATGTCAGGCCCGTGGTCCATGCCCGTAAGCGCCTGACGCAGCGGCAGGAACAGCGACTTGCCCTTGCGCCCGGTCCGGTCCTTGAGGGTGCCGGTCAGTGCCTTCCAGACGCCATCGTCCCAGCCTAGACCGGCCAGTGCCTCGGCTGCCTGCGCGCAGAACGCACGATCCTCGTCCCCGAAGGGGGGAGCGGCCACGGGCCCGGTTACCACGGCCCACCAGTCACCGGCATCAGCCACACGGCCGAGGTTAGGGCGAATGGCATCCCATGCAGCCGCATCCATTCCCTCGGGCAGGCGGTTCGCAACGGCGCTGAACGGAAGGCCATGCACGACCGCAGCGTTCACACGCTCCAGTTCGGCTTCGTCGAAGCGGGCGGGAGCCCGGCCGAAGCGCGAGAGGTCGAAAGCGGCGGCCAACTCGTTCAGGCCCAGCGCCGGATCGACCGGATCGCTTGTGCCAAGCCGCCCCAGGAGCGCCACCAGGGCAGCAGGCTCGATCCCCGCGTCGCGGAAATGCGCCGCGCCCAGCGATCCCAGCCGCTTGGAAAGCTTGCCCTCGGTTCCAACCAGAAGCGCTTCGTGTGCGAAGTCCGGCACCTTGGCGTCAAGGGCGGTAAACATCTGGACCTGTGCCGCGGTGTTGGAGACGTGATCCTCGCCGCGAAGAATGTGCGTCACGCCCATTGCCACGTCATCGATCACGGAAGGCAGCATGTAGAGCCACGAACCGTCGGCGCGTCGCACGACAGGGTCGCTCATTTGTGCGGCATCGAACTTCTGCACACCGCGAATGCCATCGTTCCACTCGATGACTTCGTCATGGTCGAGCAGGAAGCGCCAGTGGGGCAACTCCCCCGCCGCCATCTTCGCGGCCTTTTCTTCCGATGTCAGCTTGAGCGCGGCGCGATCGTAGATCGGCGGCAGACCGCGCCCCAGCAGGACCTTACGACGCAGTTCCAGCTCATGCGGCGTTTCCCAGCACGGATAGACCCGTCCTGCGGCCTCCAGCCGGGCAAAGGCTTCCTCGTAGATGGCGAAACGCTGCGACTGCCGCTCCTCGCCTTCCGGTTCGAGGCCCAGCCAGGCCAGATCGGCGCGGATCGCGTCCACATAGTGTTCGCGGGAACGTGCGGCATCTGTGTCGTCGATGCGCAGGAGAAAGCGCCCGCCCGCCTGCTTTGCCAGCAGGTAGTTGTGCAAAGCGGTGCGGATATTGCCCACGTGCAGGTGGCCGGTGGGCGAAGGAGCGAAGCGCGTTACGGTCATGCCGGTGCGATTAGGAGCCCCTGCGCGGCAGGTCAATTTCGCCACGCTACCGGGCCGATCACCGTGCCCTGCAGATACAAAAAACCCTCCCGGTCGGGAGGGTTTTCTGTCCGTCGTCAAACGGTCTTTCCATCATTCCGGTGTGGACCCGGACCGGAAAGCGGCGGGGACCGGCACGCCGAAGCAAGTGCCGAGTCCCCACGCCGATTACATCGCCTCGGTCGCAGCCTCGGTCGGCACGTCGGTGGCGTCACCGGTCATCAGCTCCTCGGGAGCGGTCTCAACCGAATCGGTGGTTGCTTCGGTGGTGGGCTCACCGCCGCAAGCAGCGAGCGACAGAGCGGCAACCGACGCGAACGCGGCGAAAGCAATCTTCTTCATGCGAATCCCCTTGCATTGTTTGGCGCACAGGCCAACGCTTGCAGGCAAGCCTGCTGCGCCATTCTTTAGACGAGACAATGGTGCAACGCAAATAGGAATAAAACACACGCGAATCCGCGGATTTCCTAAGGGTTGCGCACATATAAAGATATCTTTATATGATTGCCGATGCGGATCGACCCCCTCCTGAGAGCTCTTTCTGAGCCGACGCGCCTGCGCATCATGCGTCTGCTGGCGCACATGGAACTCGCGGTCGGAGAGCTTGCGCAGGTACTCGGACAGAGCCAGCCGCGTGTCTCGCGGCACATCCGGATCCTGTGCGATGCAGGGCTGGCGGAGAGACGCAAGGAAGGGAGCTGGGTCTTCCTTCGCAGCGCCGTGAGCGAAAGCGACGTTCCCTCGATGGGCAGCGCGGCAGCCCAGCTGCTCGCGCTCGCCGAGCGGGATGACACGCAGTTTGCCGCACGATGCACAGAGGACCGCCGCCATCTGGCGGCGATCCGCGCCGGCCGGGAGGCAAGCGCGCAGGCCTATTTTGCACGTCATGCGGCGGAATGGGACACCCTGCGGCGGCTCCACGGCGCGGACGAGCCGGTCGAGGACGCCCTCCTTTCGGCTCTCGAGGGCGAATCCCTCGGCGGACTTCTGGATGTCGGCACCGGCACCGGTCGCATGGCGCAGCTTTTGTCCGCGCGCGCAGGTCGCGTTACCGCGCTCGACAAGAGCCCCGAGATGCTGCGCATCGCCCGGGCACGGCTCCAGGACCTTCCGGCAGAGAAGGTGGACCTGGTGCAGGGGGACTTCACCGCCCTTCCCTTTTCGGAGGATGCGTTCGACACGGTGCTGTTCCATCAGGTGCTGCACTACGCCCAGGATCCCGGCATCGTGCTTGGCGAGGCCGCGCGCGTGCTGCGCCCCGGCGGCCGGATCGCCATCGTCGACCTTGCCGCGCATGACCGGGAGGAGTTACGCGAACGGCACGCTCATGCGCGCCTTGGTTTCTCGGACGAGCAGATGCTGGCTCACCTTGTTGCCGCCGGCCTCACCCCCACCTCACCCGTCGCCCTGCCCGGCAGCCCCCTGACCGTTAAGATCTGGACTGCCCGGCGCGATGGTGTAACCGCCCGCCCCGTCGCGACCGCCGACGAGAACCGAAAGACACTCTGATGACTGCTGCTCAACGACCGGCCGAGGCGCCCCTTTTTGCAGGCCTACCGGGAGACATTTCCGTCTCCTTCGAGTTCTTTCCGCCCAAGTCGGAGAAGATGGAGGAGCAGCTCTGGCAGGCCATCACCCAGCTTGCGCCGCTTCAGCCCAGCTTCGTTTCGGTGACGTACGGCGCCGGTGGTTCCACGCGTGAACGGACTCACGCGACGGTGGCGCGGATCGTAAAGGACACCGCGCTCGTCCCCGCCGCCCACCTCACCTGCGTCGCGGCGAGCAAGGACGAGATCGCGGAAGTCGTGGACCAGTACTGGGACGCAGGGGTGCGGCACATCGTTGCCCTGCGCGGCGATCCGCCGCCGACCGATGGCGGCCGCTTCGTACCGCATCCGCAAGGCTACGCCAGCGCCGCCGAACTGGTGGCGGGCATCAAGGCCCGGCATGACTTCGACATATCCGTCGCCGCTTACCCCGAGACGCACCCCGAGGCGGTGAGCGCGCAGCTTGATCTGGACAATCTGAAGCGCAAGCTCGACGCGGGCGCCAACCGCGCGATCACACAGTTCTTCTTCTCCACCGATGCGTACTTCCGGTTCCTCGACAAAGCGCTCGCCGCAGGAATCACCGCGCCGGTTCTGCCGGGAATCATGCCGGTCACCAGCTTCTCGGCCATCCGACGGATGAGCGGCAACACCGAGATTCCCGGCTGGCTGGAAACGATGTTCGACGGACTGGACGAGCGCCCCGGCCCTCGCGCACTCGTCGCGGCGGTCGCCGCCGCGGACCTGTGCAAGCGCCTCTACGAGGGCGGCGTACGCGACTTCCATTTCTACACCCTCAACCGCGCCGAGCAGGCCTACGCGATCTGCCAGCTTCTCGGCCTGCGTCCCAAGGAGCCTTGCGCATGAGCGCGCGTGAAACCTTTCTCGCCGAAGCGGCCAAGCGAATCCTCATCACCGATGGCGCGTTCGGCACCGAAATCCAGAACTGGAAGCTTTCGGAAGCCGACTACGCCGGTGATCTCGGCCTCACTCACGAGCAGAAGGGCAACAACGACATCCTCGCGCTGACCAAGCCCGAAGTGCCGGAAGCCATTCACCGCGCCTACTTCGAGGCGGGCGCCGACATCGCGGAGACCAACACTTTCTCCGCGAACCGCATCAGCCAGGCCGATTACGGAGCCGAGCATCTCGTCCGCGAGATCAACATGGAATCCGCCCGGCTGGCCCGCCGCCTTGCTGACGAATTTCAGGCGAAGGACGGCCGCCCGCGCTTTGTGGCCGGCGCGATCGGCCCCACCAACAAGACGCTCTCCCTCAGCCCCGACGTGAACGATCCGGGCTATCGCGAGATAGACTGGGACACGCTGGTCGACGTCTACAAGGAACAGGCCGCCGCGCTCGTCGAGGGCGGGGCGGACTTCATCCTGATCGAGACCGTGTTCGACACGCTCAACGCCAAGGCCGGGATCATGGCCGTGCGCCATCTGGAAAAGGACCTCGGCCGCGAAGTGCCGATCATGCTCTCGATGACGCTGACCGATCTGTCCGGGCGCAATCTCTCCGGCCACACAGTCGAGGCGTTCTGGCATGCCGTCCGCCATGCGCGTCCGATCACGATCGGGCTGAACTGTTCTTTCGGCGCCACGCAGCTTCGTCCTCACGTGAAGACGCTGTCGGAGATCGCCGACACGCTGATCATGATCTATCCGAACGCAGGGCTTCCGAACGAGCTTGGCGCCTACGACGAGATGCCGGATACGACGGCTGGTTTCGTCGGCGAGTGGGCGGTCGCGGGGCAGGTCAATGTGCTGGGCGGTTGCTGCGGCTCAACCCCGGCGCACATCGCGGCCATTGCGCGGAAAGTGGCGGGCATGGCGCCCCGCCCGATCCCCAACCTCAGTCCGGTGACGCGACTTGCCGGGCTTGAACCCTTCACGATGGCGGCCTGAGGTTCTCGTGAACGAGATACCCATCTGGCGCATCCGCCCTGCCGGGCCGGCCGATGCCGATGCGCTTGCGCTTGTCGGCGCGGCGACCTTCCTCGAAAGTTTCGCGGGGATGATCGACGGCGCGGCCCTCATCGCGCATTGCCTGAAGCAGCACTGCGCCAAGGCCTATCTCGACTACTTTTCAAAAGGCGCGAAAGCCTGGCTTGCCGAGATCGAACCCGGCGGCGCGCCGGTCGGCTACGCCCTCATGTGCGAACCTGAGATCGACCACGCCACCGAAGGCGACGTCGAGCTTAAGCGCATCTATCTGCTGTCCCGCTTCCAGGGTTCGATGATCGCCAGCGCTCTCATGCAGGCTGTCGTGACCGAGGCGAAGGGGCACGCCCGGCTGCTGCTCGGCGTCAAGGACGACAATCACCGCGCCATCTCCTTCTATGCCAAGCACAGGTTCGAGACCGTCGGCACCCGCCGGTTCGACGTGGGCGGCAAGACCTATGACGACTTCGTGCTCGCCCGCACTCTCTGATCCGAAGAGAATACAAAACAGATGACCGTCTCCCATTCCGGCTCCCGCTTCGTCAACATCGGCGAGCGCACCAACGTCACCGGCTCCGCCAGGTTCAAGAAGCTGATCATGGCGGGCGACTACCCTGCCGCCGTCGAAGTGGCGCGCCAGCAGGTCGAGAACGGTGCGCAGGTCATCGACGTCAACATGGACGAAGGCCTGCTCGACGCGGTCGAGGCCATGACCACGTACCTGAAGCTGCTCGCGGCCGAACCGGACATCGCCCGCGTGCCGGTGATGGTCGACAGCTCCAAGTGGGAGGTGATCGAGGCGGGCCTCAAGTGCGTGTCGGGCAAGCCGATCGTCAACTCGATCTCCATGAAGGAAGGCGAGGCGCAGTTCCTTCAACAGGCCCGCCTCTGCATGGATTACGGCGCCGCCGTCGTCGTCATGGCCTTCGACGAGACCGGCCAGGCGGACACCCGTGAACGCAAGATCGAGATCTGCACCCGCGCCTACAAGCTGCTGACCGGGATCGGCTTCCCGCCCGAGGACATCATCTTCGACCCCAACGTCTTCGCGGTCGCCACCGGCATCGAGGAGCACGACCGCTATGGCCTCGACTTCATCGAGGCCGTAGTGGAAATCCGCAAGGCGTGCCCGCACGTCCATTTCTCGGGCGGCCTGTCCAACCTCTCGTTCAGTTTCCGCGGCAACGAGACGGTGCGCCGCGCGATGCACTCCGTCTTCCTCTACCACGCGATCCCGGCCGGCCTCGATATGGCCATCGTGAACGCGGGCCAGCTCGATGTCTACGACCAGATCGACCCGGCCCTGCGCGAGGCCTGCGAAGACGTCATCATGATGCGGCGCCCGGGCGTGGGTGAAGACGGCAAGACCTCGACAGAGCGCCTCATCGAACTGGCGGAAAGCTATAAGGGGAAGGACAAGGCGGAAGAAAAGGCCGCCGAGGAATGGCGCGGCTGGGATGTCACCAAACGGCTGGAGCACGCCCTCGTCAAAGGCATCGACGCCTACGTCGTCGAGGACACGGAGGAAGCGCGTGCTGCGGTCGCGGCGCGTGGCGGGCGCCCGATCGAAGTGATCGAAGGGCCGTTGATGGGCGGCATGAATGTCGTCGGCGATCTCTTCGGCAGCGGCAAGATGTTCCTGCCGCAGGTCGTGAAGTCGGCTCGCGTCATGAAGAAGGCGGTCGCGCACCTGATCCCCTTTATCGAGGCGGAGAAGGACGCCGGCACCAAAGCCAAGGGCCGGATCATCATGGCCACCGTGAAGGGCGACGTCCACGATATCGGCAAGAACATCGTCGGCGTGGTGCTGCAGTGCAACGGCTACGAAGTGATCGATCTGGGCGTCATGGTGCCCTGGACCAAGATCCTCGAAGCCGCGCAGGAGCATGAGGCGGATATCATCGGGCTTTCCGGTCTGATCACGCCCTCGCTCGACGAGATGGTGACCGTGGCCGAGGAGATGCAGCGCGCCGGGATGACCATCCCGCTGATGATTGGCGGCGCGACCACGTCGAAGGTACACACCGCGCTGCGCATCGATCCCGCTTACGAAGGCCCTGTGATTCACGTGCTCGACGCCAGCCGCGCGGTCGGCGTCGCCTCACAGCTTCTGTCGGACACGCAGGCGGAAGGCTTCAAGTCCTCAGTCGCGCTGGAGTACGCCAAGGTCCGTGAAGCGCGCGAAGGCAAGGGCCAGAGCGACCTGCTGCCGCTCGCGGAAGCGCGCGCCAACGCGTTCCCGACGGACTTCTCGCAGAAGCCGCCCGCACCGGTCGAACCGGGGCTGCACGTCTTCGACGATTGGGACCTGCGCGAGCTGGTGGAAACGTTCGACTGGACGCCGTTCTTCCGCGCGTGGGAACTGGCGGGCAACTACCCGGCGATCCTTACAGACGACGTGGTCGGCGAAAGCGCCAGCAGTCTCTTCGCCGATGCGCAGGCCATGCTTGCCCGCATTATCGACGAGAAGTGGCTGACCGCGAGGGGCGTCTGCGCCTTCTGGCCGGCGGCACGCCACGGCGACGATGTCGTGGTCAGCACCGGCTCGCTTGATCCGCAGGTGATCTACGACGCGGTCGAGCTCGGGATTGCCGAAGGGCCGGACTTCATCCGCCTTCCGTTCCTTCGCCAGCAGTTCAAGAAGTCGCGCGGACGGGCAAACTTCTGCCTGTCGGACTTCATTGACGCCAAGGGCGACTGGCTGGGCGGCTTCGCCGTCGCCATTCACGGCATCGAGCCGCATCTGGAGCGTTTCAAGGCCGCGCATGACGATTATTCGGACATCCTCCTCAAGGCCCTCGCGGACCGCTTCGCCGAAGCCTTCGCCGAGCGCCTGCACAGCCATGTTCGCACGACCCTGTGGGGCTACGCACCGGACGAACAGTTCACCAACGAGGCGCTCATCCGCGAGGAGTACAGGGGCATTCGTCCGGCGCCCGGCTACCCGGCCTGCCCGGACCACTCGCTGAAGCCGATCCTGTTCGATCTGCTCAAGGCCCAGGACAATGCGGGCATCGTTCTGACCGAAAGCCAGGCCATGCTGCCCACAGCGGCCGTTTCGGGCTTCTACTTCGCGCACCCCGAAAGCCAGTACTTCGGTGTGGCCCGCATCGGCCGCGATCAGCTGGAGGACTACGCAGCCCGCCGGGACGTGGACCTGCAAACCGCCGAACGCTGGCTGCGCCCCAACCTCGACTGAGCCCCGGCCATCTGCCGCCGAAAGGCGGCGCGTGGCCGTTTTTGATCGAAAGCGCGGCCCGCGACGGCATCAAAATGGCGGAAATCGCGCTTCCACGGTTTCCACCTCGGGCGCAGGTCTGCCATAACGCAGCCGTGAACGAAGACGACTGGCCTTTCGAGACGACCTTCTATGGTGAACCCGATGCCGACATGCTGGACATCCACAGTCCTGATGTCGACTGGAGCCCATCGCCCCCGCCCGCGCCGGATGCGGTAGCCAAAGCCCTCCACGACGTCTTCGGCTTCTCAGGCTTCCGGGGGGTGCAGCAGCAGGTGGTGGACCGCGTCCTTCACGGGCGTTCCACCCTGGCGATCATGCCTACGGGCGCGGGCAAATCGTTGACGTACCAGCTTCCGGCGGTGCTTCTTCAGGGCACATGCGTGGTCGTCTCGCCCCTCATCGCACTGATGCACGACCAGTTGCGCTCGGCCCGGGCGAACGGCATCCGCGCCGCCACCCTCACCAGCGCCGACACCGATCGCGGGCAGACGATGGACGCCTTCCGCGCGGGGGAGCTGGACCTGCTGTACATCGCGCCGGAACGGGCCAGCCAGCCGCACTTCTGCGAGCTGCTGTCGTCCGCCCGGGTCGGCCTTTTCGCCATCGATGAGGCGCACTGCGTTTCGGAATGGGGCCACGACTTCCGCCCCGATTACCGGCTGCTTCGCCCCCTGCTGGACGCCTTTCCCAACGTCCCGCGCCTGGCGCTGACGGCGACGGCGGACCATCATACCCGCAGCGACATCCTTGCCCAGCTCGGCATACCGGAAGAAGGCCTGATCGTCGCCGGCTTCGACCGGCCGAACATCCGCTACGCCATTCGTCCGCGTGAAAACGCGATGCGGCAGCTGAAAGCCATCGTCGAGGAGAACCCCGGTCCCGGCATTGTCTACGCGCCGACGCGCGCACGCGTGGAGCAGCTGGCGGAAAGCCTCGCCTCGGCCACCGGTCGCCG
The DNA here is from genome assembly GCF_002916655.1 of Novosphingobium sp. HII-3. GTDB lineage: Bacteria > Pseudomonadota > Alphaproteobacteria > Sphingomonadales > Sphingomonadaceae > Novosphingobium > Novosphingobium panipatense. The sequence goes on from NZ_PPSM01000025.1 coordinate 57,902, forward strand.
GGTGCTGCCTTATCACGCCGGGCTGGATCCCGATGTTCGTGCCCGCAACCAGGCCGCATTCGTGGCTAGCGAGGACATGGTGATGGTGGCAACCGTCGCGTTCGGCATGGGCATCGACAAGCCCGACGTCCGCTTCGTGGCTCATGCCGGCATCCCCAAGTCCATCGAGGCCTATTACCAGGAAACCGGACGTGCGGGTCGCGATGGCGATCCGTCGGTCGCCGTCATGCTCTGGGGCGCAGAGGACTTTGCCCGCGCCCGCCAGCGCCTTTCGGAGATCGAGCCTCACCGGCAGCAGAGCGAGCGACAGCGGCTGGATGCCCTTGCGGGGCTTGTCGAAACGGCGGATTGCCGCCGCGCCGTCCTGCTCCGGCATTTCGGAGAGGACCCGCCGCACAATTGCGGCAACTGCGACAACTGCCTTGAACCCGTGGGCGTCGTCGATGTCACGGATCTGGCGCGCAAGCTGCTGTCCGCCGTCTACCGGACCGGACAGTCCTACGGCCTTGGGCATCTGGAGAAGGTCCTGGCCGGCGTGGCGGACGACCGGGTGCTGCAGCGGGGGCATGATCAGCTGTCCGTGTTCGGCATACTCGCGGACGACGAGAAGCCGCTGCTCAAGCCGCTCGCCCGGGCGCTTCAGGCGCGGGGCAGCCTGACCGCTACGGAACACGGCGGGCTGGCTCTCGGCGGCGATGCGCGGGCGATCCTCAAGGGCGATGCGGCCGTGGCGATCGTCGTTCCGCCCAAGCCCGAGCGCAAACGGCGTTCACGCGGCGATACGGCCAATCCAGTCGGCGATCCGCTGTTCGAGGCTCTACGCGATCTGCGCCGTGAACTGGCGCAGGAAGCGGGTGTCCCACCTTACGTGGTGTTCCACGATTCCACCCTCCGCGAAATGGCCGCCGCACGCCCCGGCTCGCTGGCCGAACTGGGCAGCATCGGCGGGATCGGCGCCCGCAAGTTCGAGGCTTATGGCGACGCCTTTCTCGAGGTCATCCGCCGGCACTGACTGGCAGGGTCAGTCCGCCGTTTCGTTTCCGCCGCCGAACGTGACCGGAATGGCGAGCCGGAATGGCAGTTCGGGCGAAGCGATGCGCGATTCCGCTCCGTTCTCATGGATCAGCACGACGCGCCCCACGCCGGGTGTCGCCACCACAGCGGTGACGCTATCGACCCATTCATGCAGAAGCGTCCGTGCCCGGGCCAAGGCCGCAGCTTCCCGCGTCATCGTGCCTGAGGCTTCCAGTTCGGCCTCAAGGTCGAGGATGCGCGTCGTCGCTTCGTCGATGCGGTCAGCGCTCTTTTCGGTCATCGCGGGTCTCCTTGCCTTTGGGCACTTGGAGACCCGGAGCCTGCCCCGCAAGAGCGATCCCGCCTAGATCGCCCGCGCGGTTACATCGAGGCCGTCAGCCGGATCAGAGTGGGTTGTCCAGCTCGATAATCGCCTCGTCGCTGGTGCGTTGCGTCGTCTTCAGCTGGCGGGCGGCCTTGAAGCTGGCGAGCACCGGGGCATCGCGCTCGTAGATGTCGTTGAAAGCCTTGAGCGTGCCGTCGATCGAACGGGCGAAGGTGAAGTACGTGAGATAGACCGGGAACGTCCGCGTCATCTCAACCTTCTTGTACTTGCCGGCGCGCGAAAGCTCCGCCGCTTCGGCGGCCGGCATCTGGGCGCCGAGAATCGCCATGGTCATGCCCAGCTCCACCGCACGCTCGGTGCGAATGCAGCCGTGACTGAACGCACGAACTTCCGCGTCGAAGTACGACTTGGCTGGCGTGTCATGCAGGTAGATCGCATGCGGATTGGGCATGTCGATCTTCATCAGCCCCAGCGCGTTGTTCGGCCCCGGCTGTTGCACCACCGTAATCACGCCGTCGGCGTTCTTGTAGCCCTTGTAGCCGTTGTTCGCGGCCCAGCGGGGATTGTTGAGAACCTTGGCCCCCAGCCCTTCGCCCTTCACGATGGACTGCGGGACCGTCCAGGTGGGATTGAAGACCACTGCGCTGACGGTTTCCGCCAGCTGGGGCGTTGCGGTGCGGCCAGGCTTGCCCACCACCGTCTTGTAGGTGCGCAGGATCTTGTCCTTCACCACCAGACGCAGCTGGAATTCCGGCACGTTGGTCATGAGGTAGACGGTACCCAGGTCACGAGCGAGCCACCGCCAGCGATCCATGTTCGCCTGGATCAGCGCACGGCGCTCCTTCTGAGCGGCGGGTGTCGCGTTCAGCGCGTCCTTGAGAGCGGCGTAGTCCGGGTTTGTCGGCGCGAGCCGGGCGACGACACCAGAGACGTCATGCTCCGACAGGGCCTGTGCCATCACCTGCTGGGTAGGCATGGTGTCCTGGTCCGGATCGACGGCAAACCACTGGACGCGCGCGGTCATGGGGGTGCGCCCGTCGCGCAGATCCTCGATCAGCCAACCGAAGACGCGGCTCGCCAGGGCGTCCAGTTCATCGCTTTCACCGCGTGCGATCGCGGCCTTGAGAGCGGCGGGCTGGTAGTCCGCCGGAACAAGGCCTTCCTTGCCGATGTACTCGATCGTCTTGAGCAGGGCCTGCGCATCCGAAAGGGTCCAGGGCATCACCGGCTCTGCCAGCGTGACCTCCTGGACGACAGGTCCAGAGCCGGCTGGGGCCGGCAGGCCGGGAGCGGGCGCGTTGACGGTACCGCCCGTTCCGGTACGCCCGGTGCCCTGCGCCGGAGCGGTCGCCGGAGCCGTCGGCACGGACTTGGGCGCCGCTGTCGCGGCAGGCTGCGGGGTCGCGGCGGCGGCCGGAAGCAGATCCTCGGGCAACTGGTTCCTGCCCTTCTGCGCCTGTGCGGCCTGCGCACTCAATGCGAGCAACGCCAACGTCGATGCGACGCCGGAACCAAACCGCTTGAAACTCACCATATTGCCTTGAAACCTGCCCGACTGGAGACCCTGGGAGCCTGATGGAAGAAGAAAGCGCGCCTGCAACGAAAGTTGCCATGCGGGCCGTTCCCGATGTGCCCCTATACGCCTCTTTCTTCAACCATGCGACCTGTCGCTGCGATGAATTGCTTGCGCACAACCTTGCGTCGGGCGACAGGCGAGGCATGGTCGCTTTCCAGCCCCGCCCCGCTGCGCCGCTTGCGCCCGTGCTGGCCGTCGTGGCGGGGATTGCCGCGTTCAGCGTCATGGACGCGGCGATGAAGGCCGCGTCCCTGATGGTCGGCGTGGGAACGGCACTGCTCGTGCGCAACGTCATGGCCACCTTGCTGACCCTGCCGCTCTGGCTGGCGAAGGGGCGTCCGGTGCCCACCCGCAAGGTCGCGCTGCTGCACGTCCAGCGCTCCTGCGTGACCGCTGCGATGGCGGCTCTCTTCTTCCACGGCCTCGTTCGCATTCCGATGGCGGAAGGCATGGCTATTTCCTTCTTCGCCCCGATCATCGCGCTCTGGTTCGCCGCGCTTCTGCTCGGCGAGACCATCCGGCCCAACGCCGTCCTTGCCGCCCTGCTGGGACTTGCCGGAATGATCGTCATCGCTGCGGATCGACTCGGAGCAGGCGAATATGGCCCCGATGCGGTGGAGGGCACGATCGCCATCGTGCTGTCGGCCGTGCTCTACGCGCTCAACCTTGTCATGCAGCGCAAGCAGGCCATGCTGGCGGGGCCGGTGGAGATTGCCCTGTTCCAGAACATGAACGTGGCGCTGCTGCTGCTGGCCTTCTCCCCCTTCTACTGGACCATGCCCGATGCCACGAGCCTTGCCTGGGCGGGGCTGGGCGCGGTGCTCGCGACGACGGCTCTTCTTTTCCTTTCATGGGGCTATGCTCGGGCCGAAGCGCAGGTTCTGGTCCCTGTGGAATATACAGGCTTTCTGTGGGCTGCGCTGATGGGCTGGCTTATCTTCGGCGAACAGCTCGGGATGGGCGTGCTGGCCGGAGCGGGCCTTATCGTCCTCGGTTGCCTGATCGGCACGCGCGGGACACAAAAGGACACCTTGGGGTAACCGCTCTACCCCTTGACGTTGGTCCCCCAAGCGCGCATCGGCGGCGTGACGAATCCGCCTGTCGCACTGCAACACGGTAAAGGAGCGCCGCGAGGCAGCCCGCGAGAGGCATCACACAAGGGGATAAAGCCCACTATGACTCAGGTCGGACAGGACTCGCTCGGCACCCGCAGCACCATGACCGTCGGCGGCAAGGACGTCGCCTACTACTCCCTCAAGAAGGCTTCCGAGAAGCTGGGCGACATTTCCCGCCTGCCGTTCTCGATGAAGGTCCTGCTGGAGAACCTGCTGCGCTTCGAGGACGGCGGCTTCACGGTATCGACCGATCACATCCGCGCGATCGTCGACTGGCAGAAGAACCCCGCTACCGGCGCTGAAATCCAGTACCGCCCGGCGCGCGTTCTCCTGCAGGACTTCACGGGCGTGCCCTGCGTGGTCGATCTTGCCGCGATGCGCGATGCGATCGCAAAGCTGGGTGGCGATACCAGCAAGATCAATCCGCTGGTTCCCGTGAACCTCGTCATCGACCACTCGGTCATGGTTGACGAGTTCGGCCACCCCAAGGCCTTCGAAGAGAACGTCGAGATCGAGTACCAGCGCAACATGGAGCGCTACGACTTCCTCAAGTGGGGTTCCAAGTCGCTCGACAACTTCTACGCCGTTCCCCCGGGCACCGGCATCTGTCACCAGGTCAACCTCGAGAACATCGCCAAGGCCGTGTGGTCGAGCGAGGACCAGAACGGCCAGCTCGTTGCCTACCCCGACACCTGCGTCGGCACCGACAGCCACACCACCATGGTCAACGGTCTGGGCGTACTGGGCTGGGGCGTGGGCGGCATCGAAGCTGAAGCCGCGATGCTCGGTCAGCCGGTCTCCATGCTCATCCCCGAAGTCGTCGGTTTCAAGTTCACCGGCGAGCTGAAGGAAGGCGTCACCGCCACCGACCTCGTGCTCACCTGCACCGCGATGCTGCGCAAGCATGGCGTTGTCGGCCGTTTCGTCGAATACTTCGGCCCCGGCCTCGCCTCGCTCTCGCTGGCGGACCGCGCGACGCTGGCCAACATGGCGCCCGAATATGGCGCGACCTGCGGCTTCTTCGGCATCGACGACAAGACCATCGATTATCTGCGCCTCACCGGCCGCGAGGAAGAGCAGATCGCCCTCGTCGAAGCCTATGCCAAGGAGCAGGGCTTCTGGATGGAGCCGGGCGCTGCCGACCCGATCTTCTCCTCGACCCTCGAACTCGACCTCTCCACCGTGGTGCCCTCGCTTGCCGGTCCGAAGCGCCCGCAGGACTGGGTTTCGCTGCCGGAAGTCGATGATGTGTTCAACGCCGACATGGCCGCGACCTACAAGAAGACCCCGGCCCGCGTGCCGGTCGAAGGCAAGGACTTCGACATCGGTGACGGCGACGTCATGATCGCGGCCATCACCAGCTGCACCAACACCTCCAACCCGAGCGTGCTGGTCGCCGCCGGCCTCGTCGCCAAGAAGGCCGACGAACTCGGCCTCAAGCCCAAGCCCTGGGTCAAGACCTCGCTCGCCCCCGGTTCGCAGGTCGTCACCGATTACCTCGAGAAGGCTGGCCTCCAGTCGCACCTCGACAACATCGGCTTCAACCTGGTCGGCTATGGCTGCACCACCTGCATCGGCAACTCCGGCCCGCTGGCCGAGCCGATCAGCAAGGCGATCAACGAGAACGGCATCGTCGCCAGTGCGGTGATCTCGGGCAACCGCAACTTCGAAGGCCGCGTGTCCCCGGACGTGCGCGCGAACTTCCTGGCCTCGCCGCCGCTGGTCGTTGCCTACGCCCTCAAGGGCACCGTGGTGGAGGACTTCATCAACACCCCGATCGGCACCGCCACCAAGGGTGACAAGGAAGGACAGCCGGTGTTCCTGAAGGACATCTGGCCCACCAACCTCGAAGTCGCCGACACCATGACCGCCGCGGTCGACCGCCAGATGTTCCAGGCCCGCTATGCCGACGTCTACAAGGGCGACAAGCACTGGCAGGCGATCAACGTCGTGGGTTCGGAAACCTACTCGTGGCGCGCCGGTTCGACCTACGTTGCAAACCCGCCCTACTTCGAAGGCATGGAGATGACCCCGGCTCCGGTGACCGACATCATCGAAGCCAAGCCGCTCCTGATCCTGGGCGACTCGATCACCACCGACCACATCTCGCCGGCTGGCTCGATCAAGGCGGACAGCCCGGCAGGCCAGTGGCTGATGGAACATCAGGTCGCCAAGCAGGACTTCAACTCCTACGGTTCGCGCCGTGGTCACCACGAAGTCATGATGCGCGGCACCTTCGCCAACATCCGCATCCGCAACGAGATGGTTCCGGGCATCGAGGGCGGCATGAGCCGCTATGGTGAGGAAGTCGGCGCGGTCTACGACGTTGCCCAGAAGCACAAGGCCGACGGCACGCCGATGGTCGTCGTGGCGGGCAAGGAATACGGCACCGGCTCTTCGCGTGACTGGGCTGCCAAGGGCACCAACCTGCTCGGCGTACGCGCCGTGATCGTCGAGAGCTTCGAGCGTATTCACCGCTCGAACCTGGTCGGCATGGGCGTGCTGCCGCTTCAGTTCAAGGACGGCGAGACCCGCCACACCCTGGCCCTGAACGGCGACTGCAGCTTCACGATCAAGGGTGTAGCCGATCTCAAGCCGCGTCAGGACGTAGAGGTGGAAGTGACCCGTCCGGATGGCACGACGTTCACCTTCACCGCACTGTGCCGCATCGATACCGCCAACGAAGTGGAATACTTCAACAACGGCGGCATCCTGCAATACGTGCTGCGCAAGCTGGCGGCCTGATAGGTCCATCTGGCTGAAAAGCAGAAAAAACCCCGTCCGGTGCGAACCGGGCGGGGTTTTTCGTTAGTCGCCGCTGTGCTTCACGCGGTGCCGTCCTGCGTCCGCCCCTCGGTCAAGACCCAGGCGCGCAGGCGCTCCTTCAAACCGGCCGGCATCGCTTCTGGTAGATCCTCCAGCGCGAAGAACCGGGCCTGAACGATCTCCCGCCCGTCCGCCTGCGGCGCTCCGGCGGCACGACCCAAGACGACCCGGACCATGTTTCGGCTTCCGTGGAAGTCCTCTGCCCGCACCGCAAGGAGCCGGGCCTGCGAAAGGAGGCAGCCGGTTTCCTCACGCAGTTCGCGCGCTGCGGCTTCAACCGGATCCTCGTCCGGCTCGATCCCGCCACCCGGAGGCATCCATCCGGAAGCCCGGTAGGAATGGCGAACCAGCAGGAGCCGGTCCTTTTCGTCCAGGGCGATCACTCGCACCCCGTGGACCTGAATCCTGAACAGGCGCCAGATCGGGACGCGCACCCGGTGCGCTATGCGATAGAGCGCCCGGTGCAGTGGCGCGGGCAGGAATGTCAGCAAAAGCAGGTCACGGGCGCGCGCGATGCGGCAAGGAACCGGGCGATCGGCAGGTCATGCGCGCCGGCGATGGCGCCGTCCAACACGGCCCGCTTGTCGGCCCCGCGGATGACAAAGACAATTTCGTCGCTGTCGAGAAGCGCCGGCATCGTCAGGCTCAGACGGTCGAAAGGCGCTTCCGGCGGCAGCGGATCGGGCCTCAACCGGCGAACGGGCTGGGCATCATCGGGCTGCGGATCCGTATTCGGGAAGAGCGATGCAATGTGCCCGTCGGCACCCATGCCGAGCCAGGCCAGCGCGAAATGCGGAGGCCGGGCCCCCTCTTCCAGCGGCACCACCGTCGCCCCCGCGGGTTCCAACCGCGCCCGGATCTTGCCGACGTTGCTGGCGGGATGGTCTTCCGCGACGATGCGGTCGTCGCCGGGCCAGACCGCGATGCGCCCCCAGGGAAGAGCGCTGCCAGCCAGGATGTCGAAGATGGGAAAAGGCGTACTGCCGCCCGGGACCGTCACGGCAATGGTCGACGCATGCGACAGCGCCCGTTCAAGGCGTTCCGTCAGCCATGCGGCAATGGCGCTGTCGTCAGCGCCTTCGATGATCTTGATGGTGGACATGGGGGACATCTAGCATCCCCCATCTTCCATCGGAAGTTGTCAGGCGATGATCTCGCGCAGGAACCACGCGCGCTGCTCGGCCTGGTCGGTCCAGTCGTCGATGATGCCGTCCGTTGCGTTATCGCCGGCTTCACCCGCCAGTTCCTTCGTTGCCTTGAGCGTTGCGACGTAGGCGGTGTTGTCATCGAACAGCTGCTTCACCATACCCTTCGCGTCGAGGTTGGTGTCGTCGCTATCGTCGATGGAGGTCTTCGCCGCGATCGAACCGATCGATGTCAGCGTCCTTCCGCCAAGCTTTCGCACGCGTTCCGCGATAAGGTCGGTGAGGCCAAAGATTTCAGTCGCCTGTGCGTCGAACAGGAGATGCAGGTCATGGAACTGCGGCCCCTTAACGTGCCAGTGGTAGTTCTTGGTCTTCACGTAGAGCGCAAAGGTATCCGCCAGCAGCCCGTTCAGGCTGTCGATCAGGGCGGCCTTCGAGTTGTCCTTGGAAGTCATGTTTGCTCCTCTCGCTACGGCGATTTGATGCGTTGTGAACAGAAGTATGCGCTGACAACGCACATGGAAAGGCTGAGTTTGATTGCAAAAAGCGATCAGACGAGCGCAAATTCCTGCAGGAACAGGGCCACCGTCGCAACGAGCAGCAGGGCACCGGCCAATCGCCGGACCTGCGGCACGACGGGCGAACTCAACAATTCCGGGCGGCGCCACGCGAAGAGCATCAGGACGAAGCCCGCAAGAGCACCGGCCGCCCCAGCCGCCCAGGGTCCGGCCATTCCCACGCCCATGCCGAAGACGAGGAAGCGCGCTGCGTCCATTGCCTGCCGGGCAAGCAGCACCAGCATCAGCGCGCCGAGCGAATTGGTGGGTTCGCGCGGACTGTTCCGCGGCGCGAGCACCAGCGATTCCAAGCCCGCTATCCCCAACGCCAGCGCGGCGAAGAGAGTCCGCGCGGGCGGCGGAAGCTGCGCCAGCATGATCGTGGCAAGGTAGGCGGCGGCGGCGGCAGTGACGACGGTGATGACCATCGCCACAACCAGCACGGCGGGCCTTCGGCCCTGCCGCAGAGATAGCCCGGCGACCGTGAGCTGGTCCCGTGCACCGAAGCCCGCAAGCAGGGTCGCCACGAAGGTCAGATAGAAAGCGGACATCAGATCCCCGTCATGCCCGCCTCACAAAGGACCGCCGGCCCCTCAGCCGCCCTTCTGGCAGGCGATGATCGCCGTGATGACGTTAGTCGTATCCTCGGGATCGCGGACACAGACGGTGTCGAGCCCCATCGCCTTGGCCGGATAGTCGTTGCCGCCCGGGAAGATGGCGTCGCCGATGAAGAGCATGTCGGCTTCGGCTACACCGCTGTGCTCGGCGAGACGTTTGAGCCCCCAGGCCTTGTCGACGCCCGGCTGGGTCACGTCCACCGATGTGGCCCCACCCAGATTGATGGAGACGCCCGGCAGGCGCTTCACCAGATCGGCCTGTATCACCTTGCGCTTCGCAAAATCCGGGTCCCAGGCTTCCTTGGCGTGCAGCGGCGCCTGCTGCCCCAGAGCGGAGAAGGTGATCTGGCTGCCGCGATCCTCGATCCGCTCTCCCCAGGTTTCCTCCGGCGTGAAGCCGGTTGCCGTCAGCGAGGCGTCGAACGCATCGAAGATCTCCTTCTTCTGTTCGTCAGTGAAAAGCTCGGCGTAGATGGCGTTCCACGTGCCATCCTGATGGCGGTAGAGCTTCGCGCCGCTGGTGGGCAGCATCCAAAGGCGGGAGAGGTCGGCATGGGCGGGGAGACGGCTCGCCACCTGCTTGTCGAACTGCGGCCAGTCGCCGCCGGAAATGACGGCCACCTGCGCGACGGTGAGAAGTTGCGCCAGCAGTTCCGCCATCTCGTCGGTCAGCGGCTGCTTGCTCAGTGCCAGGGTGCCATCAAGGTCGAATGCTACAATCTTCTTCATTCCAGATCCTTCAACAGCGTTCTTGCCGGTCTGATATCCGAAAACGCCAAATTGTCACCGTCTTCGAGAGCGGGAAACGGATGCACCAACGTCTCAGAACGTCGCAAGGTGGAAAATGGCTTTTCGCGTCAGCCGCTGCAATGCAGCAGGAAAAGCCGCGGTTCAAACAGGCGAAATCCATAGTGGAACACTCCGCCGCCCTATCGGTTGACGAGGGTGCAATCGCGGCGCAGCATGCGTCCGGACCTTTTGGCTGCCTCTTTTCCCGAGGCATAAACCTGGTGCAAGGCGGAATATAGATGACCTCTTCGAGCGACGGCCCGTCACCGGCGGCGCATCGAGTGTCCGGTGACAGTGCAGGCCGTGCACTTGAGATGCCTTCGCCGCTTTCGCTTGCCGGGACCGCGCTCTTCCTGGATTTCGACGGCACCCTCGTGGAAATTGCCGAGCACCCGGACGATGTGCGCGTCTCCCCACGCCTGCGTGAGCTGGTAGAAGAGCTTTCACGGGCGCTCGACAATCGGCTCGCGATCGTGACGGGTCGCTCGATAGCCGCGCTGGAGAGTCTCCTTGGCCCGGTGGAGGTGGCCCTTGCAGGATCGCACGGCGGTGAATTCCGGCCCGGCGGCGGGCAGCCGACGGAGCCGCTCGCCTCACCGCTGCCCGGCGCGGTCGTGGGGGCGCTTCAGGCTTTTAGCGAAAGGCACGGCGGCTTGCTGGTCGAGCCCAAGCCGTTCAGCGCAGCCGTGCATTATCGCCACCATCCAGAGGCAAGGGACGCGCTGCTGCTGCACGCACAGGAGCTTGCCGCCACGTTCGACCTCGAGGTCAAGCACGGCAAGCAGGTGGTGGAAGTGACGATGCCAGGTTCCGACAAGGGCAGTGCCGTCGCCCGGTTCATGCAGCTTCCCCATTTTCGCGAGGCGCGTCCCACCTTCCTCGGCGACGACGTGACAGACGAGGACGCTTTCCACGTCGCCCGCGATCTGGGGGGACGCGGCATTCTCGTGGGCGCGCCGCGCCCCACCGCCGCCAGCTTTCGTCTCGATAGCGTGACTGCCGTTCACGCCTGGCTCGAAACGGGGCTTCACGCTGCTGCTTTCAAGGGAGAACCGCCCAGATGACACCGCTCTCACCGACATCCCTCGAACTCTGGCCGATCGGCAACTGTCAGGTCAGCGCCCTCATCGATGAGGCCGGAGCGTTCGTGTGGGGCTGCGTGCCCCGGGTGGATGGCGACCCCACCTTCTGCGCGCTTTTGCGCGGGGATGATGGGAAGGATGCCGGCACCTGGCGGTTCGAGCTGGAAAACCAGGTGTCGGTGCACCAGCACTACCTGCGCAACACGCCGATTCTCGTGACGCGCCTGGAAGATGCGACCGGCGGGGCTGTCGAGATCCTTGACTTCGCGCCGCGGTTCGAGCGTTCGGGCCGCATGTATCGCCCGGTCGCCTTCGCCCGCATCGTCCGCCCCGTATCCGGCTCTCCGCGCATCCGCACGATCCTTACCCCGATGAGCGGCTACGGCGCCCGCCTCGCGCCGATGACGCAGGGATCGAACCACATCCGCTATCTGGTCGAACGCAACGCCATGCGCCTGACTACCGACGCCCCCGTCGGGTACGTCCTGGACGAACGCTGGTTCCGACTGGAGAAGGCCCTGCACTTCTTCCTCGGCCCGGACGAGCCGTTCGCCGGCAACGTGGAGCACGATCTGGAGACGATGCTCCAGCGCACAGCGAACTACTGGCGGCTGTGGGTCCGCGGGCTTGCCACGCCGCTCGATTGGCAGGACGCGGTCATCCGCGCCGCCATCACCCTCAAGCTGTGCCAGCACGAAGAGACGGGCGCCATCGTCGCGGCACTCACCACGTCCATTCCCGAAGCGCCCGGAAGCCAGCGGAACTGGGATTACCGCTACTGCTGGATTCGGGACGCCTACTACACGGTCCAGGCCCTGAACCATCTCGGCGCTCTCGACGTTTTGGAGAAGTACCTCCGGTACCTGCGCAACATCGTCGCCGATGCGCCCGACGGGGTCATCCAGCCGCTCTACGCCGTCAGCGGGGCGAAGGAAATCATCGAGTGGGAGGCTGCGGACCTCCCGGGATACCGCAACACCGGTCCGGTGCGCATCGGCAACGCCGCCTACTATCAGGTACAGAACGACTGCTACGGCCAGATCGTCCTGCCCTCCATCCAGGGCTTCGTGGATCAGCGGCTGCTGCGCATCGCCAACGAGGACGATTTCCGCAGCCTCGAGCAGGTCGGCGAGATGGCGTGGAAGACTCACAACATGCCCGACGCCGGCCTGTGGGAACTGCGCACGCGCACGGCCGTCCACACGTATTCGAGCGTCATGAGCTGGGCTGCCTGCGACCGGCTGGCCAACGCTGCCCACTACCTCGGCCTTGACGACCGCGCGACGTTCTGGCGCCAGCGAGCCGATGCGGTGCGCCGCAACATCGATGCGGGTGCCTGGCACGAGGTCGAGGGGCACGAGGCCGGCGGTCATTACGCTGCGAGCTTTGGCGGCTCCCAGCTCGACGCAAGCCTCCTGCAGATGGTCGAACTGCGCTACCTTGCGCCCGAGGACCCGAAGTTCAAGGCCACCCTGAAGGCAGTTCAGAAGGCTCTTCGCCGGGGCGAACACATGCTGCGCTACGACAGCGAGGATGATTTCGGGCTTCCCGAGACCGCCTTCAACATCTGCACCTTCTGGCTGATCGAAGCCCTGCATCGCAGCGGGGAGGATGAGGAAGCGCGTCGCATCTTCGAGGCCATGCTCGGCCACCGCACCCGCTCCGGCCTGCTCTCCGAGGACATGGATTTCGAAACTGGGGAACTGTGGGGGAACTTTCCCCAGACCTATTCGCTAGTGGGTATCATCAACTGCGCCGGGCAGCTGTCCCGGTCCTGGCGGGACTGGCGCTGAAAAAGCGGCGGTCGTTCCGCCTTTTGCGCGTCGCCCTGCCGGGCCCGCCGCGCACATCAAACGTTCTCGGGAGCGAGGGGAATACACGCCATGGGCCGCCTGATCGTCATTTCCAACCGGGTCAGCGTACCCAGCGCCGCAGGCGCCGCGGGCGCACAGGGCGGGTTGGCCGTAGCGCTCAATTCCGCGCTGCGCGAACATGGCGGCATCTGGTTCGGCTGGTCGGGGCAGGAAACGGCCGAATTTACCGGCCACCTCGACATGCAGCGCAACGAGGACATAACGACCGCCACGATCGACCTCGAGCCTCAGGACATCGACGAATACTACAACGGCTACGCCAACCGCACGCTGTGGCCGCTGTTCCACTACCGCATCGATCTCACCGAATACGACCGCAACTTCAGCGAGGGTTACGAGCGGGTCAACGAGCGCTTCGCCCATTCCGTCTTCCCGCTGATCGAAGCCGACGACCTTGTATGGGTCCACGACTATCACCTGCTGCCGCTCGGATCGATCCTGCGCGGGAAAGGCGTGAAAAACCGCATCGGGCTGTTCCTGCATACGCCTTGGCCGCCCACGCGTCTGCTGGCGTCCCTGCCGTTCCACGAGCGGCTGGTCGCCTCCATGCTGGAATACGACGTCATCGGCTTCCAGACGACGGAGTGGCTGGAGAGCTTCCTGCATTACGTGCAGAAGGAGATGGGCCTTGCGGTAAATCTCGACAATTCGATCGACTACAAAGGCCGGCGGGTGATCGCGCGCGCCTTTCCCATCGGCATCGATTTTGCCGAGTTCACGCAGGCCGCCGCCGGTGAGGAAGCGCAGGAAGCCTGCCAGCGCCTCAAGGCCAGCGTGCGTGGCCGCAAGATCCTCATCGGTGTCGATCGCCTTGACTACTCGAAGGGGCTCGGCGAACGCTTCGAAAGCTTCAGCCGCTTCCTGGCCGATCATCCGGACATGGCCGGTCGGGCCGTGCTCCTCCAGATTGCGCCCCCCAGCCGTGGGGACGTCGCCAGCTACCAGCAGATCCGCGAGGATCTGGAGCGCAAGACCGGGCACATCAACGGTGCTCACGCCGACTTCGACTTCGTGCCCATCCGCTATGTTAACCGGGGCTATCCACGTTCCCAGCTTGCCGGCTTCTACCGGGCGGCGGAGGTCGGCCTCGTTACCCCGCTGCGCGACGGCATGAACCTGGTCGCGAAGGAATACATCGCGGCGCAGGATCCGGAGAACCCGGGCGTCCTCATCCTCTCGCAGTTCGCCGGGGCGGCAATCCAGCTCAAGGAGGCCCTCCTGGTTAATCCGCATTCGGTAGAACACGTCGCGGAGACCATCAAGCGCGCGCTCGACATGCCGCTGGACGAGCGCAAGCGGCGCCACCAGCGCCTGCTGGCATCGGTGCGGGACGAAGACGTCTTCCACTGGCTTCACCAGTTCGTCGGAGCGCTGGCAAACGACGAGCGCGGACATGACGTCGCACCCGCCAATAACGCCAAGACGCCGGAGGCAGGCACGGGGTCCTGAGCGCGATTCTCCGATGAAGCGATCGCATGCACCGAATTGCCGGTCGCGCCAGCCAGGACAGGGGCAGTCGAACGAAGACAAGCCCCTGATCGCGCCGCGGCCTGCGCAAAGGGATTACATGCAGGACGGCGCGCCGTCAGCGGTTTGACCGGCGCCGGTATTTTGCATATCGCCAGCGCGTCCAAGTCTTTCGGCGCGATCTTGGCCGCGCCTCTTTGCGGATCGGGCAATGCGATGACACGCGACCATACCGTTCTTGTCACCGGCGGTGCCGGCTATATCGGCAGCCATGCCGTTCTTGCCCTTCAGGACGCCGGGTGGCGGGTTGCCGTCATCGACAGTCTGGTAACCGGCTTTCGCTTCGCGGTGCCCGAAGGGGTGCCGTTCTACGAAGGAGACATCGAGGACGCGCCGCTGCTGGCGCGCATCTTCGCCGAACAGGGAATGGGCAACGGCAAGGGCGCGATTATGCATTTCGCGGGCTCGGTGGTCGTCCCGGAATCCGTCGAGAACCCGCTGAAGTACTACCACAACAACACCGCCAAGAGCCGCACCCTCATCGAAGCTGCCGTGACCGCCGGCGTACCGCACTTCATCTTCAGCTCGACGGCGGCGACCTATGGCGTCCCCGAAGTGTCACCCGTGACGGAGGACACGCCGCGTGCGCCGATCAATCCCTACGGGATGTCCAAGCTGATGACGGAGTTCATGCTGGCAGACGTGGCGACTGCCCATCCCCTCAGCTACTGCGCGCTGCGCTATTTCAACGTGGCGGGTGCAGATCCGTACGGGCGGACGGGGCAGTCGACCGTGGGGGCCACGCACCTCATCAAGGTTGCGGTCGAAGCGGCACTGGGCAAGCGCGGCCACGTCAAGGTCTTTGGCACCGACTTCGACACCACCGACGGGACGGGCGTGCGCGACTATATCCACGTCTCGGATCTGGCCGATGCACACGTCCTTGCGCTGGAGGCCCTGATCGCACAGCCCCGCCGGTCCATGACCATGAACTGCGGCTACGGACGTGGCTTCTCAGTCCTGGAGGTGCTCGATGCGGTCGATCGCGTGACCAACCGGAAGATCGACCGCCGCCTTGAAGGACGGCGCGCGGGCGACCCCGCTTCGCTCATTTCCGATAACGCCCGCATCAAGGATACGCTGCCCTGGGTGCCGAAGTACGATGACCTGACGACTATTGTGGAGCATGCTCTCAACTGGGAGCGAAGGCTGGCCGAGGTGCGCGGTCACGCCCCTGCCTGACCGCCTGTCCCTGGCAGAACCGCCGCCGGAGGAAACCCGCACCTGCGCGTCCCATTCGCATGCGCATCCCTTTACCGCTGAAGGATTATCGCCTCCCCCACCGTTTTGGGCTAGCGCCTGCCTGCGAGCCGGCATGAGGCGGGGGTAGCAGATGGAGGCAGGCATGACGCGCGAGGGTTCAACCGTTCTGGTCACGGGAGCGGCAGGCTTCATCGGAGCTGCCGTCGCCGAGGCGCTGATGACGCGCGGTCAACCCGTGGTCGGGATCGACAATCTCAACGATTACTATCCCGTTTCACTGAAGCAGGCCCGGCTTGAGCAGCTCTCCCGTCGGCACGGTGACCTCTTCCACTTTCTTCCGCTCGATTTCTCCGACATGGCTGCGCTTACCCGGGCCATGGCGCCCTTCTCCTTCCCCACGATCGTCCATCTCGGCGCTCAGGCGGGCGTGCGCTATTCGCTTGAGAACCCACACGCCTACGTAGCCTCCAACCTGGCGGGCCACGTCAACATGCTCGAGTTGGCCCGCGCTCGCGGGGTCGAGCACATGGTCTATGCAAGTTCCAGTTCGGTCTACGGCGGCAATGCGAAGCTGCCCTTCGCGGTGGAAGACCGCGCTGACACGCCTGTCTCGCTTTACGCCGCCACCAAGAAGGCGGATGAACTTATGAGCGAGACTTACGCTCACCTGTTCCGCCTGCCGCTCACGGGCCTGCGCTTCTTCACCGTCTACGGCCCCTGGGGCCGGCCGGACATGGCCATGTGGAAGTTCGCCGAGCGGATCCTGACCGATCGTCCCATAGACGTGTACAACCACGGCGAGATGAGCCGCGACTTCACCTATATCGACGACATCGTGGCCGGCGTCCTCGCCTGCCTCGACCGGCCGCCGCTTGACGATGGCAAGGAAAAGGCAGGCGGCAGCGTCAAGCCGCACGCGCTCTACAACATCGGCAATCACCGCTCCGAACACCTGCTGCGCCTGATCGAGGTGCTGGAGGACGCCTGCGGCCGCAAGGCCCAGCGCAATCTCCTGCCGATGCAGCCGGGTGACGTGCACGCCACATACGCGGACATCGCGGCACTGACGCGAGATACGGGCTACGCTCCCTCCACGCCCATCGAGACAGGCGTGCCGCGTTTCGTGGACTGGTTCCGCAGTTACACGGGCCTCTGACGCGCATCACGCCAACATAGATGCTCCTGACGAAACCTCGCGGCGTCCTTTCCCTTCCTTCCCGCAGCCTCTAAGGCGCTCCTAATTTCCCTCCAAAGAGGTTCACATGAAGATTGCAATGGTGGGTTCCGGCTACGTCGGTCTGGTGTCCGGGGCTTGCTTCGCCGATTTCGGCCACGATGTCGTCTGCATCGACAAGGACCAGTCCAAGATCGATCGCCTGCATGACGGGATCATGCCAATCTACGAGCCGGGGCTCGACGCCCTTGTCGACCGCAACGCGAAGGCCGGTCGCCTGTCGTTCACCACCCAACTGGCCGAGGGCATCCGCGATGCGAGCGCCATCTTCATCGCCGTCGGCACTCCCTCGCGGCGCGGGGATGGTCATGCGGATCTGTCGTTCGTCCATGCCGTTGCCCGTGAAATCGGCGAGAACCTGGCGAACGACGCCGTCGTCGTCACGAAATCGACCGTTCCGGTGGGCACCGGCGACAAGGTCGAACTGATCTTGGCGGAAAGCGGCACTCCGCACCGCGTGTCGGTCGTGTCGAACCCGGAATTCCTGCGCGAAGGCGCCGCCATCGGCGATTTCAAGCGGCCCGACCGCATCGTGATCGGCGCGGAGGACGATTTCGGTCGTGACGTGATGCGCCAGGTGTACCGACCGCTGTTCCTCAACGAGTCCCCAATCCTGTTCACCTCGCGCCGTTCGGCCGAGATCATCAAGTACGCCGCCAACGCCTTCCTCGCGACCAAGATCACCTTCATCAACGAGATTTCCGATCTTTGCGAGAAGGTCGGGGGCGACGTGCAGGATGTGGCGCGCGGCATCGGGCTGGACGGGCGCATCGGCAAGAAGTTCCTGCACGCCGGTCCCGGCTACGGCGGCTCCTGCTTCCCCAAGGACACGCTCGCGCTCCTCAAGACGGCCGAAGACTACGAGAGCCCCCTGCGCATCGTGGAAGCCGTCTCGATGGTCAACGAAAGCCGCAAGCGCGCCATGGGCCGCAAGGTGGTGGAGGCCATGGGCGGGGCCGAAGCCGCACGCGGCAAGCGGGTGGCCATGCTCGGGCTGACCTTCAAACCGAACACCGACGACATGCGCGATTCACCGGCAATCGCGATAGCGCAGACCCTCCTCGACGCTGGAGCCAGCGTCGCCGCCTTCGATCCCGAGGGCATGGAGAGCGCCCGACCGCTGATGCCGGACGTGGAAATGGCGGGCGATCCCTACGCCGCCATCAACGGTGCGGATGCAGTCGTCATCGTAACCGAATGGGACGCCTTCCGCGCCCTCGACATGGACCGGGTGAAGACGCTGGCCAAGGTGCCCGTCCTCGTCGACCTCAGGAACATCTACAAGCCGCAGGAGATGCGCGAGGCGGGGTTCCACTACGTTTCGGTCGGCAGGCCCTGATCCTCTGCCACGGGTCGCCGGCGTTGCCTGTAACCCGTGGCACCCCCAGCATCTGCAAGGAGGCCGGGCGGACCGGCTCCCGTCTTCAGGCGTTTTCGCGGATCATCGCGAAGCCATGCAAGAGATGGTCCAGTTGCCCGTCCGGCACCGGCGGGAAGGCCAGCGGCTTCCCGGCCTCGCGAATCGCGCCAATCTGCTCCGCAACGCCTTCGAGGCTCCAGTCCGTCCTGTAGACGCCGCTGTTCTCGGCCACCCAGGCGCGGGCGAGGCGCCCTCCCATGGCGATGTACATCTCGCCCGTGACTTCACAATCCTCATGGCACAGATAGCCCACCATGGGAGCCACCATCTCGGGCTCCATGGGGGGAAACTTGCTGGTGTCGATGCCGTCCGACATCCGCGTCACCGCCGCCGGCACGATGAGGTTGGAGCGCACGTTGGCATGCTGCCCCTCGATGGCCGCTGTGTTCGACAATCCCATGAAGCCCGCCTTGCACATGGAATACGTGACATTGTCCGCCTTGCCGTAGAGCCCGTTGATCGAACTGGTCAGCACGATGCGGCCATAGCGTTGCGCCATCATGTGCGGGAACGCCTCCCGCACGACGTGGTAAGCGCCTTTCAGGTGGACATCGAGGACGGCGGTGAAGTCGTCGTAGGGAAGGCTTGAAAGCGAGCCTCGCCGGACGTTCCCGGCCGAGTGGATCAGGATGTCGATGCGGCCGAAAGCCTCCAGCGCGGCATCGATGATGGCCTTGCCGCCCTCCTGCGTTGCGACCGTGTCGACATTCGCGACAGCCTCGCCGCCAAGAGCCCGTATCTCGGCCGCCAGCACCTCGGCTGGGCCTTCCCCGGTCGCATCGCCCGCCATGGACAGACCGGGGTCGTTGACGACGATCCGGCAGCCGCGGCTCGCCAGCAGCAGGGCATGAGCCCGTCCAAGCCCGCGTCCGCCGCCGGTGATCACCGCAACGCGGTTGTCGAAACGCAGGTCGTTCATAGCGCTCTCTCTTCCCGTCTAGCAAGCTCTGCCTGGCATGGGTTCCCGTGTTAGCGCACCCTCCTGTTCAGGCAACGACCCCCTGAGCCTTCAGGTACGCGATCCGCTCGGGCGATAGATCGAGCACCTCGGAAAGGATCGCTTCGGTGTGCTGGCCAAGCACGGGCGGCGCTTCGGGAATGGGTTGCTCGGTGTCCGTGAAGCGGATCGATCGGTTGACGATGGGAATTGTCCCAAGGCTCGCGTGCTGGGCTTCGACGACCATGTTGCGCGCCTTCGCCTGCGGGTGCGAAAGCGCATCGGTGACGCCGAGGATCGGCGCATGCGGCACTTCGTGCCGGGTGAAGATGGCGACAAGCTCGTCGACGCTGTGGCG
Source organism: Novosphingobium sp. HII-3 (assembly GCF_002916655.1). GTDB lineage: Bacteria > Pseudomonadota > Alphaproteobacteria > Sphingomonadales > Sphingomonadaceae > Novosphingobium > Novosphingobium panipatense. Next base: position 77,522 of record NZ_PPSM01000025.1, read on the forward strand.
GCAGGTGAACGCCGATACGAGGGCGTTGACCTCTTCGCGCGCGTCACGCCGCTTCTCGAGCGTATCGTACCGCGGGTCCTCGCACAACTCGCCCCTGCCGATCGACTGGCAGACGCGGCCCCAGAAGCTCGGCGTCAGGCACGCGACGACGATGGAACCGTCGCGGGCCGGGAAGATGCCGTAGGGCACCAGGTTGGGATGCTGTGAGCCCACCCGCTCCGGGTCCGTGCCGTTGAAGAAGGCCAGTTGCGCGATGTAGCCGAGCATCCCCATAAGGCCGTCAAGCAGGCTGATGTCGATATGGCGACCGCGCCCCGTCCGCTCCCGCTCATAAAGCGCCGAGAGGATGCCGATCGGGCCATTGATCCCCCCCACCAGATCGCCAAGCGGTATACCCAGCTTGGTGGGCAGCCCGTCGCGCTCCCCGTTCATCGACAGCGCCCCCGACATCGCCTGGAGCACGATGTCGAAGCTCGGCCGATCCCGCAACGGGCCGGTCTGGCCGTAGCCGGAGATCGAGCAGTAGATCAGCCGCGGGTTTATCGCGCGCATCTCCTCCCAGCCCAGCCCCAGCCGGTCCATCACGCCGGGCCTGTAATTCTCCACCAGCACATCGCAGCGCGCGGCGAGGTCGCGCACGAGGCCCAGGCCTTCTTCGCTCTTCAGATCGACGACGATCGACTTCTTGCCGCGATTCACGGCCAGGTAATAGTGGCTTTCTCCGTCCCGGATCGGCGGGAAGGTGCGCGTTTCATCGCCCGTTCCGGGCGGCTCGATCTTGAACACCTCGGCGCCAAGATCGGCGAGCGCCAGACTGGCCGCCGGACCGGCAAGAACGCGGGTGAAGTCGATGACCCGCACACCGGACAGGGGCCCCTTCCAGGGCGCTTCATCGCCCGTCGTCATGCGCGACCTCCGCGTGAGAAGCACGGCGCCGGTAGCATCGCGGCCCTTGGAAAGGCGGGCTTGCCTTCCGTAATCATATCCAAGATCTCTCCTGCCGGTGGCGCATCCTTTCGCCCCGCGGGCTTTCCGCCGCCAAGCTTATGCCCGGCGGCGGTGGAGATCACCCTTTCGCTTACGCGCGGCTCGGCAATTCCGCCACGGCGGTGCCGAAGGCGGAGAGTTCGCCGCGGTGAGTCGTCGCCTTCTGCGCGACTTCCACGTACTTCTTGCCGTTTTCTTCGAACTTGCGGGTCACCTCACCGGTGATGATGATCGCGTCACCATCCGGGTTGTGGCGGCGGATCTGGCAATTCGACTTGTGCAGGAAGCCGTCGTCGCCGATCCAGTTGGTCATGTGGTGCGTCAGCCACGAGCAGCGCTCCGGGCCGTAGTCGTAAGCGCCCGGAGCGCCGACTTCGAGAGCGAAGGCCTCGTCCCAGTGCACGCGCTCGGGACAGTCCGGCACGTTGAAGCGGTTGCGGATGCCAAGGCCCGGGTGCGCCTTCTGCATCTTGTAGGCCAGCTTGTTGGCGCGGATGTAAAGACCGCCCCACCCTTGCGCATAGCAGATGAAGCCGGTGACGGTCATCGGGCCCTTCATCATCGGCGGCAACTTGTCGCCGACATTCACGTCCTCGAAGTAGCGCGGAGTGGCGCCCCGAATCTCTTCGCGGTCATAGATGTCGTAGAACTCGTCGAGCTGCTCCTGCGTGAAGGGCTCAACACGGCCGCGGGCTTCGGTGTACTTGGTGCCGCGCTCGCGCGCCTCGTCGCGGTCGGTGCGGAACACCCAGCTGTCGGCGCCGGCAACGTGGTCGCCGTGCTGATTGTAGAAGTCGACGTGATAGATCTGCTGGAAGGAGCGGCCGGCGAACTTGGTCTGGTGCTCGACCAAGTCCTTCAGATAGGCCTCGGCCTTGATGGTGTCGTTGCGCAGCACCGGCTTGTGCCAGGTCCAGTCGGCCCCTGCCCACATGGCGTGAACGCCCGAAAGACCGCCGCAGTAGCCCGAGATGATGCGGCTCGTGGTGAACAGGAACGAAGGCAGCGCGACAATCGAGCCGTACTTCGTCTTGGCCGCGTATTCAGGGTCGCACCAGAGCGGATTGTCGTCGCCGATGCCATGCGCGTAATGGCGGATCGCGTCGCGGCTGGCTTCGTAGTTCCAGGGCTCGACGGTGTTCTCGATCTTGACGCCGATGCGCTGGCGCAGATCGTCGAGACCTTCCTCCGTGATCTTGGGGAACTTGTTCTTCGGTTCAGCTGTGGTGGCCATTTTCTCGTACTCTCCTGGATCTCGAGTTATGTTCAGCTGACGACTTCGGCGGCTTTCGCGGCCTCGCGGTCCCGCAGCATCTTGCGGTGGACCTTGCCGGCAGGGTTCTTGGGGAGTTCGTCGACGAATTCGACGAGGCGCGGGAATTCGTGCTGGGCCAGGCGCTCGCGGGTGAAGTCCTGAAGCTCACGGACGAAGGCGTCGTCGCCGGGGCGATTGGCGACCACGAAGGCCTTGACCACCTGCCCGCGCTTCTCGTCCGGCACGCCGATCACTCCGCATTCCATCACATTGTCGTGACGGAGCATCGTGTTCTCGATCTCGACGGCGCTCATCGTCCAACCCGCTGAGATGATGACGTCGTCCGCACGGCCGCAGTGATAGAAATACCCGTCTTCGTCCGTCTTCGCGCGGTCCTTGGTGGTCATCCACCCGCCGCCGCGCCACAGCATCAGTTCGCCGATCTCGCCCGGATCGCACACCGAGCCGTCAGGGCGCTGCACTTCGAGCTTCTGCCCCGGAACGGCCTTTCCGAGTGATCCCGGCTTGACGGTAAAGTCCTGCGCGCCGGGATAATTGACCAGCACCACGCCGATCTCGGTCGTCCCGTACATGGAGCAGGCGGGAACCTTGAACCACTGGTCGATCCACTCCAGCGTGGCCGGGTCGATAGGTTCGCCGGTGAAGGACAGCTTGTTGAAGCGGAAAGTGAAATCCGCAGCCTTTCCGCTGTTCTTCATCATGCGGTAATGGGTTGCAGCCGCCGACATGTTGGTGATGCCGAAGTCATCCAGCGCCTTCATCAGGCGCACCGGATCGAAGCGTCCCGCGAAGGTGCCCGTGGTCACGCCCATCGCCAACGGCGCCAGCGTGCCATGCCAGAGGCCATGCCCCCAGGCCGGGCTCGACGGGCAGAAGAACTCATCCCCGGGACGGATGCCGGTGCCGTAGAGTGCCGCGAACATCAGCGTCACCAGCGTGCGATGCGAGTGCTTCACCGCTTCGGGCAGCTCGCGCGTGGTGCCGCTGGTGTACTGGAACACCGCCATGTCGTTGGCACGGGTTCTGGGCGTGTACGTGGTCGGCAGTTCGGCGATGGACGCAAGGAACGCATCGTCGGCGACGATCACGCGGGGCTTGCCGTCAACCGCGACGGAGCGCGCCAGTTCGGCCTTTTCGGCATTGGTGATCAGGATCGAAGGCTCGCAGTCCCCCACCCGAAGGCGCAGCGCATCGGGCCCGAAGAGCGTGAACAGCGGGACGGAGATCGCGCCGGTCTGCATCGCGCCGAAAAGGCAGACATAGAACGGCAGCGAGGGCTCCAGCATGAAGGCGATGCGCTCCCCGGGCTGGATGCCTTCGCGGTCAAGCCAGTGCGCGAACTGCGCAGCACCGGCGGAGATCGTGTCGAAGCTCAACACCTCGTCCACACCATCGGCATGGGCGATCCGGACGGCGGCGCGGCCTCTGCCATCGGCATGGCGGGTGACGCATTCGTGAGCGATATTAAGGTGCTCGCGGTCGCCGTCGAAGAGTTGCCACAGCGCTGCAGATGAGGCGTGCGCCTGTGCGTCCGCATAACGCGTGTAGTCGGTCAGCCCTGAAATCACCTTGGCCATCAACCGTCCCGTTCCCTCCCGCTCGATTCGTAGACGCGGGGCTGTTCTTGTGTTCAGCCGCTTCCTGACATGGCGCCCTCCTTCTTGTAAATATTGAATGATGTTCTATATATTGAACGATGAACAAAGACACTCTTCCCCCAGCGAGTAAGGCCCCGGCCATCGCCCGGGCGGCGGCCATCCTCCGGCTTCTGGGAAAGCGGGGATCGCCCATGGGGGTGCAGGCCATTGCGCGCGAACTGGGGCTTGTCCCCAGCACCTGCCTCTATGTGCTGCGCGCGCTCGTGGCCGAGGAATTCGTGGCTTTTGACCCGGATACGAAGCGGTATGCGCTGGATGCCGGGGTGCTTACCCTGGCGCGGGCGTGGCTGCGGCGAGACCGCTTCAATGACCTCGCGCAGCCCGCGCTCGATCGTCTCGCCCGCGAATTCGGCACAACGACCCTCGGGGTGCAGGTGTTCGGGCTCGATCACATCATCGTGACGGCGATGTCGCAGTCAGGGCAGAACTTCCAGCTTTCCACACAGGTGGGGAGCCGGTTTCCCGCACTCGTATCGGCCACCGGGCGCTGCATCGCCGCCTTCGGTGGATACGCGCCGGCCGACCTGAAGTCCCGTTTCGACCAGCTGAGGTGGGACGAGCCTCCTGCATGGGAGGACTGGCTGGCGCAGATCGAGGACGCGCGGCAAAGTGGGGTCGCGGTTGACGCCGGGAACTACCTTTCCGGCGTCACCGTCATCGCGGCGCCTGTATGGAAGGGCGGTCGCCCCAGCCATGCGCTGGTCATGATCGGCATCGGCGCGGCGCTGCGCTGCGAACTGCCGCGCCTGAAGGAAGCCTTGAAGGGGGCCTCCCGGTCTCTCAGCGAACAAATGGAAGAGTGAACGGCCGGAGCGAGGCGCCTCCGGCCATTCCTTCAGGCAGGCTTCCTGCGCAACAGAGTGGTTCGTAGCATCGACAGCGCGACTTCGCCGCGCTGGTTCGTCAGCTCGTGCCGGAACACCACGATGCCTTGCTGCGGGCGGGACTTGCTTTCACGCGTCTCCACCACTTCAGTCGAGCAGGTCAGAGTATCGCCGATGAACGTCGGCTTGGGCGTCACTACCTTGTCGAAGCCAAGATTCGCGACCAGCGTACCGACCGTGGTGTCCGCGATGGAGAGGCCGACAGCCAGGCTGAAGGTGAAGGTGGAGTTCACCAGGATCTGCCCGAATTCGCTGGCCTTTGCCGTCTCTGCGTCGAGGTGCAGCGGCTGCATGTTGTGCGTCATCGCCGAAAACAGGAGATTGTCCGTCTCGGTCACGGTGCGGCTCGGCTGGTGAGTTATGCGATCACCAACCTGCCATTCGTCGAAAAAGCGCCCGGGCATCCTATTCGGTCTCCTCGATCTGGGCGAGCAGCACATCGACCTGCACCTGCTGGCCGGCTACCGCTTCAAGTCTGGCGACGACACCGTCGAACGGCGCCGTCAGAGTGTGTTCCATCTTCATCGCTTCCAGTGTCAGCAGCTTCTGTCCCCTGGTGACGGACTGCCCCTGCGACACCTCTACGTGGATCACCTTGCCGGGCATCGGCGCCAGGATCGCGCCCGATCCATCCGCCGCTCCGTGCGCACCATCCCTGCGCCAGGGCGTGAGCAGCCATGCCTGCCCCTGTTCCGTCACGAGCACGCCGCTTGACGGCTCCTCGCTCCCTTCGCCCTCAAGTTCGATCTCGATCTTCTCGCCATCGAGCAGGAACCAGGCGGCGCGGCGCGGCGGGGCGTTGAGGCGCAGACCGGGCGCGATCGTGGTCGGAACAAGCGCCGATGCCGCCGCTCGCAGCGCCTCAGCCGACGGCGCCGGAGGCTCCGCCAGAACCTCGCCATCGCGCCCGATCAGACCGGTATCCACCTTGCCGCCCGCGAAGTCCGCGTGCTGCAGGGCTTTGACGAGGAAGGAAGCGTTGGTCCGCACCGGCCAGACGGCGGTGCCCTCCAGCATCTCCCCGAGCCGCTCGCGGGCTTCGTCCCGATCCTCGCCCCACGCGATGACCTTGGCGATCATGGGGTCGTAGAAGGGCGAAACTTCCGCCCCTTCATAAACGCCTGTGTCGATGCGTCCGCCTTCGCTTTCGCCGAACTGCAGGAGCTCCAGCCGTCCGATGCTCGGGAGGAAGCCCTTGGCCGGATCTTCGGCGTAGAGGCGCGCTTCCATCGCCCAGCCGTCTATCGTGAGATCGTCCTGCGAAAGCGGCAGCGGCTCGCCGCTGGCGACACGAAGTTGCCATTCGACAAGGTCGACGCCGGTGATCGCCTCAGTCACCGGGTGTTCCACCTGAAGCCGGGTGTTCATCTCCATGAACCAGATCCGATCCGCGCTCAACGCACCCGAACCGTCGGCGATGAATTCGATTGTTCCGGCACCGACATAATCGACCGCCTTTGCCGCCCGCACGGCGGCCGCGCACAAGGCCTCGCGCGTGGCGGCGTCCATGCCGGGCGCCGGGGCTTCCTCGATCACCTTCTGGTGACGCCGCTGCAACGAGCAGTCCCGCTCGAACAGGTGAACGACGTTGCCCTGCCTGTCCCCGAAGACCTGCACTTCGATATGGCGCGGCGAAGCGATGTACTTTTCAATCAGCACGTGATCGTTGCCGAACGAGGACGCTGCCTCCCGCTTGCACGAAGTCAGGGCATCCGCGAAGCTTTCGGCGCTCTCCACAAGACGCATGCCCTTGCCGCCGCCGCCGGCCACGGCCTTGATGAGCACAGGGTAGCCGATCGCCGCCGCCTCCTGCGCAAGACGATCCGGATCCTGATCCTCACCCATGTAGCCCGGAGTTACCGGGACGCCGGCTGCGGCCATGAGCTTCTTGGCTGCGTCCTTGAGCCCCATCGCGGTGATCGAGGACGGGTTCGGTCCGACCCAGACGATCCCGGCATCGCTGACCGCCTGCGCGAACTCGGCGTTTTCAGACAGGAAGCCGTAGCCGGGATGGATGGCCTCCGCCCTGGTCTGCCGGGCAGCGTCGAGGATCCTTTCGGCAACGAGGTAGCTTTCGCGCGTGGGCGAAGCCCCGATATGCACGGCGTCGTCCGCCTCCTGCACATGGAGCGCGTTCGCGTCTGCATCGGAATAGACGGCGATCGTTCGGATACCGAGGCCACGAGCGGTGCGGATGATGCGGCAGGCGATTTCGCCACGATTGGCGATCAACAGGGACTGGATCATGGGTGACGCTCCGGGAAACCGTGGCGGGTATGCAGCGCGGCAAGCAGCGGCTCGATCTCGTTCACGAAGCCGCCTTCGGCGAACGCCAGCGCGGGAAGATTCTGGTTCGCTTCACCCAGAGCGGCGACGACCGCCTCGCGCGGGCGCGGCCAACCGACGCGCACCACCTCGATACGTGTCGAACGCTCCGGAAAAAGGGCAAGAAGCCCCTCCACCGTGACGCAATCCTTGCAGTAGAAGCGGCGACCTTCGTAGTCCGGATCCGCCCAGTCGCAGTCGAGCACGAAGAGCGTGTCCTTCGTGATGTTCGCGGCGTCCGTCACATCCGGAACACCCCGAAGCGGGGTGCCTCCTCGATGGGCGCTTCGAGGCAGGCGGAAAGAGCGAGCCCAAGCACATCGCGCGTCTGGGCCGGGTCGATCACGCCGTCGTCCCAGAGCCGAGCCGTGGCGTAGTACGGGTTGCCCTCGTCCTCGTACTTCTGGCGGATAGGGGCCTTGAAGGCTTCCGCGTCGTCCGGCGTCCACTTCGCCGCATCCCGGTGAACGGTGGCCAGCACGCTCGCCGCCTGCTCCCCGCCCATGACGGAGATGCGGGCATTGGGCCAGGTGAACAGGAAGCGGGGATCGTAGGCCCGGCCGCACATGCCGTAGTTGCCGGCACCGAACGAGCCGCCGATCAACACGGTCAGCTTGGGAACCTGGGCGGTCGCGACGGCTGTAACCAGCTTCGCTCCGTGCTTGGCGATGCCTTCGGCCTCGTACTTGCCGCCGACCATGAAGCCGGAGATGTTCTGGAGGAACAGCAGGGGAATGCGGCGCTGGCAGGCCAGTTCGATAAAGTGCGCCCCCTTCTGGGCACTTTCGGAAAAGAGCACGCCGTTGTTGGCGAGGATGGCCACCGGCAGCCCGTGGATATGCGCAAAGCCGCAGACGAGCGTGGTGCCGTAGAGCGCCTTGAACTCGTGGAATTCGCTGCCGTCGACGATGCGGGCGATCACCTCGTGCACGTCGTAAGGGGCGCGCACGTCCTCGGGGATGACCGAATAGAGTTCCTGCGGGTTGTACTTCGGTGGCCTTGGCTCCCGGACGGCAAGATCGTGCCGGTGCGCCGGACCGAGATGGCTGACGATGTCGCGCACGATGGTCAGCGCGTGTTCGTCATCCTCCGCCAGGTGATCGGTCACGCCGGACTTGCGCGAATGGAGATCGCCACCGCCCAGATCCTCGGCGCTGATGACTTCGCCGGTCGCCGCCTGCACCAGCGGCGGCCCGGCAAGGAAGATCGTCCCCTGCTCCTTCACGATCACGGTTTCGTCGCTCATCGCCGGAACGTAGGCGCCGCCGGCGGTGCAGCTTCCCATGACGCTGGCGATCTGGGGAATGCCCCTGGCGCTCATCTGCGCCTGATTGAAGAAGAAGCGCCCGAAGTGATCGCGGTCGGGAAAGACTTCCGCCTGGTTCGGCAGGTTCGCGCCGCCGCTGTCGACGAGGTAGATGCACGGCAGCCGGTTCGCCTGCGCGATCTCCTGCGCGCGGATGTGCTTCTTGACCGTCAGCGGGAAGTAGGTTCCCCCCTTCACTGTCGCGTCATTGGCGAAGATCATGCACTGGCGATCGGATACGCGGCCGATGCCCGCGATGATGCCTGCGCCCGGTACTTCGTCGCCATACATGCCGTTGGCCGCCAGTTGTCCAATCTCGAGGAACGGCGAACCGGGATCGAGAAGCCGTTCCACACGATCGCGCGGAAGCAGCTTGCCGCGCGAAAGGTGCCGCTGGCGCGATCGCTCGTCGCCGCCAAGCGCTGCCTTGGCCACGCGTTCGCGCAGTTCGGCCACAAGGGCGCGGTTATGCCCGTCGCGAGCCCTGGCCTCGGGACTGTCGAGATTCACGTTGGTCTGCAGGACCGGCGCGCTCATGCCTCTTCCTTCCTTGCAGTCGGCATCGCGGCGCCGACCGTTTCGATTTACAGCATCTATCTAGACATGCCGCCGACCATGCGGAAATTGAAAGTTTCCGCAGTTCGTCATAGATCGCACCTATGATAGACCAGTACCTGCTGCGCTACTTCCTAGCCGTTGCCGAGACCGGCAACTTCAGCCGGGCCGCCCGCCGCGTGAGCGTGACCCAGCCGACGCTCTCGGCGGGGATTGCCAAGCTGGAGCGGGAACTGGGCGCACGCCTGTTCGATCGGGACCGCCAGCGCGTGGCGCTCACTCCCGCCGGCAGCCGGTTCCTCGTCCGCGCACGGCGCATCGCGGCGGAGTACGAACACGCGCTTGTCGAACTGAGCGAAGTGACCGACCCGACACTCCTGCGCATCGGTGTCCTGAACACGATTCCCACGCGGCTGATCGAAGGCTGGCTGGCGCAGCACCGCGCGCTCGGCTCCGGCGAGGCGCTGGAGATACTCGACGGTTCGGAGCGCGACATCGCCGAGCGCCTCGAACGCGGCCGCATTGATCTTGCCCTGACAGTCGTGCGCCCGCACCACGCCCGCTTCGCCCCCGAGCTCCTGGCCCGTGAGCGCTACATGATGGTGCTTCCTCCCGGACATCCCCTGGCGGGCGAAGCGGAGGTGCAGGCCGAACAGATGGCCCGTGATCGCATGGCCCTTCGCCGACACTGCGAAGCCCTGCCCGAAATCAACCGTTTCTTCGTCGAGCGCGGGGTGCGACCGCGCTTCGTGCTCAAGACCACAAGCGACGAACGAGTGCTTGCCGTGGTGCGCAGCGGAGGGGGCGTAGGAATGATGCCGGAAAGCTTCGCGGCCGGTCCGGAGCGTTTCGTCCCCGTACGCGACTTCGAACTCATCCGCGAGGTGGGCCTGCTGCACGCCGGCGATGCGCAGGTGCGACAGGGACAGGCAAGCCCCTTCGTCACCTTGGTCCGGCACCACTACGAAAGCGCACCAAGCCCTCCGATCGCGGCTGGATAAGCCCTCTCGCCGCTGCCCGTCAGCCGCCTATGGCCTCCCGCAACTCCGGCATTGTCTTCTGCAACAGCTTCAGGCTCTTCCAGCCTTCCTGCGGCGAAAGGCCGCCGAGCAGGGGCTGGAAGCCGATGTTGCCGCCCTCAGCCTGCCGCACCTTCTCGACCAGCATCTGCGGCGTCCACGCGGCGAACATGCCGGCCTGGCGCAGAACGGCGGGATCAGTCATGCCCTTGAACGGCGAACTGGACGCATCGCCTTCCGCCTCTGCCCACTTGGCGTATTCGGTGATGACGTGAACCGCGTGCGGCGCGATCGCCTCCCAGCCTTGATCAGGATCCTCGCACAAGTGCACGGCCAGCGGCATGCCCGGTCGTGGACGATAGTATGTGCGGGGCCGATTGCCCAGCCGCTGGCATTCGGCGAGGTAGATGTCGACGAGATCGCCCTTCATGGGCCCGAAGCCAACGCCGAACCTCGCCGCGCGCCGCGCCGACGCCGGAACGCCGCCACCGACAAGGATGATGTCTTCGGGCTCCTGCACCGGGCGGGGTCGAACGAAGATCGGCCGGGTTTCCGCACCATCGTCGTGCTCGAACCGCTCGCCCTTCAGAGCCCGGATAATGATCTCGAGCCCCTCGTCCATCAGCTTTGCGCGATCCTTGAGCGATTTGCGGAACATCGCGAATTCGTGGGGTACGTAACCCGCACCGAAGATGACCTTGAGGCGGCCGTTCGACAGGTTATCGACCACCGCCATCTGCTCGGCCAGTTCCACCGGATCGTGCAGAGGCAGGATCACGGCGCCGAGAAGGAAACGGATGCGGCGCGTGACCGCAGCCATGCCTCCCGCGAGCACGAAAGGCTGCGGCAGGTAGCCGTCGTCCGAGCCATGGTGCTGCATCAGCCCGATCTGATCGGCGCCGATCGCATCCGCGAAAGCGGCCATGTCGATCGCCGCCCGGTAAAGGTCGGCTGTCGGTGTCGCCCACTCGGGCGAGCGCATGTCGAACGAGACGGTGATCGTGAAGTCCTTCATCGGCCTGCTCCCATGGCGCTATAGGAAGGATCGTTCCCGTCCCGCCGCGCCCAGTCATGACTGTGCATCGGCGTGACCTCCCGTACGGAGTCGTGGTCGATCACCGCGTCCCGATGATCGATGCGCCAGATGCCGTGGCGGCAGGACCAGCGATCGCAGTAGCGCGCCCAGATCTCGATGTGCCGGATCACTCCCTCACGTACCGCCCGCAGCGTCGCGGTCACGTACGCTTCGCTGCCCGCCTCCATGCCATCGACGGCGATGATGACGTTGGATACCTGGTGCGAGTGGGACTGAAGCTGGCGGTGCGCGGCGCAGATCCACTCGATCGCGTCATGGCCACGCCCGCGAAAGCCGCTTGGCCCATAATCGACGGTCGCATCGTCATGGAAGATCGACTTGCCCAAGGGCACGTCCAGCCGGTCCACGCTGCGGCAGTAGCGGTAGAGCTGTTCGGTGATGGCGAACTTGTCGGCCAGGTCGGCTGGAACGGCAGCACTCATCAGTTCACCCCCTGGCGTAAGCGGCAGCCGCCGCCGCGATCTGCCGGATGCGGTCGCGCCGTTGCGCCGCCGATGTTGCGGAGACTTTCGCCTCGTCGTCCGCCTCGCCCCAGTTGCAGACGGGGCCGTGGGCAAGACGCTCCAGCCCCAGCCGCGCGACCGCATCCGCGTTCGCAAGGTCGGACGGGATGGCCATGCCCCGCGCGTTCAGCAATTCGCGATGCGCCGGTGTGTCCGTCCGGCCCAGCACGTAGCTGAGGACATCGACACCGTGAGGCTGCAGTTCCGCCCACAGCGATTCGCACAGAACGAGGCCAAAGGCCTTGCTGGCCGCATAGACGCCGATGCCCGGCAAGCCGCCGTAGCAGGCGCCCGAGCCGACCAGGATCAGCCCGCCCCGGCCGCGCGCCTGCATCGGGGCGGCGAAGGCATGAAGGGCGTGCATCGTCGTCATGACGTTGCGCATGGCCAAGGCGTTCCAGCTGCCGATCACACCATCGAGGAACATCGCACCGTTCGGGTCCGCGCCGGCGTTGAGGATCAGCAGCCCGATCTCGCGGCCATGTGCGATCCCCAGCATGCGCTCCGTCGCATCGTCCCGCGAAAGGTCGATGGAGGCTGTCACGCATTCCGTGCCGTAGGCGGCCTTCAACTCGGCGGCGAGTGCGTCCAGTGGCGCTTCACGGCGTGATACGAGAACCAGCTTGAAGCCCTTTTCCGCAAGTGCCCGCGCAAACGACGCCCCGGTTCCTTCCGAAGCCCCCGCGATGAGAGCCCAGGGACCGTATCTTTCCAGGTACTGTCGATCGTCCATGCCGCATCTCCCTGCGTCGCTGCGGCTTCGGCCAAGGCCTCACCCCGATCGCGCATTGCCCGCGCGGCGTTTTCGTAAGTCCCGCATGCCGAACATCAAGCTCCCCCTCCGCGATGGCGCGCACCTTCGCCCGGGCGATGCCGTGCGTGCCCTCCCCGCCGCACGGTCCTGCCGCGCCTGATCCAGCAGTAGCCGCACGACGCCCTGCAGCGCCGAGAGCAGGACCTGCCCTTCGGCTTGCGTGTACTTGTCTTCCAGCGTGACGACCGTTCTGGTCACAGCGGCTCCCGGTTGCTGCCTTGCCGACCGGGCTTTTCAGATGAGCTCTGCTCGCGCAACTCGAACCGCGGCCTTGCCCTGCGGGTCAAGCCGCGTTGCGGGATGAGCCGTGCCGCGTATGCCTAACCGCCGATCTGGCGGGCGAGCGACGGAACATCGGCCAAGGCGCGCAGGGCGTCGTTGAGGTGAGTGCAGCCATCCGGACCCCGCAGCTGAGCCAGCACCTCCTCCCGCACATCCGCGAGGTTGCGGCCGACGAGGCGCTGGGTGTTGGCGATCGCGCCGGGGCACTCCGAAAAGGGCAGGATGCGCGCCTCCGGCTCCAGTGAGAGCAGTTCCAGCGTCTCGATGTCGGCAACGGCGCGCAGCAGGTACTCGTGTATGGCGACGCGCCCTCCACCCGGCAGGGAGGAGCTGTCCTGGAAGGCGGAGTCGATGCGCAATACGCCCGCCGCCTCGTCCCGAACGACATCGATGCGGCGCGCGCGGCGGAAGCCGGGGCCCTCATGGTCGGAAAGGGCGTGCCAGCCGAGAGGGTCGGCCGGGTTGCGCAAGTCGCCGGCGTCGGCTGTGGCGACATCGTCAGGGCTTGCGTCACCGGAGACGCCGCTGTTGCCTTCCTGCAGGCCCCAGCAGACATTGACCCGCTGCGCCATCAGTTGTGCGTGCTGGTCCTCTCCCAGCCGTTCGCGCCATTTCGTCCCCCAGTCCGGGTACCACTGCACCCAGGCGAAGGCGCTGACGAGCGCCGTGCCCGACAGGTCATCGAGAACGAGGTACAGCGGATGCGCCGCCGCCACGAGGTCGGGCATGGCATCGCGCAACAGGCCGCGAAGGTGGCCACCGGCACGGGCCCCCACAAGCTGATCGAGGTTCGCGTGAAAGGGGTTCGCCGCGATGGCGGTGATCGTCTTGTCCTCGGTGAGGCGGGCTTCGTACCGCCCTTCCGCCAACGTGAGCGCGCCCGCTTCCTCGCTGAGGCGGGCGAGTGGCGTCCACAGGTCGCGCGCGGCGCCGATGAAGCGGCGCTGCCCCTCGACCCCGTCGGGCCAGGACACGTCGATGCTGCTCGTGCGGCGCACGGAACCTGCCTGGCGTATAGGGGCGGGATTGGCCGTGCTGCGGGGCGGCGGGGCCAGGGGAGAACGCGTTGTCGTCATAGTCATCAGCGACAACGCTGCACCCGGCGACGCACCGGATCAAGTCCTTCGTGGGACACACAAGTCCCCCAAAAGCGAGGATCGCTGCTCCCGGCATGCCCCGTCGCTGAAGCGTGACCGACATGCGGAGAGGCGCGAAACTCCGCCCTCTCCCTTCGTGGGGGCGCTGCCGGGTGCCTTGTCACGCCCCGGCAGCGTCCCTAGACCATGCCGAACCTTTCGCCGCCCATTCACAGGCGTCGTTACCGGCAAACCACGAGGACCTGCACGAAATGGCCTACACCGACTTCCTGAAGCAGCAGTGCTACATCAACGGCGAGTGGGTCGATGCGGACGCCGGCGCGACCATCGAAGTGACCGATCCGGGAACGGGCGTGGTGCTGGGCACCGTTCCGAAGATGGGCGCTGACGAAACCGCTCGGGCGATAGACGCTGCCGAGGCTGCTCTCCCGGGATGGCGCGCGAAGACGGCGGGTGAGCGCTCGAAACTGATGCGCAAGCTTTACGAACTTATGATGGCGCATCAGGACGATCTGGGCGAACTCCTCAGCCGGGAGCAGGGCAAGCCCCTTGCCGAAGGGCGCGGCGAGATCGCCTATGGCGCAAGCTTCATCGAGTGGTTCGCCGAAGAAGGAAAGCGCGCTTACGGAGACGTGATCCCGGGCCACGCCGCCGACCGCCGCATCGTCGTCATCAAGCAGGGCGTCGGCGTGGTTGCCGCGATCACGCCCTGGAACTTCCCCAATGCGATGATCACCCGCAAGCTCGGTCCGGCGTTGGCGGCGGGCTGCACCATCGTCATCAAGCCGGCTTCGGCCACGCCCTATTCGGCGCTCGCCATCGCCCGGCTGTGCGAGATGGCCGGCATCCCCAAGGGCGTGGTCAACGTCGTCACCGGCAGCGCGGGGCAGATCGGCTCGACTCTCACCGCCAGCCCCAAGGTGGCCAAGCTCACCTTCACCGGCTCCACCGAGATCGGCCGCGACCTGCTGCGCGAATGCGCCGAGACGATCAAGAAGTGCTCCATGGAGCTGGGCGGCAACGCGCCGTTCCTCGTCTTTGACGATGCAGACGTGGACGCGGCGATCGAAGGCGCGATGATCTCGAAGTTCCGCAACGGCGGCCAGACCTGCGTGTGCACTAACCGCTTCTACGTGCAGGACGGCGTCTACGACGAGTTCGTGGAGAAGCTGGCCGCGCGCGTGAACACGATGAAGGTCGGCTATGGCCTCGATGACGGCACCGAAGTCGGCCCGCTGATCGATGTGAAGGCGGTGGAGAAGGTGGAGGAGCACCTGAAGGACGCGGTCGACGGCGGCGCAAGGGTGCTTGCCGGCGGCCAGCGCAACGAGCGCGGCGGCAGCTTCTTCAACCCGACCGTCGTCGCCGGCGTAAAGCCCGACATGAAGCTCGCGCGCGAGGAGACCTTCGGGCCGCTGGCCGGCGTCATCCGCTTCACCGACGAGGCCGATGCCATCCGCATGGCCAACGACACGGAGTTCGGCCTCGCCAGCTATTTCTACGCCCGCGATCTCTCGCGCGTGTGGCGTGTCGCAGAGGCGCTGGAGGCGGGTATGGTCGGCATCAACACCGGCCTCATCTCGACCGAGGTGGCGCCCTTCGGCGGCGTGAAGCAGTCGGGCCTTGGCCGCGAAGGCTCGCATTACGGCCTCGATGACTACATGGAAGTGAAGTACCTCTGCATGGGCATCACGCCCGCCTGACGCCACGACTGGCGCTTGCAGCTCCTCCCCGGCCCCCTACGCGGCCGGGGAGGCTGCCGATCAGGCCAGCAGGCCCTCGATCTCGTCGATGGTCTTCTTGAAGTCGGCCACCAGCTGACGATAGGGATCGGGCGAGGTCATATCGAGCCCCGACTTCCTGAGGATGTCCACCGGGTCTGCCGATCCCCCTGCGCGCAGCACATCGAGATAGCGCTCCCGCTGGGCCTTCCCGCCGTTGAGGATGGAGTGCCCGAACCAGGTGCCCGCCGAGATCGACGTGGCGTACTGGTAGACGTAGAACGTGCTGTAGAAGTGCGGAATGTAAGCCCACTCGATCGCATAAGGCTCATCGATCACGAAGTCCGGACCGTGATAGCGCTTCAGCAGGTCCAGGTAGACGCGCGTCAGGCTCTCTCCGGAAAGCCCCTCGCCCGCTTCCGCCATCTCGTGCATCTTCAGCTCGAACTCGGCGAACATGGCCTGCCGGAAGAACGTGCCGCGCATGTTTTCCAGACGCATGCCGAGGTAATAGATCTTCTCTTCCTTCGTTCTGGCCTGCTTGAGCATGTACTCGGTGAGGAGCACCTCGTTGCAGGTCGAAGCGACTTCGGCGGTGAAGATCGGGTAGCCGGCGAGGTCGTAAGGCTGCGACGACGAGGCCAGCAGGGAATGCATGGCGTGGCCCCATTCGTGCGCGTAAGTCGAAAGACCCTCGTAGTTCTCGCCAAGGTTCAGCAGAAGGTAGGGGTGCACATCGTAGGCCGAGCCGCTCATGTAAGCGCCGGGCCGTTTCCCGGGGCGCGGGAACGGATCCATCCACCGGCCCGCCGTGGCCGTGCTGAGGCGCTTGACGTAGTCCGGGCCGAGCGGCTCGACGGCCTTCAGGGTGATGTTGCGCATGTCCTGCAGGGTGAACTTGCGATCCAGGCTGACCAGCGGCGGGTAAATGTCGTAGTAGTGGATGTCCGGCAGGTTCAGCATCCGGCGGCGAAGCTGGAACGAGCGGTGAAGCTGCGGCAGGCCCGCGTTCGTTTCCGCCACCAGCGTACGATACACGCTTTCCGGCACCGCGCGCGGGGACAGCGCCATGTCGAGGCTGCTCTTGTAATTGCGCGCTCGCGCCTCGAACACGTCGCCTTTCAGCTTTGCCGCCATGGCCGCGCCCAAAGAGTTTTCGAACTTGCCCATCTGGCCGTAGAAGGCATCGAACACCTTCTTGCGGTCCTCCCGGTTGGGCGCATCGCGCGTCAGCGTGTAACCCTGCGCGTTCAGGACCTGCTTGCGCCCGTCGGACAGTGTCACCTCCGGCCAGGGAATGTCGGAGGCAAAAAGCTGCTCGCGGATCGTCTCGGGGCCGGAGAGCGGCGAGGATGCGGCGGCAAGCAGCGCCTCGCCCTTGGCATCCAGCGTATGCTCGGCCTCGCGCAGCGTCTGGCGCAGCGAGTAGGCGAAGCGAGTCGCGAGTGTCTGATCGGCGGCGATGTAGCTCTCCACCGTTTCCCGGCCGAGCTTCAGCGTTTCCGGCGCGATCCACGCGGTGGCCTGCCCGAACGCGGCGTAGAGATCGCGGACTTGCGCCGTCCGCTCCTGGTTGGCGGAGATCCGCACGTCCTCGTCCGCGCGGAGCGACGCGTAGACCGCCACGCGCGCGAAGTTGCGGGAGACATCGGAGATGTCGGACAGCGCTTTCGCCATGCTCGCGGCGCTGCTTCCGAAGCTGTCCCTGTAGGCCGCCAGACGGGGCAGTGCGGCCACGGTGGCCTTGCGCGCGGCCTCCCACGCTTCGGGATTCGGATAGAGGTCGGTCAGATCCCACTGCGCCGAGCCTGACGGCGCGGCATGGGCACTTCCCGACAGCAGAGACGGCAGCCCCGAGGCGAGAGGGAGGGCTGCGGCGAGGGCGATGGCGCCCCGACGGTCGGTTTCAATCATCAATGTGTCCCTTGCTCCCCGCGCGTACGACATCACGCAGGTGATGCCCGATAGCTACCCGGTGAGCACGGGGTTGCAAGAGTCGGGCGCAAGGAACGCCGACGCCGATCGAGCGGCGTCGGCACTTCGTCGAGCCGGGAGGCGGGCCGCCCGGCTATTCGATCAGCGTCGGCTCAGGACAGTGCCGCCTTTAGCGCGTCCACCAGATCGGTGCGTTCCCAGGGGAAGAGATCGCCTTCCGGCTTGCGGCCGAAGTGCCCGTACGCAGCGGTCGGACCATAGATCGGTTTGTTGAGGCCAAGGCCGACGCGGATGCCGCGGGGGGTGAGGCCGCCCAGCTTCTCGTCGGCAACCTTGGCGATCGCATGCTCCAGCGCGGCGTCATCGGCGGTGCCAGTGCCATGCGTGTCGACATAGAGCGACAGCGGCTCCGAGACGCCGATGGCGTAGGAAACCTGGATCGTGCAGCGCTTCGCCAGACCGGCCGCGACGACGTTCTTGGCCAGATAGCGCGTCACGTAAGCGGCCGAACGGTCCACCTTCGTCGGGTCCTTGCCAGAGAACGCGCCGCCGCCGTGCGGGGAAGCACCGCCGTACGTGTCGACGATGATCTTGCGGCCTGTCAGGCCGGCGTCGCCGTCGGGGCCGCCGATCTCGAACGAGCCGGTCGGGTTGATGTGAAACACCGTGTCGGCGGTGATGAAGCCTTCCGGCAGCACTTCGCCTACGACCTTCTTTACGTAAGCCTTGAGTTCGGCTTCCTTCTCGCCCTTGTCATAGCCGGGCGCGTGCTGCGTGGAGACGACCACCGCCGTCGCGGCAACCGGCACGCCGTTCTCGAAGCGCAGCGTGACCTGGCTCTTGGCATCCGGTTCAAGGAATGGTGCCACGCCCGAGTGACGGTCCTGCGCAAGGCGATGCAGGATCTTGTGGCTGTAATCGAGCGTCGCAGGCATCAAATCCGGCGTTTCATCGCAGGCGAAGCCGAACATGATGCCCTGGTCGCCCGCACCCTCGTCCTTGTTGCCGGCGCTGTCCACGCCCTGCGCGATGTGCGCGGACTGGCCGTGCAGGCGGTTGATGAACTCGAGCTTGTCGTGGTGGAAGCCGTCCTGCGCGTAGCCGATGTCCTTCACGACCTTGCGAACGGTGTCCTCGATCTCCTTGAGCGCGCCGGGCGCCCACTGCTCGTTCTCGTACACGCCTTTGCAGCGAATCTCACCGGCGAGAACCACCAGTTGAGTGGTCGTCAGCGTTTCACAGGCCACGCGCGCTTCGGGATCCTTGGACAGGAACAGGTCCACGATCGCGTCCGAAATCTGATCGGAAACCTTGTCGGGGTGGCCTTCGGAAACGCTCTCGGACGTGAAGACGTAGTTGCTGCGCATGTCGGTCCTTGGGATATAAAGAAATCTTTATGTGGGCCCGGTCTACCGCTGACGGCGGTCGAGTGCAACCATGCAAACGGCTAGTGCCGCGAGCACTGTGGCCAGCAGAAGCGGCAAGGCGTTGCCGTAACGGGCAAAAAGGGTGGGTCGATGCGCCTGCGGTATGAGTCCGTCGAGGCGCCCCACCTGATGGCGCGGAACGAACGCGCGCACGATCCCGTCCGCGTCGATGACGGCGCTGATACCGGTAGTCGTGGATCGCAGGACAGGGATTCCCTCCTCCACCGCGCGAAGTCGGGCCTGTGCGAGATGCTGCGGAGGTCCCCAGGCACCGAACCAGCCATCGTTGGACGGGTTGAACAGGTAATCGGGCCGGTTCGCCGGATCGATCACGCCACCACTGAAGATGATCTCGTAGCAGATCTGCACGCCCACCTTACCATAGGCGCCGAAGTCGATCGTTCGCGGGCCAGGCCCGGGCTCGAAGTCGAGTTGCCCGGCCACCAGCCGACTGAGACCGAGCGGCTCCAGAAGCGAGCGCATCGGCAGATATTCGCCGTAGGGAACCAGGTGCGCCTTGGAATACCCTGCCACGATCGCGCCGCTGCCATCGATCGCCGTCACCGAATTGCGGGCAGCCTGTTCGCCGCCGTCCTTGATGACCAGATCCACAGCGCCCGTCAGCAGCAGGCCGTAAGGGCCAACCACCTGTCCAAGACGTCGACGCGCGATTACGGGATCACCCGCATAAGTATAAATTCGATAGAGGTACTCCGGATAGCCGTCACGCAAGAAGTCGCCCAATCCTGATTCCGGCCACAGGACCACGCGTCGGTCTCCGGGCGAGCGAGGTAGCGACTGCGCGGCAAGGCGCCGGAAATTGCTTTCGAAGCTGCGCGGATCGTCGATGAACTCCTGCCGGATATCGGGCTGCACCAGCGTATAGCGGATGGCGCCCATACGTTCGCCAGGGGCAGCGGCCTGCATGGCGAGGGAAAGGCCTGCGGCGAGGGCGGCCACGCCGAGGACACCGGCGATCCGGACGGCCATTCCCCGGCCCGCCACCGCCCGGGCGATCACGCCGGGCAGTCCGGCGAGGAGCACCAACACGCCGGACAGTCCGTATGTGCCAATCCAGGGGGTAAGCCATGCAAGCCCCTGGCTCTCGTACCCGCCCAGCAGGGCCACGCCCAGCGGATTCCAGGCGAAACCGGTGAACAGCCACCCGCGCGTCCATTCCGTCACGATCCACGCCGCTCCGAGGGCCAGCACCGTGCGCGTCATCGCCGACGCTCCCGGCGCGGCACCAGGCCGGGCGAGGAGGCGCGCCGCGAGGGCCGCGAAGCCCGGGAACACCGCGAGATAGAGCGCGAGCAGCACCACCGCTATCATGCCCAGCCAATGAGGCATCTGCGCCTGATAGGTGAAGGCCGTGGCGATCCAGTTGTTGCCGAGCGTGAAATACCCAAGCCCGAAGCACCAGCCGAGGGCAAAGACCTGCCGGCCTGTACTTGCGCGAACCAGAAGTTCGAGCAGCCAGGCCAAGGCGATTAGGGTAAGCGGCCACAGGGCGAGGGGCTGGAAGCCACAGGCCGCCATTGCGCCTGCCGCTACTGCCGCAAGCGCACGGGGCACGGGCCGCGGGGGCACGGCCAGGGATAGGGTTTGAAGAAAGGGCGAAGCGTACCGGTCGGACTGCATCGCGATTGGCTTTTAAGCCTGCTCCGGCGCGACGCAAGGGAACTGTACAGATCCCTCATGCCGCGCCGGGCAAAGATGGTCAGCCGTTGACGGCTTCCGGCGCTGCGGCATCGCCTTCAGCGGCGCTCTTGCGGGTGCGCCGACGACGGGGCTTCTCTTCGGCCACGGCTTCGCCTTCGCCATCCGCAGCGGGCGCAGGCTTCTCGGCGCGCTTGCGAGCGGGCTTCGCCGCGATGGCGGGGGGCAAGGTATCCGCATCGAAGCCGGAAAGTTCGCCCTGCTCCGCGGGAGCAGGCGCGTCGTGTCCCGGCGCCTCGTCCTCTGCCGCCTCATGGCGGGGGCCGCGCGGCTTGCGCTGCTTCAGGCCACGCGAAGCACGGTTGTCACGGACGAAGGGGTTTTCAGCCGGCTCGTAGGGGTTGCGCTCCGCTTCAGCAGACGAACCGGCCGCAGCCTCCTCGCCATTGCCGGCAGGTGCCGAGGGCTCGGCAGCGGTTTCGGCACCGCGCTGATCGTGGGTTCGCTGATCATGGCTTCGCTGATCGTGACCGCGCTGTTCGCGGTCCTGACGGGGGGCGCGCTGCTCGTTCTGAGCGGCCTGCCCTTCGCCATAGGGATCGTCATAGGAGCCATATTCCTCGCCGTAGTCGGCCTGGCGATGGTCGTCCCGGCGCGGTGCGTTCGGCTGGCGCGCCTCTTCCTGGCGCTGCCGCTGGTCGGCGATGACGCGGAAGTAGTGATCCGCGAACTGGAGGTAATACTCCTCCGTCACGCGGTCGCCGTTCAGATGGGCGTCATGCGCCAGCTTCCGGTATTTCTCGAGAAGCTGCGGTGCGTTGCCCCGTGCCCTGCTGTCGATCCGGTTGGTCTGCTGCCCGCCCTGCTGGCGGTTGTTGCCGCGGCCGCGCCGGCGGTTGTTACCACGATTGTTGTTATTCAAGGGATGACTTTCCTCAAAACCCCGGGCTCGAAAGCCCTGACACACGCCGATCCCCATGAGGCCGGGCTGCCGCACGTCGTAAGATCCCGGCCGACCCCCCGGTCGCCGCGATTTTCCACATCTGCCCTGTCGGGACTTTCACGCCACGACCGCTTGCAAATGATGGAGGCGAACCGGGTATGGGAAATAATCGTCCATTCGGCCGGTTCGCCCTAATCATTAGGGGTTGCGGCATCGAATTCCAAGAGGAAACTTACGCCGGTTGCACGTTTGTCATCGAAAATACGACGACCCGATCCCTTCCGCCCAGATCTCGCCTGACGTGCGCCTGCAAACCGTGCGCGCCTCCGATGGCGATGACGGCCTGAGCCTGCCGGTGGCCGATCTCCACGAGAGCGATGCCGCCGGGGGCCAGCAGCCCCGGCAGCTGCGGGACTAGCACCCTGTAATCGTCCAGCCCGTCTGCGCCGGAAAACAGCGCACCGTGGGGCTCGTAACTGCGCACCGAAGCGTCGAGCGCCGCGTCGTCCTCGACATAGGGCGGGTTGGCCAGCACCAGGTCGAAGCGACCGAGCGCCGCAGACCAGTCCGGCTGGTGCCAATCCGCCGCGAGCAGCCGCGCACGCCCCCCCACAGCAAGCGCAGCGGCGTTCGCGCGGGCTGTCGCCAGCGCCGCCGCGGAGCGATCGATGCCGATCCCTTCCGCCTGCGCGAGGTTGGCGAGGACGGCGAGAAGCAGCGCCCCGGAACCCACGCCACAATCGAGCACACGCCGAGCGTCGGGGCGCTCGGCCAGCGCCGTTTCCACCAGCACTTCGGAGTCGCCACGCGGGATCAGGACTTCCGGGCCGACGCGAAACGGCAAGCCGAAGAACTCCTGAACACCCGTGATGTAGGCGACGGGTTCATGAAGGGCGCGCCGATCCACAAGCACCGCAAAGCCTTGCGGCTCGGGATCGCGCATGCGGCCAAGGAGCATCTGCGATCGTGTCACCCCAAGCGCATGCGCCATAAGCACTTCTGCATCGAGCCTTGCCGTGTCGCTGGTCGCCGACAGCCGCAGCGCCGCGCCCCGGATCGCTTCCGCGACCGTTGCAGCCGCCATCGTCATGCGAAGCGGAGATGCCGTGATGCCGCCGCCACCCTCAGGCGTCCATCGCCGCGAGCCGCTTCGCCTCGTCCTCGGCGATCAGCGCATCCACCAATTCGGCAAGCCCGGGACCCTCAAGGATTTCCGGCAGCCGATGCAGCGTCAGATTGATGCGGTGATCGGTCACCCGGCCTTGCGGGAAGTTGTACGTTCGAATCCGTTCCGAACGGTCGCCAGAGCCGACCATCGCCTTTCGGGCTTCGGCCTCGGCGCCTTGCGCCTCATCGCGCATCTTCTCGTACAGCCGGGCGCGCAGGACCTGCATCGCCTTGGCCTTGTTCTTGTGCTGGCTGCGCTCGTCCTGGCAGGTGACGACGAGGCCGCTTGGCAGGTGCGTGATACGTACGGCGGAATCGGTGGTGTTGACGTGCTGCCCGCCCGCGCCCGATGCCCGGTAGATGTCGATCTTGAGGTCCTTGTCCTCGATCTGCACATCGACCTCGCTGGGCTCGGGAAGGACAGCCACCGTCGCCGCGGACGTATGGATGCGGCCGCCGCTCTCTGTCACAGGCACACGCTGCACGCGGTGGACGCCGCTTTCGAACTTCAGCTTGGCGAACACGCCCGAACCCGTGACATTGGCCACGACCTCCTTGAACCCGCCGACATCGCTGGCGTTCGCACTGACCATCTCGACGCGCCAGCCCTGCTCGGCCGCGTAGCGTTCGTACATGCGGTAAAGGTCGGCGGCGAACAGGGCTGCCTCGTCACCGCCGGTCCCGGCGCGGATCTCCAGCATCGCCGGACGGACGTCGGCCGTGTCCCGGGGCAGCATGGCGATGGCAAGCCGCCGTTCGGCCTCGGGCAGTTCGGCCTTCAGCCGCGCGGCCTCTTCCGCCGCCAGGGCCCGCATCTCCGGATCGGGATCTTCCAGCGCTTGAAGCGATTCCAGTTCCCCCCGCATGGCCGTGACATCGGCGGCCACCTTCGCGACGGGCTCCAGTTCCGCGTAGTCCCGGCTGGCCGCGACGAAGGCGTCGCCCTCCAGCGTTCCCGACGCCAGTCGCGCTTCCAGTTCCGCGAACCGCGCCGCGATCTGCGCCAGGCGGGCGTCGGATACGCTCACGGCCGGATCGACGCCAGCACCTGCTCCACCGCCTGACGCTCGGCGGTCGCCTCGCCCGCACGCAGGTTCGCAGTGGGCGCGCCATCGCGGACCACGAAGGACACGATCGCTCGGGCGCCCGACTTGACGGCTTTGTCGAAGCGCTTGCGCGGGCTGCCGGTCGCCAGAATTTCCGCGTCGATGCCCTTGTGGCGCAGCGCTGCCAAAGTCTTCAGCGCAAGCGGCAGCGCGGCGTCATCCTCCACCGCCAGCATGGCGGTGAGCGGCGTTTCGGCAATCCGGCCCCCATCGGCGACCAGCATCGCCAGGCGCTCGATCCCGGCCGCCCAGCCGACCGCAGGCGTCTCCGGCCCGCCGAGGGCCACCATGAGGCCGTCATACCGGCCGCCGCCCAGGACAGTGCCCTGCGCCCCCAGCCGATCTGTCACAAATTCGAAAGCGGTATGCCTGTAGTAGTCCAGGCCACGCACAAGGGCCGGGGCGCGGACGAAGTCCACCGAGGCCGCTTCGAGCCCTTGTGTCACCGCGCCGAAGAAATCCTGTGCCTCGGCGCTTAGAAAATCATCGATCTTCGGGGCGTCCGCCGTGAACGGCTTGTCCCGGGGATCCTTGGAGTCGAGTATGCGCAGCGGGTTACGCTCCAGCCGGTCCTGCGAATCTTCCGAAAGCGAAGCCTTGTGGTCGCGGAAGTAGTCGATGAGAGCAGTGCGCCAGGCTTCGCGGCTCGCACCGTCACCCAGCGTGTTCAGCTGCAGCGTCACACCTTCGGAAATTCCGAGCTCCTTGAGCAGATGGTCCGCCATGACCAGCAGTTCCACGTCAGCCAGCGGCTCGGCCGCGCCGATCACTTCGGCGTCGATCTGGTGGAACTGGCGGTACCGGCCCTTCTGGGGGCGCTCGTACCGGAACAGCGGCCCGTGCGTCGCCACCTTGAGGGGGGCATACTGCTTCCAGCCATCCGTCAGGTAAGCGCGGGCGATGCCGGCGGTGAATTCCGGACGCAGGGTCAGAGACTCGCCCCCGCGATCCTCGAAGGAGTACATCTCCTTCGACACCACATCCGTCGTCTCGCCCAGCGAGCGGGAGAACACGGCGGTCTTTTCAAACACCGGCATTTCCACGCGGCGGAAGCGGTAGAGCTTGCGCACCCGCTCAAAGGTATCGACGACGTGGGCGAAAGCCTCGGCCTCGGCGCCGAAGATGTCCTGGGTGCCGCGGATCGCCTGAGGCGTGGAAAGTGCAGTGCTCATTCGCGCGCGCTTAGCCCGATTGGTGGCGTTGGGGAAGAGTTCGGCTGCCCTTCAGGATGCAGAAAGGCGCCCGGGAAAGGCACCTCAACGGGAATCGATGGTTGCCAAAGGAGGCAACAAGCGCAAAGAACCACGAAATGAAAAGCTTGTTTGCGGGCGTGACCCTCCTCACCTCCCTGCTCCTGTCGACCTCTGTCCAGGCGCAGGCTTCCACGCGACCCTTGCCGATGGCGCCGCCGCTGCCGACGGAGATCCCGGCTGCGCGCGATGAAGCCTATGCCGGCACGATCGATCTGGCGATCGACGCCAGTGACATCACGCGCGGGGTTTACCGCGTCACGCAGACCATCCCGGTCGCCGCGGGCACGCGCGATCTCGTCCTTCTCCAGCCGGGCTGGCTGCCTGGCAACCACTCCGAGACCGGACCTTACGCGCTTCTCGCCGACATCCGCTTCTACGCCAACGGCAAGGAAGTCCCCTGGGTGCGCGACACCGTCGCGGTCAACGCTTTCCGCCTCGTGCTGCCGGAAGGGACCACGCAGGTCACCGCGCGCTTCGTCCACACCTCGCCGCTGCAGTCGGGCGAGGGCCGCATCACGATGACGCAGGAGATGCTCAACCTCCAGTGGGAAAAGATGAGCCTCTACCCCGCCGGATACTACACCCGTCGCATTCCGGTGAAGCCGACCGTCACCTTCCCCAAGGGTTGGACCGTGTACACCGCACTCGACGGCTTCAGCCGGACCGGCGACACCGTGACCTGGAACACGATCGACTACGAGAACCTGGTCGATTCGCCGATCTTCGCAGGCGTGCACGCACAGCGCTGGGATCTGGGCCAGAACGTCTACATGGATGTCGTCGCCGACGAGCCCGAGTTCCTGGCGATCAAGCCGGAGAACCTGGAAACCTACCGCAATCTGGTGAAGGAAGCGCTCGCCACCTTTGGCGCCAAGCATTTCGATCACTACGACTTCCTGCTGGCCCTCACAGACCGTATGGGCGGCATCGGGCTTGAGCATCACCGCTCGAGCGAAAACCAGCAGGAGCCCAAGTCCTGGATCAACTGGGCCGAGATGGACTGGGATCGCAATGTGATCTCCCACGAATTCGTGCACAGCTGGAACGGCAAGTTCCGTCGCGGCATCGATGCATGGACGCCCGATTACCAGCAGCCGATGCAGAATACCCTGCTGTGGGTCTACGAAGGCCAGACGCAGTTCTGGGGTTACGTGCTGGCGGCCCGCTCGGGCGTGCAATCGCGCGAGATGGTGACCGCCATGTTCGCGACGGCTGCGGGCAAGTACGCCGAAGGCACGCCGGGCCGCGCCTGGCGCTCCGTCGAGGACACGGTCAACGCGCCGCAGCTCAACCGTCGCCGCCCCCTGCCGTACACCTCGCTCACCCGCAGCGAGGACTACTACGTCGAAGGCGCGCTGGTTTGGCTTGAGGCAGACCAGATCATCCGCCAGGGCACGCGCGGCGCGAAGGGCCTGGACGATTTCGCCAAGGCCTTCTTCGGGGTCTATCCGGGCGACTGGAGCCAGCTGACCTACGACTTCGACGAGGTCGTGAAGACGCTTGACGGCGTCTATGCCTATGACTGGGCCACGTTCCTGCGCACGCGCCTCTATGGCGTGAACCAGCCCGCGCCGCTCAAGGGTCTGGAGATGGGCGGGTACAAGCTGGTCTGGAAGGACAAGCCCAACGTCTATGACAAGGGCATTTCCGATGACCGCAAGACGCTGGACCTCACCTACTCGCTCGGGATGACGCTCAACAACGATGGCGAGGTGACGTCGACCTTGTGGGATGGCCCGGCGTACAACGCCGGTGTCGTCAACAAGGTGAAGATCGTGGCGGTGGGCGGCCGCGCCTATTCCAAGGATGTCATGCGCTCGGCAATTACCGCTGCCAAGACGTCCAAGGCGCCGATCAGCCTTCTGGTACAGCGCGGTGAGCGCTTCCAGACCGTCGAGATCGATTATCATGGCGGCCTGCGGTATCCCTGGTTGGAAAGCACGACCGCCGGCAAGTCCAACGGCTTCGACAAGCTGCTGGCGTCCCGCACGCGGTAAGCGGCTCGAGGAGCGATCGTCCCGGTTCTGCCGGGACGATTTCATCCGTAATCGGGCTATCCAGCCGTAGATCACCGAAATGGCTGTTGCGACGCAATAAGCCCGACGCTAAGCCGCGCCATCGTGATCCTGGCACGAGCCTGAACAGCGCCAGAAAAGAAGGACCCCTATGCGCATCGACATGATCCCCGTTGGCGATAATCCGCCCGAGAACCTCAATGTCATCATCGAGGTCCCGGTCGGCGGCGAGCCGGTCAAGTACGAGTTCGACAAGGATTCCGGTGCCCTCTTCGTGGACCGTATCCTTCACACGCCGATGCGCTACCCGGCGAACTACGGCTTCGTGCCGCATACGCTTTCTCCGGACGGTGACCCGCTCGACGCTCTCGTCGTCGCCCGTTCCCCGTTCATCCCGGGCAGCGTCGTGCGCGTTCGCCCGATCGCGGTCCTGAACCTGGAAGACGAGCACGGCGGCGACGAAAAGCTCGTCTGCGTGCCGATCGATTCAACCTTCCCGTACTATTCCAACGTCGCGGAAAAAGACGATCTTCCCGAAATCGTCGCGCTTCAGATCGAACACTTCTTCACCCACTACAAGGACCTGGAGAAGGAAAAGTGGGTGCGCGTGGGCACCTGGGGCGGCGCGGCCGATGCACGGCAGATTGTGCTCGAAGCGATCGAGCGCTACCAGGCTTCGAAAGCCTGAACCACGGGTTAGTCCACCCCATGTGGACAGGGGCCGGCAGCCGACGCTGCTGGCCCCTTGCTTTTTTGAGGCGCTGCCCTGTTGCCTCAGGTGACCACGCGGCCGCCGTTGACGCCGATGGTCTGCCCCGTCACATAGCCGGACGCTTCGTGGCACAGCCATGCGCAGGCGTTGGCGATATCGCCCGGTTCGCCCATGCGGCGCACCGGGATGGTCTGCAGCAGGACTTCGGTCGGTATCTGGAAGCGTTCCCGGTTGGCTTCCGACATGATCGTTCCCATCACCGAACCTGGCGGGATGTTGTTGACGGTGATGCCGTAAGGTCCGAATTCCTGCGCCATGGAACGCGTCATCGTGACGATGGCACCCTTGGAGGACGAGTAGCAGATCATGTTGATCGCTCCCGTCTGCGCCGAGGACGAGGAAATATTGACGATACGGCCCCAAGCCGCTTCCTTCATGTCCTTGAGCACAAGCTGGCTCATGATCATCGGCCCACGCACGTTGACGGCATAGACCATGTCCCACCGCTCGTCCGTGAGATCCTCGAACGGCGTGAAGTCAGTGACGCCGGCGTTGTTGACGAGGATCGAGATCGGCCCCAGCGCATCCCGGCACTTCGCCACGGCGGCGGCCGCCTGTTCACGGTTGGACACATCGGCACCAAGCGCAATGGCGGTGCCGCCCGCATCCTTGATCGCCTGCACCGTGTCGGCGCACCGCGCCGCATCGAGGTCGAGCACGCCGACGGCGATCCCATCCTGCGCCAGTCGCTTCGAACAGGCCGCGCCGATACCTGCGGCAGCGCCGGTGACGATGGCAACACGGTAAGTCATGGCAATCTCTCCTGAAGGTTTGCGCGAGGCTTACCGACAAATCCGCTTCACAGAAGCCGCCTGCGCCTTCGTTCCTGCAGAATCCGCCCCGGCGACGCGCCGCCGGATGGTTGCTTCCCCAGCTTCGCACGCTTCATGATCGACAGCCCCGCTCCAAGCCGCTTATCGTGCGGGGCGCCCGACCATCAATTTCTCCACGGACAGGGAAGCGATGAGCCACGAAACGCTGATTTCAGTTGAAGATCTCAAGGACATGCTGGCGCAGGGCGCCGATGTTCTGGTGTTCGATTGCGAGTTCGAACTGGGCGCTCCCGATGTTGGGCCGGCACTCTACCGGCAGTGGCACATCCCGACGGCTCGCTATGCGCATCTCGATGACGACCTGGCGGCGCCGCCAGACGGCAGCAATGGCCGCCACCCCTTGCCGGCACCTGTCGCGTTGAGCGCCTGGCTGCGGGCGCAGGGGCTGCACAACAGGCAGCAGGTCGTCGCATACGACAGCCACGGCGGGGCGTGGGCCGCACGGCTCTGGTGGCTTCTGCGCTGGCTCGGCCATGCCCCGGTCGCCGTGCTGGATGGAGGAAAGCCTGCATGGATCGCCGCAGGTCTGCCGCTGGACACGGGCGTTGCGCCCGCCACCGCTGCGGGCGATTTCCAGCCGGGCCGGTCGCTCGTCCCCTCCCCCGCGAAGGCGAGCGAGGTCCTTGCCAACATCGAAACCGGCGAGGCCCGGGTACTCGATGCACGCGATCCGGGACGCTTTGCAGGCAAGCCGAACCCGATCGACCCGGTGCCGGGGCACATCCCGGGCGCGCGCAACCGCTTCTTCCGCGACAATCTGGATGCGAGTGGCCACTTCCGCCCGGGTGGAGAACTTGCGGCAGAGTTTGCTGCCCTGCTGGACGACCAGCCCGCCATTCTGCAGTGCGGATCGGGCGTCACCGCCTGCCACAACGCACTGGCCATGGCCGTGGCTGGACTTCCCGCCGGCCGGCTCTATCCCGGCTCCTGGAGCGAATGGATTGCCGATCCTTCCCGGCCGGTCGCAACAGGCATCGACTGAGCGGTATCAGCGGCCGACGAAAGTTCGCCGGCCGCCGGTCTGGTTTTTTCGGTTACTTCGCCAGTTCGGCCTCTATGGCCGAAACGAGCGCCGGATCCTTCGGCTCCACGCCGGGCGCAAAGCGGCCCGCAACTTTGCCGTCACGACCGACGAGGAACTTCTCGAAGTTCCACAGAACTTCAGGGTCCTGCGTGGGCGTCATGCCATAGCCCTTCAGCCGTTCGCGGAACTCTTCGGCCGGACCCTGCTTGGTGGGCTGCGCCTCCGTGAGGGCCGCGTAGAGGGGCTGCTTGCCCGCGCCGGTCACGTCGGCCTTGGCGAAAAGCGGGAACGAGACACCGTAGTTGGCAGAGCAGAACTGCGCGATTTCCTCATGCGTACCGGGCTCCTGCGCGCCGAAATCGTTGGCGGGGAAGCCGAGGATCTCCAGCCCCTTGTCCCTGTACTCGCCGTAAAGCGCCTCAAGCCCTTCGTACTGCGGAGTCAGGCCGCACTTGGAGGCGACGTTCACCACCAGCAGCACCTTGCCGGCATGTTCGCCAAGGCTGTCGGGCGTTCCGTCGATGCGGGTCAGCGGGATGGATGCGAGGTCGGCCATTCAAGTTTCTCCCAAGTGAGTGCAGGCGGTTATGAGGCGCGGGCAAGGAGCACGCAAGGCGCCGGAAGGACACCCCGCCCCGGCGAGGGTTCATGCCCCGGCGCGGTAGTCGGCGATGACCTCACCCGCCTCGGACAGTCCCGCTTCATGACTCTCCTCGCGCCATGTCTCGGCGAGGGCTTCCTCCTCCCACTGCCGCATGGCGGGATGGGCCAGCATCGCCTCCACCCAGGCCTGCCCGCCGCCAACATCGAGGCCATAGGTGCGGATGCGGAACGCGACGGGAGCGTAGAAGGCGTCAACCGCGCTGAACGCCTGGCCCGCAAGCCACGGCCCTCCAAAGCGGTCTAGCCCCTCCTCGAAAAGCTCCCGCAGGCGGTAGACTTCCCGGACCAATTCACCGTCCAAGGGGCGGGTCCTGACCCGCACGCCCACGTTCATCGTGCAGGTCGCGCGCAGCCTCGGGAAGCCTGCATGCATCTCACAGACCGCGCTCTGCGCAAAGGCGCGCGCGTCCTCGTCCTGCGGCCAGACACCTTCGTGCCGATCCGCCAGGTAGAGGACGATGCCCAGCGAATCCCAGACGGTCCGCTCCGCATCGATAAGGGCCGGCACCTGCCCGGTCGGCGAGAAGCTGCGGAACGCCTCGTAGTTCACCGGCATGGTGAAGGGTTCGAGCTCATCCTCGAACGCAATACCCAGGGCCTTCATCAGCACCCAGGGACGCAGCGACCAGCTGGAGTAGTTCCGATTCGCGGTGATGAGGGTGTAAGTCATGGAGCACTCTTGTCCCTGCATGCAAATGCGAAGCGGGATAGCGGCAAGCGGTGGTGCTGGCGAGTGCCCGCTTGCCCTTCACTTCGGCGGCTCGCTTCCCGCCGGGTCACGGGGAGGGAAGCGTGGCCTCAGCTTACGTAGTGTGCCGTGGTCTTCGCGGCGACTTCCTCGGCAGTCACTCCGGGCGCCAGTTCGACAAGCCGGAACGGGCTTGCGTGGTCCGGGCGCTGGAACACCGCAAGATCGGTGACGATCATGTCGACCACGTTCTTGCCCGTCAGCGGCAGCGTGCAGGCCGGAATGAATTTGGGATCGCCGTTCTTGGAGGTATGCTCCATGACGACGATGATCTTCTTGACCCCGGCCACGAGGTCCATCGCGCCGCCCATTCCCTTGATCATCTTGCCCGGGATCATCCAGTTGGCGATGTCTCCGTTCTCGGCGACTTCCATGGCGCCCAGCACGGTGAGGTCGATGTGGCCGCCCCGGATCATGCCGAAGCTGGTAGCGCTGTCGAAGTAGGCCGAGTGCGGGAGCTCGCTGATCGTCTGCTTGCCCGCGTTGATGAGGTCCGGGTCCACCTCGTCCGGATAGGGGAACGGACCGATGCCGAGCATTCCGTTCTCGCTCTGGAGGGTAACGGTAATGCCCTGCGGCACGTAGTTCGCCACGAGGGTGGGGATGCCGATGCCAAGGTTCACGTAGAAGCCGTCCTGAAGCTCCTGCGCGGCGCGCGCGGCCATCTCATTGCGGTTCCAGGGCATCAGGCGCTCTCCCTCTCGCGGGTGGTCGTGAATTCGATCTTCTTGTCGTACGGCGCGCCGGGCACGATGCGCTGGACGAAGACACCCGGCAGGTGGATGCAGTCGGGATCAAGGCTGCCCGTAGGCACGATCTCTTCGACCTCGACGATGCAGACCTTTCCGCAGGTGGCCGCCGGCACGTTGAAGTTGCGAGCGGTCTTGCGGAAGACGACGTTGCCGGTCTCATCCGCTTTCCAGGCCTTCACAATGGCGAGGTCCGCGAAGATGCCTTCCTCAAGGATGTATTCCTCTCCGTGAAACACCTTGACGTCCTTCCCCTCGGCGACCTGGGTGCCGACGCCCGTCCTGGTGTAGAAGCCCGGGATGCCTGCGCCGCCCGCGCGCATGCGCTCGGCCAGCGTGCCTTGGGGGCAGAACTCGACCTCCAGCTCGCCTGCGAGGAACTGGCGCTCGAACTCCTTGTTCTCGCCGACGTAGGAGGAGATCATCTTTTTCACCTGCCGCGTGCGCAGCAGCTTGCCGATGCCCTCGTTGTCGATCCCGGCGTTGTTCGATGCGAAGGTCAGGCCCGTTACACCGGAAGCGCGAATGGCGTCGAGCAGGCGTTCCGGGATGCCGCAAAGGCCGAAGCCGCCACTGGCGATGAGAAGCCCATCCTTGAGCACGCCTTCCAGCGCTGCCTCGGCACTGGCGTAGATCTTGTTCATCGAGACAGATCCTCTTCCATTGTTCGGCAGCACGCTAGACAGAGTCTCTCATCACGAATAGCGATTGTTTTTTATCGGTTCCCATAGGCTTTGCTTATACGATGAAGCGCATTGCCCTCTTCCACCTCGAAACCCTGATGTGGATTCACCGGCTCGGCACCTTCGCGGCGGCAGCGCATCGCCTGAACACAACTCAGCCGGCGATCTCCGCGCGCGTCCGGGAAATCGAGGAGCAGCTCGGCGTCTCGCTCTTTCAGCGGGAGGGGCGCCGCATGGTGCTGTCCGCCCGCGGCCGTCGGCTCGTGCAGGCAAGCGAGCCGCTCTACCGCGGGTTGGAGCACGTGCTCCTCGAGGCAAGCGACTTCGCGGGTGCCACGGCATCGGTGCGCATCGGCTCCGGGGAGATCGCCGCCGCGAGCTGCCTGCCCGCCTTCATACAGGCGGTCGAGCGGGACCGGCCGGGTATCGCCATGGAAATCGATCTGGATCTGACGGCCCGCCTGCTCCAGCAGTTGCTGGCGGGAACACGCGATATCGTGTTCCTTGCCGGACCGGTGGCCAGCCCGGGCATGAAGACCGCGCCAATCGGGTCAGTCGAACTGGTCTGGGCCGCAGGGGCACAAGTGGCCGCCGCCGGGGGCTTCGACCAGCCCCTCCCTGTCTGGTCGCTGCCGGATCACTCGCCGCTTCACGCCGTTTCACATGAAACATTGGAGACGCACGGCATCGTCCCCCCGGCGCTTCACACCTGCAACAACGTGCGCGCGATGATAGAGATCGTGGTGAATGGGCAAGGCGCGGCCCTTCTTCCGGAGACCATGATCCGTGACCGGCTTGCCGCAGGAACCCTTCGCGAAGTCCTGCCGCGCCCCCTCCAGCGCGTGCATTTCGAGGCGGCCATTCGCACCCGGGAAAAAGACCCGGTGATCCTCGACCTGTTCGCCCGGGCCGGGCAACTCGCCATCGACCCGGCGGCCTGATTCTATCGAAGCATGTCCGAGAGGCCGGTTGCGGCAACTTCCACGCCGGACCGCTCGTTGCGATCACAGGCGGTCTTGATCCCGATCATGGCGATATCCGCGATCCGGATTAAGCTGCGTCTCGATCAGAGGGAGAAAAGACCATGCGCTCGATACTCGTCAACGCCGATCGTACCCCTGGAAGCAACGCTCGGATCGAAACCGCCCTGGAGATCGCACGGCGGCACGGTGGCCATATCACGGTGCTCGTCGACACGCCGGTCTCACGCTACATCGCCATGGATCCGATGGGGGGCAGCTACGTTATTTCGGACGCCCTCGACAAGGCCCGTGCCGATGACGACGCCGTGGCCGATGCAGCCGAAGCTCATCTGGCGGACGCTGGCGTCCCGTTCGAGGTCGTGCGCTGCGAAGACGATCCCGTCACAGCGTTTGCCTATGCCGCACGCCTGTCCGATCTGATCGTCGTCTCTCGTTCCGGAGGGCTGGCCGGCGACCTTGCACTGCGCGCCCGCGCCCCGGTGCTGGCGGTCTCGGACAGCCCGCTCAGGCTCCCGGTCGGCAGCGCCTGTATCGGGTGGGACGGAGGAGAGCAGGCTGCCGCTGCGCTTCGTGCCGCCGTACCGCTCCTCGCCAGCTGCTCCTCGGTGCGCCTTGTCTGCGTGGTGGGCAAGGAAGGTGCCTTCCCGGCCGCAGATGCGCTGCGCTATCTCAGGCGCCACGGCATCGGCGCGGACTTAGAGGAGCACCAGCGCCAGCAGTCGACTCAGGAAACGCTGGCCCAGGCGGTCCGCGGGGCGGACCTTCTGGTGATGGGCGCCTACGGCAAGAGCCGCGTGCGCGAATTCCTGTTTGGCGGAGTGACCGAATTTTTCCTGAACGAGGACGCGGCGCCAGCCCTTCTGCTCGCACACTAAGCGGACGACGGGCGACTCACGGGGGCGCCGACTCGGAGCAAGTGAGTGCTTTCACGAAAGGATACTTAGCAGGGTGAGTAAATGGCGCAGTGCAACAGGCGTGGTTCCCACGAACTTACGCCGCCGCTGCGATCTTCCCTATACGGAAACAAAGAATTGAAAGCTGCCTTCCGCCGGAAATCGGCGCAAAACAGGCGTTCTGACATTTAGCGGATACCTTTGTGCAACAATCCGCAAGCTCAATTGCGTTACTTGCAACAGGCGAAAGTCATTTCGCACTTGCACAAACACGCGGCTTTGGTCATAACGAACCTGCCTTTCAGGCATCCTCTCCCAAAACTTCTACGGCCCGGTCGGCAACGATCGGGCCTTTTTTTTTGCGCCGCGCCAACCTGGCCGGCCGGGTGCAATCTCTCGCGTCGGGCAAAGCATCATCCACGTGCCGACAGGGGAACCCCATCCTCTTCCAGCGGTTGGTTTGAAATCGCCAGCGGCGATACCTAGCTGAACCTCGCCGCCCGAAACGCCGTGCCTAATCCAGCAAGGACGATGGCCGGATCACGGCTCGAAGGGACGGGGATCGAGAAGAAGGGAATCACCGATGGCGGACGCCGACATCAAAACCGAAGATCGCACGCTCAGGCTGCAGGTCGCTGCAGCGCGCCAGGAGGAGAGTGGCCAGGGAATCGCCCGTCTCTCCCGCGCCTCCCTGTCCGAGATCGGCGCCATGGAGGGCGACGTGCTGGAGATTACCGGCAAGGCGGTCACCGTCGCGCGCGCCGTGCTGGCCTACGATGAGGACGAAAGCCTCAGCGTGATCCGGCTCGATGGTCTGCAGCGCGGCAACGCCGAAGTCGGTTCAGGCGATCACGTCACCGTACGTAAGGCGGAATCGCGTCCGGCCCAGCGCGTGGTGTTCGCCCCGGCTCAGAAGGACATGCGCCTTCAGGGGCCCTCGGCGGCGCTCAAGCGCAATTTCTTCGGCCGCCCCATGGTCCAGGGCGATCTCGTCGCCACGACCGGCCAGCAGCAGGTCGCCGATATCCCGCCCCAGCTGCGCCGCATGTTCAACGCCCCGGCTTATGCGCTGACGCAGATCCGCCTCAACGTGCTCTCCACCACCCCCCGCGGCATCGTCCATATCGACGAGAACACCGAAGTGGAACTGCGCGAGGTGTTCGAGGAGGCGAACGACGCCCGGGGCGATGTGAACTACGACGACGTCGGGGGCATGAGCGACACCATCCGCCAGCTGCGCGAGATGGTCGAACTGCCGCTTCGCTATCCCGAACTCTTCACCCGCCTGGGTGTCGCGCCGCCAAAGGGCGTTCTGCTTCACGGCCCGCCGGGAACCGGCAAGACCCGCCTCGCCCAGGCCGTGGCCAACGAGAGCGAAGCCAACTTCTTCTCGATCAACGGTCCCGAGATCATGGGATCGGGCTATGGCGAGAGCGAGAAGCACCTGCGCGAAGTCTTCGAGGAAGCGACCAAGTCCGCGCCGGCCATCGTCTTCATCGATGAGATCGACTCCATCGCACCCAAGCGCAGCCAGGTCCACGGGGAGGCCGAAAAGCGCCTTGTAGCCCAGCTCCTCACGCTCATGGACGGGTTGAACAGCCGCGCTCACGTGGTCGTGATCGCCGCCACCAACCGCCCCGACGCCATCGACGAGGCGCTGCGCCGTCCGGGTCGGTTCGACCGTGAGATCGTCATAGGCGTCCCGGACGAAAGCGGTCGCCGGGAGATCCTGGGCATTCACACCCGCGGCATGCCGCTCGGCGAACGCGTCGACCTGAACGAACTGGTGCGCACAACCCATGGCTTTGTCGGCGCTGACCTTGCCGCGCTCGCACGGGAAGCGGCCATCGAAGCGGTGCGTCGCATCATGCCTCAGCTCGACCTCGAAGCGCGGACCATCCCGTCCGCAGTGCTGGACAACCTGCAGGTCATCCGCGAGGACTTCGTCGCTGCACTCAAGCGCGTGCAGCCTTCCGCAATGCGCGAAGTCATGGTGCAGGTGCCGAACATCGGCTGGGCCGACATCGGCGGCCTGGACGATGCACAGCTCAAGCTGCGCGAAGGCATCGAACTGCCGCTGAAGAACCCTGAAGCCTTCCACAAGCTGGGCATCCGGGCTGCGAAGGGATTCCTGCTTTACGGCCCGCCCGGAACCGGCAAGACCCTGCTGGCGAAGGCCGTCGCCAAAGAGGCGGAGGCGAACTTCATCTCGATCAAGTCGTCCGATCTCCTGAGCAAATGGTACGGCGAAAGCGAGCAGCAGATTGCCCGCCTGTTCGCCCGCGCCCGCCAGGTCGCGCCCTGCGTCGTCTTCATCGACGAGATCGACAGCCTCGTTCCAGCCCGCGGCATGGGTGGCGGCATGGGCGAGCCGCAGGTGACCGCCCGCGTGGTGAACACCATCCTTGCCGAGATGGACGGGATGGAGGAACTGCAGTCGGTCGTTCTCGTCGGCGCAACCAACCGCCCGGCGCTGGTAGACCCCGCGCTGCTGCGCCCGGGCCGTTTCGACGAGCTCGTCTACGTCGGCACACCGAACACCGCCGGGCGCGAACACATCCTGGGCATTCACACCGGCAAGATGCCGCTGGCGCCCGATGTGTCGCTGTCCAGCATAGCCGACCGGACGGAGCGCTTCACGGGCGCCGACCTGGAGGACGTCGTTCGCCGCGCCGGCCTTATCGCCATTCGCAAGCGCGGAGCCAGCGTCGACGCCGTCACCCGCGAGGACTTCGAGGAGGCTCTCGAAGACAGCCGCGCAACCGTGACTCAGGAGATGGAAGAGGAGTACGAGCGCATGAAGGGCGAGCTGAAGAAGCGCGCGATGGACATTTCCCCCATCGGCTTCATCGCGCCCGGCATGGTGGAAAGCACCCGCGAGCGGAAGCACTGATCGGATCCGCAAACGCCCGGAAACATCGGAAGAGCCCGGCCGCAAACGCCGGGCTTCTTCTGTTTATGGGCCTGCTGCACCTCTTCTCATCATCGAAGCGCGGCTTCTGCGTTGATATGTATCAGTTTCCATACATCTTCAGAAACCTGCCTCATGCTCTCCGGTTGTCGCGTGCAGGATCCTTTGGGAGAATGTCATGATCAGATATACCGGTATCGCTCTCGCCCTCGCGCTGGGTACGACGTCGGCGGTCGCGCAGACGCCGCCGCCCCCGCCCCCTTCCGAGGCGAAGGTCTCAGCCATGCCGTACGTGATGGCTGCAGGGATGAGCGACCTTTACGAGATCAATTCCAGCCAGATCGCGCTGGAGAAATCGCGTGACCCGGCCGTCCGCAGGTTCGCACAGATGATGATCGACCATCACCAGAAGACCACGGCCGCGACCATGAAGGCCGCGCAGAAGGCCGGTCTGACGCCAACACCGCCCGCTCTCGGCGCCGGCGCCACGGCATCAATCAACGAACTTCAGACCGCTTCAGCCGCTGACTTCGACCGGCTTTACATCGGCCAGCAACTCCCCGCGCACCAGGCCGCGCTGGACCTGCACAAGAGCTATGCCGCCAATGGCGAAGAGGCAGCGCTGAAGGCGAGCGCCCGCAGCGCCGTTCCGATCGTGCAGCAGCATCTCGCCATGCTCCAGAAGATGCAGGCGGGCACCGGAACCGCTTCGGGCATGTGATGAGAGATGACCGGGCGCAGGACGCGCCCGGTCCTTGCCCCGGCACCGCCTCAGTTAGGCTCGTGCCGGTTTTCCGTCGATCGCGCGGCGTTCACCGCGATACCGTCGAGCAGCGATGGCGCGGCCGCCACCTCCATCGGAGCGACCTGCAATTGGCGGCGACGCGCCACAGCCTCGGGCATTTCCCTGCGAATCCAGTCCATCATGCTCTCACGGATTTCGCAGCGCAGGTCGAACAGAGTGGGACCATCCTTGGCGCTCATCAGCAGGCGGATTTCCAGTGTCGAATCCCGGCAATCCGTCACCTGCAGAACCTGCGCACGCTTGTCCCAAAGCCGGTGACGCGTGATCTGGCGGACATACTCCTCACGGATCGACGGGACATCCGCTGCGTGGTCCAGGTAGAGGAACACGGTGCCCAGCAGCTGCGATGTGGTTTTCGTCCAGTTCTGGAACGTATCCTCAAGGAACCGGCTGGAAGGCACGACGAGCCGTCGATCGTCCCAGAGGCGCACGACGACGTACGTAGTGCGGATATCCTCGATGCGCCCCC
Source organism: Novosphingobium sp. HII-3 (assembly GCF_002916655.1). Taxonomy (GTDB): domain Bacteria; phylum Pseudomonadota; class Alphaproteobacteria; order Sphingomonadales; family Sphingomonadaceae; genus Novosphingobium; species Novosphingobium panipatense. Next base: position 116,083 of record NZ_PPSM01000025.1, read on the forward strand.
ATTCCCCATCGAGGATGACCACGTCGTCGATGCTGATGGGCTCGGTAAGGGCCATCTGAAAGCCCGCGATCAACGCCTTTAGAGCGGGTTGCGCCGCCGCACCGACCGCGAGCGCCGCCACACCTGCCGAAGCCATCAACGTGACGCCGATCTCTCGCACCCCGGGAATCGAGGCCAGCATCCCGGCGATCGTGAGAAAAACGATGATGAAGGTGCCGATGCGGCTGAAGATCGCAAGGCGGGTACGACGCCGCCGCGCATTGCGGTTGTTTTCGACGGATATGTCGGCGCGGATGACCATGGCCTCCACGCAGGCCCGCAGTACCGCGATCGCGACCCAGCCCGTGAGCAGCGGCATGACGAATGGGGCAAGACGCTCCCACACCGCCTCCAGCGCCGCCGTCTCACGCGCTGCAAGGACGATGCCGATGGAAATGAACGCCCACCGGGTGGGTCGGCACAGGCGGTTGACGACGAGGTCGTCCGACTGGCTGGCGCTGGTACGCGCGATCCGGTGCAGGACACGGAACAGCACCCGGTGTGCAAGGAGCGCCACCGCCACCCCGAGCGCCGCTGCCAGGAAGGCCAGGGTCAACTCCCCTGCCCAGTCCGGCAATTCTGCGATGGTCTGTTCGATGAAGTCGATCATGGCGGTAGAAACGATGCTGCAGCGCACCAGTTTCGCCGCTCGGCGTGACAGAGGGGCGCCGCATCCGGGTTCGGCGCCCCTGCACGATCAGTGGGCCGCGCCCCAGCTTGCACCGAAGCCGATCTCGATACCCAGCGGCACGTCGAGCGTGACCGCCGGAAGCGCCGCTTCAGCCATCACCCGCTCGATCACCGGAGAGGCGGCCGCGACATCCGCTTCAGGCAGCTCGAATACGAGTTCGTCGTGCACCTGCAGGAGCATGCGGACATGCGACAGACCCGCCGCCGCCAACGCCGGGTTCATCCGCACCATGGCCCGCTTGATGATGTCGGCGCTGGTACCCTGGATCGGTGCGTTGATGGCGGCGCGTTCTGAACCCTGCCGTTCGGCCTGGTTTTTGGAGGTGATGCGCGGGAACCACGTCTTGCGCCCAAAGAGCGTCTCCGAATAGCCCTTCGCCCTAACGCCCTCCAGCGTTTCATGGATGTAGCGCTGGATACCGGGAAAGCGTTCGAAGTACCGGTCGATCATGGCCTGGGCCTCGTCCGCCCCGACGCCAAGCCTTCCACCAAGCCCCCAGCGCGAAATGCCATAGAGGATCGCGAAGTTGATCGTCTTGGCGCGGCCGCGGGTGTCGCGGTCCACGGTGCCGAACATTTCCATCGCCGTGCGCGCGTGAATGTCCTCTCCCGCCGCGAAAGCCTCCTTGAGGCTGGGTACGTCAGCCATGTGAGCGGCGAGGCGGAGCTCGATCTGCGAGTAATCCGCCGCCAGCAGCACGTTGCCCGCTTCCGCAACGAAGCAGTCCCTGATCTGCCGACCGATCTCGGTGCGGATCGGGATGTTCTGCAGGTTGGGGTCGGTCGACGACAGGCGGCCGGTCTGCGCACCCACGAGGCTGTAGCTGGTGTGAACGCGCTGGGTCGCCGGATTGATCGCCGCCTGCAGGGCTTCGGTGTAGGTGGAGCGCAGCTTGGAAAGCTGCCGCCATTCGAGCACCTTCGTCGCCACTACGGCACCCTGTCCGGCAAGGCCTTCCAGCACCGACTGGTCAGTGGAGTACTGGCCGCTTTTGCCCTTCTTGCCGCCCTTGTAGCCAAGCTTCTCGAACAGGATGTCGCCAAGCTGCTTGGGGCTGCCGATGGTGAACTCCTGTCCGACCGTGGCGAAGATCTCCGCCTCAAGCGCGCCGATGGCTTCGGCGAACTGGCTCGACAGCCCGGCGAGCTTTTCCCGATCGACCTTGATGCCGTGACGCTCCATCTGCGCCACGACAGGGATCAGCGGGCGGTCCACGCGTTCGTAGATGCGAGTTCCGCCTTCATAGGAGAGACGGGGCTTCAGGCGGCTGTGCAGGCGCCATGTCACGTCCGCATCTTCCGCCGCGTATTGCGTCGCCCGGTCCAGCGGCACCTCGCCGAAGGGTATCGCCTTCTTGCCGGTGCCGCAGATATCCTTGAACGTGAGGGTGGTGTGCGACAGGTGCCGCTGCGCCAGCTCGTCCATGCCGTGCCCGCCGCCGATGCCGTCCAGAGACCGGCCGGCGTCAAGGCAGAAGCTGACGATCATCGTATCGTCGATCGGATGCACGTCGATGCCGTGGCGCGCCAGCACGTTGAGATCGTACTTGATGTTCTGCCCGACCTTCAGCACCGCGTCGCTTTCCAGAAGCGGCTTCAGGCGCCCCAGCGCGACGTCCAGCGGCACCTGCTGCGGCTTTTCAGCGAACATGTCGGTACCGCCATGCCCCAGGGGCACGTAGCACGCCTCGTTCGGTCCCACTGCCATGCTGATTCCGGCCAGGTCCGCGCGCATCGAATCGAGCATGGACGTCTCGGTATCGATCGCCACCAGGCGCGTCTGCGCGGCGCGGGCGATCCACTGGTCCAGTTCGGCTTCGGTCGTGACGCAGGTGTAGGCTTCCCGGTTGACGGGTGGCCATTCGGGCAAGGGCTGGCGTGCAGCGCCTTCGGTCGGATTTGCGCCCGCATTCGACGGCTTGGCGGGGTTGAGTTGCGTCGCCATGGCAGGCGATCCAGTGCCTGCATCGAGCCGCTTCAACAGGCTGGTGAAGCCATGGGATGACAGGAATGCGGCCAAAGGTTCGGGCGGAATGGCATCGAGCTTGAAATCATCGAGCGGAGTGGGAAGGACGCAGTCCTCCTTCAGAGTGACCAGCACCTTGGAGAGCCTGGCCTGCTCGGCCTGCTCGATCAGCCGCTCCTGCAGCTTGGACTTCTTCATGCCGGGTGCGGCCGCAAGCGCGCTCTCCAGGTCACCGTGGTCCTGGATCAGCTTCGTCGCCGTCTTGGGGCCGATGCCGAAGACGCCAGGAACATTGTCCACCGCGTCCCCCATGAGGGCGAGAACATCCCCGACTTTCTCGGGCGGGACGCCGAACTTCTCGATCACCTCCGGGATGTCGATGCGCTGGTTCTTCATCGTGTCCAGCATATCGATGCAACCGCCTTCGAAACCTTCATCCGGCTGGGCGCACTTCCCCACCAGCTGCATAAGGTCCTTGTCGGAGGAGACGATGGTTACGTCCCAGCCGCGCCGGGTGGCGGCGCGGGCGTAAGAGGCGATCAGGTCGTCCGCCTCAAAACCTTGCTCCTCGATGCAGGGCAGGGAGAAGGCGCGGGTCGCCTCGCGGATCAGCGGGAACTGCGGCACCAGGTCTTCAGGCGGTGGCGGCCGGTTTGCCTTGTACTGGTCATAGATGTCGTTGCGGAACGATATCGAACCGGCATCCAGGATGACGGCCAGATGTGTCGGCCCATCCGCCTTGTTGAGGTCCTCGGCCAGCTTCCACAGCATCGTCGTGTAGCCGTAGACCGCGCCCACGGGCGTGCCTTGCGGGTTGGTGAGCGGCGGGAGGCGGTGATAGGCGCGGAAGATATAGGCCGACCCATCGACGAGGTAGAGGTGCTGCTTGGAATCCATGGCAAGACCTCTAGCAGCGCCGCACCGCGCCGTCAGCATCGCTCGTTTTGCCGGCTGCGGGGAACTTGGGCCGTCCTCAGGAGTTTTGGCCCAGCGCTTGAAACGTCTCGCCGCGCTTCCTAACCACGGTATCGAGCCCGTCGTAAGGAGGCTCACGCGGCGTTGTCGCCGACGGGGTAATTCGCAAGAAGAGGGATAAGTTAATGCGCAAAATCGTTCTCGTTGCCACGGCCGCCGCTGCCGCCATGTCGCTGGCAGCCTGCTCGGAAAAGACCCAGGACGCCACCGAGGCTGCCGCCTCGTCGGCCGGTAACGACATCGAGGCAGCCGCTTCGGACGTGGGCGATGCCCTCGGCAATGCCGGTGACAAGGCGTCGGAAGCCGCGAATGACACGGCTGACGCAGCCGGGGACGCTGCCAAGAGCGCCGAAAAGACCACGGACGACATCGCCGCCGACGCCGAAAAGGCCGCGAACGACGTCGCCAAGGAGCTGGACGACCACACGGACGGCAACCCGCACACCAACTGATCTTCCGATCATCCAGACGGAAAAGGGGCCTTCCGGCCCCTTTTTCTTTGCCCGCTGTACGCCCGTTTTCTAGCGGGACGCAGTGCGGGGATAGTTCGGCCCCTCCGCGTGGTAGCCGTTGTAGATGGTGCGCGCGATGCTGGCGATGCGCGATTCCCGTCCCGGTCGCCCGCCCTGGCCAGTGACGTAGATCGCCACTGCGAACACCCGGCCGTCGGGCGTCTCGATGATCCCCACATCGCTTGACGTGTTGTTGAGCGAGCCGGTCTTGTGAGACACCTGCACGCCTGCCGGCACCCCTGCCGGGATGCGACGCTTGCCGGTAAGGCACCGGCTCATCGCGCCAAGCAGCACCCGACGGCTCGACGGGCTGAGCCACTTGCCCTGATAAATGCCTGCCAGCATCTTCACCATCGCCTTGGGTGTGGCGCTGTCACGCTTGTCAACGACCTTTGCCGGATCGATGGCTCCGTCATCACGCACGAGCGTCGCGATGTCCCTGTCGATGTGCCAGTCCTCAATTCCGGCACGCTCCACCCAGGCGTTTACAGCCTTGGGCCCGCCGACCACCTTGAGCAGCGCATCCGTGGCGTAGTTGTTCGAACGTGTGATCATCAGTTCGATCAGCCGTGCAGCACTCATGTACTCACCCGGACGAACCGGCGCGATGGCGCTGGAAAAGGGACGTGACGCCACCGGCACGAGGAGCGGAAACTCGCTCGACAGGCTCCACTTGCCGTTGTCCACGCCTTCGAGGAACGTGGCGGCAATGGCGATCTTGCTGGTGCTGGCCATTGGAAAGCGCTGGTCGCCCAGCACATCCACCATCCGCCCCGAGGTCAGATCCATGGCCGCCACGCCGATGCGCCCTTGGGATGCGTTGGCGACGGCCGCCAGTTGCTGTCCGAAGGGGGACGCGTACGTACGCGGCCCACGCTGGTCAGTGCCGAAAAGGTCATCGAAGCTGTTCTGAACTTCGGCAACCTGGTTCTGGCCGCTGAATGTTTCCGCCTGGGTCGTGATCGGCGCGATCCACGCCGCCATCGCCACAGCGACGCCGAATATGCGCCCAATGCCCGCGCTCCACCGCGCGGAAAGTCGGTCTGCCCCGGTCATGCAGCCCACACCCTACCTTTGTCCATCTTTCGAGATGGTTATGCGGATAGCGACGAAACGCCAGCGGGCAGCGACGAACTGCATCGGACTTGCGGTGATTACCCGCAAGCGCACGTTCCTGTCCCGGCACTGGATTTTGCTTGCGCCGGTGAAGGCAGCGGCTTGCCAATGAAAAAGGCCGGAAGGGCGTCCCTTCCGGCCTCTTGTCATGCGAGTGGTTCAGCGGCGCGGATCGAGCGATCCGCCCCGCCGCCCAGAGCCTCTTAGAAGCCCATGTCACCCATGCCGCCCATGCCGCCGGGCATGGCGGGCATTGCGGGCTTTTCTTCGGCGCGCTCGACGATCGCAGCTTCGGTCGTGATGAGCAGACCGGCAACCGACGAGGCGTCCTGCAGCGCGGTGCGCACGACCTTGGTCGGGTCGATGACGCCTGCGGCCTTCAGGTTCTCGTACACTTCGGTCGCGGCGTTGAAGCCGATACCTTCGTCCGACTGGTCGAGCAGCTTGCCCGCGACGACAGCGCCGTCATTGCCGGCGTTCTCGGCGATCTGCTTGACAGGAGCCGTGATCGCCTTGCGGACGATGTCGATGCCGCGGGTCTGGTCTTCGTTGGCGCCGGTGAGGCCTTCCAGGGCACGCGTTGCGTAGAGCAGCGCGGTGCCGCCGCCGGGAACGATGCCTTCTTCAACGGCAGCGCGGGTCGCGTGGAGAGCGTCGTCGACCCGGTCCTTGCGCTCCTTCACCTCGACTTCGGTTGCACCGCCGACCTTGATGACGGCGACGCCGCCAGCCAGCTTCGCCAGACGCTCCTGGAGCTTCTCGCGGTCGTAGTCGCTGGTGGTGACTTCGATCTGGGCGCGGATCTGCTCGACGCGTGCCTTGATCTCGTCAGCCGAACCCGAACCGTCGACGATGGTGGTGTTGTCCTTGTCGATGGTGACCTTCTTGGCCTGGCCAAGCATGCCGAGCGTGACGCTCTCGAGCTTGATGCCGAGGTCTTCGGAAATCATCTCACCGGCGGTCAGCGTGGCGATGTCGCCCAGCATGGCCTTGCGACGGTCGCCGAAGCCCGGAGCCTTCACGGCAGCGATCTTCAGGCCGCCACGCAGCTTGTTCACGACGAGCGTGGCCAGAGCCTCACCCTCGATGTCTTCGGCGATGATGAGGAGCGGACGGCCCGACTGCACAACCGCTTCCAGGATCGGAAGCAGCGACTGCAGCGACGACAGCTTCTTCTCGTGGATGAGGATGTACGGGTTTTCGAGCTCGACCGTCATCTTCTCGGGGTTGGTGACGAAGTAGGGCGAAAGATAGCCGCGGTCGAACTGCATGCCCTCGACGACGTCGAGTTCGAATTCGAGACCCTTGGCTTCCTCAACGGTGATGACGCCTTCCTTGCCGACCTTTTCCATGGCCTCGGCGATCTTCTCGCCGACTTCGGTGTCACCGTTGGCCGAGATGATGCCGACCTGGGCGATTTCCGAGGAACCGGCGACCGGGGTCGAACGCGCCTTGAGGTTCTCGACGACCTTGCCGACTGCGAGGTCGATGCCGCGCTTCAGGTCCATCGGGTTGGTGCCGGCGGCGACCGACTTCATGCCTTCGCGAACGATCGCCTGAGCAAGGACGGTCGCGGTGGTGGTGCCGTCACCCGCCTTATCGTTGGCCTTCGAAGCCACTTCGCGCAGCATCTGCGCGCCCATGTTCTCGAACTTGTCCTTGAGCTCGATTTCCTTGGCGACCGAGACACCGTCCTTGGTGATGCGCGGAGCGCCGAAGCTCTTCTCGATCACGACGTTGCGGCCCTTGGGCCCCAGGGTCACCTTGACGGCGTTGGCGAGGGTGTCGACACCGGCGAGAATGCGCTCGCGAGCGTCACGCGAAAAGCGTACGTCCTTGGCTGCCATTGTAGAATTCCTTCAGATAATCGGTTGGATGAAAGCGGATCCGGCTCAGGCGATGACGCCGAGGATGTCCGATTCCTTCATGATCAGCAGGTCTTCGCCGCCGACCTTGACTTCGGTGCCCGACCACTTGCCGAACAGCACGCGGTCACCCACCTTCACGTCGAGCGGGGTCACAGTGCCGTTTTCGGCGCGGGCGCCGGTGCCGACCGAGACGATTTCGCCTTCAGCGGGCTTTTCCTTGGCGCTGTCGGGGATGATGATGCCACCGGCCGTCTTTTCCTCGGCCTCGACGCGGCGCACGAGAACACGGTCGTGCAGCGGGCGGAAAGTCATTGGGTGTCTCCCTTGATCCAACGAACTGAAAACTGGTTGGCACTCTCTCGCTGAGAGTGCCAACGGCGAGGATATGGTCCGCTGCCCCCTGAGCGTCAAGCGGGCCGCGGCAGAAAAATTTAGCTGATGTTCAGGTTACCCGTCCGGGTATAACCTCTCCATGCGAAGGAGCTGTGACAGCGCTCAGCCCGGGTTGCCCGACTGTGGCATGATCGGCAGGGCAGACGCCGGAACAAGGCCGAAACGATCCCTCCAGTGCCACCGGCCGAGCAACAGCGTGGCCGCAACCGTCAGCCCCACAGCAAGTCCGATCCATACGCCCACGCCCCGCATCGGAGTGAACAGGCCCAGCACCACCGATGTCGCGAAGCCGGCTACCCAGTAGCCCACGATCGCTATGACGGCAGGCACCCGCGTATCCTGCACTCCGCGCAAGGCCCCCGCCACCACGGCCTGAAGCCCGTCGGTGAGCTGAAATACCGCTGCCACGAACAGAAACTGCACCGCGAATGCCACCATCTCGGCATTTTCCGGTGCCCCGACATCCACATAGGCCGAGATGATCGTGCGCGGGATCAGGAACATGACGAGGGCCGAGAGGCCGACAAAAGCCATGCCGGTCGCGATGGCAGCCCAGCCGGCGCGCCCGATGGCGTCGCGGTCGGCCGCGCCGTAGTGATAGCCCACACGAATGGTCGCAGCCTGGCCGATGCCGAAGGGAACCTGGAACGCGAAGGCCGCGATCTGCAGCGCCACCGTGTGAGCGGCCAGTTCCGTCTCGCCAACGCGGCCCATCAGGAATGCCGCGCCGGAAAACAGCCCGCCTTCCGCGACGAGGGTCGCCGAGATCGGCAGCCCCAGGCGCAGCATCTGCTTCAATCGCTGCCACTCCGGCCGCCAGAAACGCCCGAAGACATGGAACCGCCGCAGCCTCTGGTTGAAACGGATCGCCAGGACGTACGCTATTACCGTCGCGCACGCCGTGATCACGCTCGCCATCGCCGAGCCGGTCAGGCCGAACGCCGGAGCGCCGAAGTTGCCGAACACCAGGATATAGTTGCCCAGCGCGTTCACCCCGATCGCAAGAGCCGTGATGACAGTGGCGAAAACCGGCCAGCCCAGCGCGGATACGAAGGTGCGCAGGACGTTCGATACAGCCATCGGCACCAGAGCCAGCGAGACGACCCGGATGAAGTGGCCGGCGATCCGCGCCACCTGTGGGTCCTGACCCGTCAGCAGCATGATCCGCTCACCCTGGATGCAGATCCCGACAGCCAAGACCCCAAGCCCTACGGCCAGCCACAAGGCCATTCGGGTCGAGCGGCGCACCTCCCTAACCGCGTTGCTCCTGCGCCCGATTTCGGCGGCGATCAGTGGGGCGACCGCGCCCGTCACGCCGTTCAGGCCCATCATCAGGACAGCGACGATGGCGATGGCGAGGCTCGACGCCGCAAGCGCCTCCTGCCCCAGCCGGGCGACAAATATCACATCCACCGCGAAAACCGCCATTTGCAGCATGTTCGCGACGGCAAGGGGCCCGGCGAGACGCAGGGTGGCGCCGAGCTCGCAGCGAAAGGGATGGATGTTGTCGCTCTCAGGCATGTCGAGCCGGGCGATAGAGACGCCGTCCAGCAGAGGGAAGCGATTCCTGTCCGCGTGGCAGAGGACGGCGAGGTGCCCCCTTCCCTGAAGCGGACGATCGCACTACCCCGGTGCTGAACAAGGAGCAGACTGCATGACGAAGCCGGCGACCCTCTTGGCTCTCTCAATGGCCGCAACGGTGGCCGCCTGCGGTGACAAGGCCCCGGATCAGGCCGCCTCCCCCACAGTATCTTCATCGCCTGCCGCTGCACCCGCGCCGGCCGGTGCCGCCGCCCTCAGCGATCCCGCGCCGCCGGCCTTCGCCACCTGCCGCTCCTGCCATTCCACGCAGCCGGGCCAAAACGGCATAGGGCCGAGCCTGCACGGCATCGTCGGCGCAAAGGCCGCCGGTGTGCCGGGTTATGCCTACACCCCTGCGCTGAAGAATGCCGGCATCACATGGACGCGCGATTCGCTCGACACCTGGCTCGCCGGTCCGATCAAGATGGTTCCCGGAACCAGAATGGTCCTGCCCGTGCCCGACGCCGCAAAGCGCAAGGCCATCATCGATTATCTGGAAACCCTGAAGTGACCGCTCATGAGGTGGCCGCCCTGGCCCAGATACACCAGCTCCTCGCGAAGTGCGCCCAGGCCGGAGACACTCGCCGGGCGGAGGACTACGCAGGCTGCTTCACGGCGGATGGCGTTCTCCAGCTCGCGCACGAGACGATCACCGGTCAAGACGCCATCGCTGCCTGGATGCACGCGCCATCCCCCATACCGCCCCCGCCCGGCGCCGCCCCGGGCTTCGTCAGCCATCACCTTACGACGTGCCACGTCACCTTCGCCGACCTCCAGAGCGCCACAGCCCGCACCTACTGGCTCGTCATGAGCGCTGCCGGTCTCGACCACAGCGGCTACTACGTCGACCAGCTGCGCTGCGTGACTGCCGCCTGACGCGTTTCCTGTCGCCGCCCACGGACGCTTTGGGTCAGCCCGAGCAGCGTGCTCCACCAGCGGTAAGGCGCCAAACACCGGTAGCGCGCTTCCTGCAACCTTCCGGAACACAGCACGAGCCGCTGCGCAACGCGAGCCGCGCACATGAAAAAAGGCGGCCCCTCGCGGAGCCGCCTTCCTGTTTTCGTCCGGCAACAACCGGAAGAAGATTACTTGAGCTCGACGGTGCCGCCAGCTTCCTCGATCTTCTTCTTGATGTCTTCGGCTTCAGCCTTCGAAGCGCCTTCCTTGACGGGCTTCGGAGCGCCTTCGACGAGAGCCTTGGCTTCAGCGAGGCCCAGGCCCGTGATGGCGCGGACTTCCTTGATGACCTGGATCTTCTTGCCACCGTCGCCGGTGAGGATCACGTCGAATTCGGTCTTCTCTTCAGCAGCGGCGCCAGCGTCGCCACCGGCAGCCGGAGCGGCTACGGCAACGGCAGCAGCGGCGGAAACGCCCCATGCTTCTTCAAGAGCCTTGGCGAGGTCAGCGGCCTCGAGGACGGTCAGCTGCGACAGTTCTTCAACAAGCTTGGCGATATCGGCCATGTTACTTCACTCCTGATCTGTGGTCCCGCCGCGGCCTCATGCCGGCAACGGGATAAATCGCTTAAGAATCGAATGCTGGGCTTGAAGCTCAGGCAGCGTCCTTGTCGGCGTAGGCGGCGAAGACGCGCGCCAGCTTGGCCGCCGGAGCGGTCGAAAGCTGAGCGATCTTGGTCGCCGGAGCCTGGACGAGGCCGATGAGCTTGGCGCGCAGTTCGTCGAGCGAGGGCATCGAGGCGAGCGCCTTGACACCTTCGGGGGTCAGAACCTGCGAACCCATCGCGCCGCCGACGATCTCGATCTTGTCGGTCGTCTTGGCGAAATCAACGACAGCCTTGGCGGCAGCGACGGGGTCGACCGAAGTCGCGATGGCCGTCGGGCCGGTCAGGAAGTCGCCAATACCGACATAGTCGGTGTCCGCGATTGCAAGCTTGGCAAGACGGTTCTTCGCAACCTTGTAGGTCGCACCCGCATCACGCATCTTTCCACGCAGGGCGGTGGACTGCGCCACCGACATGCCGAGGTTGCGGGTGATCACCACCGCGCCGGCCTCGGAGAAGACCGCGTTGAGCTGGGCGACCGATTCGGCTTTCTGCGAACGATCCATGCCTTACTCCTTCACAATGGCTGCAATGAGCGAACCCACCGCAGCCGGCTACGTATTGTCCAGAGCACTGTCAGCACCCTGGGCGAGTCCGTCGAAGGGGAAGGAGTTTCGTGTTGAACACGAATTTGGCACCACGCTCTAAGGAGCGAGAACCGGGTAATTTCCTTTTCCCCGTCTAGGCTGCAAATTAAGAGAGAAGCTCTCGGCAGCGGTCTCGGACGGATGACCGATGGGAATCAACCCGCCGGTCGAGCGGCCCAATGGCTGATGACCGCATCTGAGTCAAGGCGGCACGGTTCCGAAAAGCCGCGAAAACCCGCGCCGAATTGACTCTGCGGGGCACGTGCCATATATGCGGCGCTCGCTCGACCGCTTCGAGCAAGGCGGGTCCATGCGCGGGGACACGCCCGGGAAGGAGGCGGTCGGGATTTCATCCGACGTAGAAGGCTGCAGGCCGCAGGAGTTCCGAATGGCGGATTTCCATGTGCCAGGCGGCCTTTCTTGCGTTCCGGATGGCTTGCCTCGCGGCAGGCGACCGTCACTCGCGACGACGAATTTTCATGGGGCCGCTTCGGTAGCGAATCGGCTCTCACACGAAGAGGCAAGACCAGCTCATGGCCACCAAGCCCATCGACACCACGCCGCTGGTGCGCACTGCAAAGAAGCGCATCCGCAAGATCTTCGGCGACATTCACGAAGTCGTCCAGATGCCGAACCTGATCGAAGTCCAGCGCGAAAGCTATGAGCAGTTCCTGCGCTCAGATCCGGCGACCGGCTATGTCTCGGGCCTGGAGAAGACGCTGCGCTCGGTGTTTCCGATCCGCGACTTCGCCGGCACCAGCGAGCTGGACTTCGTCCACTACGAGCTGGAAGATCCCAAGTACGACGTGACCGAATGCCGCCAGCGCGGCATCACCTATGCCGCGCCGATGAAGGTCACGCTGCGCCTCATCGTGTTCGAGGTCGACGCCGAGACGGAAACCCGTTCGGTCCTCGATATCAAGGAGCAGGACGTCTACATGGGCGACATGCCCCTGATGACGGAGAACGGCACCTTCTTCATCAACGGCACCGAGCGCGTGATCGTCTCGCAGATGCACCGTTCGCCGGGCGTCCTGTTCGACCATGACCGGGGCAAGACGCACGCCTCCGGCAAGTACCTCTTCGCTGCGCGCGTGATTCCGTACCGTGGTTCCTGGCTGGACTTCGAGTTCGACGCCAAGGACATCGTGAACGTGCGTATCGACCGCAAGCGCAAGCTGCCGGTCACCTCGCTGCTCTATGCCCTCGGCCTGGACAGCGAAGCCATCCTCGAGCACTTCTACTCGACCGTCGCCTGGAAGCGCGGCTCGGGCGGCTGGCAGCTGCCTTACGCGCCTGAAGCCTGGCGCGGTGCCAAGCCGGCGTTCGACATCGTTGACGCCAAGTCGGGCGAAGTCGTGTTTCCCGCCGGTCAGAAGATCAGTCCGCGCGCGGCCAACAAGGCCCAGAAGGACGGACTTGAGGAACTGCTGATCCCGACGGAGGAAATCTTCGGCCGCTATTCGGCCAAGGACCTCATCGACGAGTCGACCGGCCGCATCTACATCGAGGCCGGCGATGAAGTGACGCCCGAGAACCTCGACGCGCTGGACCAGGCCGGCATTGACCGGATCGAACTGCTCGATATCGACGATGTGAACACCGGCCCCTGGATCCGCAACACGATGAAGGCCGACAAGGCCGAGAATCGCGACATGGGTCTGGAAGCGATCTACAAGGTCATGCGCCCCGGCGAGCCGCCGACGAAGGAAACCGCCGAAGCGCTGTTCGACGGCCTGTTCTTCGACGCCGATCGCTACGACCTCTCGGCCGTGGGCCGCGTCAAGATGAACATGCGCCTCGGACTCGACGCAGAGGACACCGTCACCACGCTGCGCGTCGAGGACATCCTCGCCGTGGTGAAGGAGCTTGTCGGCCTTAAGGACGGCAAGGGCGAGATCGACGACATCGACAACCTCGGCAACCGCCGCGTGCGTTCGGTGGGCGAGCTGCTGGAGAACCAGTACCGCGTCGGCCTGCTGCGCATGGAGCGCGCCGTGAAGGAGCGCATGTCGTCGGTGGACGTGTCGACGGTCATGCCGAACGACCTCATCAACGCCAAGCCCGCAGTGGCCGCCGTTCGCGAGTTCTTCGGTTCCTCGCAGCTCTCGCAGTTCATGGACCAGACCAACCCGCTGTCGGAAGTCACCCACAAGCGCCGCGTCTCGGCGCTCGGGCCAGGTGGTCTCACCCGTGAGCGCGCCGGCTTCGAAGTCCGCGACGTCCACCCGACTCACTACGGCCGCATCTGCCCGATCGAAACGCCGGAAGGCCCGAACATCGGTCTGATCAACTCGCTGTCGACCTTCGCCCGCGTCAACAAGTACGGCTTCATCGAAACCCCGTACCGCAAGGTGATCGACGGCAAGGTAACCGGCGACGTCGTCTACCTCTCCGCTATGGAAGAGCAAAAGCACACCGTCGCGCAGGCTTCGGCCGAACTCAACGGTGACGGCTCGTTCGTCGAGGAACTCGTCTCGGCTCGCCAGAACGGCGAATTCGTGATGAGCCCGCGCGACCAGATCACGCTGATGGACGTCTCGCCCAAGCAGCTCGTCTCGGTCGCCGCCTCGCTCATTCCGTTCCTGGAAAACGACGACGCCAACCGCGCTCTCATGGGCTCGAACATGCAGCGTCAGGCCGTGCCGCTCGTCAAGGCCGATGCGCCTTACGTCGGCACCGGCATGGAAGAGACGGTCGCCCGTGACTCCGGCGCGGCAATCTCGGCCCTGCGTGCAGGCATTGTCGATCAGGTCGACGCGACGCGTATCGTCATCCGCGCCTCGGGCGACATTGAACCGGGCAAGTCGGGCGTCGATATCTACCGCCTGCAGAAGTTCGAACGTTCGAACCAGTCGACCTGCATCAACCAGCGCCCGCTGGTGAAGGTGGGTGAACTGGTGGAGGCGGGGACGATCATCGCCGATGGTCCGTCGACCGAGTTCGGCGAGCTGGCGCTGGGCCGCAACGTGCTCGTCGCGTTCATGCCCTGGAACGGCTACAACTACGAGGACTCCATCCTCATCTCCGAACGCATCGTGAAGGACGACGTGTTCACGTCGATCCACATCGACGAGTTCGAAGTGATGGCCCGCGACACCAAGCTCGGGCCGGAGGACATCACCCGCGACATCCCGAACGTCGGCGAGGAAGCCCTGCGCAACCTCGACGAAGCGGGCATCGTCTACGTGGGCGCCGAGGTTCACCCCGGCGACATCCTCGTCGGCAAGATCACGCCGAAGGGCGAAAGCCCGATGACGCCGGAAGAAAAGCTCCTGCGCGCCATCTTCGGTGAAAAGGCGTCGGACGTGCGTGACACCTCGCTGCGGCTGCCGCCGGGCGTTTCAGGCACGATCGTCGACGTGCGCGTCTTCAACCGTCACGGCATCGAGGTCGATGACCGTACCCGCGCGATCCAGAACGAGGAAATCGAACGCCTCGCCAAGGATCGTGAGGACGAGCGTGCGATCCTCAACCGCGCCACCTACAACCGCCTGAAGGACATGCTCCTCGGCCAGGTCGCCACCGCCGCGCCCAAGGGCCTCAAGAAGGGCATCGAGATCACCGACGAGGTGCTGGACGAGGTCGAGCGTCACGAGTGGTGGAAGTTCGCGGTCGCGGACGACCATGTCCAGTCGCAGCTCGAAGCGGTCAAGACCCAGTACGACCTGACCGTCAAGGCGATCCAGGAGAAGTTCGAGGATCGCAAGGAAAAGCTGGAGCGCGGCGACGAGCTGGCTCCGGGCGTCCTGAAGATGGTGAAGGTCTTCGTGGCGGTGAAGCGCAAGCTTCAGCCGGGCGACAAGATGGCCGGCCGTCATGGCAACAAGGGTATCATCAGCCGCATCCTGCCGCTGGAAGACATGCCCTTCCTTGAGGACGGCACGCCTGTCGACTTCGTCATGAACCCGCTCGGCGTGCCTTCGCGCATGAACGTCGGCCAGATCTTCGAGACGCACCTCGGCTGGGCCGCACGTGGTCTGGGCGCACGCATCGGCGAGGCTCTGGATGCATGGCGTGCAGCCAACCCGAACCCGGTCGCAGGGCAGCCGCCCGAGGCCGTGCGTGAACTGCTGACCGAGATCTACGGCGACAACTATGCCGAGGACATCGCGACGCGCACGGACGACCAGATCGTCGAGTTCGCCGATTCCGTCCGCAAGGGCGTGCCGATGGGCTCGCCGGTGTTCGACGGCGCGGTCGAAGCTGACGTGTCCGCCATGCTCAAGCTCGCCGGGCTCGACGAATCGGGCCAGGTGAACCTGTTCGACGGCCGCACGGGCGACAAGTTCGACCGCAAGGTGACCGTGGGCATGAAGTACGTGCTCAAGCTGCACCACCTTGTCGACGACAAGATCCACGCCCGTTCGATCGGTCCGTACTCGCTCGTCACCCAGCAGCCGCTGGGCGGTAAGGCGCAGTTCGGTGGCCAGCGCTTCGGCGAGATGGAGGTCTGGGCTCTCCAGGCCTACGGCGCGGCGTATACCCTGCAGGAAATGCTTACGGTGAAGTCGGACGACGTGGTCGGCCGCACCAAGGTTTACGAAGCGATCGTCAAGGGCGACGACACCTTCGAGGCCGGCATTCCCGAGAGCTTCAACGTTCTCGTCAAGGAAATGCGCTCGCTGGGTCTCAACGTCGAACTCTCCTCGCTCGACAACGACGAGGACGACGACGGCGTGGCCTTGGCGGCGGAGTAAGGAACTCAGGGCGGGGCTTCGGCCTCGCCCCCTCCCCGCCCGGAAAAAGAATTCACCCCCAGAGGGATTGAACTATGAACGACCTGACCAAGTTCACGAACCAGATGGCGAAGCCCGAGACGTTCGACCAGATCCAGATCGGTCTGGCGAGCCCCGAGCGTATCCGCTCCTGGTCCTTCGGCGAGATCAAGAAGCCGGAAACCATCAACTATCGCACGTTCAAGCCCGAGCGTGACGGCCTGTTCTGCGCCCGCATCTTCGGTCCCGTGAAGGACTACGAGTGCCTTTGCGGCAAGTACAAGCGCATGAAGTACAAGGGCGTCGTCTGTGAAAAGTGCGGCGTCGAAGTCACCGTGACCAAGGTGCGCCGTGAGCGCATGGGCCACATCGAGCTGGCCGCGCCGGTCGCGCACATCTGGTTCCTGAAGTCGCTGCCCTCGCGCATCGGCCTGCTGCTCGACATGCAGCTCAAGCTGCTTGAGCGCGTCCTCTACTTCGAGAGCTACATCGTCATCGAGCCGGGCCTGACCCCGCTCGAGAAGTACCAGCTCCTCACCGAAGACGAGATGCTCGACGCGCAGGACGAGTATGGCGAAGACGCCTTCTCGGCCGGCATCGGCGCCGAAGCGGTCAAGCAGATGCTCATGAGCCTCGACCTCGAGCAGGAGCGCGCGGACCTTCTCCAGGAGCTTGAGACGACCAAGTCGGAACTCAAGCCCAAGAAGATCATCAAGCGCCTCAAGGTCGTCGAATCGTTCATCGACTCAGGCAACCGCCCCGAGTGGATGATCCTCGACGTCGTACCGGTCATCCCGCCGGAACTGCGCCCGCTGGTGCCGCTGGACGGTGGCCGCTTCGCGACCTCGGACCTCAACGACCTCTACCGCCGCGTCATCAACCGCAACAACCGCCTCAAGCGCCTGATTGAGCTGCGCGCGCCCGACATCATCGTGCGCAACGAAAAGCGCATGCTGCAGGAAGCCGTCGACGCGCTGTTCGACAACGGTCGTCGCGGCCGCGTCATCACCGGCGCCAACAAGCGTCCGCTCAAGTCGCTGTCCGACATGCTCAAGGGCAAGCAGGGCCGCTTCCGCCAGAACCTTCTGGGTAAGCGCGTCGACTACTCGGGCCGTTCGGTGATCGTGACCGGTCCGGAACTCAAGCTGCACCAGTGCGGTCTGCCCAAGAAGATGGCGCTCGAGCTGTTCAAGCCGTTCATCTATGCCCGCCTTGACGCCAAGGGTCTCTCGATGACCCTGAAGCAGGCCAAGAAGTGGGTCGAGAAGGAGCGCAAGGAAGTCTGGGACATTCTCGACGAAGTCATTCGCGAGCACCCGGTCATGCTGAACCGCGCGCCGACGCTGCACCGCCTGGGCATCCAGGCGTTCGAGCCCGTCCTCATCGAAGGCAAGGCGATCCAGCTGCACCCGCTCGTCTGCTCGGCCTTCAACGCCGACTTCGACGGCGACCAGATGGCCGTCCACGTGCCGCTCTCGCTGGAAGCCCAGCTCGAAGCGCGCGTGCTGATGATGTCGACCAACAACATCCTCTCGCCGGCCAACGGCAAGCCGATCATCGTGCCGTCGCAGGACATGGTGCTGGGGCTGTACTACCTGTCGCTCGACCGCGACGGTGAGCCGGGCGAGGGCATGAAGTTCGCCGACATGGCCGAAGTTCACCAGGCGCTGCACGTCGGCGCGGTGACCCTGCACTCGAAGATCGAAGCCCGCGTGCCGCAGACCGACGAGAACGGCCAGCAGTACATGAAGCGCTTCGAGACCACGCCGGGCCGTATGCTGCTGGGCGAATGCCTGCCCAAGTCGCACACGGTGCCCTTCGACGTCGTCAACCGCCTTCTCACCAAGAAGGAAATCGGTGACGTCATCGACCAGGTCTACCGCCACACCGGCCAGAAGGACACGGTGCTGTTCGCTGACGCCATCATGTCGCTGGGCTTCCGCAACGCGTTCAAGGCCGGCATCTCCTTCGGCAAGGATGACATGATCATCCCGGACTCGAAGGAAGCGCTGGTTGCCGAAACCAAGGAACTGGTTGCCGACTACGAGCAGCAGTACCAGGACGGTCTCATCACGCAGCAGGAGAAGTACAACAAGGTGATCGACGCCTGGAGCCGCTGCGGCGACCAGGTTGCGAACGCCATGATGGACGAGATCAAGGCGCAGCCGATCGATCCGGAGACGGGCCGCATGGCTCAGATCAACTCCATCTACATGATGAGCCACTCCGGTGCGCGTGGTAGCCCGGCGCAGATGAAGCAGCTTGCCGGTATGCGCGGCCTCATGGCCAAGCCGTCGGGCGAGATCATCGAAACGCCGATCATCTCGAACTTCAAGGAAGGCCTCACCGTTCTCGAGTACTTCAACTCGACTCACGGTGCTCGTAAGGGTCTGGCCGATACGGCGCTCAAGACGGCGAACTCGGGTTACCTGACCCGCCGTCTGGTGGACGTTTCTCAAGACTGCGTGGTCGTCGTCGACGACTGCGGCACCGAGCGCGCGCTGGAAATGCGTTCGATCGTGCAGGGCGGCTCCACCATCGCCTCGCTTGGCGAGCGTATCCTGGGCCGTACTCTGGCCGAGGACATCGTCGACAAGGAAGGCAACGCCATCGCCTCCAAGGGCCAGCTGCTCGACGAAGCGGCAGTGGCTGCGATCGAAGCAACCGGCCTCCAGGCTGCACGCATCCGCTCGCCGCTCATCTGCGAAGCGACCCAGGGCGTATGCGGCACCTGCTATGGCCGTGACCTCGCTCGTGGTACGCCGGTGAACATCGGTGAAGCCGTCGGCGTCATCGCGGCGCAGTCGATCGGTGAACCGGGCACGCAGCTGACCATGCGTACCTTCCACATCGGCGGTGCGGCGCAGCTGAACGAAACCTCGCACCTGGAAGCGATCAGCGCGGGCCATGTCGAATACCGCGACATCCCGACGATCGTCGACAAGCGTGGCCGTCGCCTGTCGCTGGCCCGCAATGGCGAAATCGTGCTCTTCGACAACGAAGGCCGCGAGCGCGCCATCCACCGCGTGCCTTACGGTACGGTGCTGCTCCACACGGACGGCGCCAAGGTCGAACAGGGCGAACGCCTGGCCGAGTGGGATCCGTTCACCCTGCCGATCATCACCGAGACCTCGGGCGTGATCAAGTATCAGGACCTGATCGACACCCGCACGCTGACCGAGCAGGTCGACGATGCGACCGGCATGACCAGCCGTGTCGTGACCGAAGACCGTTCGTCCGCACGTTCGAAGAAGAAGGAGGACCTTCGTCCACGCCTTACCCTTCTCGACGATGCTTCGGGCGAAGCTGCGCGCTACATGCTGGCGCCGGGCACGACGCTCTCGGTCGAGGATGGCCAGGTGGTCGAAGCGGGCGATATCATTGCCCGTGCAAGCCGCGAAGCCGCCAAGACCCGCGACATCACCGGCGGTCTGCCGCGCGTTGCCGAACTGTTCGAGGCCCGCAAGCCGAAGGACAACGCGGTCATCGCCAAGGTCTCCGGCCGCGTTGAATTCGTCCGTGACTACAAGGCGAAGCGCAAGATCGCGATCATCCCGGAAGAGGGTGATCCGGTCGAGTACCTGATCCCCAAGTCAAAGGTCGTCGACGTTCAGGAAGGCGACTGGGTCAAGAAGGGCGACAACCTGGTTTCGGGCTCACCCGATCCGCACGACATCCTGGAAGTCCTCGGCGTGGAAGCGCTGGCGGAGTACCTCGTGGCGGAAATCCAGGAAGTCTACCGCTTGCAGGGCGTGAAGATCAACGACAAGCACATCGAGGTGATCGTTCGCCAGATGCTGCAGAAGGTCGAGATCACCGACGGCGGCGACACCACGCTGCTCGCGGCCGAGCAGGTCGACTACGAGGAAATGGCCGAGATCAACGGCAAGCTTCCCGAGGGCAAGCGCCCGGCGGTCGGCAAGCCGGTCCTCCTGGGCATCACCAAGGCCTCGCTGCAGACTCGCTCGTTCATCTCGGCAGCGTCCTTCCAGGAAACCACCCGCGTGCTCACGCAGGCGGCCGTGGAAGGCAAGAAGGACTCGCTGATCGGTCTGAAGGAAAACGTCATCGTGGGTCGCCTTATCCCGGCGGGCACCGGTGCCGGCATGAACCGCGTCCGGGTTGCGGCCTCCAGCCGCGACGCAGCCCTGCGCGCGGCCACCCGCCGCATGCAGGAAGCCATGATCCTCGCCAACACGGCTGAGGAAGAGCATCAGGCGGAACTGGCCCGCGACCCTGCGGACGATCTCGGCGATAGCCCGCTCGCGGCGGTCGAGGGTGAAACCCACGGCACCGACGCCGATGCAGGCGATTACCTGATCAAGGGTGACGATCAGGGCGACACGGCCGAATAAGCCGGCCTGACCGCAAGCCAACGAATTGGCCCCGTCGGAGCGATCCGGCGGGGCTTTTTCGTGAACCGCTTCTGTAACCAAAAAGTCACACCTTCTGCATCTTTGCACCGCACCGGAACCCTGCATTCCGCCGGGCGCTTAACCTGCGAGACGGATGGAACGTCGAGATCGTTGAGTGCAGCCGGTTGATCGGGCCTGGCGGGGTTTCCTGTACCAGGCAGACTTGCCGCCGGACCGGGCACTCATGGTCCTCAGGGATGCGTCCACCACCCTCGCCCGGTGAACACATGTCGGGAAGCCGAATGCTTCCTCGGTACGGAGTATTATGATGAAGAAAATCGCCCTTCTGGCGGCCGCCTTGGTGGCCTCGCTTCCCGCAGCGGCTTTCGCACAGGACCAAAGCACCACCACCGCCGCGGACACGGCACCCGACGGCACCCCCGCCTTCGGCATCGAGCCTTACGTCGGCATCATGGGTGGCTATGACACTTATGATCGCAACAGCGAGTTCGGCTCGCCTCGCGGTGGCAACATGAACGGCGGACTCATCCAGGGTGTGCTTGGCGTGAATGTCCCGCTTGGCCCCGTTTTCGTTGGTGTCGAAGGCAATGTGGCGAAAGGCTTTGGAGATATCGACTGGGAATACGGGGTGAAGGGTCGCCTTGGCGCCCGCGCAGGCGATAGCGGCATGATCTACGCCAGCGCCGGGCACGAATGGGTAAACGGGAAGCGCGCCTATTCCGACGAGAAGGACTGGATCTACGGTGTCGGCGTTGAAGTTGGCCCCAAGGACATCGGTCTGGGTGGCATCACCGGCAACAGCGGCATCCGCTTCCGTTTCGAGGTCGACACCTACGACTTCGACAGCATCCGTCCGATGGCCGGCGCCGTCTTCCACTTCTGATCGCCTTTAGCGAACAGCACGTCAGCCTCGCCTGACAAAGAAGAAGCCGCCCCCGGTTCACCCGCGGGGCGGCTTTTCTGTTCCTGAAGAGACGGTCGGTTCAGCAATCAGGAGCCGCACTGGCGCGCAGCTCCGTCTGCTCAGCTCATTCCGCCGCCTGAGCCTCAACGGCGTTTGCAGCCTCTATCTGCGCTGCCTTGGCCTCCACCAGCGAGACGATGTGGTCCAGCATCTCCTCGCTCTGGACGGTATGGTCGGTCACGCCTGACAGGTAGACCATGTGCTTGCCGTTGCCGCCGCCCGTCAGGCCGATGTCGGTCTCTCGCGCCTCTCCGGGACCGTTCACGACACAGCCAAGTACGGAGAGCGAAAGCGGTGTCTTGATGTGCTGCAAGCGCTCTTCCAGCGCTTCCACGGTGCGAATGACGTCGAAACCCTGACGCGCGCAGGACGGGCAGGAAACGACACGAACGCCGCGGGTGCGCAGGCCAAGCGCCTTCAGCATCTCGAAACCGACGCGCACTTCCTCCTCCGGTTCGGCCGAGAGCGACACGCGCAGGGTGTCGCCGATGCCTGACCACAGGAGCATTCCCATGCCGATCGAGGACTTCACGGTGCCGCCGATCAGGCCGCCCGCCTCAGTAATCCCCAGGTGCAGCGGGCAGTCAACCGCCTCGGCCAGCCCCTGGTAAGCGGCAACGGCGAGGAAGACGTCGCTGGCCTTCACGGCCACCTTGTATTGGTGAAAGTCGTGGTCCTGCAGCAACTTGATATGATCAAGCGCTGATTCCACAAGCGCTTCGGGGCAAGGTTCGCCATACTTCTCAAGAAGATCCTTCTCGAGACTCCCGGCGTTGACGCCGATGCGAATTGCGCAGCCATTCGCCTTGGCAGCCCGCACCACTTCGGCAACGCGATCGTCGCCGCCGATGTTGCCCGGATTGATGCGCAGACAGGCCGCCCCCGCATCCGCCGCTTCCAGCGCACGCTTGTAGTGGAAGTGGATGTCGGCGATCAGCGGCACTCGCGCCTCTCGGGCGATCTGGCGGAACGCTGCCGTGCTTTCCACATCCGGGCAGGAAACGCGGATGAGGTCAGCCCCTGCATCTTCGCAGCGGCGAATCTGGTCGATCGTCGCCTTCGCGTCGGATGTCAGGGTGTTGGTCATGGTCTGGACCGTGATCGGGGCGTCGCCACCCACGGGCACGGTGCCGACCATGATCTGGCGGCTCTTGCGGCGCTCGATATCGCGCCATGGACGAACGGAGGACATGCCTTCTCTATAGGCGCATGAGGTGACGGTTTGAAGCCGCTTTACGTCGCAACAACGCCGGGTCTTCTTCCCCTGAAAGCAGGGGGTGTATCAGCTGTGATCCGTCCACCCTCCCGAGCCTCTCCGAAGTGTTCAAAGGGTGGCGAAGCTCCAGACGGGCCGGAGCGCGCGCCTAAAGGAGCCTGGCGAAGAGGAACTCCTCATCCCGGTGATCCCCAACCATGAAATGAATGTCCGCAACTTTCGAGAAGCCATAGCGAGCGTAGAACTTCTGTGCGCCTGGATTGTCCGAATAGACGGACAGCTGCATCTCGTCCGCCCCGAAGATCGCGGCTTCCGCCAGCGCCCAGTCCATCAGTTGCGAGCCGATACCTTGTCCCGTCGCCTCGGGGTCGGTGTAGAGTTGCTTGAGCTCGATGGTGCGCTGGCCCCGTGCATACTCGGGCCAGGCGCAGTTCATCACCAGCTTGCAGAACCCGAGCAGACGCCCCTGCTCTTCGGCCACCATGATGCGCATCCCGGGATCATCAAGTTCCGTGGCTATCTTTTCTTCCGAGTGCGAAGCCGCAAGAAAGGCCGCCAGATTTTCCGGCACGTAGAGGTGACCGAACTTGGCAACGAAGCTGCGGGCGCCAAGATCTGCGAGTGCCGAAGCATCATCGGTGCGCGCGAGGCGTAGGCTCATCGTCAATTGCTGCTTTGTCCCTGTCAAAGATGAGGGGCCGACGGACCAGCGGGAGGTTGCCGCGAGGGTTCAAAGGGCACCCACGCTGACGCTGACCACAATCGCGCCTGCCGACCCACCGCCTCGTGACGGGAACCGCTTACCGCTCAGGCGGTATTCGACCGTTCCAAGGCGGTGAACAGGCTATCAGCTTTATTCCACCGTCACGCTTTTGGCGAGGTTTCGGGGCTGGTCCACGTCGGTGCCCTTTGCACAAGCCACATGATAGGCCAGAAGCTGGACCGGCACTGCGTAGATGAGCGGAGCGATCAGGGGATGCACCTGCGGCATCTCGATCGTCGCGATGCAGCCGTCACCGGCTTCGGCAATGCCGGCAGCGTCGGAGATCAGCACGACCTTGCCGCCGCGGGCGCGCACCTCCTGCATGTTGCTGACGGTCTTCTCGAACAGCGGGCCTGAAGGGGCCAGAACGATGACGGGCACCGCCTCGTCGATGAGCGCGATGGGGCCATGCTTCATCTCCCCGGAAGCATAGCCTTCAGCATGAATGTAGCTGATTTCCTTCAGCTTCAGCGCCCCTTCGAGAGCAAGCGGGTAATCCGGCCCACGGCCGAGATACAGCACGTCGCGTGCGGGAGCGATGAGGTGCGCCATAGCCGCGATCTCGTCGTCATGGGCCAGTGCGGCGTTGAAGCAGGCAGGCACCTCGAGCAGATGCTGGACGACCTCGGCCTCTTCCGCCCGGTCCATCCGGCCCCGCTTCACCGCGAGGTGAGCAGCCAGCGCGGCCAGAACGGCGAGCTGGCAAGTGAAGGCCTTGGTCGAGGCGACGCCGATTTCCGGACCCGCGTGTGTGGGAAGGAGGAGGTCCGCCTCCCGCGCCATGGAACTGGTCGGCACATTGACGACAACGGCAATGGTCTGACCGGCCGCCCTGCAATGGCGAAGGGCGGCAAGGGTGTCGGCCGTTTCGCCCGACTGGGAAATGAAAAGTGCCAGCCCGCCCGGTTCGAGGACCGGATCGCGGTAGCGAAATTCGCTGGCGACATCGATATCGACCGGGAGCCGCGCGAATGTCTCGAGCCAGTACTTGGCAATCATGCCCGCATAGTAGCTCGTTCCGCATGCCACGATGGTGATGCGCTTGATCGTGGAAAGATCGAAATCGATCTGCGGCAGAGCCACAGATTGATCGACCTGGCGGAGATAGGAACGGAGCGTCTGCGCCACGACAGTCGGCTGCTCGAAGATCTCCTTCTGCATGAAGTGGCGATAGTTCCCCTTCTCGATCGCGATGACCGAAGCGCCCGAGTGGACCACCTCGCGCTCGACCGGATTGTTCTGGGCATCATAGATGCGCGCGCCGTCGCGCGTGATGACGACCCAATCGCCTTCCTCCAGATACGTGATCTGCTGGGTCAAAGGCGCCAAAGCCAGAGCGTCGGAACCTAGGTAGGTTTCACCGTCTCCATAGCCGACCACGAGCGGCGACCCCAGCCGTGCGCCGATCAGCATGTTCGGGTAGCGTTTGAAGGCGATTGCCAGGGCGAAGGCACCGCGCAGTTCTGGAAGGACAGCTTTGACCGCGTCTTCCGGCGCCAGTCCCGCTTCTACCTGCTCCGATATGAGGTGAGCCACCACTTCCGTGTCGGTCTGGCTTTCAAATGTCCGACCACGGGCTTCGAGCCCCTCGCGCAGCGGCTTGAAGTTCTCGATGATGCCGTTGTGAACCAGCGCCAGTTCGGACGTCGCATGGGGGTGGGCATTGACAGCTGTCGGTGCTCCATGGGTCGCCCAGCGGGTATGCGCGATACCGGTGAAGCCAGGGGCAGGATTGCCGCCGATTTCCTTCACCAGGTTGTTTAGCTTCCCTTCGGCGCGGCGACGGACAAGCTCGCCCTGGAAAAGCGTACAGACGCCTGCGCTGTCATAGCCGCGGTACTCCATACGCCGTAAGCCGTCGACCAGGCGATCTGCCACGTCTTCCTTACCGACAATGCCGATGATGCCACACATTAAGCTCGTCTTTCGCTAAAGAGTACAGGGGACGCGGATCTCCGATCTCGTGTCCGGCAGATCCCTGATATCGCAGGTTTGAGATACGTTTTTGCTGCATCGGCTTCGTAGGGCGCACAGCAGGTCGCGGGTGGGACCCGGCCGAAAGCGTCCACCGCAAGGCTGCCGCCTGAACGTGTCGATGAAGTCCGGGGCGTACGATCAGCGAAAGGTGCTGGTTCGCCAACTTGCCCCCACCCGCCGCGATCAGTGGGGATCGAGCGAGTCGAAACCATCGATCGCGGGGCAGTGATGCCGGCCCTAGAAAATCCGGCGCTGCGCATCGCACGGATCCTACACGGCATCTGCATGTGTGGGATCCTCAGCGCAGCAGCCTTCTCGCTCCGCAGGTAAATGTCAAAGCCAGAAAAGCCAGCCAGATCATGCCGCATCCGGGCGCGATATCGTGGTCTGCCCGGTTTCACAAGCGGCAGGAGGGAGCGAAAGTGCCCTTTATTGGGACAAGATGATGAACGCTTCTAAAGAATGCCTGATCCTCAATGGCCGTGCGTTTTTACGCCTCGACGCCGCAGCGCTTCGCGCTTCTTGCGAGGAAGATTCTTGAGGTAGACTATGGAAGGAACAAGAATCATCATAGCAATCAGAAAGTACGCTACTTCTTCGCGTGTAATGCTGGCCAATTCAGCTCTCCCGTTAGCTAACCGCCACCTTCCAAAAGAAAAATGGCGGCCCTTTCAGACCGCCATTTCCATCCGTTCCGAGAACCGATTAGTTGCTGTCGCTGTCGTCGTCGCCGTCGACTGCGATAACAACACCGGCAACAACTGCAGCAGCAGCCAGGACGCCGACCAGAGCGCCGCCCTGAAGCTTGCTGGCCTTCTTCGAGGAAGTGGCAGCCTTCACGTTCGACGCGTTAGCGACCGAGAGCGACGAGGCCGAGTTTGCCAGAACCGGGGTAGCCACCAGTGAAGATGCAACGACACCGGCAACAAGCAGATTGCTAATACGCATATCTTTTTGTCCTTTTTAAAAACACAACTCCAACTATCCGCTATCATCGGCAGCCAGGTCATGCAAGCGGCTTCATGGTCTTTGCGGAATGCCGTGTCCAGTGTTGATTTTACACAACAATCCTAAAACTTGTGACACAGCCCTGATTAACTTTTATACACCCGCCTTTGCGCAGATGCAGCCTCGCAACCGGAAATTTGCCTGGAGTGGCAGCATAGCAACATCAACTATACAGAAGATCGCACGCCGGTGCATAACAAATATCAAGATATATATTGCTGATGAACTTGCGCACTATTCAAGACTTTTGGCGGGAACGCGGGGTGGGCGAATCGGTTCCAAACCTCTGCCGCACGTCGCAAAAACTATCTTCCCACAAGGCCGACAGCACGTGAAAACCTGTGCTCTTTCAAATGCCAGAAGAAGGTTGATGCTGCGCTTCAAATCTCTCCTTCTCGCCGCAGCGATGATCGTCGGCCCTGCTCCGGTGACTGCAGGGCCCGACAGCGCCTTGTTCGAGGATATTCGTGCCATCGACAGCGATCTGGCACGGATCGGCGAAAGGCTGGCCGTCGCAAATGCCGCCTTGTGTGATCGCCAGAAGCCCGGCCTGGGACTGCTGCTACACACGCCGGAGCAGTATGCGCCCGAAACCCGCGAGGCGGCGATACGTCATTTTCAGATCGACGGCCCCGTCGGGGTGGAGGCGGTCCTGGAAAATAGCCCCGCAGCGATGGCAGGCCTGCGCGCCGGGGACACGCTGCTGGGGATCGAGGCGATTCGCTTTGCCCCGCCCCGGCGGGATGCGAAGGCGAGCACCGCGGCTCTCATCAAGGTCGAAAAGCAGATCGCCGAACTACCCGCAGATCGACCGCTCAGGCTTTATGTCCGGCGGAACGGCAGCGATACGAATTTCACGGTGAAGCCCAAACCATCCTGCCGAACCCGCTTCGAGCTGGCGGTCGGTCCTGAGTTTGCGGCGCAGGCCGACGGAGAGATGGTGCAGATCGGAAGCCGCTTCTTCGCCGAGTACCCGGACCTGGTCCCCGCACCCATCGCGCACGAGCTCGCCCACAACATACTCCGCCATCGGGAGCGGCTTGAGGCCAGGGGGGTCAGCTTCGGCCTTCTCTCAGGCTTTGGCCGGAACGTCCGCTACTTTCGGCAGACAGAGCTGGAGGCAGACATCCTGTCCGTGTCGCTGCTTGCCAACGCCGGCTACGACCCTGCCATCGCTCTGCGCTTCTGGAGCCGCTTTGGTCCCTCGCAGGACATGGGGCCGTTAGGCAGCCGCTCCCATCCGGCCTGGAGAGACAGGGTCGCCACGATGGAACGGGCGATCGCCGGCCTGGGCGCTGCACGCCCGCATCGGCCCGCCATTCTCGACACAAGAGATCGGCCGCTCGACGGCGATTGGCAGTCTCTTCTGGTGAAGGCGCAATAAACAAAGCGGAACAGCTGGGCCCTCGCCGATCCAGCCACGCTTGCCCGTCAACGCTACCGGACGAAAGCGGCCTGCGTCGACACCCCTGGTGCGCATCGGTCTGATGCACACATCATGCGAAAGGCCCGAGGGCGGTCAATCACCCCCGCACACGCGCCTGCCTGTATGTCCCCAGCGGCCGCACATATTTGCAATGGAAGGCCAGTTCCTGCAGCGCCAGGTCCACACGCGGATCCCCCGGGGCCCCCTCGATGTCGGCGTAGAAAGTCGTCGCGGCGAAGCTTGCACCGATCTGGTAGCTCTCCAGCTTGGTCATGTTCACGCCGTTCGTGGCGAAGCCTCCCAAGGCCTTGTAAAGCGCCGCCGGAATATTCTTCACCTCGAAGATGAAGGTCGTCACCGCCTGTACGTCGCTCAGGAGAAATGGGTCGAGTGGTTCGCGGGCGAGGACCACGAATCGCGTGGTATTGTTCGCGGCATCCTCGACATTGTTCTCGATCACGTCGAGCCCATAGAGCTCCGCCGCGAGCCTTGGCGCAATGGCGCACGCCTCCTGCTCGCCCTTCTCCCGAACCAGCGCCGCGGCGCCCGCCGTATCGGCATAGGCCATGGGAACGATGCCCCGCTCCCGCAAGTAATGGCGGGACTGCCCCAGCGCCTGCGGATGGCTGTAGGCGGCGGCGAACGGCCCCCGCGCGCCGGGCAACGCCATCAGGGCGTGGTGAATGGACATGAAATGTTCACCCACGATGGCCAGTCCGCTTTCCGGCAGCAGAAAGTGGATGTCCGCGACCCTGCCATGCTGGGAATTCTCGATCGGGATGATGGCCCGATCCGCGCGTCCTTCCTTCACCGCGTCCAGCGCATCCTCGAACGAGAAGCATGGCAGCGGCAGGCACGCGGCGTCGTATTCGAGCGCCGCGCGGTGGCCATTGCACCCCGGGGCCCCCTGGAACGAAACGGCGCGAACGGGCTGCGCGGCAGCGGTGGCTTCCATCTCGCTGACAAGAGCAATGGCGGGCTGGGGATAGGCATGCATGACGTGCGCGCGATTAGGCGTAGCAACGAGGTTGCGCAATGGCGGAAATCGGCAATGGCACTTGCTTTGACCCAAGGCGGACAGTAGAGCCGCACACCAACAGGATGAGCTAATAATCACCCGCGGGGCATGCTGAATGGACGATCGTTTCAATACAATCGCCGGTTGGACTCTGTTTGCAGGCATCGTAGGCCTGGGACTGAGCATCACCAGCTCGATGTATTTCCAAGCTGACAAGCATCATGCCCCGGAAACTCCCGGGTACGAAGTCGAAGGCGTCGCCGAAGAAGGAGAAGGCGGCGGCGAAGTTCCTATCGCCAATCTGCTGGCTGCAGCCGACGTGGCGAAGGGTGAGGCCACCTTCGCGAAGTGCACCTCGTGCCACACCATCAATGCAGGCGGGGCGAACGGCATTGGGCCCAATCTCCACGGCGTCCTTGGTGAACCTGTCGGCCAGGGTGCCGGCGGCTACCCGTTCTCCGATGCCTTGAAGAGCAAGGGCGGCACCTGGACGTTCGAGATGATGAACGACTGGCTCAAGAGCCCGAAGGCGTTCGCTCCGGGCACCAAGATGACCTTCGCCGGCCTCTCGAAGCCGGAAGATCGCGCCAACGTCATCGCGTTCCTGAATTCGCAGGGTTCCAATCTGCCGCTGCCGGCTCCTGAGGCTGCTCCCGCCGCCGATGCCGCAGCGGAAGGTGATGCCGCCGCCGCTCCCGACGGAGAGGCTACCGGCGTTCCGGCCGAACCGGCAGACGCGGCGAACCGCGCGGTCGGTACCGTCGGCGAGTAACGAGTCCGGCACCGCCGGCTGAAAACGGTCCGCTAGCGCCACCGAGTCGCTAGCGGGCCGTTTTCGTCCGAGAGACATGCTCCCGCCTTACCGCGCGTCGAGCCCGGTGGCGTCAGCCCTTGAACCCCTTGGCGATCACGTACCATTCCGAGGAATCCTTGCGGCTAGCCGGCGGCTTGGCGTGCTTGACGCTCGTGAAATGCTTTTTCAGCAGCGTCAGGAGCTGCGTGTCGGTTCCTCCGGCGAGAACCTTTGCGACGAACGTTCCGCCGGGCGCGAGATACTGAATGGCGAAGTCCGCCGCCGTCTCCACCAAGCCCATCGTACGCAGGTGGTCCGTCTGCTTGTGTCCGACGGTGTTGGCCGCCATGTCCGACATGACCAGATCGGGAGCCCCGTCAAGCGCGCCTTCCAGCGCGGCCGGTGCCTCATCCGCCATGAAGTCCATCTCGAAGATGGTCACGCCTTCGATGGGGTCGGTGGGCAGAAGGTCGATGCCGACGATCTTCGCCTTCGGGCGTTTCAGCCGCAGCACCTGACTCCAGCCCCCCGGTGCGATGCCCAGGTCCACCGCGCGCTCCACGCCCTTGAAGAGGTCAAACTTCTCGTCCAGTTCGATCAGCTTGTAGGCTGCACGGCTGCGGTAGCCGTCGGCCTTGGCCTTCTTCACGTAAGGATCGTTGAGCTGGCGGGTCAGCCATCGCGCCGAACTGGTGGAGCGCTTCTTGGCGGTGCGAAGACGTTCGCCGGGGTCGCGGCCAGACCGGCTCATCGGGCGTGTACTGCGTTGCGGATCGTGTGTGACATGGTTCGTATTCCGGAAGCTCGCTCCGCGCCTGAAAGCGGGCTGTGCGAGGCAATGAGGCTGCGCAGGATGCCCTCGCGTATGCCGCGGTCGGCAACGCCAAGCCTGGCTGCGGGCCAGAGGTCGAGTATGGCTTCAAGGATCGCGCAGCCGGCGACGACGAGATCGGCCCGTTCACGCCCGATGCAGTTCAGTTCGCGCCGCTCCTCGATCGCCATCGCCGAAAGGCGCGAACTGATGCCCCGCATGGACTCCGCCGGGACGATGAGGCCGTCGACCATGCGGCGGTCGTACTGCGGCAGCTCCAGGTGGAGGCTGGCGAGCGTCGTGACCGTGCCGCTGGTGCCGAGGAGCCGCAGCGGGCCCTCCTGGCTGGCACTCTCCCGCGCGGGAGCCACCCGCTTGGAGAACGCGGCGAAACTCTCCGCAACGAGGCTGTGCATGTAGCGGTAGCGGGCCAGGCGTTCATCCCGCGTGGTGCCCTCCGGCCCGCAACTCTCAGTCAGGGAGACCACGCCCCAAGGCACGCTCTGCCAGTCTAGGATACGGGGCACCGTGCCGGTGCTTTCGATCAGCACCAGTTCGGTGGAGCCGCCGCCGATGTCGAAGATCATCGCAGGCCCGAAACCATCTTCCAGCAGCACGTGGCAACCCAGCACGGCCAGCCGCGCCTCCTCGCGTGCCGAGATGATGTCCAGCGCTATGCCGGTTTCCTGGCGCACCCGCTCAATGAATTCAGCACCATTGCATGCGCGGCGACAGGCTTCGGTGGCAACCGAACGCGCAAGGTAGACGTTGCGCCGCATCAGCTTGTCGGCACAGACCCGCAACGCCGAAAGCGTCCGCTCCATCGCCGCGTCCGACAGACGTCCCGACTGCGCGATACCTTCTCCCAGCCGCACGACGCGACTGAAGGCGTCGATCACGGTGAAGTTCTCACCGGACGGGCGCGCGATCAGGAGCCGACAGTTGTTCGTTCCCAGATCGATCGCGGCATAGGCCTGCCGGCCCGACAGCGGGCTGGCAGACAGAGGCTGCCCGGAGGGTGCCCCAGCGGCCGCTGCCGGAGCCTTGCGGACCTGCGGAGCCGCCGCCTCGGACGGGCCCGCCTTGTTTTCTGCGCGCGGCGCCTTGCCTGCCTCGGATTTCCCGGCGCTTCCTGATGGGCGCGCCTTCGCCTTGGCTGCCGTACCGGCGGACTTGGGGTTGCCTGGTGCTTTCGCCCTTCCCCTTCGCCCCTTGCGTTTTCGCGCCGGTCGCCCCGGCGCTTCAACTTTACCCGACACTTCGACTTTAGCTGCCGGCGGATCGTGCTCCGCCATGATATCGATACTCTTCAAATGTCTTCCCGCCGATCGGGCGGGCACC
The DNA here is from genome assembly GCF_002916655.1 of Novosphingobium sp. HII-3. Taxonomy (GTDB): domain Bacteria; phylum Pseudomonadota; class Alphaproteobacteria; order Sphingomonadales; family Sphingomonadaceae; genus Novosphingobium; species Novosphingobium panipatense. Next base: position 147,782 of record NZ_PPSM01000025.1, read on the forward strand.
TGAGCACGATGCTAACGACCTGCGGCCCAACCGGCAAGGGCTGCACTTTTCTATGAAACAAGGAGCTTGACCCGAATCAATCGCCCTACTACAGGGCGCCCTCCGGTTGCCCCGTCGTCTAATGGTAAGACTACGGATTCTGATTCCGTCTATCGAGGTTCGAATCCTCGCGGGGCATCCAATCTCCCATATCAGCCGATCTCAACCAAGCGCAGCGCGCCCCTGCGTAGGCGTTGGTTCTTCTGGCATTTGCGTCTTACCCCGTCTCAGCCAAGCCCAGCTCCACGGGATACTTTGCCTTTCACACAGGTGCGCAGAGCTTTCTGCAGCCGTGATGAAAAACGGCGATGGTGTAGGCGCGATTCGCGCGTCCGCATCAGGCATCTGGCGGGGCCGCGAATTCGGCGGATCTTGCACTTATCGGCGGTCACCGGACTTTCGCGCTCCGCACGAAGGAGACAAGGGCGTTTTCTCGCTCAGCATCCTGGAAGCTCCGACGAATTTCGCTGGCGCCAGAGCGCGGTCGGTGAAGCGAACCTTGCACACGGCACCGCGGAAGAAGTTGACGCGGTTGTAGCGGACTCCCACGGAGGTATTGCCCGGCCCCTGCGGCGTGAAGCCTGAGACCTTCGCCTCACTCTCCAGCACCCCGTTGACATAGCTGCGGTACATCGTGCCGTCGAAAGTCTGCGCAACGTGGTACCAGCGGCCGATGGGATGCAGCTTCTCCGGGTCGATCAGGACCTGCGAATAGCCCTTCCCCTTGATGAAGCTGTCCAGATACCAGGACTGGCCGGTCACACGGATCTCGAACAGCAACCGGGTCTGGTTTGCCGGATCGTCGGAGGCGAGATGTAGCCAACGCTGTTCGAATGCACCGCCGTCGGGCCGGAACACCGCCTCCACGGTGAACTGGCGCGCCCCGGCGAGAGGATGACGGGGAAGATAAAGGGCGTCGTCCACCCCATCGAAGGCGATGGCGCCATCCTCGACCACCGGTGAGCCGATGACCTGAGTGGATATCCCTCCAATCCGGTCGAGGCGGTCGAAATTCCACGTCTCCTGTTTTGCCTGCACGGAAGCAGGAAGGGCTGCCAGCGCCAGCACGCACATGCCCGGTATGCGATGCATCAGTGGTTCTCCCTGCCCAGCACGACGACATCGTTCCGGCGCGTGACCTCCGCCACGCCGGAAGTGACCCGGACATGCAGGGTTTCCGGCGCACCGGCCGGAACGGCAAGAGCGATCCGCGCCGTTTTGGGCGCCAGGTCCGTCGGCGCCTCAAGCGCAGGCACCGCAGCAGTGGCAAGCGCCCTGCCCTCGGGCGTCTCAAGCGTCACCGTGCCCGCAGGCGCCGCCACCGAACCGAGGCTGTGGACGGTCACCGTCACCCGGTTGCCCTTGCGCACGACGTCGTCCGTGCCGATGCCGAGGTCCGGGCGGTGCTCGGGCTGGACGGCCGCCTTCTCCTTCAGGCGGAAGGTCATGACCGTGGTGGTGCCCGGCGCGAAAGAGACCGGCAGGGAGCCGCTGCGCTCCAGCTCAATCTCACGGTGGGTCACGTCTCCCTGCGCGACATCGCCGCCATCAGGGGCAAGGCCCTGCGTCATCTCCCAGGTCCCGGCCACGACATTCCAGGTGCCCATCTCCGCATGCTGTTCGCGGGCGGTGGTGTTGTAGCCTATGACGGTGAACTGCTCGGGCGTCGCATCACGCACGAGAATCGCAACCTTCACGGCGCTTTCCGGATCGGCAAAACGCCAGCTCACCGCATTGCCCGGATAAGTCTGGTTCCGCTTGAGAGCGATGCCACCCAGCCGTTCGCGCTGCAGATATTCGTTGGGTGCATCGACACGGTCGCTCCACCAGTGGCCTTCGGTGTACATGTACATGTGCTGCGCCTTGTCGGAGATGCCATGGGCGTTGAGCGCCTCCAGCCACGCCTTGTCACCGGTTGTGTTCCAGGCTTCGAACCGGGCGAAGTCGTCACCGCTGCGCGCGCGGCGCAGCATGACGTCGCTCGCGAAGTCGCGCTTTCCCAGAAGGGTCAGCGCGTTTTCGTTAATCTCCGTCAGGGCGCCGAAGTTGTCCTTGCCGACGCGGCCGAGAATCGGGCGCAGGTACTTGTCGTCACCTGTGAAGCGCCACGCCGCCCAGGCCGACTGCATCGGAAGCGAGGCGCCGCCGCCGTCGCCGGGGCGTTCGGTATCATGCAGGAAGCTGATGTCGTTGGGGAATGTCCAGAGCCCGTCCGCCCCCTGCTTGCCATGCGCGAGCAGCCCGTCCATCAGCCCGGTGACCAGCCCGCGCGCGGTGGGATCGGCGTTGTAGGTGCCTAATAGCACAGGCGTGTGCATGACGACGAAGCCATAGGGCTTCTGCCAGGCCCAGGGGTCATCCATATAGATCCTGCGCCCACCGTACCAGCTGGACGAGATGTGCATGTGGCCCGCCGGGTTCGTGCGGATCACGCGGCCGAGCGCCTTTACAGTGGCCATCATCCGTTCGACCGCCTTGGGCTCCCCCCAATTGAGGTAGAGTCGCTCGGCGTCCGAATTGATGCCTTCCTCGTAGACGTGCAGTTCGTCGGTAGTGATGGCGCTGAGGCCGTCGACGATCATTCCATTCTTGTAGACGGCGTCCGAAAGCGCCCGCAGCGAAGCGTTGATCTTGTCCGGATCGACGCCCATCAACGCCAGCCCCGGCCACTGCTGCGTCAGGTCGGTATCGTCGGAAATGCCGCCGCCGAAGTCGCCGTAGGGCACCTGCCTCTTGTCGATCCACCAGTTCACGAACTGGCGCGTCAGCTTCAGGTCTTCCAGCTGGCGGAAGGCCCAGAGCGGCATTCCGGCCGGCGGCTCGGGCTGGACGAAAGGCGGCAGCTGCGCTTCGGAATAACCGATGTCGGCCCAGTAGCGGCGGGCTTCCAGATTGCCGGGATCGACGCGCAGCAGGTCCGTGATGTCCCCGTAGAGCCGGCGGTAGAGCGCCGCCCGCTTGGATGCGGTGTGTTCCTCGACGAGGAACGCCCAATTGTCCTTCACCTGATTGAAACGATCGGCGACGTGCTCCACCTTGGCCGCCTCCCGATCCTTGAAGATCATCTGCACGGTCATTCCGTCCAGCGACTTCGTGCCGAAATCCGGAGCGGCCGAGGCGATCGTGAGGTATAGACTATCGGCGGTCAGAATGCGGTCGCGCAGGTCCAGCCAGAGGGTGCGCGGCTGCCCGGGGCGGACCGAAACCTGCACGTCGATCAGATCACGGTCAGGCCAGATCGGATCCTTCACGCGGATGTCGAGAGGGATCACGCCCTTCGCATCGGGTTCCGCGTCGATCGGCGGCAGGACGATGGCGATGCCGTCCAGACCGTCGTGGACGTTCTCCCAGCCGTAGTTCCACGCCCGCGCGAGCGGACGGTCCGCAGGCGCATCGCCGAAGTTGGAGGGGATCAGGACATGCACGATCGGCAGAGCCCCTGCCGAGGGCTGCGCGGTGCCGGACCCGGCCGCGCTGCCTGCGCCGACGGCCGCCTTCACCCCGCTCGTCGGCAGCGCCACGACGGTCGCGCGTTCATGCGCGGGATAGCGCCCGGCGATATGGGCGTTGAGCGCCTCCAGCGCTCCCAGATCCGCTGCGGCATCGGTGCGTACGGTGTAGCTCAACTGGAACGTGCCCCTGGGAACGTCGCCGGCGTGGATGCCGTAGGCCCAGATCTCCTGGATCGGCTGTTCCTGCATCACGTTGGTGAAGCGCAGCGTCCCGCCCTTCCGTGTGGGTACGTCAGTCAGCGAACGCACCACGCCGCGCGGGCGCGTCGCCAGCTTCTGCCAGGCTGACCTGCCATCCGCCGACCATTCCAGCTCGCCATAGGCCGCGCCGCGGATTTCGACGCGGTTGAAGCTGGCATTCTGGGGCAGGGTCAGCTCGTAGGCCTTGCCGCCATCGACATAGACGTTCCAGTCGGGAAGCTCGAAATAGTCGTTCCGCCCCGGCAGGCCCGATCGGTTATAGACGCCGGGCCAGGTCGTCTCGGCGATGCCGTCCACCCCTTTCCACATCCATTGCTTGAGATCCTTGGCGTCGGCAAACTCGATCTTGCGTACGGTGGTGACAGGATCGCTCAGCACCGGCGGGCTCTGCGTGTCCCAGCCGAAGCGGTGCAGCCAAGCCTTTCGCAGGTCGGGCCTGGACGCAACAGGCTTCACGTCCTGGCGGTTCGCCAGCTGCGCCACTTGCGCGCCGTCGAGCATGTGATCGTAGACGCGTACGTCGTCGAGATCGGACCCGCGCATGAAATTGTAGCGGCTCTGCACCTGATGCGGGGCGATGACGCGGCCGGCCAGACCGAACTGGTCCAGCGCCATGTCGAGGTCGGCCGCCTGCGCCTTCGCGGCGACTTCCCGGCCGTCCCAGAACAGCTTCACCCCGGCGTTCTCATCCCAGGCGAAGGCGATATGATGCCACGCGTCCGGAGACAGCTTTTCGGCAGAACCGGTCGTAGGCAATGTCCAGCTGACGCGCACGCGCGAGAGGTTGGCATCGGTGACGAAGGCATCGAAGCCGCTGCCGTTCCAGTCGATCCGCAGGAACGCCATGTCCCAACTGGAATGATCCCCTGCGCTGGCGCGGAAGATCACGAAGGGGGCCTCTCCCACCGGCGTATGGCTGCGCCAGAAGAACGACAAGGTGCCCCGCTGCGCATAGATGTTGCCCGGTGCCTGCCACGCAACGTAGCCCCCGTCACTCCAGCGCCCCGCCCCGCCGATGGCGCCGTCGCTCACGACCGACACGTCGCTCCTGAAATTGGGGCGCGCCTCTCCGCCGGCGATGCTGGCGTCGAAACCGGTGTCGAGCGGCGCGTGAAAAAGAAGCCCGCTCGCCTCCTCGGCATCGGCCGTTGAAGCCGAACCGCAGATGCCCGCGGCAACCAGGGCAATCAGCGATGTCTTCAGATAGCGGGTAATGCGCCGATCACGCTGCCACATAGTCGATCCTCTTCCCGGGCTGGGCATCAGGCGTGCCCCAACAAGTTATACGCTTGGTATCCGGCCCTGATGATACCGGTGTCAATAGCCGATGCTCGATGTTTTTCCCGGATAATTCCTCCCGAATGATCGGCCCCTGGTGGCAGAGAGGAGGGCGTCAGGCGGGGGGAGCGGCGTCAGACTGGCGCAGAACCAGTTCAAACCCCATTCGGGTATGACGCGGCGACGGACTGCGGCCGTCACGAACCGTCCGGATGTCGTCCACCAAGAGTTGCACCGCCGCGCGGGACATGTCGGCGATGGGCTGGCGTATGGTCGTCAGCTCCGGCCAGGTCGTCGTCGCCTGGGGCGCATCGTCGAAACCGACCACGCTTAGATCGCCCGGCACATCAAGCCCCAGCCGATGCGCGACCGCTACCGCCGCTGCCGCCATGTCGTCATTGCTGGCGAAGATGGCAGTTGGGGGAGGCACGAGGGCCAGCAGCCGTTGCGCTGCCTCAAGCCCCGATCGGTAGGTGAAGAGCCCCTGCACCACCAGTTCAGGTTCGGAGGCGAGCTGTTCTTCGCTTAAGGCATCGCCATAGCCTTGCAGGCGCAGCGCCGACGCTGTCTGGTCCGGAGCGCCGGAGATGAAGCCGATGCGCCGGTGCCCCAGCTCTGTCAGGTGGCGTGTCATGGCCGCTGCCGCGGCGCGGTCGTCGATGCTGACGGAGGACAAACCAGCCGGCGGACGGCCCGAGGCGACCACGACCGCGGGAATCTCGGCTTCCTGCAGGAAGCGGTGGATCGCATCGGCGTCGCAGAGCGGCGGCGGCAGGATCACACCGTCCACCCCGCCTTCGACCAACCGCTGCACGATGGCGGCCCGCTCTTCCGGCCTCTCGCAGAGTTGCACCACCAGTTGCACGTTCGCGCGGCTGGCCTGGTCCAGGCTGCCGACAAGAAACTCGTTCAGGTATCCTGCGCTCGGGTTGCTGTAGAGCAGGCCAATGCGGATCTCGCTGGCGGCGGCGAGATTGCGGGCTGCCATGCTCGGCGAATAGTTCAAGGCCTTGATCGCGGATTGCACCCGTTCGCGGGTTTCCTCCCGCACATTGGTCTTGCCGTTCATCACGCGCGATACGGTCATCAGCGAGACCCCGGCCTCGCGCGCGACGTCCGATATCGTCGGCCCGGCCCGCGAACGGCGGGAAGAACGCGCGCGCACGGGCAGGCCCTCGATTTCGTCAACCATGCGCGATCCTCTCCCGGATGGAGCCGGCGGTGCTATCCTGCGGGAGACCCGCTTGCAAATCCACCCCCATCAGCGGACGCGGATCTCCATGGCAAGGCGCTGCGTCGCACCCGCTGACAGGACCCTGCCGCCTGCCGCGGCAAAAGGCGGCCGGTTCACGGCATCGGGCATCTGGCTGGTCGGCTCCAGGCAGATGAAGTCCTTACCGGGCGGCGCGAAGACATGCAGGTAGCGCGCTTCTGGCGATGACACGATGATTGTCTTATCCCAAGTCGCCGTACCGTCCCAGCCGTGCCAGCAGTTGTCGATCATGCCGGCGCCTTGCGGCTCCGCACCCTTTGCGAAATCGCCGAAGCTATCAGCGGGCATCGCCTCGACCGGCAGATCATCCGCGTCGTTGCGCCAAACACCCTTTGCCGTGAACGCCAGCACCGCACCCGGCCTTCGCACGAGATAGGGATGATGGCCAAGTCCGCAGGGCATCGGCCTGGACGAGCGGTTGACGGCATCGAGCGTGACGCGCAGCGCGCCGTCCTCCAGCATAAAGTGCTGGGTGGCGGACCAGTCCCATGGCCAGTCGGCATCCGCTTCGTGCGTGCAGGAAAGCAGGGCGCTGTCTACGGTCTGACGGTCGACGGTCCACGTCTTCAGCCAGCCAAGGCCATGCAGCGGATGCGCGAACTCGGGAACATTCCGCGGCAGGGCGTGGTCCTCGCCGTCGAAAGTGAACCGGCCCCTGGCTATACGGTTGCAATAGGGCACCAGCGGAAATGACGCGCTGTCCAGCGGATGCGCCGCAGCGGATGCTGTCGGCCGAAGAACGGCGCGCCCGGCCACCGAAAAGCTGCCGATCGCGCCGCCCAGATGAGGCAGCAGCATCGCTTCGCTGCTGCCGGCGCGCAGGTGGATCAACCCGCCATCTCCTCCAGCGTCCGGCCGCGCGTTTCAGTGACCATGGCGCGCACGAAGAAGAACGAGAGAAGCGCGCTCATCGCGTAGAACCCGTAAGTGAGTGGAAGGCCCAGCCCCGATGCCATCGCCGGGAAGCTGACCGAGATGCCGAAGTTGGCGATCCACTGCGCAAAGCCCGAGACGGCCAGGGCCGAACCGCGGATCTGGTTGGGGAACATCTCGCCCAGCATCACCCACATGACCGGGCCCCAGCTCAGATTGAAGAACACGACGTAGGCATTCGCGGCGATCAGCGCGACAAGGCCGGTCTGGTCGGACAGCGTCAGGTGACCGTCCACGAAGGTGCCACTGGCAAAGCAGACCGCCATCGTGCCGAGCGTGACCGCCATGCCTGCCGAGCCGGCGAGCAGCAGCGGCTTGCGTCCCAGCCTGTCGATGAGCAGCACCGTCACGAGACAGGCCAGGATCGAAAGCGAACCGGACAGGATGTTGATCAGCAGCGCGTCGCTTTCGGAAAAGCCGACCGACTGCCACAGCACGGCGCCATAGTAGAACACGATGTTGATGCCGACCAGTTGCTGGAAGATGGCGATACCGATACCCGCCCAGACCAGCCGGCGCAGGCGACCGGTGGCAGGATCCTTCAAATCGGCGAAGCTGGGGCGGTGGTTATCCGCAGCAAGGCTCGCGCGAATGTCGGCGACCATGCCGGTCGCGGTAGCACTTCCGAAGATGCGCTTCAGGACGGCGTAAGCCTCGGCTTCACGGCCGCGCGCGACGAGATAGCGCGGGCTCTCCGGAATCATGAACAGCGCTCCCAGGTAGATCACGGCGGGGATCACCTGCATCCAGAACATCCAGCGCCATGCCGGAAGGTCCAGCCACAGCGGATCGGTGCTGGAACCGGCGTTCCTTGCCAGCGCCCAGTTGGCCACGAAAGCGCCCGTCAGGCCAGTGATGATCATGATCTGCTGCAGACTGGACAGCCGCCCGCGGATCGAGGCGGGCGTCACTTCGCTGATATAGACCGGTGCCAGCACGCTGGCCGCGCCCACGCCCACGCCGCCGATGAAGCGGGCGATGATGAACAGCGCGGAACTTGTCGCAGCCCCGGCGCCCAGGGCGCTGACCACGAACAGCGCCGCGCCGATCATCATGACGCTGCGCCGGCCCCAGACGTCGGCCAGCCGCCCCGCCACGAAGGCGCCGACGGCGCAGCCCAGCAGGATTGCCCCGACGTTGAGGCCGGTCCCGAGGTCGGACAAGTCGAAGGCGCTTTCCAGCCCGTCCTGCGTGCCGTTGATCACCCCGCTGTCATAGCCGAACATGAAGCCACCGATCGTCGCGACCGCAACGATCATGGCGACGAAGGCCATGTTGACCCTGCCTTCGGGCGCGAGCCCCCCATCCGTCCTGCCGATATCCACCGACGCCATCCGCTGATCCTCTTCCCGTTGTCTTGCTCGTGCCGGTCGTTCTAGACCGAAGGATATTCGGGCGCGAGCCCCGGCACCTTAACCGTGAATGTGAACAGGTCCCCGGCGGCGGGCTGCGCCGCCAGTTCGCCTTGCGACAGGCCCTTGCGCGCGGTAGTGGCGTAGACGGTGGTGAGGTCGGCACCGCCAAATGCGATCTTGGTCACATTGGCGACCGGGAATTCCACCTTGCCGAGCATCGTCCCATCCGGCGCGAAACGCACCACGCCCCAGCCCCCGAACAGCCCGACCCACACAGTACCCGCGCTGTCCACGGCCGGGCCGTCGGGGTAACCCATGCCAGGAGGCACACGCGCGAAGATCCGCGTCACGCCGGGGTGACCCTCGGCATCCACCGGCGCAGACAGGATCGTTCGCTCCAGCGTGTCGACCAAGTAGACGGTCCGCCCGTCGGGCGAGAAGGCCGGACCGTTGGTGATGACCATCGGCTTGGGCGAGAGTGCCGTGCAGACGCCCGCATGGAGGCGATAGTAGCCGCCGCTTGGCGCGTCCTCGGCATTGTCCATGGTGCCCAGCCAGACCGAACCGTCCGGGTGGACGGCGGCGTCGTTCAGGCGGTTGCCCGGCAGGTCCTGCTCCACGGCATGAAGCAGCGTGAAGGCGCCGCGGGCATGGCGGTGCACGCCCGCCTTCGCGCCGACCAGCAGCGCGCCGTCACGCAGCGGGACAACCCAGCCCGGTTCCTCGGGAGCGGCCGTACTCTCCAGCGCGCCCGTCTTCGGATCGAAGCGATGCAAACGATGGCCCTTGATATCGACGAACCACAGGCATTCGCGCGCGGCGTCCCAGACCGGCCCCTCGCCCAGCGCAGCGCCGACCTTCACGGCGACTTCGGGAATCATCATCAGCGCCAGCCCGCATCGACGAAATACTCGTGCCCGGTACACATGCGCGCATCGTCGGAGGCGAGAAACAGCGCAAGGGCTGCTACATCAGCAGGCTGCACCCGCGCCTTGAGGCACTGGGCGTCAAGGATCTCGCGCTCGCCTTCGGGCGTGTACCATCTTTCCTGCCGCGGGGTCTGGACATTCCCCGGAACGATCGCACAGACACGGATGTTGCGCTCACCCAGTTCCCGGGCCATCGCCCGGGTCATGCCCTCGATACCGGCCTTGGCCGTCTGGTAGAGCGAGAGCTGATCGAGCGCGAGGTGCCAGCTGATCGAACCGAAGTTCAGGATCACGCCGCCGCCTGCCGCTTCCATCAGAGGCACGGCAGCCTGCGCGGCAAAGAACAGGTGCCGCAGGTTCACCGCCATGCGGTCGTCCCAGTATTCGGCCGTCACGTCTTCCAGTGCATGGCGATCATCGTTGGCGGCGTTGTTCACAAGCACGTGAAGACCGCCCAGCTGGTCATGCGCCGCAGCCACCTGCGCCTTCACGAAGGCCAGATCGCGCAGATCGCCCGCAACGAAGCGCGGGGCAAACTCGACCGTATCGGCCAGATGCTCCACCAGCGCGTGCGAGGGTTCGGCTGCGATGTCGACGAAGAAGACTTTCGCTCCCTGCCGCGCGAAAGCCTCCACAAGGGCCGCACCGATGCCGGAGCCACCGCCCGAGACGAATACCCCCTTGCCCGCAAGCGATGGATAACGCGCCGTAGGCGTTTCGGGCCGGGGGGAGGCGGTGGTCAGCATGATCGTCCTTCGGGTCTGGATGAGTCAGGCCAGCGCATCGGAGCGGGTGGCGTGGCCTGCCACCGTCAGCCCGCGCAAAGCCAGGTTGCGGTAGAGAGCGGAGATGCCGGTTTCCCAGGCGGGTGCATCACGCGATGTGGTCACGGTGTTGACCAGCCTGCCCAGCCGTGCACTCGAGATGGTCACCACATCCCCCACCTTGTGCGTGAAGCCGCGCCCGGATGCATCGCGGTCCTGCGTGGGCGCGAACAGCGTTCCCAGGAACAGCACCACGCCGTCGGGATACTGATGTTCGGAGAAGCACTGGCGCAACAGCTCAAGCGGTGGGCGGCTGATCTGCGACATACGGCTTTCGCCTTCCAGCGTGAAGCCGTCGGTGCCATCGATCCGCAGCAGAACCTGCGCAGTCTCGATGTCGTCGACGCCGAAAGCCGCGTCGAAAAGGCGCACGAACGGGCCGATCGAGCAGCTGGCGTTGTTGTCCTTGGCCTTGCCCAGCAACAGCGCCGAGCGCCCCTCGAAGTCGCGAAGATTGACATCGTTGCCCAGCGTTGCGCCTATCGCCGTGCCCCCCGCATCGGCAAGGATGACCACTTCAGGCTCCGGGTTATTCCAGCCGGAATCCGACCGCACGCCGATCTCGGCGCCCGATCCGACCGTGGAAAGCACCGGCGCCTTGGTGAAGATCTCGGCATCCGGCCCGATCGCCACTTCCAGATACTGCGACCACATCCCGTCCTCAATCAGAGCCGCCTTGAGCGCCGCGGCCTCCGGACTGCCCGGCACGACGGCGCGGATGGACCCCCCGATGCGCGCCTCCAGCCCGCTGCGCACCGCTTGCGCCTTTTCCGCGTCCCCGCGCGCGCGCTCTTCGATCACGCGCTCCAGCGCGGAGACGGCGAACGTGACGCCCGCCGCCTTGACGCATTGCAGGTCGATCGGACTGAGCAGCGTGGCCATCGCCAGCACCTCCTCCACCGGCCCCACCGCCTTGCCACGCGCCGGATCGAAGGCGCCCATAGCGACGAGGTCGGAAACGGTGGGTGCAACGCCGGACATGTCGTGGACGAAGCCGCCTTCCAGCAGGACCGGGGTGGGGCCTTCCCCCAGGTCAAGCCGGCCGAGGAACAGGCCTTCACGCCAGTCCGAAGGGAGCATCGATAGAACGTCGGCCATGTCGTGAGGCTCCTTCAGAGGGCGCGGAACTTGAAATCGCGGAACCGGGCAGCCCCCTTCCCCGCAGCATAGAGGCCGGGCCGCAGCATGAGGAAGCCGCCACGGACATTGTGGTGATAGCCGGATGTCTCCATGCCCCGGTCGAAGCGCTTCCAGGTCTTCCCGCCATCGCCGCTGGTGTGGAACGAGACGATGTGGCGGTCATTGCGCACGCGCATCAGCATACGGCTACCGTGCGGATTGGCCGGCCGCCCACGCTCCAAGCCATACTGGTGTGTCACGAACTTCTGCCCGTCGAAGCCCAGACCGCAATAGAGCTGATGATCGTAGAACAGCAGCAGTCCGGCCGTGACGCCGGGATCGATCTCGATCTCGCACTGGAACTCGTAAGCGGTATCACCCGCAATCAGCAGCAGCGGCGAGGAATTGGCGGGCGCGGTGCCGCTGGCCGTGAGATGCAGGCGCTTGTCCGCCACCCGGAGGCGCTTCGCTTCGTCCGGCGCGGGCTTGAAGAAATTCCAGCGCCGCCCGATCTCCAGCGTCGAGAAGTCATCGGAAAGCGGCATGCCGTGGGGTCCGGCCTTGCTGCCCCCCTTGGGTGCGGCCAGCGGTCGCGAAAGATCGCCGCCGTCCATGCGGAACCAGCCGTCGGCCGTCCAGGTCACCGGATCGAGCAGGGTCTGGCGGCCCAGCGTCCAGAAGTCCTTCTCGAACCCGTGGTAGACCGACCACCAGTCCCCCGCCGGCCCCTCGAAAACAGTCGCGTGCCCGCGCGACCACCAGGCTTGCGATATGTCGGTGGTCCGCACGATGGGATTGTGCGGGCAGTTCTCCCAGGGACCGTGGATCGACCGGGATCGTGCGGCGATCACCATGTGACCCGTCGGTGGACCGGCGGTGCCACCCACCGCGGTCACGAGGTAGAAATATTCGCCGCGGCGCACGATCTTGGGACCTTCGGGAGAGAACCCCTCCACTTCCCAATCGTCGGGATAACGCCATGGATCGTAGACATGCTCCACCTCGCCCACGGTGGAAAGGCCGTCCTGGGCAAGGCGGATGCGGTCCCCCCCTGAAAGGAACAGCCAGCGCGAGCCATCCTCGCCCACGGCGTGGCCCGGATCGATGTGATTGGGCAAACCGAGGCTGACCGGCTCGCTCCACGGCCCTTCCGCCTTATCGGCCCACACCACGTACTGCGCGTTCGGTGAGGCCTTGACCGTGAAATAGATGAAGAAGCGCCCGGCGTGCTTGCTGATGTCCGGCGCCCAGACCGATCCAAGGTTCTTCTGCAGCGCCGCCGTGAGCGGCCGCCAGTTGATCAGGTCGCGCGAGTGCCAGACCACCAGACCCGGATAGGAATCGAAGGTCGAGAAGGTCATGTAGTAGTCCTTCCCGTCCTTCACGATGGTGGGATCGGGATGGTCGCCGGCCATCAGCGGGTTGAGGTAACGGCCGTCACCCAGATCCGCGATGCGCTGGTTGTCGAACCCGCGTCGATAGGGGGGTACAGGTCCGCTTACCCCGGCCGTTGAAGCGGTAGCCGGGCACTCGTCTTTCGCCGCGGCGCGCGAGGTCTGGACGCTGGCCAGCGACAGTGCCCCTATGCCCGCCGTCAACGCTTCCCGCCGGTCGAACTTCATGCCTCTCTCCCTTTTCGCTATTTATGCTAGCGCTATTATTCCTGGCTTTGGTGTCAACGCGAATTCGGGATGAAACATTTTCCTGAGCACTAATGCGGGCCTTCAGCTCTCAGAGCGTGACACCACGCTTCCAGATGCCGATGGCGCGCTCGTCGTTGCTTTCGTTGCGGGCGGGTTCGCCGCTGGCGATGGCAAGGATGCGGGTCAGCAACGCTTCCGCCGCGCCTGCCATGCCCAGTTCAAGCACTTGCCCGCCGTCGAAATCGATCCAACCGGCCTTGCGCTCGGCCAACGCATGATTGGACGCGATCTTCACCGTCGGCACGGGGCTGCCCAGGGGAGTGCCCCGCCCGGTCGAGAACAGGGTGATCGTAGCCCCTGCCGCTGCCAGCGCCGTAGTGGAAACGGCATCGTTTCCAGGCGCCTCCAGCACTGTCAGGCCACCCGGCGCCCTCCTTGCACAGATGCGCTCGCCATAGGCGATGACGTCCTGCACCGGGGCAAGGCCACCTTTCTGCACCGCTCCCAGCGACTTCTCCTCCAGTGTGGTGATGCCGCCCGCGATATTGCCGGGGCTGGGATTTTCCGAAACCGGTTCGCCGTGCTCGATGAAGTAGCGCTTGAACCCATTCACCAGCTCGGAAAGCCGTTCGAACACGGTTTCGCTGGTGGCGCGTTCCAGCAGCAGGTTCTCCGCGCCGAAGATCTCGGGAATTTCGGTCAGGATGGCAGCGCCGCCCGCCTGAGTCACCGCATCCGCCATCAGCCCGATGAGCGGGTTCGCGGTGAGACCGCTCATCGCATCCGACCCGCCGCATTTCACACCCAGCCGCAGCTTCGACAGCGGCACTTCGGTGCGCTTGTCCGCCGCCATGAGCCCGATCAGTTCCTCCACCAGCGCTTCTCCGGCAGCGAATTCGTCACCGGCCGATTGGGCGCGCAGCACGCGCAGACGCTCCCGCCGATCCTCGGGGATGCGCTGCAGCAACTGCTCCAGCTGGTTCGATTCGCAGCCCAGCCCCAGCAGCAGCACGCCGCCTGCGTTCGGGTTGAGCGCCAGCGAGGCGATCACCGCCGCCGTACCTTCCAGATCCGCTCCCAGCTGCGAACAGCCGAAGGGATGGTTGAAGGCATGGACACCATCGACGCCCGGCGCCTGCTTCAGATTGGCTCTGGCCGCGAGCCTTTCACCAAGACGGCCGACGCAGCCGACTGTCGGCAAGATCCAGAGTTCGTTGCGCGTGCCCACGCTGCCATCGGCGCGAACATACCCCCGGAAGGTGCGCGACGAGGCAGTGGCTTCAACACGCGGAGGAGAGCCGGTGAAGGCATAGACCTGTTCGCCGGAAAGCGCGGTCCGGACGTTGTGGGTGTGCACATGCTCGCCCACCGCGATGTCGCACGTGGCAAGGCCGATGGGAGCGCGATAGCGGCGCACCGGAGCCCCTGCAGCGATCGGGGCGACAGCGAACTTGTGGCCTGCCGGGATCGCCTCGCGCAGCCGGATCGCCTCACCGTCCACCTTCACGTCCACCCCCGCCTCCAGCGGTTGAAGAGCAACGGCGACGTCGTCTTCAGCGCCAATCTTCATTACGGACACAGGGGAAGCAAGAGTATCGACCATGCCCCGCCAATATCGCATTGCCAGCGCTGGCACAACTCGGTAATCGGCTGTCAAAGCCACTGACGCCCGGGAGTATCCTGATGCCCAACCTGTCGTTGCACCCCGACCGCCTGCTCCCCGCAGACCCGACCACTCGCGCGATCGCCCGGGAGCTTTACGCGCAGGTGGCCGGACTGCCGATCATCAGCCCGCATGGCCACACAGACCCGGAGTGGTTCGCCACCGATGCGGCCTGGACCAACGCGACCGAGCTGCTGCTGGCGCCTGACCATTACCTGTTCCGCATGCTCTATTCGCAAGGCGTGGACCTCGACGCGCTGGCGGTCCCCCGTAAGGGTGGCGTCGTGCCGCAAACCGACCCGCGTGAGGCGTGGCGCGTGTTCGCCAGCCACTGGCACCTGTTCCGCGGCACGCCGTCGAGCATGTGGCTGCCGCATGTCTTCAGCGAAGTCTTCGGCATCGACGTCGCGCTGGATGCGGACACGGCAGACCACTATTACGATACCATCGGCGAGGCGCTCGCCTCTCCCGCGTTTCGCCCCCGCGCCCTGTTCGAACGGTTCGACATCGAACTGCTCGCCACCACGGAGGGCGCTGGCGACGATCTGAAGCACCACAAGGCAATCCGGGCCTCGGGCTGGAAGGGCAAGGTCGTCACCACGTACCGGCCCGACTCGGTGATCGACCCAGAGCATGACAGCTTCGCACGCGACATTGCCCGCTTCGCCGAGCTTTCGGGCGAGAATGTCGAGACATGGTCCGGCTACCTGGCCGCCCACCGCAAGCGCCGGGCCGACTTCCGCGCCATGGGGGCGACGGCGACCGACCACGGATTCCTCACGGCACGCACCGCCAATCTCTCGACGGCGGAGTGCGAAGCGCTGTTTGCAAAGGTGATGCGCGGGGCCCACGGGCAGACGGGGCCGAGCGCCGAGGAGGCCGAACTGTTCCGCGCGCAGATGCTCACGGAAATGGCGCGGATGAGCGTGGAGGACGGCATGACGATGCAGATCCACCCGGGCGCCACCCGCAACCACAACGCCCGCCTCTTCGCCAGCCATGGGCGGGACAAGGGCGCGGACATCCCCCGCGCGACCGAGTACGTCGAGGCGCTGCGCCCCATGCTGGACCTGCTGGGCAACGAACCGGACCTGAAAGTCATCCTCTTCACACTGGACGAGACGACGTATGCCCGCGAACTGGCGCCGCTCGCCGGGCATTATCCGTGCCTGAAGCTCGGCCCGGCGTGGTGGTTCCACGATAGCCCCGAAGGCATGCGCCGCTTCCGGGAGATGACAACCGAGACAGCGGGGTTCTACAACACCGTGGGCTTCAATGATGACACGCGCGCCTTCCTCTCGATTCCGGCGCGCCATGACGTCGCGCGGCGGATCGACTGCGGATTCCTCGCCCGCCTGGTTGCCGAACACCGGTTGCAGGACTGGGAAGCCGCGGAGCTTGCACAGGAGCTGACCGTCGGACTGGTGCGCAAGGCGTACGGCCTGGAAGCGCCGGTGCGCGTTGCGGAACCGGCATGACCCGGCTCTCCCAGGCAGCTCTGACCGCTCTGCCCGAAGGCATCGCAGCGCCACGGTATGACCGCTCAACCGTCACGAAGGGCGTCGTTCATTTCGGCCCCGGCGCCTTCCATCGCGCTCATCAGGCGGCTGCGTTCGACACCCTGCTGGCGCACGATCCGCGCTGGGGGCTGACCGGCATCAGCCTCAATTCGCGCGGAGTGGCCGACGCCCTGAACCCACAGGACGGGCTCTACACGCTGGCGCTGCTCGATCTGGAGACGAGCTACCGTGTCATCGGGTCGATCGGACGGGTACTGACCCGGGATGATCCGGAGGCGATCCTCACGGCACTGGCGCATCATGATACCCGTGTGATCTCCTCCACCGTGACGGAGAAAGGATACTGTCTGAACGCCGACGGCGCTCTGGATCTTGCGAACCCGGCCATCGCGACGGACCTCGAGGCGGCCAGAGCCGACGACTGGACGCCGGTCTCGTTCACCGGCTGGCTGGTTCGGGGCTTCCAGGTCCGCCGCCACGCCGGGTTGCCGGGCGTAACGGTGCTGTGCTGCGACAACTTGACGGACAACGGCCGCAAGCTGGAAGCGGCAGCCCTCGCATTGGCAGGCGAGATCGATCCAGACACCGCGCGATGGATCGCCGACAACGTCGCTTTCCCCAATGCCATGGTCGATTCCATCACTCCCGCCACCGACCCGGCCCTGCGCACGCGCGTGGCGCACGAGACCGGCCTTGAAGATGCCTGGCCGATCCAGCGCGAACGCTTCACCCAGTGGGTCATCGAAGACCGCTTCGCCGGCGAGCGTCCGGCGCTCGACGTCGCGGGCGTCACCTTCGCATCCGACGTGCGTCCGTTCGAAACTGCCAAGCTGCGCCTGCTCAACGGCGCGCACAGTTCGCTGGCCTATATCGGGCTGGGCATGGGCCTTGAAACGGTGGCCGAAGCCATGGCCGACAGCACTCTGGCCGCTTTCGTCGAGCGGCTGATGCGCGTGGATATCGCGCCATCGGTCACCCCGCCACCCGGCCTCGATCTCGACGGCTACATCTCGGACGTGCTGGCACGGTTTCGCAATCCCGCAATCCGGCACCTGCTCTCGCAGATTGCCTGGGACGGTTCGCAGAAATTGCCTTACCGCCTGCTCGACACCGTGCGCGATGCCCTCGCCGCCGGACGCAGCGTGGAACGGCTGGCGCTGCCCATCGCGGCATGGCTGCGCTTTCTGGTGAGGGCAGCGAACGAGGGCCGCACGATCACTGACCCGCTCGGCCCGATGTTGCTGGCGCGCGCCGGAGACTGGCGCAGCGTTCTGGCCTTGCGCGAGGTCTTCGGCGATCTCGGCAGCGAGCCGCGTTTCGCACATGCGGTGGCGGCCGGACTGGCCTCGCTCGAGGCGGGACAGCGGGCACCGGCAGGCGTCTGATCAGCTTGCGGCCGGGGCTGGTCCCGTCGACTCGGCCGGTACGAGCCTGAGCGCCATCTCCGGCAAGGGCGGGACCTGCGTTCCCTCTATGGCCGCGATCAGCCTTGTAGCGGCGGCGGCGGCCATTTCTGCGAAGGGGCGCTGCACCGACGTCAGCGCGGGCGTCAGCATGCGGGTAAGCAGGCTTCCATCGAAGCCGATCACCGAAAGCGCCTCTGGAACCGCGATCCCTCTGATCGCCGCAACCTTAAGCACGCCGGCGGCCATGATGTCGTTGACGGCGAAGATCCCCGTCGGACGCATGGTCTGAGACAGAAGTTGCTCCGCACCGGCGACACCCGAGGCGAAGTCGTAGTCGCCGGGCGCTTCGAGGACTTCCGCTCCACCCTCAAGCGCGGCCTCGATGAAGCCGGCGCGCCGTTCGGACGCGGAGGAGACGTGCGCCGGACCATTGACGATCCCGAGCCGCCGATGGCCGAGGGCCAGCAGGTGACGGGCCACGTCGGCCCCCGCCGCACGCTCCTTGCTGATGATAACTTCGCTAAAGCCCGGAATAGGGACGGACGACAGTGCGACGGCGCGCACCTGCGCCTCCGCGAGCGCGGCGGCCAGACCGGATATGCCGGATACCGGCGGCAGCACGACGAGCCCGTCGACCCGCGAGCGATCGACGAACGCCAGCACGTCGCGGGCCGCTTCGCGCGGGTCGAGCGGGGTGGGATGCACGATCAGTTCATAGCCGCTCTCAGCCGTTCGTGCCGCCACGCCACGCTGGATGGCGTCAAGCACCAGCGCATTGCGGTCGTTGTGGATCAGCCCGATCAGAAAGGAACGCCGCAGCGCCAGCGCCCTCGCCCGCGCACTGGGCTTGAACTGCAGCGCCGCGATCGCGTCTTCGATCCGCGCGCGCGTCTCCGCGTTGACCTTGGAAGACTTGTTGAGCACCCTCGATACCGTGCGGATCGAAACGCCTGCTGCCGCAGCGACATCCTCGATGGTGGCGTCACCGCCGTGGGGCTTCACGGCGTGCGGGGCTGTAGGGGCATCGTCCATTGGCAGACTTCTATGCCCTGCGCCGCCCCGATCAAGCGCCAGCGTCGCTTCAGGCGAAACCCACCGTCCGCGTCCAGGCGCGCCATAAGTCCGGCCAGGCTTCCACCGGCTTGCCGATCGCCCGGCGCAGGCCGAAGCCGTGGCCGCCATTGGCGAAGAGGTGCGTTTCCACCAGTATGCCCCGTACCTTGAGCGCCGCGCGCAGACGCACGCTGTTCTCCACCGGCACGACATCGTCGTCCTCGGCGTGGACCAGGAAGTGCGGCGGTGCATCGGCCGGCACTGTCTGGTCGGGTGAATGCACCGCTGCGTCCTGCAGCGACGGCGCGGGGCCGAGCAGCAGATTGCGCGATCCGGCGTGGGCGATCGCCGGATCCATGCTCACCACCGGGTAGATCGGCGCGGCACAGTGCGGCCTGGCGGACAGACCGTCCGCCGCATCCACCGGATCGTAGACCCTGGCGGCAAAGCGCGTGCTGAGATCCGCGCACAGGTGTCCACCCGCCGAAAAACCCATCGCCGCGACTCTCTCCGGATCGATGGCGTATTCCTTTGCGCGATGCCGGATCAGGCGCATGGCGCGCTGCGCATCCGCAAGGGCGGTGTCGGCTCCGCTCGACCAGCCCTCACCGGGCAGGCGGTAGAACAGCACGAAGGCGGTGAAGCCGCGCGCGGTGAGCCAGCGGGCAATCTCGTAGCCTTCCTTGTCGACCACAATCCAGCGATAGCCGCCGCCCGGCGTGATCATCACCGCCGCGCCGTTAGGCCGGTCGGGCCGGAATACCGCAAGGCGCGGACGGGTGATGCCGTAAACGGCGCGATCGGTCACGAGGGCGTCGGCGGAGCGTTCGTTCACCGTCTCGGTCAGCGCTGCCTTGAGCCTGGCCGGCGGGCCCTTCGGCCACAGGTCGATCGTCTCGTGCGGTTGAGGCAGTCCGGGCGGCAGCGCGTTCGAAGCGGTCGGCGGCGGCGTCTGTGCCTCCGCCCGCGCGGCAAAGCCGGCAGCGGCAAGGGAACCGGCGATGAGGGTCCTGCGATCGAAGTCCAACGACGGCTCCCTTCGAAAAGAAAAAATGCGTGGCCCGCCGCAAAGGCGACGAGCCACGCGTCAGGGGGAGGGAATCAGATCTTTGCGCGCGCGCCGAACAGGATCGTGCGTCCGAAGTGGTTGTTCTCGTAGTTGCGGTTCGCGTAGATGTCGTTGGTGCGGTAGCGATACTCGTCGGTCAGGTTATTGCCATCGATCGAGAGTTCCAGCCATTCGGTAGCCTTGTAGCGGATCGCCGCATCAACGCTGGTGTACGAGCCGTACCCTTCGAAGATGTTGCCGGTCGCGCTGGTGGCGTCGCTGAAGGGCCCGCGATAGCTGACCGAGCCGCGGATCGAGAACTTGCCGTCGTCGTAGTAGAGCGTCGCGTTCCAGGCCTTCTCCGACACACCCAGGAGCGTGTTGTTGTAGATCGCCGAAACGCCGGTGAGACCGCAGGCGCCCGTCGTGGGATTGCGAGTGCAGGCCGTGACCGCCGGGCCGGTGATCTGGTAGTCGGCGCTGCTGTCGATGAAGGTCGCGTTGCCCTGGAAGCCGGTGTTGCGCAGGATGCCCGGCAGGAAGGTGAAGGGCATCTGCAGCGCGATCTCGACACCCTTGAGCGTCGCACCCTCGCCGTTGACCTGCGACGACACCACGTATTCCTGATTCGGATCGTAGTTGAGGTAGGCAGGCGTGCTGGTGCCCAGCACGTCACGGCCCAGCCCGAGCTGCGGCAGAGTGGCGGTATACGTACCAGCGACCGGGAAGCTTTCGATCTTCTTGATAAAGCCCGCGACCGAAACCAGGGCCTGCGGCGCGAAGTACCACTCGACCGAAGCGTCGAAGTTGGTCGCACGGAACGGGTCGAGGAACGGATTGCCGAAGGTCACGCGATAGTTGAAGCCATCGACGGAGCCGCCCGGATTGAGGTTGCCGAGCGAGGGCCGGGTGATCACCTTGGCGATCGCGCCGCGCACGATCACGTCGGAGTGCGGGTAGAACGCCAGGTTCATCGACGGCAGCCAGTCGTCGTAGGTCCGCTCGACAGTGGCCGCCACCCCGGCGGTGTAGCCGGTCGACGTCTGCTTGGTGTGGGCGTAGCGGATGCCGGCGTTGCCCGCGTACTCCAACCCGAAGATCTCGCCCTTGACGTCGAACTGCACGTAGCCGCCCGAAGTCTCTTCGCGCACGCGGCGATTGTTGCCTAGGTCCTCCATGGCGGTGCGCCCGTAGAGGTTGGTGTAGTCGGCCGCCTTGTCGATGTCGGCCACCAGCCACGAACTGGTGGTGCCGCCGGGCTGGCCCGCGTCGCCAAGCTCGATCAGGCGCGAGAAGTCGGCCAGGACGGGCAGGCCGTAGACGCTGGACGAACAGGTCACCTGGCCCAGGATCAGGTCGGGCTGACCGTTCGCGGCGCAGGCGGCGGTATCACGCATGAACAGCTGAGTGCGGAAGTCGTAGCGACGCCACACGGCGCCTGCCTTCACTGTGAAGCCTTCCGTCATGTCCCATTCGGTGCGCAGCTGCGCGGTCTTGAACTGGTTCTTGACGTAGGAGGGACGGTCGCGAATTTCGGCAAGCTGGAAGTTCGCCGGGTCAGTGACGTCGAGGTCGTAGCTCAGCACCGGCGACTTCATGTCGCTGTAGTCGAAGCTGAAGCCGTTGGCGTTGCGGTTGTCGTAGGCGAACGTCGTCTCGACCGGGATGTCGGCGTCAGACTGCGAGAAGCCGCCGAGCAGGGTGAAGCGGAAGGTGTCGCTGACGTCCTGCTCCCAGGTCGCGCCAACCTGGTAGAACTCGGTTTCCGACTTGCGCAGGTAGCTTTCAGTACGGACCCAGGCGTTGTTGTACGTACCGCCGATCATTGTGCCGGTATCGTCGTAGACCGGGTTCACCAGATTAAAGCGACGCTCGTTGGAGCGGGCGAGAACCTCGAGCCACTGTTCCTTGCGGTCTTCCTTGAACGAGGAATAGAGCCCGTCGATCGAGATCTTGGTGCGGTCGGTCGGCTCGAACTGGACCGAGCCCGTGAGGCCCAGGCGGCGGCGGTCATGTTCGACCTTGCCGTAGCGCGGGATGCGGGCGTGGAACGAAAGCGCGGCAGCGTCGCAGGCTGCGGACGGACGATAGCCGCCGCCCGAGTTCACCGGGCTGCCCCCCGTCGGACCCACGTCCGAGTAGAAGCAAGGCGTTCCGTTGACCGAGTTGAAGTAAGCCTGCGCCCAGCGCACGGTATTGTTGCCGGTTTCAAGCGTATCGGTATGCGAATACGCAGCCGACAGGTTGACGCCGAAGGTGCCTGCATCGTTCCTCCAGGACAGGAGGCCGGCGGCGCGGGGGCCGACATTGTCCGACAGGTCGTTGTACGAACCCTGGAGGTTGAGCACCCCTGTGAACCCCGCCTTGCCCGCAAGCGGATTGCCGGTGTTGAGGTCGACCACGGCGCCCAGTGATCCTTCATCAAGGCTGGCTTCGGCGGTCTTGTGGACGACAAGGCTGCTGAACAGTTCCGAGGCGAAGACGTTGAAGTCGAACGCGCGGTCGCGGTTGGCGGATGCGCCGTCCGAGCTGGTGGCGATCGTTTCAAGGCCGTTCACGCGCACGCGGGTGAACTGCGCGCCAAGACCGCGCACGGTGATGGCACGGCCCTCACCGCCGTCGCGCTGGATCGAGATGCCGGGAATGCGCTGCAGCGATTCGGCAAGGTTCTGGTCCGGAAACTTGGCCATGTCCTCGGCGACGACGGCATCGACGGCCGAGATCGCTTCGCGCTTCACATTGAGCGCCGCTTCGAGCGACTTGCGGAAACCGGTGACGATGATCTCGTTCGCGGTGGCCGACTGATCTGCCGTTGCGGCATCGGCCGCAGCCTCGCTCACTTCCTGCGCCAGCGCCGCCTGCCCAAGTGTGCTCGATGCGGTCAGAGCGCTGCCTGCGAACAGAGCAGCCTTCAACAGCGTAATTCCGGTAACATGCCTGCGCATGACAACATCCCCTCACAGCCCGGTCAAAGGCACTTATGACATCGGTGTCAAAAGGAAGCGCGCATTCCGCAGCACTACTTCCGGCACCTCTACTCCCGCTCCTTCCGGAGCACGACGGCGACCCGCGGGGGATCGCCTCACCAGTTCCGAAGATCATCCTTGCGATCAGTGGTAACCGGTGTCATCAATATGTGACGCAGCGGGACTGCGGTGTCAATAGCCCGGTCGCAACACGATAAACATGGGAGAAGACGATGCAAATCTGGCGTATTTCAAAGCATTTCGCACCCCATTCGGAGCCGGCAGCGTGATTGCCGCGACTCTGCTGCTCCTCGCGGCAGCGCCGCCCATGGTGGTGATCGACGAGCGCGATACCGTCCGCGAGGAAGCCCCGCCGCATGGCAGCATCGGCATGAGCACCGCCTACCGCATCTCCGATGCCGCCCCTCCGCCCCGCACAATGGAATTCCGTCGCCGCGTCCTTCACAAGGGCGCTGCGATCGGAGAACATCCGATTGCCCATGACGAGGTCTACTACGTCCTCTCGGGCGTTGGCGAAGTGGTGTCGGATGGCAGGCGTGAGACGCTGCGCGCGGGCATGACGGCCTACCTCTACGATGGCGCGGTGGTGGGTATCTGGCAGCGCGGCGAGGAACCGCTTTCGCTGATCGTCGCTTACCCCAACCCTCCGAAGAAGTGACCGCTCACACCCCCGGCTGCACGTAGGGCGCCTTCGCCCAAAGCTCCCGTTCCCAGCGGCGGGGGTCGTTCACCACCCGCGATCGCGCATCGAAGACCATGGTTGCGCGATTGGGCAGGCGATAGGACGACCATTCCGCCAGCCCGGGGCTGCCTGTCCTGGCCAGCCCGGTGAAGGCCGTCATCATCGTAGTGCTCAGGCCGCGCGCGACCGCATCGGTGCCCGAATAGCTGCCCGGTGCGTCAAGGGTACCGAAGACATAGGGGATGTCGTCGGTGTGCGCGGCGCCCCGCAGCGGGTCGCGCGGCGAACTGCGGTCCAGCTGATAGACCCACGTCGCCGTTGCCCCCGCAGCAGCGCGTTCGTCGGCTTCGATCACCTGCCCCGGCCAGGAGCGGCCCGCGGTGGTCGCCGCGTAGTAGACCTGCTCGGGCGTCCAGGCCGGTTCATGAAGGCGATACTGCTCCACCACCCAGACTGGATCGAGGTCTATCTTGATCTCGGGCTGGATGCGCGCGGCAAGATTGCTCCAGTCGAGACCCTTCAGCTTCGGGCCGCGGGGATCGAGGAAGGCGCGGGTTTCGTCGCGCACATTGCCCAGGATCATCGGAACACTTAGCGATTGCGGCGCGGCGTCGGGCCAGAAGGGATGACGCGGAAGGTTGGTCATGTCGAGTACCGGCCCGAAATAGACGCTTCCGCCCAGTATCGGATCGACCGCCGCCAGCCCTTCCCTCAGCCGCTCAATCGGCATGGTGCGCAGGCCTTCGACATCGGTTTTCAATGCCGCCAAAAAAGCCTGCGTGCGCGCCCAGGCGTGCGCAGGTCCGCTGGCCTGAACCTGCTGGCCGCTCATCGTCGCAGCACTGTGGAACAGCCCCCTTGCCGCAGGCATCGCCATCAGCGTGGCGATCTTGGCGCCTCCGCCGGATTGGCCGAAGACCATGACCCGCGCAGGATCCCCACCGAACGCCTCGACATGCGCCCGCACCCATTGAAGCGCCAATATCAGGTCCAGCTGGCCAAGGTTGCCGCTGTCCGAGTATCGCGTGCCGAACGGCTTGAGCCAGGCATAGCCCAGCGCATTCAGCCTGTGGTTGACCGTCACCACCACGACGTCGCCGTCCGCCGCCAACCTGCCGCCGTGAGTCAGCGGGTCCGTCACCGAACCAGTGGTGTAGGCCCCGCCGTGGAAGTACACCATGACCGGCCGTTTCGCCCGAGGATTGATCTCTGGTGTCCAGACGTTGAGATAGAGGCAATCTTCCGCCTGTGCTTCATCCCCCAGCGCCCGCTGCGGGCAGATCGGCCCGAACGAGGTGGCCTGAAGGGCAGAGCCGTGCCACGGCTCCGCCACGGGCCGGGCGAAGCGTTCGGCGCGGGCGTAGCGGATACCCTTGAAGGCGAAGACGCCGTTTTCGGTGAGGCCCGCATAGCGGCCCGCTCGCGGAGCCTTGGCGGTGCGGGCAAGAACCGGCAGCGGCGACGCCAAGGCGGCGGCCGACCCAGCGGCCGTGGCAACAAGGGTGCGGCGGGTGAAATTGGCGTACGTCATGTTCAACTCTCCCGGCCCCGCTCATTATCCGCGAATTGCTCCGGCAGCGGTGGCTCTCTTGAGGTCTGCCTGCCTCGGCGTCGAGGCGCTCTGCCGAAGGTCTGACAATCCCCGGCCTTACCGCCGCACATCCCCTCCGCTGGCCGAAAAGGATTCAAGCTCCTGCGGCCCGACCAGGCACATATCGCCCGGCACGGTATGCTTGAGCACCGTGTAGCCCAACCCCGCCTGCGCCGTAGCGACAAGGTCTGCGCCTTCCAGCCACTTGTGCAGTACGCCCGCTGCGAAAGCGTCGCCGGTACCGATGCGGTCGACGATACCGGTCACGTCCACTTCGCTGGTCTGGTGGGCGCCGTCGCGCGCATCGACGCGGGCTGCGATGCGATGATGCCCGGAATTGACCACGTGCCGCGCGGTAGAGGCAATCAGTTGCAGCTTCGGAAAGGCGTCGAAAGCCGCCAGTGCCGCTTCACGCCGCCGTTCGGAACCGTCGCCGGAAAACGCCTTCCCTAGCAGCAGCGAGATGTCGCGATGGTTGCCGATCATGATTGTGGCCGACTGCATCAGGTCCGTCAGGATCTCACGCGGGTTGCTGTCCCAGGCATCCCACAGCAGGGCGCGGTAATTGCCATCGAAACAAACAGGCACGCCGGCGCTGACGGCTGCGGCGACGGCGGCTTGCGCAAGCGCGACGCCCCCGGGGCCGAGCGCCGGCGTGATGCCCGACAGGTGGAGCAGTCGGGCACCCTCCAAAGCGGAGGCGAAGTCGAACTGGGTCGCCTTGGAGGTTGCGAACACCGAACCCGCGCGATCATACGTGATCGACGAGGGCCTCAAGCCCGCTCCGCTTTCGAGGAAATAAAGTCCCATGCGGCCGGCATCGCGCCCGATGTGGGCGGTATCGATCCCGGCGGCATTAAGCGCCGCGCGCGCCCGGTCGCCCAGTGGGCTGGACGGCAGGCGCGTGAGCATCGTCACGTCATGCCCCAGCGAGGCCAGCCCCGCCGCGACATTGGCCTCTGCTCCGCCCACCACCATGTCCAGCGCATCACACTGGACCATCAGCCGCCCGCCCGGTGTCGCGAAACGCAGGAGGACTTCGCCAAAGGTGACGACGTGGCCGGTGCGGGTGAAACGTGGCATCAGCGCGCGAGCCAGCCGCCATCGACGGCCAGGATCTGGCCGGTGACGTAATCGGATGCCTGCGAGGCGAGGAACACCGCGGCCCCCGCGATATCTTCCGGCCGGCCCCAGCGGCCGGTTGGGATGCGCTCCAGGATCTGGCGGTTGCGCGTCTCGTCGGCGGCCAGCGCGGCGGTGTTGTTGGTGGTGATATAGCCAGGCGCGATCGCGTTGACCTGCACGCCCTTGGGGGCGAGTTCGTTCGCCATTGCCTTGGTCACCCCGCTCACGCCCGACTTCGCCGCCGCGTAGCTGGGGACACGGATGCCGCCCTGGAAGGTCAGCAGGGAGGCGATGTTGACGATCTTGCCGCCCTCGCGCTCCACCATGCCTCTCGCCGCTGCCTGGCTGAGGAAGAACAGCGTCTTGAGATTGGTGTCGATCACCGCATCCCAGTCTTCCTCGGAGAACTCCAGCAGATCGTCGCGGCGGATGATCCCGGCGTTGTTGACGAGGATGTCCACCTTGCCAAGACCCGCGACCGCTTCGTCGATGACGCGTCCGACCGGCTCGATGCTCGACAGGTCGGCCTTGATGTTCACCGCCTTGCGCCCGGTGGCGGCGATCGCGCCGAGCGTCTCGGTCGGCTCGGACCGGCCAGCCACCGCAACATCGGCGCCGGCTTCTGCCAGAGCCACGGCAATGGCCTGGCCGATGCCCGTGTTGGCACCTGTGACGAGCGCACCCTTGCCCGTCAGGTCGAAGGAAATTGCCATGTGTCCTATCCCGTCAGTATGTGTCTTGCCCACGTCCCTCTCTTATTCCGGGACGCGGGCCTGAAGACAGTGCCGCTTACTGCAGCTGGCAGATGTCGAGCACGTTCATGTCAGTGTAGTCGAGGTTTTCCCCGCCCATAGCCCAGATGAAGGCGTACTTCTTAGTGCCCGAACCCATGTGGATCGACCACGGCGGGCTGATGACGGCTTCTTCGTTGGCGATCACGATATGACGCATCTGATCCGGCTCGCCCATGTAGTGGAAGATGCGGTCGTTCTCCTCGGGGAGTTCGAAGTACAGGTAGATCTCGCTGCGACGATCGTGGAGGTGCGGCGGCATGGTGTTCCACACCGAACCCTCTTCAAGCACGGTCAGGCCCAGCAGCAGCTGCGCGCTCTCGCATACGCCGGGGATGACCAGCTGGTAAATCGTGCGCTGGTTGGAGTTGGCAAGGTCTCCGCGCGCCAGCGGATTGGCCTGGTCAGGCGTGATGTGCTTGATCGGCAGCGCCTTGTGCGCAGGAACCGACGCGATGTAGAAGCGCGCGCCTTCGCCTTCAAAGATGACCTCCTGGCTGCCCATCGGCACGTAGAGGCATTCCTTGTTCTTCATTTCGAAGCGCTGACCGTCGACCGTGATCGCGCCCGGGCCGCCGATGTTGGTGATGCCGGCTTCGCGGCGCTCGAAGAACGACTTGCCTTCGGCGCTCTTGGGCGCGGTCTGCAGCGGCAGGGCCAGCGGCATCGCCCCTGGAACCGCGCCACCGATGATGAAGCGTTCGTTGTGCGAGTAGTTGAGGTTGACCTCACCCGCCTTGAACATGCCCGTCACCAGGTAACGATCGCGCAGCTCCTCATTGGAGACACACTCCATCATGTCCGGATGGGTGGCGTGGTACGTCTTGCAGAACACTGCGAACTCTCCCGTTCATCTCTTCGGCGTGAAGCGTATCCGCTTTAGGTAACCGGTGTCAATGCGGCTTCGGCCAAATTGGCGTCCGCCTTTACACAGGCCCTCACGCGGCGCTGCGGGGAACTGCGGAGGCGCGCCGGATGAGGTCGGAAAGGAAGAACGAAGGCTCCGAAGCCGCCGATGCGGGCCTGATCAGCTTTGCGGCCGCCGTCTTCGCCATGGCGCGGATCGGCCAGCGCACGGTAGTGAGCGGCGGCCAGATGTGTGCAGCGGTGGCGGTATCGTCGAAGCCGATGATTGAGAGGTCATCCGGCACATTCAGCCCGCGCTCGCGCGCCGCATGGAGGATGCCGGCCGCCATCTCATCGTTGCTGGAGAAGACGGCGGTCGGGGGAATGTCCGCGGCCAGCAGCTTCTCGCCTGCGGCCTTGCCCGATTCGAAGCGGTACGTGCCGCGGGCCATGATCGCCGGGTCCGGGCTGAGCCCTGCCCCCGCCAGACCTTCGAGAAAACCCTGCTCGCGTTCGTTGGCCGAGCGGAAGCCTTCAGGACCCGCTACGAAGCCGATCCGCGAATGGCCCAGTTCCGCCAGCCAGCCCACCGCCTCGCGGACGGCCTGCCGGTCGTTGGAGGCAACCAGGTGAGCATCTTCGTCCAGCCTGGCAGAGCCCATGCGCACGACGGTGCAGCCAAGATCACGGCACAGATCGGCCAGATCATCGCGCTCGGAAAGCGGCGGCAGGAGCATGACGCCGTACAGCCGCTGCTGCTCAATGAAGCGGCGGATATCGTCATGCAGCGTCGGCGAATAGCGGTTCACCGGATGAACGACGAGCGCGAATTCAGTATCGCGGATGGTGTCGAGAATGCCTTCCTGCACCCCCAGCACCATTTGCGCGTTCGGGTTGTCGTGGATGAGACCGATCAGGAAGTTGCGCCGCAACGCCAGCGCCCGCGCCTGCGGATTGGGCACGTAACCCAGTTCGGCGATCACCGATTCCACCTTCTCGCGCGTGCTCGCATTGAGCAGCGGCGATTTGTTGATCACGCGGCTGACCGTCTTCTTGGACACGCCCGAAAGGCGCGCCACATCATTGATCGTCGGTTTCTGGCCTTCTGCCATGCGGCATCCTTGTTGATGTACGCCGGGCTATCGAGGAACCGGGGCGCTTTTTTTCGGCTTGCCTTCCCGCGAGGTGAAAGGCAATATGACACCGGTTACCATCTTTCCGTTTATCATGTCATCGGCGGAAAGAAAGCAGGTCCATCCATAGGATGGCGCTGTCGGTGACCCTCCCGACAGAGCGGACACTCTGAATACGACGGATTGCTATTGGCGTTGGGTGACACCGGTGTCCAGACGATCCGGGCACGATAGGAAATGGGTTGGGGATCGTTTTGACAGACACCGCAAAAGCAGTGGCCGAAGCTTTCGTGACGGCACGGCGCGAAAAACGCGCACTGGATACCTATCCGGGGCAGATCCCCGCCGATCTCGGCGGCGGCTATGCCATCCAGGACATCGCCATCCGGTTTGACGGCCGCGAGATCGCAGGCTGGAAGGTCGGCAAGATCAACCCGCCGCTTGACGTGCAACTGGCCAGCAACCGCCTGGCCGGGCCTATCTTCAGTGACAGCGTGGTGACCGTGGCTGACGGGGAAGCACCGGCGATGCCTGTCTTCGCGGACGGTTTTGCCGCAGCCGAGGCGGAGTTCCTGCTTCATGTCGCGCCCGGCTGGGATGGCATGGTGCCGCAGGACGATGCGGGCACGCGCGCCATACTGGACGCAGTGCATATCGGCATCGAGGTCGCCAGTTCCCCTTACCCCGGCATCAACGCGGATGGACCGCCGGTGACTGTCTCCGATTACGGCAACAACTACGGCATGGTCATCGGCCCGCTGCTGGAAGGCTGGGAAACCGTTGACTTCAACGCCATCACCGTCCGACTGGACATCGATGGCGACACGGCCGGTGAGGCGACCACGACGACAATGCTGGACGGACCGCTCGGCGCCGTCCGCTTCCTGCTGGGCCATCTCTCGGCGCGCGGGATCGACTGCAGCGCCGGCACCTGGGTTTCGACCGGCGCGGTCACGGGTGTTCATCCCGTCACGCCGGGCCAGCATATACTGGCGAACTTCGACGGCCACGGTACGGTCGCTTGCGGCATTATCGCGGCAAGGCAGGACTGACGAAAAGAGCGATCGGAAAATATGGCCGTGGTGAACGGCGCGAGGTCGCAAGGGAGCAGGAAAATGGATGCAGAAACCGGCAGCACGGCCGGCCAGGCAAGGACAGGCGCTCCGCTGAAGGTGGGGCGCTACCGCTGGGTAGTGGTGGCGCTGCTCTTTGCAGCGACGGCCATCAACTATGTGGACCGCCAGATGATCGGCGTGCTCAAGCCCACGCTGTCCGCCGAATTCAACTGGACCGAATCCGACTTTGCCGGGATCGTCTTCTGGTTCCAGCTGGCCTATGCCATCGGCTATCTCTCCTTCGGCAAGATCGTCGATACCTTGGGCGCCCGGCTGGGGTATGTTCTGGCCATCGTCATCTGGACCGTCAGCCACATGGCCCACGGCTTCGCGACCGGCATCACCTCCTTCGCGATGGCCCGCTTCGGACTGGGATTGGGCGAATCGGGTAACTTCCCCGCCGGCATCCGCGCCGTGACCGACTGGTTCCCACAGAAGGAACGGGCACTGGCAATCGGCATATTCAACGCCGGCGCGAACGTCGGCGCGATTGTGACCCCGCTGCTGGTGCCGCTGCTGGTGCTGTGGTTCGACTGGCGCATGGCGTTCTTCGTCACCGGCCTGTTCGGGATCCTGTGGCTGGGCGCCTGGTGGGCATTCTATCGCCACCCGAGCAGCCATCCCCACGTGACGCCGCAGGAACTGGCCTACATCCGTCAGGACCCGGCCGATCCAGTCGAGAAGATCGGTTGGGGGCGACTGCTCATCGTGCGCGAAACCTGGGCCTATGCGCTCGGCAAGTTTCTCATCGACCCGATCTGGTGGTTCTTCCTGTTCTGGCTGCCGGGCTACCTGTTCGACCGCTACGACCTGGACCTCAAGACCTTCGGCCTGCCGCTGGCGGCAATCTACCTGATCTCGGACGTTGGCAGCATCGCCGGCGGCTGGATGTCGTCCAAGCTGATTGCCACTGGCCGCAGCCCCAACTTCGCGCGCAAGGCGACGATGCTGCTGTGCGCAGTGTGCGTGCTGCCAATCTGGTTCGTCCAGGGCGTCGACAACGTCTGGACCGCCGTGCTGATCATTGGCCTTGCGACCGCAGCCCACCAGGCCTTCTCCGCCAATCTCTACACCCTGCCTTCCGACGTGTTCCCGCGCGGAGCGGTCGGTTCGGTGGTGGGCATCGGCGGCACCGCAGGCGCCGTGGGCGGCATGGGTATGGCCCTGTTCGCGGGCTACATCCTCGATGCGACTCACAGTTACGAGGTGCTCTTCGCCATCTGTGCAAGCGCTTACCTGCTCGCCCTGCTCGCGGTCCACGTGCTCAGCCCGCGCCTCAGACCGGTGAGCATCGAAGCGAAGTAAGGGACCCGCGCCAGGCGGTCCCCGGGGAAGGGACAGCGCGTTATTCCTCACGGTCAGGGAATCACGGACCACATCCGGGATTCCCTGGCACCTCCTCCAACGCGGGCCGTTCCCGAGATCGCTCTCCCGAATCGCAGCGATGAAGCGGAGCCCGGCCGAGGAGCCGGGTTCATGCCGACACCGCCAGCGCCATCA
Organism: Novosphingobium sp. HII-3; assembly: GCF_002916655.1. GTDB lineage: Bacteria > Pseudomonadota > Alphaproteobacteria > Sphingomonadales > Sphingomonadaceae > Novosphingobium > Novosphingobium panipatense. Next base: position 179,348 of record NZ_PPSM01000025.1, read on the forward strand.
GGTTTTCCAATCTTCGCGACATGCCCCGGGTCTTTCGCCCTCTCGTCATCGGCCCCGGGTCCGGCTAGAGGGGTGCTACGCGAGGGGAGCCATCGATGAACGTCTACCGCCAGAATGCCCGGGTGCTCACTGCAAGCCTGGTGGGCACCGCGGTCGAGTTCTACGACTTCTACATATACGCCACGGCTGCGGCTCTGGTTTTCGGGCCGCTGTTCTTCCCGGCCGAATCGACGGCGGTGCAGCACCTCGCGTCCTATGCCAGCTTCGCCATCGCCTTTATCGCCCGGCCGGTAGGCGCAACGCTGTTCGGCCACTTCGGGGACAGAGTCGGACGCAAGTCCACCCTTGTCGCATCGCTCCTGCTCATGGGGGGCGCAACCGTGCTGATCGGCCTGCTGCCGACATACGAAAGCGCCGGATGGATGGCACCCGCCCTTCTGTGCCTGATGCGCTTCTGCCAGGGACTCGGGCTGGGCGGTGAGTGGGGCGGCGCTGCCCTGCTGGCGGTGGAGAACGCCCCGAAGGGCTATGAGGCGCGCTTCGGCATGTTCCCGCAACTTGGTGCGCCTGTGGGATTCTTCGCGGCGAACGGGCTCTTCCTCGTCCTAAGCTCGGTGCTGACGGACGAGCAGTTCGCCGATTGGGGATGGCGCGTTCCTTTCCTGTTGAGCGCGGTGCTGGTCGGCCTCGGACTGTGGATCCGCTTTCGTCTCTCGGAAAGCCCCGTCTTCGTGCAGGAAGATGAAAAGCACCGCGCGATCCCCGTGGTCGAGCTGTTCCGCACGCACCTGCGCGAGACGGTGGCCGGAACCTTCGCGGTGATCGCCTGCTTCGCCCTCTACTATCTCGCCACCACCTTCGCACTCGGCTACGGGACGGGCACGCTGGGCTATGGACGCCAGCAGTTCCTGAGCGTGCAGCTGTTCGCGATCCTCTTCATGGCTGCGGGGATCGTGGTTGCGGGATACGCGGCGGACCGGCGGTCCTCGCGCTCGGTCCTCATGTTCGGATGCTTCTGTGCGGTGCTCCTCGGCACCATCATGGGGTTGATGTTCTCGGCCGGATCCCTGTTTGTCATTGGCCTGTTCCTTTGCCTCGCGCTGTTCACGATGGGGCTGGTCTACGGCCCGATCGCGGAACTGCTGCCGCGCCTGTTCAAGGCTCGGGTAAGGTACACAGGCGCCTCCATCGCGTTCAACGTGGGTGGCATCATCGGCGGCGGCTTCGCACCGGCCACCGCGCAGGCGCTGGCGGACAGTGGCGGCGTTCTCTTCGTCGGCCTCTACATCTCGGCGGCGGCCCTGCTCAGCCTGTTCGGGCTCATGGCCGTGCAGGTGAAGCGCTGACGCATTCCTAGACGACCGCCGGCTCAAGCAGACGGAGCGTTCCCGCGTCTGCATCCATCTCGGCCATGATGCCTACGGGAACACTGATCTGGTTTGCCACGTGCCCTATCATGAGGCCTTGGAAGGCCGGCTTGCCAAGAGAGCCGAAGCGTTGGTCCAGCACTTCGTAGAGAGTGAAGTTGGAATAGCCGCCATCCGGATTCTCGCACCGGGTACACTGACCGAAAACCACACCCGCCACCTTGTCGAGCGCGCCTGACAAAGCGAGCTGGGTCAGCATTCGGTCGATCCGGTACTCTGCCTCGTTGGTATCTTCCAGGAAGAGGATGGCGCGGTCGAAAGACGGAAGGAAAGGCGTGCCGACAAGCGCGCTCAGGACCGTGAGGTTGCCCCCGACCAGTCGCCCTTGAGCCTTGCCTCCGCGAAACGTCCTCACGCCGGTTCCCCGCCCGCCAAGGCCGGGGCCATCCCGCACGGGCACGGAATAGGTCGGCAGCCTGCCTTCGAACGCGACCCGGTGGAACGACTCCCACGAGGCCTGCGGCCACGAAGCCGAGGCGTTCGGCCCGTGTATCGAAACGACACCCTGGCTGGCCAGCGCCAGGCAGAGGGCCGTGTTGTCGCTGAAGCCCGCGAAAAGCTTCGGCTTCTTGCGGATGGTGGCGAAATCGAGGTGAGGCAGCAGTCGAGCCGATCCCCACCCGCCGCGAACCGCCAGGATGCCCCTGACATCATCGTCAGCGAACATGCTCATGAGATCGCGGGCGCGCACGTCGTCCGTGCCTGCAAGATAGCCGTGCCGCTGAGTCAGATGCGGCGCTACGCGGGGCACGAGGCCCATGGCACGAACCGTGGCGGCGACCTCCTCGATCCCGAAGCGGTCGGCTACGAAGCCGGCAGGCGCCACGATGCCCAAGACATCGCCGTTGCGCAGGCGCGGCGGCTTCACCATATTGACCGGTGCCGATGGCAGGCCTCCGCGCGCCACCGCCCCCCGGGCGGGAAGCGCGCAGAGACCGCCGCCGATCCCCACAAGTGCGCCTCGCCGCGTCAAAGTCCGACTGTTCATCATCCTCACAGCCTAGCCTGTATGCAACGCCGTGCAACCAGCGGCACCGACAACTGTTCTGGACCCGCCCGACGCGTCGGGCCATGGAGCACCAATGACCGAAAAAGAAGATAAAGACCTCACCGAACGCCGCTTCTACAAGGCCGAACAGGAGGCCGGCTTCGCCGAAAAGCAAGCCGACACCATCCAGACCGAGCATCCGGCCTATCGTCTCGCCTTCCGCGACACCGATTTCCTGCTGAGGGACGAACTGCGCCCCATTCGCTTCCAGCTGGAGCTGCTGAAGCCGGAAATGCTGCTTGAGGAAGCCAACATCGGCTCCACCCTCGTCATGTATGGATCCGCGCGCATACCCTCTCCGGACCGTGCGGACGCGCTCGTGGCGGCGGCCGCGACCGACTACCAGCACAAGGTGGCCGAACGGCTGGCCGCGAAGGCCAAGTACTGGGAGGAAGCCCGCACGCTGGCGCGCCTGGCCAGCCAGTGCGCCATCGTCGAGAAGGGTATGCGCCAGTTCGTCGTCTGCTCCGGTGGCGGCCCCTCCATCATGGAAGCGGCCAACCGGGGCGCGGCAGACGTCGGCGCGGAGTCGCTGGGGCTGAACATCGTCCTGCCTCATGAGCAGGCGCCCAATCCCTACGTGACGCCGCGCCTCTCGTTCCAGTTCCACTACTTCGCGCTTCGCAAGATGCACTTCCTTCTGCGCGCGCGCGCGGTTGCCGTGTTCCCCGGCGGCTTCGGCACATTCGACGAGTTCTTCGAACTGCTGACCTTGATACAGACCGGGAAGATGAAGCCTATCCCCATCCTGCTTTACGGACGCGAGTTCTGGGAACGCGTGGTGAACTTCGAAGCCCTGGCCGAAGAGGGCGTCATCAGCCCCGACGATGTCAACCTCTTCCACTGGTGCGAAACGGCGGAGGAAGGTTGGGGTCACATCAAGAAGTACTACGATCTGGACTGCGGCTGAAGCAGCAGGCGCCCGGTGCACTGTTCGGAAATATCGAACACAATGAGCGAACTTATCCGGGTGCATCGATAAGGGAATCGGGTGCATCTGCAGGGGCATGACCCAAGCAGATGCAAACCCATGAGCACCCTTGTAGAGCCGCTGCACCAGCGGGCCCGCATGCTTGCTGATTACGTGCAGCCCGTCATTCTGGCGCTGGGCACTGCGGGCATCACCGGCGGTGCCATGGCCGCCGCAGGAATGCTTGCGGACACGGCGCTACGGCGGCACCGTCAGTCCCAGGATTGACGGTCAACGCACCGCCTGATGCCCCATCGGTCCATGGCCTGCGCCAAACCCCGGCGCTGCGAGCAACGCTGCCCGAACGAACTCCCGGCCATCCCGCACCGCTTCCTCAAGCGTGGCGCCCTTCCCGAGGAGGGTGGCGATCGCACTTGAGAGCGTGCAGCCGGTACCGTGTGTGTGGCGGGTGTCGATGCGCGAGCCGGTCCATACCACCGGGTCCGTGCCGTCCACGATCAGGCGATCCACCACCATCTCGCCGGGCGCGTCTCCTCCCTTCGCGAGATAGGGTATGCCCCGGCCAACGAACGCTTCATCGCCGCCAAGCGCTGCGAGTTCATCGAAGTTCGGAGTCGTGAGGCAAGCGATCGCCATAAGTCGCCCGAACTGCTGCACCGTCGCTTCGTCCGCGAGAACCGACCCCGCGGTCGAGATCATGACAGGGTCGAAGACCACAGGCACGCCGAGCTTTTCCAGCCGATCCGCTACCACGCCTGCGATCTGCGGGCTTCCCAGCATCCCGATCTTCACAGCGTCCACCCCGATGTCGGACGCGCAGGCGTCTATCTGCGCGCCGACCATGTCGGCGGACAAGGCGGTCACCGCCGTCACGCCACGAGTGTTCTGGGCGGTAATAGCCGTAATCGCCGTCATCGCGAAGCCACCCAGCATCGTGATGGTCTTGATATCGGCCTGGATGCCGGCGCCGCCGGAACTGTCGGACCCGGCGATGGAGAGGATGCGAGGGGGCTGGTTCATGACCGCGCTCCTTATCCCCTCACCCCCGATCAAGTCGAGCCTTGCCCCTTGAAACGTCGCTGCTTCGATGGAGGCGCCGAATCGTGGTGCCGCTTGGCGCGGGTGGGACGATCGACGAGTTCGCCCCCGCACGTCGGACACAGGTCGTCCAGCGCATCCGCGCATTCGGCGCAATAGGTACACTCGAACGAGCAGATGAACGCGCCGGGCGCCTCTGCAGGAAGGGACGTGCCGCAGCGTTCACAGTCAGGCCGCATCTCTAGCATCAGCAGCATCCTCCCCGGAATTCCAAGAGAATCATGCCGCTGCCTTCTCGACGGCGTGGCAGATCGAGGCCACGGCCGCTTCCACTTCGCCGGCATCGTCGCCTTCGGCCATCACGCGGATGACCGGCTCCGTGCCCGAGGGGCGGATCACGAGGCGCCCCCGACCGTCGAGCGAGGCCTGCGCATCGGCGATGGCCGCCCTGACGCTGTCCTCCTCAAGCGGGCGGCCGCCGGCAAAGCGCACGTTGCGCAGCAGCTGCGGCACGGGATCGAACAGATGGAGCAATTCGCTCGCCCGCTTGCCCGACTGAACCAGGGCCGCCAGCACCTGCAGCGCTGCCACCGTTCCATCGCCCGTCGTCGCATGATCGAGCAGGATCATATGGCCGGACTGCTCCCCGCCCACGTTGAAGCCGCCCTCCCGCATGCGCTCGAGGACGTGGCGGTCCCCCACGGCCGTGCGTTCGAGCGAGAGGCCCTGTCCGTTGAGGAAGCGCTCCAGCCCGAGGTTGGACATGACGGTAGCCACGACGCCGCCGCCGCGCAGTTCACCCCGGGCGGCAAGCTGGCTTCCGGTGAGCGCCATGATCTGGTCGCCATCCACAGTCCTGCCCTTTTCGTCCACGACGATCAGGCGGTCCGCGTCACCGTCGAGAGCGATGCCGATATCAGCGCCGCAGGAGACTACGGTTTCCTGAAGCAGATCGACGTGAGTCGAGCCGCAGCGCTCGTTGATGTTTCGTCCATTGGGGGACACGCCGATCGAGACGATCTCCGCCCCGAGTTCCCAAAAGGCCGCGGGTGCGACCTGGTAGGCCGCGCCATTCGCGCAGTCGACGGCGATCTTCAGGCCATCGAGCCGCACCGACGAAGGCAGCGCGGCCTTCACCGCGTGGATGTACCGGCCGTTGGCGTCGTCAACGCGGCGGGCGCGGCCGATTTCAGCGGATGGCGCAAGGGGCAGATCCTGCGCAAGCATCGCCTCGATCGCCAGCTCATCCGCGTCGGAGAGCTTGAATCCGTCAGGGCCGAACAGCTTGATGCCGTTATCCTCGTACGGATTGTGGCTGGCCGAGATCATGACGCCCACATCGGCCCGCAGTTCCCGCGTCAGCAAGGCCACGGCGGGCGTGGGCATGGGGCCGAGGAGGACGACGTCCATGCCAACGCTGGTGAAACCGGCCACCATGGCGTTCTCCAGCATGTATCCGGAAAGCCGCGTATCCTTGCCGATGACCACCCGGTGGCGGTGGGCGCCGCGAAGAAAATGAGTGCCAGCCGCCTGGCCCACCCGCATCGCCGTGGCCGCGGTCATCGTCCCTTGATTGGTTCGGCCCCTGATACCGTCCGTGCCGAAGAACTGTTTCCCCATTCTCTGACCTTTTCTATGCAGCGTTCAATATAGCTTCGAAACGCCGATGCCTTGTCTGGCGCGACATAGGCACCCTGACTTTGGCGCGCCCTTACAGCTTGATCGTTGATCCGTCGAACAGATAACCGTCACCCGCCGTCTGCTCGCGACGAAAGCATAGCGCAAGGATAATGCTTCGAAGGCCCCTGGGGCAAATTGCCATCCGGAGCACTGACGCTTATTTGTCGCTGCGCATGACTTCGCTATCCCCCGCTTCATCAAGCACCTCGCGCATCCCTGAAATCCGCGTTCCCGGCGCGCTGACGCTGACAGGCCTGATCTGCGGACTGGTCCTTGGGCTCATCCTCGCGGGCAAGCCTCAGGCGCAGCCGGCCCTGGCGATTGCGGCCCCGGTCGGCTCGTTGTGGCTGCAGGGCCTGCAGATGACGATCCTCCCGCTCGTCGCCGGCCTGCTCTTCTCCGGCATTGTGGAGACGGTGGCTGCGGCCAAGGCCGGCCTCATGGCGCGGCGGACCCTGGGCATCATCGTGGGTTTCCTCGCCTTCAGTGCCATCCTTGGTGCCGTGGCAATGCCGCTACTGCTCGACCTCTTCCCCGCCCCCGCCGGCGTCAGCTTCGCGCAGGGCGTCACCCCGGGGAAGGTACCGGGCCTGTCCGACTTCCTCGCATCCCTGCTGCCCTACAACGTGGTCTCGGCTGCGGCGGCCAGCGCGATGCTCCCGGTCATCGTCTTCGTCGGGCTGTTCGCCTTCGCGTCCACGCGGCTTCGCGACGAGCCCCGCAAGCTTCTCGCACTGCTGTTTGAAGGGCTTGCCGGCGCTATGATGGTCGTCATCGGCTGGGTCCTGAAGCTCGCTCCGATCGGCGTCTTCGCTCTGGGTCTGTCGCTTGGCGTGCGCAGCGGCGGTGCGGCGCTCGGGGCGCTCGCGCATTACATCGTGCTTGTCGTCACCGTCGGCACCGTGGTGATGATCGCGGGCTATGCGATCGCAGTCATCGCGGGGCGGCGCAGCCTCTCGGCCTTCTTCAAGGCCATGCTTCCGGCGCAGGTCGTCGCCGTGTCCACCCAGTCCTCGCTGGCCACCCTGCCGACGATGCTGGCGGCGAGCCGCAGGCTGGGCGTTGCGACCACCACGGCGGAGTTCGCCCTTCCGCTCGCCGTCACTCTGTTCCGCGCGACCGGGCCGGCGATGAACATGGGCGTGGCGATCTACGCGGCGAAGCTCGCCGGGGTGGAACTGAGCGCAGGCGCTCTGGCGGCGGGCGCCTTTGTCGCCTTCGCCACCACGTTTGGCGCGGTATCGCTGCCCGGCACGATCAGCTTCGTCTCCTCCATCGGACCGATCGCCGCCACGATGGGTGTGCCGCTAGGGCCGCTCGGCGTACTGGTGGCGGTCGAAGTGGTGCCCGATCTTATGCGGACGCTGGGCAACGTCACCATGGACGTGGCGGTATCGACGGCCGTCGATGCCGGGATGAAGACGGAGGAAGCGCCCGAGGAGACTCTTCACTGAGCGGGAGCAGCCTGCCCGCTACTCCTCCAGTTCGATGTCCCAGTACAGCCAGTCACGCCAGGTTTCGTGCAGGTAGTTTGGCGGGAATCCGCGCCCCCGCTCCTGCAGTTGCCAGCTTGTGGGGCGGATTGGCGGGACGAGCGGCGGCATCTTGGCCTGTTTCGGTGTTCGCCCGCCCTTGCGCAGGTTGCAGGCCGAACAGGCGGTCAGGATGTTTTCCCAGCTTGTGCGGCCGCCCAGCCGGCGCGGCACCACGTGATCGAAGGTCAGGTTGTGCGGACTGCCGCAGTACTGACAGGAAAAGCGGTCCCGCAGGAAGACGTTGAACCGGGTGAAGGCGGGAAACTCACTGGGTTTCACGTACTGGCGCAGCGCGATCACGGACGGGATCTGCATCGTCCAGTTCGGGCTGTGGACGGCACGCTCGTAACTGGAGACGATATCCACCCGCTCCAGCACCACGGCTTTGATCGCGGTCTGCCAGGGCCACAGGCTGAGGGGGTAATAGGAAAGCGGCGTGTAATCCGCGTTGAGAACAAGAGCAGGGCAGTCTGAAAGACTTCGGGAGGAGTCCCCCTCCGCGCTGCGGAACCGGGCCGCGCGCTCGATCAGCTCCGACTTGAGCATGGCCTCCTGTCGCAGGCCCGGATTGCGGTTTCATGGCACTCCATGCGGCTATTTCGAGCACTTGCGTGCGAGTACGTCAAGATGCCGCATGACCGGAGCCCCGCCGATCCACAGCACGGCTTGCCTGCGCCGCCACGCACGCTACGACCCGCAGCGATGCGCACGCGTTTCGCCCCCAGCCCCAATGGCCCGCTTCACCTCGGGCATGCCTATGCAGCCCTTGTCGCCCACGACACGGCACGTGCGCGCGGCGGCGCGTTCATCCTGCGCATCGAGGACATAGACGGGGAACGAAGCCGCCCCGCCTTCGTCGAGGAAACCCTGCTGGATCTAAAGTGGCTGGGCCTGCCCTGGAATGGCGAACCGGTGTTCCAGTCGCAGCGGCTCGAAAGCTACGCCGCCGCGGGAGAGCGGCTGAAAGCGATGGGCCTTCTTTACCCGTGCACCTGCACCCGCGCCGAGATAGGCGCTGCCGCGACCACGTTCGGACCCGATGGGCCCGTGTACCCCGGTACGTGCCGCGACCGGCGGGTCGATCCTGCGGCCGCTGCCGCCTGGAGGCTTGATGTGGAACGGTCCCTCACCATGACCGGACCGCTGTCATGGACGGACGAGGTCGCGGGCCGGCAAACGGCCACCCCCATGATGTTCGGCGACATTGTACTTCTGCGCAAGGACCTGCCCGCAAGCTACCACCTTGCCGCCACGCTCGACGATGCGGCTGACGGCATCAGCCTTGTGACACGCGGGATGGATCTGTTCTACGCAACGCACATACACCGCCTTCTCCAGGCGCTTCTCGACCTGCCGGTGCCCACCTGGCTTCACCACCCGTTGCTGGTGGAGCCGGACGGTCGCAAGCTGGCGAAGCGGCGAGGCTCACCCTCACTGGGAGACCGGCGGCGGGCCGGCGAGGATGGACGCACCATCGCCCAGGCACTGCGCGAAGGGCGCTTCCCGACTGGTATTTCCTTGTCCCGGGGCGTACACCAGACGCCATGAACTACATCCTTGTTCCCATCATCATCGTGCTGGTGATCATGGTCATCGTCAGCCTCGTGCGCGGCATCATCGCCTTCATGAACAACACGAAGGAAGATCTGAACCGCGACCCGAATGCCATCGGGCCGTCGCCCAATCAGATCCTGCAGAACAGGATGATGTTCAACCGCATCAAGTACCAGATGGCGGCCGTGCTGGTCTGCGCCCTCCTGCTCGCAATGGCGCGCTGAACGCGCAGGCCCTCATCCGGCCGGTATGTGACGGCGGAAAGCTGTCCGCCTGGCACGGGCACCTGCCTTCACGCGATGGCCACGACGCGCCCGACGTCCTCCCTTGAAAGGAACGAACTTGGTCCGCCTCAACAAGATCTACACCCGCACCGGCGATGATGGCACCACCGGCCTGGTCGATGGCTCGCGCCTCCCCAAGCATGCGGCGCGGATGGAGGCAATCGGCGCCGTGGACGAGGCCAACAGCGCGATCGGCCTCGCCGTCTGCGCTGTTGGGGACAGCGATCACGCAGCCACCTTGACGCGCATCCAAAACGACCTGTTCGATCTTGGCGCCGACCTCGCCACGCCCGGGGACGATTTCACACCCGGCGAGATGACCCTGCGCATCGTTTCCGCGCAGCCGGAGTGGCTGGAGACGGCGATCGATGCAGTGAACGAACGGCTTGCGCCGCTGAAAAGCTTCATCCTTCCCGGCGGAAGCGAAGCCGCTGCGCGTATCCACATCGCGCGCGCCTCTGTCCGCGCCGCCGAGCGCAGGGCGACCGCACTCGCGGCGAGCGACGCCGTCAATCCGGCCGCGCTTGCTTACCTCAACCGGCTCAGCGACTATCTTTTCGTGCTCGCCCGTGCAGTCAATCGCGACGGCGCAGACGACGTTCTTTGGGTCCCCGGACAAAATCGCTAGGTTCCCTCCCGCGCGTGCAGCGGCTACCCAGCCGCTGCATCAACTTGAGAGGGAGTTAGGCAGTGCGGTCAGTCGGCATAATCGGCGCAGGCATCATGGGTTCGGGCATCGCCCAGACCGTGGCGAGCAAGGGCATGGACGTGGTTCTCACGGACGTCAGCCTGGAACTGGCCGAAAAGGGCAAGGCCGGCATCGCCAAGGGCCTTGCGAAGCTCGTCGCCAAGGAAAAGCTGACGCAGGCGGATGCCGACGCGCTGCTTGACCGTATCACCCCGGCCGGAGACTACGCCGCCCTGTCCGGCTGCGATCTCATCATCGAAGCCGCCACCGAGCGGGAGGACATCAAGGCCAAGATCTTCGAGGCAGCCGGCAAGGTTCTTGGCCCCCACGCAATCATGGCATCGAACACCAGTTCGATCCCGATCACCCGGATGGCGGCGGGGACACCGGACGCAGCGCGTTTCTGCGGCCTGCACTTCTTCAACCCGGTGCCGCTCATGGGCCTGGTCGAGGTCATCCCCGGCCTTGCAACCTCGCAGGACACGATTGACCGCATGAAGGCCTTCGGCGAGAAGCTGGGCAAGACGGTCGTCCTGGCGGGCGATGAGCCGGGCTTCGTCGTCAACCGCATCCTGTGCCCCATGCTCAACGAAGCGATCTTCGTGCTGGGCGCGGGCATCGGTTCGGTCGAGGATATCGACGCCGGCTGCAAGATCGGCCTCAACCACCCCATGGGACCGCTGACCCTGGCTGACTTCGTCGGGCTCGATACCCTCTACGAGATCATGAAGGTGTTCCACTCGACCACCGGCGATCCGAAGTACCGCCCGGCCCCCCTCCTCCAGAAGTACGTGGAGGCGGGCTGGTACGGTCGCAAGACCGGAAAGGGCTTCTACGACTACTCAGGCGAAGTCCCGGTTCCAACGCGCTGAGCAATCCACGTGAGGGAGACGGCACCGCCTCCTTCGCTTTGGAACCCCCTCCTCTGCCGGTCCGTTGTACCGGCAAAGGAGATTTTCGATGATTGATCGCGCCGATGACGTTCCGCCCGAAGCCCTCGAAGACCAGATGGAAGAAGATTCCCAGGCCCAGACCGTCACCGATGAGGCCATGGGCCGCAACAGCGCCGCACAGGGCCTGAGCGACACGGAAAAGGTCAAGGGCGGCGTTTTGGATGAAGACGACGTGGAAGACATCGTCGACCACATGAACCAGATGGACACCAGCGGGAACATCGACATGTCCGCCTATGATGGCGAGGATACGATGGATGATCTGGAGAACCGCTACGGCCAGCGCAACGCCGCCGATCCAGACTTTTCCGCCGACGATTCCTGATCGCGGCGGCGACTGATCCTCAGTCCCCGGATCCCGCCTCGCGCTTGAGATCGTAGAGGATCTCGAGCGCGTCGCGCGGTGAGAGCGCGTCCACGTCCATGTTCCGCAGCTTGTCCCGCACGGTGTCGCAGACCTCTTCCCGAGCATCCAGCGCCGCTGCGAACAGAGGCAGATCGCCAAGCCCCGCCGCCAGCCCGCCGGTCTCCGCGCGGCCCTTCTCCAGCTTCTCGAGCACGGACTTGGCCCGGCTGATGACCTTGGGAGGCACGCCGGCCAGCCGCGCCACCGCCAAGCCGTAACTGCGATCCGCTGGTCCGTCCGCCAGTTCGTGAAGAAGGACCAGATCCCCCTTCCACTCGCGCGCGCGGACGTGGTGAAGCGACAGCGCTTCGCAGGATTCCGCAAGCCGCGCCAGCTCGTGATAATGGGTGGCGAAAAGGCAGCGGCAGCGGTTCGTCTCGTGGACCGCCTCCGCCACAGCCCAGGCAAGTGCAAGCCCGTCGTACGTCGAGGTTCCGCGGCCGACCTCATCGAGGATCACGAAGCTCCGCTCGGTCGCCTGAGCGAGGATGGCGGCGGTCTCCACCATCTCCACCATGAACGTGGACCGACCCCGCGCCAGGTTATCGGAAGCGCCCACGCGGCTGAACAGGCGATCCACCATGCCGATCCGCGCCGACTTCGCGGGCACGAAGCCTCCGGCCTGTGCCAGCAGGACGATCAGCGCATTCTGGCGCAGGAAAGTCGACTTGCCGCCCATATTGGGGCCGCCGATCAGCCAGAGACGGTCGTGACTGGCAAGGCGGCAGTCGTTGGCGACGAAGCGCTCCCCCTGCACCTTGAGTGCGGCTTCAACGACGGGATGGCGGCCGCCCTCGATTTCCAGCGCAAGCCCCTCGGTCACCTGCGGACGTGCCCAGTTTCCCTCGGCGGCGCGCTCGGCCTGCCCGGCGGCCACGTCGATCCGCGCCAGGGCAGCGGCGGTGCGGGCGATTCCGCAACGCGCGGCAACGGCTTCGCCCACCAGCGCTTCGAAATGTGCGTCCTCGGCGGCGAGGGCGCGTCCCCCCGCTTCGGTGATCCGGGCCGCTTCCTCATGAAGGGCCAGCGCGTTGAACCGCATGGCGCCTGCCATCGTCTGCCGGTGGGAAAATCCGCTTTCCGGCTCCATCAGCCTGTCGGCATGGCGCTGTGGCACTTCGATGAAGTAGCCGAGCACGTTGTTGTGCTTGATCTTGAGGGAAGCGACGCCGGTGTCCTCGCGGTACTTCGCTTCCAGAGCGGCGATGGCACGGCGAGCGTTGCCCGACATCACGCGCAGTTCGTCGAGTGAGGCGTCGTACCCGCTGGCGATGTAACCGCCCTGCCCGCGCTCGGTCGGCGGCGTTTCCACCAGGGCGCGGGCGAAATGGTCCACCAGCGCGCCGTGACCGCCCAGTTCCGGCAGCAAGCGCTCAAGCAGCACCGGCACGTCGTTCCTCTGGGCCAGCCGCTCGCCGATGCGGTGGGCGCCGGAAAGCCCGTCGCGAAGTTGCCCCAGGTCGCGCGGCGATCCGCGGCCCGCAACCACACGGCCCAGTGCGCGGCCCACATCGGGCAGTGCTCGCAAGGCGGCACGCAGATCCTCGCGCAGCAAAGCGTCGTCGTGGAGCCATTCGACCAGTTCAAGCCGCTCGGCAATAGCCAGTCGGCTCGTCAGCGGCGCCGAAAGGTCGTCCGCCAGCTGCCGCGAACCTGCGCCCGTGACGCAGCGATCGATCGCGTCGATCAGACTACCCTTGCGGCCGCCTTGAGAGGATTCGAGGATTTCGAGGCTGGCACGGGTCGCCTCGTCCATCGCCAGGGCCGCATCCGCCGCGCGCGCTTCGGGTGGCAGCAGCAACGGCAGGGCGCCACGCCCGACATGGTCGAGGTACGCGATAAGACCGCCTGCCGCCGCCAGCATCGGCCGGGTGAACGCCCCGAAGCCGTCCAGCGTGGCGACGCCGTGCACCAGCTTCAGCCTGCCTTCGCCCCCGTCGGAGGAAAACTCGTGCGCAGACCGGCGAATGGCGGCTTCCGGCGCCTCGTCCCACCCGTCAGGCACGACAAGTTCGCTTGCGCCGAGCCGGGCAAGCGCGGCCGCCAGCCGGTCTGCGGGGCACTCTTCAAGCTCCATGCGCCCGGTCGAAATGTCGCAGGCGGCAATGCCGACGGTGCCGCGCACCTCGCAGGCAGCAGCCAGGACATTAGCCCGACGCGGCTCCAGCAAAGCCTCTTCCGTCAGCGTTCCGGCGGTGACGAACCGAACGATTCCACGCGCAACGAGAGCCTTCGAGCCGCCGCGTTTCTTGGCCTCGGCGGGTGTCTCCGTCTGCTCGGCGATGGCGACCCGGCAGCCCGCCTTGATGAGGCGGGCGAGGTATCCTTCCGCCGCATGGACCGGCACCCCGCACATCGGGATCGGCTGCCCCAGGTGCTCGCCTCGCGTGGTCAGCGCGATGTCAAGCACCTGGCTGGCGGTCTTCGCGTCTTCGAAGAACAGTTCGAAGAAGTCGCCCATGCGATAGAACAGCAGGCAGTCGCCGGCCTCCTCGCGAAGCGCGAGGTACTGGGCCATCATCGGAGTTGCGCCGGAAGTCATGCCTCCGGCGTTAGCGGTGCGGGCGTCGTCTTGGGAAGCACGAAGCTGCCGCCTTTCCCCTATCGCGTGGCGGTAACATCCGTTAGTGCCCCTTCCCGAAACCGGGGAGACCACACTTGTCCGAAAAGTCCAAGGTGCAGTTCACTGATCGCGAGGCGCTGTTCTACCATCAGACGCAGCGCCCGGGTAAGATCGAGATCATCGCCTCCAAACCCATGGCCACCCAGCGTGACCTGAGCCTTGCCTACTCGCCCGGCGTGGCGGTGCCCGTGCAGGCCATCGCTGACGATCCATCCACGGCCTACGACTACACGGCCAAGGGCAACCTCGTGGCAGTGGTCTCGAACGGCACGGCGATCCTGGGCATGGGCAATCTGGGCGCGCTGGCTTCCAAGCCGGTGATGGAAGGCAAGGCGGTGCTCTTCAAGCGCTTTGCCGACGTCGACTCGATCGACATTGAACTGGCCAGCGAAGACACCGAAGCACTGATCGAGGCGATCGCGATGATGGAGCCGAGCTTCGGCGGCATCAACCTTGAAGACATCAAGGCGCCCGAATGCTTCATCATCGAGCAGGCCCTGCGCGAGCGGATGAACATCCCCGTCATGCACGATGACCAGCACGGCACCGCGATCATCGCGGCGGCGGGCCTCATCAACGCCTGTCTCATCACGGGCCGCAAGCTGGACGAGATCAAGGTCGTGGTGAACGGCGCGGGCGCATCGGCGCTGGCCTGCACCTCGCTCATCAAGTCGATGGGCGTTCGGCATGAGAACGTCCTCGTCTGCGACACGCGCGGCGTGATCTATCCGGGCCGCGAACGCGTGGACCAGTTCAAGTCCACCCATGCCGTCGCCACTGACAAGCGCACGCTGACCGAAGCGCTCGAAGGCGCGGACGTCGTGCTCGGCCTTTCCGCCAAGGGCGCGATCACGCCCGAGATGGTGCGCAACATGGCGCCCGAACCGATCATCTTCGCGATGGCCAACCCCGATCCCGAAATCACGCCACCCGAGGCCAAGGCAGTGCGTCCCGACGCGATCGTTGCCACGGGCCGTTCGGACTATCCGAACCAGGTAAACAACGTGCTCGGCTTCCCCTTCATCTTCCGCGGCGCGCTCGACGTGCGGGCGACCGCTATCAATGAGGAGATGAAGATCGCGGCGGCCACGGCCATTGCCGAACTGGCGCGCGAACAGGTTCACGAGGACGTGGCGGCCGCCTACGGCGGGGCGACGCAGCAGTTCGGCCGCGACTACATCATCCCAGCGCCGTTCGATCCACGCCTGATGGAGGTGGTGCCGATGGCCGTCGCCAGGGCGGCCATGGATTCGGGCGTGGCGCAGAAGCCGATCGAGGATTTCGAGGCATACCACGACCAGCTCAAGGCGCGGCTCAACCCGACGACCTCGGTGCTCACCCGCGTCTACGAACAGGTCAAGGCCAACCCCAAGCGGGTGATCTTCGCCGAGGCTGACAACGAGGTCGTCCTGCGCGCCGCGATCCAGTATCGCGACTTCGGTTATGGCGAACCGATCCTGGTGGGCCGCACCCAGGTCATTCATGACAAGATGGTCGAACTCGGCGTGTCCAATCCCGAGAGCTTCCACATCGAGAACTCGATGATCTCGACTCACGTCGAACCGATGGTCGAGATGCTTTACGAGCGTCTCCAGCGCCGCGGCTTCCTCAAGCGCGACGTGCAGCGCATGTGCAACACCGACCGCAACATATTCGCGGCCGGACTGCTGAAGCTCGGCGTAGGCGACGCCATGGTTACCGGCATGACGCGCCCCTTCGCCCAGTCGATGAAGGAAGTGCGCCGCGTTCTCGACCCCGCATTGGGCAAGCTGCCTTTCGGCATTCACATGCTCGTCGGCAAGAATCACACCGTCTTCATGGCGGACACGACGATCAACGAGCGTCCCTCCGCCGAAGAACTCGCCGTCATCGCCCAAGAGACGGCGACGGTCGCCCGCAAGCTCGGGCATGAGCCGCGCGTCGCGTTCCTGAGCTACTCCACCTTCGGCAACCCTTCGGGGCGTTGGCTGGAGACCACGCGCGAAGCAATCCGCCTGCTTGACGAACAGCAGGTCGATTTCGAGTACGAAGGCGAGATGGCGCCGGACGCTGCCCTCAATCCCAAGATCATGGAGCTTTATCCGTTCTCGCGCCTCACCGCGCCGGCGAACGTGCTCATCATGCCGGGCCTGCAGTCCGCCAACATCTCGGCCAAGCTGCTGAAGGAGATCGGCGGCACCACCTCGATCGGGCCGATGCTGCTGGGCATGGAAAAGCCGGTGCAGGTGGCTCCGATGACCGCGATCGCACCCGACGTCCTGACGCTCGCCGCGCTGGCGGCTGCCGGTATCACCGGCTGAGCCTTTCAAAGGATCAAGAAAAAAGAGAGGCCGAAGCGATGGCTTCGGCCTCTCTTTTTATTTGCGGCGATAGCGGAAGTACCAGACCTCGTGGCCGTAGACGGTTCGGGCCTTGTTTTCGTACCGCGTCTCCGGCCAACCGCTTGGGCGCACCTGAAAATCGCCAGGCTTCTCGCATAGCCAATCGAACTGGTGCCTGTGGCGCTGCATGACCATGAGAGCATGGCGCAGGTACACCGCGTGATCGGTGCCGAACCGGAATTCGCCGCCCGGTTTAAGCTTCGCCGCAAACATGTTCACCGGGCCGTCGTTCATCATCCGGCGCTTCGCGTGACGGGCCTTTGGCCATGGATCCGGGTGCAGCAGGTACAGGAACGAGAGCGACTCGTCCGGAATGCGGGCAAGAACTTCCAGCGCATCGCCGTGATGAATGCGCACATTGCCGATGGGCGGATGCGCGCCGTTGTCGCCGCTGACGTGCAGCAGGGCCTGCGCCACACCGTTGAGGAAAGGCTCGGCTCCGATGAAGCCGTGGTCAGGCAGCATGTCCGCGCGACTGGCCATGTGCTCGCCCCCACCGAAGCCGATTTCGAAGTGCAGCGGACAGTCGTGGCCGAACAGACGCGCGGCGGTGACCGGGCCTTCATCGGGCACGGCAATGCGCGGGAGCAGATCGTCCACCAGGTTCTGCTGGCCCGCGCGCAGCGGTTTGCCCTTGGCGCGGCCATAGAGACGGTTCAGCGTAGTCGGATCGCCGGATTTGTAAGCGGTCATGGCGCGCGCCAGTGACACTGCGCGGCGTTCGGGTCAATGGACTCGCGCCCGGCCGGGAGTTGCGCGGCGCAACTTGTGTCGCGGAAAAGCGGATTGCCGGCTGCAGGTGGCCCTGCTTTATGGCCGGCATGCTGCGCGCCATATTTCTCCTTCTTGCCTGCCAGCTGGCGGGCGAAGCGCTTCACAGGCTCACGGGCCTTCCGCTTCCGGGCACGGTCATCGGCATGGTGTTGCTTGTGGCCTGGCTGGCTCTTGTTCCCCGCGAACGGCCGGCGCTTTCGGCGGTGACCGCGTGGCTGACCGCTCACTTGGCGGTCATGTTCGTGCCCGCGGCGGTCGGCCTCGTAGAGGAAGGTCCGGTGCTTTCCCGCCACGGCGCCGGGCTCATCGTGGCGACGACCTTGTCGACCGTGCTGACGCTGGTGGTGACGGCGCTGGTGTTCCGGTGGGCGCTGCAGCGCTACGCACCGGAGAGCGGACGATGAGCGAAGGTGCCCTGTTGGCGATGCCGCTGCTGTGGCTGACGGGAACGCTCGGCGTGTTTGAGCTGTTCGACCGCATCTCGAAGCGCTGCAACCGGCACCCCCTGTTGCATCCCGTGCTCTGGTCGACGCCGGTCCTGATCGGCGCGCTGCTCGTCACGGGCACGTCCTATGACACATATCGCCAGGCCACATTCCCGCTGAGCTTCCTGCTCGGTCCGGCCGTGGTTGGTCTGGCGGTTCCGATCTGGGCCGAACGGCGGCGCATCCGCCGCCTCGCCCTGCCGATCCTCCTGTCGCTGATGGCGGGAGCGCTGACGTCGATCGTAAGCGCGGTGGGCGTGCTGGCCCTGTTCGGCGCGCCTACCACGTTACTCGCCTCGATCGCGCCCCGGGCTACGACAACCCCGGTGGCTATGGCGGTGGCCGGGCAGCTCGGCGGCATTCCGGCTCTTGCCGCCATTATAGTTCTGTTCGCTGGTGTGCTCGGCGCCATGGTGGCGACGCCGCTTCTCAACGCTATCAAGGTGCGGGATTACCGTGCGAGAGGCTTCGCCCTCGGCATCGCCTCTCATGGAATCGGTGCGGCGCGGGCGTTTCAGGTGGACGCCACGGCCGGCGCTCTTGCCAGCCTTGGCATGGCTCTCAACGCTATCGCCACGGCGGCGCTGCTGTCGATGATCGCCCTGCTGGCCTGAAGGCAAACGGCCCACCCCGTGTGAGGGCGGGCCGTCATGAGTCCTGCAAGGGTGCAGGAGTACGTCCGTCAGGCCGCTTCGGCAGCCTCATCCGGATCGCGCAGAACGTAGCCGCGGCCCCACACGGTTTCGATGTAGTTGGCGCCCCCGCAGGCATGCGCAAGCTTCTTGCGCAGCTTGCAGATGAACACGTCGATGATCTTCAGTTCCGGTTCGTCCATCCCGCCGTAGAGGTGGTTCAGGAACATTTCCTTGGTCAGCGTTGTACCCTTGCGCAGCGACAGCAGCTCGAGCATCGCGTATTCCTTGCCGGTCAGGTGCACGCGTGCGCCGTCGACCTCGACCGTCTTGGCATCGAGGTTCACGACGAGCTTGCCGGTGCGGATCACTGACTGCGAATGGCCCTTGGAACGGCGCACCACGGCGTGGATCCGGGCGATCAGTTCCTCACGGTGGAAAGGCTTGGTCACGTAGTCGTCCGCGCCGAAACCGAAGGAGCGAACCTTGCTGTCCATTTCGGAGATGCCGGAAAGGATGAGGACCGGGGTCTGCACCTTGGCCACCCGCAGCTTCTTGAGCACATCATAGCCGTGCATATCGGGCAGGTTCAGGTCGAGCAGGATGATATCGTAATCATACAACTTGCCCAGATCGAGGCCTTCCTCGCCAAGGTCTGTAGAGTAGACGTTGAACCCTTCTGCGGTGAGCATCAGCTCGATCGCACGGGCCGTCGTCGGTTCATCCTCGATCAGCAGCACTCGCATGGGTCAGTCCCTTCTTGCCCCGATGCCCGCAGCTTACGCAGCCTTTACGGACATTGCGTTCTATTAACCATATGACCAATGAAGGTTAAAGGTTAATTCGCAGTAAACACCGCATTTGTCCTTAAGATGGTGCACCAGAACCTTAAAGGCCGGACTGGCCGCATCTCTGACCGCCAGATTGTCAACCTGTCGGAGCCATGGGCGCCTGCATGATGCGGCGCGCTGGCCTCACGGGAGCATCGGGCTGATCGATCCGCCGCAGGTAGCTCCACAACCCGCATTGCAGGCCGACCAGCATGAGGATGAAGGGCTGGAACGCGATGCCCACGAAGAGAGAACCGAACAGATAGACGATCTGCGCCAGTTGCAGCGCCACCGCAAGCGGCGCCGCCCAGGCCTCTTGAGCTTCCCTGCGGTTTTTCCAGCGCCGGCGGATCAGCTCCATCTGCACCAGACCCGAGATCTGCAGCAGCAGCCATAGCACAAGGCCGGGGAAGCCCTGTTCGCCCAGCATTTCGAAGTAGCTCGAATGAAAAGCGCGCCCGGTTTCCACGATCGGCGTGCGCGTGATGCTCACGCTGCTGCCGGATGTCTGGGTCGTGACCGTCTCGTAGGAGGCCTTGCTGGAGAGGTAGACCTCGAAGCCGCCGCCAAGTGGATTATTCTTCGCGTAGTCCCAGGTCCACTTCCACACCCCGATGCGGGTGCTGGCGGATTGATCGGACTGGTGATTCTCGATCGTGTTCATGCGCTCGAGGTAGGACTGCGGCAGGAACGGGACGGCGATCAGGAGGGCAAGGCCCATCCCGGCGGCGATCAGCACCCGGTGCCTCGCGGTACGCAGGTACAGAACACAAAGGATCGCGAGGCAAACGAGGCCGGTGCGGGCCTGCGTGCCCACCGGAATCAGCGAACAGGCGAAAACGAGCGCACCGGCGAAGAGCCATACCCGCCAGTCCGGCGGAAAGATCGTGCCGTAGCGCGCAAGCCAGATCGCCAGCGGAATGATAGCGATGGCGACGCACGAGAGGATCGAGCCTTCGTAGAGGCCGGTGTTGTTCTCCACGAAGATGACCAGCGCGCCATAGCCGCCCCCGCCCATGGCCGTCTTGAGGCCGCCATCGATGATGAGCGCACTGGCGGAAAGCACCATCGCCAGCGCGACCGCTTCGATCCGCAACCGGGTGCGAAGAGTAAGCGGCAGGAACATGGCGAAGACCAGAGCCTTCCAGACCCATGACCACTTCGTGAGCGCCTCCTGGGGATAGTCGGCCGTCAGCGTGGTCAACGCGCAGTACGCCAGCAGCAGGCCCATGAGGCCTTGCCGCCAGGTGAATCGCGAATCGCGCTTGTCGTCGAAAACCAGCCAGCCGAGAAAAGCCGCGGCGAACGCCATTAACGAAATCGGCAGGCGGCTGAGAAAACCCCAGGAAATGATCTGGGGCGCCACGATATCGACGTAGAGGTAACAGAGCACCCAGAGGAACGGGCGCCGGAATCCCATCAGCAGCATGACGGCGAAAAACCCGGTCAGGGCGAGGTTAAGCATCGCTGCCCCCCGGTTCGTCACGACAGACCTTCATCGTGCGTATGCCCTTGCGCGAAGGCGGCTCGTCGGACCGGCCCTTTTCCTCATCGAGATCCGGACGCCACAGCAAGCGCCATGCGGCAAGCAGAAGCAGGCCGTGCGAGATGGCGAGAGCGAGGATATCGACCATGAGGAGGTCCGGTTAGCAGCCGCGAGTTGACGCCGCGTTAAGCCATCGTGTCTACTCCTGCAAAGCCATGACCCGCATCCTCCACGTCCTCGACCATTCGCTGCCGATCCACAGCGGCTACACGTTTCGCACGCGCGCAATCCTGAAGGCGCAGCAGAGCATGGGGCTGGAGGTTCGCGGCGTCACCGGACCCCGGTACAACGATGGCGACACCTTGGTGGAGGAACACGACGGGTTGCTCTTCCACCGTGCAGCGGGCAAGCCCAGAGGCGTGCCGATCCTGCGCGAATGGCATGAGATCGCCCTTTTCGCACAGGCGATCGAGCGGGTTGTGGCCGAGTGGCGCCCGGACGTCATCCATGCGCATTCGCCGGTTCTGTGCGGACAGGCCGCCCTGCGGGTGGCGCGCCGCCATGGTCTTCCCCTCGTCTACGAGATCCGCGCGTTCTGGGAAGATGCCGCCGTGGGCAATGGCACCGGCACGCAGGGCTCGTTCAAGTATCGCCTGACACGCGCCCTGGAAACGCATGTCGTGAGCCGGGCCGATGCCGTGGTCACGATCTGCCAGGGGCTTCGCGCCGATCTCATCGGTCGCGGCATCGCACAGGACAGGATCAGCGTCATGCCCAATGGCGTCGACCTCAAGTTGTTCGGCACCCCTCTGCCGCGCGATCCCGGACTCGCCCGCTCTCTCGGGTTCGAGGGGCCGAACGGGCCATGCCCGGTGATCGGATTCATCGGCAGCTTCTACGACTACGAGGGCCTTGATATCCTCATCGACGCCATGCCCGCCCTGATCGCGCGCCAGCCCGAGGCGAGACTGCTGCTCGTCGGCGGCGGCCCGCGCGAGGAGGCGTTGCGCGCGCAGGCCTGCGCCTCTCCGGCGGCCGGAGCGATCCGCTTCGTCGGACGAGTGCCGCATGAGGACGTCGACCGCTACTACGCCTTGTGCGACATCATGGCCTACCCCCGCAAGAAGAGCCGGCTGACGGACCTGGTGACGCCGCTCAAGCCGCTGGAAGCAATGGCGCAGGGCAAGCTGGTGGCCGCCAGCGACGTGGGCGGACATCGGGAGCTGATCGCCGATGGCCGGACCGGAATTCTCTTCAGGCCGGACGACGTGCAGGCCTGCGCCGATTCGCTGGCGCGTCTGCTGGACGCCCGGGCCGATTGGGACGTATACCGCCGCTCCGCCCGCGAACACGTCGAAATCGGGCATGACTGGGCCCGGAACGCCCGCCATTATTCAGTCATTTACCAAATGCTGGCAGCACGAACCAATCACGCCGGACTCGCTGCCTGACGGCCGGTACCAGTTCAACACACGGGGTAAGTTCAGTGGCCGAGACCAAGCGCAGCTCCACAGGCGCAGAGCAGCCGATCACCCGCCATCCTCTGTTTCCCGCTATCGTGGCGCTCTGGTGCGGTGCGATCGCCGGACTTTGCAGCCTGGCGGTCAGTTCCTCGACCATCGAGGGACTGGTGCTGCTGCTGGGGATCGACAAGGTCCTGCCCATGGCTGCCCCCCCGCTCGGGGCGACGATGCGCATCCTCTTCGCGCTCTCGGTCACCGTTGCGGGAGCCTTGGTTGGCGCTCTGGCGACCCGCCGTCTGGTGCGCCCCGGCCCCGCGCTGGAACAGAGCCCTCTTCTTGCGGGTGGCAACGACCATGCCGCCGACGCGCTGCCTCAGGTCGGCGCCCGCCGGCGTCGCGCCCGCACGATCGAGCCGGAGGCCGCACCCGTCGTCGACGAAGACGTTGCCGCACCGTTCGACACGATCGTGGCGGACGCTTCCCCCTCTCCGGCCACCGAGACTCCCATCCTCAACGTCGCCGACTTCGAGATCGCACACTTCGACGAGGCGTTCGAGGCAGCACCTTTCCGGCGGTCCCCGCCCTTCGAACAGGCGCCGCTGCCCGAGCCCGAGAACTTCCCCGTCTGGCTGGAGGCGCACGCGGAGCGCTCTGCCGAAGCCGGGGAAAGCACCGGCCAGCCGGAGGCATCGCCGCCGCCCGGCGCCCAGATCTTCAGACCCGCGCCGCAGTATCCGGCTGACACAGGAGCGCAAAGGCTGACCGAAGCGCGCCCGGACCCGTTCGATGTGTATGCCAGCGAAGGTGCGCCGACACGCGGGGCGGCTGAAGGACCCGGCTTCAGCCTGTTCGCGCCTTCTCCTGAGGCTGATGCCGTCGACGCCGATCATGCCGAACCCGTCGATGCACTGCCGCCCTTGACGGCAGAGGCTCACCCGACCGCCTCCGCGCTGGACGCGAGCAGCGCCGAGCGTATTGCGGGTGCCGACTTGGCCACCCTTTCGCAGGTCGAACTCGTCGAGCGTCTTGCCATCGCCATGGAGCGCCGCCGCGACAGCATCCGCAAGGCGGCTCGTGAGGCCTCAAGCGCAGCACTCGCCAGCGCGGCCACCGGAGCGTTTCCTGTCGGAGGCCCTAACGTCGATACCATCGCTACGGGCAGCGAAGCGGCTCCCCTGCCGTCGCTCATCGACCCCCGGTCGGCGCGTCCCGCCGATCCCCGGGAGGACGCGGAGACATCTCGGGACACCTACGCTGCTGGCAGCGAACACGCATATGGCGGCTCGGCCGATGGCGGCCTCGGCGTTGTCCCGTTCCCCGCGAACCGGATCACGCCTGATGTCCAGCCCGAGGGGGATGGCGACGAGGTGGTCCTGCAGCAGGGCTATTCCTCTTTGCTCAGCCTTTCGCGGCAGGCGGCGGTGCGCAAGCCCGTTCTCCAGTTCGGCGATCCGGATGATGCCGGCGACGAGATGGCGCACTCCACGCCGGCGCAGTGGGATGAAGATGGGCAGCAGGACGACGATGACGCCGCAGACGCTGCGGCCCAGCCCTTCGGGAGTGATCCAACGCAGTCCTCCGCCGGTCGTCCCTTCGACGCTCCCGGATCTGGAAAGACCGAGGCGACAGAGAAGGCGCTGCGCGATGCACTGGCCACGCTGCAGCGCATGAGCGGGGTTGGCTGACCCACTGGTTAGAAGCACCACGAAGCTTCGATAAACCCGCAAGGAGCAATCCTTGCGGGTTTTTTGATAATAAAATGCCAGCAACTAACCTTTCTGCGTCACCTTAATGCGCAACACTGGCTCTTCGGCATTGCAAAATGGTGCCGTAATCGTCATGGGGACCGTGGGGTCACTATGCCGCGTGGGGTCGCTCGCACGAGTCGTGCGAATCCGCAGGCATACCCGGTGAGCCTCGCAGAAAATGACAGGATGGGTTTTATCGATGGGATTTCCTAAGCCCCAGGGCCTTTATGATTCGCGCAATGAACACGACGCCTGTGGCGTGGGCTTTGTCGCCCATATCAAGGGCCAGAAAAATCACGCAATCATTACCCAGGCATTGGAGATTCTGAAAAACATCGACCATCGCGGTGCGGTGGGTGCAGATCCCCTGCTGGGTGACGGCGCGGGCATTCTGACGCAGATTCCCGATGCCCTGTTCCGCACCTGGGCCCAGGCCGAAGGCGTCGAACTGCCGAAGGCGGGCGATTACGCCGTGGCCATGTGCTTCCTCCCGCAGGACGATGCCGCCCGCGAGATGATCGTCGCGATCTTCGAGAAGTTCATCAAGAAGGAAGGCCAGACCCTGCTGGGCTGGCGCGACGTGCCCGTGACACTCGACGGTCTGGGCAAGACCGTTCTGGAGTCGATGCCGGTCATCCGCCAGTGCTTCGTGGGCCGTGGAGACAATTGCGCGGACCAGGATGCGTTCGAGCGCAAGATCCTGGCGATCCGTAAGCAGACGCAGAATCCGCTCAAGGCTCTGGCCGAAAAGCACGACATGCCGGGGCTGACCGAGCTTTACATGCCGAGCTTCTCCAGCCGCACGATCGTCTACAAGGGCCTGCTCCTGGCGACCCAGGTCGGCTCCTTCTACGACGACCTGCGCAATCCGGAGTTCGTCTCGGCACTCGGGCTCGTGCACCAGCGCTTCTCGACGAACACCTTCCCCAGCTGGAAGCTGGCGCACCCCTTCCGCTTCATGGCTCATAACGGCGAGATCAACACCGTTCGCGGCAACGTGAACTGGATGAACGCACGTCGCCGCACCATGGAATCGGAGCTGTTGGGCGCCGACCTCGACAAGATGTGGCCGCTGATCCCCCACGGTCAGTCGGACACCGCGTGCCTGGACAACGCGCTCGAACTGCTGCTCGCCGGTGGTTACAGCCTCGTCCACGCGATGATGATGCTGATACCGGAAGCCTGGGCGGGCAACCCGCTGATGACGCCGGAACGCCGCGCCTTCTACGAATACCATGCCGCCCTGATGGAGCCATGGGACGGCCCTGCCGCCGTAGCGTTCACCGACGGGCGCCAGATCGGCGCGACGCTCGACCGCAACGGCCTGCGTCCGGCCCGCTTCCTCGTGACCGACGACGACCTGTGCGTGATGGCGTCGGAAAGCGGCGTTCTTCCGATCAAGGAAGAGAACATCGTGCGCAAGTGGCGCCTGCAGCCCGGCCGCATGCTCCTGATCGACTTCGAAGAAGGCCGCATCATCGAGGATGAGGAAATCAAGGCCAAGCTCTCCGAGGCCGAACCTTACGAAAAGTGGCTGGAACAGGCGCAGTACAAGCTCGCTGACCTCGACGTGATCGAACCGGAACTGGCCGAGCTGCCCAAGCCGACCGGCACCCTGCTCGATCGCCAGCAGGCCTTCGGCTACACGCAGGAAGACGTGTCGCGGTTCCTCGAGCCGATGGCGCTGATGGCGGACGACCCGCTTGGCTCGATGGGCACCGACACGCCGATCCCGGTGCTATCGAACAAGTCCCGCCTGCTTTACGACTACTTCAAGCAGAACTTCGCGCAGGTCACCAACCCGCCGATCGATCCGATCCGCGAGGAACTGGTGATGAGCCTCGTCACCATGATCGGTCCGCGCCCCAACCTGCTCGGCCACGATGCCGGTACGCACAAGCGCCTCGAAGTCAGCCAGCCGATCCTCACGAACCTGGGCCTTGCCAAGATCCGTTCGGTCGAGGCGGCGCTTGACGGCGCATTCCGCACCGACACCATCGACATGACCTGGGACGCTCGCACCGGTGCCGAGGGCCTCGAACTCGCTATCAAGGAAATGTGCTGGGCCGCGACCGAAGCGGTGCTGGCGGACAAGAACATCCTGATCCTGTCCGACCGTGCGCAAGGCCCCAACCGCATACCGATGCCCGCACTGCTGGCGACCGCCGCCGTCCACCACCACCTCGTCCGCCAAGGCCTGCGCATGCAGACCGGCCTTGTCGTGGAAACCGGCGAAGCGCGCGAAGTGCATCACTTCTGCGCTCTGGCCGGGTATGGCGCGGAAGCGATCAACCCCTACCTCGCGCTTGAGACGATCGAGGACATCCGCGTCCGTAAGAACCTGCCGGTTTCGGCCGAGCAGGCGGCGAAGAACTATGTCTACGCCATCGGCAAGGGCATTCGGAAGGTCATGTCCAAGATGGGCATCTCGACCTACCAGTCCTATTGCGGCGCGCAGATCTTCGATGCCGTCGGCCTTTCGACGGCTTTCGTCGACAAGTACTTCACCGGCACCGCGACCTCGATCGAGGGCGCAGGTCTGGCCGAGATCGCGGAAGAGACCGTGCGCCGTCACGCGGCGGCCTACGGCGACAACCCGATCTACAAGAACATGCTGGACGTGGGCGGCATCTACGGCGCGCGCATCCGCGGCGAGGAACACGCCTGGACCAGCACCAACATCGGCCTGCTGCAGCACGCCGTGCGCGGCAACATCCCTGAAAAATACAAGGAATTCGCGCAGACCATCAACGATCAGTCGGAGCGCATGCTCACGATCCGTGGTCTGATGGAATTCGTGCCCGGCCAGTCGATCCACATCGATGACGTGGAGCCCGCCAGCGAAATCGTGAAGCGCTTCGCAACCGGCGCCATGAGCTACGGCTCGATCAGCTGGGAAGCGCACACCACGCTGGCGCTGGCGATGAACCGCATCGGCGGCAAATCGAACACCGGCGAAGGCGGCGAGGATCCCACGCGCTTCAAGCCCCTGGCCAACGGCGACACCATGCGGTCGTCGATCAAGCAGGTCGCCTCCGGCCGCTTCGGCGTCACCACCGAGTACCTCGTCAACGCCGATGACATCCAGATCAAGATGGCGCAGGGCGCGAAACCGGGTGAAGGCGGTCAGCTGCCCGGTGACAAGGTGGACCGCACGATCGGCGCCACCCGTCACTCCACGCCCGGTGTCGGCCTGATCTCGCCCCCGCCGCACCACGACATCTACTCGATCGAGGACATCGCGCAGCTCATTCACGATCTCAAGAACGTGAATCCGACGTCCCGCGTGTCGGTCAAGCTGGTGTCCGAAGTGGGTGTGGGCACCGTTGCCGCAGGGGTTTCCAAGGCCCGCGCGGACCACATCACGATCGCCGGCTACGAAGGCGGCACCGGCGCTTCGCCGCTGACGTCGCTGACTCATGCGGGCTCGCCCTGGGAGATCGGCCTTGCCGAAACCCAGCAGACGCTGCTGCTCAACAACCTGCGCAGCCGCGTAGTGGTGCAGGCCGATGGCGGCCTGCGCACCGGCCGCGACGTTGCCGTGGCCGCCCTGCTGGGTGCCGAGGAGTTCGGTTTCGCCACCGCACCGCTGATCGCGGCGGGCTGCATCATGATGCGCAAGTGCCACCTCAACACCTGCCCGGTCGGCGTCGCCACGCAGGACCCGGTGCTGCGCGCGCGCTTCACCGGCCAGCCCGAGCACGTGATCAACTACTTCTTCTTCGTCGCCGAGGAACTGCGCGCGATCATGGCCGAACTCGGCTTCCGCACCATCGCGGAGATGGTGGGACGCGTCGACAAGCTCGACATGAAGAAGGCCATCAGCCACTGGAAGGCGAAGGGCGTCGACCTCTCCAAGGTGCTCTACCAGGCACCGCAGGGAGACAGCCCGTCCCTCGGCTGGAGCGAAGTGCAGGATCACGGCCTTGAGAACGCACTCGACAACACACTGATCGAAGCCGCGGCCGACGCGCTGGAAAACCGCCAGGCCGTGCGCATCGAGAAGAACGTCATCAACGTCAACCGCACCGTCGGCGCCATGCTGTCGGGCGAGGTCGCCCGTCGCTATGGCCATGCGGGGCTTCCCGACAACACGATCAACGTGAAGCTCACCGGCGTCGCCGGCCAGAGCTTCGCCGCCTGGCTTGCCCACGGTGTGACGCTCGACCTGACCGGAGATGCCAACGACTATGTCGGCAAGGGTCTTTCCGGCGGCCGCGTGATCGTGCGCCAGCCCGCCCACGTCGATCGCGATCCGACCAAGAACATCATCGTCGGCAACACCGTTCTTTACGGTGCCATCTCCGGCGAAGCGTTCTTCAACGGTGTCGGTGGCGAGCGTTTCGCCGTCCGTAACTCCGGCGCGATCGCCGTTGTCGAAGGCTGCGGTGATCACGGGTGCGAATACATGACGGGTGGTGTCGTGGCGGTGCTGGGCAAGACCGGCCGCAACTTCGCCGCCGGCATGTCGGGCGGCATCGCCTACATCTACGACGAGGACGGCGAGTTCGAGAAGCTCGTCAACCCTGCCATGGTCGACCTGCTCAGGATCTCGCCCGAAGCTGACGAGGATGAAGGCACCGGTCGTCCCCAGCAGCGCACCGCCTCGGTCACTGATCTGGGGATGGGCGACCCGCTGCGGCACGATGCGGAGCGCCTGCGCATCCTGCTTGAACGCCACCATCTGCACACCGGCTCGAAGCGGGCCCGTGCGCTGCTCGACGACTGGTCGAACACGCTGGGCAAGTTCGTGAAGGTGATGCCGCGCGACTATGCGAGGGCACTTCGCCAGCAGGAGGCCGAGCGCCGCGAAGCCACCTTGGTCGCAGCAGAATAAGATTTAGGAACACAAGAAGATGGGCAAGGAAACCGGCTTCCTCGAACTCGACCGTCAGGACCGTACGTACGGTCCGGTCGAGGATCGCCTGAAGAACTATAACGAGTTCGTCGTACCCCTGGCGCCGGAGGCGCTGAAGGGGCAGGCATCGCGTTGCATGAACTGCGGCGTGCCGCACTGCCACACCGGCTGTCCGGTAAACAACATGATCCCGGACTGGAACCACCTGGTCTACGAGGATGACTTCCGGACCGCCCTGGAAGTCCTTCACTCGACCAACAACTTCCCCGAGTTCACCGGTCGCATCTGCCCCGCCCCGTGCGAAGCGGCCTGCACGCTGAACATCATCGACGAACCCGTCACCATCAAGTCAGTGGAATGCGCGATCGTCGACAAGGGGTGGCAGGAAGGCTGGATCACGCCGCAGGTGCCGGAAAAGCGCACCGGCAAGTCCGTGGCTGTCGTCGGCTCCGGCCCGGCAGGCATGGCCTGTGCGCAGCAGCTCGCCCGCGCCGGCCACTCGGTCACCGTGTTCGAGAAGAGCGACCGCGTGGGCGGGCTGATGCGGTACGGCATCCCTGACTTCAAGCTGGAGAAGCACCTCATCAATCGCCGCATGGTGCAGATGATGGCCGAGGGGGTGGAGTTCAAAACCTCGGTCGAGGTCGGCGTTACCGTCTCGGTCGCCTCGCTGAAGGAAAACTTCGATGCGGTGGTCTTCGCGGGCGGCGCGGAGGATCCGCGTCCGCTGGCGATCCCGGGCTTCGAACTTCCGGGCGTGCGCTACGCCATGGAGTTCCTGACCCAGCAGAACAAGCGTAACGCCGGTGACGACGAAGTGCGCGCGGCTCCGCGCGGGTCGCTCGTCGCCACCGGCAAGCACGTCATTGTCATCGGCGGCGGCGACACCGGGTCGGACTGCGTAGGCACCTCCAATCGCCAGGGCGCCGCTTCGGTGACCCAGCTCGAGATCATGCCGCGTCCGCCCGAAAAGGAGGACAAGGCGCTCTCCTGGCCGTTCTGGCCCCTGAAGCTGCGCACCTCGTCGAGCCACGAGGAAGGCGCCACCCGCGACTGGGCCGTGCTCACCAAGCGTGTCATCGGCGACAATGACGTCAAGGGGCTGGAATGTGTCCGTGTCGAATGGCAGGGCGGCAGGATGCAGGAGATCCCGGGCAGCGAGTTCACGCTCCAGGCCGACCTCATCCTGCTGGCCATGGGCTTCGTCGGCCCGCGCAAGGCCGGCATGCTTGACCAGTCCGGTGTCGAACTTGACCCGCGTGGAAACGTGAAGGCCAACGTCTTCGAGTACCGCACCAGTGACGAGAAGATCTGGTCCTGCGGCGACATGCGCCGCGGCCAGTCGCTGGTCGTGTGGGCGATCCGCGAGGGCCGCCAGTGCGCCCGCGCGGTGGACGAAGCGCTCATGGGCGCCAGCGTCCTCCCCCGCTGACGCAGTCACATCGGCAGGGAAAAGGGCGTGCCACGCGGCGCGCCCTTTTCTGTTGTCCGTTCAGGATACGGAGAAACGGCCGCACCGGCGATCACTTGCGTGCGCGCCTTGACCCGCAGCAGAGCTCACGGCTTCTTCGTCCTGGCAAGGGAGACATCAATGCTGCTTGAAATCGCGGAGATCGAAGTTCGTACGGGCTCCGAGGATGAGTTCGCCGCCGCCATGCGGAGCGCCGGCATCGCACACCTCGCCGCCTGTGACGGCGTCGTCTCCGTACGGTTCGGCCGCGGCGTCGAGAACTCTTCCCGCTTCACCTTCAACGTCATCTGGACCTCGCTGGAAGCGCACGAGGCAGCTCGCGACCTCGAAGCCTTTGGCAAGTTCCGCGCCTGTTTCGGGGATTTGACGACCGCAGGGTCCATGAACCACTACGTCATGGACGATGCCGTGCCGGGACCGGCCGCCTGATCCTGCCAATCGATCGTTCCGCGTCCGTGCGCCTTCAGGAACGCGTTGGCCTTGCTGAAATGCCGGCATCCGAAGAAGCCGGCGTGCGCGGACAGCGGGCTTGGGTGAGGTGCGGTCAGCACCAGGTGGTGGCTATCCGCCAGTCCCGGAACGCTGAGGGCCTTCTTCTGAGCGTGATTGCCCCAGAGCAGGAAGACGCAGGGCTCCGGCTTCGCAGCCACAGCCGCCACAGCCGCATCGGTGATGGCTTCCCAGCCACGCTTCTGATGCGATCCGGCGCGGCCTTCCTCGACGGTGAGGGCGTTGTTCAGCAACAGCACGCCCTGTCGCGCCCAGTGCTCCAGATTGCCGTGCGCGGGAGGCTGCACGCTGCAGTCGGCGGCCAGTTCCTTGTAGATGTTCTTCAGCGAGGGCGGTGTACGAACACCGTGCTGCACTGAGAACGACAGGCCATGCGCCTGTCCCGGCCCGTGGTAGGGGTCCTGCCCCAGGATCACGACGCGCACGGCATCAAGGGGCGTCAGTTCGAGCGCGCGAAGCCGCAAGTCCCGTGCTGGGTGAATCCGCTTGCCCGCTGCTTCCTCGGCCTCGAGCCATTCACTCAAGCTGCGGGCCTCCGGCGCGTCGAGCACAGGGCGCAGCGCCGCTGCCCAACCGGCGGGAACGCTCTGCCTGTTCTGTGTTGCCGTCATGCCGACCTCCTGGAAAAACCATCCCGGAGCGCGCCGCGCCATTGCGAAAGCCCCGGCCAGTCCCTAAGCATTTCCGGATCATGGCTGTCTATCTCCACGAAGAAGATCTCCCCGAAGGCGTCCTGGCGCCGGGTACCGTCGCAATCGACACCGAAACCATGGGCCTCATCACGGCTCGTGACCGGTTGTGTGTCGTGCAAATCTCCGATGGCCGAGGGGACGAGCATCTTGTCCGCTTCGGCGTCGACAGCACGTACGATGCACCGAACCTCAAGGCCGTGCTGGCCGACCCGGAGCGCCTGAAGCTTTACCACTTCGCGCGGTTCGACCTGGCCGCGATCGAGCATTACCTCGGCGTCACGGCGGCGCCCGTCTTCTGCACGAAGATCGCCAGCAAGCTCGTGCGCACCTACACCGACCGCCACGGCCTCAAGGATCTCGTGCGCGAACTCCTTGGCAAGGAAGTGTCCAAGCAGCAGCAGTCGAGCGACTGGGGCGCTGCGGAACTGACCGATGCGCAGAAGGAATACGCCGCGTCGGACGTGCGGCACCTGCATGCGATGCACGAAATCCTCGTGACCCGGCTCGCCCGGGAAAACCGGACGGAACTCGCCCAGGCCTGTTTCGATTTCCTCCCGGCGCGTGCGCGTCTGGACCTTGCCGGCTGGCCCGAGCACGACATCTTCAGCCACGAAGCAGCCTGATCGCCCTTTCGGGAGTTGTGTGATCCGTCATGTCCGTTGAAGCCGTTCAGATCCGTAATCGTCGCCGGCAATTCGCCGCGCCGGGCGGTTCGCATGACCGGCTGGTGGCGCTTTTGGCCAAGATCCTGCCTGCGGGCATCGGCCTGATCGCGGCGGTGATGATCCTCGTGCCCCTCTCCCCCCGGGGCGAAATCAGCTTCCTGCTGGACCGCAACAAGGTCGCCGTCACCAACGAGCGGTTGCGGGCCGATGCGGCGGCCTATCGCGGAAAGGACAACAAGAACCGCGATTTCGTGGTGAAGTCCGGCAGTGCGGTGCAGAAATCCGCCGCCACTCCGATCGTCGAGATGCTGGAACTGCAGGCACTGCTCAACCTCAACGACGGACCGGCCCGGATCGTCGCTCCGCGCGGCGCGTACAACTACGAACGCGAACAGCTCGCCGTTGAAGGACCGGTGAAGTTCGCCGCTCCCGACGGCTACAGCATGACCACGAGCAATGTCGCCGTGGACGTGAACAAGCAGATTGCGATAGCGTCCGGCGGGGTTAACGGTACGGTGCCGACCGGCACGTTTCGTGCCGACTCCATGAAGGCCGATCTCGAAAACCGCACCGTGACGCTGGAGGGGAATGCGCGCCTGCACATGACTCCCGGAAAACTCAGGATACCCCGATGACCGCCTCAAAGACGCTGCCCCGCATCGCGATTGCGCTTCCCGCGCTCGCCCTTGCCGCCCTGGCAGGATCGCAGCAGCTGGGGGCGCAGGTTTTCTCGGGCCACAACTCCAACGCGCCGGTGGATTACGCTGCGGATCGCATCGAACTGCAAGACAGGCAGGACCGGGTCATCCTGTCCGGCAATGTGGATGTCAAGCAGGCCGACCTGCGCCTGCGTGCGGCTCGGACCGTGGTGAACTTCACGAATCAAGGGTCGATGCAGATCCAGCGGATCACCGCGAGCGGCGGCGTGACCGTTTCGCGCCCCAACGAAACCGCAACAGGCGACGTCGGCATTTACGACTTCAACCAGAAGATCATCACGATGACGGGGAATGCCACGATCAAGCGCAGCAACGGCGATGTCCTGCGCGGGGGTCGCCTCGTCGTCGATCTGAACAGCGGCGTATCCACAGCTTCGGCGGGACCGGGCGGCCGCGTTTCGGGTACGTTCTCCGTCCCCAAGCAAGGCGGTAACTGACGATCCAGCCCAGCAGGCCCTGTTGGCTCAGAACGCCTTGTCGTGAACCAGCACGCGAAGGGTGAGGAAGACGATCTGCAGATCGCGCATGATCGTCCACCCCTCCAGATACTCCAGATCAGCCTGTAGCCGATTCACCAGATCCTCTTCGTGATCGGTGGCACCCCGGAAACCGCGAACCTGCGCCAGTCCGGATAGTCCGGGCTTCAGGCCGTGGCGTTGCCAGTACCGCAGATCGACTTCCCAGAACAGCTTGTCGCCCGCCAGCGAACCCGTTGCATGGGGGCGGGGGCCGACAAGGCTCATGTCCCCCAGCAGCACGTTGAACAGCTGCGGAAGCTCGTCGATGCTGGTGCGGCGGATGAAGCCGCCCACCCGGGTGACGCGCCGATCGTCGCGCGACGCGGAGACGTTGCCGTTGAGGTCGCACAAGCCTGTCGTCATCGACCGGAACTTGTACATGGTGAAGAAGCGATTACCCCTCCCCATCCGGCGCTGCCTGAAGAACACCGGGCCACCGTCCTGCAGCTTCACGGCCATCGAGACGACGATGAGAAGCGGGGACAGGATCAGTATGGCCGTACCGGCAAAAGCCACATCGAACAGCCGCTTTATCGCCCTGTCGCGAAGCCCCAGAGGACCGGCGGAAACCATCAGAAGTCCGTGCTTGCCGACCACCCGCGCACCCTGCGCCCCGAGGCGGGCCACTTCGTTGTCCAACACCTCCCCGTCGATGTTGGCCCCCTTGAGCATCCTTGCCCACTCCACCCGGCGGCCAACGGGGCAGCTGACGATCACGCGATCGATGTTGCGAAGGACGAGGCCAATGCGGTCCAGTGCGTGAGGGTCGTTGAGGTTGGGCCGGAGCCCCATGGCCGCGGCGGAGATCCGGATGGCACCACGGATGTGCACCTGAGGGCCGCCATCATCGATGATGAGTTCGTTGAGGATGCTCATCCCGCAACGCCAGCGGATGAAAGCCCGCAATTGCAGCCGCATCGACGCCGTGAACACCATCGCCGCGATGGCGCCTCCGTTGAAGGCCGAGCGGGACAGGTCCGTCTGCGGTCGGATCAGGAATTGAGTGAAGACCAGCGCGACGACGCCGATCATAATTGCCACGAAAGCGCGCCAGATCCCCTTCCATGGCTCTTGAAGCGCCGCGGCGGAGTACGCCCCGTTGTAAAGCGCGAGCGCAAGGTAGATCGGGAGAATCAGCTGACCATGAATCGCGCCCTCGCGCAGGCCGGGCAATCCCGTCAGGAGATAGCCGACGGCGAGGAACGCGGCGAAGATGGCCACGATATCGCCCGCGACAAGGGTGGCGTAACACTGGAGGCGCCGTCGCTGCCGTGAAGGTGCGACGATCAGGTCATCGGCGATCACTCCGGGATTCGCGAGCACGCGCGGTTCGAAGGGCGCATTCATGACGGCGGCACCGCGATTGGCGAACTCACGTTAGCGTCTCCTGAAGCAGGCTGCCGCTACGCGCCGTCAAAGCCCTGGCCTTCCAGCATTGCTGCAAAGACGGTCAGTACAGAGGCGCGTGCATCAGGCCGCGCCCCGCTACTCTCAGCGGGTTTTGGGACGAGCCGACCGCGCGATTGTAAGCAGGCCTTCAGACAATAGAAGCTCTCCATCCTGGCTATTGGCCAGGAGATTCTGGTGGAGAGCAACCAGCCGTGCCACGAGCCTCTCCAGGCGCGGGCCTCTCCAGAGCTGGAGCTGAGCCCCCAGCGCCGGCTGGTCCTTCCAGAAGATGCGCCGCGCGGCCGCTTCAGCCTTGAGGAAGCCGGACACATCGCGGCTGCCCCCCATCCGGGCATTGAGCGCAGCCAGTTGAGCGACCCGGCGCTCAAAGGCGAGCAGCAGCCCGACCGGGTTCATGCCTTGCTCCCGCATCCGCCTGAATTCGGGACCAACGGCCTCGCGGCGTCCGGAGAGGACGGCATCGACCAGGGATCCAAAGCCGTCATCCTCCGTGGAAGCGCCGATCGCATCGAGGTCGGCACTCGTCACCGGGCGCGGCGTTTCGGGCGACGCATCCAGGTAGAGGGCGAGCTTGGACACTTCCGATCGGGCCAGCCGGGTGTCGAAACCGGCTCCGCGCGCGATACGCTCGGCTATTTCGCTGCCCAGCTTCAGGCCCGCCCCGTTTGCCATTGCGCGCACCGAGGCGGTGGCTGAGTTCAGATCGGGTGGGTAGAACATCGCCACCAGACCATCCGGCCGCGCCGCTAGAAGCTTGGCTGTACGCGATTTGTCCGTAGCGCCGGTGGCCACGATCAGGACCGGGCATCCCTCGACCTCGTTCTCGAACAGCACCTGTACGGCGTCGTGAGCTTCGTCGCCCTGCGCACGCACCCAGATGTGGCGGGCACCGCCGAACAGGGAGGTGGAGCGCGCCTCGTCTCCCAGCCTGACCGGATCCCGGCGCAGTTCCGCACCTGCCATCTCGATGCGCTCGCCCGCGTCGGGCAGCAGGGCAGCGATCTTTTCCGCCGCATCGGCGGCACCGGCCTCGTCGGGGCCGCAGAAGAAGAACACCCGCCCGTCGCGGGCCGCCCGCTGCGCAAGGCTCGCAAAATCCTTCTGGGTGGCTTTCACCGCGGCTTACTGGCTGGTGTCGCCGCGCAGACGCAGCGCAACATTGGTGACGATACGGTTCGCCACCTCTTTTGCCATGTTTTCCAGAGCGGTCTGTTCCGCGGCGATAGTCGCGTAGTCCGACGACACGACATCGATGCCGGCATCGGATCCTGCCGTCTGGTCCAGCACGATCTCCCCGCTGCCGACCTCGACCAACTGGTAGCGGGCTCGCAGGGTGCGCCGCTCCCGGCCGACGGTGTCGTCCGACAGCAGCGCGAAGCTTTCCAGCCGATCGTCGAGACGCACATCGAGGCGGTAGCGCGCGGCACTGCCGTTGCCTGCGCCAACGCCGAGTTCATCGACAAGGGCGTTGCGCACGAGCCATCCCGCACGCCCCTCAATCGCGGAAACCTGCACGTCGGCCAGTCCACGGGCAACGACACCGCTGCCCCCGCCGGCATACATCGGCTGAAGCCCGCAACCCGCGAGGAGCACGGCACCGGTGAGAGCGACGAGAGCCTTCACGCGACGAGATTCACCAATCGATCCGGCACAACGATCACCTTGCGCACTTCCGCACCATCCAGCGCACGCTGCACCTTCTCGCTCGCCAGGGCAAGCGCCTCGAGGTCCTCCCTGGAAGTGCCCTTGGCAACGGTAAGAGTATCGCGCAGCTTGCCTTTGACCTGAACCGCCACGGTGACCTCATCGTCCACCAGCAGTGCCGGGTCAACTTCCGGCCAGGCGGCGTCAGCGATCAGGCCCTCTCCGATGCCTGCCCAGGCTTCTTCCGCAAGATGCGGCATCATCGGCGAGACAAGCAGCAACAGCGTGCGGATCGCGCTGGATCGGCTAGCCGAAGGGGTTGCCTTTTCAATAGCCCCGTTGAGTTCGTAGATGCGCGCCACGGCCTTGTTGAAGCCCAGCGATTCGATGTCGCGGGCGGCGGCATCGACCGTCTGGTGAACTTTGCGGTCAAGCGCCTTGTCCTCGCCCGTCGCACCCGCATCATACTGGCCGAAAAGGCGCCACAAGCGCTGCACGAAGCGACCGCATCCTTCGATGCCCGCTTCCGACCAGGGCAAGTCGCGTTCCGGCGGGCTGTCGGAGAGCATGAACCAGCGGATCGCGTCGGCGCCGTAGGTCGCGACGATCTCGTCGGGGTCGACGACGTTCTTCTTCGACTTCGACATCTTGATGACGCGACCCACGTCGACGGGCGCCCCATCGGCCTTGAGCGTCGCGCCTTCGCCGGTGCGGTCGATTTCGCCGGGCGAGAAGAACACCGGCTGGCCGTTCGCATCGTTGATGCGGCTGTAGGTCTCGTGCGTGACCATGCCCTGCGTGAACAGGCTGCCGAACGGTTCCTTGACCTCGATCTTGCCGATGCGCGCAAGCGCCCGGGTCCAGAAGCGGGCATAGAGCAGGTGCAGGATCGCGTGCTCAATGCCGCCGATGTACTGTTCTACCGGTAGCCACTCGGCAATTCTTGCGGGGTCGAACGGGCGGTCGTCAGGCTGGCTGGCGAAGCGCAGGAAGTACCACGAGCTGTCGACGAAGGTGTCGAGCGTGTCGGTTTCGCGGCGCGCTGCATGGCCGCACTGCGGGCAGTCCACGTGCTTCCAGGTAGGGTGGCGCACCAGCGGGTTGCCGGGCGTCTGGAAATCGACGTCCTCGGGGAGGGTCACCGGCAGGTGCTTCTTCGGCACCGGCACCACGCCGCAGACTTCGCAGTGGATGAACGGGATCGGCGTGCCCCAGTAACGCTGGCGCGAGACGCCCCAGTCGCGCAGGCGCCACACCGTCTGGCCCGAGCCCCAGCCTTCGCTTTCGGCGCGCCCGATCACGGCGGCCTTGGCATCGGCTACGGACATGCCGTTGAGGAAATCGGAATTGACGAGAACGCCGTCACCCGTCTCGGCCTCGCCCGCGAAGGGCTTGTCGGCTTCCTCAGCGCTCGATGCGACGACGCGCACGATCGGGAGGGCGTACTTGGTCGCAAATTCAAAATCGCGCTGGTCGTGGCCGGGAACCGCCATGACCGCGCCCGTGCCGTAATCCATCAGCACGAAGTTCGCGATGAAGACCGGAAGCGCGGCACCAGTGAAGGGGTGCTTCGCGGTGATGCCGGTGTCGAAGCCCAGCTTCTCCGCGGTTTCCAACTCTGCCGCGGTGGTGCCGCCCTGCTTGCACAGCGCGATGAATTCCTCGACCTCGGGGCGACCGACAGCTGCGGATTGGGCGATCGGGTGATCGGCGGCGACGGCGACGAAGCTTGCGCCGAAGATCGTGTCGGGCCGGGTCGAGTAGACTTCGACCTTGCCGCCCGTCGAAAGATCGAAGCTGAACTGCAGGCCCTGCGACTTGCCGATCCAGTTCTCCTGCATCGTACGGACCTTCTCGGGCCACTTGTCCAGTGTGGAGAGGCCTTCGAGCAGTTCCTCTGCAAAGTCGGTGATCTTGAGGAACCACTGGGAGAGCTTGCGCTTCTCCACCAGCGCGCCCGAACGCCATCCACGCCCGTCGATCACCTGTTCGTTGGCGAGCACCGTCTGGTCGACCGGATCCCAGTTGACCGCCGATTCCTTGCGATAGACCAGGCCGTGTTCGTAAAGATCAAGGAACAGCGACTGTTCCTGCCCATAGTATTCGGGCTCGCACGTTGCGATCTCCCGGCTCCAGTCGAGCGCGAAGCCGAGGCGCTTCAACTGCGCCTTCATGTTGGCGATGTTCTCACGCGTCCAGCCACCGGGATGGACGCCCTTTTCCATCGCTGCATTCTCTGCCGGCATGCCGAAGGCGTCCCAGCCCATCGGGTGGAGGACTTCAAAGCCCTTCATCCGCTTGTAGCGCGCCAGCACGTCGCCCATCGTGTAGTTGCGCACGTGGCCGATATGGATGCGGCCCGAAGGATACGGGAACATCTCAAGGACGTAGCTGCGGGGCTTGGTCGAGGTATCATCGGCGCGGAAGCTCTGCGCTTCGTCCCACGCAGCCTGCCAGCGCGTGTCCGCCTGTGCAGGATCGAACCGCTCGGTCATTTCAGTGTGATCTCCTGCGCGCACGCGGCCCGCATCTTTGGTCTAGAGTCTAAGGATCAGCCGCCGATCGAATCGCGGCGAAGGTCACGGGCGCGGGTAAGGATGATGTCCTCAAGCTTCTGGACCGTCGCGGCCTGCACCGGCGCAGGTACCCAGCTGCCGCCCTGCTGCACTTCGCGCACCGCTGTCACCCGCAGCGCATCGGCGCGCAGATCCTGGTCCAGGATAGCGATCGACACCTTCACCCGCTCCGTCGGGGTCTTCGGATTCACGTACCAGTCGGTGATGATGACGCCGCCCGCGCTGTCGGACTGAAGGAGCGGCATGAAGGACACCGAATCGAGGCTCGCGCGCCAGAGGTAGCTGTTCACCCCGATCGTCGTCACCTGCGAGGGCGCCAGCGCGGCCACTTCGCGCTTCTCCCCGCCGCCGCATCCGGCGAGCGCCAGTGCAGCCACAGCGCCGAAGCCGAGGGCAATCCCCCTGGAAGCCAGCGTGCGCGCGGTGAAGAGGCCCTTGTCGGTGCTGCCTGTCATGTTCGTTCCCAAATCCGCTGTCAGAGGCTGCAGGCACGGCCATACCGAACCTGTCGTCAAGACGCCTCTATAACCGCCGTTGGCCCAGCGGCAAGAGCGGCTTGCCGCAGCACGACCAAGCACCGGGCGGCTTAGCCGTCGCTGAACGTCCGCAGCCAGGGTTGAACCCGGCTTTTCGAGGCGATCAGCCCGTGTTAACATCGCTCGGTGTTGAACGGGAGCTCATGGTCGCACCGGGGATGGGCGGCCGGTGAGAGGCGGCAGGTCTGGAAATGAACAGCGAACGAGCGGCAGCGACACGAGGTGGGATGAAGGGCAGCCTGCTGCTGGCCGGTTGCGTATGCCTTCTGGCCCTGCCGAGCGCGGTGCTCGCGTTCTCCGCCGATTTCACGCAGGGCACCTCCGCGCGGAGTGGCGGGGAAATCGATCCGCTGGCGAGCGAGACGACGCAGGAGAATCTCTCCCGCGCCATATCGATGCGCTCGCTTGCCAAGGGACAGCTTTTTCCCTTCACGCCCGCCGGAACTCCCAACCGGCCGGACCGTGCGGTGACGGTCGCGGTCCGCGTCGATCCCGAGGCGGCACAGGCGATCATCGTCAGGGGACGCGCGCCCTCCTCGTCGTCCCCGGCACCGGCTGATCGCCTCCACATGGCGCCCACCGCGTTCAATCTCGGCGTCTCGCGCGGGTATCAGAACTTCGCGCAGAACCTGGTCCCTCAGGCGCCTGCCCGCCCCCTGGCGCAGTTGCCCGATCTCAAGCGCTTCAGCCTCTCGCCCGGTAGCAGCCGCAAGGACGAATCGCGTTTCTCGCCCCGGATCTCGATCGATGAGAAGAAGGCTGCAGGGCGCGCGCCGCGAACTTTCGCCGTCGATGGCGGCGAGGTCGACTTCGGCGGCGCTTACCGCGTGACAGAGAATCTCGATGTCACTGCAGGCGTACGCTACTCCCAGGACCGCGAGCGGCTCGTCCCGCTGACCGATGGCAAGCAGGACAGCCAGGCGGTCTATGTAGGAACTCAGTTCAAGTTCTGAGCAGGCCACCGGTTGCAGCACATGCAATGACGTTCGTGGGAAATTGATCAAGTGATGGTCTTGCCGCCGTCATAATCCTTCCATAGCCTTGTGCTCTCGGTCGATCTTCAGACACGGAAGGGTTACGAATGGCGCGCGTTGCAATCGTCACGGGTGGCACGAGGGGTATAGGCGAGGCCATCTCCCTTGCTCTGAAGGAGCGTGGACACACGGTGGTGGCGAACTACGCCGGCAACGATGAAAAGGCGCGGGCTTTCACCGAGAGGACCGGCATCCCGGCCTACAAGTTCGATGTGGGCGACTTCGATGCGACGCAGGAGAGCTGCGCGCGCATCGCAGCGGACGTGGGCGCGATCGACATCGTCATAAACAACGCCGGCATCACCCGCGACGGCGTTCTCCACAAGATGAGCTTCGACGACTGGAATGACGTCATGCGCATCAATCTGGGCGGGTGCTTCAACACCGCCAAGGCGACGTTTCCCGGAATGCGGGACCGCGGTTGGGGCCGCATCGTGAACATTGGATCGATCAACGGCCAAGCCGGACAGTACGGCCAGGTAAACTATGCCGCAGCCAAGAGCGGCATCCACGGATTCACCAAGGCTCTTGCCCAAGAGGGTGCGAAGTACGGCATCACGGTGAACGCCATCGCCCCCGGCTACATCGACACGGACATGGTCGCAGCCGTGCCCGCACCGGTGCTGGAGAAGATCGTCGCCAAAATACCGGTCGGCCGGCTGGGCAGCGCCTACGAAATCGCTCGCGGCTGCGCTTTCCTCTGCTCCGAGAATGCAGCCTTCGTGACCGGCTCCACGCTGAGCATCAACGGCGGCCAGCACATGTACTGAGGCCGAGCCCGGCTTCTTCGCCGGCTCTCCGGAGCCGGCCTTTGTCGACCAGGGCTGCGCCGGCATGAAAAAAGGGGCCGCGGTTTCCCGCGACCCCTTTTTTGCAAGCCGAAGCCCTTGAAGCGATCAGCGCTTCGAGAACTGGAAGCTGCGACGTGCCTTGGCGCGGCCGTACTTCTTACGCTCGACAACGCGCGGGTCGCGGGTGAGGAAGCCGGCGGCCTTGACGGCGGCACGCAGGGCCGGCTCGTACTTGGCGAGAGCCTGTGCGATGCCGTGCTTTACGGCGCCGGCCTGACCCGAGAGACCGCCGCCCTTGACGGTGGCGATCACGTCGTACTGCTCTTCGCGGCCAGCGACCTGGAAGGTCTGGTTGATCACGAGGCGCAGGGTCGGACGCGCGAAGTAGACTTCCTGGTCACGGCCGTTGACGATGATCTTGCCCGAGCCGGGCTTGATCCACACGCGGGCAACGGCGTCCTTGCGGCGACCGGTTGCGTAGGCGCGGCCCTGCGCGTCGATCTGCTGCTCGCGCAGCGGAGCGTTCGAGACGGGAGCGGCGGTGACAGTCTCGTCAGCAACGGTGACGTTGCCGGCGATGTCCTTGAGGTCGGACAGGCTCTGCACGGTTTCGTTGTCGGACATTATGCGCCCACCTTGTTCTTGCGGTTCATGGAAGCGACGTCGAGCGCTTCGGGCTGAGTGCCACCGTGCGGGTGCTCGGTGCCGGCATAGATGTGCAGTGCGCGCATCTGGTCACGGCCGAGCGGGCCGCGCGGGATCATGCGCTCGACAGCCTTCTCGAGCACGCGCTCGGGGAAGCGACCGGCAAGAACCTTGTCTGCGGTGACTTCCTTGATGCCGCCGGCATAACCGGTGTGCTTGTAGTAGGTCTGCTGCTTGAGCTTGTTGCCGGTGAAGCGAACCTTCTCCGCGTTGATCACGACGACGTGATCGCCGCAGTCGACGTGCGGGGTGAAGCTCGGCTTGTGCTTGCCGCGCAGCAGGTCGGCGATGACGACGGCGAGACGGCCGACGACCAGATTTTCGGCATCGATCAGATGCCACTTCTTTTCCACCTCGGCCGGCTTGATCGACCGGGTGACCTTCGTGAGCGCCTTCATGGCTGGTCTATCCCTATAATTCGAGCGCCAGCCACGGAATCGAATCCCTGAAGGCGCGGAAGGCGGCCAAATCGTCGAAACAGGGCGCCAAGTCAAGCAATCCGCGGCTTTCCCGGGAGGTAAAATAATACCTTACGCCTTTGCCACCGCTCCGGCGAGCCAGGACAGCGTTGCGGGAGCGGTCCCATCGCACACCCAGCCGAAAACGGTCGGTTCTTCGTAGGGATGCACTTGTCCGAGACGGGTGATCGCCTCCTCAAGCCGGTCGTTCGTGGTCTTGAACAGCGCACCGACCTCACGGGCGGTGCACCGCTCGCCATTCCAGATAAAGACGCTGGTCATGCCAGGAACGAGATTGCCGCAGGCGACCAGCCCCTCGTGGAGCAGCGTGTCCACGGCCGCCAGCGCCGCCGTCTCATCCGGGAACGGACACCAGATGAGCGCACCTTTCACACTCGGCGGCCCAGGGCGTGAGCCCCCCAAACGGTTGCGGCCACCAGCAGCGCACCGCACAGCTGGTGCGCGACGGCGATCCAGAGCGTCAGGCCCGACCAGACTGTGAAGATGCCGAGCAGGACCTGCAGGCCGAACGCGCTGTGCACCGCGACGGAGACCAATCGCTGCCGCCGTGCCCGCAGCTTGCGGCCCATCACGACGAGGATGAGCACGACCACCCAGGCCCACCAGCGGTGGACGAAATGCGTGAGGTAAGGATCGTTGACCAGTGCCGACAGCGCGCCACGTGTCCATTCGACACCTTCGGGGAAGAAGCTGCCCTGCATCAGCGGCCAGGCGTCCCAGTTCCACCATCCGGCACCGGCTACATAGCCGGAGCGCAGCCCCGCCACCATCGCTCCCATGAAGAGCTGCAGCGCCAGCACGCCCAGCGCCAGCGCACCGAAGGCGGTCAGTCGGGCGCGCGGTTCGCCCCGCTTCAAGCCCCTGAGGTCAAGCGCGGTCCAGACCAGCCCGGCAAGAGTAAACAGCGCCACCAGCAGGTGTGCGGCGAGGCGGAAGTGGCTGACCCGGTCCAGCGCCTCCGGACTGAGGCCGGAGGACACCATCCACCATCCCACCACCCCCTGCAGGCCGCCAAGCGCCAGCAGGGCGACAAGGCGCGGCTTGTACCCGCCAGGGATCGTGCGCCGATACCAGAACCACGCCAGGGGAATTGCGAAGGCTAACCCGATCACGCGCGCCAGCAGGCGGTGGACCCACTCCCAGAAGTAGATGAACTTGTACTGCGCGAGCGTCATTCCCGCCGGGCCGTTTACATCGACGTACTGCGGGATCTGCTTGTAGCGCGCGAATTCCGCCTCCCACTGGACCTCCGTCAGTGGTGGGATCGCACCCGTTATCGGTTTCCACTCTGTGATGGACAGTCCCGATTCGGTGAGGCGCGTTATGCCCCCCACCGCCACAATGAGGATGACGAGCACCGCCACGAAGAGCAGCCAACGTACCATTGCGATTATGTCGTCACTGGTCCCGATGATCGGGCGCCCGTCATTCACTCTCATGTTTCCGCTTCTTTTTCCGGCACACCCCTCCCCTGCGGTTTCGCGACGAAGAGCGCAAGGGCTGCGTCGACCGGATGTGCCCCTGCCGAGTCCGGCCTTGAATAATG
This sequence comes from Novosphingobium sp. HII-3, assembly GCF_002916655.1. GTDB lineage: Bacteria > Pseudomonadota > Alphaproteobacteria > Sphingomonadales > Sphingomonadaceae > Novosphingobium > Novosphingobium panipatense. Next base: position 223,468 of record NZ_PPSM01000025.1, read on the forward strand.
ATACAACATCACATACATGACCTTCATGCGCACAGCCATCCTTGCCCTTCGTGACCGCCTCGACCGCGCCGGAATCATCCTCAGCGGCCTTTGTGCGGTCCACTGCGTTCTTGGCGTGCTGCTCGTCGGCATACTTGGACTTGGCGGCGAGGTGCTGCTGGCACCGGAAATCCACCGAATCGGCTTAGGCCTGGCGCTGGTCGTCGGCCTTGTTTCGCTGGGATTCGGGGTGGCGCGCCATGGCAAGCTCGCGCCCCTGGTCATCGGCGGCGCAGGTCTTGGCCTGATGGGGCTTGCTCTGGCGGTTGGCCATGGCCCTGCGGAAACCGTGCTGACGATCATCGGCGTGTCCCTGGTGGCTTACGCGCACATTCGGAACTTGCACCGCGGCGGCTGAACGCTATTTCGCCGCACATGGCTGACGAACTCCTGCTTACCGTCAACGGCGAATCCCGTCGCGTTCCTGCCGGCTCCAGCGTCGCCGACCTTGTCGCCGCCATCGGGCTCGATCCGAAGAAAGTTGCGGTCGAGCGCAACGGCGAGATCGCCCCGCGCTCCACGCTCGGCGACGTGACGCTCACCGACGGCGACGTACTGGAGATCGTTCACTTCGTCGGTGGCGGCTGAGCCTTCCCCTCTCCGCCCTTCCTGATCTTCCGCTTCCCGAAAGGACGCGCTTCGTGACTGATACTTCCGCCGACACCTGGACCGTTGCAGGACGAACCTTCACCTCGCGCTTGATCGTGGGCACAGGCAAGTACAAGGATTTCGCGCAGAACGCCGCCGCAGTCGAAGCATCCGGCGCGGAAATCGTCACGGTGGCGGTACGCCGGGTGAACGTGTCCGATCCAAAGGCACCGATGCTGACGGACTTCATCGACCCAAAGAAGATCACTTACCTGCCCAATACGGCAGGTTGCTTCACCGCCGAGGACGCCATCCGGACCCTGCGGCTCGCGCGCGAGGCGGGCGGTTGGGATCTCGTGAAGCTGGAAGTTCTGGGCGAGGCTCGCACGCTTTATCCCGACATGCGCGAGACGCTGAAGGCCACGGAGATTCTCGCCAAGGAAGGCTTCCTTCCGATGGTCTACTGCGTGGACGATCCCATCGCCGCCCGGCAGCTTGAGGACGCCGGAGCGGTCGCCGTGATGCCGCTGGGCGCACCGATCGGCTCCGGACTGGGCATCCAGAACAAGGTAACCGTGCGCCTGATCGTCGAAGGCGCGAAGGTGCCGGTGCTTGTGGACGCGGGCGTGGGAACGGCCTCCGAAGCAGCCGTGGCGATGGAGCTTGGCTGCGACGGCGTGCTGATGAACACCGCCATCGCGGAAGCGAAAGACCCGGTCCGCATGGCCCGCGCGATGAGGCTTGCGGTGGAGGCGGGCCGTCATGCCTATCTCGCCGGCCGCATGGGACAGCGCCGCTACGCCGATCCCTCCAGCCCTCTGGCCGGCCTGATCTAACCGTTCGCCATCAGGGCCCGGGCCGGAACGGCCCGGGCCTTGCAGGCCAGCTTGCGGACGTAGTCCACCTTGCCGACGACCGTGTCCGACAGGTGGAAGGGATAGAGGTCCGGCTGGCCCATCGAACGGTTCATGGCGTTCATGGCAAAGGACAGCGGCTTCATCGCCCGCACGAGAGTGCGGGCGTCTGCCGTATAGGGATCCATATCCAGCTGCAGCCCGCTGTCGCCTGGCGCGTTGGGAAAGGGCGCAAAGGTCAGATCAAAGCCTTTTGCGGTAGCCAGGACGTCGACGATGTGGAGGTAGTGCGCGAACGTTTCCGCAAAATCCTCCCAGGGGTGCGCGGTCGCGTAGTAGCTGACATAGTCCTCCGACCAGACCTTCGCTTCCTGTTCGCCATAATGCGCCTTTAGCGCCTGCTGATAATCGCTGCGCTCATCGCCGAACAGCGAGCGGAACGCGTCCAGCTCGGCCTGGTCGGTCTCGACAAGGCGCGACCAGAAGTGGTGCCCCACTTCATGCCGGAAGTGCCCCAGCAGTGTGCGGTACGGCTCCCCCATCGCGCTGCGCATGCGCTCGCGCTGCGAATCATCGGCTTCGATCAGGTTCAGGGTAATCACGCCCCCGTCATGGCCGGTGAATATCCGGGGGCTCCCCGCCCGTTCCGCCGCCGCGTCGTAAAGGAAATCGAAGGCGAGGCCCTGTACCCCGGATGCCGTCCCGGCGGCCTCCTGCGCCTTGGTGTCCAGCGGGAGCCCGAGCTTCATAAGGGTGTGGAAGAGCCGTCGCTTCGCAGCCTCGATCTTGCTCCAGCGCGGCGGGACTGAAGGTTCGGTAAGGTCCGGTATGGTGCGGTTGTGCCGACAGGCGCGGCACATGGGCGTCCAGTCGTTGGTGCCCACCAGCCAGTTGCAGATCTGGTAGTCGTTGTTGTTGGCACACACGACGACCGACGCGACGCTTCCGGCTTCATCCTTCCACACGGTCGCCTCGTCCGCCAGGAAGCGAAAACCGTCGATGGCCGGATCATAGCCCAGCGTCGCCGCGCAGCCGGGACAGACCCGCACCTCGAAGTGGTTGAGGCGGCTGCAGTTGGGGCACGGGAAGGCACGCATCGCGCACTCGCTATCGTTGACGTTCGGCCCGTCAACGCAGCAGCCGCGCGACCGTTTCCTCAAGCCCGGTACAGTGCGTCCACACGAGCGCCATACCGGTCTTTCAGCTTGTGCCGCCGGATCTTCAGGCTGGGTGTCATCTCCTCGTTCTCGATGGAGAACGGTTCATCGGCGAAGGTGAACTGGCGCACCTTCTCGATGACGGAGAGTTCGGCGTTCACCCGGTCGATCGCACCGCGGATGGCGGCGCGGAAAGCGGGAAGATCCTGCAGCCTGCGGAAATCGAACGTCTCCCCATTCTCCCGGGACCATTGAAAGGCCCAATCCGCGTCCGGTACGATCAGTCCCACGATGTACGGGCGGCGATCACCCGACACCATGGCCTGCGCGATCTCTGGCTGGAGCGTGAGCATCGACTCCACCTTCTGCGGGGAGACGTTGTCTCCCTTGTCGTTGACGATCATGTCCTTCTTGCGATCCGTAATGGCGATGCGGCCACGCTCGTCGATAAAGCCGATGTCTCCTGTGTGCAGCCAGCCGTCCTTGAGGACGTTCGCGCTCGCCGCCTCGTTCTGCCAGTAGCCGGACATGATGAGCTCGCCCCGGACGAGGATCTCGCCATCGTCGGCAATCCTGAGCTCCACCCCCCGCAGCGGCGGGCCGACCGTGCTGAACTTCACGCCCGCCGCCGGCCGGTTGCAGCTGATGATCGGGCCGGCTTCGGTCTGTCCGTACCCCTGCAGCAGCGTCAGCCCCATCGCTTCGAAGAACACGCCAATTTCCGGGTTCAGCGGCGCTCCTCCCGACACGAGCGCCTTGATCCGGCCGCCGAAGCGTGCCCGCACCTTGGGCCGCAGCGTGCGTTCGAGCAGGAGATCCAGCGGGCGATCAAGCAGACCGGGCTTGCCCGACTGGCTGCGCACGCCCCCCGCGATGGCCCAGTCCATCAGCCGGCTGGCCACGGCGCCCTGCTTCTCGATCTGCTTCATGATCCGCGTACGCAGCACCTCGAACAGGCGCGGCACCACCACCATGACCGTAGGGCGGACCTCTTCGATATTGGCCGCCAGCTTCTCCAGTCCTTCGGAGTAGTAGATCTCGCCACCCAGGCCGATCGGCAGCCACTGCCCGCCGGTATGCTCGTAGGCATGGCTAAGAGGCAGGAAGGAGAGGAAGATCTCTCGCTGCCCCTGGCCCGAGCGGCCGCCTTGATCCCAGCCGAAATCGTCGGCGATGACTTCGGCCGCGCCCGCGACATTGCACAAAAGCATACCGTGATGCTGGCGCACGCCACGCGGCGCCCCGCCCGTGCCGCTGGTGTAGATGACGCATGCCAGGTCCCCACGCCCGATCCCGGCGATCCGTTGGTCCACTTCCGCCCGCGCGGCGGCCGCATCTCCCTGCAGCAGATCCTCCCAGGCGAGCGTCTCGTAGGCCCCGCCCTGCATGGCCGGCAGCGTCTCCATGCCCACCACCAGCTGGCACAGGTCGGTCTGGACCACGGCCGGAAGCAGGGTACGTGCCAGCTTCTCGGTGGAAACGATGGCCGCGCGAGCACCCGAATTTTCGAGAATATGGGTATGATCGCGCATCGTGTTGGTCGTGTAGGTCGGAACCGTCACGCAACCTGCAGCCATGATCCCGATGTCGGCCAGGCACCATTCCGGGCGGTTCTCCGCCACGATGAGCACGCGGTCCCCATCGTTCAGGCCGTTCCGGCGCAGGGAGGCCGCGATCAGGCTGACGCGGCGAGCCGCCTCGGCCCAGGTGATGCAGCGCCACTGGCCGCCCTGCTTGGACCACAGCATGGGAACCTCGCCCAGTGCATCCGCACGGGCGAAGAACAACGACACAACATTGGGGCTCCGATCGAAGTCGGCGATTTCCATAGTGGCCCGGTATCCTCTCGGCTGTCTTTTTGGCTGATCTTTTCGAACGTCTGTGTGCGGCGGCAGGTTGCCGCGAAGTTACTGCGCGATGGCCACGCCTTCGGAGCGCGGATCCCCGGCCCCGGCGAGGCGGCCGTCGATGACCTGGACCGCGTTGGTCTTGAGCGGCATCTCCGCCGCGCGGACAGAACCATGGCCCAGCGCCCGGAGCGCCGGGATCATCGTCTCCAGCTTCGACCCCTGTTCGACGGTGACGGTGTCGCCCGGGGCGAACAGCACCGGCAGGGCGAGAGCGCGATCGACCGGCAGCTTCCAGTCGAGCACCCCCACCAGCGCACGGATCACCTGCACGGGGATCGTCGCGCCGCCAGCGGCGCCGACGACGAGGAGCAGCTTGCCATCGGGTCCGTAGACGACGGTGGGCGACATCGAACTGCGCGGCCGCTTGCCGCCCTCGACCCGGTTCGCCACCTCGCGGCCGTCCCGATGCGGCACGAAGCTGAAGTCCGTCAACTCATTGTTGAGATAGAATCCCCCGACCATGATACCCGAGCCGAACGCGCTCTCGATCGTCGACGTCCACGAGGCGACTTCGCCTTGCCGGTCGATCACGACGAAATGGGTGGTGCCGCGTTCTTCGTATCCCGCTCCGCGCGCGAGGGTCCTGGTCGGAAGACCGGCCGTCACTGTCTCCATCGTCCGGTCAGGCTGGATGAGCGCGCCGCGGCGGCGCAGATACGTGCGGTCCAGCAATTGCGCTACCGGCACGTCGACGAAATCAGGATCGGCCAGGAACAGGTCGCGATCGGCGTAGGCCAGCCGCTGGGACTCCGCGATCAGATGCCAGGCAACCGGCGAATCCGGCCCGAGGGCAGCAAGATCGAAGCCTTCCAGCTGGATCAGCGCCGCGAGCACCGTCGTGGCTCCGGAAGACGGCGGCCCCATGCCGCATATCCGGTAAACGCGGTAAGTACCGCAGACAGCAGGGCGTTCCGGCGCGGTGAACGCCGCCAGGTCGGCCTCGGTCATCTTTCCGTCCGACGGCGTCTCCGCCGCGACCTCGGCCACGATCCGCTGCGCCAGTTCGCCTTTGTAGAAACCGTCCGGGCCGTTGCGCGCAAGCTCCTCCAGCGTGCGGACAAGCGCGGGGTTGCGGATCGTCGTGCCGAGCGGGAGCGGCTTTCCGTCCGCTCCGTAGTAGATCGCCCGGGCCTCTTCGTCGTGAGCCCCCGCATCGGGTTGCCTCGAGAGGGAACGGTATCCGCGAGGCGTCAGCGTGAACCCGTCACGGGCAAGCTGGATCGCGGGCTGGAACAGATCCGCCCAGGGCAGGCGGCCCTTCGCGGCATGCGCCTTTGCGGCAAGGGCGATGTTGCCGGGCACGCCCACGCTGCGGCCACCGACGACGGCACTGCGAAATGGCAGGGGCTTGCCCGCTTCATCGAGAAAGCGGTTCGCCGTAGCCGCCTGCGGTGCCGTTTCACGCCCGTCGAGGGACTGAACGGCGCCCGCTGCGTCCGCCAGAAGAAGGAATCCGCCTCCTCCGATGCCCGAGCTTTGCGGCTCGACCACGGTGAGGGCCAGCATGGTGGCTATGGCCGCATCGGTCGCGCTCCCGCCCCGGCGCAGGATCGTTGCGCCGGCCTCTGCGGCGCGCGGATCGGCGGCACTGACCATCCCGGCATCGAACACGGCAGGCGCAGCCGGTGCCGCCGCTTCGGGACGGGTCGTGGGGGAGGTGGTTGCCACCAGGCCGGCGCAACCAGACAGGACGAGCGAGGCGGCGAGCCCCAGGATCAGCTTTCCGGACATCAGGGGCAGGCTTATTCGCTTCCCACCGCCTCTGCAATCGAGGCGAAACCATCACGGCGCATGAGCTCGCGCAGGCCTTTGCCGATCGATCTGGCAATCCGCGGCCCTTCGTAGACCATCGCGCTGTACAGCTGAACGAGGCTCGCCCCCGCCCTGATCCGCGCCCAGGCATCGTCGGCCGTAGCGATGCCGCCAACACCGATCAACGGCACGGCGCCGCCGGTCGCCTGCCGGAAGTCACGGAGCCGCTGCTGCGCGAGGTCGCGCAGCGGAGCCCCGGAGAGCCCGCCGGTTTCATTCCTGTGGGCGGAGGCCAGAGCCGGCCGTGAGATCGTGGTGTTAGAGACGATCAGCGCGCCCAGCCCTTTTTCGATTGCGATCCGTGCGATCGCATCGATGTCCGCAGGCTCGAGATCCGGCGCCACCTTGAGGAACACGGGAGGGCGGACCGCTTCCGAGCAGGCGGCGTCCCGAGCCTCGATGACGGCGTCGAGCAGGCCGACCAATGCCGATTCGTCCTGCAGCGCCCGCAGGCCGGGGGTGTTCGGGCTGGAGATGTTCACGGCCAGGTAGCTCGCCAGCGGCGCCATCAGGCGGGCCATGATGGCATAGTCGGCCACGCGATCGTTCGAATCCTTGTTCGCCCCGATGTTGATGCCGACGACGCCCGGGCGCCCGAGTCGCGCTTCAAGCCGGTAGACCGCCGCTTGCGCGCCGCCGTTGTTGAAGCCCATGCGGTTTATGACCGCCTTATCCTCTTCCAGGCGGAACAGGCGCGGCTTGGGATTGCCAGCCTGCGGCAAAGGGGTAATCGAGCCCACTTCGGCAAAACCGAAGCCCAGTCCCAGCAGGGCATCGGGCACTTCTCCGTCCTTGTCGAACCCGGCCGCCATTCCCACCGGGTTGGGAAAAGCGATACCGGCAACCTCGGTGGCAAGCGCAGGATCGGCCTTTTGTGCATCGGGATTGGACCCGAGCTTCAGGGCCTTCACGGCAAGCCCGTGGGCCTTCTCGGCATCGATGCGGAACAGGGCGGGACGGAAAAAGGAATAGAGCACGCTGCCGCATAACGCCGGGAGAGGTGTTGCTCAAACGCTTCTTATTGCAGCCCCCTGCAGGAAAATCGCAGCAGCAGCTTTACGGCCGGCTGCGACATGTCGCGATTATACAATAAATCGCCTTTCCCGTAGCATAAATGGGCGCCGCGACCCGAAGGGCTCGTCGCGGGATGCGTTCGAGTTCTTTACACCTCAAGGGCGGCTCCCGCATCGGCGGGAGCCGCCTTTTTTTCGTGTGAGGCGCGGAGCGGAGGATCGTCGCCGTTCCGGCTGTGAACCGGCCCTGCCGCTTTTCCGGTCAACTCGGCATTGAAACTTGCGTTGCAGTGCACTAGGTGAAATCGGAAAGATTTGATCCGATTTAATCGCAGGACCCGAAAGCCCGCATGCGCCTGTCCAGCATGGCCGATTACGCTGTCGTCATCATGTCCGCTGCGGCGCGGCATTGCGGCACCTGCTCGCTCATCGAGCAGGCCGGCGGCAAGCGGGGGCGCGTCTCCGCTGCGCAGCTGGCGGAGGAGACGGGCCTTCCCGCTCCTACCGTGCAGAAGCTGGTGAGCAAGCTTTCGGCGGCCGGCCTCATGCGTTCGTCCCGCGGGGCCGGCGGCGGTTTGCGACTCGCCCGTCCACCTGCAACGATTTCGCTTGCGGACATCGTCGAGGCGGTAGAAGGGCCCATCGCCCTCACGGCCTGCATCGACCGCGTGAAGAGCGACTGCACGCTGGAGGGTGCCTGCACCACGAGATCCCACTGGCCGCAAGTCAACGCGGCCGTGCGCGGGGCACTCGCCCAAGTGGCGCTGACCCAGTTCGTCGAGGAAGTTTGAGATGACCGAGGAAACCATCCCCGTGGAGCGCGACCAGGCTGCGCGTGAAGCCGCTGCACGTGTGGCGGAATACGAGCACGGCTGGGTTGCCGACATCGAGCAGGAATATGGCCCCAAGGGCCTTTCCGAGGACACGATCCGCTTCATTTCGGCCAAGAAGGAAGAGCCGGAATGGATGCTCGACTGGCGGTTGAAGGCTTATGCCAAGTGGCTGGAGATGACGCCGCCGGATTGGGCCAAGCTCGACGTTCCGCCGATCGACTACCAGGAAGCCTATTACTGGGCCGCGCCCAAGAAGAAGGACGGCCCGGCAAGCCTCGACGAAGTCGATCCCGAGATCCTGCGCGTCTACGAAAAGCTCGGCATCCCGCTTGAGGAGCAGAAAGTGCTCGCCGGCGTAGAGGGCGCACGCAAGGTGGCCGTCGACGCGGTGTTCGATTCGGTCTCCGTCGCCACTACGTTCCGCAAGGAGCTCGAACAGGCGGGCGTCATCTTCCGCTCGATCTCTGAAGCGATTCGCGAATTCCCGGACCTGGTGAAGAAGTGGCTGGGCAAGGTCGTGCCGGTCCAGGACAACTACTTCGCCGCCCTGAACTGCGCCGTGTTCTCGGATGGCACCTTCGTTTACATTCCCGAGGGCGTGCGCTGCCCGATGGAGTTGAGCACCTACTTCCGGATAAATGCGGAGAATACGGGCCAGTTCGAACGCACGCTGATCGTTGCCGACAAGGGCAGCTACGTCTCCTACCTCGAAGGCTGCACTGCCCCGCAACGTGACGAGAACCAGCTTCACGCCGCCGTCGTCGAGCTCGTCGCCCTGGAAGACGCGGAGATCAAGTACTCGACCGTCCAGAACTGGTATCCCGGCGACGCCGAGGGCAAGGGCGGCATCTACAACTTCGTCACCAAGCGTGGCCTGTGCCAGGGCGCCCGTTCGAAGATCAGCTGGACACAGGTGGAAACCGGCTCCGCCGTGACCTGGAAGTACCCCAGCTGCGTCCTCAACGGCGAGGATTCGGTGGGCGAGTTCTACTCGGTTGCGGTCACCAACAACTACCAGCAGGCCGACACCGGCACCAAGATGATCCACAACGGCAAGGGAAGCCGCTCGACGATCATCTCCAAAGGCATTTCGGCCGGCAGGAGCAACAACACCTATCGCGGTCTCGTCCGCGTGGCCGCCAACGCCGAGGGCGTGCGCAACTTCACCCAGTGCGATTCGCTGCTGCTCGGCAAGGAATGCGGCGCGCATACGGTGCCGTACATCGAAGTGCGCAACCCCAGCGCACAGATCGAGCACGAGGCCACCACCAGCAAGATCAGCGATGACCAGCTGTTCTACGCCATGCAGCGCGGGCTCGATACCGAACAGGCGGTCGCTCTGATCGTCAACGGCTTTGCCAAGGACGTGCTGCAGCAGCTGCCGATGGAATTTGCCGTGGAAGCGCAGAAGCTGCTGGGCATTTCGCTTGAGGGGAGCGTGGGCTGATGTCCTCCTCCGCCATGAATAACGAAGGACAGGAAACCATGACCGCCGCCCGCAAGACCCTGGGCATCAGCCGCGCCGACAGCGCACCCAAGGACGCAAAAGCCAGCTTCGCCCTCACCGGCGCGCGGCTTGAAACGCTGAAGGAACGCGCTCGCGAGCAGCGCCGCCATCCCACCGATGCGCAGAAGGCGCTGTGGGCGCAGCTATCCGGCTCCAAGCTGGGCGGCGTGAAGTTCATTCGCCAATCGGTCGTGGGCTCCACGATCGTCGATTTCGCCTGCCCCTCCCGCTGGATCGTGGTGCAGATCAGCGCTGCTGACGGCAACGCCGACGTCAACGAACTGCAGGACCGCAAGCTCATCGAGGTCGGCATCCGCGTCCTGCGCTTCTCCGAAGAGGAAGTTCTCGGCAACGTCGAGACCGTGATCCGCGAGATCAACACCGAACTCAACGTGCCGTTCGACAAACGCTCCGCGCGCAAGAAGGCGGGTCAGCGCCCTGCCACGGCCTTCGTGAGCGATGAAGGATAACCCATGCTCAAGATCGAAAACCTGACCGCGAACGTCGCCGACAAGCCGATCCTCAAGGGCCTGTCGCTCACCATCAACCCTGGCGAGATCCACGCCATCATGGGGCCGAACGGCGCGGGCAAGTCGACGCTGGGCTACACGCTGGGCGGTCGTCCCGGCTATGAAGTGACCGGCGGCGCCGTCGATTTCGACGGACAGGACCTGCTCGAACTCGAACCGCACGAGCGCGCCGCCGCCGGCCTGTTCCTGGGCTTCCAGTACCCGGTCGAGATCCCCGGCGTCTCCTTCGTCCAGTTCCTGCGCGAGGCGGCCAATGCCCAGCGCAAGGGGCGCGGCGAAGAACCGCTTTCGGGCGGCGAGTTCCTGAAGCTCGCACGCGAGAAAGCCGGCCTGCTGCGCATGGATATGGACATGCTCAAGCGCCCGGTGAACGTCGGTTTTTCCGGCGGCGAAAAGAAGCGCGCCGAGATGGTGCAGATGGGCATCCTGAACCCCAAGCTGGCGATTCTCGACGAGACGGACTCCGGCCTCGACATCGACGCGCTGCGCATCTGCGGCGAAGGCATCAACGCGATCATGCGCAGCGCTGACAAAGCCGTGCTGCTCATCACCCACTACCAGCGGCTGCTGGACTACGTGAAGCCGGACTTCGTTCACGTCCTGGCCAACGGGCGCATCGTCAAGTCAGGCGGTCCCGACCTCGCCCTGCGCCTTGAGGAAGAGGGCTACGAGGCGGTGGTGCAGGAGGCGGCATGAACGTCGAACTCGCCCTCCCCACCCGCAAGGACGAGGATTTCCGCTACTCCGACCTTGAGGCCCTGCGCACTGTCTGGCCGATCGTCACGGAAGAGATCGTCGTGCCGGACGGTGCGGAGCAGACGCTCCAGATCGTGGAGACCGGCGGCGGCGCGGTAGCACGGCACGTGGCGGTCACGCTGGGAAAGGGCGCAAAATTTGACCTGCGCGTTCTCACGGCCGGGCCGGGCTATGGCCGCATCGCGGTGGACGCTACGCTGGCGCAAGGCGCGGACTTCACGCTGGGCGCCGCACAGCTGGCGACCGGCGAGGAGACGGTCGAGATCGTCACCGAAGTGACGCATGCCGGTCTCAATGCCACGTCGCAGCAGATCGTGCGCACGGTGCTCGCCGGCAAGTCCGTGGGAACGTACCTGGGCCGTATCGCGGTGGAACGCGGGGCCGATGGCACGGACGCCGAGCAATCGGTTCGCGCCATGCTGCTGGAGCGCACGGCGACCGCTAACGCTCGCCCGGAACTTGAAATCTACGCCGACGACGTCAAGGCCGCACATGGCTGCGCCGTGGGCGAACTCGACGCGCAGGGCCTGTTCTACCTGATGAGCCGCGGCCTCACGCCTCCGCAGGCGAAGCGGCTGATGCTGCAGGCGTTCATCGCCGAAGCCTTCACTGGCGCTCCCGGCGAGGAGGAGCTCAGCAGCGCCGCGCTTGCCCGACTGGAGGCGATCCTGTGACGTCCGAAACTTCAGAACTCGTGCTGAAGGACCAGTTCCCCGGCCTCGCGGGCAACTGGCACTATCTGGACACGGCCGCCACATCCCAGAAGCCGCAGGTGGTGATTGATGCCACCGTGGCTGCGATGGGTGAAAAGTACGCGACGGTGCACCGCGGGGTCTATGCCCGATCGGCCGACATGACCCTCGCCTTCGAGGCCGCCCGCCGCCGCGTGGCCGCTTTCATGAACGCGCAGGAGGACGAGATCGTCTTCACGCGCGGCGCGACCGAATCGATCAACCTCGTCGCGCAGAGCTGGGCTGCCACCAACCTGAAGGCAGGCGACCGCATCCTGCTATCGACGCTGGAGCATCATTCCAACATCGTTCCCTGGCAGCTGCTGAGGAACGGCGTCGAAATTGACGTATGCCCGCTCACTCCTGAGGGCACCATTGACCTTGAGGCGGCCGAGCGCATGCTCACGCCCGCTCACAAGCTCGTCGCTTTCGCACACGTGTCCAATGTCCTCGGCTCGGTGCTTCACGTGGAACATGCCGCAAGGCTCGCCCATGCGGTCGGCGCCAAGCTGCTGATCGACGGTTGCCAGGCCGCGCCGCGTCTGGCGCTCGACGTGCAGGCCTTCGACTGCGACTTCTACGCCTTCTCGGCGCACAAGCTCTATGGCCCGACCGGCATCGGCGTGCTCTGGGCGCGCAAGGCTCTGCTGGACCAGATGCCGCCGTGGCAGGGGGGCGGGTCGATGATCGACAAGGTTACCTTCGCAGAAACCACGTATGCCCCCGCACCTCAGCGCTTCGAGGCCGGCACCCCCAATATCGTCGAAGCCGTCGGCATGGCGGCGGCGATGGACTGGCTGTCGGACATCGGGCTCGATCGTGCGGAGAAGCACGAGCGCGATCTTGCCGGCCTGCTTCGCGCCGAACTGCGCAAGCGCAACGACGTCACGCTGTTCGGACCGGACGACTCGCTCGGCATCGTCAGTTTCGCTCTCGAGGGGGTGCATCCGCACGACCTCGGCACCATATTGGACGAGGAAGGCGTTGCGATCCGCGCCGGGCATCACTGCGCACAGCCGCTGATGGAGCACCTCGGGGTTCCGGCCACCGCCCGCGCAAGCTTCGGGCTCTACAGCGACGAACAGGATATCGAGGCGCTCCTGAAGGGCATCGAGCGCACCAGGAGAATTTTCGGATGAGCGACGAGAAGCCGAATTTCATTGTCGAGGAAGTCGAAGCCGCGCCGCCGCCGCCCCGCGCCCGCGTTGAGGACGTCCCGGCGCCGAGCGACGCTCCGGCCGAACGGCGGCGTGATTACCTTGAGGGTTTCCTCGCCGAGAAGCCGCAGGATCTTGATCCGGCAGCGCCGGGCGGTGCGATCTACGACGGCGTCATCGATGCGCTGAAGGAGATCTTCGACCCCGAGATCCCTGTGAACATCTACGATCTTGGTCTCATCTACGGCGTCGAGGTTTCGCCCGAAGCCTCCGTGGCGGTGACGATGACGCTGACCACGCCGCATTGCCCCGTGGCCGAATCAATGCCCGGCGAAGTGGAACTGCGCGTGTCGGCCGTGCCGGGCGTGCGCGATTGTGACGTGAACTTGGTTTGGGATCCACCCTGGGACATGGCCAAGATGTCCGACGAAGCCAAGCTGGAGCTTGGAATGCTGTGACCGGAGAGCATCGCGTGCGGAACCCGGTCTTGGGACAGTTCGCGCGCGACGCCTCCTTCACGCTGAGCTGGGCCCCGTGGTCTGGCAGAAGAGGCTGACATGACCGACACCACGACAAAGACCCGCCCTACCCGACCCGCCGCCGTCGTTCTGACGCCGAGCGCGGAGGCGCGTATCGCCAAGCTAATGAGCCAGGCGCCCGAAGGCGCGATCGGCGTGAAGCTATCCACCCCGCGTCGGGGTTGCTCGGGCCTGGCCTACTCGGTCGACTACGTGACCGAGGAAGCGAAGTTCGACGAGAAGATCGAGACGCCCGGCGGCTTGTTCTACATCGATGGCGCTTCTGTGCTCTATCTCGTCGGCAGTACGATGGACTGGGTGGAAGATGATTTCACCGCTGGCTTCGTGTTCAACAACCCCAACGCCAAGGGGGCCTGCGGCTGCGGCGAAAGCTTTACCGTCTGATCGCGGGGTGCCTTGCGAGGCACCCCTTTCAGTTCTTCGGGAACAGCGCCAGCAGGGCGCCCAGTTCGTCCCGGACTTCCCGCTCCTGCTCGGGGTTGCTGTGGCCGATGCGAACGACGGTGAGCAGCTGATCGGGTGAGCCGATGACGTATTGTCCATATTCTCCCAGACACGCGAACACACTGCGCGGAGCTGTGGCCGGCCAGAGACGCGCGCTGTCGCCGGCTTCGCCCCGGTTCAGCCACACGCCGGCTCCATAGGCCGGCTCACGCGGGCTGGGCTCCAGCATGAACTGCACCCAGCGGCGAGGCAGTATCTGCGCTCCCTTGACCGAACCACTGTGACGCAGGAATTCGCCCAGCTTGCTCCAGTCCCGCGCCGTGGCGGCGATCATTCCCGAGCCGATCATGGTGCCTGCGCGATCGTAGGCAACCAGCGTGGAGTTCATGCCGATGGGCGCCAGCACACGATGGCGCAGGTATTCCCCCACCGCGTGTCGGCGGCGATCCGGATTGCGGTCGGACGAAAGTACGCGCGCGGCAAGGTCGGAGAGAATGACCGCGCTCGCGGAGGAATGCTCGAACACCTTCCCTGCCGGCGCCTCCAGCGGCTGCGCCTCCGCATACGAGGCCATGTCGTCCCTGCCGTCGAGGAACAGCATGCGCGTGCGATCCGATTCGCCGGATATCCTGCCCGTGCCGACCGGCGCTGTCTCGACGTGGCGCAGGCCGGAGCGCATCTGCAGCAGCTGCCGCAAGGTGATGACGCCGCGCGGATCGCCAGGACGCTGCCATTCCGGAACAGGCGCCGATTCGGCGATTCGCAAGCGGCCGTCACTCACCAGCTGGCCGATCATCAGCGCGGTGATGCATTGCCCGGCGCTCCAGCCCGGCAGCCGCGTGTCCGCCTCGATGCCGTCGCCGTAGCGCTCCACGATCAGCGTGCCTCGCTTGACGATGAGCAGCGCGTCGGTCTTGCCCACCCTCTCCTCATCGAACAGCCGATCGATCGACCGGCCGAGCGATTCGCGCGGAGCCCCGCCCGCATCCGCGATCGCGGCCAAGGCTTCGGCGCTGGGCGGGGGCGGACCTTCCGCCGCACGTTCTCCGCAGCCCCACAGGGCTGGCAGCGCGAGCATGGCGAGGATAAGGGAGGGGCGGCGCACCGACATGGCGCGCCGGTCATGTGCGAGGCTTTTGAGAATGGCAACATCCGGGCATTCCGGAGCAGGGGACAAGGCTGCGGGTGCGTCATACCCCCTGAGGCAGCCGTCGCGCTGGAAGCGCAATCTCCTTCTACTACTGCTGCTTGTCCTGGCCCTCTGGCTGGCCTGGACGTGGCGTGGCCTGCGCGAGGAGGCACGCGTCGGAACCGCTCTTGGAGCGCGCCTGGGCTGCGTGTGTCGCTTCGTCTCGCAACGCCCGCTGGAAAGTTGCGAGGGTGATCTCAAGGTGACCGGGCTTCAGGGTGCGGGCCGGTGGGTGTCGCTGGCGGAAGATGCACCTTCCCGGACCATCAAGGCCTCCGTCCCGCTGCTCGCCAGCCAGTCTGCGGATTTCGAACCTAGCCGCGGCTGCCGTCTGGAACCCTGGCAGGACTGACCGGCCTCACCCGCCGTCCGGTTGTTTCAGGCGGCGCTCTGGGTCGAGTCGATCCAGCCGCCGCCGACCACGCGTTCACCGGCATAGATCACCGCCGCCTGTCCGGGCGCGACGCCGTATTCCGGCTCCGCGAAACGGATGGTCGCAGGAGCGCCGTCGCCCAAGGGCCCTTCAAGCCGCACCGGTACCGGCTTGGCGAGCGAGCGCACCTTGGCGGTAAGCGGCACCTCAGGCAGCGGCCCGATCCGGTTGGTCTCGACCAGCTGCGCCGATGCCGTTGCGAGCAGCCGCCGCGGTCCCACCCGCACCCGGCGAGTCTCCGCTTCGATGCCCGTGACATAGAGCGGCTCGGGCTGGCCGCCGATCTCGAGCCCGCGCCGCTGGCCTACCGTGTAGTGGATGACGCCGCGATGACTTCCCAGCACCTCGCCCGTCTCCGCATGGACGATCTGGCCCGGCGCCTCGCCCTCGGGACGGACTGACCGCACGATCTTGGCGTAGTCGCCGTCCGGTACGAAGCAAATGTCCTGGCTGTCGGGCTTTGCAGCCACACGCAGGCCCGCCGCTTCGGCCAGCCGCCGCGTCTCGCTCTTGGGGAGGCCGCCCAAGGGAAACCGCAGGTAGTCGAGCTGCTCGCTCGTCGTGCCATAGAGGAAATAGCTCTGGTCACGGGCCGGGTCTGCCGCGCGGTGGAGTTCGGACCCGGCCGGCCCTTCCACACGGCGAACGTAGTGCCCGGTCGCCAGGCAGTCCGCGCCCAGTTCCCGCGCCATCGCCAGAAGGTCCGTAAATTTGGGGCCCATGTTGCAGCGGATGCACGGGATCGGGGTGCGCCCGGCGAGGTAATCGTCGGCGAAACGCTCGACCACCTCCTCTCGAAAGGCACTTTCGTGGTCGAACACGTAATGGGCTATGCCGAGGCGATCGGCGACGGCACGTGCATCGCGGATATCATCGCCC
Source organism: Novosphingobium sp. HII-3 (assembly GCF_002916655.1). Lineage (GTDB taxonomy): Bacteria > Pseudomonadota > Alphaproteobacteria > Sphingomonadales > Sphingomonadaceae > Novosphingobium > Novosphingobium panipatense. Next base: position 239,839 of record NZ_PPSM01000025.1, read on the forward strand.
GCACAGCAGGCGCCCTTCCGGCCCGTTGCCGCGCCGTAGTCGTAAAGCTGCAGCGTCACGCCGATGACGTGCGCCCCACTGGCCGCCGCGAGCGCGGCGACGACCGAACTGTCGACGCCGCCGGACATGGCGACTACGATGCGCCGCTCGGACAGCGGCTCGGGAAGCTGGAACAGGGCTGCGGCATCAAGGCCGGAGAGAAGATCAGGGGCAGCGGTCATGATCCCGCCGCTCATACAGATGCGGGGCACAGATTCCTACCTCCCGCAGGCCCCTGCACCGCCGCTTTTTGCGGTCAGCGTAAACGCGGCGTTTACGATATCTTGACCGCTTCGCACTAACGCGGTCCCATGAATGCCGCACGTAACCATACCAATTTCTTCGGCGGGAGTGAGCCGGGCCGCGCCTGCGAAGTCCATCGAGGTACAGAGACCAGCGCCCCCCTTCCCCTTGACGCGAACGGCATTGACTGGCTCGCGCTTCGATCCCGCCTTTTCGCGGCCTATGGCGAGCCGGAAACGCGGGAGGACGCCGCAGCGTCCATCCTGCGCCTGCGGGGCAGCTTTGCCGGCGCCGCAGTGCCCGCTCTCGATAGTTATCAAACTTGCCTAAGAAGCGTTAACCTTGATGTTTCAAGCAATGGCAAGCCCCCGAATGGTACGGATACCCCTGCCGCCGGTGTGAACGGTAGCGGCGAGCGAGGGTAAAGATGATCGAGAACCAGAAAATTCGCCCGGACAAGGTGATCGGCCCGCTTGGTGAGCCGCTGACGGTCGACAATCTCCCGCCCCCTGACACGACGCGCTGGGTGGTTCGGCGCAAGGCGGAAGTCGTTGCCGCCGTGAACGGTGGGCTCCTGACGATCGACGAGGTATGCTCGCGGTACAACCTGACGCTGGAGGAGTTCGCCTCCTGGCAGCGCGCCGTCGACCGTTCAGGAATGCAAGGTCTTCGCGTCACGCGCATTCAGCATTACCGCGATCTTTACGAGCGCCAGCAGAAGTTCTGAAAACGCCGTCAGGGCTTCGTAAAAAGCCGGCCCCAATACTTTTGTGGCCGCTTTTTGCATTCTTTTGCAACAAAGCGCGTCAGTACAGGACTTCATCAGCAATGAAGTCGTTCGTCGATGCACATGGGACAGGGGCCGAGTTCACGTTGCCACCTTGTTCCCGCCAGTATATGAATCCAGCCGTTTAAACCTCATCGGCGGCTCGCGTCACTTCAAGCGAAAGCCTTCCGTGCGGTGGAAGAAGCACGCCGCCGGGGGGGCGCGTGTTATGCTTGCGGTGAAAAGATGAATTACGACAGCAAGATTGTATCTGGCGACGGGCTTTCCGCGGAAACCCGCGTTCCTGACGGGGTAGATGTTCCGCTGGTAGCGGACGATGAACTGGATCGGCGCTCTCGCCGGGTGATCATCCTCGTCATCGTGGCTGTCGCGCTGCTTGCGGTAGCGCTCTGGTTCGTGCTTCACGAGAGCGGCCCTGATGATGCGGCGGCCGCCGGAAACACACAGATTCCGGTCGTCTCCGTCATAGTTCCGGGCCGCGCGAGCGTGGCCGGAGAAATCACGGCCACCGGCACGCTCGCCGCGCGACGAGCCATGCCGGTAGGCGCCGTGGGCGAAGGCGGCGAAGTGCGCGAGGTGCGCGTCGATGCCGGCGACTGGGTCAGCCAGGGCCAGGTTCTTGCCGTCGTCGATCGCTCCGTCCAGGTTCAGGCGGCGGCCAGCCAGGCTGCCCAGGTCGAAGTCGCCGCGGCCGATGCCCGCATCGCCCAGTCCAACCTCGATCGCGGCCTGAAGCTCGTCGACCGTGGCTTCATTTCCAAGGCCGACATCGACCAACTGACCGCCACGCGCGACGCTGCAGAGGCCCGCGTCAAGGTTGCCCGCGCCAGCCTCGCCCAGCTTCGTGCGCAGAACGCGCGCCTCAACATCATCGCGCCCGCGTCCGGTCTCGTGCTGGAGCGCAATGTCGAACTGGGCCAGGTCGTCAGCGGCGGCAGCGGCGTTCTGTTTCAGCTTGCCAGGGACGGCGAGATGGAACTGCTCGCCCGCATGTCCGAGGATGACCTCGCCAAGCTTTCCGCGGGTGTGCAGGCCAGCGTCACGCCGGCCGGCTCGGGCAAGACCTTCGTCGGTCAGGTATGGCAGCTTTCGCCGGTAATCGACCAGGAGACACGTCAGGGCATTGCGCGCGTCGCTCTCACATATGATCGCGCCCTGCGCCCCGGCGGATTCGCCACCGCCGTCATCCGCAGCGGAACCCTCGTCGCCCCCATGCTGCCGGAATCGGCCATCCAGAGCGATGCCAAGGGCGCGTTCGTCTACATCGTGGACCAGACGGACCATGTTCGACGCCGCACCGTGAAGACGGGGCTGGTCACCGCGAAGGGAATCACGATCACGGAGGGCCTCGACGGCACCGAGAAGGTTGTGATGCGCGCCGGCGGCTTCCTGAACGAAGGCGACAAGGTCAAAACCCGCCTCACCACTTCCTCCAAGTAACAGGCGAGACAAGCCATGGGCCTGCGCAACATCTCCGCCTGGTCGATCCGCAATCCGATCATCCCCATCGTCTTCTTCATCGGCCTGATGATCGCCGGGATCGTCTCGTTCATGCGGATGGACGTGAACAACATGCCGGACATCGAGTTCCCTGGCGTGCGTGTCGGCGTCTCCCAGCCGGGCGCGGCGCCAAAGGAGATCGAAACCCAGATCACGCAGATCGTGGAAGGCGCCGTGCGGTCCATACCGGGCGTGGAGGAAATCCAGTCGACCGCCTCCGAAGGGCAGTCGACGACGCTTGTCTTCTTCTCCGTCGGCAGCAACGTCGACGTGGCGACTCAGCAGGTGAAGAACGCCGTCGACCAGGTGCGCGGGCAGTTACCAGATGGCATCCTGGAGCCGCAGGTGCAGAAGATCGAAGGCGGCAGTGGCTCGCTGGCTTACTTCTCCGTCAGCGCCGACGACATGACCATCGAGCAATTGAGCTGGTTCGTGGACGACACCATCGCCAAGACCCTGCTCAGCGTGCCGGGCATGGCGGCGGTCGATCGTGACGGCGGTGTGACGCGCGAGATCCGCGTCGTCGTCGATCCTGAACGAATGCAGGCCCTCGGCGTCAGTGCCGAAGCGCTCAACAACGTCCTGCGGCAGGTCAACGTCGACGCTGCGGGCGGCCAGGCCGAGATCGCCGGGTCAAGGCAGTCGGTGCGCGTGCTAGGCAATGCGGAAACCGCGTACGACCTTTCGCAAAAGCGGATCAACCTGGGCGGCGGGCGCTCTGTCAAGCTGTCGGATATCGCGTCTGTGTCGGACGCCTACTCCGAACGCACCGACGTCGCCCACGTGAGCGGACGCGAGGTCGTGACATTCGGTTTCGAACGTGCCCGCGGCGCATCCGATGTCGCCGTCTACGACAGCGCGATGGAAAAGCTGGACGCAATCCAGAAGAGCCACCCCGACATTCACATCACGCGCCTGTTCTCGCAGGTGGATTATACCCGGGGGCAGTACACCAGTTCGATGGAGGCGCTGGTCGAAGGCGCCGTGCTCGCCATCGTCATCGTCTTCCTGTTCCTGCGGGACTGGCGCGCAACGATGATCTCGGCGCTCGCCATTCCGCTGTCCGCGATCCCGACCTTCTGGTTCATGGACATGCTCGGCTTCACGCTGAACTTCCTCTCGCTGCTGGCACTCAGCCTCGTGGCGGGCGTCCTCGTCGACGACGCGATCGTGGAAATCGAGAACATCGTCCGGCACATGCGCATGGGCAAAAGCGCGTATCAGGCGTCCATCGACGCGGCGGACGAGATCGGACTGGCGGTCGTCGCCACCACCTTCTCCATCGTCGCGGTGTTCCTCCCCGTCGGCCTCATGCCGGGCATCCCGGGCCAGTTCTTCAAGGCGTTCGGCCTCACCGTCGTGGTAGCCGTGCTGATGAGCCTTGCCGTCGCCCGAATCATCACGCCGATGGTGGCGGCCTACTTCCTCAAGGCCCACGGGCATGCGGAACATGGCGGTGGCCGGATCATGGACCGCTACATGAAAGTCCTCGCCTGGACGCTGGACAGCAGCGAGGCGCACAGGCGCAAGGCGCTGCTCGTGCGCCAGCCGTCCAACTGGCTCTTCCGCATTCTCGGCGTGCTTGCCTTCCTGCTGCTGATCGCAGGCGGCCTGATCGCAGCAGGGCTGCTGTTCCAGGTGCTGCAGGCAGGGCTCACCAAGATCGGACTGAGCAAGGCTGCATTCGTGCTGGCCGCGATACTCGCGCCGATCGGAGTACCGGTGGCCATCTGGCTGCTGGGTCGCCTGCTGCGTTTCCTCGCCCGCTTCGCGGGGGCGTTCGGACGCTGGTATCGCTACTTCACAGACCGCGTGATCGCGCGGATGCACGACCACCGCTTCTACGCCTTCTGCGCCTCGGTCTACGCGCTCGTCGTGACGTTCGCTCTGCTGGGGGGGCTTCCCCAGCAGTTCCAGCCCAGCACCAACAACGACACCAGCCAGGTGAAGATCGAGATGGTGCCCGGAACCACGCTGGAGCAGACGCAGGCGGTCACCGGTCAGGTGGCTCGGCTTCTGGAAAAGCAGCCGGAGGTGGAACGGGTGCTGGAATTCGCCGGTGAGGGTTCGGGTAATCTCTACATCGCCCTGAAGAAGGCGGATCAGCGCGATGCGACCAGCATCGAGTTCGAGCGACGCCTGGCCTCGCAGCTTCAGCAAATCCCGGATGCCCGCGTCAGCTTCGCTTCGCAGGCGGGCGGGTTCGGCAGCGGACGCGATCTTTCGATCATGCTGTCCGGCAGCGACTCCGAACTGCTGAACCGCACCGCGCAAACTCTGGTCGAGCAGATGCGCAAGGTGCCGGGCGTCGTCGCGCCCCGTATCGCGGCCGACCTGCAAAGGCCCGAACTCATCATCGTGCCGCGCGTGGACCTTGCCGCGCAGCTCGGCGTAACGACCGCCGCGCTCAGCCAGACCATCCGTATCGCCACTCTGGGCGAAATCGACCAGAACGCGGCCAAGTTCTCGCTCAACGACCGGCAGGTGCCGATCCGTGTGATCCTGGATCGCGGTTCCCGCCGAGACTTCTCCACCATCGAGAACCTGCCGGTATCGACCGTCTCCGGGGGAACCGTGCCGCTCAAGCGCGTTGCGGAAATCCGCTTCGGCGCCGGTCCGACGCAGATCCAGCGCTACAACCAGTCCCGCCGCGTCTTCGTCGGCGCCGATCTTGGCGAAGGGCAGGTCAAGGGGCCGGTCATGGCCGCGATCCAGAACCTGCCGATCATGAAGAACCTGCCCGCCGGCGTGTCCAACGCCCCGGTCGGCGAGGACAAGTGGCAGGCCGAGATGATCTCGAACTTCGTCACCGCCGTCATCAGCGGAATCTTCCTCGTCTTCGCGGTGCTGGTGCTGCTCTACAAGCGGTTCGTCTCGCCGCTGGTAAACATGGCCTCGCTTCTGCTCGCGCCGCTGGGCGGCCTGCTCGCGCTCGTCCTGTGGAACCAGCCCATCTCGATGCCGGTCTATATTGGTATCCTGATGCTGCTCGGCATCGTGGCCAAGAACTCCATCCTGCTGATCGACTTCGCTATCGAGGAAATGGTCAAGGGCGTCGACAAGCTCACCGCGATCATGGACGCAGGGCACAAGCGCGCCCAGCCGATCGTGATGACGACCGTGGCGATGACCGCAGGCATGGTGCCCACCGCCCTGTCGCTCTCGGGTGACGGCGCATTCCGTCAGCCGATGGGTGTTGTCGTGATCGGTGGCCTGATCGTCTCCACCCTGCTGACCCTGGTCATCGTACCTGCAGCCTTCAGTCTTGCCGATGGTTTCGAGAAGCGGATCGGGCCTAAACTGCGCAAGTCGCTGCTGACCTACGATCCGGAGAAGCACGGGTCCGGCACTGCGGAGGGCGATTTCCATCCGCATCCGGCCGAGTAGGAAAGGGAAGCCTTGCTGAAAGGCGCGCGCAGGAACGCGGACGTAGCGTCCACGATACAGACCGATCGGGCCCGACGCATGCGCCTCTTCGCCACCGGGCTGCTGATGGCCATGGCCATCGCCTTCCTTGTGCTTCGGCGGATCGCGGGCACGCACCCGGCTTGGGGCTATGCCATCTCCTTCACCGAAGCTGCGATGGTCGGCGGTCTCGCGGATTGGTTCGCCGTGACCGCCCTGTTCCGGCGCCCGCTCGGCCTTCCCATTCCCCACACCGCCATCATCCCAGAGAACAAGAATCGCATCGCCGATTCGATGGCCACGTTCCTGCGGGACAACTTCCTCACCCCGCAGGTCGTTGCCCGCCGGGTTATCGGCTTCAACTTCGCGGCCGCCGCTGGCGCGTTCCTTTCCGATCCCGCACGCGGGGGCGAGAACCGGATCCGGGCGGGCGGTGCGAACCTCCTCGCCGATATCCTCGAATCGCTCGACCCGGAACGGCTGGGGGACCAGGTCCGATCGGGTCTTGCACGCCAGCTCGAGCGTGTCGAAGTTGCGCCTCTTCTTGGTCAGATGCTGTCAGTGATGATCGCAGACCGCCGCCACCTTCCCCTCCTCGAGGGTGCGGTGCGCTGGGCAGGGCAGGCTCTGGAAGCGAACGAGGACATGGTTCGCGCCATGATCCGCGAAAGGGCTCACAGTCTCCTGCGCCTGACGGGTCTGGATTCACGCATCGCCAATTCGGTGCTCGACGGGCTTTACAAGCTGCTGGCCGAGATGATCGTGCAGCCCGATCATCCCCTCAAGCTGAAGGTCGAGCACCTTCTTGAGGATCTGGCCGACCGGCTGGTGAATGACCCGGAAACACGGGAAAAGGTCGAGAAGGCCAAGCGCGAGCTGATCGGCAATCCCGCTGTCGGGCAGTGGTGGCAGTCGGTCTGGGAGCGGCTGCGCCGCAAGCTCATAGAGGCGGCGCGCGACCCCGACGCGGCCCTTGGCGGTCAACTGGCGACGATGCTGGGGGAGTTGGGAAGCGCGCTGCGGGGCGATGCCCGTTTGCAGAGCCAGATCAACCGGTTTGCACGGCGTACGCTCGTCGGCGTGACCGCGCGGTACGGGGACGAGATTGTCCGCCTGGTGTCGGAAACGGTGCGACGGTGGGACGCGCGTACGATCAGCAACAGGCTTGAGGCCGCGGTGGGGCGCGACCTGCAGTTCATCCGCATCAACGGTACCCTGGTCGGTGGCTTGTTCGGCCTTTGCATCCATGCGATCGACAGCCTGCTATGAACGCACAATCCTTTCTTTCGACGGAGCGGTTCGACTTATGGCAGCCACAGGCGGCCGATCTTCCGGACATGTGCCGCCTGCTGGAGGACGAGGAGACACGCCGGTTTCTCGGCCTCGTACGAGCCGGAGAGCCGCAGCAGTTCGACCGTCTGCTGCGCAGCGCCGGCTCCTGGGCACTGTATGGCTACGGCCTTTTCGCCGTCCGTGAGCGCGGCCGGCCCGAAATTATCGCCAGCTGCGGCATATTCCACAGCTGGCGCGGCTTCGGGGCAGAGGCAGGCATAGACAATGTGCCCGAGGCCGGGTGGATCGTGCGTCGTGACTGGTGGCGCCAAGGCGTTGCGCTGGAGGTGATGCGCGCCGTCCTGTCGTGGTTCGACGAGGCGCACGGCCCGACACGGATCACCTGCATGATCGAAGAAGGCAATGTCGGGTCGGACAGGGTTGCCCGACACCTCGGCTTCGAGCGGTACGGGACCCACGACCTTGCCGACGAAACTCCGCCGGTCCGCGTTAACCTTCTGCACCGCCAGCCCTGATCCGCCGGCTCAGGCCAGCGCTCCCTCAGGGAATGTTCAAACGCGAAAAGCCCCGGCCGTTTCCGACCGGGGCTTTCTGTTTGCTGTGGCTGAGGCAGCCGATCAGAGCTTGCCGGTCAGCTCCGGCACGGCCGTGAACAGGTCCGCCACGAGGCCGACGTCCGCGACCTGGAAGATGGGTGCGTCCTCGTCCTTGTTGATGGCGATGATGGTCTTGGAGTCCTTCATGCCCGCAAGGTGCTGGATCGCGCCCGAGATACCCACGGCGATGTACACTTCCGGCGCCACGATCTTGCCGGTCTGGCCCACCTGATAGTCGTTGGGCACGTAACCCGCGTCGACGGCCGCGCGTGAAGCGCCGACCGCTGCACCGAGCTTGTCGGCAAGCGGCAGGATGGTCGCTTCGAACGTCTCGGAATCCTTCAGCGCACGGCCACCCGAAACGATGATCTTCGCGCTGGTCAGTTCCGGACGCTCCGACTTCGCCAGCTCGGCACCCACGAAGGTTGACAGGCCGGCATCGCCCCCCTGCCCGTTGGTCGCCGTCACGTCCTCGACCGCAGCCGAACCGCCCGTGGCTTCGGCCTTGGCGAAGGCCGTGCCGCGCACGGTGATGACGAGCTTCGCATCGCTCGATTCAACCGTCGCAATGGCGTTGCCGGCGTAGATCGGGCGAGTGAAGGTCTTCTCGCCTTCAACCGAAAGGATGTCCGAGATCTGCATCACGTCAAGAAGAGCGGCCACGCGCGGCGCGATGTTCTTGCCAGTGGTCGTGGCCGGCGTGATGAAGGCGTCGTGGCTGGCCATCAGTTCGGCAACCAGCGGAGCGACGTTCTCTGCCAGCGCGTGCTCGTATGCCGCGTTGTCGGCGACGAGTACCTTGCCGACGCCGGTGATCTGCGCAGCGGCATCGGCCACAGCACGGCAATTCGATCCCGCGACCAGCAGATCAACTTCACCCAGCTTTGCAGCGGCGGTAACGGCGGAAAGCGTCGCGTCCTTGACCGACGCGTTGTCGTGTTCGACCCAAACAAGCGTCTTCATCAGGCGACTCCCAGTTCCTTGAGCTTGGCGACGAGCGCATCAACGTCGGCGACCTTGACGCCGGCCGAGCGCACGGCCGGTTCGGAAACCTTGAGCGTCTTGAGGCGCGGCGCGATGTCGACGCCGAAATCGGCGGGGCTCTTCACGTCGAGCGGCTTCTTCTTCGCCTTCATGATGTTGGGCAGCGAAGCGTAGCGCGGCTCGTTCAGGCGAAGGTCGGTGGTGACAATGGCGGGGAGCGACAGCTTCACCGTTTCAAGGCCGCCGTCGACTTCACGGGTCACAGACACCGAATCGCCGTCGATTTCGACCTTGGAGGCAAACGTGCCCTGCGGACGACCAAGCAGCGCCGCCAACATCTGGCCGGTCTGGTTCGAATCGTCGTCGATCGCCTGCTTGCCAAGGATCACGAGGCCCGGATTCTCCTCGGCCACGATCGCCTTGAGGATCTTCGCCACGGCGAGCGGTTCCACTTCGGCATCGGTTTCGATGAGGATGGCGCGGTCCGCACCCATGGCAAGGGCGGTGCGCAGCGTTTCCTGTGCCTTGGCCGGCCCGACGGAGACGGCGACGATCTCTTCCGCCTTGCCCGCTTCCTTGAGACGGATGGCTTCTTCGACCGCGATCTCATCGAACGGGTTCATGCTCATCTTGACGTTGGCCAGGTCGACCCCGGTGCCGTCGGCCTTGACCCGCGGCTTAACGTTGTAATCGATCACCCGCTTCACGGGCACGATGATCTTCATTGCGATCTGTCCTCTCACTGTTGGGACGGCAATTTAACCGCGCAATTAACTCTCACGAGGGAGCTATTGCCATCCTTTACCCTTGCGTCAAGTCCCGCACACACGGGAACCCCTTGGGGATGGCAAAGCTGAACTACACCGGCCCGCTCCACCTGGCATGCAAAAACGGCGGAGGTCACAGGACCCCCGCCGCATTCTGTTCAGCCGTAAATGAAGCGCACCAGGCGCATCATCGGGTTCAGGCGACAGCCTGGACTTCGGCGACGATCTTCTTGGCAGCGTCGCCCAGGTCGTTGGCGGGAACGATGGCCAGGCCGGAGTTCGCCAGGATGTCCTTGCCCTGCTGCACGTTGGTGCCTTCGAGGCGGACGACGAGCGGAACCGAGAGGTTCACTTCCTTGGCGGCCGCGACGATGCCCTCGGCGATGATGTCGCACTTCATGATGCCGCCGAAGATGTTCACGAGGATGCCCTTCACGGCGGGGTCCGCGAGGATGATCTTGAACGCCGCGGTTACCTTCTCCTTGTTGGCGCCACCGCCCACGTCAAGGAAGTTGGCCGGGAACATGCCGTTCAGCTTGATGATGTCCATCGTCGCCATGGCAAGGCCGGCGCCGTTCACCATGCAGCCGATGTCGCCATCAAGCTTGATGTAGGCGAGGTCGTACTTCGATGCCTCGATCTCGGCCGGATCTTCCTCGGTCTCGTCGCGCAGAGCGAAGATGTCGGGATGACGGGCAAGAGCGTTCGAGTCGAAGCTCATCTTGGTGTCGAGGACGAGCAGCTGGCCGTCCTTGCTCTCGACCAGCGGGTTGATCTCGACCATGTCGCAATCCATCGCGATGAACGCGGTGTAGAGCTGCTTCGCCAGCTTCTGGGCCTGCTTGTTGAGGTCACCGGTGAGCTTGAGGGCGAAGGCGACCGCGCGGCCGTGGTGAGGCTGGAAGCCTTCCGCCGGATCGATCGTGATCGTGGTGATCTTCTCGGGGGTGTTGTGCGCGACTTCCTCGATGTCCATACCGCCTTCGGTCGACACGATCATCGCGACGCGACCGGTCTTGCGGTCCACGAGCATCGACAGGTAGTATTCCTTGTCGATGTCGACGCCGTCCGTCACGTAGAGGCGATTCACCTGCTTGCCCGCTTCGCCGGTCTGGATGGTGACGAGCGTGTTGCCGAGCATTTCCTTGGCGAAGGCTTCAACTTCCTCGATCGACTTGGCGAGACGCACGCCGCCCTTGGCGTCGGCGGGGAGTTCCTTGAACTTGCCCTTGCCGCGGCCACCCGCGTGGATCTGTGCCTTGACGACATAGAGCGGCCCCGGCAGCTGCTTGGCAGCCGCCACCGCTTCCTCGACAGTGAGGGCGGCGATGCCGGCGGGGATGCCCACGCCATACTTCGCGAGGAGTTCCTTGGCCTGGTATTCGTGGATGTTCATCGCTCAAATCGCTTTCTGCTGGAGGTTCCCGGGGAAGGCGCCGTAGCCATATGTTCGCTAGCCGCCTAAGCACATCCGGCCCGCCTTGAAAAGGCCCGCTGTCTGCGCAAATGCATGGGGTCTGCAAATTTGATCCTGCTCATTTGCTAACAGTTTGCAGTATCGATAACTGGAATCCCGTTCGAATGATTGACCGCAGCAAATTGGAAGCCATCGTACGGGAGGCCGGCCGGATCGCTCTGGCGGGCTGGCCGGGTGACGGCCACGAGCTTGAATCGTGGGAAAAGACGCCCGGCAGCCCGGTCTGCACCGCCGACCTTGCGGTCGATGCGTTCCTGAAGACGGAACTGACCGAACTGCTCCCCGCCGCCGGCTGGCTGTCGGAGGAAACCGCCGACACGCGGGAGCGACAGGATCGGGAGCTCGTCTGGCTGGTCGACCCGATCGACGGCACGCGCGACTACATCCGGGGCCGCAGCGGCTGGGCCGTGTCCGTGGCCCTGGTGAACACCCGCCGGCCGCTTCTCGGCTACTTGTATGCCCCCGTCCGGCGGCGGGAGGAAGGCGGCGAATTCTGGTCAGCCGAAGCCGGGAAAGGCGCCTGGCTGAACGGCACGCGCCTTCACGCCAGCCGCCGCGAGGCGCTGGCCGGATCGCGGGTACCGGCGCAAAAGCTCGCGCCCGAAGACGCGGATCTGACCCTCGTGCCGCAGCCCAACTCGATCGCGCTTCGCATGGCGATGGTTGCATCCGGGGACGCTGACCTGCTGGCGACGCTGCGCTGGGGGTACGAGTGGGATATCGCAGCGGCCGGGCTGATTGCGCGCGAGGCAGGGGCTGCAGTAACCGACGCCTTTGGAAAACCGCTCAATTACAACAAGCACGATCCGCGAGCCTTCGGCCTCCTGGTGTCCTCGAACGGCATACACGCCGCTGCCGTGGAGCGCCTCGCGGACCGAGCGGCGCGCTACTCGGCCTGAGAGCGCGCCGGGGCTGCCTCAAGCCTCGGTCGTGCCATCCTCTTTCGTGTCCATGGGCTCACCACGCCAGGCGGGATCCTTGCCCATCCTTTCGATCGCCTTGCGAGCGTAGTCGCTGAGACTGCCGCCGTGGGGATTGGCCGCCACCGCCGCGAGGACCGCTTTGGCGTCCCCATGCCGCCCGAGCGCAATGAGGGCCATGCCGAGCTCCGCGCGAAGTCCCAGATCGAAGGGGGCCAACTGCATCGCCCGGACCAGGCCGTCGATGGCCAGCTGCGACGGCTTTTGCCCCCGCTCCACGAACCCGCGATAATAGTAGATCAAGGGGAGGGGATGGTCGTTCTCAAGCCGGTTCAGGGCAATGAAGGGCGCGCGCGCCACCTTGTAAGCTGCCTCCCGCGCGTCTCCATCCAAGTCTGCGGCGATGCGAAGCAGCGCGTAGCCTTTCTGCAGGTACGCGTTGACCTGCCGAGGGTCGCGCTTGAGAGCCGCATCCGCGGCCGTCACCGCCTCCCCATCATTACCGGCGTCGTACTCGCACTCCGCCAGCGCCGAGAGGACGGCCGGATCGTCCGGATGCAGCGCCGCTATTGCGCGCGCCTCCGCAAGTACCGCCATGGCCTCCTCTTCAGAAACACCGCGCTTCGACCGCACGCGGACGTTCATCATGGCCCCCTCGCCGGCAGAGAGGGCGCGCAAGGCCACCGGTCCGATCTTCAGCTTGCCCGCGTCGATTTTAAGCGCTGACAGTCTGCGCTGTACCAGATAGCGGTCCAGCTCTTTCTCCAGTGCGGCAAAGTCCCCGAAGGCTTCTGTGGCTGCGACCGTCTGGCTCTTGCCTTCTCCGAGCAAGGCAAGGTAGCGGCTGAACTGCCCGCGACGAGCCTCGTTGAAGGTGAGGTAGTGGTAGAGCAGCCAGCTCTTGCCATAAAATCCGTCCATTTGACTGAGCCTCAGCTTCGCCGTCGCTTCCGGATCAAGCAGTTCCGCGACCTGCACGTCCTTGCCCAGCAACAGCCCTCCGGCGCGGTGGACCGCGGGCCGCCCCATCCACAGACTGCCGTCCATCTCGAACTTGGCCGAGGCGAAGAATTCAGCCGCGCCTTCACCAACCCAGCGCGGCATCGGCATGGCACTCGACGAAATCATGAAATGGTGAGCGTATTCGTGCAGCAGGACGACCATGGACCAGGTCACGGCTCCACTGGCCGCCTCCACGGCTGGAACGATCGCCAGCGATCCTCCAGCGGCAGGCACATAGAAGCCCGCAACCTGATCGTCCTTGCCCCCGTGCAGCTTGCGCACCTCGCGCTCGTTCTTCACCACGTAGACAGTGACGCGGTTGGACGGACTTGGTCTCGCCGTGTCCGTATTGAAAACGAGCGCTACCCCGGCATGGTATCGCTCCAGCTGCTCAGCAAAACGGGTGACGTTCTTCGTCGTATCGTTGGCATAGATGACGAAGTGATCGCTGGAAGCTTCCAGCCAGGCTGCCTGCGCCGGTTGAACCGGCAGCGTCACCGCCAGCAGCCCCAAGAATGCCTTGAATTTCATGATGTTTCCCCACCCCGATCAGCGCAGACTAGGGAAAACTGAAAGCGGTTCAAGCGATCCGTCCGGATGGTCGCTTCGCCTGTGATTCCTGCAAGACCAGCCATACGAAGAAGGGGCCGGTGCGTCGCCGCGCCGGCCCCTTCCCCGATCCCGCTTTACGCGGAAGTGCTGATTACTGGGCCGAGTTGGCGTCCTCGGTGGTGACCGGGGTGATCTTGATCTCGACGCGGCGGTTGAGAGCGCGGCCTTCGGTCGTGTTGTTGTCGGCCACGGGGTAGTTCATGCCCATGCCCTGCGTCTGGATACGGGCGGACGAGACACCCCGGCTGATCAGGTAGCGGGCCACCGCGTCCGCGCGGCGCTTGGACAGATCCATGTTGTAGGTGGCGGACCCGGTCGAATCGGTGTGGCCATAGACGTCTACGAGGCTGTTCGGGTACTGCACCATCGATTGAGCGACCTTGTCCAGCGAAGTCTGGAACGACGGGCTGATGACGGTCGAATCGACAGCGAATGTCACGTCCGGCAGGTTCACGAGAATGCCGTCGCCCTGCTGGCTGACGTCGATGCCTGAACCGGCGGTCTGCTCCTTCAGCTCCCTGATCTGCTTGTCCATCTGGTAACCGACGACACCGCCAGCGACGCCGCCGATACCTGCGCCGACGATACGCGCGGTCTTGCCGCCAATCACGCTGCCCAGCAGGTAGCCGAGCCCGGCGCCGCCGGCGCCACCGATCGCCGTGCGCGAAACCTTGCGCTCACCCGTGTTCGGATCGGTGACACAGGCGGAAACGGAGACCATCGCAAGTACTGCGGCGGCCGAAGTGATCAGGCGCGACTTCTTCATCTGGGTTGTCCCTTCCTCTGGATGTGCCTTCATATAGACATCTGTGCGGTAGTGAACATGAACGGCAAATGGCTTATGGGGCCTCAACAACCCGAAGGTCGACCGGTTCCCTGCAAGCTCCTGCAACAAAGCGTTGCATCCCCACGGGGGTTCTTCGCGTTCGGCCTATTCTCTGCTAGCGATGAAGGCACTGTGACACCCTTTCCCTGGACTGACGTCCTCATCATCATCGGCCTGATATTCCTAAACGGGCTGTTCTCGATGTCCGAACTGGCCATCGTCTCCGCGCGGTCGGCGCGCCTGAAGGTCTCTGCCGACAAGGGCAGCCGGGCGGCCAAGACCGCACTCGATCTGGCGGAGGAGCCGGGCCGGTTCCTGTCCACCGTACAGATCGGCATCACGCTGATCGGCATCATCGCCGGCGCCTATTCCGGCTCCAGCCTCGGCGGACCGGTCGGCGACCGGCTGGCGCTGATGGGGGTGCCGCCGCGTTTCGCCGCCGAACTCGGTTTCGCGCTTGTCATTGTGGCGACAACCTACCTCAGCGTGGTCGTGGGCGAACTGGTGCCCAAGCAGCTGGCGCTGCGCATGGCGGAACCGGTCGCCCTCGTCATGGCGCAGCCGATGAGCCTGCTTGCCCGCATCATGGGCCCGTTCGTGTGGCTGCTGGACCGCTCCTCCGGCGTCATCCTGCGCCTGTTCTCCATCCGCAGCGGCGATACCGAACGGCTGACGGCGGAGGAACTGCACATGATCTTCGCCGAGGCGACACGCTCCGGCGTGATCGAGGAAGAAGAGCGCGCGATGATGACAGGCGTGCTGCGTCTCGCCGAGCGGCCCGTCCGCGAGCTCATGACGCCGCGCAACCAGATCGACTGGATCGATGCCGATGCGGACGAAGACCAGCTGCGCGCCAAGATAAAGGCGTCGCCGCATTCCTTACTGCCGGTGATGGACGGCGAAGGCGCACCGGACAACGTGATCGGCATCCTCAAGGTCAAGGAAGTGCTTGCCGCGCTCATCGCCGGCGAGACCGTCGACGTGCGGGCCATGATGCGCAAGGCCGAGGTCATACCGGACCAGCTCGACGCCATGGACGCGCTTCGCAAGCTCCAGACCGCCGAGGTGTCGATGGCGGTGGTGCATGACGAATACGGCCATCTCGAAGGCGTGGTGACGCCCTCGGACGTTCTCTCCGCGCTGGCGGGAACCTTCGTTTCACACCAGGACGAAGGCGACGAGCCCATGATCGTCACGCGCGATGACGGTTCGCTGCTGGTGTCTGGCGCGATGCCCGCTGATGCCCTGGCCGACCGCCTCGGCATGACTCTCCCGGAAGACCGCGATTTCGCGACGATCGCCGGTTACGTGCTTCACGTCCTGCGCAAGGTCCCGCGCGAGGGGGAAAACTTCGTAGAGCAGGGTTGGCGCTTCGAGGTCATCGACATGGACGGCCTCAAGATCGACAAGGTGCTTGTGAACGCCGAGCTCCCCGCAGCCAGCGACGACGGCGTGGCCGGGGACGGCTGAACCGGTCGCCGTCGGACCAAAGAAAAAGGGCCGGACTTCACTGTCCGGCCCTTTTTTATAGCGTGTGCGGCGAAGCTTCAGCTTCCGACCGAAGTCTGCGCGTCGCGGCCATCCCCCTGCGGGGCGGCGAGGATGGCGCGGGTGACCTGGCCCTTGGCGACCGTGTAAGTGCCCGGATCCCCGACTGTCGAGCGGATGCCCGGAGCCGCCGTGCCGGCGAGATCCAGCGCCGATTTTTCCACCTCGCTGCGCGCCTGCGGACCGCCGAACAGAGCGTCCAGCGTCTGCTGCTGGAGAGAGTCGTTGGTGGGGCGCGGCTGCCCTTCCTTGGGGGGGCTCAGTGAGAAATCGGGCGGCACCACCAGCGGGGTCTGCCGCTGCACGGCAAATTCGTCGGGACGGCTGCGGTTGAACAGGCCCGTGCTGCCGCAGGCCGAGAGCAGGACCGCGCCGGTCGCGACGAGAACGAAGGCACCGGTTTTCTTCATGCGCATCAAAATCAACTCGCGTTTTTTATTCAGGCCTGTGGGGCGGGTTCCGCCTCTGCATCGGGCTTGTCGCGCGAAAACAGGGATCGGGCAAGGATAATCAGGACGCCGATGGTGATAGCGGCATCGGCCAGATTGAAGATCAGGAAGGGCCGCCAGTCACCGAAATGCAGGTCTGCGTAGTCGATGACGTAGCCCACGTTGAAGCGATCGTGGATGTTACCCGCAGCGCCGCCCAGCACCAAGCCGAGGGCGCCGATTTCCGGCAGCTTGCGCTCCCGCAGCAGCCAGATCAGCACGAAAGCGGCGATCGCGGCGGTCATCGCCACGAGCGCCCAACGCCCCTCCGGCGATCCGGCCGTGAACAGGCCAAGTGACACGCCGAAATTCTGCGTCCAGGTCAGGTTGAAGAACGGCAGCACGTAGACCTGCCCGATCCGGTCGAGATCCAGATCATCGACCACCCATCCCTTGATGCCCTGGTCCACAGCGTAGGTGACCACTGCCAGCAACAGGCCGAGACCGCGTTTGGGCCACGCCGTCACGCTGTCGTCTCCACCACGTCCTCGCAGCGAGCGCAGAGATCACCATCCTCGGCAACTCCCGGGAGATGGCGCCAGCAGCGGCCGCACTTGTGGTCGTTGGAAGGCGTGACGCTCACGCCCGAGCCATGGTCGCGGGTAACTTTCCCGGTGATGAACAGCTCGGCCAGATCGCCCTCGGGCGCCGTATCCGGCACCGTGACCACGGCGGCAAGACTGGAGCCAATGACCTTCTCGCGGCGCAGCGGCTCGATTGCCTCGGTCACCTTTTCGCGAAGGGCGCGAAGCTCGGCCCACTTGGCGGCGTCGGCCTCGACCGCCGGGACTTCGGGCCATTCCAGCAGGTGGACGCTGCCGCCGTCCGGGTAGCGCGAACCCCAGGTCTCCTCAGCGGTGAACACGATCACCGGGGCGGCGTAGCGGATCAGGGCATGGAACAGGATGTCCAGAACGGTGCGGTACGCGCGTCGCTTCGGATCCGTGGCTGCGTCGCAGTAGAGGCAGTCCTTGCGGATATCGAAGAAGAACGCAGACAGGTCCTCGTTGCAGAAGTCCAGCAGCGATCGCACGTAGGTGTTGAAGTCAAAGGCGTCGACGGCACTCCGCAGCGTCCTGTCCAGATCGCCCAGCAGCGCGAGCACGTAGCGCTCGAGTTCTGGCATCTCCTCAACCGGCAGGCGTTCGGCTTCCTTGAACCCGTCCAGCGCGCCCAGAAGGTAGCGCAGGGTGTTGCGCAGCTTGCGGTACTGGTCGGCCACGCCCTTCAGGATCTCGTCGCCGATGCGGTGGTCCTCGGTGAAGTCGACCGAAAGCGCCCAGAGGCGGATGATGTCAGCGCCGTTGGTCTCCATGACCTTGAGCGGGCTGATGGTGTTGCCCAGCGACTTCGACATCTTCATGCCCTTGGCGTCCATGGTGAAGCCGTGGGTAAGGACCGCCTTGTAAGGCGCATGGCCGCGCGTGGCGCAGGATTCGAGCAGCGAGGACTGGAACCAGCCGCGATGCTGGTCGGAGCCTTCGAGATAAAGGTCGGCCGTAGGCCCTTGGTAGCCTTCGGGACGCAGCAGGTCCGGCCAACGGCCCGATTCGAGCACGAAAGCGTGAGTCGAGCCCGAATCGAACCACACGTCGAGGATGTCCGCAACGCGCTCATAGTTCGCGGCATCGTAGTCCGGGCCAAGCAGGTCCTGCGCAGCCTCGTCGGACCAGCCGTCGACGCCCTGCGCAAGGATCGCGGCGCGGATGCGGTCGTTCACCGCCTCATCAACCAGGTATTCGCCGGTTTTGCGGTCAACGAACAGCGTGATCGGCACGCCCCACGCGCGCTGGCGCGAGAGCACCCAGTCAGGGCGCCCCTCGACCATCGCGCCGATACGGTTGCGGCCCTTGTCGGGGACGAAGCGGGTGTCGGCGATGGCCTGGAGTGCCACTTCGCGCAAGGTGCCCTTGCTCTGGTAGTCCATGGCCTTGTCCATCGGGACGAACCACTGCGGGGTGCAGCGGTAGATCACCTTGGCCTTGGACCGCCACGAATGCGGGTAGCTGTGCTTGTAGTCCGCAGAGGCGGCCAGCAACGCGCCCGCTTCGCGCAGATCCGAGCAGATCGGGCCGTCGGGGGCGTTGAACTTGGGGTTGATGACCGAGCCCTGCCCAGCCAGCCACAGCCAGTCCTCGCGGTACTTGCCGTCCGCCTCGACCACGAACTTCGGGTTGATGCCATTGGCCTTGCACAGCTCGAAGTCGTCCTCGCCGTGGTCGGGCGCCATGTGGACGAGGCCGGTGCCGCTGTCGGTGGTGACGAAATCGCCCGCCAGCAGCGGACGCGGCTCCGCGAAGAAGCCGCCCAGCGCATGCATCGGGTGGCGCGTGATGGTGCCGGCGAGGTCCGCGCCCTTGAAGGTGCCGAGCGCATATTCCGCGAAGTCGGCGTCGCCGATCATGTTTTCGGCCACCGGGCCCAGGCCCGTGCGTGCGAAAAACGCCTCCAGCAAGGGCACAGCGACGATGAAGCGGCGTCCGTCGTGGGCGCGATAATGGTGATATTCCACCTCAGGCCCATACGCCAAAGCCTGGTTCACCGGGATCGTCCACGGCGTCGTCGTCCAGATCACCGCATGGGCGCCGACCAGTTCCTCGATCGGCGACTCAACGATCTCGAACGCCACGTCGATCTGGGTCGAGGTGATGTCCTCGTACTCGACCTCCGCCTCGGCCAGCGCGGTCTTTTCCACCGGGCTCCACATCACCGGCTTGGCGCCGCGATAGAGCATGCCGTTTTCGGCAAATTTCAGCAGTTCGCCGACGATGGTGGCCTCTGCTTGGAAGTCCATCGTCAGGTACGGGTTGTCCCAGTCACCGTTGATGCCGAGGCGCTTCAACTGCTCGCGCTGCACGTTCACCCAGTTCTGGGCGTAGGCGCGGCATTCGGCGCGGAATTCCTCGGCGGGGACTTCGTCCTTGTTCTTCTTCTTCTTGCGGTACTCTTCCTCGACCTTCCACTCGATAGGCAGGCCGTGGCAGTCCCAGCCGGGGACATAGGGCGCGTCCTTGCCCAGCAAGGTCTGGGTGCGGACCACCATGTCCTTGAGGATGTGGTTCAGCGCATGGCCGATGTGCATGTCGCCGTTGGCGTAGGGAGGACCGTCATGAAGGATGAACTTCTCACGGCCGCGGCGCGCCTCACGCGTCTTTTCGTAGATCTTTTCCGCCTGCCAGCGCGCCAGAATACCTGGCTCCTTCTGCGGGAGCCCGGCCTTCATGGGGAAATCGGTCTTCGGCAGGAAGACGGTGCTACGATAGTCGCGCTGTTCAGTCATGATCGGCGGGCACTATAACAATTGCGGGACTGTTGGAAGTCCGGCGATTTTGCTCACGCCTGGGCGAGCAGTTCCCTTGCCCGGGCGCAATCGCTGTCCATCTGCGCGACAAGCGCATCCAGGGTGTCAAAGCGGGCTTCGGGGCGGAGGAAATGGTGGAACGCCACCTCGATCTCCTGACCGTAGAGATCGCCCGAAAAGTCGAAGAAGTACGGTTCGAGAAGTTCCTTGGGAGGATCGAACGTCGGACGGATACCGAGGTTGGCGGCGCCCTGCACCATGCGTCCGCCGGGCAGGCGGCCCGTGACTGCATAGATGCCGTAAAGCGGGCGCACATAACTGCCCATATCGAGATTGGCGGTGGGATAGCCGATGGTTCGGCCAAGCTTATCGCCATGCTGCACGCGTCCCCGGATCGCGAAGGGCCGCGTAAGGAGGCGGGCCGCCGTTTGACAATCCCCCTTCTTGAGCGCCGCACGGATGCGACTGGACGACACCGGCAGGCCGCCATCGCTGACCGGGCCGACCGTCCGCCCCTCCAGCCCGTGAGCGGCGCCCACTTCGCGCAGCAGTTCCGGATTGCCCCCCTTGGATCGGCCGAAAGTGAAATCCTCTCCGGTGACGACGCCGACCGCCCCCATGTGGCGCACCAGCATCGCCTCCACCCAGTCACGGGCCGGCATGGCAGCCATGGCGGCATCGAAGTGCAGCACGAGCATCGCGTCGGCACCCGCGGCGCCGAACAGCTCCTCCCGCTGGTCGAGTGTGCTGAGGCGGAAGGGCTCGGCGTCCGGCCTGAAGTGGCGGACGGGATGGGGATCGAAGGTGGCGACGATGGCTGGCCGCCCCCTCTCCCGCGCCCAGCGGATCGCTTCCCCCACGACAGCCTGATGGCCCTGGTGAAACCCGTCAAAGTTGCCGAGCGCCAGAATGGCACCCCGCAGCGAATCGGGAACAGGCAATCGGTTGTCGAGGCGAATCATGAGCGGTGCGGCTATAAAGGGCGCTTGAGAGTCACGAAAGCATGAGCCGGATGGTCGCCCCGAGCCGAGTGTTCCTCACGCGCGACCTCTTTCCATTCGGGTCCCAGGTCCGGCATGATGGTATCCCCTTCGAACGCATCCTCGATTTCAGTGAGTTCGACCCGGCTGGCCATCGTCAGGAACAGCGCGTTGATCTCCGCCCCGCCGATCACGGCGACCTCCCCCTCACCCGCAAGGGCGAGCGCCTCCTGCGGCGTGTGAGCGACTTCGGCCCCGGGCGCTGACCAGCCTGCCGCGCGGGTCAGCACGATATGGCGCCGGCCCGGCAGGGGCGCGGGAAAGCTTTCGAAGGTCTTGCGTCCCATCACCATCGGCTTGCCCATGGTCAGCGCCTTGAAGCGCCTGAGGTCCGCAGGGAGGCGCCAGGGCAAGGCACCGTCGCGGCCGATCACCCCGTTCGACGCTCTGGCGTAAATGAGGAAGATGTCCTGCGCCATCAATCCAGAATCAGGCGCGTGACGTGGCCCATCTTGCGGCCGGGGCGCGAAGCCCCCTTGCCATAGAGATGGAGGTGGTTGGCCGGGTTGGCGAGGATGGCGGCCCAGTCGTCCGCCTCGTCCCCGATGAGGTTGCGCATCTCAATGCCCCTGGCCGCAAGACTGGTGCCGCCCAGAGGGAGCCCGCAGATGGCGCGCACGTGGTTTTCGAACTGGCTGGTCACCGCCCCTTCGATGGTCCAGTGCCCGGAATTATGGACGCGCGGCGCCATCTCGTTGAACACCGGCCCTTCGACGGTGGCGAAGAACTCCAGCGTCAGCACGCCGACATAGTCCAGCGCCTCGGCAACCTTGCCGGCAAGTTCACGCGCGGCCGGCACCTGCTCCAGAACCTCGGCAGGTGCAGGCACCGTGCTGAGGGAGAGGATGCCCGCCTCGTGCACGTTGCAGGCGCTGTCGAAGAAGCGGATCTCGCCATCGCTGCCGCGGCAGAGGATCACTGAAAATTCGGCGAAGAAGGTGACGAAACCTTCGTAGATCAAGGCAGTCTGCGGCAGGTCGAGCGCAGCGGCGTCTTCAGGCGTCCTGATCCGCCACTGGCCCTTGCCGTCATACCCGTCACGGCGGGTCTTGAGGATGCCTGGTGCACCGATCGCGTCGATCGCTGCGGCGAGATCCTGCGCGTTGTCGACCGGGGCGAAGGGCGCGGGCCGGCCGCCGAGTTTCGTGACGAACTGCTTTTCGTTCAACCGGTCCTGCGCCGTTTCAAGCGCCCGTGCGTGCGCCAGCAGAGGCGTGGCGCCCAGTGCCTTGAGAGGCTCGACCGGTACGTTTTCAAACTCGTAGGTGACGACCGCGCAGTCGGCGGCGAACTCGGCCATCGCCTGCGCGTCGTCCCAGGCGGCACAGGTGAAGCGGGCGCAGACCTCGGCAGCGATCGAGTCCGGCTCGGGGGCGTAGACATGGCAGCGGTAGCCAAGCTGCGCCGCGGCCATCGCAATCATGCGCCCAAGCTGGCCGCCGCCGAGGATGCCGATGGTTTCGCCTGGAGGGATCATGTTCGCCTAGCTTGCCTGCTTGTGGTTCGCCCTTGCCGGTGACGGAAAGGACGAACCGGGAGATCGGAAATCAGCGCCGGCCGGAAAGCGGCCGGCGAACCACTTATACCGGCTTTTCAGCCACGCCTGCGGTCTGCTCCGCCCGCAGCACTTTCAGACGATCGGCCAGGGCCTCGTCCGACGTGGCGAGGATCGCGGCCGCGAGGAGGCCGGCGTTGGCCGCACCGGCCTCGCCGATCGCCAGCGTTCCCACCGGAATGCCGGCCGGCATCTGCACGATCGAGAGCAGGCTGTCCTGCCCCGACAGCGCCTTGGACTGGACCGGAACGCCAAGCACCGGCAGGTGCGTCATCGCGGCGACCATGCCGGGCAGGTGAGCGGCCCCCCCTGCCCCGGCGACGATTACCTTGAAGCCCTCGCTCTCCGCGCCCCTGGCGAACTCCACCAGCCGCTCGGGGGTGCGATGCGCCGAGACGATCCGGGCGTCGTAGGTCACTCCGAGCTTGTCGAGCATCTCCGCGGCCTTGCTCATGGTCGGCCAGTCGGACTGGCTGCCCATGACGATGGCGACCTGCGGCGCGGCGGACGCGGACATTCTCAACGCTCCGAGAGGTAGTAGCGGTCGAGCACCGCGAGGTCGTCCGCCAGATCGTAGACGATGGGCTGGCCGGTCGGGATCTCGAGCCCGGTGATTTCCTCGTCGGAGATGCCCGAAAGGTGCTTCACCAGCGCGCGCAGCGAATTGCCGTGCGCGGCAACCAGCACGGTCGACCCGGCGTGGAGATGGGGGACGATGGAGCCCTCGTAGTAGGGAAGGACGCGCGCGATGGTGTCCTTCAGGCTTTCGGTCATCGGGACATCGATACCGGCGTAGCGCGGGTCGGCCGAGAGATCGAACTCACCGCCCCTGCCGAGGACCGGCGGCGGGATGTCGAAGCTGCGGCGCCAGATCTTCACCTGATCGTCGCCGTGCTTGGCCGCCGTCTCGGCCTTGTCGAGGCCCGTGAGGCCGCCGTAATGGCGCTCGTTGAGGCGCCAGTCCTTCGTTTCGGGGATCCACAGGATGCCGGCCGCCTCAAGGGCGAAGTGCAGTGTCTTGATCGCGCGGGTCTGCAGCGAGGTGAACGCCACGTCGGGCAGAAGCCCCTTCTCCTTCAGGAGAGCACCGGCTGCGCGGGCTTCAGCCTCGCCCTTTTCGGTCACATCCACATCCCACCAGCCGGTGAAGCGGTTCTCGAGATTCCACTGGCTCTGGCCGTGGCGAAGAAGGATCAGGCGAGGCAAGGCGTAGCTCCCTATGTCAGGACCGATGGGTCTTTGCCGCAGCCCCTAGCTTTCCGGGGGCGATTTGGGAAGCCTGCCCGAGTCGCCGCCCGTAACGGAAACTTCGCCCGCCACGGCGCGGGCCTGCGCTTTTCGACGCCGCAGGTTCTCGCGCAGCTTGGCAGCCAGGCGCTCCTCCCGCGTCAGCTTTTCCGCGCCTTCGCGCGCCGGCAAGTCGTTCTTCATGGCTTCTGGCAATGCCGGTAGTGAAAAGAAAGCGCAAGCAGCGCTTGACAACCGCCGCCGCTGCGGACAATAGCGCGCCCCTGCCCCGGGTGGACCGGAGGCAATACGGCGCTGCTGTAGCTCAGTGGTAGAGCGCACCCTTGGTAAGGGTGAGGTCGGGAGTTCAATCCTCCCCAGCAGCACCATTCCCCCGACATCGCCAGTACACCGGTCAGTCCCCATGCCGCAGGCGCGTGCCTTGCGGTGGACCGGCGTCATCAAAGCGTCACCACTCCATCACGTGACCGTCATGATGCGCGCCTAGGGGCCGCCCCTGAGAACATCAAAGTTCAAACAGGGGAAATACTTCGGCCATGACTCGTTCGCTTCAGCTCGTTGCCGGGCTGCTCGCCTCCGCATCGTTCGCCACTCTCGCCCAGGCCGGCGAAGTCACCGGCCACATCAATGACGCCACCGGCACCCGCTCCCTCCAGTCCGCCAGCGTGCGCATTGTCGAACTCAACCGCCAGGCAGAGACGGACCGCGCCGGAAGCTACGTCTTCGGCGATGTGCCCGCAGGCACCTATACGCTGGAAGCGCGCTACGTCGGCGCGGAAGTGACCCGCGAGACAATCAGCGTTCCGGCGAGCGGAAGCCTGACGCAGGACTTCAACCTTGCCGCGATCGGCGGCGGAGACATCCTCGTTACCGGCCTGGTCGCCAACCTTTCCAGCGCGCTTTCGCGCCAGCGGGAAGCGGATGGCGTGCAGTCCGTCCTCACCCGCGATGCCGTCGGCCAGTTCCCCGACCAGAACGTCGCGGAATCGCTGCGCCGTCTCCCCGGCCTCAACATCCTGAACGACCAGGGCGAAGGCCGGTACGTTTCGGTGCGCGGCCTTGACCCCGATCTCAACGGCACCTCCATCAACGGCGTGCGGATGCCTGCCCCGGAAGCGGAGGCGCGTTCCGTCGCCCTCGACGTGATCTCCTCCGATACGATCGAATCGATCGAGGTGAAGAAGAGCTTCACGCCCGACATGGACGGCGACTTCATCGGCGCCTCGGTGGAAATCCGGACCACCAGCGCGTTCGACACCAGGAAGAACCGCTACTCGGCAAGCGTGGAAGGAAGCTTGAACGACTACTCCGGCAAGGTCACTCCGAAGGGCGCCTTCGACTTCACGCAGAAGCTCGGGGAGGATTTCGGCGTCGCCGGCTCCGTCAGCTACTACAAGCGCAAGTTCGAAACCGACAACGTCGAGATGGCCGACTGGACGCAGGACGACAACGGCGCCGTCTACGGCGAAACGCTTGAGTACCGCGATTACGATGTGGAGCGCACGCGCATCAACGCCGCGCTCTCGTTCGACTGGCGTGTATCGGACAGCACCAAGGCCTACATTCGCGGGAACTGGGCGCAGTTCGAGGACCACGAATACCGCCGCCGCACCACGTTCGATTTCGGCGATTTCGGCGAAGCCAGCGCGAGCGACGGTGACCGGGTCACCTTCGACACCGCCGACCTCGACGATGGCGACAACCTGCCGGTCGAGCGTGACCTCAAGGACCGCTTCGAACGCCAGCGCATCCGCTCGGTCTCGATCGGCAGCGACACGGACACGGGTACCTGGAAGTTCAACTGGCAGGCCAGCTATGCCAAGTCGACTGAGAAGGAGACCTTCTCAATCGACCCGATGCGCTTCACGGGTGAGTTCGAGAACGACTCGGGCGTAGCCGTCACCATCGACAACAGCGGCCGCTACTTCCCGACCTATGCAGCCGCCAGCGGCGGCAGCGTCTTGAACGATCCCACGAATTACGGGTTCGATCGCCTCGAACTCACCACCCTATCCGACAGCCAGGATGAGGAATGGGCGGTCAAGGCGGACCTTGCACGCACGTTCGCGGGCGACAACGGTGACTTCACCGTGCAGGGCGGCGCGAAGGCAAGGTGGCGGACCAAGTCGTACGACTTCAACATGTCCCGCTTCGACGGTTACGACGGTGACCTCACGCTGGCCGACATGCTGGGCCGGCAGACCTACCGCCTGCTGGACATGGGGCCGGTGGTCAGCAAGCACGGCCCTGCTGACTTTTATCGCGCCAACGAGGATGGCTTCGAACTCAACCCCGAAGACAGCCTGATCGACAGCTCGATCAGCGATTACCGGGTCAAGGAGGACATCACCGCCGCCTATCTGCTCGGACGCTGGGATTCGGCGACGCTGCGCGTCATCGCCGGCGTGCGTATGGAGCACACGGAAAACGAGATGCGCGGCAACCTCGTCGCCGTCTCGGAAACCGACGATGAGACGGTGATCGACGTCGCCCCCGTGAACTACGACCGCAGCTACACCAACTGGCTGCCCAGCCTGACGGTGCGCTATAGCCCGCAGCAGAACCTCGTGGCGCGCTTCGCCGGATACAAGACGGTGGTGCGCCCGAAGCTGGGGCAGCTGGCGCCCCGTTACTCGATCAACGAGGATGGTGAAGCGGAATTTGGCAACCCCGCGCTCAAGCCGTACCAGGCCTGGAACCTGGATACCGGCTTCGAGTACTACTTTGCCAACAACGGTGCCGTCACCGCAGGCCTGTTCTACAAGTCCGTGAAGGACTACACCTACTCGCAGTTCTCCACCGAGGAAGGCGTGTTCAACGGTGTCCCCTACACGGAACTGCGTACTCCCGTTAACGGCGACAAGGCCGAAATCGCCGGTATCGAGTTGGGCTACAGCCAGGTGTTTTCGATGCTGCCCTCACCCTTCGACGGGCTGCTGACCCAGTTGAACTACACCTACACTTACGCCCGCGGTACGGTCCTCGATGACGATGGCGTGGCCCGGCGCATCGATCTGCCCAACGCTTCGAAGAACACGTTCAACGTCGTGCTGGGATACGAGAAGGGCCCGCTCAGCCTGCGCGCTGCTGGGACCTTCCGCGACAAGTACCTTGATGAGGTTGGCGACGCGGCCGATACCGATCGCATCGTCAACCAGCACTTCCAGCTCGATCTCTCGGCCAAGTACAAGCTGACAGAGAACATCCGCATCTTCGCCGATTGGGTGAACGTGAACAACGCCAAGTACTACGCCTTCCAGAACTTCGCCGGTGCCGAGCGGCTCCTGCAGTACGAGGAGTACGGCTCGACGGTGAAATTCGGCGCGCGGGTGTCCTTCTGATGCGCGGCTGCGACATGCCCTTCATCGCTTCGCGGCGCGCCATGGCTGGCGCCCTCCTGCCCGCCTTGCTGCTGTCGGCCTGTGCGACGGCGGGATCCCCTGCCGGTGCTCCGCGCCCCCACTATCCCGCAGTGGACGTGGCGGCAGAGGGTGAGACCGCGCCGGTCGGCACGGCCAAGGCCGATGCCGCCGACGACCCGGCGATCTGGCGCAATGCCGCCAATCCCGCGGCCAGCCTGGTGCTCGGCACGGACAAGAAGGCCGGGCTCTACGTCTATGGCCTCGATGGCAGGGTCCGGGACTTTTCGCCGGCCGGCGCGCTGAACAACGTGGACCTGCGCGAGGTGAGGATGGCGGATGGGTCCACCCGTATCCTTGTGGCCGCGAGCGATCGGAACGACCGAGCCGCGCCGAAGATCGCGCTGTTCTGGCTCGATGGCGCGACAGCCAGACTTTCGGCACAGGAACCGATAGCCTTCCTGCCGGCTGGCCATGCGCCCGCCGAGGCGTACGGCTTCTGCATGGGTGGGCCGCGTATGACGGGCGAAGTGGCTCGGGCCTATGTGGTTCTGAAGGACGGCACGGTCAGCGAGAGCCGCCTGGTCGAGAGGTCTGGCCGGATCGCCGCCGAAGAGCTGCGGCAGGTGAAGTTCGCCACGCAGTCGGAAGGTTGCGTCGTGGATGACGCGACCGGCACCCTCTACGTTGCCGAGGAAGATGTCGGCATCTGGAAGGTTCCGCTGGCCGAGGGCACGCTGGTGGCCTCCGCTCTGGCCCGGGTCGGTGAAGCCGATGGATTGGTCGACGATGTGGAAGGACTGGCCATCGCGCGGCAGGGATCGAAGGGGTGGCTTGTAGTTTCGAGCCAGGGGGACAACGGCTATGCGCTGTTCGACCTAGAGACCGGCAAGTCCGCCGGACGCTTCCGCGTGAGTGGCGGGTCTCTGGGCGCCACGAGCGAGACGGACGGCATCGAAGTCCTGCTCGGCGACTTTGGCCCGCAGTTCCCCGAAGGGCTGTTCGTGGCGCAGGACGGCGACAACGCGCCGTTGGCGCAGAACTTCAAGCTGGTGTCCTGGCGGGCCATCCGTACCGCGCTCGGGCTCAGGTAAAGGTGCGAAGGACCGTCCGATGATCCCAAGAGCCACCCTCGCACTGCTGCTCTTTGCGGGGAGCACCGCCCTGCCCGGCGTGGCGTGCGCCGACGTCCTGCAGATCGGCGAGAGTGGGGCTGAATGGATCGCGGGCGGTCCTGCGTCGCTGATCGCGACGCCTTCGGGAGAGCCGGAGGTCATGGTGCTCGACGAGGGCGGCACTATCGAGCCGGCGGCCATGACTCACGCCGCCGATGCCGCAGGGCCTGCGCGGTGGCGCGAAAACATAGCCCGGCTCGCCGCCAAGTACGACCTCAGCCCATCGCTGCTGGAAGCGGTGGTGTGGCAGGAGAGCCGCTGGAACGAGCGGGCTGTTTCACCCGTAGGCGCGCGCGGCCTTGCCCAGCTCATGCCCGGCACCGCCGCCCAGATGGGGGTGAACCCGCACGACCCGGCGGCGAACCTGGAGGGCGGCGCGCGTTACCTGCGCCTCCAGCTCGACACCTTCGGCGGCGACGTCGAAAAGGCATTGGCAGCCTATAATGCCGGTCCTAGCCGCGTCGTGCGGGCCGGAGGCATCCCTGCGATAACCGAGACGCGCAACTACGTGGCCTCGATCATGGCGCGCCTGTCAGGGCCGGTCCGCCGCTGAAGACGGCGCCAGGGGCCCTGCGGAACGGGCTTCAACGCCCGCTCCTTCACCCTGCGAGAAATCAGGCCAGCAGCCGCTTTGCCATGGCGCGGATCTCCTCGCCCATGTCCTCCCGGTCGAGCGCGATCGCCAAGGTCGCCTCTACGAAGCCGACCTTCGAACCGCAGTCGAACCGCTGTCCATTGAACGTAACGGCATGGAACGGCTGCGTGCCGATGAGTTTGGCCATCGCGTCCGTCAGCTGGATCTCGCCACCCGCGCCTTTGCCCTGCGTTTCCAGCAAGCCCATGATCTCCGGCTGGAGGATGTAGCGGCCGGAGACGATCTTGTTGGAGGGGGCGTCCTCGACCTTCGGCTTCTCGACGAGGCCCTTCACCTCGGTAAGGTTTCCGCGCACCTCGCCGGGGGCGATCACACCATAGCTCGACACTTCGGCCTCAGGCACCTCCAGGACCGAAATGAGGTTGCCGCCCACCTCGTTGTAGGCTTTCACCATCTGCGCCATGCAGCCCGGCGACCCGTACATGAGTTCGTCCGGAAGGAAGATCGCGAAGGGTTCGTCCCCGATGACCGAGCGCGCACACCAGATCGCGTGGCCAAGTCCCAGCGGCACCTGCTGGCGCACCGTCACAAGGTTGCCTGGCTGGATGCGGGTGGGATGCAGGGGGTCGAGCGACTTGCCCCGGCCGGTCATTGTCGCCTCAAGCTCGAACGCGGTGTCGAAGTGTTCGACGATCGCGGTCTTGCCGCGGCCGGTGACGAAGACGAACTCCTCGATGCCTGCTTCCCGTGCTTCATCGACCGCATACTGGATCAGAGGGCGATCCACCACCGGAAGCAGTTCCTTGGGAATGGCCTTGGTGGCGGGAAGGAAGCGGGTGCCCAGACCCGCGACGGGAAAGACAGCCTTGCGAACTGGCTTGCGAAAGTTCGTATCATTCATGGGGCTGGGTAGTGCCTCGCTCATGTTGCAGTGGGGTTAAAGCGCCAAAACGCACAGAGCGCAACAACGCCCAAGTGTGCTTACCGATCCATTAGGGGTGCCGATTTGGCGCTAATTTGCCGCGCATCCCGTTGCCGATGGCGCGTTTGGCGTTAAAGGACGGAAATGGATAAGATCATCATCGAAGGCGGCAAGCGTCTTGCCGGCACCATTCCCGTCTCCGGCGCCAAGAACGCTGCTCTTACGCTTTTGCCCTGCGCCCTCCTTACCGAGGAGCCGCTGACGCTGCGTAACCTCCCGCGCCTTGCCGACATCGACGGGTTCCAGCACCTGATGAACCAGTTCGGAATCTCCACGATGATCGCGGGCAGCCGCCCTGAAGATTTCGGCCGGGTCATGACCCTGCAGGCGACGCGGATCACGAGTTCCGTCGCGCCTTACGATCTGGTCCGCAAGATGCGCGCTTCGATCCTGGTGCTTGGCCCGATGCTGGCCCGCATGGGTGAAGCCACCGTCTCGCTGCCGGGCGGTTGCGCCATCGGGAACCGGCCCATCGATCTCCACCTCAAGGCCCTTGAAGCCCTGGGCGCCACGATCGAGATGGCCGCAGGCTACGTCAAGGCGATCGCGCCGGACGGCGGCCTCCCCGGCGGCAGGTACTCCTTCCCGGTCGTCTCGGTCGGCGCGACGGAGAACGCGCTGATGGCGGCCGTGCTGTGCAAGGGCAAGTCCACCCTCCACAACGCCGCGCGCGAACCCGAGATCGTTGACCTGTGCAACCTCCTGGTCGCCATGGGTGCGCAGATCGAGGGTATCGGCACCAGCGACATCACCATTCACGGCGTCGATCGGCTCCACGGTGCGACCTACATGGTCATGCCCGATCGCATCGAAGCGGGCTCCTATGCCTGCGCGGCCGCGATCACGGGCGGCGAGGTCCTGCTCAAGGGCGCCCGCATCGAGGACATGGAAGCAACCGTCCAGGCTCTGCGCGATGCCGGCGTCCACGTCGAAGCGCGAGGCGATGGCATCCACGTCGCCGCTGACGGTAAGCTGCGTCCCGTGACGCTCTCCACCGCGCCTTACCCCGGCTTCGCCACGGACATGCAGGCGCAGCTCATGGCCCTCCTCTGCATGGCCGATGGTTCGAGCGTGCTGACGGAAACCATCTTTGAAAACCGCTACATGCACGTGCCGGAACTCAACCGCATGGGCGCACGCATCGAGACCAAGGGTCGCACGGCCATCGTCCATGGAGTGTCCGGCCTCACCGGCGCCGACGTGATGGCAACGGACCTGCGCGCCTCCATGAGCCTCGTCATCGCGGGCCTTGCGGCCGAAGGGCGCACGCAGGTCCACCGCCTCTACCATCTCGACCGCGGATACGAGCGGCTTGAGGAGAAGCTGGCACTGGTCGGCGCACAGATCGAACGGGTCGGCGGCGACTGATCAGGGCTTCCGACCAGCCGGCCGAAACCTTCGGGGACCATGGCGCGTTGCTCCTGACGAACTGCCGAGAGGAGACTCAAATGGGCCTGATCAAGTTGGCCGCCGCCGGTGCGGTCGGATACGCGCTGTACAAGTACGCGACCGAAAAGAAGCAGGATACCGCCTATGCGGGCGGCATCCGCGATTCCGGTCCCGAGCACATGACCACGCCGCCCAAGAACTGGAGCAAGACGGACGAAGCCATCGATGAGAGCTTCCCCGCCAGCGATCCGCCGGCGACGTACTGACATAACGCCATCATTGAAAAGGGCGGGGAAGCATCACTTCCCCGCCCTTTTTCATGCTCTGCCCGATCGAAGCGAATTTGCGTGCGCCATCCTACGCCCGGCTGGAACGATCCGGCCGGCCAAGTCGTTGAAACCAGTACCGGACCGGCGAAAAGCTGCGCCGGTAACGGAACCGAGGACAATGGCGATCCACTTCATCGCGGACCTTCACTTCAATGACGATGAGCGCTGCCCGACCCTGCCTGACGGCTCGCACGACAGCGCGGAGTTCGCCCGCCGCATCTGCCGGAACTGGCGCGCGCGGGTGGCACCGGACGATGTGGTCTGGATCCTTGGAAACGTCGGTAACGCAGTGCACCTGGGCACACTGCCCGGGATCAAGCACCTTGTCCGCGCCAGGCACGACCCGCTTCCGTGGCAGTGCCTGAATACCGGCCGCTATGCCAGTGTGACGGAGCGACACGTCCTTGCCACACCGGAAGGGTGCATCACGCTCGTGGCTGATCCTCTGGATGCCAATCCCGATGATTCAGAGCTGGTCCTCCATGGCGGTCATCCGGTCAGGTCCGATACAAGCGGCTACCTCAGCGTTTCAGCCTGCCACCGCGAATTGGCCCCGGTCAGCCTTGCTGCAGTTCGGCAGGGTGGGGTCTTCGCGGCCTTGAGACAGGCCGCCTGACCGTCAACCACCGACGCGAGTAGCGAGCCACACCCGCACCGCCCCCGCAAGACCCGGCGGGTTCTGCGCCTCCAGACGTTCCGCATCGATGCGCGCAACGAGCGCGTTCAACGGCACGCCCTCACGCGCTGCGGCTTCCTTGAGCAAATCCCAGAACACAGGCTCCAGGCTGATCGAGGTCTTGTGCCCCGCGATCTCTACGGATCGCTTCACCGGTGGATGATAGGGCGTTGCCATCGCCGGCGTTTGCCCCAGCCTTCAAATGAAGACAAGCCTTGGGTCTGTACTTCGCAAGGTACCCGCCATTGGTATGTACCATGTGTCATTTAGTACCTTGCTTAGCCCAGTAGCTGTCTATATACAGACTGTGTCCACAGGAGATGATTCGATGTCCGAAATCGAAATCCAATTGAAGAAAGGGGTGCTGGGCCTGTGTGTCCTCGCGCTTCTTTCGCGGGGGGACAGCTACGCCTACGAGATCGCGAGCCGGATGGCCGACGCAGTCGACATGGGGGAAGGCACCATCTACCCCCTGATGCGCCGCATGCAGTCCGATGGTCTGGTACAGACCTATCTTGAGGAATCGCCCTCAGGCCCTCCGCGCAAGTACTACCGCCTTACAGATGCGGGCCGGAACCGGCTGGCCGAACAGGTCACCGACTGGCGCAGCTTCACGCAGGCCGTCGATACTTTGATCGAAGGCACGTCCACCACCCGGCACAAGCCCGCCGCGCCTGAGCAGGAAGGGGAAACAAGCCATGACGCGTAACGAATTCATCAAGCGCCTCACGACGGGCCTGAGCGGTATGCCGCAGGACGCCGTCGACGATATCGTTTCCGATTACCAGGCGCACTTCGAAGCCGGGCTTGCCGAGGGTCGCAGCGAAGAGGAAGTGGCCGCAGCTCTTGGCAACCCGAGCCGGCTGGCCCGCGAACTCCGCTTCGAGACCGGCTTTCGCAACTGGAAGAGCGAACGCACCCCCTCCTCCGCCTGGCGGGCGATCATCGCGTTCATGGGGCTGGCGACGATCGACATCCTCATACTCTTGCCGATCGTGCTCCCGGTCCTTGGCGTGGTTTTCGGCCTTTTCGTAGGTGTGCTGGCCGCGTTCGTGGCGGGCGGCTTCATCCTCATCGCAGGACCCTTCTCCGGTTTTCCGGGCGGTGCACTGATCGCCATCCTGCTCGGTCTGGGTACGATGAGCGCCGCAGTCGGCGTCGCGGCCCTGCTCACGATCTTCGGGATCGGGATCGTCAATGCCCTCATGTGGTTCGGCCGCCTGCACTACCGGGTGCTTGAGCCGGCAATTCATTCCGAAGACTGACGCGACGAAAGATAGGAGGAGGTAGAAATGCTTAGGAAGCTGCTCATCGTATTCGCCAGCGGCGTGATCCTGTCGATCGCCGCGTTCAGCCTGGCTTTCGCGATCGGAGGCGATGACATCCGTCGCGGGTTCGACAACGGCGGCTGGACCTTCATCACCGACGATGAGGACGAACTGTCCGGAGCGCGCAAGACCCGCATCTTCGCCCTAGCATCCGGCAGCCGCCTGGCGATGGAAGTGCCGGTGGACCTTGAGTTCGACCGGGGTGACAAGGCGGAGATGCGCGTAGAAGGACCGTCCGAGCTGGTCGACCGGCTGGTATGGCAGGATGGCCGCCTCAGCCTGAAGGGATCGGCGCGCCTGAGCCGCGGTCTCAAGGTTCGCATTACCGCTCCGGAAATCGGGGGCCTCGACCTCGACGCTCCGGGTGAGGTGAACCTGCGGGGGCTGCGTCAGGACGAACTCCGCGTCAACGCGCGGGGCGCCATGGATCTCGAAGCTGACGGACAGGTCCCTCACATCTTCGTCAGCTCAGCCGGTGCGGGTGACATCGACCTTGGCAAGGTTCAGGGTCAGGACGCCACCATCCGCGTCGACGGTGTGGGTGACGTGACCATCGGCGCCAGCGGGATCGTCGATGTCCAGATCAACGGCGCGGGCAATGTGACGCTCCTGCGCAAGCCGGCGACACTGCGCAGCCATATCAACGGTGTCGGCAGCGTCGACCACGCGTACTGAGACGTTCCACGTGGAACACCACGGGCCCGTGCCCTCAAGGCGGTGCGGGCCGTTTTCGGCTGAATCAGGCGGCGGCCCTGCGCAACCGGTCGTTGATGGCCGCTCCTATCCCGAAGTCAGGAATGGGAGCGACCGCGATCCGTGGCTTTGGGGCCGCAGCTGCCTGATGAAGCAGCGCATAAAGACGCGACGCCGCTTCGGTCATATCACCGGTGACGGAAAGCGACACTTCCCCCTGAACCGTCCCGAAGCCGATGTGAAACTCGTCTTCCGCCGCCTTCTCGGCTTCGAGACGTACGGGCTTCCCGGGGGCGTAGTGGCTGGCGAGTTGGCCCGGCGCTTCGATACCGGCCGAGGTCACCGGCTGGCTCGCCCGACCCAGTACGGCGGCGATCTGGGTCTCCCCGATCGGACCGGGACGTAGCAACTGCCACTCCCCCTTCCCCCTCAGCGCGATGATGGTCGATTCAACGCCCGCCTCACAGGCGCCACCATCGATCACCGCGTCGACGTTCGCACCAAGGGATCGCACCACGTGATCCGCCGTCGTGGGGCTAACGCCGCCGCTTCGGTTTGCTGATGGCGCGGCCAGAGGCACGCCGGCCGAGGCGATCACCGCCCGCATCACCGGGTGCGCCGGGCACCGAAGCGCGACCGTGGGCAACCCGGCCGTAACAGCCGACGCGATCCCGGCTTTGTCGCGCAAGGGCAAAACCATCGTCAGCGCACCGGGCCAGAACGCCTCGGCAAGCGCGGTGGCACGATCGTCGAACACGGCCAGCGCGTCAGCCGAAGCGAGATCCGCCACGTGAACGATAAGCGGGTTGAAGCTCGGCCGCCCTTTCGCCCGGTAAATTGCCGCCACCGATGCGTCCCGGTCCGCCCTTGCGGCAAGGCCATAGACGGTCTCGGTCGGCACTGCGACGAGACCCCCTTCCCGCAGGAGCGCAGCGGCAGCGGCGACCTTCTCAGGGGTGGTATCCAATAATGCAGGTCGGCTGGCGTGGTTCATGCCCCCTCGCTATAGCGCGCCGCACCGAAAGCCAAGGATGCCGCAATGACCCAGCCCGCTTCGCCCACTGGCGGTGATCCCGCCACGCTCCTCACTCGCATAGCCGAGGCGCTCGAGCGCCTCGCGCCGCAAGCCGCCGAGCAGCCCGACTGGATGGCGCACCCGGCTTATGTGTGGACGGGCTCCTGCGCGCGGGCGGTGGAAAGGCTCGATGCTCCGCCGCTGCCGCTGCTTCGGGGAATAGACAGCCAGAAGGAGCGCGTCGTCACCAACGTCGAGCGCCTTGCAGCGGGGCACGCGGCGCACGACATGCTGCTGTGGGGTTCACGCGGGATGGGCAAGTCGGCGCTCCTGCGCTCGGCCGTCCGGGCCGCCGACACTGCGCACCCGGGCCGCATCGCCCTCGTCCAGGTTGCCCAGGAAGCGCTGTCGGGCATGGCCGATCTCTTTGCGGTTCTTGGCAGGGTTCCGCGCAGCTTCCTCGTCTTCATCGACGACCTTGGCTTCGAGGAAGGAGACGGCGCTGGCCCCCGCGTCCTGCGCTCTTGGCTCGAAGGCGGGGTGGAGGCGCGCCCGTGCAACGTGCGTCTGGCGGTCACCTCCAACCGTCGGGTCATCGTAGGACGCTCGATGACAGAGCAGGATGACCCGATCAACGCGCGCGATGTTGTCGACGAACGCCTGGCGCTGGCGGACAGGTTCGGCCTTTCCATCGGCTTCCACAACTGCGACCAGGACGCCTATCTCGCCATCATCGAGGGTTACGCTGTCGAATACGACCTGCGCTGGGAGGCTTCGGACGCACTGGAATGGTCCCGCCGCCGGGGCGCTCGTTCGGGACGGGTCGCATGGCAGTACGTCAACGAACTGGCAGGGCGCGCGGGGAAGGCGCTTTAGGCTTTTTGCGCAAGCAAGCCCGCGCCATTGCGCGGGCTTGCCCGGGCATCAGGGCAGCAGCCGATCGTCTTCCTCGCGGAAGCCACCAAGGAGGCGTGCTGCTTCCTCTGGCGAGTTGGGGTCCTTGATGTCCTTGCGAGGCTGCAGGTGTTCGGTGACCACCGGCGCCACTGTCGCGGACGATTGGGCCCCCGGTGCGATGACGCGCCAGATGATCCCGGCCGTATCGTCGCTGACGAGCAAGGCGCCCGCCTTGTCCCACGCAAGCCACGTCGGCCGGCCGCGCGCGTCGCCGTTGTCGCGCAGGAAGCCGGTCAGCACCGGCTGCGGCTTCACGTCCCCCGGATTCCCGTTGGCATCAAAGGGGACGAACACCACATCATAACCCACGGCAGGCCGCCGGTTCCAGGATCCATGGCGGGCGACGAACACGCCGTTTTCATAGCCGCGCCCCATCCGGTTGCCATTGGCGAATGTCATGCCGAGCACCGCCGTGTGGGCCCCCATCGCGTACTCGGGCTTGCGCGTGTACTCGATCATGTAAGTCTGCATCGGCCATTCCACCCGCTGGTCGAAGGTGTCCTTCCAGTAGACCCACGGCCAACCGTACTGTGCGCCCACGGGCACATTCGTGAGGTAATCGGGAACGAGATCAGGTCCGAGCATGTCCCGCTCCTGCACCACCGCCCACATTTCGCCGGTGGACGGATTCCAGCCCATACCGTTCGGGTTACGCATGCCCACGGCAAACTGCCGGCGGCGCGCCGTCGCCACATCGATTTCCCAGATCATGGCGCGGCCGGTTTCCGCCTCCATGCCGTTCTCGGCGATGTTGCTGCCCGATCCCACGGCGACGTAGAGGTGCTTGCCGTCCTCGCTCAGGAGCAGGTTGCGCATCCAGTGGTTGCCGCCGGCAGGCAGATCCATCATGGTCCGCAGCGGCTTGCCTTCAAGGCTGGTCTGCCCCGGTGTGAAGGCAAACTCCAGCACGCGATCGTGGTTCGCGATGTAGAGCTTCCCGTCCCGATAGGCCATGCCCGACGGCGAACGCATGTCCGCAGAACGCAAGGTTGTCTTCATCTCGGCCCTGCCGTCGCCATCGGCATCCCGCAGCAGCGTGATGCGGTCCGGCGACGGTTCCCCGGCGCCAACCCGGTTGAACATGAGGCCCATCACGACCCCGGTCAGCCCGCCGGGCCTGTTCGCGGCAGGCGCGTTCGTTTCGGCCACCAGAACGTCGCCGTTCGGCAGCGTCAGCATCGTGCGGGGATGATCGAGAGCTTCGGCAAACCGGGAAACCGTCAGTCCCTCGGCCGCCTTGGGAGCCTCTCCCGCAGCCCAGCCGACCGGCTTTGCCAGTTTGATGCTGGGTATCCACTGCGGATCGGGTTCGACCAGTTGCGGGTTTTTGCCTGCCGTGGCGTCACTCGGAAGATTGGATGTGTTGGAATGGAGCCCCCAATACACGAACCCGGCGGCGGCCAGGACAACAACGGCAGAGGCGATGGCGGACTTCTTGACGATCGGGTTCATGAAGGATGGATACGCCTGCACCGGCTGGTGGACAACAGCGAGTTGCGCTAGGTGCGGGTCATGTACGACTTTGCAGCCGACGCGAACCTTCCCAAGCCCGAACTCTACAGCGCCCTCGCCCGTGCGGCCGATGCGCTTGTGCAGGGTGAACCCGATCCGATCGCCAACATGGCCAATCTTGCAGCAGTAATCTGGCAGTTCGTGCCGGACCTCAACTGGGCCGGATTCTACCGGACGGTGGAGGACGAGCTCGTGCTCGGCCCCTTCATCGGCAAGCCGGCCTGCATTCGCATTCCCTTCGGCCGCGGCGTCTGCGGCACCGCCGCATCACTGGGTGCCACGCAGGTCGTGCCGGACGTTCACGCCTTCCCCGGTCACATCGCCTGTGACGCCGACAGCCGTTCGGAACTGGTGGTGCCGGTGCTACGCGACGGGCGCGTCATTGCCGTCATCGATCTCGACAGCCCCACGCCCGGCCGCTTTGACGAGGAAGACGCCGCCGGCATGCAACTCGTGGCGCAGGTCGCATCGCTGGCAATCTGACCGGCGCGCAAGACTTCTGTAATCAGACGGCGGCGCTCAGATGGCGCCGCCTGTCAGCCTCTGGCAGATGAGATCAAGCTGATCGAGCGTCGCGTAGCGGATCGTCACGGTTCCCGTCGACGGATCGGCATCTGCGGAAATCTTCACCGGCAGACCGAGGAATTCCTCCAGATGATTCTGGACGGCCACGATATCCGCGTCCTGCGAGGCGCTGCGAGCAGTGCGCGCTGAACGACGCGGCGCCGCGTCTCCCCGCTGCTTCTTGCGAACCAGCTTTTCGACGTCGCGCACCGACATCGACCTGGAGACAGCCGCCTGCGCTATGTCCTCCGCTTCATCGCAGCCGATCAGCGCACGGGCATGCCCCATGGACAAATCGCCCTTTTCCACAAGGCCGATCACCCCGTCGGGCAGCGCCAGCAAACGCTGGAAGTTGGCGACATGGCTCCGGCTCTTGTCGACCATGCGGGCGATCTCGGCCTGCGTCATGCCTTCCAGTTCGGCCAGCCGGTTGTAGGCACGGGCCTCCTCGATCGGGTTCAGATCTTCGCGCTGAAGGTTTTCGATCAGGGCAAGGGCCATGACCTCGCGGTCGGAGAGATCGCGCACAAGCGCGGGAATCTCGTGAAGCTGCGCCTTCTGCGCCGCACGCCAGCGGCGTTCACCGGCGACCAGCTGATAGCGACCATTGTCCAGCGGCCGGACGATGATCGGCTGAATGACACCGCGCTGAGCGATCGACGCCGCGAGTTCCTCAAGCGCGGATTCCTCGAAGTACCGGCGTGGCTGATTCGGGTCGGGCTTGACGTCGGCAATGGACAGAACCGCAAGGCCGCCGCTGCGCGAAGGCGACACGGCCACCTTACCGTCGCCGGGGGCCGCCAACGGCTCCTCGCGACGGGTTTCGCCCAGAAGAGCGCCCAGACCGCGGCCCAGGCCCTTGGACTTCTGTCCGGCCGCCTTCAACTGGGGTACGCTGAAGCGCACGATGGAATCGTCGGTCATGCCGCTTTCCTCTTTTCGGGCAATCGAGTGATCAGCTCACGGGCAAGCGCCATGTAAGCGCGGCTGCCGGCACAGGCATGATCGTAGATGAGCGCCGGCACTCCATGGCTCGGCGCTTCGGAGAGGCGCACGTTGCGCGGGATCACGGTTTCAAACACCAGCTTGCCAAGTACGGAGCGAACGTCGTCCGACACCTGTTCGGTGAGACGATTGCGGCGGTCGTACATGGTAAGGGCGATACCGATGATGCCGAGATCAGGATTGAAACGCTGCTGCACTCGCTCCACCGTCTGCAGGAGCTGGCTGAGGCCTTCCAAGGCGAAGAATTCGCACTGCAGAGGCACGAGAAGCGTGTCGGCGGCGTTCAGCGCGTTCAATGTCAGCAGGCCCAGCGATGGCGGGCAATCGATCAGGCAGACATCGTAACCAAGATCCGGCGTCAGCGTCCGCTGGAGCCGATGGGCCCGGTCGTCCGCGCTCACCAGTTCGACTTCCGCGCCCGACAAGTCCACCGTGGCAGCAAGAAGGTCGAGGTTGGGAATACGGGTGGGCATGACGCACTGGCTCACGGGCACCTTGTCCACCAGGACGTCATAGGAGGACGCCTCGCGGTCCCCGGCGCTGACGCCGATACCTGTGGATGCGTTACCTTGCGGATCAAGGTCGATCAGCAGCGTCTTCCACCCCGTCGCGGCGAGGGCCGTGGCGACGTTGATCGCTGTCGTCGTTTTCCCGACCCCGCCCTTCTGGTTGGCAATGGCAATCCGGATCACCTGCTCATTCCCTTCCCGCCGACGAGTTCGCCGACAATGATACCCGCCTGCGGATCCGTGATGGATTGTTCCACGTGGAACATGTGCCGCCAAGTGCGAAGGTCGTGCAACTCTTGACGGGCAGAACGGCCCTTCGGCAACAGGAAGACTGTGTCACTTGTGGAAAATCGCGCCGATAAGGTGAGCAATTTTCCCAGAGGTGCGAACGCTCGCGCGGAAATCACGGAGACAGGCTGCGTTTCCACCAGTTCCAGCCGGCGACCTTCGACGCGTGCTTTGTTGAGGCCCATCGCCTCACTCGCGCGGTTCAACCACTCGATCCGGCGGCTGCGCGACTCCACCATGACCACCTCGCAGCCGGGGCGCAGAGCGGCAATGACAAGGCCGGGGAACCCCGCGCCGGTACCAAGATCCAGCCAGACACCCGATGTTTCACGTGGAACATGAGGCAGCAACTGGGCGCTGTCGATAATGTGGCGCAGCCAGACCTGATCGAGGCTGGCGGCAGACACCAAATTCTGGCGGTCATTCTCCTCCGCCAGCATCGCAACGAGAAGCTCCAGACGCTCCATCGCCGTCCCATCACACTCTGGCAGATTGCGCAGCCAGGCGAGCGCTTCGTCTTCGGTGGTAATCACGCGGCCTCCCTGCGGGCGTGAACAAGCAGCGCCGCCAGGGCGGCCGGCGTGATACCCGGAATTCGGCCTGCGGCAGCCAACGTAGCGGGCTGCGCCTTCGTCAGCCGCTCTACCATCTCGCGCGACAGTCCCGGGATACGATCGTAGGGGAAGTGATCGCCAAGCCTCAGCGACTCGCTTGCCCGCAGTTCTCGCAGCTCCCGCTCCTGCCGTTCAAGGTAAGGCGCATAAGCGGCGTCCTCCGCCATCTCTTCCACAAGATCGGTATCGTTGCGCAAGGCCGGATCGATCCATGGCGACAGCGAAGCCATGTCGACGCCGCCGAAGCGGAGCCACTCGCGCACAGGCAAGCGGCCTGCATCAGAACGGACAGGCAGGTGCGCGGCTGCCAGCTCCGTCGCCGGCACGACCCTGTCGAAAGCCTCCGACAGACGCTCCCGTGCCGTTTCCCGCTTGCGGAACCAGTCCAGTCGCGCCGGGCCTACGGCACCGGCCTCGATGGCGAGAGGTGTCAGCCGCGTGGAAGCGTTGTTGGCGCGAAGGCGAAGGCGGTACTCGGCCCGCGCGGTGAGCATGCGGTAGGGTTCACTGACGCCATGCAGGGTAAGGTCATCGATCATGACAGCCATGTAGCTGTTCGCCCGGTCGAGGGCCGAAGCCGCGCGGCCGAGCACAGCGGACGCGGCATGGAGGCCCGCGATGAGGCCCTGCGCGGCAGCTTCCTCGTAACCGGTAGTGCCGTTGATCTGACCGGCACAATACAGGCCGGGAATCTCGCGAAGTTCAAGGCTGCTGCGCAACGCCCGCGGATCGATGTGGTCGTATTCCACGGCATAGCCGGGCACCACCATCTCGACCTGTTCCAGACCCTCCATGGTGCGCAGCATCTTCAGCTGCACGTCCGCGGGAAGCGAGGTGCTGATTCCGTTGGGATAGACGAGGTGCGTGTTCAGCCCTTCGGGCTCGAGGAATATCTGGTGCCCGTCGCGATCGGCGAATCGGTGGATCTTGTCCTCGATCGAAGGACAGTAGCGCGGCCCGGAGGCGCCGATCGCGCCCGAGAACAGGGGTGAGCGGTGAAGGTTCGACCGGATCACATCGTGACTGCGGGGGTTCGTGCGGGTGATGGCACAGAACACCTGCGGCACCATCCGCGCTTCCCCCTGCCCGGGCTTCATGGCCGACATCGTCCAGTCCTCCCCATCGGAGGGCTGTTCATCCAGACGGGCCCAGTCGATGGTGCGACCGTCGAGCCGTGGAGGCGTCCCCGTCTTCAGCCGCGCCATGGGCAGCGCGGCTTCGCGCATCTGAGCCGCCAGGCGCACCGCCGAAGCCTCTCCAATCCGGCCACCGACGAGGCGTTCCTCGCCCCGGAAAAGAGTGCCGCCCAGGAAAGTGCCGGTACAAAGCACAGTGGCTGCCGCCGTCAGGCGCGAACCGTCGGCAAGCTCGACACCCCTTGCACGACCGCCCTCCAGGATCAGCGCAGCCGCCTCCCCCGCGACGAGGGTGAGATCCCCCTGCTCTTTCAGCAGCCGGTGAATGGCCGCCTTGAAGAGTGCCCGGTCCGCCTGCACCCGTGGCCCCTGAACGGCGCTGCCCTTCGAACGGTTGAGCATGCGATAATGGATCGCCGCCGCGTCGGCGGCGCGTGCGATGAGGCCATCGAAGGCGTCCACCTCCCGCACGAGGTGCCCCTTGCCAAGCCCACCTATCGCCGGGTTGCAGCTCATGGCCCCAACGGCTTGCAGGTCGAAGCTGACCAGAGCCACCCGCACACCCATGCGCGCGGCCACTGCCGCGGCTTCGCAGCCGGCATGGCCGCCGCCGATCACGATCACATCGAAGGATTGCATGGAGGCGCCTTATCGTTTTCGGAATATCGCGTCAAAGGAGCACACTGTGTTCCACGTGGAACATGTTACTTTCCGATGCAGAAGCGTCCGAACAGGGCGTCCAGCATGTCTTCCGTGGTCGAGCGACCTACCAAGCTATCGAAGGACACACGCGCCCGCCGCAGGCACTCGGCAATCAGAAGGGGGTCCTCCTCACCCCGGGCGGAGCAAAGCGCCGCTTCGGCTTCCGACAGAAACCCACGTTGCCGGGCGTTGAGAGCAGCCTCCCCGGGCTTCGGCATCGTCGCGCCGGCCGTGTTGATCAGGTCACGGCGGAGCGCCTCCATTCCCATCCCGCTCACGGCGGATATCCGGTGACGGGCTGAGATCTTGTCGCTCGCACCAAGCCGGTCCGCCTGAGCCGCGATGTACCACGCCCCCACCGGCCCCTCCCCCTCCGGTCCGAGCCACAGTACGAGGTCCGCCCCTTCGAGCGCGGAACGGGCGCGCTCGATGCCGATCGCCTCGATGGTGTCCTCTGTCCCGTCGCGAAGCCCTGCCGTGTCGGCAAACACAAAGGGTACGCCCTCGAGCGAGACAGCCCGCGTCAGGACATCGCGGGTGGTGCCGGCGACCGGCGCAGTGATCGCGGCTTCGTCTTCGACCAGCGCGTTGAACAGCGTGCTCTTGCCAGCATTCGGCGGGCCGGCCAGAACGACGCGAAACCCGTCCTTCAGGACTTCGGCGCGGGGGCGGGAGAGCCAGTCGCCAACTTCGTGAGCAAGAGTGGCAAGGTCGTCACGAAATGCTGCCGGCAAGCCTTGGACATCGTCCTCGTCCGCGAAGTCGAGAATGGCTTCAACAGCGGCGGAGGCACTCAGAACGCGCAAGCGCCAGGCATCGACCTGCCGGGAGAGAGCTCCGCCCGCCATGGCGATTGCGCTGCGCCGCTGGAGTTCCGTTTCGGCGGAAAGAAGGTCCGCCAGCCCTTCCGCCTCGGCAAGGTCGATCCGCCCGTTCGAAAAGGCCCGCCGCGTGAATTCGCCCGGCTGGGCCGGTCGCACGTCCGGCAGAGCGCCGAGGGCGGCCTGAACCGCCTGAACCACGGCGCGCCCCCCGTGGAGGTGCAACTCCGCCAGATCCTCTCCGCTTGCGGTGTTGGGTCCCGGGAACCACAGCACCAGCGCCCGATCCAGCAGTGTTCCACGTGGAACACGAAGCTCCCGGTAGCTGGCACGGCGGGGGGCTGGAACACCTCCCGCCAGCGCGGCAAGCGCACTGCCCGCAGCCGGACCGCTGATGCGTATGATGGCGATGGCGGCAGGCGGCGAGCCGCTGGAAAGCGCGAAGATCGTGTCGTTCATGCGCGCCCGCCCCTAGCAGGGCACCGGGAGGAACGCTACTCGCCGTCCTTCTTCGGTTTGGTACCGGGATTCATGGCCATGGCGACACCATTTTCCAGGAACTGCTGGAACAGCTTCAGCCCCACCTGCCCCATGGGAGCGACCTGCTTGGCAAGGTCGTTCAACTGGTCGAAGTTCTTGGTGCCCTGCATGGCACTGGTCATGGCGTCGACATAAGCGTCGTTAGCCCGCGTCACGTCTGGAAGGCCGAGAAAACGGCGCGCCTCTTCCGGGGAGCATTCGACCTCGACATGGACTTTCATCATGCGGCTCCCGCTGCTTTATCGAAGCATGACTGACACACGCGCTTGGCAAAGTCCATTGCAAGTGTCTTACTCG
The DNA here is from genome assembly GCF_002916655.1 of Novosphingobium sp. HII-3. Classification (GTDB taxonomy): domain Bacteria; phylum Pseudomonadota; class Alphaproteobacteria; order Sphingomonadales; family Sphingomonadaceae; genus Novosphingobium; species Novosphingobium panipatense. The sequence continues at coordinate 283,956 of NZ_PPSM01000025.1, forward strand.
AACCGAGCCCTGACATGGATCAAAGGAGAAGAGCGAATGGCCACCAACACCGAAATCCCGACTCTCGACGACGACGGCATGATCCCCGCCTATGTGGCTGAGCCCGAGGGCAACCCGCGCGGCGCCATCATTGTGCAGCAGGAGATATTCGGTGTGGATGAAGGTATCCGCCGCAAGGCCGACCAGTGGGCGGCCAAAGGCTACCTCGCGGTTGCTCCGGACACCTTCTGGCGCCAGCAACCCGGCATCGAACTGAGTCCCTATGACGAAGGGGAATTCCAGCAGGCTGTCGGCTTCATGATGAAGCACGACTTCGATCTCGGCATCCGCGACATCGAAGCGGTAATCCATTGGATACGTCGCGAGAAGCATGTCGAGAAGGTCGGTCTGGTGGGTTTCTGCATGGGCGGACGCGTGGCCTACATGGCGGCAGCGCGCACGGATATCGATGCGTCCGTCGGCTATTACGGCGTGATGATCGACCAGATGCTCAACGAGAAACATGCGATCGCCCGGCCGCTCATGCTGCATATCCCGACCGAAGATCACTTCGTGGATGCGGCCGCCCAGAAGGCCATTCACGAAGGACTGGACGATCACCCCAAGGTCACCCTCTACGACTATCCCGGCCTCGATCACGGCTTCGCCGCTGAAATCGGCGCACGTCGTGACGAAGCCGGTGCCCAGCTGGCGGACAGCCGGACCGAGGCCTTCTTCGCTGCGCATATCGGCTGAAGGCGAGCGCCATGAGCAGCAGTTACAGGATGGTCGTCCGCGCTCATGGCGGACCGGACGTCATAGAACGCGAAGATCTCGAGATACCCTCGCCGGCACCGGGACAGCTGGTGATCGAGACCGAGGCGGTCGGCCTCAACTTCATCGATACCTACTACCGCAAGGGCCTGTACCCCGATGCCTTGCCGATCGCCCTTGGTTCGGAAAGCGTCGGTAAGGATCGCAGTCGGTGACGGGGTCGAGGGCTTTTCCCTCGGCGATCGTGTGGGCGCCACGCAGAATGGGGGCGCCTATGCCACTCACCGTGCCATCCCGGCTGCCAAGGCGATGCGGATACCGGACGGCGTCGCGCCTCAGGCCGCGGCCGCCGTGATGCTGAAGGGCCTGACCGCGTGTTATCTGGCGGAAGAGACGTTCCCGGCGCGGGCAGGAGACATCGCGCTCGTCCATTCGGCAGCAGGCGGCGTCGGGTCGCTCCTCGTACCCTGGCTCCTCGACAAAGGCGTGCGGGTGATCGCCCACACCGGCAGTCCGGAAAAAGCCGCCGGGATCCCGGGTGATTATACCCTCTCGTGCCGCTTCGAGGATCTCCCGGATGCCGTTCGCGACATCACGGGGGGTGCCATGTGCCACGTCGTCTATGATGGCGTGGGCGCGGCGAGCTGGAATGCATCGCTTGCCTGCCTGCGCAGGCGGGGCACTCTCGCAAGCTACGGCAATGCATCCGGGGCAGTTCCGCCGATCGCCCTGCTGGACCTGATGCGGGGCGGCTCGCTCTATGTCACGCGGCCAACCCTTGCGGACTACATCGCGACTCCGGCGGAACTGGAGGCCAGCGCCCGCAAGCTGTTCGAGCGGATCGCGTCGGGCGTACTGAAGCCGAAAATCGGCCAGACCTTTGCGTTGAGGGACGCTGCCGAGGCTCACCGGGCGCTGGAGAGCCGCTCGACCACGGGGTCGACCGTCCTGCTGCCCTGAAACAAAAACATCCGGGATTTCGATCCCGGATGTTCCTGGTTTTCTTAGAAGAGAGAAACGATCCCGAGCGCGGGATCCGTCCACCCCTCGTATATCATCTTGATCGCGACGTAGACGATCACGGCCAGGCCGACCCAGGCGATCCACCTGTAGCGTTCGATGTAGCGCGCGATGAAGTTCGCCGCGAGGCCCATCATCGCGACGGCGACGACGAGACCGACGATCAGAATGCCCGGGTGGTCGCGCGCGGCGCCAGCCACGCCCAGCACGTTGTCGATCGACATCGAGACGTCTGCGACGGCCACCGAGATGGCTGCAGAAGCGAAGCTCTTGGCGGGCCGTACGCCGGAATGTTCGTCACCCTCTATTTCCGGCGATCCTTGCGAAAGCTCGCCCGCCGGCGCGTGGTGCAGCTCGCGGTACATCTTCCACGCCACCCACAGCAGCAGGAGACCACCGGCGAACACCAGACCGACGATGCCGAGCAGCCAGGTGACGACCAGCGCGAAACCGACACGCAGGACGAGCGCCGCGATGACACCGATCGCGATGACCTTCTTGCGCTGTTCCGGCGGCAGGCCCGCTGCCAGCGCACCCACGACGATCGCGTTGTCGCCTGCTAGGACGACGTCGATCATCAGGACCTGGATGAACGCGGACAGCGCGGCAGGGGTGCCGATGTTCGAGAAGTCAGTGACGATGTGCTGCCATATTTCGGCCGGGCTTTGAATGCTCGGAGCCGCAGCGGCAAGGATGGTGAGAATGTCCAAGACTGTTCCCCCCCGCCTTACTGGTTCATCGTCGCGAAGAAGTCCTCGTTGGTCTTGGAGTCCTTCATCTTGTCGAGCAGGAACTCCATCGCGTCCACCGTCCCCATCTGCATGAGGATGCGGCGCAGGACCCACATCTTGGTCAGCTGGTCCTTGGGTACCAGCAGCTCTTCCTTGCGGGTGCCCGACTTGCCCACGTCCAGCGCCGGGAAAATGCGCTTGTCCGCCACCTTGCGGTCAAGGACGATTTCGGAGTTACCCGTGCCCTTGAACTCTTCGAAAATGACTTCGTCCATGCGGCTGCCGGTGTCGATCAGGGCCGTGGCGATGATCGAGAGCGAACCGCCCTCCTCGATGTTGCGGGCCGCACCGAAGAAGCGCTTGGGGCGCTGCAGGGCGTTGGCGTCGACACCACCGGTGAGCACCTTGCCGGACGAGGGCACGACGGTGTTGTAGGCGCGGCCAAGGCGAGTGATCGAGTCCAGCAGGATGACCACGTCGCGCTTATGCTCGACGAGGCGCTTGGCCTTCTCGATCACCATTTCGGCGACCTGGACGTGGCGCTGCGCGGGTTCGTCGAAGGTGGAGGAGATGACCTCGCCCTTCACGCTGCGCTGCATGTCGGTGACTTCCTCGGGACGCTCGTCGACGAGCAGCACCAGCAGGAAGACCTCCGGATGATTGTCAGTAATGGCCTTGGCCATGTTCTGCAGCAGGACGGTCTTACCCGTGCGCGGCGGCGCGACGATCAGCGCGCGCTGGCCCTTGCCCTGCGGCGAGATGAGATCGATCACACGCGCCGACTTGTCCTTGACCGTAGGGTCAAGACTGTCGAGCTTGAGGCGCTGGTCGGGATAGAGCGGCGTCAGGTTGTCGAAGTTCACGCGGTGGCGAACGACGTCGGGATCGTCGAAGTTGACGCTGATCAGCTTGGTGATGGCGAAGTAGCGCTCGCCGTCCTTGGGCGCGCGGATCTCGCCTTCCACGGTGTCGCCTGTGCGCAGGCCCCACTTGCGGACCTGGTTGGGCGAGACGTAGATATCGTCCGGGCCTGCGAGGTAGTTGGCCTCTGGGCTGCGCAGAAAGCCGAAGCCATCGGTAAGCACCTCGATGGTGCCCTGTCCGACGATCTCCTCGCCGTCTTCAGCCACTTCCTTGAGGATGCCGAACATGAGGTCCTGCCGGCGCATGGTGGATGCGCCTTCGACGCCCAGTTCCTCAGCCATTTCGACCAGCTCGGCCGATGATTTCTTCTTAAGTTCTTTCAGGTGCATTTGCTGGAATTCCAGGTGGATTTTTGAAGGTCGGCCGGCGGGATCGGAGGGCTTGGGGAAAGCGGATCCAGGCAGGAGAACGGGCTCGTGCCCTAATGCCGGAACGGCATCGAAATACTGCGGGAGCGGGCGCCGGTCAACGAGTCAATCCGACCCGGACGCGCTGAATGCGCCGGAGCGAAGCTTCCGGGCGGCCGACCTGCGACCGCCTGGCCCTCACGCCCGTTGCGCCTTGTGAAAAATCAGAAGGGCTTGACCACCACAAGGACCACGATGACCACTGCGGCGAGCCCCGGCACTTCATTGAGCATGCGCAGCTTGCGGCCGGTCAATGGCCGTTCGCCGCGCGCAAGTTTCTTCGAATAGCCGACGAGCCACCCGTGGTACCCGGACAGCACCAGGACGAAGAGCAGCTTGGCATGGAGCCAGCCTTCGCTGAATGCCCCGATCGCGAGCGCCGTAAGTACGCCCAGAACCCACGTGAGCACGAGAGCCGGAGTGAGGATGATCTTCCTTAGCTTTGCCTCGCGATCGATCCAGCGGGCCTCCTCCGCCGAACCCGGGTCCGATTCCTGATGGTAGACGAAGTAGCGGGGCAGCATGAACAGGCCCGCCATCCAGAAGATGACAAAGATGACGTGCCCGGCCTTGAGCCAGAGGTAGAGACTCTGCAGGATTTCCATTGCGCCTTCCTAGCGGGTCGATGCTGCCGTCTCAACGCTGCCATGCGCGAACGGTGGCAAGCAGCCGTTCCACATTCTCGATCGGCGTGTGCTGCCCGATGCCGTGGCCGAGGTTGAACACGTGCGGACGGTCGGCGAACGCGTCCAGCACGGCATGGATCTGGCTGTCGAGGTCATCGCCGCCGGAAAGAAGCAGCAACGGATCGAGATTGCCCTGCACGGGAAGCCCCTGCGGCAGTTCACGCGCGGCCCAAAGGGGATCGATCGTTTCGTCGATGCCGACAGCGTCCACCCCTGTTTCGCGGGCATAGGCCGGCAACTTTTCCCCTGACCCCTTCGGGAAGCCGATGATCGGAGTCTCGGGGTGCCGGGCTTTTACGGCGGAAACAATCCTCGCGTTGGGACCGATCACCCACCGTTCGAACTGCACCGGCGAAAGGCTGCCCGCCCAGGAATCAAAAAGCTGTACCGCTTCGGCACCTGCTTCGATCTGGCCGCACAGGTATTCCACGGTCACCTGAATCACCCCGTCGATGATCGCCTCGAAAGCAGCCGGATCCCGGTATGCCATGGCACGGGTCTCATGCTGGTCGCGGCTGCCTTCTCCGGCCACCATGTAGGTCGCCACCGTCCACGGCGAACCTGCGAAGCCAAGCATCGTCTTGTCCGGGCCCAGCTGGCTGCGAACCTTCCGGACGGTTTCGTAGATGGGGGAAAGTCGTTCGGACACCGGAGTCAGCGCTTTCAAGGCCGTGTCAACGAGACGGGGCGAAAGCTTCGGACCTTCACCGGCAAGGAACTGCAGGTCCTGTCCCATCGCATAGGGCACGATGAGGATATCGGAAAACAGGATCGCACCGTCGAATCCGAAACGGCGCAGGGGTTGCAACGTAATCTCGGCGGCGGCGTTCGTATCGTAGACGAGCGCGAGGAATCCCCCCTTTTCGGCGCGCAGTTCGCGGTACTCGGGCAGGTAGCGGCCCGCCTGGCGCATGAGCCAGATCGGTCTGTGCTTCGTGTTCGTACCGCGCAGTGTGTCGAGGAGAATTCCGGGCATCGCGTCACGTCCCAACAAAAAAAAGAGATTCTGGATAAAGGATGATGGAGTCTGTTGGCCCTGTGGATATCGGGGACGGCGCGGCATTGCCCGATTTGTACCCGGTTGAACAGGTGCAAGAGTCAGATGCGACTCTCGGACTCAGTTGAGTCAACGAAAGGTTGTTCGCCTTGTCCACAGGGTGTGGGCAGAGTCAGCGCTCCTGTCCAGAACATGACTCGTTGAATCCCGGAAACGGGGAGGAAAACGGCGATGCGAGTTGTCACCGGAACGCTCCCATGGTTTATGCGGCAATCTGTCCACAGCCGTTCCCCGGGAGGCCCTGAAGCCGGCATGGCGCGATTTCACCTGCATCTCCTGTCTGATTCCACCGGCGAAACGCTGGAGATGATCGCCAAGGCCGCACTCGCGCAGTTCGATGACAGCGATGTGCTGCGGCACTTCTGGCCGATGGTACGCTCGCAGCAGCACCTCGACCGTATCATGGGCGAGATCGCCTCGAACCCGGGACTGGTCTTCTTCACCCTGGTGAACGAAGAGACGCGCCACCGCCTCGAGGAGAGATGCCAGGCGCTCGGCCTGCCTGCGATCGCAGTGCTGGATGGGGTGACCGACGCTCTCGAAGCCCTGCTGGGGCAGGAAGCCAAGGGGCGCCCGGGCCGGCAGCACCGGCTGGACGACGCCTACTTCGCGCGCGTGGATGCGATCCAGTTCACGATCGCGCATGATGACGGGGTCTTGTGGGAAGAGTGGGAGGAAGCGGACATCGTCCTTGCAGGCGTATCGCGCACCAGCAAGACGCCGACCTCGATCTACCTTGCGAACAGGGGGTACAAGGTCGCGAACATCCCGATTGTCGTGAAAAGCCCGCCCCCGCCTTTGCTGTTCGGCCTCAAGCACCCTCTCGTGGTGGGGCTCACGACTGCGCCCGATCGCCTCATCCAGATCCGCCGTAATCGCCTGCTGTCACTCAGCCAGTCGCCGGACACCGACTATGTGGCGAGCGACAAGGTGGAGAGTGAACTGCGCTACGCTCGCCGCATGTTCGCAGACAATTCCTGGCCGGTCATCGACGTTACGCGGCGCTCGATCGAGGAGACGGCAGCGGCGGTCATCAACCTCTACAACGAGCGTAAGGCCACCGGCTTCAGCGAACCCGTGGGTCCCAAGCCGATCTGAAGCCACACGCCAGATACAGAACGAGCCGTCATGATCATTCTTGCCTCGCAGAGCGCTTCCCGGCGCGCCATGCTTGAAGCCGCGGACATTCCCTTCCGTGCGCAACCCGCCGCCGTCGACGAGCGGGCAATCGAGCGCGAAATGGAGGGTGCCGAGCCGCAGGCGGTTGCACTCACGCTGGCCAGGGCCAAGGCGCTTCATGTTTCACGTGGAACACCCGACATTATCGTGCTGGGCAGCGACTCCCTCGTTTCCTGCGGCGCCCGCCGATTCGATAAGCCGGGCAGCCGGGACGAGGCGGCCGCGCATCTGCGGTACTTCTCCGGCAAGGTCATGGAACTGCACAGCGCCGCCGCGCTCACGCGCGGTGAGGAGGTCCTGTGGGCTGATACCGCGGTCGCGCACCTTCAGGTGGCCCAGCTGTCCGAACCCTTCATCCAGCGCTACCTTGACCAGGAATGGCCCGAGGTGGCGGCCTGTGTCGGCGTGTTCCGCATCGAGGGGCGCGGCGTGCAACTGTTCGAGGCGATCAGCGGAGACTACTTCACCATCCTTGGCATGCCGTTGCTGATGGTGCAGGCGGCGCTGCGCAATCTCGGAGTCCTGACACGATGAGCATACCCTATGCCGAGGTGATCGGTGATCCGATCGCCCAATCGAAATCCCCGGCGATACACCGCTTCTGGCTGGACGAACTTGGACTCGACGGGCGGTACGAGCATTGCCTCGTACGTCTCGATGATCTCAAAAGTTATCTGGCCGAACGCCGATCCGATCCCGACTGGCGCGGGTGCAATGTCACGATGCCGCACAAGCTGGCGATATTGCCCTTGCTGGACCGCCTCGATCCCCTCGCGGAAGCGATCGGAGCTGTGAACACCGTCGTGCGGCAGAGCGACGGGACGCTCACCGGGTACAACACCGACGCCCCCGGATTCCTCGAGCCCCTGCGCGGCGACCTGGCACAGACTCACCTGTTCCGCATGGCACGTGTACTGGGCACGGGCGGCGCCGCCCGGGCGATCGTCGCAGCGCTGGCGAAAGAGCATTTTGTGATCGTCCTCGCCGGCCGTGATCCCGGCAAGGCCCGAGCCATGCTTGATGAACTCGCGCCCAAGGGCGAACATCACGCGATCGCCCTCGATCATTTCGCAGACGTCACCGACTTCGCGTTCGATGATCGCGAAGGCTGCATGGACCTTGTCATCAACGCCAGCCCGCTGGGGATGGCAGGCCAGCCCCCCCTCGCCTTCGACATCAGCCACGCCCCGCCCGGAAGCGTGTTCTACGATATCGTCACCAGCCCCGTCGACACGGCATTCCTGCAGACGGCGCGTGCGCAGGGTTTCGAGACGATTGACGGACTGGCGATGCTGATCGGCCAGGCCGATCTCGCGTTTACACACTTCTTCGGCGTGCGTCCGCCGCGCGGCCGGGATGAGGCGCTGCGGCAGTTGATCCTCGGCTGAAGGGATGCCCATGAAGATTGTCGGCCTCACCGGTTCCATCGGCATGGGCAAGTCCACTGTTGCGGCCATGCTGCGTGAGCTCGATGTGCCGGTGTTCGACGCGGACGCGGCAGTCCACGAACTGCAGGGGCCGCACGGCGCGCTGGTGCCTCTCATCGAGCAGGCCTTTCCCGGCACCACCGGCCCTGGCGGAGTAGACCGGCAGAAGCTCGGGGCGGCGGTGTTCGGGGACAAGGACAGGCTCTCGGTGCTCGAGGCCATCGTTCATCCCGCTGTGGCGGCGCTGCGCGGCGATTTCCTGCGTGACAATTCCGCAGCCGCCCTCGTCGTCTTCGATGTCCCGCTTCTTTACGAGAAGACCGGCACGCGCGGGTTCGACTGTGTCATCGTCGTTTCCGCGCCGCCGGCCGTCCAGCGCGCGCGCGTGCTCGCCCGGCCGGCAATGACGGAAGAGAAGTTCGAGCAGATCCTGGCTCTCCAGGTGCCCGATAGCGAGAAACGGGCGCGTGCCGATCACATCGTCGATACGGGCACTTCGCTGGAGGAAACCCGCAAACAGGTGGCCGGGATCGTAGAGGCGTTGAGACGAGCGCAATAATCCTCTCCGGCCCCTTGCGCACCACCGCGCCGAGGCAGATATGGAGAGAGATGAGAGAGATCATCTTCGATACGGAAACGACTGGTTTTGACCCCAGAAATGGGGATCGCATGGTGGAAATCGGCTGCATCGAAATGATCAACCGGGTGATGACCGGGCGAAGCTTCCATGCCTACTTCAACCCGCAGCGCTCCATGCCCGCCGAAGCCGAAGCGGTGCATGGCCTGTCCGACGCTTTTCTTGCCGACAAGCCGCTCTTTTCCGCCCTGGCGCAGGATTTCCTCGACTTCATCGGCGACAGCCCGATGATCGCGCACAACGCGACGTTCGATTTCAACTTCATCAACGCCGAACTGGGACTGTGCAACTTCCCGCCCGTTTGTTTGAGCCGGATGGTCGACACCGTGGCGCTGGCCAAGGTCCGTCATCCCGGCGCGAAGCTGTCGCTTGATGCGCTCTGCACCCGTTACGGGATCGACCGTAGCCACCGCACGAAGCACGGGGCGCTGCTTGACGCGGAACTGCTGGCTCACGTCTATGTGGAATTGCGAGGCGGCCGCCAGATCGGCTTGGAACTGGTTGCAGAAAACATTGAGATCGTGACGGAAATCAAGGTTCTACCACAAAGAACCCGTATATTTCGTCAGCCACGTCCCCACGTGGCCACCGCAGGGGAACTTGCTGCGCACGCGGAGTTTCTCAAATCGGTCGATACCCCGCTCTGGGGTGCCTGAACTCTAGCACAAGGAGAAACCGCCCATGGATATCCGCGTCTCCGGTCACCAGGTTGAAACTGGCGAGGCCCTGCAGGCTCACGCCAGCGAGAAGCTCACGGCGATCGCCGAGAAGTATTTCAGCCGGGCGCTGTCGTCACAGGTCACCTTCGGCCGCGCGCCGGCGGGTGCCTTTCGGTGCGACGTCATCATGCACGTCATGCAGAACCTCGTGCTCAAGGGCAGCAGCATCGCGCAGGACGCTCACGTGGCCTGCGATCAGGCTGCCGAAAAGATCGACAAGCAGTTGCGCCGTTACAAGCGCCGCCTGAAGGATCGTTCGGAGCAGACCGCTTATGCCAGTGCGGTCGAAGAAGCGGCGTACACCATCTTCGAGGAACAGCAGGCAAGTAACCAGGACGAAGCCGAAGAAACGGACGCTCCCGTCGTCATCGCGGAAACCCGGGTGGACGTTCCGGAAGCCACTGTTTCGGACGCCGTGATGATGCTGGACCTGCGCAACACGACTGCGTTGCTTTTCAAAAACGCTGGCACCGGCCGGCATAATATGGTTTATCGCCGCGACGACGGCTCGATTGGTTGGGTCGAGCCGCACTGACGCTTTCGCGCACCGCGTCTTAGTACAAGACGAAAAACAAGAACCCCCGGTTTTTCGCCGGGGGTTTAGGGGCATGCAACTTTGGCAATCGGTCTAGTATTAGAAACACGATGAGCGCGCTTTTCACGCTGTTACCCGAGGCCGTATTCATGGCCGACGCGGACGGCAAAGACATCATTCTGGACCAGCTCGCGGGCCGGTTTGCTACCGTCTACGGCCTTGACCAGCAGGCCGTCCTGGCGCGTATCGTCGAGCGCGAGCGGCTTGGCAGCACGGGATTCGGGCGGCGCATCGCGATTCCCCATGCCCGCATGGCGGGACTGACGCGGCCGGCGGCCGCGTTCATGCGGCTCAGCTCCCCTGTCGAATTCGACGCTGCGGACGGCATGCCGGTCGATCTCGTGTTCGGTCTGTTATCGCCCGAGGGCGCCGGGGCCACGCACCTTCACGCGTTGGCCGCAATCTCGCGTATGATGCGCGACGAACGCATGCACGAAGCGCTGACGGCCGCCCCCAGCCCCGAAGCGCTCTACAGCCTCCTCAGCAACGTCATCGATCGCGATGCCGCCTGACGCCGTGGCGGACGGCTCTGTCGATCCCGAAGGCGCCCAGCTGCACTGGCGTGCCCTTGAGGGGCTCTATGCCTCGGCACCTGTAAACCAGCTCTTCGAGTCGAGGCTGCAGATCGTGGGCGACGGGCATTCAAGGATCACTTTCGAGGTTGATCCGGGCTGCTTCCATGCCGCCGGGGCGGCGCATGGGACGATCTACTTCAAGATGCTGGACGATGCGGCGTTCTACGCGGCCAACACCCACGTGACTGACCGTTTCCTGCTGACCACCTCGTTCAATATGCACCTCAGCAAGCCTATCAAGGGCGGACGCATCGTGGCCGAAGGCCGCTGGGTGAGTGGGCGGCGCCGCGTGCTCGTGGCCGAGTCCTGGCTCACCGATGAGGAAGGCGACGAATGCGGCCGCGGGACAGGGACGTTCATGCGCTCGCGTATCGCCCTGTCCAGCCTGCCCGGCTACGTCGCCCCCCAAGCCTGAAAGCGACGCGGTGGACGGGCGCCTCCCTGCTCATCTGGAAGTGTCCGCCCTGATTCGGCGGGTGAACGTCGAAGGCGGCTTCGCAACCGTTCTTTTCAAAGGCGAGCAGGACGCCGGGACGATCCTTGCCGTCCTGACGCACAACGGCGGGAAGACGCGGCTTTTCGAGCGAATGCCTCAGCTGGACGGCGCCCGAGCCTGGGTCTGCACCCACCGCCAAGATCCTGCAAACCCATACGAATTTCAGGAATACCTCGATCGCCGCAAGCGGCAGGACCCCGATATATGGGTGGTGGAACTTGATGCCGCAGGCGCTGAACGCTTCATCGGTGCCGATCCGGACGCGGGTTGACTTGCCCGACGCACAGCCTAAAGCCCCCTTCGCAAGCGCGAAAGCGGCATGGACAGCACTCCGGCAGTCCGGCTAGCACGCAGACGGGGAATCGTCGGCAGGTTCAACGGATAGTAAACGCCATGCGTGGCGTTTCGTTCCACCCTGTGTCGGACTGGTTCACCGCACTTGATCACGAGTAGATGCGAACAAAAGTTGAGTGGGCGAGCGCAGCGGCGCTGGCCGCGACGGTTCTTACCGCTCTCCTAGGCGCCTCGGGTTCTGGCGCGGCGGCATCGGACCTTATTCCGGTGCTGACAGAAGAGAAGCCCACCCCGCAGTTCGTCTCCGAACCGGTTGTGCAGGCGATCCCCGCCGCTCCGGCCCCGAACGCGGAAAATTCGACCGCAGACTCTCTGGAAGATCTGGTGTCGCAGCAGGCGACACCGGAAGGCATGTCGCGGGACATGCGCTGCCTCGCCGGCGCGATCTACTTCGAAGCCCGGGGCGAGTCGCTCGAAGGCCAGCTGGCCGTGGGTCACGTTATCGTGAACCGTGCGAAGTCGGGCCGCTTCCCCACAAGCTATTGCGGCGTGGTGATGCAGCCTTCGCAGTTCTCGTTCGTGCGGGGCCACTCGATGCCGGCCGTGCGGGAAGGCTCGCAGGACTGGCAGGAGGCCGTGGCGATCGCGCAGATCGCCGACGAAGGAATCTGGAAGAGCGAGGCGCCCGGCGCGCTGTTCTTCCATGCCAAGCGCGTATCGCCGAACTGGCGGCTGACCAAGCTGGCGCAGGTCGACAATCACATCTTCTATCGTTGAGGCAAGACCCTCCCGCTAGCATTCGGCGGGAGGGTGCCGCCGCTTCAGGCAGGCTTCAGTTCAACCCAAACCGGAGCGTGATCGCTCGCCTTCTCGCGGCCACGATGGACCTTGTCGACGCCGCAGGCGACGAGGCGGTCGGCCAGTTCCGGCGACAGCAGCGAATGGTCGATGCGGAACCCGTGGTCGCGCTGCCAGGCACCGGCCTGATAATCCCAGTACGTCCAGACCCCGCCACGCGGGTTGTGCGTCGCCACGGCGTCGGTCCAGCCATCGCCAAGCAGGCGGAAATAGGCGTCGCGCGATCCTGGCTGCATGAGGGCGTCCGCCGCCATGGCGCCGGGTGACCAGACGTCGCGATCCGTGGGAATGACGTTGTAGTCCCCAGTGACAATCGCGGGAACCTCCTCGTCGCGAATAGCGGTCATGCGGCGCCGCAGCCGTTCCATCCACCGGAGCTTGTAATCGAACTTCGGTCCCGGGACCGGGTTGCCGTTGGGAAGGTAGATGCACACCACCCGCACGCCGAAGACGTCCGCTTCGAGATACCGGGAGTGTTCGTCCTCAGGCTCACCTTCAAGGCCGCGTTGCACTTCCACCGGCTGCTCGCCGTCGGCCAGGATGGCAACGCCGTTGAAGCCTTTCTGTCCGTGCCAGATACCCTTGTAACCAAGCTTCTCGAACTCGGCGATCGGGAACCCCTCGTCCTGGGTCTTTATCTCCTGCAGGCAGGCGACCGCAGGCCGCGTTTCGTCCAGCCACTCCAGAAGACGGGGAAGACGTGCCTTCACCCCGTTGATGTTGAAGGTCGCGATTTTCATACGGAGAAGCTGGATCCGCAGCCGCAGCCTGCCGCCGCATTGGGATTCTCGACGCGAAACGCCGCGCCACCGAGCGATTCGACGTAATCGACGACGCATCCCTGAACCAGATCGAGGCTCACCGCGTCGACGACGAGCTTCACGCCATCGGTTTCAGCAACGCTGTCATCCGTCTCCGGTCCATCGGCGAGCTCGAACTTGTACTGGAAGCCGGAACAGCCGCCGCCTTCCACCGCAAGCCGCAGGATTGCAGGCTTGCCCTGCTTGCTGGCGATGGTCGCCACGCGGGCGGCGGCTGACGGGCTGAGTGTAAGATTGGGCTGGTCCATGCCTTCCGATGTAGGCGCGTGGACCGCGTGCGGCAAGTTCCGCACCCGGCGCTGGCAGCGGTGCAGCGTGGGAAAGGGCTCGCTTTCGGAGCAAGGGGCAAGCCCCGCCCGCCGCGCGCAGCCGGTGCTCAGGCGGTCTGGATGTAGTCGCGCATGGCCTCGGCCTCGTGCTCGATCTTGTCCATTCGATATTTGACCAGATCGCCGATGGAGACGATGCCGACCATGCGGTCGTCCTTCACCACCGGCAGATGGCGGATGCGCCGGCGTGTCATGAGGGAAAGCGCACCCATGACGGAGGTTTCGGGTGTCACGGTGACGGGCGTGACCGTCATGACACTCTTGAGCGGCATGTCGAGCACGTCAGGTCCGACCTCGCGCAGCTTGTAGATGACGTCCCGCTCCGAGAAGATACCGGCCAAGCCGCCATCCTCTATCACCGGAACGGCACCGATGCGCCGTTCCGCCAGAAGGGCGGCGGCGTCGCGCACGGTTGTGCCGGCGTCGCAGGTGATCACTTCCGTACGGCCTTCGATAATGCGACCTATGGTCATCGTCAGCTCTCCATGTGTTGAAGGAGCATCTGTTCCCCGCAGCGGCCCCGCCAGCGGCAGGGTATCACAGCCGGTCGTGGCATGCCACGCTGCGCTTGGCGCTTGCGGCCGTGGGGCAATGGGACCAGATAGACGGCATGAAAACGCCGCCACCTTCGCCGCTGGAGCAACCGCACAAGGCCGCTCATGCCTGGGCGCGCTATCGGCGCATCATGCGCTGGATGATGACGATCACCGTGGGCCTGGTGATCGGCTCCATGATCCTGCTCTACCGGTCGAACGGGATGGTCTCGATTCACTTCTACATCGCGACCGCGCTGGGGATCGGCTTTACGATGCTGCTCGCCTCCGCCCTCATGGGTCTGGCGTTCCTGTCGAGCGGCACTGGCCATGACGAATCCGTCATCGACCCGCTGGAGGATGAGGGCGCGAAGTAGCCGGTTCAGTCCTGTCGCGGCCGCAGCCGGTACTCCTCGACAGGCTGTCCGCCGATCAGGTGTTGCTGGATGATGCGTTCCAGCACATCCTCGTCGCAGGAGTGATACCAGACGCCGTCGGGCCAGACGACCGCCACGGGGCCCGCATAACAGACACGCAGGCAATCGGCCTTGGTACGCGCGACGCCGCCCTTGCCGTCCAGCCCCAGTTGCTTCAGGCGCTTCTTGAGGTACTTCCAGGCCGCACGCCCTTTTTCCGGCGAGCAGCACTCCCCCTTCTGGGGTTCGGCGCAGATGAAGATGTGGCGGCTGATGCCGGTGCCGCCCGCCTTGGCCAGCGCTTCCTCGGCTTTGTGGATATCGTGGGCGCTTGTCATGACCGCAGCTTCCATTCCTCCACGCCCGCAAGAAAGTCGGGGGGGAGCGCCTCCGGCCCATCCTCGCCTACGGCGACCATTGTCGAGCGCGCGAAGGCCACCAGGCGGCCGTTCTGGCGCAGCAGCTGCACGAGGCCGTGGCTGGAGCGCCCCACCCGCTCCACCGCGCTGTGGACCTGCAGCGTATCGGGATAGTGACCCTCCCCGAGGTATTCGATCCCCAGGCTGACGATCATGGAGGAGAAACCGCTCAGAATGTCGCGATACCCGCAGGCGCGGTGGAACCGCACGCGACCGTCTTCCAGATAGGCGGCCATCGCCACGTTGTTGATGTGCATGTTCAGGTCGAGATCGGCGAAACGCGGTTCGATCTCGGAGAAGAACGGGTAGCGTGCGGGGTCGAGCAGCGCGGGATCAGGCTTCGGCATGCCCGCAAGGTAGGAAGCGGACCGGCGAAGGTCCACCCTTGAGCCGCAGGTGGCTTAACCCTTCTTGCCGACGATGCGCGCGATTTCCGCAGCGACCAGACGTTCCACCATCTGCGGCAGGTTGCGATCCAGCCAGTCGGCCAACGCCGGACGGAGCAGTTCGCGGGTCAGCGATTCCAATGACGTTTCCCCGGAACGCACGATCTGAGGCTGTGCGCCCGGTTCCGACAGCATGGCGAGGGCCGCCAGCGATTCGCGCATCGATTCGCGTGCATGGTCATGCAGCAACGGCGCCTCTTCCGGTTCGGGCGACGAGGGGAGCTGCGCCGTTTCCGGCAATTCGAGGACATCGTCCTCCTCCAGGTCCTCACCCTCGAACAGGGCTTCGGCATCGCGCGTCAGCCGCTCGGTCCGGCTGGTGCGGGTGTCAAGGCGGCTGTCGCGCGCGATGACCTGCTTGATCGACTGGAGGATCTCCTCGACCGAAGGTTCACCGTTCTGACGCATCTGTGCCTTGTCCCCGTTCAGCGCATACGAAGCCGTTCCCCTAAACGGGATCACGGCTCCTGCGAAGCGGGAATCTTGCCGTCCTGGACAGGCGTGTCAATGGTGCTGGTCGACCGCACGACCGGCGCATCGTCATCGTCCCAGTCGAAGAACTTGCCACGCACCCGTTCATAGTTGACGTTCGGGTCGTAGAGAACGCCTCCGTCCAGGTTGAGGTCCCGGGCTTCGGCCCTGCCCATGGCGGCGAGGAGCGTGAAGCCGGCCACATAGGCGTCGCGCCGCGCCGTCACGAGAGTGACCTGGGCGTTGAGCAGTTCCTGTTCGGCATCGAGGATGTCCAGCACCGTGCGCCTGCCGACCGAGTTTTCCGCGCGGACGCCTTCAAGACTGAGCGCGGCGGCATCGACCGCAACCTGCGAGGAACGGATGAGGTCGTTGGAGGCGACGTAGGCGGTGAAGGCGGAGCGCACCTGCGCGATGACGTCGCGTTCCGTAGCGATCTCCTGCTCCAGCGCCGCCGATGCGTTGGCCTGTGCCTGGCGGCGCTGGGCCGCCGGCAGTCCACCCTGGAAGATGGGAATGGAGAGCTGGGCACCGGCCTGCGCGGCGGTGTCGGTCTGCGACACGCCGGAACTCGGCACACCCCGGGCCAGGGTGTTGAAGTAGTTGTTGTAACTGCCCTGACCGAACAGGCTCAGCGTCGGCAGGCGACCGGCACCGGCGACATCGATGTCCTTGTCGGCGGCGCGGCTCCGTTCCCGGGCGGCGATCAGGTCCGGGTTTGAATCCAGCGCCATCGCCGAGGCGTTGTCGGCATCGGCGGGAAGGCCGGGCAGCGGCGGCGGCGGCTCGAGGGTTTCGGGCGCATGGCCGACGAGCTGTATGTAAGTTTCGCGAGCGGCGGCGAGATTCGCCTCCGCCGTCAGCAAGTCGCTCTGCGCGACGGCAAGGCGGGACTGGGACTGGGCCACGTCCGTGCGGGTGAGATTGCCGATCTCGAAGCGATCGCTCGTCGCCTCGAGGTTGGTGCGCAGCACGGAGACGTTCTTGCGGTTCAGTCCGACGATCGCTTCGGTGCGGATCACGTCCATGTAGGCGGCAACGACCTGCGAGAAAACCGAAGCCTCTGTCGCCCGGAGGTCGGCCTGGCCGGCGGCGACGCGGATCTTCGCGGCCTTGATGCCGTTCTTGACCGCGCCACCCGAATAGATCGGTACGCCGATCTGGCCATCGGCGGTGAACACCTGGGTCGGCGCGTTGAACGAGTTTTCGCTCTGCTTGAGGAAGCGGGTGTACGTGCCGGTCGCAGAGGCGTTGGGCAGCCCCTGCGCCCTGGCTATCGGCACACCTTCATCGGTTGCGCGCTGCTGGGCGCGCGCCGCCTCCAGGGTCGGATTGGTCTGATATGCCGAAACCAGGGCATCGCGCAGAGTGTCGGCCTGCGCAGGAGCGCCCGCCGCCGTCAGTATCAGACATCCCCCCGCGAGAAGCCCGGCGCGCTTAGCGAACCGGGCCATGTTCAGAAGCTCCAGCGTTTGGGAGCGGCGAATTCGGGCAGAGCCGGAATTCCGATTTCCGCAAGCGGCAACAGCGTGACGGCGCCGGCCGCCTTGGTGCCGGCAGCGAGACGGGTTACGCCGCGCTCGACCAGACCGGTCACCACGCGGCCCCCTTCGGCCAGACGCGCGCACAGGGCGTCCGGAAGCACTTCGATTGCGCCGTCGATCACGATGAGGCTGTAATCTCCGTCACCGGCGTCTGCCGCCGCTTCCGGAGCGACAGCGGAAAGCGAGCCGACGAACGGACGAAGCAGCGTCGCGAGATAGCCTCCCCCGTCGCCAACGAGCAGCGCCTTGTCCTCCACGGAGGGCGCGGCTTCGCTCAGCATCATGCCCTGAACCAGAGGAGCGGCAAGCGAGCGGCCGTTGCCCAGCGGCACCGCGCGGTCGATGTAAGCGGCATCGCGCAGTTCGGTCGGGACGAAATTCTCCCGCGGCACCCGTGCCATCGCTTCGAGCACCCACGGCTCATTCACGCCGCTGGTGCGCAGCTGGCTGGAGATCATGGTCCGGCGGGCTTCTTCGAAGGTGCTGGCGTGGGCGGACCGGTCCTCGGTCAGGGTCATCTGCGTATTTCCTCACTCGCTCGCGAAAGAAGCGGGAATACGCTGCACTCGCGGCTACGGCACTGATGCCGCGCTTCTATGCCAAGCGGCCTCTCAGGCCAAGCCCTATGCGACGACACTGGTCGATCCGATCAAGCACTTTGACGATCACCCCCGCCCGCCTTATGGAGCGGCGCAAATCCGACGTTATCCGCCCGCACGGGACAAGAAACGGAGCGCATTTTCCATGGCAGAAATGGTCACCATCCGCGAAGAGGACCTCATCGAGTCCGTCGCCGATGCCTTGCAGTACATCAGCTATTACCACCCGATGGACTATATCCGCGCGCTCGGCGACGCCTACGAGGCTGAGGAAGGCCCGGCGGCGAAGGACGCCATCGCCCAGATCCTGACGAACAGCCGCATGTGCGCCGAAGGGCACCGCCCGATCTGCCAGGATACCGGCATCGTCAATGTCTTCATCGAGTGGGGTCAGAACTGCCGCCTCGAGTCCGATCGCAGCTTGCAGGACGTCGTCGATGACGGCGTGCGCCGCGCCTACAACCACCCCGAGAACCGCCTGCGCGCCTCGGTGCTGGCCGATCCCGCGTTCACCCGCCGTAATACCAGGGACAACACGCCGTGCGTGCTGTCGGTCAGCATGGTGCCGGGCTCGAAGGTCTCGGTGGACGTCGCGGCCAAGGGCGGCGGCTCGGAGAACAAGTCCAAGTTCAAGATGATGAACCCGAGCGATTCCATCGTCGACTGGGTGATCGAGATGCTGCCGCAGATGGGCGCGGGCTGGTGCCCGCCGGGCATGCTGGGCATCGGCATCGGCGGCACCGCTGAGCACTGCGTCAAGCTCGCCAAGCAGAGCCTGATGGAGCCGATCGACATGGCCCAGCTCAAGCAGCGCGGCCCTCAGAACGACATAGAGGCGCTGCGCATCGAGATCTTCGACAAGGTCAACGCGCTCGGCATCGGTGCGCAGGGCCTTGGCGGCCTTGCCACCATCCTCGACGTCAAGATCCTCGACTGGCCGTGCCACGCCGCGGGCAAGCCGGTCGCGATGATCCCCAACTGCGCCGCCACCCGCCACGCGCACTTCACGCTCGACGGTTCGGGCCCGAGCTTCCTCGAAACCCCGAAGCTGGACGAGTGGCCGAAGGTCGAGTGGAAGCCCAGCAAGGAAGCGAAGCGCGTCAACCTCGACACGCTGACCGCCGAAGAAGTGCAGGGCTGGAAGCAGGGCGATCGCCTGCTGCTCAACGGCAAGATGCTGACCGGCCGTGACGCCGCGCACAAGCGCATCGCCGACATGCTGGCGAAGGGTGAGGAACTGCCCGTCGATTTCAGGGGCCGGGTGATCTACTACGTCGGCCCGGTCGATCCGGTGCGCGAGGAAGTCGTCGGCCCGGCGGGCCCGACCACCGCGACGCGCATGGACAAGTTCTCCGACACCATGCTTGACCTCGGCCTGCTGGCCAGCATCGGCAAGTCCGAGCGCGGCCCGGCAGCGACCGCGTCGATCGCGAAGCACAAGTCCGCCTACCTGATGGCCGTCGGTGGCGCGGCCTACCTCGTCTCGCGCGCGATCAAGGAAGCCAAGGTCGTCGGCTTCGAGGACCTCGGCATGGAAGCGATCTACGAGTTCACCGTCGAGGACATGCCCGTGACCGTCGCCGTCGACAGCGAGGGCAACAACGTCCACACGCTGGCCCCGCCGGTGTGGAAGGCGAGGATCGCGGAAGAGCAACTGCTGGTCTGATGATGGCTCCGTGGCTCCGGCACCGGTCTGGAGCCACGGCGCTGCCCTCCTCCTCACCCTTCGACCAACAACAAACCTCGTCCGACCGATGCGCTGGTGCGGTGAAGCGTTTTCGCGCTAGACCCGGTAGAATGTCCCACGCTGCATCCTTCCCCCGCGTCCCTGCGCGGACCGTGCTCCTGTCACTGGCGGCCTTGTGGGCCTGCTACTTCATCGTTGCGAGCCTGCGCGGTCTCGTCATGGGGTTCGACCTCGACTGGCCGATCCTGTCGCGGCGCCTGACGATCTGCATCGTGTCCATGCTGGTGATGGCCGCCGTATGGCCCCTTCTCCAGCTGCTGGAGCGCAAGTCCGGCGGGGCCCGGCTGGCGATCGTGCTGGTCGGCGCCTTGCCGCTCTCGCTGGCGCTCAGCGTCGTGAACGATGTCATCTTCGCCGATCTTCAGCACAGGGCCTATGGTGACGAGGAGGATGTCGCGGCCATGAAGGCGGGGAACGTGCGCATATCGCGTGACGAGGCGGGCAACATCCTGGTGGACCTGCCCAAGATCAATCCGCCCGCTCCCCCCGCTCCGCCCCTGCCCGGGGCATCGGAAGAGCCGCCGCCGCCCCCGGCCCCGCCGACGGAGGAGGCGCCGCCAGAGCGGGGCGCGGCCATAACGATCAAGACCGGATCGTTCCTCGGCTACAACATCGGGCACTGGGCAGCCATCGCCGACACGGCGTTTGGCCGATACTTCCTCGTGCTGGCATGGGCCGCGCTTTACTTTGCCCTGGCCAAAGCCGAGGAAGCCCGCGCCGCCGAGCGTCGGGAGGGGGAATACCGACGCGCTGCGGAGGCGGCGGAGCTGCGGTCCCTGCGCTATCAGGTGAATCCGCACTTCCTGTTCAACACGCTCAATTCCCTTTCGGCCCTCGTCATGGTCGGGCGGCAGGACGACGCGGAAGAGATGATCCAGACCCTTTCCACCTTCTATCGGCGTACGCTGTCCGGGGATCCCACCAACGATTTGTCCCTGGTTGACGAGATCGAGCTGCAGCGGCTCTACTTCGCGATCGAGGCGGTACGGTTCCCCAATCGATTGCTCACGCATATCGATGTTGACGAGGCCGTGCGCGATGCGAAAGTTCCCGGCATGATCCTGCAGCCCATCGTTGAGAACTCCGTGAAGTACGCCGTTGCCGCCACGCAGCAACCCGTCACGATCGCCATCGAGGCGCGCCGCGAAGGCGGCCAGCTGGTGATTACCGTCCATGACGATGGACCGGGCGGCAGCCGCGATCCGAAAGTCCGGGCGGAAGGCTGCGGCATCGGCCTTGCCAACGTGCGCGATCGTCTCCGCGCGCGCTACGGAGAGGCGGGCACTCTCACCTTCGGCAAGCTGCCCGGGGGCGGCTTCGCAACGGTGCTGCGCATGCCGCTGGAGGCCGGGAATGTCTGAGCCGCAGAACGCCGGAGGGCCGTTGCGTACCCTCATCGTCGACGACGAGCCGCTGGCGGTGGAGCGCATGCAAGTGATCTGCGCAAGGATCGAGGGCGTGTCCGTCATCGGGACCGCAAGCGATGGGCAGGCCGCGCTGCGCCTGATCGACGCACTCTCGCCCGATCTCGTGCTGCTCGATCTCACGATGCCCGAAACAGACGGGTTGACTGTCGCGCGCAACCTGGGCGGGAGGGCGAACGCACCGGCGGTGATCTTCGTCACGGCGCACGACGAATTCGCCGTCGAGGCGTTCGATCTCGACGCTGTGGACTACGTGCTGAAGCCGGTGGCCCCGGATCGGTTGCAAAGGGCGGTCGGGCGCGTGGTGTCACGCCGGGGAGAGCGGTCGCAGCCTTCGCGCAGCGAGTGGCTGGAGGAGTTCTGGGTGCCGCACCGTTCGGAACTGGTCCGCGTTGCCGCCGCCGAGGTGCAGCGCATCGATGCGGAGCGGGATTACGTCCGGCTCCATGTCGGGTCGCAGAGCTATCTCCTGCTCCAGACGATCACCAGTCTGGAGGAGCGGCTCGATCCGGAGCAGTTCATCCGCATTCACCGCAGCTGCATTCTGCAGCGAAGCCATGTCACGGGTCTTCGTCACGAAGGCCTGGGCGTGTGGTCGGCGGAAACGCTTGACGGAGAAGCCTTGCGCATCGGCCGGACCTATCTTCCGGCGGTAAAGAAAATGGCGGGCCGTTAAGCCCGCCATCAAGTGTTTTTCCGGGTCTTTTCTCTTTTTGGGACCTCGGTGAAAGGGGGGCTCAGCCGCCGAGACGGGTGCCGTCGTCGGCCCGGGCGATCGCGGTGGCAACCGGTTCGCGGCTGTTCGACAGGGCTTGCTCGTAGCAGGCGTGATCGACCATGCCGGCGATGCGCGTTCCAGTGGTCGGGCGGTCGACGCGGCAGACCCTGCGCGCGGCGGTGGTGATCCGCTTGTCCAGTTCGGCCTGGCCGGATGCGGTCGTCAGGTCGAGGTCGCCGTAAGTCACTTCAATGGACTTCGCGAAAGCGGCGGGCGCGGCGAACAGGCTGACGGTGCAGACAGCGGCGGCGACGATGGCTTGGGTCTTGAACATGATGCTTTCCTCCTCATGGTGTGAGCCTTGGGGAAGAAGGTTCCGTCCGGCTCGATGAGTGTCATGTGCACCACCCGGGGCGGCCCAGCATCCGGAGGTCGATTTTCAGCCGAGGGGGATCGACAAAGGCAAAGCGCGCCGGACAAGTGACGTTTGCAGCCGACGAACGACATGGAAGATGGCGGGCGACGGCATCCGTCAGGGACGAATCGCCCTCACCCGTGGCGCTGCGGCGATTCCCGCGCTAGGATTGCGCCCGCATGCTGCCGCTGATCATCGTCTTCTGCCTTGGGGTGCTCAATTTCGCCGCGCACAGGGCGGTGCTGGACAGCAATCATCCGATGCTGATGCAGGTGCCCTGGTTCTTCCAAACACTGGGCGGCAGGCTCAGCCTCATCGTGGAGTTCGTGATGCTGCTCGGCGCGCTTGTGATGGTGGCGGCGGGATCGACCGGCTGGGCGCTGGTCTATGTGTTCTACAGCGGCCTCAATACGCTGTCGGCGTGGCTGATCTTCACCGGTCGGGTATGAACGTCCAAGGCTACGGGAACTTCGCAGGGCATCGGAGGCTTTTTGGCGCATGACACCTGCACGCGGCACGAAACCGTCCAAAGTCTGGCTCGTCTGCAATGCGGCCAGCGGCAGCAACAACGATGCGGCCGTCGATGAGCTTGTCCAGGCTTTCGCAGGCGCCGGAATGACCGTCGACCGCCTCCTGCGGTTCCCGGACGACCCGGCGCCCTCCCCGGCGGATCTGGACGCCGCGGGTGTGGAGATGCTGGCCGTGTTCGGTGGAGACGGCACCACGCACTCCATCGTCATGAAGGCCTGCGGCTGGGACAAGCCCGTGCTGGTGCTGCCCGGGGGGACGATGAACCTGCTGGCCAAGCGGATGCATGGCGAAGTGCCCGCTCCCGAGATCGTCGGGCGGCTGACGGGATCGCTGCGTACCGTCCGTCCCAGCGTGATCCGGTCCCGCCACGGGATCGGGCTCACCGGCGCGCTGGCCGGGCCCGGTACGGTGTGGAACGAGGTGCGCGAGGCGATGCGGGCGTTGAACGTCATCGATTTCGTGGCTTCCACCCGCGAAGCCATCGTGCAATCCACCGCCGGCCCCAAGGTTCACTGCGCCGGAATCGATTGCGGCCGGGAGGAAGGCTATGCGGCGATCACGGTGGTCCCGCACGAGGATGGGCTGCACGCCAGCGGCTATTACGCGGAGTCCCTTGCAGATTATGCCGGGCAAGGCATCGCGCTGCTCAACCGCAACTTTCGCGACGGCCCGCATGACGACCTGGGGCGGCATCCACGCCTGCGGCTGGTCTGCCCCGCAGGCGAACAGATGGGCTTGCTGATAGATGGCGAGCCCTTCGACGGGGCCGAAGAAGAAGAATTCGAGCTGGGCACCTGCGAGGTGGACCTGGTCACGACGAAGGAGTTCGAGACGTAATGCACGGGCAAGCCGCAGTGATGCGCAATGGTCCATTGCGGCTGTTTCACATCAGCGACATTCACTTCGGGTTGGAAGACACCCGTGCGCTGGACTGGGTGAAGAGCTGCATCGAAACCGAAAAGCCGGACGCGATCGCGATAACCGGCGATCTCACCATGCGGGCGCGCCATCCGGAATTCCGGGCAGCCTGTGAGTGGATCACGGCCCTCAAGGTGCCCGTGACGGTGGAAGTCGGCAATCACGACATTCCCTACTTCAATCTCTACCAGCGCTTCTTCGCGCCGTACAAGCGGTTCAAGGCAATCGAGCGGCTGGTGGAGACGGAGCTGGACCTGCCTGATCTGGCCATCGTACCGCTTCGCACGACCACGCGTGCCCAGTACCAGCGGTTTCCCTGGTCGAACGGGTGGGTGACGGAGCGCGCTCTCCGTCACACCCTGGATGCGATAGACGCCCTTCCTTCAGGAACGCGGATCCTCGTCGCCTGCCATCATCCGCTGACCGAGCGGCGAGCGGATGGCAAGCTGCTGACCATCAACGGGACGCGCGCGATGGAAGCGCTCGCCGGCCGCAAGGTGATGGGTGTGCTCTCCGGGCATGTTCATGACGCCTTCGATCTCACGGAGCAAACGGCGGCCGGTCCGCTGCGGATGATCGGCGCCGGCACGTTGTCGAAGCGGATCCGCTCGACCCCGCCCAGCTTCAACGAAATTGTCGTGGAAGGCGGTCAGGTGCGGGTCACCGCACGCAATCTGGCCAAGGTTCCCACGCGGGCCATGCAGATCGACGAGGTCCCGGAAAACGCCCTGCCCCCGCGCGAGCCGAGGGAGCCGGTCGCGCCCATTGCCACCGTACCGCCGGTCGACCCACCAGTGCACTGAGGCGTCAGATCGGGCGCGAGCGCAGGTCCTGCAGGTCCGCGTAGACGTCCCGGGCGCGCTCGCAAGCCTCTTCCGAACCCTTGTCGCACTGACGCATGTGCTTTTGATATTGTTTGTCCAGCCTGCCGATTTCCTCATCGCGCTTGCGCAAGGCGCGCCCACGCTTCTCGTCGGCTTCGGACTGGCTGGTCGTGGTCCAGTCGACAGCCTTGCCTGCCACGCGGATGGGTGCGGTGACGATGCTGGCGGCGGTACGGACGCAGCCGGAGAGCATGAAGGCAGATGCCAGGGTCAGCACGATCGTAGAGCGGCGGATCATTCCAGTATCCTTCCTTGGCCTCATGCCGGCGCAAGCGCCGATGGGGCGCTCATAAACGAAGAGGCCGCTTCGGGGGAAGCGGCCTCCTGGTTCCACGTGGAACGCCTGTGTCAGGCGGTTTCGGCGCTGTCGTAGTACTTGGGTGCGTACTCGTTGAGGATCGCCAGGATCTTCTTGAGCGCTGCCGGCTCGTCGGTCTTTTCCATCGCCGCGAGTTCGCGCGCAAGACGCGAGGATGCGGCTTCGAAGATCTGACGTTCCGAGTAGCTCTGCTCCGGCTGGTCGTCCGCGCGGAACAGGTCGCGGGTCACCTCGGCGATCGAAACCAGATCACCCGAGTTGATCTTGGCTTCGTACTCCTGCGCGCGGCGCGACCACATGGTGCGCTTGACCTTGGGCTTGCCCTTGAGCGTGTCCAGGGCTTCGCGCAGGGTCTTGTCGGAGGACAGCTTGCGCATCCCGATGGATTCGACCTTGTTCACCGGTACGCGCAGCGTCATCCGCTCTTTTTCGAACCGCAGAACATAAAGCTCGAGCTGCATCCCGGCAATTTCCTGCTTCTGCAGCTCGATCACACGGCCTACGCCGTGCTTAGGATAAACGACGTAATCTCCAACATCGAAGGCGTCGGCCCTGGTTGCCATGTATCGTCCTTTCACCTGCAGGGTTGCCGTTCGTTTCGAATCGGGAGATAAACCGGAGGGTGCGACATGGAGACGTGCTGTCTCCGCCGTCCGGTCAGACTCTTCTCCCCAACCGTCTTCTTTCGAACCCTGCCTCGCACTGAAAATGCCTGCCGAACGGGCAGAAGCCCGGGCAGTTGAGCGATTATATAGCACCGATATGGCAAAAAAGCCAGAGGCGCGGAAACCTTTTCGTTTTCGCGCCTCCCGGCTCACTGCGGCAGCAGGGTTCTGCCCTGCTACGCGGTTCTGAATGTTCGAAAAAAGCAGTCTCCGTCGGACGGGCTGCTTTCTGCAGAAAAAATCAGTCGCCCTCGCCCGGTTCGGGCGAGAAGAACTTCTCGAACTTGCCCTCGACCCCCTTCATCTCGTCGGCGTCGGCAGGCGCGTCCTTCTTCGACGTGAGATTAGGCCATTCCGCCGAGTACTTGGCGTTCAGCTCCATCCACTGCTCGAGACCGCTTTCGGTGTCGGGAAGGATCGCCTCCGCCGGGCATTCCGGTTCGCACACGCCGCAGTCGATGCATTCGCTGGGGTTGATGACCAGCATGTTCTCACCCTCGTAGAAGCAATCCACGGGGCAGACCTCGACGCAGTCCATGTACTTGCACCTGATGCAGGCGTCGGTGACGACGTACGTCATGAGTGCGCTTTCCTTCCTTCACGCGTCAGTTGGTTGGCGGCGCTGCTATGGGATCGATGGCCCTGCCGTCAAGCACTCTGTAGCAACCCTGCGCTTCGCTATAGGGTCCGCGGCGCAGGGGCAAAGAAAGGACTTCTATCACCTTCACAGTGCCACCTATGGAGAGGGTGAGCACATCGCCGACCGCGATCTTCTGGTGTGCCCGGTCGATCCGCCGCCCGTTGAGCCGCATGTGGCCCTCCTCGGCCATGGTCTGCGCGACGGGCCGCGTCTTCGCGAGGCGGAGGAACCAGAGGAGCTTGTCGACCCTCACCGCACCATGTCCGCAAGCGCCGCGAACGCGCTGTCCCGCCGCACCTGGGCTGCAGGCTCTGCATCCGTGTGCCGGCGAGAGGGACGCCAGCGCCAGCGGACGGGAGCCGGTGGGCCGTGCTGGCCCTCGGCAAGCGCACGCGGCACGATAGCCTGGAAGCCAGCCAGCTTGAGCAGGCGCGCATAACTCGCGGTGGTCAAACCCATGGATACGGCGCGCGCAGGATCGAGTGCGAAGGTGCCGCGCTTCTCGCCAGCGCGCTTCTCGCCGGCGTGCTTCTCGCCGCCGCGTGCATCGTGCGCCTCGCGCAGCAGCTTCTCGGCCATGTCGAGACGCAGGAACTGTTTGCCGAGGTTGCGGTAGCCGGCGGGCGGGCGACGGCTGCCGGCGGGCAGGGC
Source organism: Novosphingobium sp. HII-3 (assembly GCF_002916655.1). Taxonomy (GTDB): domain Bacteria; phylum Pseudomonadota; class Alphaproteobacteria; order Sphingomonadales; family Sphingomonadaceae; genus Novosphingobium; species Novosphingobium panipatense. The sequence goes on from NZ_PPSM01000025.1 coordinate 310,804, forward strand.
GGGGGGCATCGCGGGGTCGGGCGCTGCACCGTCCTGCTTTCCGGCCACGCGCGCCAGCTGGCGCCAGAGCGTGATGGTCTGCGGCCGCAGCATTGCCGGGACGAAGAGATCGAGCGCACCGACCTTCACGCCCAGGCGGGAAAGCATAGTGCGCCGCTGCTTGTCGAGGCGATCGACGCCGGACCCTTCGCGGGCGGCGATCCCGCCACGTTCCACCAGAGCGATGAGCAAGGCGCGCAAGTCCGGACCGGCCTCGGTCGAGCGGCTTGCCTCGTCCAGCTTGGTGAGCGGCGCCAGGGGAGCAAGCGCCGTCTCCAGCCAGCGCTCGAGCGCGGCGACCAGCGCCTTGCGCGACGGCCCGGGTACGGCATCCAGCGCGCGGTCGGGAACGAGGATCGGCGTCAGCAGCGAGCGGCCGGGAGCCAGGGTTGCCAGCTTCTGGCCGTCCCAGACGAGCGCGCCGTTCTCCAGTGTGATGTCGGCACAGCCTTCGTGCACCGCATCCACCAGCGTGTCCGCCCGCTTGCCCAGCAGAGTCGCGAGGTGCTTTTCCGCCGCTGCCAGAAGCAGCTTGCGGTCCGACAGCCGCGCACCGGGATCGACCTGGAAGGTGAAGCCACGCAGGGAGCCGATGTGCTCGCCTTCGACCAGCACCTCCTCGTCTTCGAGCCGTACCGAAAGGAGGCCGGTGTCCGGGCCAAGTTTCTTCATCAGAACAGCTGTCCTGCGGTTGATGAATCGTTCCGTCAATTTGCCGTGAAGTGCGTCTGAAAGTCGAGCCTCCACGGCGCGGGCGCGGGCGGCCATCTCATCGCGGGCGAGCACCCAGTCGGGGCGCTGTGCGATATAGGCCCAGGACCGGATCGCGGCGATGCGACCCTGCAGCGTGTCGATATCGCCGCCGGTACGATCAAGTTGCGCGATCTGCGCCGCCACGAAATCCGCCCCAAGTTCTCCAGCGCGAAGATCCTGCCAAAGCCTCGCGACGAAGCGCGAATGCGTCTCCACGCCCTGCTGGCGGAAGTCCGGCAAGCGGCAGACGTCCCAGAAGCGGCGCACCTGACCGATGCCACGCACGGTGTCGGCCACCGCGCCTTCATCCGCCAGGCGCTTTAGCACGGCAAGGTCGATGGCTTCGGGGGCGGAGGCAAGCTCGGGGCGGGAAGGGGGCGCCTCGAGATCGGCGATGAGCGTGGCAAGGGTGTCGAACCGCGGTTCCGGGTCGCGCCAGAACAGCTTGGTGAGAGGCGCGAAGCGATGTTCCTCGATCGCGTAGATCTCATCGGGTTCGAAATCGGAGTCGTGCCCGCCGGTGCCCGTGAGCGTGCCGAACGTACCGTCCTTCTGGTGACGACCGGCGCGTCCGGCGATCTGCGCCATCTCGGGTGGTGTCAGGCGGCGATGGCGGCGCCCGTCGTACTTGGACAGCCCGGCGAAGGCCACATGCTCGACATCGAGATTGAGGCCCATGCCGATGGCGTCCGTGGCGACGAGGTAATCCACTTCGCCCGATTGGTAGAGCGCCACCTGCGCGTTGCGGGTCTGGGGCGAGAGTGCGCCCATCACCACCGCCGCACCCCCTCGGAAGCGGCGCAGCATTTCGGCGATGGCGTAGACCTGCTCGGCCGAGAACGCCACGATGGCGCTGCGCGGCGGGACGCGGCTGAGCTTCTTCGCGCCTGCATGGGAGAGGGTGGAGAAGCGCGGACGGGTAACGATTTCCGCCTGCGGCACCAACGCCCGTACCAGCGGCTCCACAGTCGACGAGCCGAGGATCATCGTCTCCTCGCGTCCCCGGGCGTGCAGCAGGCGATCGGTAAAGACATGGCCGCGTTCGCGATCGGCCGCCAGCTGCGCCTCGTCGATGGCGACGAAGGCCATGGACCGCTCCGCCACGGGCATGGCTTCGACGGTACAGAGCCGATAGCGGGCTTCCTTCGGCTCGATCCGCTCTTCGCCGGTAATCAGCGCGACGCTTCTCTCGCCCTTGATCTTCACGACGCGATCGTAGACCTCGCGCGCCAGAAGGCGCAGCGGGAAGCCGATCATGCCGCTGGAGTGTGCGCAGAGACGCTCGATGGCGAGGTGAGTCTTGCCCGTGTTGGTCGGCCCGAGAACCGCCTTCACCCCGCCAGGAGCATCCTTCAAAGCCGAACCGTTCCGGTGCTGAACCATTATGACGATAGATGTGGCACTGCGACCGGCCGCTCGCAAGGGACGCAACGTCCGAAACACGCACGCAAATCCACAGTCTTAGGATGTTCGTAACCTTGTCCGGGCAGGGAAAGTCAGCGAGGTCCACCACGCGGGCCGAAAAAGGGTTGCTACGAGGGAACCGCGCATCTTGTTCAAAGCCGTCAAGCGCGCTCACACCGAACGGGCGGAAATTGACCACGAAAGTGGGCCGTCAGGGGCTGCGGGGGTACGCGCAGCGGCATGCGACGAGCCCGTCATCCTTGCCTTTCCGTCGAGCGCGAGCGTTCAGGAAGAACCGGTCCGGGGCGCCAGCCTGCGGGCAGCCATCGAGTCCTGGTGTGCCAGGGTCGATCTGGCGCCGGACCTTGCCAGCGACATCGGGAGCCGCACCTGGTTGCGCGGCCTTGCGACCTTGCTGGGGCTGGGAACAGCCGCGATTGCGCTGTGCCCCGGGTTCACCAGCGTCCAAACGGCAGCGGCGATGCCACTTGGCCAGCAAGAGCGCGAGGAGTTTCGCAGCCAGTCCATCGCACCGCTGGCGCTGGGCGCCGACAGTGGCCGCCACATGGGCGCTACTCCGCGCGTCAGTCCGTTGGCGGATGCGCCCGAGCGCCCGCGGGTGCAGTTGGTGTCCACGCTGGGGCAAGGGGACAGTCTCGGCCGGCTGCTGGAACGGGCCGGCGTCGGGGCGGGTGATGCAGCTCGCGTGGCGCAGCTGATCGCGCATGTTCTTCCCAACGGGGACATCGCGTCCGGCACGCAATTCGACATCACGCTGGGCCGCCGCCCGGCCGAAGGCGAGGCGCGGCTTCTCGAGAGCCTGGATTTCCGCGCCCGCTTCGACCTCGACCTGTCGATCGAGCGCAAGGGTAGCGGCCTGGCCGTGGTGCAGCACCCGATCCGGGTAGACGACACGCCGCTGCGGATCCGGGGCACCGTGGGCTCCAGTCTCTACCGCTCCGCCCGCAACGCCGGTGCACCGGTGGGCGCCATCCAGTCCTACCTCCAGGCCGTCGACAAGTACTTGAGCCTCGATGGCGACCTGCGGTCCGGGGACGGCTTTGACATGATCGTGAGTTACCGCCGGTCCGCGAAGGGCGAGCGGCAGGTGGGCGACCTGCTTTACGCCGGGGTGGAACGGGGCGGGAAGCCCAGGCTGCAACTGGTGCGGTGGGGCAAGGATAGGGCGATGTTTGCCGCGAGCGCGGTGGGACAGCCTCGCAGCGTGCCGATTGGCCAGCCCGTCGCCGGGCGTATCACATCAAACTACGGCGCGCGGCGCCACCCGATCCTGCGCTATATGCGCATGCACGCCGGAATCGATTTCGGCGCGCGTCACGGCTCTCCAATCTATGCCGTCGCGGATGGCACCGTCACGTATGCCGGGCGTCATGGCGGCCACGGCAATTACGTCCGGCTCCAGCACGGGGGCGGATTGGGTACGGGCTACGCGCATATGAGCCGCATAGCCGTACGCAACGGCGGGCAGGTGCGGGCCGGGCAGGTCATCGGCTACGTGGGATCCACGGGCCTCTCCACCGGGCCGCATCTCCATTTCGAGGCGTACCGCAACGGCCGGACGATCAATCCGGCGGGTATCGCCGTGGTCCAGCGTCCGCAGATCGACGGGCGTGAGCGCGACGCCTTCAAGGCCCGCCTGAACGCTCTTCTGGCGGTCGAACCCGGGGCGGCACTCGGCTCGCTGGCGCCCGAGGGTAGCGGCAGCGCGCAGGCGCAGCGCGAGATCGACAAGCTTGCGCCGTAGGGGCAGGCGCGTGGAACGCAAGCCACGCGTCGGCCTTGGCAAGCGCGTGCGATTGAACGCAGCGCCGTTTTCCGGCAAGCACCGCGCATGACCGGCACTTATCCCCACACCCGCCTCCGCCGCACCCGTGCAACCGCGTGGAGCCGTGCGCTTCACCGCGAGACCGTGCTTACCCCCGCGGACCTCATCTGGCCGCTGTTCATCACCGAGGGCGTCGGTGTGGAGCAGCCGGTGGAGGCTCTGCCGGGTGTATCGCGCTGGTCCGTGGACCTTATCGTTGAGCGCGCGCGCGAGGCCGTTGACCTTGGCATCCCGGTGCTGGCCCTGTTTCCCCATACCCAGCCGGAGCGCCGGAGCGAGGACGGGCGCGAAGCGCTCAATCCCGACAACCTCATGTGCCGCGCGATACGCGCGGTGCGCGATGCGCTGGGCGACCGTATCGGGCTGCTCACCGACGTCGCGCTCGACCCTTATACCAGCCACGGCCAGGATGGGCTGATCGATGAGGCCGGCTATGTCCTGAACGACAAGACGGTGGCGGCACTGGTCGGGCAGGCAGTCAACCAGGCGAACGCGGGCGCTGACATCATCGCCCCTTCGGACATGATGGATGGCCGCATCGGCGCCATCCGCGATGCGCTGGAAGAAGGCGGGCACATCAACGTCCAGATCATGAGCTACGCGGCGAAGTATGCCTCGGCCTTCTACGGACCGTTCCGGGACGCCGTCGGCTCACGCGGGTTGCTGAAGGGCGACAAGAAGACTTACCAGATGGACCCGGCCAATGCGGAGGAAGCGGTGCGCGAGGTCGAGATGGACCTGGCCGAAGGCGCTGACAGCGTCATGGTCAAGCCCGGGCTGCCTTATCTCGACATCGTCCGCCGGGTGAAGGAAACCTTCGAGATTCCCGTTTTCGCCTACCAGGTCTCGGGTGAGTACGCGATGATCGAGCACGCGGTCGCGGCAGGCGCGGCGGATCGGGACGCGATGGTGCTGGAGACACTGCTTGCCTTCAAGAGGGCAGGGTGCTCCGGCGTGCTGACTTACCACGCCGCGCACGCCGCACGCCTGCTGCGCGGGTAAGTTCCGCCGATCGGCGCGCCGCCTCATGCCCTTTCGGCAGCGCGCAAGAGGTGTTTTCGGCGCAATGACCTGTTCTTGAGCAGCCCCGGCAGGTACGTCTCCTGTTCGTGAACAGACGGGGCGATATCCGGCATGAGGCAAACGGCTGAAGAAACGACGGACGGGGTAACAGCCGGGAAGAGCGCAAGGCGGGGGCTCTTCGTGGCGACGATCCTAGTGGGAAGCTTCCTGCTGTTTCTGGTTCAGCCCATGGTCGCGCGCATGGCGCTGCCGCGGCTGGGCGGCGCTCCGAACGTGTGGAACAGCGCCATGCTGGTCTATCAGGCGCTTCTGCTCGGCGGCTATGCCTATGCGCACTGGCTGGGGCGGTTCACCTTGCGCCGCCAGGCCGCGATTCATCTGGCCCTGCTTCTTCTTGCAGCCCTGACCTTGCCCGTGGCTCTGGTGGACCTGCCTCCGATCACAGGTCTGCCGGAGGCGGCGTGGGTGCCGCTTCTGCTCGGGGCGAGCATCGGGCCGGTGTTCTTCGCCGTTTCGGCACAGGCGCCACTCATGCAGAGGTGGTTCGCGGCGGACCCGGCGGCCGGGGCACCATGGGCGCTCTACGCGGCGTCCAATCTGGGCAGCTTCACGGGACTTATCGCTTACCCCCTGCTGGCCGAGCCGCTGCTAAGCGTGCGGGCGCAGAGCCTTGCATGGTCAGCGGGCTTCGGCCTGCTGGTGCTGCTGGTCGGCCTCTCTGCCCTGAGCCGCTGGCACGCGCCCGCACAGACGGCGCGAAGCTTCACCCAAGCGCGAGGTTCAGGCGGCGCTCCGATCGACAGGCGGACCGTCGCGTTGTGGCTCGTGCTTTCCGCCGTTCCTTCCGGCTTGATGCTGTCGACCACCACGCACCTGACGACCGACATCTTCGCCATGCCCCTCCTGTGGGTCATTCCCCTCGGCCTCTACCTTCTGAGCTTCGTGGTGGCTTTCGCGGACGGCCGCACCAACGCGCGCTCCGTCACCCGCATCGCTCCGCTCTTCGTGCTTTTCGCGGGAAGCTACGCCATGCTGTCCAATGGCTCGGGCACATTGTGGATCGTAGGCGGAACGTGCCTCCTGCTGTTCTGCGTAGCGACGGCTTTGCATTCGCGTCTTTACGACCTGCGGCCGAGCCCCGAGCATCTGACGCGGTTCTATCTCACCACGTCGGCGGGCGGCGCGCTGGGCGGCCTCTTCACCGCGCTGATCGCGCCGCTGGCGTTCGACTGGGCCTGGGAGCACCCCTTGCTTATCCTTGCGGCGGCACTTCTGATGCCGCTGAAGCCGCTGCTGAGATGGCGGGACTCGGACGGCGTCGAGCCGGGAATGGCGCGCATCGCTCTGGGCCTGCTGATGGTGGCCGCACTCTTCCTCGGTTGGGAACTGCTTCAGAGCCGTGCAGAGGGCGACAACGATCTTCTCGTGCTTCTCCTCACCATCTTTCTCGTGGGCGTCGGTGTGATGGTCATGGCCTGGCGCTGGGCCTTCGTGGTGGTGCTGCTTGTCGCGATGGTTGCGCAGGGCGGCTGGTGGACCATGCGCGCGACCTTGGATGGCGACCGGACGCGAAGCTACTTCGGGATCTACACCTTGCGCGATGATGCGGAGCGAAAGGTTCGCACGCTCGCCCACGGCACGACGCTGCACGGGATGCAGGCGCTGGATGCAGCGCGGGCGAGGCAGTCGCTTACCTACTACGGCCCCACTTCCGGGGTAGGGCTAGCGCTGGCCGCCACGCCGCACATCATCGGACCGGGCGCGCGCATCGGGGTCGTCGGGCTCGGCACCGGCTCGCTCGCCTGTCAGGCGCGACCGGGACAGCAATGGACCTTCTTCGAAATCGATCCGGTCGTGCTGCGCTTCTCGACCGAGGGCCGTTTCACCTTCCTGCGCGACTGTACGCCCGATGCCCACGTCGTCCTCGGCGATGCCCGCCTCGAGCTGACGAAATTTCCGCCGCGCACGCTGGACGTGCTGGTCATCGACGCCTTCTCGTCGGACGCCATTCCCATGCATCTTCTCACATCCGAGGCTCTGCAGGTCTACCGCAGAGTGCTGGCGCCCGGGGGGCTTCTGCTGCTGCATATCTCGAACCGCTACATCGAGCTTGCGCCCGTGGTCGGTGCGAATGCCGAGGCGAACGGGCTCCGTGCGCTTTCCCGGGAGGACCGGCCGAGCGACGAGAGCCGCTACGCGCCTTCGCGCTGGATCGCGCTTTCAGCCAAGGCCTCTGTGCTGGACGGGCTTGCGCGGGCCCGCTCCGATGCGCCATGGACGGTGCTGGAAGAGCGGGCGTCGCACCCCTGGACGGACGATCACGCGTCCATCCTCCCGTACGTACGCTGGAGCAGGATGACAGGGAACCCATGACCGTCGAAACCGCCGCAGACAGGCACGACATCACCATCGCCAGCATCCACGGCAAGGCGCCCCGCATCCATTCGAGCGCCTTCATCGCCCCGGGCTGCCGCATCATCGGCGATGTGGAGATCGGGCCGGACGCCAGCGTCTGGTACAACTGCGTAATTCGGGCCGACGTTCACCGCATCGTCATCGGCGCGCGCACCAACATACAGGACGGGACCGTCGTTCATTGCGACAGCCCCAAAGCCTCACGGCCGGAGGGCTACCCCACGATCATCGGCGAGGACGTGCTGATCGGTCACATGGCGATGCTGCACGGCTGCACTCTGGAGGACCGCGCCTTCGTCGGGCTCGGTGCGATCGTGATGGACGGCAGTCACATCGAATCTGACGGGATGCTCGCTGCGGGGTCGCAACTTACCGGCAAGCGCATCGCCTCGCGGCAGCTTTGGATGGGCCGGCCCGCCAAATACGTGCGCGATCTGGATGACGCGGCGGTGGCAGCCAACCAGGCGGGCGTCCGGGGCTATGTCGTCAACGCCGGACTGCATGCCGAGGCGCTTGGGCTGAAGGGCTGATGGCGCGCCCCTCTGCGGCGATACCACCGGCTGAGGCGGTCCGGCAGCTGATCGATGACGCCGGGCGCCTGGCGCTGCGGGTGACGCCCGGCGCAAGAATCGAAGGGCTGGAGATCGTCGAAGGCAGGTTGCAGGCGAAGGTCAGGGCCAGGCCGGAAGACGGCAAGGCGAACGCGGCGGTGCGGGATCTGCTGGCCATGGCTCTGGGGATTGCGCCTTCTCGTCTCGAACTGCTGCGCGGCGCAACTTCGCGCGACAAGCAGTTCCGCGTCACCTAACGGCTCATTCCTCGCGCAAGAGTGGCGAGCGCCTCACCCATGGCGGCGGCCATCGCCGCCGGTTGGGGCGCCACATCGGCAATCGCGCGCTGCATCGCTTCGGCCCACTGGGCCGCCACTGCGGCGTTGATGACGAAGGGCTTGTGAAGACTGACCATGCAACGTCCCGGATTGGAGTCGAACCAGTCGCGCGGACCGCCGGCCCATCCGGCGAGGAACTTCGGGAAAGAGCGGCGAATCGGATCGAGGTCAGGCGCATGCATCGCCCTCAGTTCGGCGTAGGCCGGATCCTGTTCCATCAGGTCATAGAAGCGGTTGCAGATTGCCTCGAAGACCGGCGTGCCGCCAAGACGGTGAAAGGGGGTGTCGGGCAAGTCGACGCTATCGGCGCTGTGATCGGCAGGCACGGCGGTCTCCAAGGGCAGGTTGATGTTCTGCCCTCCTAGCCGCGGCGTTTCACGTGGAACTTGATCCTCGTCAATCTCGGATCAGTTTGCGCAGGGTGTCCATGCGGTCCGCCTCGTGGGCGGGCTTGTCCGTGCGGATGCGGCTGATGCGGGGGAAACGCATGGCCACGCCGGACTTATGGCGTTTGCTGACGTGTACAGAATCAAACGCGACTTCGAAGACCAGCGACCTGTCCGTTTCCCGCACGGGGCCGAAGCGGTTGACGGTGTGATTGCGCACATACCTATCGAGCCACTTCAATTCCTCGTCGGTGAACCCGAAGTAAGCCTTGCCGACGGGAAGCAGGTCTGCGCCTTCGTCCGGATCGCCATCCCAGCAGCCGAAGGTATAGTCCGAGTAGAAGGAACTGCGCTTGCCCGAACCGCGCTGCGCGTACATCAGCACGCAATCAACCAGCAGCGGGTCGCGCTTCCACTTGTACCACAATCCCGTCCGCCGCCCCGCCACGTAAGGGCTGTCCCGCCGCTTCAACATGACACCTTCGATCGCGTCGTCCCGCGCGCGCTCGCGGATGGCCGAAAGCTCCGCGAAGTCCGCAGCGGCAATCACGGCCGAGAGGTCGAAACGCGCCGGGTCAAGCTGCGGAACGAGAGCTTCGAGGGCCATTCGCCGTTCGGACCAGGGCCGGGGGCGCAGATCCTTTCCTTCCACAATCAGGGCATCGTACAGCCGGACGAACGCGGGGTACTCCTCGCGCATCTTCTTGCTGACCGTCTTGCGCCCGAGCCGCTGCTGCAGGGCGTTGAAGCTGGCCGCGCCGCCTTCCTCTCCGCCTTGGTGTGCGCCCCGCACAAGGAGTTCTCCGTCCAGCACGGCGTCGATGTGGAGCGCTTCGGCGATTTCGGGAAACGTGGCTGAAATATCATCGCCCGATCGGGAGTAGACGCGTGTTGCGCCTCCAGCACGTACCACCTGCACGCGGATGCCGTCCCATTTCCATTCCGCCGCATAATCCGCGAGATCGACCTGGGTGTCCTCCAGCCCGTGCGCGAGCATGAAAGGCCGGAAGAGCGGGATGTCATCGGCGTTCGGCGGCTCGGCACCGTGAGCGGCCCAGTCGAACAGGGCGGTGTAGGGCGGGGCCTGTCCGTGCCAGTGCTCTTCCACGTCTTCGACCGAGACATCGAAGGCCTGTGCGAACGCGGTCTTGGCGAGGCGCGCGGAAATGCCGATGCGCATGGCTCCCGTCGCAAGCTTGAGAAGTGCGTAGCGGCCGTTGCCATCGAGCCGGTCGAGCAGCCGGGGAAGTTCGGCCATGACAGTGGCCCGCGTCATGCGGGAGAGGGCGTCCACCGCTTCGGCAACGGTGGGGGGCGAAGGTGCCTCGGTCGGCTCAGGCCACAGGAGGCTCGCCGTCTCCGCCGAATCGCCCACATATTCGCGGCTGAGTGTCCACAGCACCGGATCGATCCGCTCCATGAGCAGGTTGCGGATGGTGGAGCTTTTCACGGCGGGGAAATCGAGCCCGTCCGTCAGCGCCGCCAGCGCCCAACCCCGGTCAGGGTCCGGGGTCGAGCGGAGGTAATCGGCCAGCAGCTTGAGCTTGGCGTTGCGACTTCGCGTGTAGACAAGCGCGTCGAGAAGGGCAGCGAACTCCTCCATCAGAGGAAGGCCCTCCGGTGCGTCTCAGGCGGTGAGCCGGCGGCGCGGAGCAGGGGGGCCGTCGCGCCCGGTCGGCGGCTCTCAGTCATCCTCGTCCTCATAGCCCACGAGCGCCAGAGCCCGCGCCTTGCGCTGGTTCAGCTGGCACCAGCGCAGCATCGCCTCCTCCCGGCCGTGCGTGATCCACGTCTCAGCCGGGTTTACCTCCACCACGGTCTGCGTCAGCTCGTTCCAGTCCGCGTGGTCGGAGATGACGAGCGGTAGCTCCACCATGCGCTGGCGGGCGCGTTGACGGACCTGCATCCAGCCTGATGCCATCGCCGTAATCGGATCGGGCAGGCGGCGGCTCCAGCGGTCGTTGAGCGCAGAGGGCGGAGCGACGATGATCGCACCGGCCAACTCACCTTTTCCGGCTTCGGACACAAGCCTGAGCGGGCCGAGGTCGATCCCCCAATCCTCGTAGAGCCGACACATGCGTTCCATCGCCCCGTGAAGCCAGATCGTGTCGCGGTGCCCCGCGCGGCGCAGCTCCGCGATCAGGCGCTGCGCCTTGCCCAGCGCGTAAGCGCCAACGAGGACGCAGCGCTCGGGGTTGGCGGCAAGGGCGGAAAGGAGTTTGGCGATCTCCTGTTCCACCGGAGGATGGCGGAAGACCGGAAGGCCGAAGGTGGCCTCGGTGATCAGCACATCGCAGGGCGTCACTTCGAACGGCGGACAGGTGGGATCGGGACGGCGCTTGAAATCTCCGGTTACGACTATGCGCTCTCCGGCATGCTCCAGGAGGATCTGGGCTGACCCGAGTACATGACCGGCAGGTATCCAGGTGGCGGCAACGCCGCCCGGCAGGGCGATGCGCTCTCCGTAAGGCACAGGCACTGCCCCTGCCTCGGTGGCGTAGCGCAGCTTCATGATTGCGAGCGTCTCAGGCGTGGCGAAAGTGGACCCGTGGCCGCCGCGCGCGTGATCGGCGTGGCCGTGAGTGACAAGGGCCCTGTCGACGGGCCGGGACGGATCGATCCAGCAATCGGCAGGAACGACGTGAATTCCCCAGGGCTCGGGTCTGATCCAGGAGAAATCGCGGGCCATTCAAGGAAAATGGAGCGGGAACCACCTTGTTCCCGCCCCATCGTCAATCGTCAGGCAAAGCCGTCGCTATCAATCGTCGGCGCTGGCCTCGGGATGATTGCCCGGCTTCTTCGCCTGCTTCACGGGCACCTTCTTCTTCGCCTTGGCCATCTTCGGAGGCGACGGAGTCAGTTCGAAGTTGAGCGCGTTGTCCTTGACCGAAACATGCACTTCACCGCCATTGGCCAGCTTGCCGAACAGCAGTTCCTCCGCCAGTGGCTGCTTGACCTTCTCCTGGATGACGCGGCCCATCGGGCGCGCACCGTAGAGCTTGTCGTAACCGCGGTCCCCCAGCCATGCGCGGGCGTCGGAATCGAACTGGATGTGGACGTTCTGGTCCGCCAGCTGCAGTTCCAGCTGAAGGATGAACTTGTCCACGACCCGGCTGATGGTGTCCTTGGCCAGATAAGCGAAGGGCACGATCGCATCGAGGCGGTTGCGGAATTCCGGCGTGAACATCTGCTTCACGGCCTCGTCCCCGGCGTCGGCCTTGGACGTGTCACCGAAGCCGATGCCCTGCTTGGCCATGTCGGACGCGCCCGCGTTGGTGGTCATGATGAGCACAACGTTGCGGAAATCGACCGTCTTGCCGTGGTGATCGGTCAGTCGGCCGTTGTCCATCACCTGCAGCAGGATGTTGAACAAGTCAGGATGCGCCTTCTCGATCTCGTCGAGCAGGAGGACGCAATGCGGATTCTGGTCGATCGCGTCAGTCAGCAGGCCGCCCTGGTCGAAACCGACATAGCCCGGAGGCGCACCGATCAGGCGGCTGACGGAATGACGTTCCATGTACTCGGACATGTCGAAGCGCTTCAGTTCGATGCCCATGATCGTGGCGAGCTGGCGGGCCACTTCGGTCTTGCCGACGCCGGTGGGGCCGGAGAACAGGAACGAGCCGATCGGCTTGTCCGGGTCACGCAAACCTGCCCGGCTCAGCTTCATCGCCGTGGAAAGGACGCCGATGGCCTTGTCCTGGCCGAAGACAACGCGCTTCAGGTCACGCTCAAGGTTCTCCAGCGCCTTCTTGTCGTCCGAGGAAACCGACTTGGGCGGGATGCGCGCCATCGTCGCGATCACGGCTTCGATCTCGCGCGCGGTGATGGTTTTCTTGCGGCGGCTGGGCGGCAGCAGCATCTGCATCGCGCCCACTTCGTCGATCACGTCGATCGCCTTGTCGGGCAGCTTGCGGTCGTTGATGTAGCGGGCCGAAAGCTCGACGGCGGTCTTGATCGCGTCAGGCGTGTACTTGACGCGGTGGTGTTCCTCGAACGCGCTGCGCAGGCCGCGCAGGATCTTGATCGTATCCTCCACGGTGGGTTCGTTCACGTCGATCTTCTGGAACCGGCGCAGCAGAGCGCGATCCTTCTCGAAGTGGTTGCGGAACTCCTTGTAGGTGGTCGAACCGATGCAGCGGATCGTCCCGCCCGATAGGGCGGGCTTGAGCAGGTTCGACGCATCCATCGCACCGCCGCTGGTGGCGCCAGCGCCGATCACAGTGTGGATCTCGTCGATGAAGAGGACCGCGTGCGGCATCTTCTCCAGTTCGGAGACGACCTGCTTGAGGCGTTCTTCGAAATCGCCGCGATAGCGCGTGCCCGCCAGGAGGCTTCCCATGTCAAGCGAGTAGATGACAGCTTCGGCCAGCACTTCGGGCACTTCGCCCTCGACGATCTTGCGCGCGAGGCCTTCGGCGATGGCGGTCTTGCCGACGCCCGGATCGCCGACGTAGAGCGGGTTGTTCTTGGAACGGCGGCACAGGATCTGGATCGTGCGGTCCACTTCGGGGCCGCGTCCGATCAGCGGGTCCACCTTGCCCGACAACGCCTTTTCATTGAGGTTGACGGTGAACTGGTCGAGCGCGGAGTCCTTCTTGCTGGCGGACGCTTTGGCCTCGGCCTTGTCCTCGGGCGTCGGCGGGGTTTCCTCCGACCCCTTCGGGCTGCGATCCTCGACCCGCTTGCCGCCCTTGCCGATGCCGTGGCTGATGTAGCTGACGGCGTCGAGACGGCTCATGTCCTGCTGCTGCAGGAAGTAGACCGCATACGAATCGCGTTCGGAGAACAGGGCGACGAGCACGTTGGCGCCGGTCACGGTGTCCTTGCCGGACGATTGGACATGCAGGATCGCGCGTTGGATCACGCGCTGGAAGCCGGCGGTAGGGGCGGGGTCGCCCTTCTCCTCGGTCTTGAGCGACTGATATTCCTGATCGAGGTACTGACGTACCACGTCTCCGAGGTCGCCAAGCTCCACGCCGCAAGCCTGCATGACCTGGGCTGCGTCGCTGTCGTCGATCAGCGCGAGCAGGAGATGCTCGAGCGTCGCGTACTCGTGGCTCCGCTCAGACGCGTGAGACAGAGCCGAGTGCAGGGTCTTTTCAAGGCTTTGGGCGAAACTTGGCATTTAAGCGACCTTCATTGTGAGGGACGGCTCTCCCGGGAGGTAAATGGCCCGCAGGGGAGATTGGCGAGCCATGCTTTGGGTCTTGATATAGGAAACGATCGATAGTCTTGCGAGGTTGCCCCTCACCAACCTTTTAGAGCGGCAGGCTAAGGCTGCGCCCGTCATTCTGATCGGGGCCTGAACAAGGCTTCCGCCGCAAGGCGATGGGCCGCCGACGTTTCGCGATGCTGTCGAATGCGGTCAATTTCTGCGTCAAGGAGGGCAAGTCGCGCGTCGAGTTCATCCAGCGAGTAGCGCTCCAGGCTTTCGCTGGCGAGAAGGCTGGCAGCGCCCAAGTCATTCTTGGACGACCGCAGCGGCGGTCGATCATCGTCGTCCATTGCACCGCAGCATCCAACGGGAACCCCTTCGAGTCAATGGCCGGCAAGGGCGGGCGCGGAAAGGGTGTTCCCCAGACCCGCGATCCTGTGGCACAGGGAAGCTCATGGTAGCAGACCTCCCCGCAACGATGACGGCGGTGGGCTTCGACGCCCCCGGCGGTCCTGAAGTCCTCCGTCCCGAGACCCTGCCGGTGCCACGGCCCGGCGCCGGGGAAGTGCTGATCAAGGTTGCTTATGCGGGGGTGAACCGCCCCGATGTCGTCCAGCGTCGGGGCAGTTACCCTCCGCCTCCCGGCGCCTCGCCCATTCCGGGGCTGGAGATTTCCGGCACTGTCGCCGCGTTGGGCGAGGGCGTGACGCAGTTCGTGCCGGGCGAGCCGCTGTGCGCGCTCGTGTCCGGCGGCGGTTATGCGCAGTACTGCATCGCCAAGGCCAGCCACTGCCTGCCCGTGCCGGATGGCCTGGGCATGGATCAGGCCGCAGCCTTGCCGGAAACGCTGTTCACCGTGTGGCACAACGTGTTCGAGCGCGGACACGCGCGGGAGGGCGAGTGGCTGCTCGTCCACGGGGGAACGAGCGGGATCGGCACGATGGCGTCTATGCTGGGTCGTCATTTCGGTCTGACAGTCATCGTCACCTGCGGGTCGGCGCAGAAATGCGAGGCGGCGCTGGCGATCGGCGCTCACCACGCGATCGACTACAAGGCGACTGACTTCGTGGAGGAAGTCGCGCGCATCACGCAGGGGCGCGGCGTGGACGTCGTGCTGGACATGGTGGCCGGCAGCTACGTTCCGCGCAATCTCAAGTGCCTTGCGCCGGACGGGCGGCATGTGACCATCGCGGTGCAGGGTGGTGCGAAGGCGGAGCTGAACATGGCGGTCGTGATGACACGGCGGTACACGCTGACTGGCTCCACGCTGCGCCCCCGTTCGGATGAGTTCAAGGGGCTCGTGGCAGGGGAGATCCTCGAAAACGCCTGGCCGCTCGTGGAGGAGGGCTTGCTGCGACCGGTCATGGACGTGCAGTTCCCGCTGGCCGAGGCGGCGGCTGCGCACGCCCGGATGGAAGCCGGAGATCACGTGGGCAAGATCGTCCTCTCGGTCGCATGAGCCAGGCCTGTTGGCGGCGCACTCCTTCGCGCGGAAAATCGCGTTCCACGTGGAACCTGTCGGGAGCACGACGCAAATTCCCGCCCCTTTTGCTTGCTCCCCCGGCAAAAGTTTCCTAAATCGGTACCGGTGAGGCCGCTCCGCGAAGGGGCGGCCCTTATTGTTTCCGCCGGAGATAGAGACATGAGCCAGCCCACTCCGCTGATGCCGCACGCGACCGCCTCCTGGCTGGTCGACAATACCGCGCTGACGTTTGAGCAGATTGCCGAGTTTTGCGGTCTGCACATGCTCGAGGTTCAGGCGATGGCCGATGATCTTGCCTCCAGCAAGTACACCGGCCGTGATCCCGTGCGCTCGGGCGAACTGACGATGGAAGAGATCGAGAAGGGACAGGCCGATCCCGAGTACAAGCTGCGCATGCACAAGGTGCCGCTCGCGCAGAACCGTACCAAGGGCCCGCGCTACACCCCGGTCTCGAAGCGCCAGGACAAGCCGGACGGCATCGCCTGGATCCTGCGCAACCACCCCGAAGTGTCGGACGCGCAGATCGGCAAGCTGATCGGCACGACCCGCAACACGATCGCGGCGATCCGCGATCGCTCGCACTGGAACATCAACAACATCACGCCCAAGGACCCGGTGACGCTGGGCCTGTGCTCGCAGCGCGAACTGGACGCTCTGGTGGCCAAGGCCGCCAAGAAGGCCGGCATCGAAGAGGACCGTCAGAGCGACGAACGCCTGGTCGATGACCGTCAGGCCCTGATCGACGAGCTTCGTGCCGAGCGTGAAGCCGCCTCGCGGGCCGCCAGCGAAGCCGCTCAGGAAGCGGAAGTCGCTGCCTGGCTTGAGGCCAAGCGCGCGGCTGAGGCCGCCGAGAGCCGCGGCGAGTAAGCCGACGCAGGCCGAAGACAAAAAAGGGCCGCGGAAGTCGATTTCCGCGGCCCTTTTTTTTGTGCTCGGTCTAATTCGCCCAGCGTTGAGCTACTGAAAACCTCTACTCTGCCGCAGCCGGCAGGATCAGGTCGTCGTCCAGCTTCGGCAGGCGAGCAATCGGGGTCGCTGCCGTCTGCGTCGCGCCTGGCGAAAGCCGGCCGTCGAGCCGAGCTCCCTGTTCGATCGTGAGCGTCTCGTAGGATACGTCACCCTCGATCCGCGCGGTCTTGAGGATGACCACGTCGCGGGCCGAGACAGAGCCGCGCACCAGCCCCCCTATGCGAACGGACTGCGCACGGATCGCGCCGTGGATCTCGCTGCCTTCGCCCTGAATTAGTGCGTTGCAGCTCAGGTCCCCCTGTACGTTGCCGTCAACGTGAAGGTCGGCGCTGGCGGTGATGTCGCCATTCACCGTCACGTCGGCGCCGAGCATGGAGAAGCTTGAGCCGACGGGTGTCGAGCGCGCGCTTATGAAAGCCTTGGCCATGTTAGTGTGTCTCCCTCTGACCCCTGTTGGTACCCCCCTGAAGACGTGCCGCTTCGAGGAACGGCCGCGGGTTGACCGGACGGTCGTTCACGCGAACCTCGAAGTGGAGATGCGGACCGGTGGAGCGACCGGTGCTGCCCATCGCACCAATCAGCGCACCGGCTTCGACTTCCTGGCCTACGCGGGTGCGAAAGCCGGAAAGATGGCCGTAGCGGGTCATGAGACCGTTACCGTGAGTGACTTCAATGCAGTTGCCGTAGCCGTGCTTCTGGCCTGCAAAAGTGACCCGCCCCTTGGCGGCGGCGTAGATGGGAGAACCCATCGGCCCCGGGAAGTCGAGCCCGGCGTGGAACGCCGCGCCACCCGTGAATGGGTCGGAGCGATAGCCGAAGCTGGACGAGACGTAGGCCACATGCGCAGGGCTCACCTGCGGCACCGAGGTGAGGCCGTTCTCCAGCGCGCTCATTCGTGCAAGGCTGCGACCCATACGGGCGAAGCGCGAGTCGAGGCGGCCATCGGCCTGAGTCGCGAGCTTCACCAGCGGACCACCTTCGCCGCCCTGGCCGGCCTTGCGACTGGAAGCCAGGAGCGTCTGGGGATTGAGTCCCAGCTTGCGGATGGATGCGATCGCGGCCTGGGACCGCGCATCGGCGTGCTCCGTCAGGCGCTCCACAAGCGCAAGCTGTTCAGCCTCGATATGAGCCAGCGCGCTGGCGTCAGGGAAGGCGGTGCTCACGCGATTCACCATCGCGCGGGTTTTGGGAGTCACCTGCGCGTCGGGCTGCCCTTCGGGAATCTCGGCGACATGAGCGTCGATCATCTGCTCGATGAACTGCTGCCGGTGAGCGAGATCGGATGTCAGAGTCCTGATGTCCTTACGGTAACGCTGCACCTCGCCTTCCGCCCGGGCGATCTGGGCTTCCCGCTGGTTCAGGTCGGCAAGGGCACTTCGGGCGGAGTATTGCGACACCGCCGCTGAAGCGAGGCTAGCAACCGCAAGGCCCAGCACGGCGCCGGCCGCGATCATCTGGCTGCGTGGAGAGACACGAAGGAAACGGACCTGACCCTGCGAACGCATGATGAATTCACGTTCAGGGAATGCTGTCCGGAGACGCTGCAAAAGCATCCCGGCTGATGTGAACTGCAAAACGACCCCGCTGGCAAATTGTCTGTGGTGAATTTGGCGCGCAGCTAGCAGCGGTGTAAATCGAACGCGAATCGGTTGGCCTCGAACCAGTGCTGTTTCGCGCCGAAACGCGGTAGTCGTCGGGTGAATTGAGGGAAACATCCGTTGTGGTGCTGCGAAGTGCTTTCCGGCTTCTCGAGTAATGGTCAAAACTGCTCGTTGGGACTCGGGGGGCGGCTCGCGCAGGTGGCCACCCAAGCGTCGGTGACAGCCGCGTTTCCCGATGCTACCCGATCGTTATGACCACCACGATCGCTCCGCTCGCCGATACCGCCGCGCCGCTCTCCCCGGAGGCGCTCGTGGAACAACTTGCCCGGGACGGGCGCGCGGCGCAGCGCGTCCTCGCGCGGCTCAGCGATGCCGAAAGGGCAGCGGCCCTGCGCGCCGCCGCAGCGGCATTGCGCCGTGCTGAGGGCGACATCCTTGCCGCCAACGCCCGAGACATCGCCGCCGGGGAGGAGAAGGGCCTCTCGGCCGCGCTCCTCGACCGGCTGCGCCTTGATCCCGCGCGCCTTGCCGGGATCGCTGACGCGGTCGACCAGGTGGCGACCCTTCCCGATCCGGTGGGTGAAGTGCTGTCGGCGAGCGAACGGCCCAACGGGTTGAAGCTGTCGCGGGTTCGCATCCCCATCGGCGTCATCGGCATCATCTATGAAAGCCGCCCCAACGTCACTGCCGACGCTGCCGCGCTGTGCCTGCGTTCGGGCAATGCGGTTCTCCTTCGTGGCGGCAGCGAAGCGCTCAATTCCAACCGCGCGATCCGTGCCGCCTTTGCCGAAGGGCTGGAGAGCGTCGGACTGCCGCCTGCGGCGATCCAGCTGGTACCCACACAGGATCGCGCGGTCGTCGGCGCCATGCTGACTGCCGCCGGCCTCATCGACATGATCGTGCCGCGCGGGGGCAAGAGCCTCGTAGCGCGGGTGCAGGCGGATGCGCGCGTGCCGGTTCTGGCTCACCTCGATGGCATCTGCCACACTTACGTCCATGCCGCCGCCGATGCTGAGATGGCGCGCCAGGTCACGCTGAATGCCAAGATGCGGCGTACCGGTATCTGCGGCGCGATGGAGACGCTTCTCCTTGATACCCAGTTTCCCGCAAGTGAGACGGTAATCGCCAGTCTCATCGACGCCGGTTGCGAGCTGCGCGGCGATGCGCGGGCGCAGGCCCTCGATCCGCGCGTCCGGCCCGCCGCGAGCGAGGACTGGGACACCGAGTACCTCGATGCCGTGCTGTCCGTCGCCGTGGTCGATGGGGTGGAGGCAGCGCTGGAGCACATCGCGGCGCACTCCTCGCATCACACCGATGCGATCGTGACGGACGATGCGGAAACGGCCGAACGGTTCCTTTCCGAAGTGGACAGCGCGATCGTGATGGTGAATGCGTCCAGCCAGTTCGCTGACGGCGGGGAGTTCGGCCTGGGGGCGGAGATCGGCATCGCCACCGGACGGCTGCACGCTCGCGGACCCGTCGCGCTGGAGGGACTGACCACCTATAAGTGGCAGGTGCGCGGTGCGGGCCAGACCCGCCCCTGAGGCCATCGTTGAACAGGACAGGAAAGATCCGCAGGGGCCCGGTGACGGGTCTGCTGGGAGGCAGCTTCAACCCCGCGCACGGTGGGCACCGCCGAATCACCCTTTTCACCATGAAGGCGCTGGCGCTGGACGAGGTGTGGTGGCTGGTGTCACCGGGGAACCCGCTCAAGCCGGCGGCCGGCATGGCGCCGCTGCCGGCACGCGTCGCCTCCGCCCGCGCGCAGGCGCGTCGTGCCCGCATCCGGCCAACCGCGATCGAGCGGGAACTGGGCACGCGCTACACCGTAGACACTCTTCGCGCGCTTCTTCGCCGCTACCCTCAACGCCGCTTCATCTGGCTCATGGGAGCCGACAATCTGGCTCAGTTGCACCGCTGGAGAGACTGGCGGAATCTGGCCCGACTCATGCCGATTGCGGTAATCGCGCGTCCGGGGTATGATGGCGTCGCCCTCGCGAGCCCCGCGATGGCCTGGCTGGGGAGATTCCGGAGACCCCTGACCAGTCTTCGCGGTCCGGAAAGGTGGAGCGCACCAGCGCTTGTGACATTGCGATTTGACCCCGATACGCGGTCTGCCACGGCACTACGCCGAGCAGATCCGGACTGGGCACGGAGGTTCGGCAAAGGGCCTTCGCGGGACGCAGTCACGCACCACCCCATCCCCGGGACGGCGGAATGAACGGCCTTCAGGCCTTCTTACCGCATATCCGGCTTACACGGCATACGATCGAACGCGGCAGGGTGGCTTCCATCCTGTCTCGCCGATTTTGAAAGGAGCAGAACCTAACCCAAATGCCACAGGCACAGATACAGCCGGACTCAACCGGCGCCACCCCGCCCGCGGCGATAGTCGAGAGCGACGATCCGTTGCTCAACCTCGTGCTTCGGTCTCTTGATGACGACCAGGCACAGGAACTCGTCACTATCGACCTCGAGGGCAAATCCAGCATCGCTGACTTCATGGTGATCGCCTCGGGCCGTTCGACCCGACAGGTTGCCGCGATGGCACAGAAGCTGGGCGAACGCCTGAAGGACGCAGGCTTCGGCCACCCGCGCGTGGAAGGCCTTCCCGCTGCGGACTGGGTCCTCGTCGACGCTGGCAGCGTGGTCGTACATCTCTTCCGTCCGGAAGTGCGCAGCTTCTACAACCTTGAGCGGATGTGGGGCTTCGACGGACCGTCCGGCGCGGCCTGATCGCCGCAAGGGAACGCGTTTGATTCTCCTGCCCGGCTGCTGGCGCGGCCGGTCTTTGAAAGGAAACCACGCGGGCGACACTGCTCCGTCCCCGCGTCCTGGCTTATGCTGCTTCACATCATCGCTCGCGGGAAGATCGCCCGTTCGCCAGAGGGCGAGTTGCTCGATCGGTATGCGAAGCGCATCACATGGCCCTTCCGGCACAGCGAACTGCCGGACGTCGGCGGCAAGGTGCCGCCCCCCACTCAAACCCCCGTACGCGAAGTGCTGCTCGACGAGCGCGGCAAGGCGATGAGCTCGGAGGAGTTCGCCGCTCTGCTGGGCCGCTGGCGGGATGAAGGGGTGCGGGAATGCCGCTTCCTGATCGGCGCGGCGGACGGGCACGGCGACGAAGCCCGCGCCCGTGCCGACCATCTTCTGTGTTTCGGCCGGATGACATGGCCCCATCTCATGGCCCGCGCCATGCTGGCCGAGCAGCTGTGGCGGGCGACGGCCATTCTCGCCGGGCACCCCTACCACCGTTCCGGCTGACGCGCACCAATCGCAACGTGAAACCCAGGGGCGAAAGCGTGGGACGAAGGCTCAAGATCTACTTCGATGGCGGCTGCCGCCCCAACCCGGGGCCGGTGGAGGTTGCGGTGGTGATCCGCGGCACCGCCCATGTGTTCACCGGTCTGGCGGATGGTACGAACAGCGATGCGGAATGGTGCGCACTGATCCACGCCCTCGAACTGAGCCGTGACCACAATCTCGGCGAGGTGGACTTCGTGGGAGACGCTCTGGAAGTGGTCCGGCAGGCCAACCATGCTTTGAAGACCGGGGGAGGGCCGCAGCCGCATGCGGCGCGGCTCGTGGCGCTGGCTCGTGAACTGCCGCCGTTTCGCATACGCTGGGTGCGCCGCGCGCAGAACCTTGCCGGCGTGGCTCTGGCGGCCCGTCATCCACGCTGATGGCAGCGCTATTTCCATTTCCTCTCTTTTCGGGCGAGTCGGCCTGCCCTAATCACGCGGCGTGAAGTCTGCCGCCCGCCTCGTCCTGACTCTTGCGGTCGCCGGTTGCGTGGTGTTCGGCACACGGGCGATGACGCAGCCGGGCGGGCTCGTCGTCCTCGACCCGTCCGTAAGCGCGGGGCAGGCGCGGCAGGATATGCTCGCGGCGCAGCGGGAAGGGGCGGCCGCTCGCGTCCGGGCCGAGAAACTGGAGCACAGGGCGCGTGCCGTTTCCCGGCAGGCGGACGCCACCGCCAGGGAAGCGGCTGCCGTCGCCGCTCGTATCCAGGAAGCCGATGCGCAGATCGCGGTTCAGGACGCGCAGTTACGCCTCATCACCTCCCAGCGCGCCGTCCTGCGGCGGCAGCTGGCGAAGAAGCAGGAACCTCTGGCGCGGCTGACGGCCTCGTTGCAGCGCCTCTCCCGCCGGCCGCCGCTGCTCGCTGTTCTGCGGCCGGGTTCGGTCAGGGACGCGGTCTACATGCGCGCGCTGCTGGACACGATGCTGCCCGAGGTGGAGCGGCGTACCCGAAGCCTTCGCGCCTCGATCGAGCAGGGGCGGGCCCTGGAGCAGCAGGCAAAGGCGGCCGCTGCGGGTCTGGTGCGTGCGCAATCAGTCCTGCGCGAACGCCGCCAGCAGCTTGCCGCGATCGAGACACGCCAGCGTCTCGACGGGCGCAAGGTGAGCGGCATCGCGGCGCGAGAGAGCGAGCGTGCGCTTGCCCTTGCGGAGAAGGCGCGGGATCTGGGCGATCTCGTGACCGAAGTAGGCAAGCAGGGGCGACTACGGGCGCAACTCGCCGCTCTGCCCGGCCCCATATTGCGTCCGGCTCGCCCGGAGGAGGCGCGGGTCATAGGGTCGGGACACTTCGATGCTTTGCCGGAAGGGCTCTCCAGCTATGTGCTGCCCGTGACGGGCCGTGTGCTGACCGGTTTCGGAGAGGATGCTCCCGGGGAGGCGCGTTCAAGAGGGCTGGTGCTGGTCCCGCGCGCGCATGCGCAGGTCATTGCGCCGGCGGCCGGACGGATCGCCTTCGCAGGACCCTATCGCGGCTATGGCAGCATCGTCATCGTGGAGCATGCGAGCGGCTGGACATCGCTTGTCACAGGTCTTGCGCGGGCGGCGGTGGAGGTGGGTGAAAGCGTCGTCGCCGGCTCTCCGATCGGGACCGCCGGACCGCTATCGCCGCGGGTCATGGTTGAGCTGCGGCACGATGGGATGCCGGTGAACCCGTTGCAGTATGTCCGATCGCTGTGATTTGCGCTGACCAGGCGCATCTGCGGGGGCGGCGCAGAATTCTTCTCCTAGCCTCAGGACATCCTCCGGAGCCGTTCCTATATGTGCCGCGACACCGCCGTTCCGCTGGCGTTCAAGGTCAACGGGCGATAGGATGGAACTATGACACCGGATCGGCGCGTCTTGCGCCGGATCGAATAAGAAGAAGGCATCAGCCTGATGAAGATCGCCCCCTTCCTTCGCGCCGCGCTGCTGGTCTCGGCCGTGGCCGTCGTGCCCGTCGCGACATCCGGCCTTGCGGCGGTGGACTCGCGCACCAGCCATGAGTTCGACAAGCTCTTCACGATCTATCAGATCGTCAAGGACAACTATGTCGACCAGGTGGATGACGACAAGCTGCTCAAGGGTGCGATCGACGGCATGCTTGCCAGCCTCGATCCTCACTCCAACTACCTGGACGGCCAGTCGCTTCAGCGTCTGGAAACGATGATCGACGGTAAGTACACCGGCCTCGGCCTCTCGGTCGTGGAAGATGACGGAGCCGTGAAGATCGTGTCGCCCTTCAAGGGCAGCCCGGCGGAGAAGGCCGGGCTGAAGGCCGGAGACTACATCACGCATCTCGACGGCGTGCTCTACTACGAGCGCGACCTGGATGAAGCCGTATCGAAGATGCGCGGAGAGGCCGGAACGTCGATCCGGCTGACGATCTTCCGCCCCGGCCGCGACGAGCCCTTCGACGTGACGGTCACGCGCGGCGTGATCGAGCTGGAACCCGTTACGTGGGAGTACAAGGACAACGTCGGCGTCATCTCCGTGAACGAGTTCTCACGCGATGTCGGCAACGACGTGAACACCGCCATCGCCGACCTGAAGAAGCAGGCGGCGGTGAAGGGCGGCGGCAAGCTGGCTGGCCTCGTGCTCGACCTGCGCTCCAACCCCGGCGGTTCGCTGGACGAAGCAGTGGCCCTGTCCGACCTGTTCCTCGAAAAGGGGGATATCGTCTCGCAACGTGGCCGCAATCCCAGTGAGAACCAGTTCTACCGCGCCGAATCCATGTTCCGCGGCGATGCGGCCAAGGATCTGCCGGTGGTGGTGCTGGTGGACGCCGGCTCCGCATCCGCTTCCGAAATCGTGGCTGGGGCGTTGCAGGACCAGCGCCGCGCGGTCGTGATGGGTGAGCGTACCTTCGGCAAGGGATCGGTCCAGTCGTTCCTGCCGCTCGATTCGAAAAGCGCGATCAAGCTCACCACGGCGCGGTACTTCACGCCCGCCGGCCACTCGGTGCAGGAAGGCGGCATCACGCCCGATATCAAGGTGCCCCAGCTTTCCGATCCGGATGCGCGGGCCAGGGCGGAGCGTGCCGTGCGCGAATCCGATCTGCGCGGTCATCTCATCAACGAGGCGGCGATCAAGGACAAGGATCTGGAGACCGACAAGCAGGACGACCCCCGTTTCAAGGTCACGGCCGCCGAGCTCGAAAAGCAGGGTATCAAGGACTTCCAGCTTCACTACGCCATCAGCACGCTCCAGCGCACCAGCGGCAAACCCGCTTTCGCCGCCGCGACGAAGAACTGACGGTCGGGTCGCGAATGCCTATTCCGGTTGCCGCACCCGTGCGCGCCGCCCGCGCGCTCGCCCTTGGTCTGTCCGTCGGCCTGCTCGGCGGTGCCCTGGTGAGCGAATACGTCTTCGGGCTTTATCCGTGCGAGATGTGCTGGTGGCAGCGCTACCCGCATGCGGTTGCGATCGTACTGGCGGGGCTGGCGTTCTTCTGGCGCCCGGCCCGGCCCCTCGTGGCCGTGGCCGCGCTGGCGATCCTGGCCTCCGGCCTGATCGGCGGCTTCCATGCCGGCGTGGAATACGGCTGGTGGGAGGGGATGAGCGCCTGCACCGCAGATACCTTCGCGGCCGGTGGCGATCCGCTGGATGCGATCATGAGTGCGCCGGTGATTCGTTGCGACGTGGCACCCTGGAGCGTCCTGGGCGTCTCTCTGGCAGGATGGAACTTCCTGTTCTCAACGGCCGGCGCCCTGGCCATCTTCGGCCTCATCGCCCGCAGTGAAGGAAAGGCATGACGTGAAGGCAATGAGCAAGACCAAGGAGCGCATGCTTCGCGTGGACCAGGCGGGTGAATACGGCGCCACCCGGATCTATGCGGGCCAGCTGGCGGTGATGGGATCCCGCGCGCCGCACTCGGCCGAAGTCGCCAGCATGGCCTCGCAGGAGGCGGAGCATCAGGCCAAATTCGATGCCATGATCGCCGAGCGCGGCGTGCGCCCGACACTGCTCCAGCCGGTTTGGTCTGCCGCCGGGTACGTCCTTGGCGCGGCGACCGCGCTGATCGGACCCGAAGCGGCGATGGCCTGTACGGCGGCGATCGAGACCGAGATCGACCGGCACTACACCGAACAGCTTGAGGAGTTGGGCGATGAAGATCCCGAACTCGGCGCAACGATCCGCAAGTTCCGCGACGAGGAGCGGGAGCATCGCGATGCCGCGCTTGCCGCCGGAGCGGAGAAGGCGCCGGCCTACCCGGTGCTGTTCAACGCCATCCGCTTGGGCTGCCGGGTCGCCATAAAGCTTTCGGAACGGATATGATCGTCCCGGGGTTCTTCCCTTAAGCTGTCATTCAATCCGCCGCTTCCCTATGGCAGGGCGGAAAAATCGCCGATCTGACCTGTTGGAGCAACCGATGACCCGCCGCCTCGCTTCCGCCGCTATCGTAGCTCTCTCGCTGGCGGCCGCGCCTGCCTTCGCCCAGGAAGGCGCGATGGTCGATCCCGGCGGTGACAAGGTGAACCAGCTCATCGTTTACGGTGACGATCCGTGCCCGACGTCGGCGTCCGGGGAGATCACCGTCTGTGCCCGCAAGCCGGAGGAAGAGCGCTACCGTATACCCGAGCCGCTACGAGGCATAGACAAGCCTCAATCGGAAGCCTGGGCAAACAAGGTGCAGGCTTACGAGACGGTGGGCCGCTTCGGGACGCTCAGCTGTTCCCCGGTCGGGGCGGGCGGCTCTCTCGGCTGCACGCAGCAGCTCGTGAACCGCGCCTTCGCCGAAAGGGCGAACAGCTCGGAAGTGCGCTTCAGCGAACTGATCGAGGAAGAGCGTGAGAAGCGGCTCTCGACGATCGACGCTCAGGCCGCGGCGGAGCAGGCCCGGGTCGAAGAGGCCGAGCAGGCCTATTTCGAGCAGCAGCAGCGCCAGCAGGCTGAGCGTGACACCGCCGAAGGAGGTACTGACGCACCGCTTCCTCCTCCGGGCGAGTCACCCCGCAAGTAAGCTGGGCTTGCCCGGCTGAAACGCTAAACCTGCTTGTCTTGTGTTGGGGAACCGGCTGCAAGACGGGGGTAAGGGGCATGAAGCGGGCGCATCCCTGCGCATGTCCCTGTGCGGGAGGGGCGAGCCTTGGGCGTAACCGAAACGATCGACATCTACCATGCTATCGCGGGGCTGTTCGTGGGTGGCCTCGTCGGCCTTACCGGCGTAGGCGGCGGCTCGCTGATGACGCCGCTGCTGGTGCTCCTGTTCGGCGTCAGCGCGAAGACCGCAGTCGGCACCGACCTTCTCTTTGCCGCCCTTACCAAGATTGCCGGTTCGGCCGTTCACGGCTCCCGGGAAACGGTGGAATGGACGATCGTCAGGCGCATGGCACTTGGCAGCATCCCCGCCGCTCTCGTCACGCTGGTGGCCCTGGCCCTGATCGGCAAGGTGGGCGAATCAACCGAGCAGATCATTCTGGTATCGCTGGCCTGCCTTCTCGCCTTGACCTCGCTGGCGGTCATTGGGCGAAAGTGGCTTTTTCGCCATGCCCATGATTGCAGCGCCCGCCGATCCGCGGGCCGAGAAGTGGGCGGAACGATCGTGCTCGGCGCGCTCATCGGCCTTGCCGTCTCAATCTCCTCCGTGGGCGCCGGTGCAATCGGCGTTACCGTGCTGCTCGTGCTGTACCCGCAGCTTCAGGTCGCACGGATCGTGGGGTCCGACATCGCCCACGCCGTCCCGCTGGCGCTGATCGCCGGCACCGGGCACTGGATCATGGGGGACGTCGACGGAACCCTGCTGACGAACCTGCTGATCGGCTCGATCCCGGGCGTCGTGGTTGGCAGCTATCTGTCCACGCACGCCCCGGACCGCGTGTTGCAGCCCCTGCTGGCGGCGGTGCTCGCGATTTCGTCGTGGCAGCTCTTCGTCAAGGCGACAGCGCCCGAGAAGGTGAAGATCGAGGCGATCGCCCCCGCCCGGGCCGTGGAGACCCCGTAGAGCGTCATCAGAAAAACAAAGGGCCGGAAGTTTCCCTCCGGCCCTTTCGTCGTGGTGGCGCCGGTCAGGCCAGTGCAATGTCAGGCGCGTCTTCCTGCTTCATGCCGACGAGGTGGTACCCCGAATCGACGTGGTGCGTCTCACCCGTCACGCCCGAGGAAAGATCGGACAGGAAGTAGAGTGCCGAACCGCCGACGTCTTCGATCGTGGTGTTGCGACGCAGTGGCGAATTCAGCTCGTTCCACTTCAGGATGTAGCGGAAATCACCGATGCCGCTGGCCGCCAGGGTCTTGACCGGTCCCGCCGAGATCGCGTTGACGCGGATGCCCTGCGGGCCAAGGTCGTTGGCAAGGTACATGACCGAGGATTCGAGGGCGGCCTTGGCCACGCCCATCACGTTGTAGTGCGGCACGACCTTCTCGGCGCCGTAATAGGTCAGCGTGAGGATGGACCCGCCGTTCGGCATCATCGCCATCGCGCGCTTGGTGACGGCTACCAGCGAATAGGCCGAGACGTTCATGGTAAGCAGGAAGTTGTCGAGGCTGGTGTCGACGTACTTGCCGCGCAGCTCGTTCTTGTCCGAGAAGCCGATCGCGTGAACGACGAAGTCGATTGTCTCCCAGCGCTCCGCCAGGGTGGAGAAGGCCGCGTCGAGCGCCTCCATGCTCGACACGTCGCAGTCGATGAGGAAATCGGAGCCAAGGCTTGCGGCCAGCGGCTTCACCCGCTTGGCGAGGGCGTCGCCCTGATAGGAGAACGCCAGTTCGGCGCCCTGTTCGTGCAGCTTCTTCGCAATACCCCAGGCCAGCGACTTGTCGTTGGCAAGGCCCATGATGAGGCCCCTCTTACCGTGCATCAGACCGGTCATTCGTTTCTTCCTGTAAACTATTCGTCGTTGGGCCGTGAGGCCGTGTCGGCCGTCGATGGCGGGCTTGCGGGGCCGACTGTCGCCTCGTTTGCCTGCGCAAGCGCCGCGTTAAGTTCGGCGCCTATGACCATCCCTAGTCCCACAAGCCAGAAAAAGAAAAGCGCGATCATCACTCCGGCAAGGCTTCCGTATGTCAGGTCATACATGAGAAAGCTCTGCAGGACTTTCGGGAGGGCCCAGGCGACGAGCAGCCACCAGGCTGTCACGAAGACCGCGCCGGGCCATTTGAGGTAGCCGCGCCCCTGATAGTCGGATGGGGTAAGCAGATAGAACAGCAGGTAAATCGACACGAAGATGCCGCCCGCGCTGACTGCCGTCGAGACCGCCATCTGGTCCGAAAGAGTGCCGAGCCTTGGGAAAAGCGTGGCAAGGATCGTCTCGGCGGCGGAAAGTAGCACTTGCGAGGACAGGGAGATGAGCAGCAGCAGGACGGATCCGAAGATGACCGCGCTTGACACGAGGCGTGAGCGCCAAAAGTGCAGGCGCTTCTTCACGTCGTAGGCACGGTGAAGGATGTCGCGGATCGTCTCCACCAGACTGCCCGCCGTCCACAGGCCGAGAAAGCCGCCGATCCACAGCAGCCAGCCGTGCCGCGCTGCGGCTACGTCGTAGGCCACCGGCCGCAGCACGTCGGCGACACGCGGCGGCAGGGTGTGGAGAATCGTGTCGATGGAAGCGCCCATCTGGTCCTGCTCTCCCAGCACGGACAGGATGGCGGCAAGGGCAATGAAGAACGGAAACAGCGCCAGCAGCGACATGTAGGCAAGGTTCCCGGCGTGAATGAAGCCGTCGTCCCACGTGCCGCCGGCAATGCGCATCACTACCCGAAAGACGCGCGTCCCCGGCCCGGCCCGGCGGCGAATGTTGTGTTTCAGCTTCCGCCGCAAAGCGTCGGTGCGTTCATGCTCCGCCGGGGCGGCGCGCGTCGGCGCGTCAGACGCCAAGTTTTCCGCGTACGTCGCGCGTGTCCTGCCAGCCTTCGAGACGGCGGGCGAGATCGGCTGCCGCTTCGCTCGCCGCCTCCGGCAGGACGATCTGGAGGGTGATGAGCTGGTCGCCCCGCGTGCCGTCCTTGCGGGTCATGCCGCGACCCTTCAGGCGCAGCACTTTGCCGGAACTGGCGCCGGCCGGAACTGACAGCATCACCGCGCCGGACGCGGTCGGAGCCTTGATCCGGGCCCCGGCCACCGCCTCATCCAGGGTGACGGGAAGGTCCAGGCGAAGGTCGTCGCCATCGCGCTTGAAGAAGGCGTGAGGCTGGACCTGGATGGTGACAGTGGCATCGCCAGCGCCGCCGGGCCCGGGCTCGCCCTTGCCGGCCAGCCGCATCTGAGTTCCGTCCTCCACACCGGCTGGCAGCTTGAGGTCGATCGTCTTGCCGTCGGAGAGGGTGATGCGCTGCGGCTTCAGCTCCGCCGCGTCGGTCAACGACACGGCAAGCCGGTAGTTCACATTCGCGCCGCGCGGGGCCGCACGGCCGCGTCCGCCGCCCATGCCCCCCATGCCGCCACCACGTCCACCGGCGCCGCCGCCGAAGATACCGCCGAAGATGTCCTCCAGATCGATACCGTCTTCTGCGCCGAAGCCGCCGCCAAATCCACGCTGCCCGCCGGGACCGCCGCCAAAGCCGCCCCCGTAGCCACCGCCGAACGGGTTCGTCGGATTGCCTTCCGCATCGATCTCGCCGCGATCGAACTGGGCCCGCTTCGTCTTGTCCGAAAGCAGGTCGTAGGCGCCGGTCACTTCGCTGAAGCGTTCCGCCGCACGCGGGTTGTTCGTGTTGGTGTCCGGGTGAAGTTCCTTCGCCAGCTTGCGATAGGCGGACTTGATGTCCTTCTCGCTTGCGCCGCGGGAAACGCCCAAGATGGAATAAGGATCTGCTGCCATGTGGCCTAGCTAGGTTGCGGCCGGGGTTTGGACAAGCGGTCGTGTGGCTATTCCGGTGGGTTGCACGTCTACGGCAGGTCCCTTAATCGCTTTTCGAATTGTCCATGATCAAGGCGCAGCCTTGCGCAACCGGGGCAACGGCGGGCGAGTTGCCCTTTCTCAACGGCAGGACATGCACATCATGACCCCTTCGTCTCCCAGCGAATCCATCGTCAGCGGCGATCCCGAGCAGGTCCGTGAGGTCATCCCTCATGGCGATCCCTTCAGGCTGTTCGCGCAGTGGTACGAGGAAGCGCGCGCTTCGGAGCCGAACGATTCCAATGCGATGGCGCTGGCTACGGCCACGCCGGACGGCCTGCCTTCGGTTCGCATGGTGCTGCTGAAGGATCACGGGCCGGAAGGCTTCGTGTTCTACACCAACGGCCACAGCCGCAAGGGGCGCGAGATCGTGGCGAACCCGAACGTCGCGCTGCTCTTCCACTGGAAGAGCCTGCGCCGCCAGATACGGATCGAAGGTGTGGTGTCGCCGGTCAGCGACGCCGAAGCCGAAGCCTACTTCCATTCGCGTGCCCGCGATTCGCAACTGGGCGCGGTTGCTTCCGACCAGTCCGCCCCCCTGGATGCGCGGTCCACCTTCCTCTCCCGCTATGAGCGCGCACGCGCACGGTTCGAGGGCGAGGACGTCGAGCGGCCCCGGCACTGGGGCGGCTGGCGGGTCCGGCCGCAGGCGATGGAGTTCTGGCACGACAGGCCGTTCCGTCTCCACGAACGCCGCCGCTTCGAACACGGCCCCGACGGGTGGGCCAGCACGCTGCTTTACCCGTGAGCCGCACTTCGGCCGACCTCAACCGCAGCGCCGCGATGGCCAGCCTCGCGGCGGGGGGGATCCTCCTCGGGATCAAGGGTTGGGCGGCTTGGTCCACCGGTTCCACGGCGATGCTGGGCAGCCTGGCCGACACCGCGCTCGATCTGGTGGCGAGCGTTGCGACTCTGATCGGCGTAGGGATCGCGGCGCATCCTCCCGACGACAAGCACCGCTTCGGCCATGGCAAGGCGGAGGCGATCGCTGCTCTCTTCCAGATCGTGCTGATCTCGCTCTCGGCGCTGGGTATCGCCAGCCGGGCGGTGGAGCAGTTCTTCGCGGGCAGTCGCGTGCAGTCAGCCGGTAACGGGATCGGCGTCTCCCTGGCGGCTATCGCGGTGACCTTGCTGCTGGTCGGCTGGCAGCGCCACGTGGTGCGCCGCACCGGAAGCCTCGCCATCAGCACGGACAGCACCCATTACCAATCAGATCTCCTGCTTAACCTGGCGGTGATCGCGGCGCTTGTCCTCGACCGGTATGCGGGGCTGTCGGGTGCAGACCCGCTTTTCGGTCTCGCCATCGCAGGCTGGCTGGGCTGGGGGGCCTGGGGCGCCTCGAAGCAGGTGCTGGACCAGCTGATGGATCACGAATGGCCGCCCGAGAAAAAGGAGCGCCTGCTGGCGCTTCTCGCTGGCAATCCGGACATCAGCGGCGTTCACGACCTGCGCACGCGCACATCGGGCAACAGGGACTTCGTCCAGTTCCACGTCTGGGTCGATGCCGACATGACCGTGCGGGAGGCGCACAAGGTCACGGACGCGCTGGAAAGCAAATTGCGAAGCGCGTTTCCCGATACCGAAATCCTCATCCACACCGACCCTGAAGGTCTGGTCGATGAAGCGGGCGCGGCGGGCAAGGACATCCTCCCGCCGATCCGGGTAAGCTGAGGCTACCTCTTCAGAGCGGCGACACAAGCGGCGCGGTCGACGTTCTGGCCGTCGGAGCTGCGGCGTGCCTCGACGTAGGTTGCGTGCGGCTCCCTCGAGGTGGAGCTGGGATAGAGGAAGACGTCGAGGACGCAGGCGGTTCCGCTGAACTGCAGCTTGCGGGCGTCACCCTCCCAGACGTCGAGGCGCGGCTGTCCGAAGGTGCGGACAAGCTGGCCCTGGTTCGCCCCGATCACGCCTTCGAGGCCCGGGGCCATCTGGATGGCGGCATCGCGCGGCGCGGCCCGGTTGGGCTGCCGCACGGCCGGAACGCCTTTTATGCGCTTCGGAGCCGACGTGCTCGGGATCGCGCCACCGGCGCAGGCCGAGACGGCGAGCGCCAGTGTCACCGCCGCAAGCGGTGCGGCAAGACGGCGGTTCAGGGCGGCTCGGGCATTGAGGGTGTTGCTCATGGTCGGGCCGGGGCATTGCGCGCCCCGGCTTTCGAGTCAACGCCCCTTCGTCCGGGCAGCGCTTGCCGAGCGGCAAGCCGCACGCTACTCGCCTTGGCAACACTTTTTCCGGACACGAAGGACTTATCAACCCCATGACGCAACCCCGTCTGGACGTAATCGCCATTGGCAACGCCATCATCGACGTCATTGGCAACTGCTCGGATACCCAGATCGAGGAGCTTGGCCTTTCCCGTGGCGGCATGATGCTGATCGACGCGGACCAGGCGCGCACCCTGTACGACGCCATGGGTCCGGCGCGGGAAATATCAGGCGGCTCCGCTGCGAACACCCTCGCAGGCCTTGCCGCGCTCGGCGCGAAGTGCGGTTTCATCGGTCAGGTCGCCGAGGATCAGCTGGGCGAGGTCTTCACGCACGATATCCGCGCCGCCGGCATCGAATTCGACGTCCCGGCCCGCCCGGGTCAGCCGCCGACGGCGCGCTGCCTGATCTTCGTGACGCCCGACGGCCAGCGCACGATGAACACCTTCCTCGGCGCCTCGCACCTGCTGCCGGCCGAGAAGCTGGACGCGGCAAAGATCGCCGAGGCCGCCGTCCTCTATCTCGAAGGCTACCTGTGGGATCCGGAAGAGCCGCGCGCGGCCATGCGCAAGGCCATCGCGGCCGCACGGGACGCGGGCCGCAAGATCGCCTTCACGCCTTCGGAAAGCTTCGTGATCGAGCGGCACCGGGGCGACTTCCTCGCGCTGATCGAAGAGGGTGCAATCGACCTGCTGTTTTGCAACGAACACGAGATGGCGACGCTCACCGGCACGTCCTCGTTCGAAGACGGCATCGCCATGCTGTCGGACAAGGTGCAGGTGCTGGTCGTCACCAAGGGCGCGGAAGGCGCCGTGGCGCTTACGAACGGAGAGCGGGCCGAGGTGGCCGCGCAGCCGATCGACCGGGTGATCGACACCACCGGCGCCGGGGATCTTTTCGCGGCCGGCTTCCTCTATGGTCACGTTCGGGGCAAATCCCTGCAGGAGTGCCTGCAGATGGGTTCGATCTGTGCCAGCGAAATCATTTCGCACTACGGGGCCCGCCCGGAATGCGATCTGGCAGAGTACGTGAACCGCCGCATGGGCTGAACCGGAAAGGAACGCGCTTGAGCTGTCCCGCGCTGATCGACTTCGAAGCGAGCTGCCTGCCCGATTATGGGCAGTCCTACCCCATCGAAGTTGCCCTGGCGCGCAGCGACGGCTCAAGCCGCGCCTGGCTGATCCGCCCGGTGGAAGCCTGGCGCTATTGGGACTGGTCGCCCGAGGCAGAGGCCCTGCACGGCATCTCCCGCGCGCTGCTGGAGACACAGGGCCTTACCGCGGAGCACGTCCTCGACGAGATGGCGGATTTCGCCAAGGACTGCCGTGTCTACGCCGATGCGGATCTCGACCAGTACTGGCTGGAAGTCCTGTGCCAGGCGGTGCGCCGACCCTTGCCGTTTCCCGTTCATCACCTTGGCGAATTGCTGCAGGAACACCGCTTCACCCGCGATCAGGTGGCCGCTGCGGTGGAAGCGGCGAGAAAGCGGCTTCCCCGGCAGCACCTTGCACGCGACGATGCCCAGCGGCTTGCGCTCATGGTCAACCTTCTGGTGAACGGCGAGGTCTGACACCTCGCCTCCGTCCTGCTGCAGGAACTAGGGCTGCGCCCGTTGCGCCGTCTGCAGCTGGGCGGCGCACTGTCCCTTGCGCTGATCCCGTGCATCCGAAAGCGACTGCGCCGTCCGGCTGGGCAGCGCGCAATCCTGCGCAGGCCGGATCGGATGCCGCGCAAGGCAGCCGCCGCGCGTGCTGAAGAAGTCGTCCGCGCAATCGTCGAAAGCCGCGCGATCCGCATCGTGCATCGCCTCGCATGCCTGGTTCCAGCGCTGGCGATAGGCCATTTCGCTGGACGCCACGCACTGTTCATAAGCGGCCTGCGCCTCCCGCTCCCGCTGCGCGCGGATGGCGAGGGCCTTTGCCTGCTCCGCCGCGCGGGACTGCTTTTCCGCCATGGCAAGCGTCTGTCGGCGGATGTCCTGCGCGGGCAGGTATATACCGAAATAGTAGCCCACGCCTGCCCCGGCCAGAAGGGCACCGAGCGCCAGGCAGAGCTTCAGGATGGGGTCGGCGTGCTTAAGCATGGGCCTTTTCGCGCGCCACCTCTCGCCAGCCGATGTCGCGGCGACAGAAGCCGGAGGTGAAGTCGATCCGATCGACCGCCGCATAAGCGCTTGCCTGCGCTTCAGTCACGCTTCCGGCACGGGCGGTGACAGCCAGGACGCGGCCACCGCTGGCGACAAGGCTCCCGTCCTTTATGGCCGTGCCCGCGTGGAAGACTTTCGCTCCTTCGCCTTCGGCCGCGTCGATGTTGCGGATCGCTCCGCCCTTCTCGGGCGTGCCGGGGTAGCCGCTGGCAGCCATCACGACCGTCAGCGCGACATCGTCCGAGAAACGCGGAGGCTGAATGGCCGCGAGGCGGTTCTCGGCACAGGCGTGCAGCAGTTCGACGAGATCGCTTTCGAGGCGCATCATCATGACCTGGCATTCCGGATCGCCAAAACGGCAGTTATACTCGATTAGCTGCGGCCCCTTGGCGGTCAGCATGAGGCCGAGGAACAGCACGCCGGAATAGGGCATGCCTTCATTCGCCAGAGTCTTCACCGTAGGCGCGATGATCCGGGTCATCGCTTCGGCCTGAAGTTCGGGCGTGAGAACGCGCGCGGGGCTGTAGGCGCCCATGCCGCCCGTGTTCGGCCCGGTGTCCCCATCGCCCACCCGCTTGTGGTCCTGCGCCGAGGCGAAGGGAACGATGGTGGCGCCGTCGGTCAGGGCGAAGAAGCTCGCCTCCTCACCTTCGAGGAACTCCTCGATCACGGCTTCCGCGCCGGCTTCCCCGAAGCGTCCGGCGAAGATGTCCTGAATGGCCGCTTCCGCCTCCTCCATCGTCATGGCGACGGTGACGCCTTTGCCCGCGGCAAGACCATCGGCCTTGATGACGACCGGGGCACCGAAGCGCTCCAGCGCGGCCTGGCCATCGGTCAGGGTGGAGACGCGTTCGTAGCCGCCGGTCGGGATGCCGGCGCGCGCGCACAGGTCTTTGGTGAACCCCTTCGACCCTTCGAGCTGTGCGGCGGCCTTGCTGGGGCCGAAGACGGCGACCCCGCCCGCCCGCAGCGAATCCGCCAGGCCGTCGACCAGCGGCGCTTCCGGGCCGACCACGACGAGACCGATCGCCTTTTCGTCGCAGAACTTCAGGATGGCCGCGTGATCGGTGGCGTCCAGATCGATGCAGGTTGCCTCTTCCGCGATCCCGGGATTTCCAGGCGCCGCCCACAGGGCATCACAGCGCGGGGATTGCGCCAGCTTCCAGGCCAGCGCATGTTCGCGGCCGCCCGAACCCAGTAGCAGGATGTTCATTTCCCGTGCCTTCCAGTCAGTTCTTCGATGATAACGATGACGCTCGTTCCGGGGGGCTGGTAGCGAAGGAGACCGCCGGGGACAACGCCGCGCCGCTTTCGATCAGCGAGATTTCGAACCTGCTGAAGAGGACCGTGGAGGACCGCTTCGGTTTCGTGCGCCTGCGCGGGGAACTGTCCGGTGTGAAGCGGGCGGCGTCGGGGCATCTTTACTGCGCTCTCAAGGACGACAAGGCCGTTATCGATGGGGTGATGTGGAAAGGCGGCGCACAGCGGCTCGCCTTTCGGCCCGAGGACGGCGTGGAAGTCATCGCCACCGGCAAGCTGACCACTTATCCGGGGCGTTCCAAGTACCAGATCGTCATCGAAACGATGGAGATCGCGGGGGAGGGCGCGTTGCTGGCGCTGCTGGAGAAGCTCCGCGCCCGCCTTGCCGCTGAAGGACTCTTCGCGCCGGAGCGCAAGCGCCCGCTGCCTTTCCTGCCGCAGGTCATTGGCGTGGTCACGTCGCCCACCGGCGCGGTGATTCGCGATATTCTGCACCGTCTCGCCGATCGGTTCCCGAGCCGGGTGCTCGTCTGGCCGGTGCTCGTGCAGGGCGAAGGTGCCGCCGCGCAGGTTGCAGGCGCCGTGCGCGGGTTTTCCGCAATCCAACCCGGCGGCCCGATACCGCGCCCCGATCTGGTGATCGTCGCCCGGGGCGGTGGCTCGATCGAGGATCTGTGGAGCTTCAACGAGGAAGTCGTTGTGCGCGCCGTCGCCGAATCGACGATCCCCGTGATTTCGGCGGTTGGGCACGAGACGGACACGACGCTGTGCGACCACGCGGCGGATCGCCGCGCACCCACGCCCACGGCCGCTGCGGAAATGGCGGTGCCGGTGCGGTTCGAACTCTCCGCGCAGCTTGCCGATCTGGCGCTTCGCAAGCGCAAGTGCGCGCTGCGGCCGGTGATGCTGGGCCGTGAGCGGCTCGAGGCGCGGGTGCAGCGTCTGCCGAAGCCGGAAGCCATCTTAGCGGCCAGGGCGCAGCGGCTCGATGAACTTTCGGAGCGGCTGCGGCGCGGCCTGCGCGATGAGGCCGCAGCCAAGGGGCGGGCGTTACAGCAGGTGGCGGGCCGGCTCTCGCTACCTTTGCTGCGCCACCGTGTGCAGCTTTGCGACGAACGTCTTGGTCGGATCGGCCTTGCGCCGCGCCTGCTTGAGCGCCGGTGGGCGCTCGCACGCGACGCACTCGCTCCGACGGCCCGGGTGCTGCCCCAGCTCGATCCCCGCTTGCCGCTGCAGCGCGGATATGCGCTGGTCAAGTCGCCGGACGGGGCGGCTCTGACCAGCAAGGAGGCCGCAGCGGCGCAGAACCGGCTCGTCATAGAGTTTCGTGACGGAGAATTGTCAGTCCTGCGGGAAGGGCAGACATCGCCGCCGCCGGCCTCTCGCAAGCCTGCGCGACCGGCACGCGCCCCCTCGCGGCAGGGCGATTTGTTCTGACGAAAAGGTTTTGCTAGGATCGGTTCATGTTGATGTCCTCTGCAGACCGTCCGGCGAAGCTTGCCTATGGCCCCAATGGCTTTCGCGTGCTCAGCCCCGGCCATTACGTCACCTGTGCCGTCACCGGAGAGAAGATCGCGCTGGAAGCTCTCCGCTACTGGAGTGCGGACCGGCAGGAGCCTTATGCCACGGCCGAGATCGCGACACGGCGCCTTCTGGAGCCGGCATGACCCGGCGGACCGGGCGGCGCATCTCGAAACGTACGTTCTTCATGGTGGCCTTGCTTCTCGGGCTGCCCGTCGCCCTGGGGGCAGCCGCGAAGCCGCGCTCGGCGCGCGGAATCCTGGCGCCAAGGCCGGTGACGCTGCCGTTTACGGGTGAGTTGACGCAAGGGGGATGGCTGCGCGGGACCCTGCCGGCCGGAGTGCGCGCGCTGTCGCTGGATGGAACACCGGTGAAGGTCGCCCAGGACGGCCAGTGGTTCGTCGCCTTCGATCGCGATGCTGCCCCAAATGCGCTGTTGCGCGTCACTTATGCCGACGGCAGCGCGGGCGAGCAGCACCTGGCGGTCGCCCCGCGGGACTGGCGGATCGAGCATGTGAACGTCGCACGGCGACCGGGCGGCCCCTCCGAAGCCTTCATGAAGGTGCGCCGTCCCGAACTTGCTCTAATCCAAGCCGCACGGGCGCGGGTGACGGATGCGCAGGGTTGGCGTCAGCGCTTCATCTGGCCCGCTCAGGGAAGGATTTCCGGCCGCTTCGGCTCGCAGCGCGTTTATCGCGGGGAGCCGGGCGCTTACCATTCAGGCCTCGACATCAGTACGGGCGGAGCGGGCGCACCGTTCGTGGCGCCCGCCGACGGTGTCGTGATCCTGGCTGCCGAGCGACCCTTCTCGCTGGAGGGCAACCTGCTGATGCTGGATCACGGCATGGGCCTCAACAGCGCGTTCCTGCATGCCTCCCAGATCCTGGTGAAGGAGGGCGAGCATGTGAAGCAGGGACAGGTGATCGGCCGCATCGGCATGACGGGCCGCGCGACCGGGCCGCACCTGCACTGGTCGATCAAGTGGGCCGACGCGCGCCTCGATCCGCTCCTGTTCACAGGGCCGATGACCTGAGCGGGCCAAGGCGGTTGCCATTCCGGCGACCGACCTTATGCACGCCCCGTGCGCCGTAGCCTTCCTCTTGTGACCCTCGCTTTTCCCCTTCTGTGGGCCACGTGGGCGCGCAGCGAGCGGCCGCAGACGGTGCAGGGCGCCGATGCGGAATTGACGATCGAGCGGCAGAAGCTGCCCGCGCGCCCGGTTCTTGACGCTTACCTTGGACCTTTGCGCCTGGAGGGGGCGTGGCAGTACCGCTCCCCCAATCAGCGGATTTCCGGGTATTCAGCCCTGGTAGCGTTGAAGGACGACCGCTTGCGTGCCTTCAGTGACAGCGGAGAAGTCCTGTCCTTTCCGCGCCCACCGGGATCAGGCAGCGGCGCGCGCACCATGTCGCTGCGCTTCTCGTTGCCGCGAAACGACAAGGCGGGACGCGACGTCGAGTCCGTGGCCTTTGACTCAAAGACCGGTCGGCAGTGGGTAGCCCTCGAAGGCAGCAACCGCATCGTCCGTCTCTCCCCGAAGCTGCGGGAGACGGGGCATGTTCATCCGGCGGGAATGGCGCGGTGGGGCCGGAACAGCGGCGCTGAAGCGATGGCCCGTCTGCGCGACGGGCGCTTCGTGGTCATACGCGAGGTCACGACGTCGATCCTCGAAAGCCGACGCCACGAAGCCTTGCTGTTCGCGGGCGATCCAGTGGACCATCCTGTGGCGCAGGCGTTCCACTTCGAAGGGCCGGACAACTTTTCGGTCGTCGACATGGCGGTGCTGCCGGATGGCCGCGCGCTTGTCCTGATGCGGCGGCTGCTCTGGCCCCTGCCGATGCGGTACGCAGGCCGAATCGTTTTGGCCGACACGGCCCAGATCAGGCCCGGCACCGTGTGGCGTTCAACGCCCGTGGCCTCACTTGCCTCCGTGCTGCCCGGCGACAACTTCGAAGCCATCGCGGCCGTTCCTGGCAAGGATGGCCGTATCGTCGTCTGGCTAATGTCCGATGACAACGCGATGCGGGTGCTGCAGCGTACGCTGCTCTGGAAGCTGTCGGTCCATCCCGCCGACCTGCCGAGCCCCCGCTAACCCATTCTTCAACGCGAAAAAGCGCGCGAAGAATGCCTTCGCACGCTTTTTCGAGAACCGTATCCTGGCACGCTCCCCGAAGGGAGCGGACGATCAGGCGGCCTGCTGCTTCTTGAGCTCGCGCTTCACCTTGACGGCGCGCGGCGAAAGCTTCGTGTCCGCAGTCTTCAGCAGCCAGTTGTCGAGGCCGCCGTTGTGCTCGACCGAACGCAGGCCGTGCGTCGAAACGCGGAACTTGAAGCTGCGGTCCAGGCCTTCCGACAGCAGCGTTACGTTCTGCAGGTTGGGCAGGAAGACACGCTTGGTCTTGTTGTTGGCATGGCTGACGTTGCAGCCAACCTGGCGGCCCTTGCCGGTCAGTTCGCAGATGCGGGACATGGTCTTTCTCGCTCGAAAATTGTTTGCCGTTAAGTACGGGAAGGCGCGCCCTTACCGATTCCCCCTTGGAACGTCAAGTTGCGCACAGGTTTTTAGCGGGCTAGCGCAAACGCATGACTCGCTGGCCGCTCCCTCCAAACATGGCGCTCGCTCTCGCTCAAGCCCGCGAAGCGGCGGATTCCGGTGAAGTGCCCATAGGCGCCGTCGTGGTGAAGGACGGTCGCATCGTGTCGGTGGGGCGCAATGGCCCACGTGAGCGGCATGACCCCACCAGCCATGCTGAAATCGAGGCGATTCGCAGCGCTGCCCGGGCGCTCGGCAACGAGCGACTCGACGGGTGTGAGTTGTGGGTGACGCTGGAGCCCTGCGCCATGTGCGCAGGCGCCATCGTCCATGCGCGGATTGCGCGCCTCTATTACGCTGCTTCCGATGCCAAGGGCGGTGCCGTGGAGCACGGCGCCCGGGTGTTCGAGCATGACCAGTGCCTCCACAAGCCGGAAGTCTACGCCGGTATAGGCGAGAAGGAATCGGCGGAGTTGTTGCGGCGCTTCTTCCGGGAACGTCGCTAGGCCCTCAAAGGCCGCGCCAGATCTTCATCGTGGCGGCATCGGCCGCACCCTGTTGACGTCGCGCGCAGGTCCGGGGCCGAAAGTCCTTGCCATAGCAAAGGCGTACCTCGCGGAGCCAACCCGTCCGGCTGAGCTGGACGCCGATTGCTCCACGCGGCCAACCGGGATTGGCGGCCACGAACTCATCCCGCAGATCGGCGACGGTGAGCCCCTTTTTTCGCGACAGACGGTCTGCGTCGGGCCAGCGTATGGATCGCCAGAGTATCGCACTGATCCGGAAGTACTTCTGCGGGCTGGCCACCATGCAGCTGCCGTGCTTTGCCCATTCGCGTGCAAGCAGCGTAGCAGAGGGCGTCATGCACAGATGCTCCCTCAGCTGCTGAGGAGAGGGCAGGGGCCGAGTCGCACACCACTGCGGCGACGGCCCTCGTTTCGCTTCAGGCCACAGGCCATGCAGAATGAAACCGAAGCGGCCGTTGTCGCGGTTGCACTGCATGGAACGGGTGTCGCCGCTCGTCTGGCAGTAGTTGGGCGACCAGCTGGCGGCCAGGGTGTAGCTGGAGATCGGCGTTCGACGCGCCGGCCCCTCCGGCTTCACCGGGCCGATAGGGGGCACCGTTCGCGGCAGGCTGCATTGGTAAGCCTGCCCGGGCGCCGGTGCAGGGGCGCCGGCAAGAGCGACAAGCAGCGCCGCGGCACGAACGGCCAGCTTGTTCAAAGCGGAGTGAAGTCCAGCCCGATATCGGCGGCGGGCGCGCTTTGGGTGAGACGGCCTACCGATACGTAAGTGACGCCGCTGGCGGCGATGGCGCCGATCGTGGACAGATTCACGCCGCCCGAGGCCTCGGTCGGCACCCGGCCCGCAACGATCGCGACGGCTTCGCGCAGCGTGTCAGGACCCATGTTGTCCAGCAGCAGGTGATGGGCGCCTGCCGCGATGGCGGGCTCGATCTGGTCGAGGCGGTCCACCTCGCAGATGATCTGAGCCACGCCGGCCCCCCTCGCGCGGGCAACCGCCGGGCCGACGCCGCCCGCGACGAGGACGTGGTTGTCCTTGATCATCGCGGCGTCCCACAGGCCCATGCGGTGGTTGCGCGCGCCGCCCATGCGGGTTGCGTACTTTTCCAGATGACGCAGACCGGGGATCGTCTTGCGGGTGTCCAGCAGCGTGGCGTTGCCGTTCATGGCGTCCACATAGGTGCGGGTCATCGTGGCGATGCCGGAAAGGTGCTGGACCGTGTTGAGCGCGCCACGCTCCGCCGTCAGCATGGCGCGGGCATTGCCGCTCAGGCGCATGAGGTGGGTGCCCGGCGTTACCGCTGCGCCTTCTTCGACGAGGATATCGATCTGCATGGCGGGATCGAGCTTGCGGAAAAAGGCCGCCGCGATGGGAAGGCCCGCCACGGTGATGGCATCGCGCGAGTCCATCACGCCCGAAAACCGCGCCTCTGCGTCGATCACGCTTTCGGACGTGACGTCGCGGCCGCCGCCTTCAAGTCCGACGCCGAGATCCTCGGCAAGCGTGGCATCGACGAAGGTGGCAAGGTCAAAGCCCTGGAGCGTGAACTGGGTCATGGGCGCTCTCTTGCGCGTTCCCGCCGGGATGTCGAGGGGGAGAGCACCGGCGGGCGGCGTTCATCGCGGGCAGAGCAGCCCGGTGCCGCCCGCGATGCGGCTCAGTGGACGAAGCGGGCGATCACGTCCCGGTACGAGCGGCTGACCTTGACCTGGGCGCCGGAGTCCAGAACCAGGAAGCACTCGCCGTTCGTATGCGGCTTCACCTGGCGCACCTGGTTGAGGTTGACGATGGTGGAGCGATGGACGCGCTGGAACACGCGCGGATCCAGACGGCGCTCCAGATCCTTCATCGTCTCGCGCAGGATCAGCGAGTTGTCGGCGGTGCGGATGCACATGTAGTCGCCCGCCGCCTCGATATGCTCAATCGAATCCACGTCGATCCGGAAGATCTGGCCGCGGTCCTTGATGTTGATGAGCTTTTCGTAGCGATCCGCGTTGGCATCGACCTCCTCCGGGATCTGGTCCACGGCATCCGGCGCCACTTCAGCGAGCACGGTCTTCAGCTTCTCGGCCTCATCGGCGGAACGCTTCTCGGAGAGACGCTGGCGCACGCGGGCGAGGGTGTCGTCCAGCTTGCTTTCGTCCACCGGCTTCATCAGGTAGTTGACCGCGTTCGCCTCAAAGGCGCGGACGGCGTGTTCCTGGTAGGCGGTCACGAAGACGAAGAGCGGGGGCTCGATCTCCATCACGCCCTTCACGACCGAGAAGCCGTCGAAGCCGGGCATCTGGATGTCGAGGAAGACGAGGTCGGGCTTTTCGGTCTTGATCTTCCGGATGGCCTCGCGCCCGTTCGCGCAAGTGTCGATGATCTCGACGTCTGGATATTTTTCTAGCCGTAGCTGCAGGCCCTGGATGGCGAGTTTCTCGTCGTCGACAAGGATCGTGCGGATTGTCATATGTTAGTTTCTCCGGACCGGCAAACGCGCGCGGCCCAAAATTGTTTCATCGCCCGGGAACCGCTTGCGCAGGAACGGTCTGGCGCTCGGCTTCGGGAATGTCCTCGGTGATTTCGCGGCGCTCGAAAGGAAGCTCGATGACGACCGCAAAGCCGCCTTCCATCGGCTCGATCGTATCGAAGCGGTGGTTTTCGCCATAGGCCTGCGACAGACGGTCGCGGATGTTGGACAATCCCACACCGGTCGAGACCGGCTCCCCTCCATCGTAGGTCATGCCGGACAGCCTGTTATCGGTCGTGGGACTTTGCAAGCCCGGCCCGGTGTCGGAGACGGTGATGCGAAGCATGGGGCCGACGAGTTGCGAGGCGATGGTGATTTCGGCCCCGCTCTCCTGCTGGCTGACCGCATACTTGATGGCATTCTCCACCAGCGGCTGCAGGAGGAGCGAGGGCAGCAGCGCGGCCTCGGTTGCGGGGTCGATGGTGAACGTGGTGCGCAGCCGTTCCTCGAAGCGCATGCGCTCGATATCGAGGTAGAGCTGCAGCGTCTCGACCTCCTGCGCCACAGTGACGCGGGCGGAGGGCTTGTTCACGAGCGTGTAGCGCAGGAACGAAGAGAGGCGGCTGAGCATCGCGTTGGCGGGCTCCGTCTGCTTGAGCAGCACCAGCGTCGAGATTGAATTCAGCGTGTTGAAGAGGAAGTGGGGATTGAGCTGGTAGCGCAGCATGGCAAGCTGGGCGCTCGTCGCCTGGTTCTCCAGCTGGATCAACTGGTCGTTCTGCTCTTCCACCTGCAGGTAGAAGTTGACCATGTAATAGAGCGCCGTCCACGCACCCAGCAGCGTCGCGTCCAGGTAGAAGACGCCGACGAAGATCTGGGCGAAACTGGTGTCGGCATCCACGCGCCAGAGGGAGATCACCCAGCCGTCGATGAACGCGTGAAGCGCCACGGCGACAGGCAGCACGAGGATCGTCAAGCCCCATGTCACCAGCGCCCGTTTCCGGATCAGCGTCCGATAGATCACTGATAGCACCAGCGAGATCGAAAAGCCGGTGATGGTCGCGATGACGGGCTGCACCAGCGCCGTCAGCGGCAGATCGTTGGCCAGCAGGGACATCGAACGCAGCACCAGGGCGCCGCCCCAGCCAATCAGCTGCAGGCGCCAGAAGGCACGGTCCTTGTCGGCGAAAAAGGGAATAGGCTGGATAGGCAGGACGCTCATGCCTGCCAGCCTAGACGATCTTCGGGAGGTTGCAAAACGTGGTACTGCCGCGATCAACCGCCGCGCGCTGCGTCGACGGCTTGGGACAGCTGGTCGAAGCCGACGGCGCCGGGGATCAGCTTGTCACCGGCCACCCAGCTAGGGGTGCCGGAGAAGCCGAGCCGCTGGGCCAGTTCCATGCTGCGGCTGATCTCCGCCTCGACCGTCGGGCTGGCAGCCACCCGGCGAGCGCGCTCCATGTCGAGGCCGACCTTTTTGGCCACGGCCTCGATGGTGGGCGCATCGACCTGACCGGCGGAATACATGGCCTGGTGGAACTGCGCGTACTTCCCCTGCTCGGCCGCCGCGAGGGCCATGCGGGCGGCCTCGGCGCTGTGCGGGCTGATGATCGGCAGTTCGCGCACAACGATGCGCAGGTCCGGGTTCGCGGCAATGAGCCGGTCGATATCGGGCAGGCTCTGGCGGCAGTAGCCGCAGGCGTAGTCCGAGAATTCGACAAGGGTGATCGCGCCCTGCGGATTGCCGAGGATGGCCCCCGGGAACGGCGTCTCGACTGTCTGTCGTACGCCCGCCAGCGCCTTGGAGGCTTCCCTGCGGCGTAACTCGTCCATCGCCTGCGGAAGGATCTCCGGATTCTGCAGGATGTAATCGTGAACGACACGCTCGACGGCGATCCGACCGCCGAAC
Organism: Novosphingobium sp. HII-3; assembly: GCF_002916655.1. Lineage (GTDB taxonomy): Bacteria > Pseudomonadota > Alphaproteobacteria > Sphingomonadales > Sphingomonadaceae > Novosphingobium > Novosphingobium panipatense. Next base: position 355,442 of record NZ_PPSM01000025.1, read on the forward strand.
CATCCTCCCGCAGCGATCACAGCGATACCGGCGGCGACGACGGTGAACTTGGCGGCTTTACTCATGATGGATGCGATTACCTGTCAGCTTTGATTGATCGGCACGTGCCTAGCGGTGCTTGCTGTCACGTTCCAGTTCCGCGCGGGCCTGCATCTCGATGTCCTGCGCCCGCAGCCAGTCGGGCGTGCCGGTGGGCAGGCCGGCGACCGCCGCCTGGGCGCTGCGCAGCGCGTCGTCCATGCGGCCGGCCAGCACTTGCTGCTCCGCGCTGGCCAGATAAGCGCGCGGCATGTCTCCCTTGGCCGCATAGATCACGCCGAGCTGGTACCAGGTGAACGGGTTTTCCCGGTCCCGCGCCACGGCATTCCGGAGGACGCGCTCAGCCTCCTTGTAATTGGTCGGATCTTCCGTCGCCATCAACGCGTGACCGAAAAGCGTGGCGATCAGGGGGGAATTGCCGGACAGTTCGGTTGCCTTGCGCAACGCAGGCAAGGCCTCGGCAGCCTTGCCGCCCTCCAGCAGAATCTGACCGTCGAGCTCCAGAAAATACGGATCGTTCGGATCAGCCGCGATGAGGGCCTCCGTCTCCTCCCGCGCCTCGGCGAACTTCGATTCGCGGTGGTAGGCATAGGCCCGCGCATAGCGGGCGGGTATCGATGTGTCCGTCGGGGGGTACTTGCGAAGGACCTGCCGGGGTTCGGCTATGAAACCGTAGAGCTTGGCCTTGGCCCGCAGGAAGCGCTTCTGAATCGACGCGTCGTCCGGCTTCTCCCAGGCTGGATCCTTTTCGTAAGTGTCCTGCAGTGTCGTGATGCGATCGCTGGTCAAGGGATGGCTGGAATAGAACTCGTCGCCGTCCTTGGGACGGTAGCCGTAGCGGAACTCAAGGTTCTGGAGCTTCTTGAAAAAGGCGATCGAACCGCGTCCGCTGATGCCGGCCGTGGAGAGGTATTGCGCCCCGGCGGCATCCGCCGATGCCTCCTGCGAACGGTTGTAGGCGAGATACTTGCCCATGGCCGCCTGCTGCCCGGCCATAATGACCCCCATCGCCGCCTCGCCGCCACCGGCTGCCGCTGCCGCCGCTCCCAGAAGCAGCGACAGGAGGGAAATGTTGGTCGCGCTCTTGCCGCCCATATTGAGGACGGCGTGGCCACCGGTGACGTGGCCGAGTTCGTGCGCGATCACCCCTTGCACTTCGGCGGCGGTATCCGCCTCGTTGATGAGCCCGGCGTTCACATAGACCGCCTGCCCGCCCGCCACGAAGGCGTTGACCGAGTTGTCGTTGACCAGGACGACGTCGACATTGCCGGCGCCGAGGCCGGAAGCCGCGACGAGAGGGGCTGCCATGTCGCGCAACAGCGCCTCTGTTTCCGCGTCCCGAAGAATCGATTGGGCAGAGGCAGGGGCCGTGAAACCGACGAGCGCCGGGATCGCGAGGAGCAGTGCGGGAATTCGCAGCTTCGGCATCAGTCCTCTTTGAGGCTGCTGGGACTTAACCCGCGATGAAGCAGCCTGAATGCACTGTTCGCCGCCTGAAGTCGAGCGGGGCGGCGCCTTGCGTGGATCCACGAAGTTGCACGTGGAACATCACGGATGCCGTTCCGCCGGACGAGCCTTCGTCAAGCGCTTGTACGCGAGTCCAGAAGCCTGCGTGCCGCCCGCTGCAAAAGCGCATCGTCGCCAGCGACTTCGCCGACCAGCACGACCTCGCCGTCCGGCAGCCGCCGCGCGACGAGGACCGTGAACTCCTCGCCTTGATCCGCAAGGTCAGTCAGCGGGCGCGATTCGATCGTGCGCAGGTCGCTGGCAAGGCGCTCCCAGCCGTCGGCGGGCGTCGTGCCGGCTTCGATGCGGCGAAGGCGGCGTTCCTCCCGCACCAGCGCCTTCAAGCCGCCCGGCGTCGTGGAGAGGTAGGACGCCAGCGTGCCACGCTCCAGGCCGATGCGCCGGCCATGCGCCACCACAGTGGCAAACTCGGTCAGGCGCGTCTTGTCGTAATCCGCGCCGAAGACGAGCTTCATGAGCGGAAGAAGCGGCGCACGCTCCTGCACGGTGAGACCGGCATCCGCGATCAGATCGTCGAGATCGCCGGGGGCGCTCTGGGCTGCAAGAGCGAAGTCGTAGGCGCGGCCGACGGCGTCATAGAGCGCCTGGTGCGAGCGTTCCTCGCAGTGGGTGGCAAGAAGTGCCAGCTCGCGAGCCGAAGCGAGCCAGTCGGCAAGCTCCATGGCGCTATCGAAGGGCGCGGGCTCAGCCTCGAAGGCGAAGCCGGGGGTCGGCAGTTCGAGCGGCGTATACGTATCAAGGGAAGGAAGCGTGTAATCGGAAGGCCCGAACTCCGGCATACTCACATCGAGCGGGGCGTCGGCCCATTCGGCAAGAGGTTCTGGTGCCCTGGGCCGGACAGGTGCTTCAGTCGCGGCCGGCCCGCTGGCGGGAACGCGCTCGCCCGCAGGGGTCGTCCGCTCCTTCCAGTTGATAACGCCGTAGATGTAGTCGATCCTGTCACCGCTACGGGAAAACGGCATGAGAATGCCGCGATAGAGGATCGTAACGCCGCGCGTGTTGACGTATTCGGCCTCGAAGCCAATCGGGGCCTCGTTGGCGAGAATTTGCATGTAATGATCAGTGATGCGCGACAGCAGCGAATCGCCCGGGACTTCGGCAAGCCGGCGGATTGTGTCCGTAGCGCCGCATTCCTGGGTCAGCATCGCACCGACATAGGCGATGGCGGGATCCTCGATCCCGTCACTGAAGTCGAGCAGGACGCTGCGCGGGCCGAAGTCGGGCAGGTCGGACGGATCGAGATCCGCAATGTCGGGGAACGTCTTCTCGCCCAGCAGGCTGGCCCAGAAGTTGTAGGCCCGCACCTGCATCCGGCGTTCGTCTGCGGCAGCCTTCTTCGGCGCGGAAGGAGCGCCCACGGGCTCCTCGTCAGGCCCTTCGTTGCCGGGAAAGTCACCGCGCGGATTGTCCATGTCGAGCCCTGATTCGCCTGTCCAGAACACACTTGTGGCGCAACATCGTGTATTAAGGATTAAGTTGCGCCGATTGGACGCAGACGTCACCCCGATTTCAGGATGCCTTCACCGAGGCGGGGCAGAGGCGCCACCACGCGCAGGACAACGAACGACACCACGAGAAACACCGAACCGGCATGAAGGGCAAAGGACAGGCCCTGCCAGTCCGCCACCGCACCCCAGGTCCAGGAACCCAGCGCCATGCCGCCGAAGGTCGCGGCCTGGTAGATCGAGAGACAGCGGCCAAGGATCGCATCCGGTGATCGCAACTGCACCGCGGTATTGAGCGTGGTCAGGATCATCACCCAGGCCATGCCGGCCACAAGCGCGGCCGGAAGCGCATGGAGAAGCTGTCCCACCTCGGCGATCAGGGAGAGCGAGAAGACGAACATCGCCGCTCCGACCGCAAGGATACCTTCCAGACCGATCCGGCGGCGTATCGCTCCGGCAAACGGCGCGGCGGTGATGGAGCCGATGCCGAAAAGGCCGAGCAGTATGCCAAAGTCCAGTTCCGTCCCGTGGATCGGGCCGTTCACAACGATGGGCAGCAGCGACTGGTAAGCGGCAAGGCTGAAACCGAGGGCGATCCCGCGCAGCAGGATCCGGCGGACCGGTCTGTTTCCTGCGCAGAAACGCAGCCCCACGGCCACTGCGGGCAGTATGGGCCGCCGCTCGATCGGGCGGGACTCGGGCTTCCACCAGAGCAGGACGCCGATGAGGCCGATGTAACTGATGGCATTGAACGCGAAGGCGAACGACACATCCCAGATGGAGATCAGGAGCCCGCCAAGGGCCGGGCCCACCGACCGGGCGATGTTGAAGGAGATGGAGTTCAGGGCGATGGCCTGCGTAAGTTCGCGCTGGGGCACCTGCTGGCGCACCGAAGCTTGCCATGCCGGCGAATTCAGCGCCGTCCCGATCCCGACGCTCAAGGTAAAGGCGAGGAGGAGGAACGGGGTGAGTAACTGGGCATAGGCAAGGGCGGCCAGCGCTGCGGAGACGACAAGCATCCCCACCTGCGCCGTCAGCATGACGAGGCGGCGGTCGTAATTGTCGGCGATGGCGCCTGCAAAAACGCCAAACAGCATGATCGGGACGGTGGCGGATGCCTGAACCAGCGCCACCAGTTGGTGCGACGTCGTCAGTTCGGTCATCAACCAGGCGGCCGCCACGCCCTGAAGCGTGGCGCCGAGGTTGGAAAACAGGTTCGCGATCCAGATGGCGCGGAACACCGGGTAGCGGAACGGGGAGAAGGGGCCCGCCTGTGGCGCGGTAGTCGCCGCTGTGTCCCCGGCTGGCTCCCTCATCCTGACATCATCTCTCTTCACGGTCCAACGGTATGCCGCCACCCTAAACCGGGCAAGGTCGCTAAAGCAGGTAGCGCATCCGGATCGTCATGCGGACGGGTTCTGCACCGACTTCAAAGGCAGCGCTGTCGAACTTGGGAGGCCCCATTCGGACAGCCGCATCGCGTGAGAAACCGTAGCCCTCCCGGGGGACGATCAGCCGCGTGTCCAGCTTGCCATTGGCGTTCTCGTCGTGAATCAGCGATATCGCATAACGCCCGTGCGGTACGACGCCGAAATGCAGTTCCATCGGCTCGCGCGTGGGGACGGTGAGTTTTCGCGCCTGCGGATCCTTTGCGCAATCCGGGAACGCCGTGGGCTGCGTGGTGAGGCAGGCGAGGACCTGGCCCTTGGTCGAGCGCAGATTGGTGACGGCGACGGTAACGTCCGTCTGCTGGGCAGGCGATGCGCCGCCAAGCGCGATCAAGGAGGCTACCGGGAGGAGAAAGCTTCCGAGAGCCCGGCGTCGGTTCCGCAGAGGTGATCCCAATGGCGAAAGTAGAGTCCGTAATTGCATCGATAGCTTTCGTGGTGTCGCTGGTGGTGGCTGGCAGTTATGAGCCAGCGGCCGAGGCGCGAATGGACCAGCGTGCGGGGAAACATTTCCCAACCCATGTGATTGGTGATGCCCATAACCGTCATGATGGTTAGCACGATGCCCAAAGCTCCCACATGAATGGGAACGAGGAGGACCAGCGCGGGTATCACGACGGCCCCGGTCAGTGCTTCGATCGGATGGAAGCTCATCGCTGCCCACGCGGTAGGCGGGCGGCTGGCGTGGTGGACGGCATGCGCGATGCGAAACACGCGGGGCTCATGCATCCACCGGTGCGTCCAGTAAAACCAGGCATCATGCAGCAGGAGGTAGGCCAGCACCGAGGCGGGCAGCCACCATAGCGGATAGGTGTGGACGTCGGTGTAGATGCGGGTCCAGCCGTGTTCCTGCCAACCCCAGGCGACGACCCCTGCCGGGATGCCGTAGATCGCGGCGGAGGCGAGCGACCAGCCAATCTCCTTGCGGATCTGGCCGTGAAGCCCCGTGTAGTGTCCCGGGCGTACCCGTGAGGTTATCCAGGCGAACAGGCCCGACGTTGCCAGATAGCGTAAGCCGACGATGGCGGTCATGGCGCAGGCGGAAACAAGCACTGCAAGAAGAGGGCCATCGGTTGCCATGGCTGCGGGCTTATGCCCTCGCTCGGGCGAGGGGAAGCGAAAAAACGGGGCTCGCTGCGGTGAGCGGCCCCGTCCTGTGGGATCTTTTATGGTTCAGAAGGCAAGGGCGGGTGGGACTGTAATCCCGCCCGCCGCCATTCAGCCTGCGCGCTTCACAGCCGCCTTGTGCGCGCCGAGGCCCTTGGGGCCGCGCGGACGGAAGCGGCGCTTGCGCTCACCCTCCTCGCCGCCGCTCTCACGACGATCCCCGCGCGGTGCATCGGAACGGTTGCGATCGCCTTGCGGGCGATCACCGCGCTGGCCGTCGCGACGCGGCTGGCTGCGACCTCCGGAGGACCGGCTGCCATCGCGACGTCCGCCGCCGCTCGCCTGCGACTCCGGAGCCTTGCGCGAAGGTGCCGGCAGGCGCGCGGCCTTCTGCGTGAAGTCTTCGGGAAGGCCAAGGGCTTCCAGCTTTACGCGGGTCAGGCGCTCAATATCGCGGATGTAAGGCTTTTCGTCGGGCGCGACGAAGCTGATCGCCACGCCGTCCGCACCTGCGCGCGCGGTGCGGCCGATGCGGTGGACGTACTGCTCCGGCACGTTGGGAATTTCGAAGTTGTAGACGTGGCTGACCCCGGTCACGTCGATACCGCGCGCCGCGATGTCGGTGGCGACGAGGACGCGCACGGTGCCCTGGCGGAACCCGCCGAGCGCGGCGGTGCGCTGGGCCTGGCTCTTGTTGCCGTGGATGGCGGCGGCCGGGATGCCGGCGGCCACGAGGTGGCGCACCACGCGATCCGCGCCGTGTTTGGTGCGCGTGAAGACGAGCGCGCGGTCGATAGCGCCGTGCTCCGCCTTTTCGGCGGCATCGGGTGCGAGACACTCGCGAAGGCGGATCGTCAGCAGCGCCTGCTTCTCGGCCTGATTGATGAAGGTGGCGTACTGCTCCACGCGCTCGGCGGTGGTGGACTGCGGCGCCACTTCGACGCGGACCGGATCGTTGATGAACTGGCGGCCCAGTTCCGCAATCGCCTGCGGCATGGTCGCGGAGAAGAACAGGCTCTGGCGCTTCTTGGGAAGCAGCGCGGCGACGCGCTTGAGAGGCACGATGAAGCCCAGGTCCATCATCTGGTCCGCTTCGTCGAGCACGAAGATCTCGACGTGCCGCAGCGTCAACGCACGGCTGTCGATGAGATCGAGCAGGCGGCCCGGCGTCGCGACCAGGATATCCGTCCCGCGCTCAAGTGCCCGTGCCTGCTTGCCGGCGGGAACGCCGCCGAAGATGCACTGGACGTTGAGGTTGAGGAACTTGGCATAGCCGCGCATGTTCTCGGCGATCTGGGCGGCCAGTTCGCGGGTCGGGGAAAGGACCAGCATGCGGCAGCCGGCGTTCTGGCGGGGCTTGGGATCCTGCGCGAGGCGGTGCAGCGAAGGCAGCGAGAACGCGGCGGTCTTGCCGGTGCCGGTCTGCGCGATGCCGAGCAGGTCGCGGCCTTCCAGCAGCGAAGGAATAGCCTTGCGCTGGATGGGCGAGGGATCAGTATAGCCCTTGGCCTCGAGCGCACGGAGAATGGGCTCGGCGAGGCCAAGTTCGGAAAAATAGGACATGCGTCACTTTCAAAAGTGCGGGGCGCGCAAGGCTTTTGAAAAAGGCGCGCGCACGGCAAGGTGTCGTTTCGGGCGACCCTGCGTGAGGAAGGAAGCTGGTTGGGCGCAATCGTAAGTCCGAGCGGCCTTGGCGCCTGGTGCGCCGCGGCCTCACGCTGCTCCTGGATTGCGGCGGGTGGACCCGCACGCCGATTGCCCGCCCTACATAGGGCGCATTCCACCAATGCGCAAGAAAATTGCGGATGAGCGGGTGCTATCCCTCCGCGCCCCATTGAACGGTATGAGGATCGCATAGGTTCGCCAGGCGGCGCAGGGATGCGCGTGCCAGCCGTTCGGTCTCCACCTTGCGGCGGGCGGCTGCCAGCTGGCGCAGCGGTGCGGGACGAAGGATTTCCGCATCGTATCCGTCAGCGACGATCACGCCGCAGCAGTCCGGCAGGAACGCTTCGCTATCAAGCGGGCTACGATCCAGGGCCGGGGAAAGGCCCCAGTAGAACCGGTCGCAAAAGTCGAGGTAATCTGTCCACTTGCCATCGCCAAGCAGATCGCCGCGAGCGACCTTGATCTCGACGATGATGACGCGCCCTTTCGCGTCGATCCCCATGAGGTCGGCACGACGGCCGCAACGCAGCGGCATTTCGGGCATGCACCATATGCCGTTGCGGGCAAACAGGCGCGTGATGCCGCGCGCGACGTCTGTAGCGGCGTGCAGCGCGCCCGGCGCGAGGGAAATCGAATCAGCTTCGGCCATGCTCCGCATCATAGGAACATAGCAAGAACTTTCAAGCCTTCCCCAGCAAATGGAATTTGGCGCTGGAAACCCTCATCATCGTCTGCTAACCGCCCCTTCACTGCACCCGTAGCTCAGCTGGATAGAGCGCTGCCCTCCGAAGGCAGAGGCCACAGGTTCGAATCCTGTCGGGTGCGCCAATTTTTCAAATACTTACGCCTCAAAATCCCGCCGCGTTCGCGATGGCGTGTGCAGTAATGTGTCAGTCACGGCCCCGAAGCGGCCTCGCATCGAAGGCACGCTGCACCCTCGATATCTCTCCGACCGCAACGAGAAAGCCCCCGCTTCGACGGCAATCGAAACGAGGGCGAAGACCACCAGCTGGACGGCGAATGGCGAGCGCAACTTTACCGGCAACGGGAGGGCGGCGCAATGACCGTGATGCCTCCCGAACGCGAGTTCGCGATTCCTGCCCGCTGGTCGCAGCTTTATGATCTGGGCTTTTCCGTGTTCCCTGTCGAAGCACGCGGCAAGAAGCCCCTGGGCAAGTGGAAGGCGTACCAGACCGAGCGCGCCGACCTCGACACCGTGCGCCAATGGGCAAGCCGCGAAAGCAACATCGGTATCGCGACCGGCGCAGTCTCTGGGCTGATCGTGCTTGACCTCGATAGTGCGGAGGCTGTTGCCGAGGCCGAGGGCATGGGCATCCCCGATACAATTGAGAACACCGGGAATAAAAGGGGCCACGGACCGGACCGGAGCACCGGGATAAAAAAGGGCCAGTCCTGTTAGACCTTCGCTTTTGTGCGGAGGTGGAAGGATGAAGAGAGTGGAGCTTTATCAGAAGGTCCGCCGCGCCGTACTGATTGACGGGATGAGCCGTCGCGCTGCCGCCCGGTATTTCGGGATCGACCGCAAGACTATCGATAAGATGCTGTGCTTTCCGGAGCCAGCTCCACATGGCCGAAGTGGTCGCACCTACGGTCGTAAGCTGGCCGGATTTACGGACATTATCGACAAGATCCTGGAGGATGATCGCACGGTCCATAGCAAACAGCGGCACACTGCTGCCCGTATCTTCGAGCGGCTGCGCGATGAGCATGGCTTCACCGGCGGCATAACGATTGTTCGCGATTATGTGGCCGGTGCCAAGCTGCGCAGTCGCGAGGTATTTATCCCGCTGAGCCACAAGCCGGGCCACGCCCAGGTGGACTTTGGCGAGGCCGACGGGATCATCGATGGCAAGCTGGTTCGGTTTCACTATTTCTGCATGGACCTGCCGCATAGTGATGCACCGTTTTTCAAAGCCTATCCTGCCGAGGTCGCGGAGGCTTTTTGCGAAGGCCATGTTGCGGCCTTCGCCTTCTTCGGCGGCATTCCGCAGTCGATCCTATACGACAACACCAAACTGGCGGTGGCGCAGATACTGGGCGACGGTAAGCGCGAGCGCAGTCGGATGTTCTCGACCTTGCAGAGCCATTATCTGTTCGAAGACAAGTTTGGTCGTCCCGGCAAGGGCAATGACAAAGGCAAGGTTGAAGGGCTTGTCGGATATGTCCGCCGACACTTCATGGTGCCGATGCCGGTAGCGGACAGCTTCGATGCGCTGAACGCGCGCTTTCTCGAACAATGTGTGGAGCGCAGGCAAGCGGTGTTGCGCGGGAACAGTCAGAGTATCGGGGAACGGATGTCGGCCGATCTGGAGGCATTCATGCCGCTGCCGGCGGTGGCGTTCGATCCCTGCCATATGGTGACAGGGCGGGCCTCGTCGATGTCATTGGTTCGCTATCGTACCAATGACTATTCTGTGCCGACGGCCTTCGCTCACCGGGAAGTGGTGATAAAAGCCTATGTCGAGCGCGTCGAGATCATCAGCGGCGGAGAGCGGATCGCGGTGCACCCACGCAGTTATGGGCGTGAGGACTTCATCGCCAACCCGCTGCATTACCTGGCGCTTCTGGAGCAAAAACCCCGCGCGCTCGATCAGGCCGCGCCGCTCGATGGCTGGGTTCTGGCCGAACCGATGCACCGTATCCGGCGGTTGATGGAGGCCCGCAGCGGCAAGGAGGGGCGACGCGAGTTCATTCAGGTGCTGCGCTTGTGCGAACGCTTCGACCAGTCTTTGGTGGAATGGGCGGTAGGCCGGGCGCTGGACATGGGGACTATCAGCTTCGATGCGGTCAAGATGATAGCTCTGGCCCGCCTCGAACAGCGCGTGCCGCGCCTGGATCTGCAATTCTATCCGCACCTGCCGCGAGCGAACGTCGGGCGTACCGATCCGAGCGCCTATATGGGGCTGCTCACGAAGACGGCTAGTCCCGCAGCGGGAGTACCGGCATGAATGATCCCATGATGCCGCTGCCGGCTGTTGCGGCAGAGCCCACCAGCGTGCCGCCCGCTGTGTTGCTGGCCAACCATCTCAAAGCACTCAAGTTGCCCACCTTCGTGCGCGAATATGAGAAGATCGCCTTTGAGGCGGCGCAGGACCGCGCCGACTATCCGCGCTATCTGCTGCGCTTGTGTGAACTGGAGCGGATCGATCGCGAGCGCCGGATGGTGGAACGGCGCATCCGGCAGGCCAGGTTCCCGCATACCAAAAGCTTCGACACATTCGACTTTGCGGCACAGCCCTCGCTGAACAAGGCGCTGGTGCTGGAACTGGCGCGCGGTGAATGGATCGAACAGCGGCGCAACGTCATTGCCCTGGGGCCCAGCGGCACCGGCAAGACCCACACCGCCCTCGCGCTGGGCCTGGCCGCCTGCCAGAAGGGTTGCAGCGTGGCCTTCACCACGGCGGCGGCGATGGTCCACGATCTGATGGAGGCAAGGGACGAACGGCGTTTGCGCAGCCTTCAGAAGCACCTTGCCTCGGTGAAGCTGCTGATCCTTGATGAGCTCGGTTACGTACCCTTCACCGCCGTAGGCAGCGAGTTGCTGTTTGAGGTGCTCAGCCAGCGGTACGAACGCGGCAGCACGCTGATCACCAGCAATCTTCCCTTCGATGAGTGGACATCGGTGTTCGGCTCCGAACGCCTCACCGGGGCCCT
>NZ_PPSM01000026.1 GCF_002916655.1 Novosphingobium sp. HII-3
TCGGTAGTCGATACGCCTGTGTCGCTGGCGAGTGCCCCCGAAGGCGGCAGGACGCTGATGTCGATGGTGAGGCTGGGTAGTTCGAACGTGTCGCTGACGTTACCTGCCGCGTCGATCTGACGAACCTCTACCACGCCGGCTTCGTAGCTTCCTTCAGCAAGCAGGAAGCTGCTGCCGCTGCCGGTGGTCCAGCTTGCCCCTGAGTCAGAGCTGAACTCCCAGCGGGCACCAGTTTCAAGATTGCCGACAGTAATTCTGCTGTCGTTGGTGATACTGTCGCCAGCTACGCCGGTGTCCGCAAAGGTGGCCGTTGGAGTAGCGGGAAGGTCGATATCGGCATCGGCATCGGCATCCGCGTCCGCATCAGCGTCGGCATCAGCGTCAGCATCAGCATCCGCATCAGCATCCGCATCCGCGTCAGCATCAGCATCAGCGTCCGCGTCCGCATCCGCATCCGCATCCGCGTCAGCATCAGCATCAGCATCAGCGTCCGCGTCCGCATCCGCATCCGCATCCGCATCCGCATCAGCGTCAGCATCTGCATCTGCATCCGCATCAGCATCAGCATCTGCGTCAGCATCTGCATCTGCGTCAGCATCCGCATCAGCGTCAGCATCCGCATCAGCATCTGCGTCAGCATCAGCGTCCGCATCTGCATCTGCGTCAGCGTCAGCATCCGCGTCAGCATCCGCGTCAGCATCAGCATCCGCATCAGCATCAGCATCCGCATCAGCATCGGTATCGTCATCCCCGCCCGTGCCGGCGGCGGCGGCGATCAGGCCAGCGGTTCCCAGAAGGCCAAGCGCCGGAAGAATGCCGACACCCTCACCTGCTGCAGCGATGGAAGCAGCGGGTTCGACCAGCTCTTCCAGTTCCTCGATGCCGATGAACTCGAGAGTGTCGCCCTGCCGGACGGCCCAAAGCTCGCCGTCCGTGTCCTGAAGCACCACTTCGCTGACATTGCCGGCGGTGCTGTCACCGTAGAAGTTGACGACGCGGATCTCCTCACCCGATCGCAGGCGGATAAGAAGATCGTTACCTTGCCGTTCGAGAGCCGACAGATCCGCTCGGTTGGCGTATACCTTGATGACGCTCGGGCCATCTATAACGACGGAATCTTCGGAAACCGTGCGTGTCGCACGAGTTGCCTTGTCGAAAATCTCGACTGCCATGCCAATCCCTACATCATTGTTCAGGCCGTAGCCCGGCAGGGTAGATCAAGAGGTGACTTCATCGAGAGAAACGATGAACCCGCCTAAAGCGCCTTTTGCCGAACCTGTTGGACTAAGGGATAATGCCGCATGCCTCCGCTGCGCGATGATCATTCCGCTATCGGGCTTAATTTCAGCAAAACAACCGAGGGTACGCACCTGATACACAAGAGGTATTTATTTGGTTATATAACTGAAGTTGGAAATAAGGAGAGATTTTAGCCACGGTAATCGCGGTAGCAATAGACCTCTTCAGCTTCACAAACGGCTACACGCCGCTTTTCGCCGGCACATCGCGGTCGACCAAGATTGGAATGGCACCGGGCTCAGGCACCAGAAGGAACCAGAGAGTGGCCGGTGAGCTGCAAGCCCGCGCATGGTGCCGGACGTGCATAGACTGACATCCCGGCACGTCTCCTCAGTTCCACGGTGCCGGCGGCAAGGTCATCAAGCGCCTGCATCGTATCGGTGAAGCCCGCCTGCCACCGATGCGCGGCGGACCGACCGGAGAAGTCAAAGGCTTTGCCGCTCACTTCCGGGTCCTGGTCGCGGTAAGCGAGGTGGACAAGGGTGATCGGCCGTCCTTCGCCTTGCTTTGCGCGTTCGTCAAAGATGGTCTGCCAGGCAGCGATGGTGCGACGGCTCTGCGTAGCGAACAAAAGGTCCTGCATGCGCAGCACCGATTCCGAGAGGCGGCCCGGCCGACGGCCGTGCAGCGGGAGAAGGTCGAGAGCGAAGCACAGCAACGGGCCGTCGCCCGGTTCGTGCAGTGCGCAATCGAGCGGCAGGTTGGCCGACATGCCCGGGTCGCCGAAGAGCCGCCCGTCTATTTCCACAGGGGCGAAGGCGGGCAGCAGGGCGGCGCTCGCACGAAGATGGTCGGCGTGTACAGGCTGCCTGCGGCTGTCGAAGGCAACGTCCTCGCCCGTCTCGATGTCAATCGCCGTTGCTAGGAAGGCGGGTGCCGAGGGCGCATTCAACAAGTCGAAATCCAGCAGACGTTCGAGTTCCGCGCGTAATGGAAGCGTATCGTGAAGGCTGACCTGTTCGGACAGGCTGAGGCCGGGCGTCAGCCAGGAGAAGTAGCGAGGCGCGAAAACGCCCGGACGTCCCGCAGCGAGGGTCATCATGGCTGCGAAGGATCGCCGGATGTCTTCCAGAATCCCGCCCGCTTCCATCGCTGGCGAACCTTTCGCTGCCGGTGTCCACAAGGCCCGCAGCTTCTTCAGGCGATCGAGGGGCGCGTTCCCGCAAATGATCGCCCCGTTTATCGCGCCGACGGAGGCACCCGCCACCCGGTCTGGCAGAAAGCCACGCTCATGCAGCGCCTCATAAGCACCTGCCTGGTATGCTCCGAGCGCGTTACCCCCGCTCAGAACGAGAGCAAACTCCACTGCTCCCGCCGTCACTGGGGACTTCCCTTGTGGATGGCCCACGCCGAGCATCGGCTCGAGGCGGTCCCGTGCTCGCGGCTCAGAGGAACGGCTTGCCGCCCGTCACCGCTATGGTGGCGCCGGACACGTAGCTGGCCTCGTCGCTAGCGAGCATGACGTAGGCGGGAGCGAGTTCCTTCGGCTGCGCGGGGCGGCCGATGGGATAAGTAGCGCCGAACTGCGCGACCTCTTCCGGCGGCATCGTCGCTGGTATCAGCGGAGTCCAGACGGGGCCGGGCGCGACGCAGTTCACGCGGATGCCCTTCGGCATCAGCATCTGCGCAAGCCCCGCTGTAAAGTTCTGGATGGCGCCCTTGGTCGTGGCGTAGGGCAGAAGCGTTTGCTTCGGCATGTCGGCATTAACCGAGGTCGTGTTGATGATCGCCGCCCCCGGCTTCATGTGCTTCACCGCTGCCTTCGCCAGGTAGAACATGGCGTGGATGTTAGTGCGGAAGGTCTTGTCCCATTCCTCATCCGAGATGTCGGCAATGTCCTCGAACGTCATCTGGTGCGCGGCGTTGTTCACCAGCACGTCGATCCCGCCGAACGCCTCCACCGCCTGCTCGATAATCGAACGGCAGTGTGCCGGATCGCCGATGTCGCCCGGGACCGACACGGCCTTGCGACCGGCCTGCTCCACCAGATGCACGGTCTCCTGCGCGTCCTCATCCTCGTTCAGGTAGGAGATCAGGACGTCGGCACCTTCGCGCGCGAAAGCGATGGCGACGGCGCGGCCGATGCCGCTGTCGCCCCCTGTGATCACGACCTTCTTGCCCGCAAGACGTCCATGACCCTCATAGCTGTCCTCGCCATGGTCAGGTCGCGGGTCCATCGCGGCGGTGGTGCCAGGCGGTTGCTGCTGCTGTTCCGGGAGCGGCGGCTGCAGACTGGCCATGGGCGGAAATCCTCCTCGTGAGCTACTTGAAACCGATCGGCCGCGACGAACGGCATCGCGACCATGCGGCTTCAAATAGCCTCCGGAGCAGGTCCGGTTCCCACTGCTTATCCTGTTAAATGGAGCCTGCAGCGTTGCGCCTTTTCCCGAGGATCGGGGACGCTGGAGCAACGTCCCCGATCACAAGGCTCAGAGGCCGTCCAGGCCCTTGCTGACGAGGACGTTGACGGTCACGCGGCGGTTGCGTGCCTTGCCTTCTTCGGTGTCGTTGCTTGCAGCCGGGTCCGCCTCGGCCATGCCAGTGGGCGTTAGCATGCGGTAGGGCTTCCAGCGGCAGGCCTGCTGGAGATAGTTCACGACGCGGGCGGCGCGCTTCTCACTCAGCTCCTGGTTGAACTCCTCGCTGCCGGTCGAGTCCGTGTAGCCAACGACCAGAAGCAGGGCGTTGTCCATGCCTTCGGCGGTCTTCGCCGCGGCGCACAGATCAGCCTTGGCCTGTTCGGACAGCACGGACTTGCCGGTGTCGAAGTTCACGTCGGTGGTGCTCTTGACGTTGTACTTGTCGATGTCGCCCATGCGGCTGCGCAGCGCGTCCGTCGCGGCGGTCTGCTCCGCAAAGCGCTGGTCGGTGCCGTTATGGATCATCGCCGCCGTCTTGAGATCCTTGTTCTTGATGTCGATCTCGCTGGCCACCAGTACATTGCCCGCCTGCATGGTCTTGACCTCGACCGGGAGGCCGTTGAGCAGCGATGCTGCGGCGAGCCGGCTGCGATTGAGGCTCAGGAAGCCACCGCTCGCGGTGATCTTCGTGGCATCGGTGATCGTGATGACGGACTTGCTGCCGTTCTCCGCCGTGACCTGCATGCGGTCGCCGCTGCGTGCGGAGATGATGCCTTCGATTTTAGGCCCCTTCGTCATCTCGGCGGCCGACGGTGGCGACGTGTCCGTCACCGTCGTCGTGAGTTCACCCTCCTGCTGCTCCTGCTGATCGGCTGCGAAAGTGCCCGTCGCGGGCACCGCCAGCATGGCAGCCAGCAGGAGAACTTTGGGGCTTTTGGAAATGACACTCATTGCGGTACTCCTTGGAAACTCAACCGTCAGGCTGGCAATCACCGCTTCGCGTCGGTCCGCAATTATGCGGACACCGGTCGGCAGAACCCCTCCACCCTGTTGTACTAGGCCCCCGAACGGGCGCCTGCACTTCGGACTTTAGGGGTGTTCAGGACAACATTACGGGTAGATGAACGTTGCAAACGTCGCCCCTGCTCGTGCCGCTGATAGGAGCGTGCCGTGCGACAAACCGACGCAGGCAGGGGCTGCAGGGGGCACGCCGAAGCTGCCAAACAGCCCTCTGAGAGCCCGCCTGCGACAATCAATGCGGCCGTCACGGAGCGTCGGCAGGACGCCCCGTTTGTACCGCAGACGCTCACCGCGCGGGCGATGGCTGCTCTGTGATCCACCTGTCCACGACGCGTTCCAGTACCGTGAGAGGCATGCCTCCGCCACCAAGCGTCCTCTCGTGGAAGCTGCGGATGTCGAAACGGTCGCCCAGGGCTGCCCTGGCCTTCTCGCGCAGGCGAACCCACTCGTTATGGCCTACCTTGTAGGCGCAGGCCTGCCCGGGCCAGACGCAATAGCGGTCAATTTCGGAGGTGGCGCCGCCCTCCGCCTGACCGGTGTTGTCGATCAGGTAGCGGATCGCCTTTTCCCGGCTCCATCCCTTGGCGTGGATACCGGTATCGACGACGAGCCTGACCGCGCGGAACAGCAGGCTCTGGTAGAACCCCACGCGACCCAGCGGGTCGTTCGCGTAAGCGCCAAGTTCGTCGGCCAGCTGCTCGGCATAAAGTCCCCACCCTTCCGCGTAGCTGGAGAAGAACAGCAGGTTCATCAGCTTGGGCGCGGCAGCGCTCTCCTGCTGCAAAGCGATCTGCAGGTGGTGGCCCGGCATGGCCTCGTGATAGGTAAGGGTGGGCAGCGAATACCGGGGCCAGGTGGCCGTGTCCGTCAGGTTGATCCAGTAGATCCCCGGACGGGTGCCATCCAGGCTGGGCGGGTTGTAGTATCCCAGCGACGCCCCTTCCTGGATTTCCGGCGGCACCCGCTTGATCTCGACGCCCGCGCGGGGCAGGCGGCTGAAGGCGCGCGGCAGCAGCGCCTCCATCGCCGCCATCTGCGTGTTGAGGTCAGCCACAAGCTGGGCTTTCGCCTCATCGGTGTTGGCGTAGATGTTCGCGGGATCGGCCCGCAGGGCGGCGATGCGTTCGCCGACGGTGCCCTGCGTCATGCCCTGCGCCTTCAGCAAGCCATCCGACAGCGACGTCAGTTCCGCCACCTGCTCAAGGCCGACACGGTGGATCTCTTCCGCCGTGAGCCGGGTCGTGGTGATGAAGTTGAGGCTGTTGGCGTAGTATTGCTGTCCCTGGGGCAGGCGGGACACGGATGCATCATGGCCAGCCTTCGGCAGCGTGGCCTTCAACACATCATGCTGCCGTTGCAGCGCGGGATAGACCCGCTCGGCGACGATCTTCTCGACGCGCGCTCCCCACGCACCCGGGATTGCGCTCTCTCCCGTTCGCCGCACGATCGACTGCACCAGCGTGGATTCCCCAGCGGGTGTGGCGAGCATCCCCGCCTGGAGCGCGATGGTCTTGTCGAGGATGAAGTCAGGCGGAATGACGCCCAGTGCGAAGTCTTCCCGGACTCGATCGGTCTCGGCATCCAGCACGGCCGCGAACTGATTCACGCGCGATACGTAAGCCTCCGCATCCGCCGAGTTTTTTATGGTATGCTGCGTATCCAGGAAGTCAGCCGTGTTGAGATACGCACCATTCGCCTGGCTGACACGGTAGACCTGCGGCCATCCACCCTGTCCGTAGGGAATGGAATAGGTCCTGATGACACTGTCGAAGTTGGCCTCGATCGTGTCGTAGTAGATCGCGTCCTGCGCCGTCATCGCGGACCGATCCAGCTTCGCAAGTTCGGTGCGGGCGGCACGCAAGCGTGCCTGCTCCTTGGCCTCGTAGTCGCGTGTGGGAATTGTCAGCCGGGCCTTCAGTGCGGCGCGGGGCCCCTCATCAAGGCCAAGACCGGTTGCCGTCTCGGGCGAAGCATCGACTTCGGCGTTGAAATGGCCGTCCATGAAGGCTTTCAGGGCCGGGTTTGTCGCGCCCTCGGCGGTTTCGCCCTGCGCTGCCATCCGCGCGAAGACCCGGCCTCCTGCAAGGAGCGCGGCGCCTGCCGTGGCAGACGTTAGAAGACGGCGACGTTCGATCATGGAAGACTCCCTCATGCTTATGGGGCCAGCCTAGCACTACTCGAATCGACATGGCACGCGCTAAGGTGATTGCCTCTCCCCGGTCATGCCCTGCAGCGTTTCAGCCTGCTAACCGGCATCCAGTGCATCGGCCGGCACGCGCAGGCGATAGCCTATCCCCACCTCGTTGCTGATGATTTGCGGGCGCTGAGGATCAACCTCAAGCTTCTGGCGCAGAGTGCGCACCAGCACCCGCAGATACTCGATGTGGCGCTCGACCTCGTTGGGCCAGACATGGGCCAGCATCTGTTCGTGCGTGATGACCTTTCCCGGGAACCTTGCAAGCTGTGAGAGGACCGCGAATTCCTTGCGCGTCAAATGAAGGTTGGCGCCCGCCTTTGTGATTGTCCGGTCCAGCAGATTGATTTCCAGATCCCCGATCTTCAGGGCCGGAGCCCCGCCGCCGCGGGTCATACGGTTGCGCAGGGCCACCCGCACCCGCGCCAGCAACTCGTCCGTGTCAAAGGGCTTGGTGAGATAATCGTCTGCCCCCAGATCGAGCGCGGCCACCTTTTCGGCGGTCGCCTCGCGGGCCGAGACGATGATCAGCGTTGTGTCAGGCAGCATCTGCTTGACGAGCGGCACGAGTTCTAGTCCGTCACGGTCTGGAAGGCCGAGGTCGAGCAGCACCACGTCCGGCCGTTCCTGCCGGACTTTGTTCAAGGCCTCGCCCGCGTTCTCGGCCTCCAGTGTCGAGTAGTCGGCACGTGCGAGCGCCGCGTTTATCAGTCGGCGAATATGAAGCTCATCGTCGATGACGAGAACCTTGTGGCGGATATTCATGGAACGTCCTCGCTGTCGAGATGCGCGATGATGAGCCGGTCGGGAATGCGGATGGTGAAGCGGGCTCCCGTGGTTCCGCCGTCCGGATCGACGTCGTTCGCAGCTTCCACGGTCAGGCCCATGGCTTCGGCGAAACCCTTGACGATGGCAAGCCCCAGGCCCGTCCCATGGCGCACGCGGTCCGAACCTGCAAGCCGTGTGAAAGTTTCGAAGACGCGCTGCTCCTCTCCGGCCGGCAGACCGGGACCTCGGTCGATGACGGAAAGTTCAAGGGCATCGGGCAGGCGGCGGCAGCGGATCACGATGGGTGTGCCCGGGTCCCCATAACGGCCGGCATTATCGAGCAAATTGATGAGGCAATGATGCAGCAGCACCGGATCGACGCGGACGAGCGGGATATCCGGCACGATATCGACCTGCACGGCACGCTCCTGAAGCGAGGCCCGCGTATCGTGCACGGCGCCCGCGACGGCGTCGAAAAGATCGGTCGCCTCGACCTTCATCGGCAGGGCGCCGGCTTCAACCCGGGCCATGTCGAGCAGATTGGCGACGAAGCGGTTGAGGCGCTGCGCCTCAGTGTCGATCGCCAGGACAAGGTCGTTCGAGGAGTGCTTCCTTAACTCCTGCGCCGCCGACAAGATCGTCGTCAAAGGTGTCCGCAGATCGTGGCTCACGGAGGAGAGCAGTGCCGAACGGAGTTTGTCGCGTTCGCCGACCTGCCGGGCTTTCAGGCTTTCCTCCTCCAGCGTCATTCTGTCGAAGGCGATCGAGGCTTGGTCAAGGAGACTCATGAGCAGCGGCACCTGGTCCGACCGCAGCGGTTCGCCCGCGTCGTCGCGCGCGATGCCCAGCACGCCGAGCACCCCCCGGCTGGTGCGCAGGGGATGAAAGAGCCAGTCGGAGGCGGTGAGGGTACTCGATCCCCGCCCCGCAGGCTGCTCGTTGTCGATGGCCCATTGTGCGGCAGCCAGTTCGATCTGGTCCAGCCTGTCTTCCGGTGGGTAGGCAGCCTGCAGGTCCGGGCCCTGCGCCGAAGGGAGCAGCAGGGCCGTGCGAACATCCAGAAGGCGCGCGATATCGGCGCAAATCGCCTGCATGAGTTCCGCCTGTGTAACGGACGCCGTGAGTTGCCGTGAAAAGCTGGCAAGCGCCGCGTTCTGCCTCGAGCTCGATCCCGCAAGGTCCGCCTGCGCCCGCACCCGCGCCGCGAACTGACTGGTTACGATCGCCACCCCCAGCAGCACGAGGATGGAGATGACGTTCTCCGGATTGTTGACCGTCAGCGTGCCTGTGGGGGGCAGGAAGAAGAAGTTATAGGCGAGGCTCGATGCGAGCCCTGCGAACAGCCCGG
This sequence comes from Novosphingobium sp. HII-3, assembly GCF_002916655.1. Taxonomy (GTDB): domain Bacteria; phylum Pseudomonadota; class Alphaproteobacteria; order Sphingomonadales; family Sphingomonadaceae; genus Novosphingobium; species Novosphingobium panipatense. Next base: position 8,990 of record NZ_PPSM01000026.1, read on the forward strand.
CCCGCAGGCCAAATGTCGCGGCGGCGAACATCACCGGGATGAGGTAAAGCAGCGCGATGTTGCCGAGGTCTATGGCCCGCACCAGCCCGCGGCCCAGCGCCGTCAGCCCCGCCACCACCGCGAGAGTACAGAGATAGTGAGAGGGCCGGCCCCATACGCCCGGAGCACGCGACCGTCGGCGGCCTCTGGCCGGCTCGTCGCTCGCCGGCATGACATGGACTGCCACCTCGCCGATGGTCCGGACAAGATGGTCGACAACCGAGCCGTGGCGAAGCTCGAACCACCACGAGCGGGGAGATTTCCCGACGACGATCTGCGTGGCGCGGGCTTCGCGGCAATATTCGCGGATGCCGTCCACCACTCCCATCGCCGGTATGCTGGCCGTCGACGCGCCGAGACGGGACGCCAGGGCCAGGGTGTCCGCCAGCTGGCGCCGGTCAATGTCGGTGAACTGCTGATTCCTCTGCGTCTCGATATGAACGACGGACCATGGCGCCTTCAGCGCGTCGGCCAGCCGCTTCCCGGAGCGGACCAGCCCCGCCGCGTGCGGCTGCTCGCTCACGCACACGACGACGCGTTCGCCCACCGCGAAATTGCCCGCAAGCGCGTTGGCGCGGACGTGCTCCACCATCTGCGCATCGACGGCCTGCGCGGCATGGCGCAGCGCCAGTTCCCGCAGGGCAGTCAGATTTGACTTGGAGAAGAAGTGGCTCAGCGCTCGCGTCGCCTCGTGCGGGACGTAGACCTTGCCATCCTTCAACCGCTCGATCAGTTCGTCTGGCGGTATGTCCACCACCTCGATCTCGGCACGTTCGAGGATCGAGTCCGGCACGGTCTCGCGCACCCGGACTCGCGTAAACGAGGCGACGACATCGTTCAGGCTTTCCACGTGCTGGATGTTCAGCGTCGAGTAGACGTCGATGCCGGCGTCGAGCAGCTCCTCCACGTCCTGGTAGCGCTTGGGGTGGCGGCTGCCCGGCGCGTTGGTGTGCGCCAGTTCGTCCACCAGTGCGAGTTGGGGCGCGCGGGCAAGGATGGCATCGATGTCCATCTCGCCCAGGCTGTGGCCCATGTGCTCCACCTGCCGGCGCGGCACGACCTCGTGCCCTTGGACCAGCGCTTCGGTCTCGCGCCGGCCATGTGTCTCCACCACGCCCACGACGACGTCGACGCCCGCGTCGCGACGCTGGCGTCCCTCGGAGAGCATCTCCCAGGTCTTGCCCACGCCCGGCGCGGCGCCGAGGAAGATCTTCAGGCGCCCTCGACCCTCCTGCGCAGCCGCGCGCAGGAGGGCATCGGGAACAGGGCGACCACTTTCGGTCATGCGTTCTTGGCTCGCTCGGTAGCGTTCAGGGTTTATGGAGCCGACCTTGCGCTCAAAGCATCGAGACGTCGATTGAGATCAAGGACATTTACACGGGGTTCTCCAAGAAAGCCGAGCAGCGGCTGTTCGATGGTTCGCCCGACAAGGCGCCGGACGGCCTCCACCTCCAACCCACGGACACGAGCAATGCGTTCTACCTGGTAGAACGCGGCCTCGGGCGTTATGTGCGGGTCGAGGCCGGAGCCGGATGTGGTGACAAGATCGGCGGGAACGGGCCGACCGGGCTGGGCGGCCGCCATGGCTCCTGCCTGCTCTTTCACGCGATCGCTCAGAACCTGCGATGTCGGGCCGAGGTTGGAACCGGAGGAAGCAAGGCCATCGTAGCCGCTGCCCGCCGCCGACGGCCGCGTATTGAAATAGCGCTCCGACGTGAATGCCTGACCGACAACGCTGGACCCGATGACCTTGCCGTTCTCGACTATCAGGCTGCCGTTCGCCTGAGCCGGGAAGAGCGCCTGCCCGAGCCCGGTCATCGCCATCGGGTAAAGCAGGCCGAGCAGCAGGCCGAAGAGAAGCGTCATGACCAGTGCCGGACGCAGAGACGAAACTATGTCGTTGTTCATTTTTTGCCGCCTCCTCAGGCGAGACCCAGGCCGCCGACGGCCAGATCGATGAGCTTGATGCCGATGAACGGAGCGACGAGGCCGCCGAGGCCGTAGATCGCGAGGTTGCGCGCCAGAAGCGGCCCCGCGCCCATCGGCCTGTACGCTACGCCTCTGAGCGCCAGCGGCACCAGGCAGGGGATAATGAGTGCGTTGAAGATGATCGCGGAGAGGATCGCGCTTTCCGAGCTCGCGAGTCCCATGACGTTGAGTACGCCAAGCCCCGGATAGAGCGCCACGAACATGGCCGGGATGATGGCGAAGTACTTGGCCACGTCATTCGCGACCGAGAAGGTCGTCAGCGCCCCGCGCGTCATGAGCAGTTGCTTGCCGAGGCCGACGACTTCGATCAGCTTGGTCGGGTCGCTGTCGAGATCGACCATGTTTCCGGCCTCGCGCGCGGCCTGGGTGCCGGTGTTCATGGCGACGCCGACATCCGCCTGTGCCAGTGCAGGCGCATCGTTCGTGCCGTCGCCGCACATCGCGACAAGCCGTCCGCCCTGCTGTTCCTCACGGATCAGCCGCAGCTTGTCCTCGGGTGTCGCTTCGGCGAGGAAGTCATCGACGCCGGACTCCGCCGCGATCGAGGCGGCGGTGAGCGGGTTGTCGCCCGTAATCATCACGGTGCGGATACCCATCGCCCGCAGTTCGCCGAAACGCTCGCGAATACCCGCCTTTACGATATCCTTGAGGAAGATCGCGCCCAGCAGCCGGCCGTCGACGGCAACCGCCAGAGGTGTGCCGCCCACCCGGGCGATATCGTCGGTGATGCGGCGCAACTCGGTTGCCGCCGCCGTTTCGCCCGCGCCGGGATTTGCCCTGAGGATCGCCTGCACAGCCCCCTTCTGGATCACCCTGCCACCGGTATCGACACCGGATATGCGGGTCTGAGCCGTGAAGGGGATCACCTGCGCCCCCTCCGGGAGGCTCGCCATCACGGAACCGACCTTCTCACGCGCGAGAACCACGATCGAGCGACCCTCCGGCGTCTCGTCCGCAAGGCTGGCCAGCAGCGCCGCCTCCGCCAGCTCGGCCACGCCGGTGCCGCTGACCGGCCGAAACTCCGTCGCCTGACGATCACCCACCGTGATGGTGCCCGTCTTGTCCAGCAGCAGAACGTCGATGTCGCCGGCCGCTTCGACCGCGCGGCCGGACTTTGCCAGGACGTTGAAGCGCACCAGGCGGTCCATGCCGGCGATGCCGATGGCCGACAGCAGCGCCGCAATCGTCGTCGGGATCAGGGTTATGAGCAGGGCGGCCAGAATGGAGACAGGCACCGATCCACCCGCGTAGGCGGCAAAGCCGGGGATGGTGGCGACCGCGATCAGGAAGATGATGGTCAGCCCCACGAGCAGCAACGTCAGGGCGATCTCGTTCGGGGTCTTCTGCCGCTCCGCCCCTTCAACCAGAGCGATCATGCGATCGAGGAAGCCCTGTCCCGGGTTCACCGAGACACGCACCCGTATTTCGTCCGAGATGACGCGGGTGCCGGCGGTAACGGCGGAACGATCGCCCCCCGCTTCACGGATCACAGGCGCGCTCTCGCCCGTGATCGCGGCCTCGTTGACCGACGCGACGCCCGCCACCACTTCGCCGTCGGCCGGGATCAGGTCGCCGGTCTGGACAAGAACGACATCGCCCTTCTTCAGCTGGCTCGCGGGTACGCTGTCATAGCGCGTGCCGTCACCCTTCAGACGCCTGGCGGTAAGTTCGGCCTTGGTGGCCCGCAGCGAGGCGGCCTGTGCCTTCCCGCGCCCTTCGGCAAGAGCCTCGGCGAACGTGCCGAAGAGGACGGTCAACCAGAGCCACAGCACGAGCTGGACCTTGAAACCCGCGTCGAGACCGTCGTTGCCGACGATGAGCAGCACCGTCAGCAGGATTGCGACGACTGCCGTTGTGAACATCACCGGGTTGCGGATCAGCTCCCGCGGGTCAAGCTTGCGGAATGCGTCGCGGATCGCAGGAACGATCAGGTCGGCGGTAAAGAGGGATTTGGTATCGGACCGAGCCATGGGGTGATCCTTAGAAAAGCTGGCCACGGATCATTGCGATATGATCGGCAATGGGACCTAGAGCGAGGCTGGGGAGGAAGGTCAGGCCGCCGACGATCAGCACGATGCCGATCAGCAGGCCAGTCCACAGGGGGCCGGTGGTGGGGAAGCTGCCTGCGGTCGCGGGGGTGTACTTCTTGGCGGCAAGGCTTCCGGCCACGGCCAACATCGGAATAATGATGAAGAACCGTCCGATCCACATCCCGACGCCGAGCAGGCCGTTGTAGAACGGCGTGTTCGCACTGAGCCCGGCGAACGCGGAGCCATTGTTGGCCACGGCGCTGGTGAAGGCGTAGAGGATTTCGGAGAAGCCGTGCGGTCCCTTGTTGAGCGGCCCGGCCAATCCTGCAGGAAGCACCGATGCGACGGCGCTCATGCCCAGGATGGTCAGCGGCAGGACCGCGATCGCCAGCACCGCCAGCTTGACTTCACGGCTCTCGATCTTCTTGCCCACGTATTCCGGTGTACGGCCGACCATGAGACCAGCCACGAAGACCGCGAGTATCGCGAACAGCAGGAAGCCGTAGATGCCTGCGCCCACGCCGCCGATAACCACTTCGCCCAATTGCATGTTGAACAACGGGATCATGCCGCCAAGTGCCGTGAAGCTGTCGTGCATGGCGTTCACCGCGCCGCACGATGCGGCGGTCGTGACGACTGAAAAGAGCGCGCTCGCGGCAATGCCGAACCGCACTTCCTTGCCTTCCATGTTACCGCCTGCAGCATTCAGCTGGTGGAGGACGGGATTGCCCGCGGCCTCCTGCCAGTACGTGACGGTCGTGCCGGCAAGGAACAGGGCCATCATAGCGGCAAGGATCGCCCAGCCCTGCCGCGTGTTTCCGACGGCCTTGCCGAACGTGTAGGTCAACCCGACGCCGATCGCGAAGATCGATAGCATCTGCACCAGGTTGGTCAGCGCGGTCGGATTCTCGAACGGATGCGCGGAGTTGGCGTTGAAGAAGCCGCCGCCGTTCGTGCCCAGAAGTTTGATGGCTTCCTGCGAAGCCACGGGTCCGATAGCGAGCGTCTGGCGGGCTCCTTCCAGCGTGCTCACGTCAATGGTGCCTGCCAGGGTCTGCGGTACGCCGCTGGCAATGTAGAACACGGTCAGGACAATGCACAGGGGCAGCAGCAGGTACAGCGTAATCCGCGTGACGTCGGCCCAGAAGTTGCCGATCCCTGCTGCACTTCGCCGGGCAAACCCCCGAAACAGCGCGAAGGCCAGGGCGATGCCTGTCGCGGCTGAAAGGAAGTTGTGAATGGTGAGCGCCAGCATCTGCGACAGGTTCGACATCGTCGATTCCCCGCCATAGCTCTGCCAGTTGGTGTTGGACCCGAAGCTGATCGCGGTGTTGAAGGCGAGATGCTCGCCGAGAGCAGCATGGCCTTGCGGATTGAGCGGCAGAAGCGCCTGTGCACGCAGCAGCCCGTAGGTCATGAGGATCAGCAGCGCGTTGAAGACCAGCATGTGGACGGCGTAGCGCCGCCAGGTCTGGTCCTCTTCCGGGTTGATGCCGGAAAGCCGGTAGAAGCTCCGCTCCACCGGGCCAAATACGGCATGAAGCGGAGTGCGGCGGCCTTCGTAGAGAGCGAAAAGCCAAAGCCCTACGGGCTTGGCGAGCGCCAGCAGGATGCCGACGAAGACTGCGATGAGCAGCCATCCCTGAACGGTCATCGGTGCGCCCCTCAGAAGCGTTCGGGCCGCGCGAGCACGGCGACGAGATAGACGAGAAGGCCAAGCGCGGTGAAGCCGGCAAGCCAGAGATCGATGGTCATGGCTGGCGGCCCCTCACGCACGGTTGCACAGGGCCGCATAGCCGAGGCTCGCGACCAGCAAGACGAGGAGAAGGCCTGCCCAAAGGAGGTCCTGCATGATGATGCTCCTGCAAGCTCATGCCGCAACAGGCGGGATGAGTCGAATGCAGCCTTCCCACTAGGCCAGTGCACCGTAGGAATTCGAGACGAGCGAGCCGCCGATCGCATAGTGATTGCATAGGATTTTGGCCGATTGGCTGATCATCATGGCTTTCACGGCGGCAGAAGGCCCCCTCCCCGCCACGCTTTCTCACCGAGGGAGGAGACGCCGGCATGCAGCGGCTCTTGCAAGCGGAAAGGCTGTTTTGAAGATCATTCAGGAGCAAAAGACGAGATCAGGCGCTTTTCACCGTGCCCAGGATATCGGGCTCGGAGCATGACATGAGCGTAGTCGCAGCGGTTCTTTACAGAGACGGCAAACGCGTCCGGGATATCGACGTGACTGAGAAGGTCCATTGCCCTGACGATCATTCGGAGTTTGTCTGGATCGGCCTGCTTGATCCCACCCCGCAGGATCTGCGGCTGCTTCAGGATCAGTATGGCCTTCACCCGCTGGCGGTGGAGGATGCGATCAACGGCAAGCAGATACCTAAGGTTGATGTCTACCGCGACCAGTTGTTCGTCACCGCCCGCACTGCCGAACTCGTGGAAGACAAGATACACTACGGTGAGATCCTGATCTTTGTGGGGCACAGCCACATCATAACCGTGCGCCACGGTCACGAACGGGAGTTCTCGAAGCTGCGCGGCGAGCTGGAGCAGAAGCCCAGCATGCTGCAGAACGGCGTGGGTTACGTGCTGCACGCCATTCTCGACTATATCGTCGACGGCTATCTTCCAATCATCGAGACGATCGAGGAAGATACCCTCGCGATGGAGCGGCGCACGGTCGACAACTTCCTGGGCCGTGACGAGATCATCCGCATTTTCAGCCTGCGCCGTGAACTCATCCGTTTTCAGCGGGTGCTCATCCCCATGGGCGAGGTCGCCGCCAAGTTCGTCCGCAGCGAGCTGCCCTGCATCGATCCGGATGCCCGCCCCTACTTCAGCGACGTGAACGATCATGTTCGGCGGGTGCAGGCCATGGCGGAAGCGCTCAGGGAAGTGATCAATTCCGTATTTGAATTCAGCAACCTTCTGGAGCAGCAACGGACCGGCGCGATTACCCGCCAGCTTGCCGCCTGGGCGGCGATCCTTGCGGTGCCGACCGCCATCGCCGGCATCTACGGCATGAACTTTCGCTACATGCCCGAGCTTTCGTGGCGCTATGGATATCCTCTGGTGCTGATTGTCATCGTGGTCATCTGCGTCCTTCTGTTCTGGCGCTTTCGCACGCTGAAATGGCTCTGACCCGACGGATCCAGGGAGCCGTGTCCCTCGCTGCGACAGGGCTCGGAAGCTGGCCCGGCGATATCGCCGTTGCCTGGCGGCACGACCACTTGCGCACACCGCGGGCGTGAAGTAGTAGCCGCGCCGCGACAGGTTCCTCGAGAGAGGATCAAAAGGGAACCCGGGTGAAAACCCCGGGGCTGCCCCTGCAACTGTAAGCGGCGAGCCATCCAGCCATTTGCCATTGGGATCATCGGTCCTGAGAAGGCGGCCGGAACGGCGCTGACCCGCAAGCCAGGAGACCTGCCTGACGCAGTCGTTCTTCATCCGGGCAGGGTGCACCGGGTGTTCGAGGGCCCTCCCTTCCGGTGAGGGTCATCCCTCGCGCAACGACAGCAACTGCCTTGCCGGTTTGTCCGTGCAGGGGAGCGTCACGCCGTGCCTGCTTCGCGGGACTCTTCGCACACGCTCCCTTGTGACGGCCGCCCGGCGGGTTCGACGCCGTTTGCAAGAAGGGACTTCATCTTGCGTCATACACGAACACTGGCGACCCTGCTCGCCTTCTCCGCTCTCCACGCTGCGCCCGCCCGGGCGGAGGAGGATGCTGCGGACGGGAACATCATCGTCACAGCCTTCCGCACGCCTGTTGCACAGGAGCAGAACGCCTCCAGCGTCACCGTCCTGGACGAGGCGGCCATCATACAGGCACAGCCCATCGCCCTGACCGACATCCTGTTGCGCACACCCGGCGTGAGCCTGTCCCGCAACGGCGGCTACGGCACGGCGACGTCTCTCCGGGTTCGCGGTGCCGATGCCGGACAGACCGTGATGGTCATCGACGGGATGCGCCTTGCCGATCCATCGGCCACAAGCGGCGGGTATGGCTTCACCAACCTCTTCCTGGACGATATCGACCGCATCGAGATCCTGCGTGGCCCGCAATCCATCCTGTGGGGCAGCGATGCCATCGGCGGCGTGGTCAACGTCACCACGCGCAGACCACAGAAAGGGCTGGAAGGCAGCGCCGCCTTTGAAACCGGAACGCACGAGACCGTCTCTGCCCGGGCGGGAGTCGGCGGCACCAGTGAAGCCATCGACTGGCGCCTCGCCGGCTCCACCTTCACAACGAACGGCATTTCAGCGCGAGCCAACGGAACCGAGGACGATGGCTACTCCCGGCAGGCGGCCAGCGGCACGGCCACCATCAGGCTGGCGCCCGGCGTAGCGCTCGACCTGCGCGGGTACTGGTCGGACGCAAGCAACGATTTTGATGCCTTTAACGGCGATTCCGCCGCCTTTGGCACGACGCAGGAGTGGTCCGGCTATGCCGGACTCAACTTCGCGCTGTTCGACGGCAAGCTCTCGAACCGGGTCGCCGTGCTCCAGACTGAAACCGACCGGCGGAACTATGACCCCGCCCGTTCCATTCGCCAGCTCACCTTCGACGCGCACGGCCGCGTCCGCCGGTGGGAATATCAAGGCACGTACCATGCAGCGGACCGGCTCGCGGTCGTATTCGGGGCTGAACGCGAAGAGCAGCGGATGACCACCGCCTCCCCCGGCAACAACACAACACCCTATGCTCTGGTCCCGCAGAAGGCGGATACCAACAGCGTCTACGGACAGGTGCGCTTCATGCCCCTGACCGGCCTGACCCTCAACGCCGGTGGGCGCTACGATCATCAATCGCGCTTTGGCGGAGACACCGTGTTCAGTGCCGGCGCCGCATTCACCCCGAACGAGGGCGCGACCATCCTGCGCGCCAGTTATGACGAGGGTTACAAGGCGCCCTCTCTTTATCAGCTGTTCAGCGACTACGGCGTAGCGGATCTCGGGCCGGAAAAAGCGAAGGGCTGGGAGATTGCGGCCGAGCATAGCTTCGGCAACATCTTTCACGCCTCTGCCGCGTGGTTCCAGCGCAACACCGACAATCTCATCGACTTCGCCTATTGCCCCACGAGCGGCGCGCAGCCCGATGTCTGCTTCATCCCCGGCACGACGGTGACGCGTTTCGGGTACTACGCCAATGTAAAGGAAAGCCGCGCCCAAGGGCTCGAACTCACCGGGTCCGCACGCTGGCGCGTGCTGTTCCTCGACGGCAACTACAGCTGGATCAAGGCCGAAGACCGCAGCGACGATGCTGCCTTCCAGGGCCGCCAGCTCGCCCGCGTGCCGCGCCACCTCGCCAACGTGGAAGGCGGCATCGATCTGCCTTCCGGTCTCCGGGCAAGCGTGGCGGCGCGCTACTCGGGACGCAGCTTCAACAGCGCCAGCAGCACCGAGGTTCTTGAGGATTATTGGCTCGTGGACCTTCGCGCCCAGTGGCATGTGGCCGAAGCGTTGACCCTTCAGGCACGCGTCGAGAACGTCGGCGACAAGGACTATCAGACGGTCAGCGGTTATTCGTCGCTGGGCCGGACGGTCTATGTCGGCCTGCGGAGCCGCTTCTGATGCTGCGCCCCGTGGCAAGCGGGCCTGCAGTAGTCGTCTGCTCCACCTGCCGCGTTTCTACCGAGGCGCGGGAGGATGCGAACGGAAAGCGCGGCGGCGCCCTGCTTGCCGACGCCCTGCGCGCGGTGCAGGAGGAGGAGCCTGCCTTGCGCGAGGTGGCCGTGCAGGAAATGCCCTGCCTCTTCGCCTGCTCGCGCCATTGCACCGTGCAAATACGCGAGGCCGGCAAGATCGGCTATGTCCTCGGCGATTTCACGCCGGATCGCGAGGCGGCGCGGGCCATCCTCACTTATGCGTCGCGCTATGCCCGCAGCGAGGAAGGCGTCGTGCGGTATGCCGATTGGCCGGACGGAGTGAAAGGCCACTTCATCGTCCGCACACCGCCTGAAGGCCATGTCTGCACATGATCCGCTTCGCCGACCGCGTCTCGCTCCTGGCCGCCCTCGATAACCTTCCGGCCCCCTGCGCGGTCTCCACCGGAGCCGCAAGGGCACGGCAGGCCGAATTGACCAAGCCGCCAGGATCGCTGGGCAGGCTTGAGGATATCGCCGTATTCATGGCCGGCTGGCAGGGCGCGGCCGTACCCCGCCTCCATCATGTGCGCGGCGCGGTTTTCGCGGGCAACCACGGCATCGCGCAGCAAGGCGTCAGCGCCTTTCCGCCAGAAGTCACGCGGCAGATGGTCGACAACTTCATGGCGGGCGGCGCAGCGATCAACGTGCTGGCACGCTGCTGCGAGGCGCAACTGTCGATCGTTCCGCTCGACCTCGATCGGCCGACCGGCGATATCGCGCAGGAGCCAGCCATGTCTGACGCGGAATGCCTCAAAGCGCTTAACGCCGGCGCCGCCGTGCTCACTCCCGAAACCCAACTCCTGTTCGTGGGCGAGATGGGCATCGGCAACACCACACCGGCGGCAGCGTTGGCTGCCGCAGCGTTCGGCGGCGACGGCAACCAGTGGTGCGGATACGGCACCGGCGTCGGCCCCGATGGGCTCGCCCGCAAGATCAAGGCCGTCGACCGGGCGCTCGCGCTACACCATGAACACTGCACCGACCCGTTCGAAACGCTTCGTCGGCTCGGCGGCCGCGAAATCGCCGCCATGGCAGGGGCCATTCTCGCCGCGAGACTACACCGGATACCCGTATTGCTCGACGGCTTCATCGCCAGCGCCGCCATCGCCCCGTTCACGGCACGGCAGCCGCGCTTCGCGGACCATTGCATCGCCGCGCACTGTTCGGCCGAGGCCGCGCACCAGATCCTGCTGGAGCGGCTCGGCCTGCAGCCGCTGTTGCGCCTCGGGTTGCGGCTCGGAGAAGGTAGCGGCGCCGCGCTGGCAGTGCCCATCATACGCGCGGCGATCGCAACACACGGCGCCATGGCCACGTTCGCCGAAGCAAAGGTGGCAAGAAGCTGATGACCGACCGGGTCGTCCACCTCCTCAGGCATAGCCCGCCGGTACGCCCGGGATTGCTGCTCGGCCACACCGATGCACCTGCGCTCACTCCCGATTGCCCCCGGGCGCTGGCGCAGGCCCGTAAGCTGCCGCTGAGAGCCATCGTCTCGTCCGACCTCCGCCGCGCGGCAGATCAGGCCGCCGGCCTGGCTTGCCACCTCGACCTGCCGCTGACGCTCTCTGCCGACTGGCGGGAGCTGGACTTCGGGGATTGGGATGGGAAAGCGCCGAATGACGTGGATCGCAGCGCTCTCGCTCGCTTCTGGGACGATCCGGAGGCAAACGCACCGCCGGGCGGCGAACGCTGGTCGCGGCTGCGCCAGCGGGTACGCCGGGCACTGGCCGCGCTTGAGCCAGAGAGCCTCGTCGTCACGCATGCAGGCGCTATGCGGGCGGCGGTCGCCACCTTGACGGGCCTGGATCACCGTGGCGTCTGGGCTTTCGACCTTCCCTACGGCGGCCTGTTGAGCCTGAGGATATGGCCCGACCATAGCGGGCAGGTAACCGGGCTCTCCGGAGGATATCCGTGAAGTCCCTGGTTCTCGCCATTCAGTTCATGACCCGCCTCCCGCTTCCAAAGGTGCGGGCAGAAGCACGGCACATGGCAGCCGCCATTCGCTGGTTCCCCGTCGCCGGGCTCGTGGTGTCGGCGGCGATAGCGGCAGCGGCCTGGCTGGGGCTGCAACGCGATCCGTGGATCGCTGCGCTTCTCGCTCTTCTTGCCTGGGTCTGGATGACCGGGGCGCTTCATCTCGACGGTCTCGGTGATATCGCCGACGCTGCGGGTGCGGGTCACGCGGACCCCGGCCGCCTTTCAGCGGTGCTCGCCGATCCGCATATCGGCAGCTTCGGCGTGGCCGCGATCGCGCTCCAGCTCATCAGCAAGCTCGTGCTGCTGCGCTTCGCCGTCGAGGCGCCTCTGACGATCCTCGCGGCGATACCCGTGATGGCGCGGGTGGGACCACTGCTCTGGGCGATCTGCCTGCCGCCCCTGCACCAGGGCATCGGCACCACCTTCGGCCGGGGCGCCAACACCAGCGCGGCGGCGGCATGGGCGGTCGTGCTCTGTATCGCATCCTGTGTTCTTCAGCCCGCCTTGCTCTTTGCTTTGCCCGCCTTTGCTTTCTGGGGCCTGTGGCTGCGCCAGCGCATCGGCGGCCTGTCGGGCGATGGGCACGGCGCCGGGATTGAGGTGGTGGAAACGGCACTGCTCGCAGCCCTGGTGTTCAGCCAGTGACCGGGTCGCATACGCATCACGGTGGGCGGATGAGCGACGCCTGCGCCCGCTTCGGCGGAGAGCGAGCCGACTGGCTCGACCTTTCGACGGGCATCAACCCACGACCCTGGACACCGCCGGAAGCCATGGCGATCGACTGGCATGCCCTCCCGGATCCGGCAGGCCTTGCCCACCTCGAACGCATTGCCGCCGCCACCTTCGATGTGGATCCTCGGTTGTGCATGGCGGTTCCCGGAAGCGAGGCGGGTCTGCGCGCACTCAGCAGCGTCTTGCGGCTATCCGGCGTTCACCAGCCGCTGTGCTATGGCACGCACGCCGAAGCCTTCCCGAGCAGCCCCGGGTCGTCGGAGGCCTCCGTCCGGATCGTGGGCAACCCGAACAACCCTGACGGCGCCATCACCGCGCGCGAGGCTCTGCTCGACGCTCTGGACCGTCAGGAAGCCTTGGGCGGCTGGCTGCTTGTGGACGAGGCCTTTGCCGACTGCTCCCCGCAGTGGAGCATCGCCGATCAGGTCGCCGAAGACCGTCGCCTGATCGTGACGCGATCCTTCGGCAAGTTCTTCGGCCTTGCCGGTGTCCGCCTGGGCTTCGTGCTGGCCCCGCCCTATCTGCTGCGACAGCTGAGGCGGGTGCATGGTGAATGGCCGGTCTGCTCGGCGGCGCTGGCCTTCGGCGCCGCAGCCTATGGTGATGCCGCCTGGATCGCCGCGACCCGAGCCGAGTTGCCGAAACGCGCGAGCCAACTCGACACAGTCCTGCAACGCCACGGGCTGCGTCCGCAAGGTGCCTGCCCGCTGTTCCGCCTCGTCACCTCCAACGACGCGCAGTCCCTGTTCGAGGCGCTGGCACGGCAGCACATCCTCACGCGGCCGTTCGCGAAACATCCCCGGCTTTTGCGGTTCGGGCTCCCGGCGAACGATACCGCGCTCCAACGCTTTGACGCAGCCCTGGCCCGTGCAGGTATCGATGGCTGAACCGATAGCCCTGGCTGCCCTTGCGCTGGACGCTGTTTTTGGCTGGCCCGAGCGCCTCTACCGTGTCGTTGGCCACCCGGTCGGCCTCTTCGCGCGCGTGATCCGCACCTGCGAGCGTCAGTGGAACCGGAGCAACAGGTCCTTCGCTCGTCGGCGACTGCTTGGGGCTGTCACCCTCGCCCTGCTCGTCGCCCTGAGCGGAGGAGTCGCCCTGCTGCTCGAAGGTGCGATCCGGGCCCTGGCGGGGCCATGGGCTTGGCCCTTCGTCGCGGTCGCGGCGTGGCCTGCCCTCGCCCAGCGCAGTCTGCTCGACCATTATCAACCCGTCGCCGCGGCGCTATCCCGCGCTGATCTGCCGGGAGCGCGGAGCGCGGTCAGCCGGATCGTCGGTCGCGACACCGCCGAACTCGACGAAGGCGGCATTGCGCGGGCCGCCATCGAAAGCCTTTCGGAAAGCTTTTGCGACGGCGTCATCGCACCGCTTTTCTGGCTGCTCGTCTGCGGTCTGCCGGGCGCCTGGGCGTACAAGGCCATCAACACTGCCGACAGCCTCATTGGCCACCCGGAAGAGCCGCTGCGCGCCTTCGGCTGGGCAAGCGCCCGTTGCGACGACCTCGCAAATCTTGCCCCCGCGCGGCTATCCGCAGTGCTGATCTGCCTTGCCGGTGCAGGCGGCTGGCGCGTACTCCGGCAGGATCATGGCAAGCATGCCTCTCCCAATTCCGGGTGGCCGGAAGCCGCCATGGCCGGTGCTCTCGGGGTGCGGCTCGCCGGGCCGGTCCGTTACGATGGAATGACGGCCGCAAAGCCGTGGATCGGCCAGGGCGGTGCGCCTCGGGTTAAGGACATGCGGAGGGCGCGGGCGATTTTCCTGCGCGCCTGTTTGCTGGCATGGCTGGGTGCGGGAGGCGTGGAATGGCTGCTGTGATGCTACAGGGAACCGGCTCGGATGTCGGCAAGTCGGTGCTGGTGGCGGGGCTCTGCCGCGCTCTTGCCAACCGTGGCTTGCGCGTGCTTCCGTTCAAGCCGCAGAACATGTCGAACAACGCCGCTGTGACGGTCGACGGCGGTGAAATTGGCCGCGCGCAGGAACTGCAGGCGCTGGCAGCACGCGTCGAGCCGCATACCGATATGAACCCGGTGCTGCTCAAGCCGCAGGCGGACCGCACATCCCAGCTCGTGGTACATGGCCGCGTGCGGGGGACGCTGGGCTCCTCCAACTTTCGCGAACAGCGGCGGCGCCTCCTTCCCGACGTGCTGCAAAGCTGGAAGCGCCTGCGGGGGCGCTGCGATATTGTGGTGGTCGAAGGAGCCGGGTCCCCGGCCGAGATCAACCTGCGCGAGGGCGACATCGCGAACATGGGGTTCGCCCGGGCCGCCGGCGTGCCCGTGGCGCTGGTGGGGGATATCGACCGCGGCGGCGTGATCGCTTCCCTTGTCGGCACGCGAGCGGTGATCTCGCCGGAAGACGCGGCAATGGTGCGCGGCTTCATCGTCAACAAATTCCGCGGAGATCCCGCCCTCTTCGCCGACGGGTACGCGGCGATCGAGGAGCGGACGGGATGGCGCGGTTTCGGGCTGATACCATGGCTCCCGGCGGTCGCACGTCTCCCGAGCGAGGATGCGGTGGTGCTGGAGCAGCACCGCGCCCGCGATCGTGGCCGGGTCCTCGTTGCCTGCCCGATGCTGCCCCGCATCGCCAACTTCGACGATCTCGATCCCCTGAAAGCCGAACCCGAGGTCGAACTGGCGATGATTGCGCCGGGGACGCCGCTGCCGGCGGAGGCGGGACTGATCGTCATTCCCGGCTCCAAGGCGACCATCGCCGACATGGCTTTCATGCGGGCGCAGGGGTGGGACATAGACATTCTCGCCCATCATCGTCGGGGCGGCATGATCCTGGGCATCTGCGGCGGCTATCAAATGCTCGGCCGCACAATTCATGACCCTCTCGGAATTGAGGGCCCCTCAAGCCTTGCAGACGGCCTCGGACTTCTCGACGCGGAGACCGTGCTGAGTGAGCACAAGGTGCTGGGGACTGTGTCGGGCACGGCGCTCGACCAGCCCTTCCAGGGCTACGAGATGCACATGGGCACCAGCCGCCGCGCGGAAGGCGCGCGGCCCTTTGCCGTGCTGGAGAACGGTCGGTGCGACGGCATGATATCCGCCGACGGGAAGGTGATGGGCACGTACTGCCACGGCCTGCTCGCCTCGGGCCCGTTACGTCAGGCACTTCTGCGCCGGATCGGGGCGCGGGGCAGTGCCACGGATCACCGTCATGTGGTGGAAACCGCGCTTGAAGAACTGAGCACCGACCTCGAACGGTTCATGGACATAGACGGCCTTCTGACCGTCGCCCGGGAAAACACATGACCAGGTCCCTGCTGGTGATCGGCGGAGCCCGGTCAGGAAAGAGCCGCTACGCGCAGACGTGGGTCGAGGGTGTCGACGGGGCTCTTGCCTTCATAGCCACGGCCGCGCCGGGCGACGCCGAAATGCGCGACCGCATCGCGCGGCACCGCGCCGATCGGGGTGCCCGCTGGACCGCCTTTGAGGCCCCGATCGATCTTCCCGCCACGATCCGCACGGCCGGAGCGGGTGCCGCAGCCATCCTCGTCGACTGTGTGACGCTCTGGCTGTCCAACCTCATGCTGCGCGAGCACGACCTTGAAGCGGCCGCAGCCGCGCTCATGGACGCGATAGACGCTTGCCGGGTGCCGATTGCGCTGGTTTCAAACGAGGTCGGCAGCGGCATCGTGCCGATGTCCGAACTCGGGCGGCGGTTCCGCGATGAAGCGGGGCTGCTCAATCAGCGGCTGGCGCAAACGGTGGACGAAGTGGTACTGGTGGCAGCGGGCCTTCCGCTCACGTTGAAATAGCGGGTCGCAATGCGCCCAAGGCCGCATCCGTTCCGCGGCCTGCCCCTCGCTGTCGCCAAGCCGTACACAGATTGCGGTTGCTAGAACCGCATCCGGTGAAGGGCTGCGAGACACGCGGCGCAGGCCTTCTCCTTGTGGTTCAGTCGGTATGATCGGTCGCGAAAGCGAGATTTTCGGCCGGGCCAAGCTTTGCCTCGCCCGAGAAGATCGAATTTAGACGTTCGCAGATATCCTGACGAAACTCGGCCCGTCTTATCGGCCGCGGCGCGGTCAGGGCGATCTCGTCCGCTATGGCATCCTTGATCCTCGATACGGCATCATCCTCCAGCACGCCCGCCGCGTTGAGCTCCTTGCACAATTGCACCAAACCCGCAGCGGTCGCGTGCGCGCGCAGGCCCACGTTCTTCAGGTCGTAGTGCATTGCCGAGCGTTCCATCCGGCTGGTCATTCTGTCCTCCTCTCGTTCTATTCTTACGGAACGCATGAGCAGCGCTTTGGTCTCTCGAAACAAGATGTTGTTCGCGATGCGGCGCGATCTGCAAGGATGGAGGGGGCCTGTCGAACCTTGGAGAACTCGGCATTCCGGCGGGACCGTGCGACCGGGCTGCGGGGTCGCGCGCGTGTCAGCGGATCACGGGAACCGCTTGCCTGTTCGACGGTTCGTCAAGGCGTCCGAAGTCAGGGGAGCTTACACGTCGATGAGGCCGAGTTTCGCAGCGGTGGGATTTCTCGCACTTGCAGCGGCACCGCTGGCGGCAATCCCGCTGGTCGTGCCTACGGGAACCGCCTACGCAGAAGCGCTGGAGAACCAGCCCACCAAGCCTGACCAGAACGTGGGAACTCCGGAAGCAGCGACACCCAAGCCGCCCCTGTCCTGATCCACGCTACCTGACGACGTCGGCTTCGTGCCAGACGACGGCCTGCGCCGCCTTCATGCAGTTTTCAGCCGTGTCCCACGCCAGCGTCGGCGAACCATGGAGCCGCCATCCCTGCGCCAGCGCTTCCGACACCCGTTCACAGAACGCGCGATCGTCCTTGCCGGTCAAGAGACGGTATACAGGACGATTTTCGGGAGTATCGAACATGGGCCCTCTTCACTGGCGGTAGGTGCTGATAGCGTGCAATGCCATGCCGGCAAAGCGCCTCAACCCGGAAAACGCGCAAACTCCGGCAGGGTCATAACATCCGGCATCCAACGGATACGTTCAGCCACCTGGATCTGAGCCTGCGGAGGCAAAGCATCCGGATCGTCGAGAGTGGCGACCTGGATGTCCACCAGACCCGGAAGCGCCTCCTCGTTGACGTAGTACAGGCCCGATCCGCATGTCGCGCAGAAATAGCGGATGGAAGAACCATTGGAGCTGTACATGGTGGCCACGCCTGCGGTGACCTGGAAGTCCCCCGCATCGCAGGCCGCCCATGCCACCATCGGCGCCCCGGCGGACTTGCGGCAATCCGCGCAGTGGCAGAGCGAAACATGCCGGATTTCGCCGTCGATCCTGTATCGCACCGCGCCGCACTGACATCCACCCTGCAGTTCCATCCCGACTCTCCTTCCTGTTCGATGCTACAGGACTTCCAGGAACATTCAAGGAACAAAATAGGGGCGCGAGCGCACGGCCCGCGCCCCCGCCTGAACGGCGGACAAGCGTCTGTTCAGAGGATGTACTTCGAGAGGTCCGCGTTGCCGGCAAGGCCAGCCAGCTTCTCGCGAACATAGCCCTGGTCGATTGTCACCACTTCTCCCTTGCGGTCTTCCGCTTCGAAGCTCAGCTCCTCCAGCAGCTTTTCCATCACGGTCTGGAGGCGCCGGGCACCGATATTCTCGACGCTTTCGTTTACCTGTGCGGCGATCCGCGCGACCTCGCC
This sequence comes from Novosphingobium sp. HII-3, assembly GCF_002916655.1. Lineage (GTDB taxonomy): Bacteria > Pseudomonadota > Alphaproteobacteria > Sphingomonadales > Sphingomonadaceae > Novosphingobium > Novosphingobium panipatense. Next base: position 27,037 of record NZ_PPSM01000026.1, read on the forward strand.
GATGGCATCGGAGGTGACCTCGACTGTTACCTGTTCCGTGCCAAGGAGAGCCTTGTACTGCGCGATCAGGTTCGCCCGCGTTTCAGAAAGGATCCGCACGAAGTCCTCCTCCGTGAGGGCCTTCAGCTCCACCCGGATCGGCAGGCGGCCCTGAAGCTCGGGCAGCATATCACTGGGTTTCGCCACGTGGAACGCGCCGCTGGCGATGAAGAGCACGTGATCCGTCTTCATCGGCCCGTACTTGGTGGCCACCGTGGTGCCCTCGATGAGCGGAAGGAGATCGCGCTGGACGCCCTCCCGGCTCACTGAACCGCCCCGCACGTCGGAAACGGCGATCTTGTCGATCTCATCCAGGAAGACGATGCCATTGGTTTCCGCGTTGGCGAGTGCGACGCGCGCGACGTCGTCCTGGTCCATGCGCTTTTCCGATTCCTCGTCGACCAGCTTGTCCCAGGCGTCGGGCACCTTCATCTTGCGGCGCTTCATGCGCTGGCCGCCGAGCTTGCCCATGATGTCGCCCAGGTTGATCATGCCGACCGAGCCACCCATGCCAGGGATCTCCATGGGGGCAGCAGGGCTGTCCTCCACTTCGATCTCCACCTCGGTCTCGTTCATCGCGTTTTCGGTGATCCGCTGGTGGAACGAGGCCCGCGTCGCCTCCGATGCGCCTTCGCCGACCAGCGCGTTGAGCAGGCGGTCCATGGCTGCCTTGCTGGCTGCCTCACGAACGGATTCGCGCCGCCGCTCCTTCTCGAGCCGGATCGCTTCCTCGACGAGGTCGCGGGCGATCTGCTCCACGTCGCGGCCGACGTAGCCCACTTCGGTGAACTTCGTGGCCTCCACCTTCACGAAAGGCGCGTCGGCCAGCTTCGCCAGGCGGCGGCTGATCTCGGTTTTGCCGCAGCCCGTCGGGCCGATCATAAGGATATTCTTAGGCGTCACCTCGTCGCGCAGATCGGCGGAGAGGCGCTGGCGCCGCCACCGGTTGCGCAGGGCGACCGCAACGGCCTTCTTGGCCTCGGCCTGGCCGATGATATGCGCGTCGAGCGCGGCGACGATCGCCTTGGGCGTCAGGGAGTCGTTCATGGGGATTTCGCTCAGACAGTCTCGACCGTGACACGGTCGTTGGTGAAAACGCAGATGTCGGCGGCGACGCGCATGGCCTTGCGGGCAATCTGCTCCGCGTCCTCTTCGTAGCCGTCGATGGCGCGAGCCGCTGCCAGGGCATAGTTGCCGCCCGATCCGATCGCGGTGATCTGGCTGTCCGTCCCGCCTTCGGGCTCCAGCACGTCACCATTGCCGGTCAGCACCAGCAGGGTCTCGGCATCCGCCACGATCATCAGCGCTTCGAGATTGCGCAGGTACTTGTCGGTGCGCCAGTCCTTGGCGAGTTCGACCGCTGCGCGCATCAGCTGCCCGCGGTATTGCTCCAGCTTGCGCTCCAGCCGTTCGAAGAGAGTGAAGGCATCGGCCGTGGCGCCCGCGAAGCCGCCGATGACCTTGCCGCCTTCCCCGATCCGCCGCACCTTGCGGGCATTCGGCTTCATGACCGTGTTGCCCATGGAGACCTGCCCATCACCGGCGATGACGGTCTTCCCGCCTTTCCTTACGCCGATGATGGTCGTTCCGTGCCACTGGATGAGGCCGTGGCTCGCCCCGTCGTTGTTCATGGCCGGGGATATATGCCGCGCCCCGGTTCGTTCAAGTCAGACGTTCAAAACGACCGCCGCGCGAGGTATCAACTGCCGTTCGGCCCCGGCCCGACCGGAGCCTGACCCATGCCGCCCGCGCCCACAGCGCCGATGTTGCCGAACAGATCCTCGATCAGGCTGCGCTTGCGGCCCAGCGTCGGTGTCTCCCGGCCGTCAGGATCAATCCGCGCCACCTGTTCGACGCCGCGCTTGTCAATGCCGACGACGTTGTCCGCCGCGTCGAAGCGGACGCGAAGCACCACCTGGCTGTCAGTGCGCGGTTTGCGGAAAGGCGGCGTCTTCACCTGCTGAGAGATGTAATACCAGTCCTTGGAACCGAACTGACTCTCGAATGTCGGGCGCCCCAGGGTCTTTTCCACCGACACGCGGTTGTCGATGCCGGGCTGAACCGAATCGAGCAGCGTCTGGTCAACCAGGTATCCACGATGATCGCGGATCGACGAGCACCCGCTCGCCAGCGTTGCTACAGCCAGCGCGAAGCCTGCAGCCGCCACCTTGAGACCCACCTTGCGCATTTCAACACTCCAAACCGCAGGTACGGACCGCAGGACCATTGCCAGCCGCATCCATACCCATATATCGCCTAAGGCCTTAAGCCCACGCAAGCGCCCGTGCAATGGGCGTTGGGGCCGGTCGCTTGAATTGCTCCTTAACGAAAAGGCCTTTGCCGACGTGTCTCTGATAACCCGCCTCCTCGGCAAAGACACCGCGGCGCGTGATGCCATGCGCCCCTTATGGCACCGCATCGTCGAAATCGCCCGCGAGAAGCCCTGGTATGCCGAGTGCGGCATCGCGGACACGGTGGCCGGCCGTTTCGACGCGGTGACGCTGGTCCTCTCCCTCATTCTGCTTCGCATGGAACGGGACAAGGGATCTGACAACACGCTGATCAACCCGGCTGCGCGACTGGCCGAACTGTTCGTGGACGACATGGACGGCCAGCTTCGCCAGTCCGGCGTCGGCGATCTGGTAGTCGGAAAGCGCATGGGCAAGCTGATGAGCGTGCTGGGCGGCCGCCTTGGCGCGCTTCGCGAGGCTTTGCCTCGGGGCGACGACGTCTTGGTCGATGCCATACAGCGGAACGTCACCTTGAACGACCGGGCTGACACCACGGGCCTCGCCCGGCGAATCCGTGTGCTGCATGCGCAGATTGAGGCGCTCTCCGACGATGACCTTCTTGCCGCAAGGATTGCACGATGACACCTGAATTCTCCCGCCTTATCGATGTGCGGCAGGTCGAGGGGAAGCATGTCTCCCTCGCTCCGACCGAAGCTGAGCGCGCGGCGCTGGCCCAACGCTTTGGACTTGTGCGCATAGACAGCCTCACTGCCGATCTCGACCTCTCCACCAAGGACCGGGCGAGCGGCTTCCAGGTGGAGGCCAGCGGAACTCTCAAGGCGGAAATCGTGCAGCCCTGCGCCGTGTCGGCCGAGGATCTTCCCGTCTCGATCGACGAACCGCTGTTCTTCCGGTTCGTACCCCAGGCGACGGATTATACGCCCGATGAGGAGATCGAGCTGACCGCTGAGGAACTGGACGAGATCGAGTACGACGGGACGCACCTCGACATAGGGGAAGCGGTGGCACAAAGCCTGGCCCTTGCCATCGACCCGTTCCTCACCGGACCGGACGCCGAAGCGGCCCGGAAGGCGGCCGGCATCGGTGCGCCCGAGGATCAGGGTCCGTTCGCTGCACTGAAGGGCCTCAACCTCGGCGACGACACCTAGAATCCAGACGGTTCAGCCGCGCTCGGGCTGGGACGACGCACCAAGGGCGGCGCTGACGAACTCCACGCCTAGGCGCAGCCCCGTCGGATCCACAGTATGTCCGATCCCGTGCGACACATGGGTGGTGACGTCGACGCCGAGCCGGCGCAGTTCGCTTTCGGCCGCATGCATTGCGGCCACCGGAACCACCGGATCGGCCGAGCCATGGACCAGCAGAACCGGCGGTCTGGGGCAGTCATTGTGAGGCAGGTCCGCCGTGCTTGTCAGCAGGCCTGCATACCCTACGATACAGGCGACGGGCCGGGGGCGGCGCAAACCGACCTGCAGAGCCATCATCGTGCCCTGGCTGAAGCCGATCAGCGCGAGATCGGCTTCGGTGAGATCATACTGCTTCAGCTTGCGATCTATGAAGGCGTTGACGGTGGGGGCGGCCATCAACGCTCCGGCGGCCAGATCGCGAGGGGCTATGCTCGACAGCGCCCACCACTGGTAGCCTCCCCCTCCGCAGCGGTCCGGCGCATGGGGTGCCAGAAAGAGCGCGTGCGGCAACTTCTGCTGCAGCGATGGCGCCAGTGCGATCATGTCGCTTCCGTTCGATCCGAAACCGTGCAGGAGCAGGATGATTTGCCGGGGGCGACCGCCCGCCAAAGGTTGCAGGCTGACGCCGTTTTCGATCTTCTTCATTCAAGTCCCGCAGAAGGTGGCGCGCACACGTTCGTGCTCCAGCGGTGGGTTCGCATAGGAGGCAAATTGGGGCTGGTCCTCGAAGGGCCGCGACAGGACGGCCATGAGTTCCTCGAAAGGCGCGAAGTCACCGCGCTCGGTGGCGGCCGTGATGACCGCCTCGATGCGATGATTACGCGGTATGAAGGCGGGATTGGTGCCGTCCATGCGCCTTCCTCGTGAGGAAGCGTCCTCCGGCTCCAGCGCAAGGCGGGCGCGCCACTGCGCGAGAACGGCGTCCGCTGCCGTCGGATCGACGAAGAGTTCGCGGACTTTTTCATCACCGTCGCCCGGCTCCACTGCCGATGACAGGCGGCGGAAGAACAGGGTGAAGTCGACCTGGTTCCGAGCAAGTTCAGTGAAGGCCGCGCTCACGAATGCGGCATCGCCCTCCTGCAGGGTCTGGGCGCCGAACTTGTTCATCAGTCCGGCGTGGTAGCTGCCGGTGAACTGGGGCTCGAAAGCGCCAAGCGCGTCCTGGGCAGCGGATATCGCCCGCTCCTCATCATCGTGAAGGAGCGGAAGCAGCGTCTCGGCAAGGCGCGTCAGGTTCCACAGCGCGATGTTGGGCTGGTTGCCGTAGGCATAGCGACCGAACTGGTCGATCGAGCTATAGACGGTGCCCGGGTCATACGTGTCCATGAAGGCGCAGGGGCCGTAATCGATCGTTTCACCCGCGACGGACATGTTGTCCGTGTTCATGACGCCGTGGATGAAGCCCACGAGCAACCAGCGCGCTATGAGCCCCGCCTGCGCCGCGATCACCGCATCCAGAAGGGCGCGGTAGGGTTCCTCTGCGTCCGCCGCTTCCGGATAGTGGCGGCTGATCACGTGGTCCGCCAGAGCCTTTACGCCCTGGGTATCCTGTCGGGCGGCGAAGAACTGGAACGTTCCTACACGAATGTGGCTTGAGGCAACCCGCACCAGAACGGCGCCCGGCAGCATGGCTTCACGGTAGACCGGCTCTCCCGTTGCAACGGCAGCCAGAGCCCGGGTGGTCGGAATGCCGACCGCGGCCATGAATTCGCTCACGATGTATTCACGCAGCACCGGCCCCAGCGCCGCCCGGCCATCGCCTCCGCGTGAGAAGGGAGTACGGCCGCCGCCTTTCAGTTGAATGTCGAAACGGCGCCCCCCGTGATCGAGCACCTCACCCAGCAGGATGGCGCGACCATCGCCCAACTGCGGAACGAAGTTGCCGAACTGGTGCCCCGCATAGGCGGTGGCAATCGGGTCGGAACCTGATGCTATTGTCTGACCTGACAGGAACGCCAGCCCTTCAGGGCCGGACAGCCAGTCGGCGTCAAGGTGCAGCGTCTTTGCCAGCGGCGCGTTCAGCTTGATCAGCCGGGGAGCGGTAAAAGGCGCGGGCGACACTCGTGCGAAGAACCGTTCAGGAAGACGCGCGTAACTGTTGTCGAATATCGGACCTGGCGGCACTGCAATCCCCTTTTCTCTGCAACACCGGGGACGTAAGACAGTTCCGGAGCGCCTCTATGGTCACCCTGGAGGCGCCTCGGGAAGCCTTAAAGATATCTCAGACGCTGGCGACCAAATCCCGTGCCTTGCGTTACGGAATGGAAATTGATGCACCGCTGCCTCGCTCCGATCGAGCCGGGCGGCTCAAACGCAGAAGAGGAAGACACCGCGATGACCCAGCCGGCCGGCAATGGGGCCACGCCCGCCCCCGCGATCAACTGGCGAATGAGCGCCGCGCTGGAAAATGTGCTCCGGGGCAGCGACGACCTGCCGGAAGTCACCAGCCTTGAAGGCGCCGTGCGGGCCTGGCTGGAGCTTGACCCTGAACGGCGCCGCGCGGCTACTTTGACGCCGGAGCATCCGCTCGTCCTGGATGGGGTGAAACATGCGTCATGCTCCAGCGAGCTGATTGCAAAGCTGGCGAAGCAATTGCCTCCTACATAGGGGAATTGCTGACCGGATTCGCTCTTCAGAGCAGGAGCGACGGCATTCTTGATTGCAGGCACTGCGCCCGGCATAGGGAGCGCGGCATACATACGCCCTTCCCTCCCGGGTAGCCGCGTCCATGCGGACGGCTTTCTTACCACCATGGTACTGTAGTACCGTCATGCGAGTTCCTATGATTGGTTACATCCGGTGAGGTCGTCCCGACCCATCCTTTTGGCGACCTCGGTCTTGGGCATCCTTGGAGCCACGCCTGTCTTGGCTGACGAGGTCGTTGAAGGCTTCTCGATCTCCGGAACCATGCGACTGAGGTACGAGGCCATTGGAGGCCAGGCGCGCGCCGGGTTCAACGCCACGGACGATCTACTCAACGCCCGCACAACCGTGGCGGCCCGCTATCACGGCGGCAGGCTTGAAGCCGCCGTGGAAATCTACGACAGCCGTGTCTGGGGCGAGCGCACCGGCACCCCTCTTTCGACCAGCGAAGTAAACGCGTTCGAACCCGTTCAAGCGTACTTGGCCGGAACATTCGACAACCCGGTTGGCCATGGTTCACGCCTGAAATTGACAGCGGGCCGGATGATGCTGAATCTCGGGTCCCGACGGCTCGTCGCGGCGGACGATTACCGCAACACAACCAGCAGCTACACTGGCTTGCGCGCTGACCTTTCCACAAGGCAAGGCTGGCAAGCGACGCTGATCTATACCTTACCGCAGACGCGATTGCCGGATACTTTCGAGGATCTAAGGTCCGCGAAGGTCAGGCTCGACAGGGAGAGCTTTGATCTGGTGCTCTGGGGCGGGCAGATCAGCAAGGCGCGCACGCTTGGTTCTGCCATGTCAGAAATCACGTACTTCCACCTGCGGGAGAAGGATGCACCCGGCTATCCCACGCGAGACCGATCGCTGGACACCTTCGGCGGCCGTCTGTTCGCCGACGCTCGGACTGGGAAAATCGACTATGAGGTCGAAGCGCTGTATCAGACCGGCTCCGTCAGCACCTCCACGGCCTCGACGGCGGTGCGCCAGAAAGTTGCCGCGAGCTTTGTCCACGCAGCCCTTGGTTATACTTGGGACACGACGTGGAAACCGCGCCTTTCCATTGAATACGACCGCGCCAGTGGAGATGGAAAAGGGGCCAAATACGGCCGATTCGACACTCTTTTCGGAATGCGTCGCGCGGACCTTGCTCCGTCGGGCCTTTACAACGCCGTAGGTCGAACAAATCTGGAAAGCGTCGGTGTGCGGCTCGAAGCCACGCCAGACAAACGCTTGGACGGGTTTGCGGCCTATCGTCCGCTCTGGCTCTCCAGCCGCGAAGACAGCTTCTCCACCACAGGCGTTCGGGATCCGCTCGGTCAGTCGGGCCGGTTTGCAGGTCATCAGATGGAGGCGCGACTCCGCTATTGGCTTGCGCCGAAACGCCTCATGGTTGAACTGGATGGCCTCTTGCTCGCGAAAGGCCGTTTCCTTCAAGACGCCCCCAACGCCACGGAGGGCAGGTGGACCCGATATGGATCTTTCAATCTGACTGCGAGATTTTGAGCCACGTCATGGCCGCCATTAGAGCTGGCGCGACATTCTGAGGCCCGGCCGCAGGGCCAAAGATATTCTCTGGTAAGCTCCCTTTCTTCGTTCACCCAACTCCGCAAGGAACAGCATCGCGACGATCGTGATTGCCGATGCGGCGCTGGCGCGCGGGGCAGAACCGACGCATTCTGGCCAGAGCGCCGTTAGCAGCACCATGACGGGCAAGTGCGCGATGTAAAGGGTGAAGCTGGCGCCGGCCCAGAACCTGATGACCCGCTTGCTCCAGTTCGGCCAGAGATCTCGATCAGGCACACTCGCCGCAAAAACCACGATCGCTGCCGCGATAAGCCCGCATAGCACGACGTAGTACCCCATGCTGAATGCGAGCTTCTGCATACTGGACCATTCAAACAGCGGCATGGCAACGGTCGCGTACGACCGCCGCCAGACCAATCCCCCAAAGCCGAGTGCAACGAGAGCCACTCCGCCGGACATCGGGCTCAGACGCCACCGACGCCCGAGAGCCTTCCACGCCACGGCGCCGATCAGCCACAATGGAAAGGCAAGCGCGACGCGCGGGCCGAAGACAAGGAACCACAGGACAATCCCTGCCCAGCGCCATCGGCCGTGGCCATAGAACCAGATTGCAAACCCGATGTAATAGGCCACTTCGAAAGCAAGCGACCAGAAGGGCGCTCCCGTCTGTATCATCCCCCTATCGAACCACAGCTCATTGGTGAACGTGACGTATCGCAGCAAAAGCCAGCCGCTCGGCGGATCTCCCGCAAGACCGCCGCCCGCTCCAGCCGCGTAAAGAGCCGGGTTTACAGTCGATCCCAAAAAATAGCAGCCAATCAGCACCGCTGCGGCAAGAGGCACCACCGAGTACATTCGAAGCGCCCGCGCCTTCGCAAACGCTCTCCAATTCGGCTCCTTCTCCTGGGTTACGAAAGCGATGACAAACCCCGACAGAACGAAGAAGATCGCCACGCCCTCTTTCGCGCTGTGGCCGACAAGAGAGGGTAGCTCTATCTGGAAAACCGATCCCGCATGGCCCACGAAAACCAGCAGCGCTGCGAAAAGCCGAAGCGCATCCAGGAAGATCGACACATTCTTGTTCAAGGCCACCCCCCTTTCCGCCGACCGGCGATTCCGGCCGAAAGCTAGGAGGCTTCTCGCTACACCTTCAACATCAGTTGCATCCGATATCCATGTATCCAGATACGCAAGGGCCCCTCGCACGAGGCGTGTGATCAGAACGCTTGCTGCCGCCCACAAGCTGCCACTCACCATGGCGCCGAGCAGCCATCCCCTTCAAAGGACTGCGGATGCCCCGATCGAGCAAGGAGCGAATGTGGCAAGCGAGTGCGCAGCGTACGGCATACCGGCAAACCTAGGGGGCAAACTCATAAATCGGGTTGAGCTGGCAGCGGTGGCGTGATTCAGGCTTCCTTCGGAAACGGAGGGCGTATGACGCGGCGGCGATATGAACTGACGGACAAGGAATGGCTCATCATCGA
>NZ_PPSM01000027.1 GCF_002916655.1 Novosphingobium sp. HII-3
CTTCCGCTCCGCTACAGCCGCTTCCCCGCTGCCGAGAGCGTCCAGCCTCAACCATGAGGCTTTTTATTCAAACCAACTGGCCCCTTTTTAAACCGGTGCCTGGCCCAATTTTATCCCGGCGTTGACACTGGCGAGTAAAGCGCTCGGACAATGTCGGGCGAAGGCACCGGTGCGCCTGTTTCGGGTGCCGAACCCACGGAGTGCGGCATGACTCAAATGACGAGTGACTTCTTCGTCCAGCGCCTGAAGGATTGGGGCGTCAAACGTATATACGGCTATTCGGGCGACGGCATCAACGGTGTCCTCGGCGCGCTGCAGCGGGCAGAGAAAGCGGGAGCGGGCATCGAGTTCATTCAGGTCAGGCATGAAGAGATGGCCGCCTTCATGGCCGTGGCGCACGCCAAATTCACGGGCGAGCTTGGAGTCTGCCTCTCGACGGGCGGCCCCGGGGCCACCCATCTTCTCACCGGGCTTTACGATGCCAAGCTGGACCATGCCCCCGTGCTCGCCATCGCTGGCCAGGCCGAAAGTACGGTACGGGGCGGGAGCTACCAGCAGGAGCTTAATCTGGACCGGATCTTCGCCGATGTGGCCGGTTATGTGCAGGAGGTATCGGCACCGGCGCAGACCCGCCATGTCACGGATCGCGCGATCCGCGTCGCTATCGCCGGCAACGATGTTTCAGTCATCGTGCTTCCCAAGGATGTGCAGGATACGAAGTACGAAGATCCGGCGCAGGCGCATGGCTTCACACGCTCCGGCACCGGGTATGCGCGGCCGTCGGTCACGCCTCGCCGGGAGGATCTCGAGCGCGCAGCCGAGATCCTCAACAGCGGCAGCAAGGTCGCTATCCTGATCGGCGCCGGTGCACGGGGCGCCGCGACGCAGGTCATCGAAGCAGCCGAAGTGCTCGGAGCGGGTGTCGCCAAGGCGCTTCTTGGCAAGGATGTGCTGCCCGACGATCTCCCGTTCGTCACCGGATCCATCGGCCTGTTGGGAACAAAGCCGTCGTCCGACCTCATGCGCGACTGCGATACTCTGCTCATGATTGGCACAGGGTTCCCCTGGGCCGAGTTCCTGCCCAAGGATGGCCAGGTCCGGGCCGTCCAGATCGACCTCGACGCCGCCATGCTGGGCCTGCGCTATCCAGTCGACGTGAACCTGCACGGCGACGCAACCGACACGCTAAGGGCCTTGCTGCCCTTGCTGCAGCGAAAGACCGACCGCAGCTGGCGTGAGGGCATCGAGCAGGAAGTCGCGAAATGGTGGCAGACGCTAGAACAACGCGCGATGGCGAAGGCCAACCCCGTTAACCCCCAGAGGGTCGTATGGGAGATGTCGCCGCGCTTGCCCCCCAATGCCATCGTGACCTCTGACTCCGGCTCGTGCGCCAACTGGTATGCGCGCGATTACCGGGTCAAAGCCGGGCAGCGCGCGTCGCTGTCGGGCGGCCTTGCTTCGATGGGGGCGGCGGTTCCCTATGCTATCGCCGCCAAGTTCGCCCATCCCCAACGACCGGTCGTGGCGTTGGTCGGTGACGGCGCGATGCAGATGAACAACCTGGCTGAACTTATCACGGTGCAGAAGTATTGGCGTGAGTGGAGCGACCCACGCCTGATCGTCTGCGTGTTCAACAACGGCGACCTGAACGAGGTCACCTGGGAGCAGCGCGTGATGGAGGGCAACCCGCGTTTCCCGACCACGCAGGACATTCCCGATGTGCCTTACGCGCGCTTCGCCGAATTGATGGGTCTGGGAAGCATATTCATCGATGATCCGGAACAGTTAGGTGCCGCTTGGGACACGGCGCTCGCGGCGGATCGCCCGACGCTTATCGAGGTCAAGACGGACCCGGAAGTCGCGCCATTCCCACCGCACCTCACGCTGGAGCAGGCGAAGGCGTTCATGACTTCCATGGTGAAAGGCGACAAGGGTGCCGGCGCGGTGCTCGCCGACACCGCGCGTCAGATTCTGAAAGGGATCACGCCCTGATCCGCGCTATACACGTCAATGGTTTGCATCTCTGCGCGTTGAGGCGATAAGGCGAGCATGAGGGTTGCCCTCGCAGCTCTCCCTGTCACCGGTATCGCTGAGGACTGGCCGTTCATGCGCTGCTGCTGGGTGGATGCGGGGCGGCGGGCACCTAGAAGGTTGCCGGGTTGCCTCCGGTCTCGCCCAATTTCACATCGAGGATGCGATTGTAGGCTTTAACGAGATCCGCAGGGGTGTTCAGCGGCAGTTTGATGTAGGCGCTTCGCAGTGCCGTTTCCAACTCGGCTGGCGAAACAGGTAAATCCAGCATGGCCGTCAGGGCTGCGAACAGCTCGCTGGCGTCGTTGATCGGCAGGCTGATGCCCGCTGCCTCGGTTGCGCGGACAGCATCCGCTTCGGTGAAGTCTCTGGGGTTGTCGTTGTTCGTCATGAAGAGACGCTATCGCACCTCCGCCCGCGCGCCAAGGCTTCTGCCAAGTCCTAGCCACGATCCGACCGCTGCAAGGCGCCATCCAGCACTGGCGGGAAGGGTTCGAAGTCGATCAGGCCGCACAGCTTCGCTTGCCTCCATCGCTCACTTCGATGAAATCACAACGAGGCCCTCAGCACCACCGGTAAATCAGAGGGAACGCGTATGGTCTGCAGCGCGTAGAGGCTCGTATTCGCCACCGATATGAGACCGTACGGGATGAACAATCTTTAACACCATAAACTGACACTTCCCTCTCTCCGAAAAACGCGATACGCCCCAAGCCTTCAATGAGGGGGCTCATGAAAACTGCAAATTGTGTGCGCGCCGCTGTGCTTGCGGCGTCTTTGTGCGTGTCGGCTCCGGCAATCGCGCAAGAAAAGACTGGAAACAAGGAAGGCTTCTCGTTGAAGCCGGGTACGGTACGTATCGTGCTGATGCGGCCGGTCGTTGATGTGGGCGAACAATCCACCGGCGGTATGTTTGAACCGAACGCCGACTGGACCACGCAGGCACGCGGATACCTTGCGACCGCTCTTGGTCAGGCCCAGTCAAAGCTCGGAAATGTGGTCGTTGAATACTCGGACCAGTCCACCGGCGATGGCCCACTGGTGACTCAGTACTCTCACCTTTTCAATTCCGTCGCTGACTCGGTCATCGAATATCAGTTTTTCCCAGGCAACCGGCTGCCGACCAAGAAGCGCGGCAAGAGCTTCGAGTGGGGCATGGGAGACGGCCTTTCGCGCCTGACATCCCTGAAGGGGGCTGACTATGCGCTGTTTATCTCCACGCATGACGAGTACGGTTCCACTGGCCGTAAAGTCCTGCAGATTGTGGGTATGCTCGGCGGTGTCGGCGTTACTTCCGGCGTTCACCAGGGCTACGCCGGGCTTGTGGATCTCAAGACCGGCGAACTGGTCTGGCTCAATGCCGACCGGCAGATGGGTGGAGATGTTCGTACACTTGAGGGCGCGCAAAAGCGCGTCACGCAGTTGCTTGAAGGCTTCCCCGGCCGACCGGTCGAAGTCGCCGCTGCGGGCAACTGACATGCGCCGCTCCCTCGCGCTGCTGGCCAGCGCGCTGATCGCCTGTGCGGGATCGGCGGCGCATGCTGTCGATCCTACGCTGGCCCTGCCCACCTACACGGCCGCGTACGAGCCGACGAATGTCGATGAACGCGGCTTGTGGATGCAGGCCGACGAGGCTGAACGCCGGATGCGTGACAGTCCCTTGCGCATTCGCGACGGCAACCTGGAAAAGTATCTGCTCGGCGTGCTTTGCCGGGAGGTCGGCCAGGAGCGTTGCGCAGGCGTTCGGCTCTACGCCATGGAAGATCCGCAGTTCAACGCGTCGATGATGCCCAACGGCGCGATGTTCGTTCAGTCCGGCTTCCTCCTTCGGGTTCGCAACGAAGGCGAACTCGCCGCTGTCCTTGGACACGAGTTCGCCCATTTTGAACTCCGCCACGGCCTGAACGGCTTCAAGAACAGGCGCACCGGAACGGATGTCATGGCGTGGGTAACGGTACTCGGCGGCATTTCCAACACACCGACCGGAAGCACGCAGCTATCGCTGGTCGGCTCCATCTTTCGCTTCAACCGCGATCAGGAGACGGCCGCGGACCTTCTGGGCCTCAAGTACATCGCACAATCTGGCTACCCCGCCCATTCAGCTTCCGAAATCTGGAAATCGCTGATGGCGGAACAGGAAGCGACGGCGCGCGGCCGCAAGCTGAAGGCAAAGCAGCACTTCACCGCAGGCTTCTTCGACACGCATCCGACCCCGCTCAGCCGCGCGGTGTATCTGGCCCAGGAGGCCGACAAGCTTCCAGCCGGAGGTGACCCGCGCAAGCAGGAGCTTCAGGACGCGCTTGCGCCTTACCTGCCACGCTTCCTGGCGGCGCAGAACAAGCTCAACGACTTTGGTGGCACGGACTACATCCTGTCGAACCTGGCAGCCCGCTCCGGCTGGACCTCGGACCTTCTGTTTGCGCGGGGCGAGCTTTATCGCGCCCGAGCGAACCCGCGCGACCTGCAGCTTGCCAGCCAGTTCTATCGCGAAGCCAAAGCCGCCGGCTACGCGGCGCCGGACCTGGACCGCAATCTCGGCCTCGCGCTGATCCGCAATGGTCAGGTCGAGGAAGGCCGCGCCGCACTCTCCGCTTACCTGATGGCAGCGCCCGAGGCTTCGGACGCGGCGATCATCCACACCCTTATGGCGAACTGAGGTCATCCCATGTTGCGCGTCACCATTTCCATCATCGCTCTTCTCGCCGCCTGCTCCACGCCGGTCCTCGCAAACTCACTGATCGGCCCTGGCCCTCGGGCAGGCATCGCCAAGTCACGCATCTCCGCTTCGCCCGCAGGCGAGTGGAACAAGCTCAGCCTCAGCGGGGGCAAGAACGTCGAAGTCTGGACGCTTGACGGCGACTCGCTGAACAAGGTCACATTCTTCGGCGGGATCGCCGCAGGCCAGCCGCTGTTGCGCGAGCGTGACAAGAAGAATAGCCCCCTCCCCAAGGTGGCCAGCAACATGCTTGTCACTGACATACCGACGCTTCTCGAGACGACCTACCGCAGCCAGTATGCCGTCAACCAGATGGCGATCGACACGCAGGCTCCGGCACAACTGGGCGGGCACGCTGGCATCCGCTTCACCTACAACTTCACGAAGTCGGACGACGTTCGCCGCAAAGGGGAGGCCTTTGGTGCCATGGTCAATGGTCAGTTGTACCTCGTCGCCTACGAGGCGCCCCAGATCTACTTCTTCGACAAGGACATCGAGAAGTTCCGTACGCTGGCCACATCCATCAAACTCTGATCGACCGAAAATACGAAGGCTAGTTGTGTCTGCACCCACGTGAAGCTGCGGTGGGTGGCTGGCCAAGCGGGCGGGCAATCGAACTGTTGCCCGCCCGGCAAGCACAGAGAAGGTCGAATCCGATAGATAGTGCTGTTCGACACCTCGGCGCTCGCGACAGCGGGGTTCCCCGGCGCGAAATTCGGAGCGACCGCTTCGCCCGCACCATTCGCTCTTTCTCTTCCTTATCCTTGATGCCGCTTCTCTTCCGCACCGGATAGCACAAGCCCTCTTCTAGACCTCCTCACGCGTACAACAGGGTGTTAAAAAATCGACTAGCCATCCTGACGGTGGCACTGCGGGCTGCTATCAACGCAAACGGCCTCTTGGCCAATACGCGCTGATGAGGCTAATTTGTGACGCAGATCCTTCCCCGCTTCTCGACCGGGATCCCTGGCCTGGACACCGTTTTTGGCGGTGGCTTCGTCGAGGGTGCTTCCTACATTGTCCAAGGTCATCCTGGCGCTGGCAAGACAATCCTGGCAAATCAGATCGCCTTTGCGACGGCCGCGGCCGGCAGGAACGTGCTTTATGTCACCCTGCTCGCCGAGACGCACGATCGCCTCTTCCAGTCGCTCTCCACACTGAGCTTCTTCGAAAAGGAGAGGCTTGGCAGCAACATCGTCTATGTCAGCGTTTTCCAGACCCTCAGCAAGGAAGGCCTGGGGGCTGTCGTGGACTTGCTGCGTAAGGAGACCAAGCGTCAAAGTGCTTCGCTGATCGTGTTCGATGGGCTGCTCAATGCCCGCGACCGTGCGGAGACGGACCTCGATGTCAAAACATTCGTGGCCGAAGTGCAAAGCCAGGCAGCGTTTGTGGGTTGCACTGTCCTGTTTCTCACCAGCGCCGGCGTGCAAGATGAGAGTCCCGAGCACACGATGGTGGATGGTGTGCTGGAGCTCCATGAGGAACTCGTTGGCGTCCGCACCGTACGCCGCCTTCGCCCCCGCAAGTCGCGGGGCAGCGCTGCTCTGGGCGGTTATCATCAGTATGAAATCTCCGGTGACGGCGTGAGTGTTTTCCCGCGGATCGAAGCGGCCTTCCACACGCCGTCAGCGACCGACAATCCAGACCCGAGACCCCTCCGTTCCGGGATAGAGGGTTTCGATGAAATTACCGGCGGAGGCCTTCCGCAGGGATCGATCACCCTGCTCATAGGACCCTCGGGCTGTGGTAAGACGTCCTTCGGCCTGAATTTCCTTTCGGCCGCCTCCCCGGAGGAGCCTGGTCTTCATTTTGGCTTCTACGAGTCCCGCGATCGTTTGTTGATCAAAGCGAAAGCGTTGGGTCTTGACCTCCAGGGACATATCGAACGGGGAGAAGTCGATATCCTGTGGCAACCTCTTACCGAAAATCTTCTCGACAAGCTGGCCTATCGACTCTTTGATGCCGTTTCGGCCCGGGGCGTGAAGCGGCTTTTCATCGACTCCCTCGGCGGATTCGAGCGTGCAGCCGTTCATCCTCGTCGTTTGGTGGAATTCTTTGCGGCATTGACGAACGAATTGCGGGCGATGGGTGTTACCGCTGTGGGCACGTGGGAATTGCGTGACCTTTTCGCGTCCGGGGTAGCAGCGCCTGGACCGGAAATCTCCAGTCTGCTCGATAATCTTATCATGATGCGCCAAGTTGAAATCCGGTCAGAATACAAACGCGTGATGTCCGTCCTGAAGATCCGTGACCAGTCGTTCCAGGCTGCTCCTCAGGAAATTCATATCGACGGACGTGGCCTTGCGATCAAAGGACCGTTTCAACCAGCCACCGGCATCTCGACCGGACTGGCCAAGCCCCTCGAAGCGTAACGGCTCTCATGGATAGAGTCCCCCGGTGGAGTTCTCCATGAAGATAGTCGTTGCCGAAGACGAGTTCCTGATTGCCGACTTGCTGGTGGTCAGCTTGGAAGAGGCTGGGCATGAGGTGCATGATGCCGCGCACGGGGCGGACGCGCTGAAGCTGGTCCGCAGCCTTCAACCCGATCTGGTCATCACTGATTTCATGATGCCATTGATGACGGGTCTTGAACTGGCCGAAGCGATGAAAGCCGACAGCGCTCTACAGGCCATTCCCATCATTCTTGTAAGCGGCGCGCAGGGCGCCATAGCAAGGTCGCGTGCTGATCTCTTTGACCTGGTTTTCGACAAACCTTATGCAATGGAGAGATTGCTGACTGCTGTTTCTGAACTCCGCGGGGAAAGGCTTTAGCCTTGATGGCTGCGAATGATGCTACGCATGTGGACGCAGAGCACGGACTTAAGAAGCGAGGCGCTTTGGGCGCTGCCGATCGACTGTCCGCTATCATCCAATCTTCCGACGACGTGATCATCGGCAAAACGCTCGACGGCATCATCACGGATTGGAATGCCGGCGCCGAGCGTGTTTTCGGCTACGCTCCTGAAGAGATAATAGGCGCTTCGATCTTGACCCTGATCCCGCAAGATCGCCGGGCTGAAGAAGACGAAATCATTGCACGGCTGAAAAACGGCGAGCGTATCTCGAATTTCGAGACCTTGCGGCAGCGCAAGGACGGTAGCCTCATCCATATTTCCCTTACCGTGTCGCCGATCCGGTCAGCGGACGGTTTGGTGATTGGCGCATCCCAAACAGCCCGCGACATTACCGCGCGCAAACAGACCGAGACGTTGCTTGCGCAACAATCCGAGCGCCTTCAGACCCTTTACCGCGTCGCCAGTGAAATCTCCCGTGATCTCGATCTTGATCGGATCGTGCAGTCAGTGACTGACATCGGCACCGAACTGAGCGGGGCGAAGTTCGGTGCGTTCTTCTACAATGTCACGAACGCGGCTGGGGAATCCTACCAGCTCTATACCCTTTCGGGCGCAGCACGAGAGGCTTTCAATTTTGGAATGCCTCGGAACACCGCAGTTTTCGCTCCTACCTTCGCAGGTGAAGGCGTAATCCGATCCGACGACATCCGGACCGATCCGCGCTATGGGCATAGTGCACCGCATTATGGTATGCCGCCGGGACATCTTCCCGTCGTCAGTTATCTTGCGGTGCCTGTGACCTCCGTGTCGGGCGAAGTGCTGGGCGGGCTGTTTTTCGCGCATGATGAACCCGGTAAGTTCACGGCCGACACGGAAAACCTTGTCGCCGCCATCGCCGCCCAGACAGCTGTCGCCATGGACAACGCGCGGCTGCATAAAGCCGCCCAGCAGGAGATTGAGCAACGACGGCGAGCGGAGGAGTCAAAGGAACTTCTTCTTCATGAACTGAAGCATCGGGTCAAAAACACGCTGGCGACGATCCAGGCGGTGGCCATGCAGACGTTTCGCCAGGCCCCTCGCTCGGAACTGAAAGCATTTGATGCTCGGCTTTTTGCGCTGTCTGAGGCCCATGATCTGCTCACGCAGCGGGATTGGAAGATGGTCGACGTCACGCATATCGTGCAGCGCGCCGTGGCGCCGTTTGCAGCCGAGGCCGATCGTCGGTTCGAAATAAATGGATGCGAGGTGCAAATATCCTCTGACCGCGCACTACAACTCGCGATGGTTCTCCACGAATTGGCAACAAATGCTGTGAAATATGGGGCTCTTTCCACCCCGACTGGAACAGTGAAGATCGAGTGGGAACTTCCAGAACAGGCGGGAAGCCCGCGCCTTGAACTGCGTTGGACCGAGGCAGGCGGCCCAGCTACATCACCACCGGCGCAAAAGGGATTCGGCTCTCGCATGATAGCGCGCGCCCTTCGGGGTGAGGGCAACGGCGCTGAGTTCGATTTCCGGCCCGAAGGCCTCTACGTCTGCCTCAGGCTCTCTCTCACGTAGCGGCGCCTGCGGGGCGGTCTGGCGGAAGTGTTCGGTGCCAACTAAGGTCACACAAGGCGATCGCTCCTGTTCGCGAATTGGCGGCAATGAGGATGACGATAAGCCCTAGGCTGGCGAAGGCGATGCGGCGCCAGTATGCGCCCGGACGCGGGCAGACCCTGGCTGTCGGTCCGCTGGAAGGCCTTGTCGCGCAGCTTGATGGCGCGGATTTTGCCTCACTTAAATCGTCATCTCCGAGGCCACGTTTTTCAGCGCCGAGCCCACAAATCAGAAGCACATGGGTGTCGGAGGCCCGTGGAAAACTGCGATCCCCGAGCCTGCTAAACGTCAATTCTTCAGAGGGAAAGTGTCTATCCGGGTGGACGTCTGTGGCTCCTTGTGGAGGGGCCTCTGGCGGAGAGGGTGTCCGACCAATCCCAGCCCCAAACGTCAAGATTTCTGGGACTTTCGCACCCCTCTGAAGAGCCTGACCCTAAAACCGACCCTAAAAGCCCCATTCGGCTATGGCTCGAGCTAACCTGGAGCAGGAGGCAAAGGGACATCCTTGCCGATGCGAGACTTTGAGACGACAGCCAATCTCACCCGGTCTTTTCGTCGATGGATGATAAGATCCCGCCGATGTCGACAAGCTCCTTGTGCAAATCCTCCAGGTTATATCCTGTTGGGCCTGTAACGTCCTCGACGGTCGCCTTGATGCTTTGAACGTTGTGGTTCGTGAACTCGAAGAATGAAGTCTGCATGTCCTGCAATTGGCCGGACATCGTCTGCAGGAGATCAATGATCTTCTCAGCTTGATCCTCAGTCATCGGTTTACTCCCCAAACGAGCGCGCCTGTGCGCGTTCGATTCTTTCGCGCGCGGTCACACTCAGCCGTCTGACCCCGAAATGACGAGCAACATCCACTGCCACGTCATTTCCTGACGACGCGGAAGCCGCTGCCCGCAATTCGGCGAGTGCGATGTCATCGATCTGCCGAATGTCGGCCTCGGTGGCAGGTTCTCGCGCGTGGTCCCAGGTGTCCGGCATCATCGCATCGGGCCATACGAAGCACTTGCCTGCATCATCCACTTCCGCATGGAAGTGCGCCTGAACGATCGCCAGAACGCGCTCGCGAATAATGCGGCCCGCTCGCTTGAAGCCGTGCGCATGGCCTATCGCCTGAAACAGGGACGTATCCGAAATCGGCGCTTCCGATGTGATGGCGTGGCCGACCAATTGGATCAGGACGCCATCATAGTCGGGTTCGTAGAAACGATCCGGATCGATCATTGCGGAAAAGCCAGAAAAATCCGCGCGGCGGTAAAGCCCCGCGCCAATCCTCTTGGGCGTAAAAGCATCGTGCTGCGAAAGCCCTACGACAAGTGGAAGCTCATCCTCGCTCTCAGCGGCGATAGCCAGCTCAGGAACCGAGACTGCGTCGGCATGCTCGACTTCCTCGATCTCTTCGACAACAGGCTCCACGGGCTTAGCTTTTTCCTCAAGAGCCACCTTTTCTCTGGACGCTTCGAGAAGGCGGTCGATTTCGAGATGCAGCTTGTCTGCCGCCCCCTGTCGATCGATCCACCAATCGGTTGACCAGACCCGCACGAGATCCCAACCCAGCCCCTTCAGGATGGCCTGGCGTACCTTATCCCGGTCGCGGGCCGTCGCGGCACTGTGGTAGGTCGCACCATCGCATTCCACGCCAACGAGGTAATCGCCTGGGCGGTCGGGATGGACGATCCCAAGATCGATACGGAAGCGCGAAACGCCGATTTGCGGCACGACCTGCCAGCCGCGCCGGATCAGCTCTGCCGAAACGGCCTCTTCGAACGGGGAGTCATATCCACCGACAGAACCTTTGACTGCCTCGGCAAGCGCACGGGGACCGCGATCGGCGAACTCGACGAAGTGCTTGAGGTCAGCAACGGCCCTTGCGCTGGTCCGGTTGAGATCAATCATGCCGGGGTCGAAGGAGGTGAATAGCACCATCTCCTGCCGAGCGCGGGTCACTGCCACGTTAAGACGGCGCCACCCACCCTGATTGTTGAGTGCGCCGAACGACATGGACATGGTCTGCGCACCCGGCTCCGTCGGCCCGAAGCCGATGCCCAGAAGGATGAGGTCACGTTCGTCGCCCTGCACCGTTTCGAGGTTCTTGACCACCACCGGTTCGGACAGGCTGTCTGCGAAATAGGGTTCGATCTGTGGGTAGCGTTGCCGGGCCTTGTCAAGCAGATCCTCGACAAGCTTTTGCTGATCGGCGTTCAGAGTTATGATCCCGAGCGTTTTGCCTGCGCCGCCAAACGCCGGATCGCGCAAACGGCTCACGGCTTCGTCCACCATTGCCTTTGCTTCGATCGGGTTGATGCGCCCCTTACCGCGTGCATAGACACCATCGACACGCCGCCACTCGACGGCACTTGCCCGAGTGACAGGTGCCGGGAACGTGACGAGGCCGCTCTCGTAATAGCGATGGTTCGAGAACGCGATCAGGCTCTCGTGTCGGCTGCGATAGTGCCAGCTGAGCGAGTGCGAAACCATGCCCGATCCCAAGCACTCATCGAGGATGCTCTCCATATCCTCCTCGACGTCGCCTTCCTCATCGGTCGCGCCCGCGGATCGCTGGAAGAAGTTGGTCGGCGGCATCTGTCGGGGGTCACCCGCGATCACCACCTGTTTGCCTCGTGCCATGGCACCGATGGCATCCCAAGGTGTCACCTGCGATGCCTCGTCGAAAATGACCAGATCGAACAGGGCCTGATCGGCGGGAAGGTACTGCGCGATGGAAAGCGGACTCATCAACATGCAAGGGGCCAGCCTTGTGAAGGCATCCCCCATTTCCGTTGCAAGCTGGCGGATTGGCTTGTGCCGCTGCTTGAGCTGAAGCTGGTGCTTCAAGACACCGTAACCATCCTTCTGGCCGGTTTCCTCGCGCGCCGGGATGTGACCGGAAAGCTGCGCACGAATGTAGCGAACGGCCGATTGGCTCAAGCGGTCATCAATCTGCTGGAAGGCCGCGATGTCGTCCATGTGAACACCGGAGGCAAACTGGCTCAGCAATGGCTCGGCATCGATGCGCGTTCTGGCGAACCACTGCGCATATCCGATCTCGAATGCATTGCGTGCGTCTGCCGGGGCCAGTTCGCCCCCTTCAAGCGCCGCCACGATTGGCCCCATACCGACTGCCATGGCCTCGGCCCTCACTCGTTGCCAGCCCGTCAACGCTTGCAGACGTGGCAGGTTGGCAAGCACGGCACCCGCGATGGCTCGCAGTTCTTCGTGGGACAGGTCAGCGGCGACCTCGCCGCTGGTTTCAAATGCCTGAGCTGCTTGCCCATAGGCACTGACTGCGGCCCCGAAGGCATCCTGCGCACGAGCCAAAGTCCCGTCCGGCCCGATCAGGTCGTTCGCATCGATGACCAGCCGGGAAACCGCGGCACGCAATGCAACCAGATGGTCGGGGTCGCTCGCACGGGTCTGGATCGCGCCCTTAAGATCTTCAGAGAGAGCGCATTCCGTCTCCATGCGGTCCAGGTCGGTGGAAAGGCCAGTCCATGAGGAGACATTGGCAAGCCTTGGGACAAGAGCGTCGATCTCCTGCAGCAAACCGTTCATTGCGGCCAAAATCGGGAGGTCTGTTGCAGGATCTGGCTCGCCGCTGGTTCCTCCAACGCTTGCCAGCGCCCTTGCCACCTTCCGCTGTGCCAATGTCGCGAAGAACCAGAGCCGCCGTCCTGCTGCCTCCCAATCAGCCTGGATCGCATCGACCGGGATACGGCGTGCAGCTTCCGATGCGAAGGGCACGGACAGGCCCCGTTCGAGACCACGGTACTTTTCCAAAAGGTCCTTGGCATTTCGCGCAGCCAGGACACGGTCCGCCATGTCCGGCACGAAGGCCAGGCGCATGTCGCGCCCATACGTACTGCGGACAACCCTAATTAGCTCGTCCAGTGCCGCACGTTCGTCAGAAGTGTCTGCGGGGAGCGGCAACCCGCTCGCCTGGAGCAACGCATCGCGCGCGCCGACCAATCGGTCTATGGCAGGGCCGATCGCCCTCGCGGCCTGAGCAATGTCATCTTGCCACTGGTTGGACCAGGTGCCTCGGCGCAATGCGTCGAGTTCACCGGTCACGCCAACGATGGCCTGCCGCGCCAGACCGAGGCGACGCGCGACGTCGCGCATAGCGCCCAGTTCATCCTCGCCATGATCGGCTTCGGCCGAGAAATTCAGACGCGGGATTGCCGCAGTGGCGTCCCGCACAACCCGTCCGATCGCATGGTGAATTGTCAGCCCGTTACGGGCGCGTGCATGAAGCCGTCGCACAACACCATTCAGGTTGTCCCGAAGCCGTTTGGCTTCGGCAGCCTCCCGCGCCCATTCCTCTGCCGACAGGGTTTCGCGGACAGACCATGCGCGGTCCAGCTGCTTGAGCACCTCAACCTTGGTCGCCTTTGCCGAATGCAGTTCAAGGCAGTATTCGCCCAATCCCTTTTCGGCGAGGCGCCGCTGCACCACGTCAAGCGCCGCCATCTTCTCCGCCACGAACAGGACACGCCTGCCAAGCGCGAGATTGTGCGCGATCATGTTGGCGATAGTCTGGGATTTGCCGGTCCCGGGCGGACCGTCCAGAACGAAGCTGTGGCCCTTGGCGGAAGCCACGACCGCGGAAAGCTGCGAGCTATCGGCAGGCAGCGGGGTGAATAGATTGACCGGATCAACCGTGTCATCCAGCACTTCCGGCTTCGGAAACTCCCCGTCCACCCGGCTGGCGGTCGCCTCGCGATCGATGAGATGCCGCACCACCGGGCTTTGGCGGAGCAGGTCAGCGCGATCGACAAGATCCTTCCACATGAGGTATTTTGCAAAGGAGAAGGTGCCTAAAACGACGTCGGGCACAACCTCAAACCCGGGCATATCCCGCACAGCCGTGCGCATGATGTTCCAGATCAGCTGGACGTCGATACCGCTCTTGTCGGTCGGCAACGCACCTTCGAGTGCTGGAATGCTTAACTCGAAGTCCTGCCGCAGCAGTTCTATCAAGGTGAGGTTGAAACGCGGCTCGTCCTCATGCTGGGTCATGACAACGCCGGAAATGGCGCTCTTTCGCTCCAGCTTGACCGGCAGAAGGATCAGCGGAGCACGATAGCTGCGCGCATCCTCGGGCTTCTTCTTCCACTTGAGGAAACCCAATGACAGGAACAGCGTGTTGGCCCCGCCTTCGGCAAGGTCACTGCGTGCCTTGCGGTAAAGATCGATCAGGGACGCTTCGAGCTTGCCCTTCTCGTTCAGGGACAGAACCTCGTTGCGATCGAGGGCCGCCCTTGCAACTTCCTCCCGAAGGCTGTGCGTCGTCTGGTTTTCATACAGCTTCTCGTCGCGTCCGCCCGAGGTAAGGTCGGGCATGGGCGCAATCTTGATCTTCTTGCCATCCGCAAGCCGGTCTTCGAGCAAAGCCGGGTCGGGGCAAGCCAGACGCACAACCTTACCGCCATCGGGGACATGGAGCAGACGGTTGGAGGTCGTGAGATTGAGCAGCTTGCGCTGCCACAATTCCACTCGGTCGGTGACCTTGTCGGAATTTTCGCCCAATTCGACATCGAACTCGGGCAGCAGCGGAGCTTCTTCCAGCGCATCCATGACGCCACTCTCTCGCTCGGCGCCGTTCTGCCCCTGCCTGCCGACACCCACGACGCTCAGCGGACGTATCTTTTGCATGCGCGCACGGTGGACATCGATGGCCACTTCGAACGGGTCTGCGGCGTCTTCGGCAATCAGGCGCAAAGCAGCATTTTCGGCCTGGCTGAACGATGGAGGCGATGCGTTAGTCGCCAACGTGGTTTCGAAGACGAGAAGATCCTTGACGTCGATGCGCCTGCGAAGTGCAGCCGCTTCCTCGGTCGTCAGCGTCGAGAACTCGATCGGCTGCAACCAGACGCCGGCAAAGGCGTGCCCGCCGGTCAGGATCAGCAGTGGGTTCAGCCCTGCCTGCTCCAGAGCAGCGGCGAACAGAAGCGAGGTATCCAGACAGGTTGCCATCCCCCCGTCCAGGATCGCCGATGGCGTGCGCACCTTCTGACCAACACGTTCGAAACTCGCGGGCGGAAGCGCGTATGACAGCCGAAGCCCGCAAACGGCGGACCAGATGGCGGAAGTCAGCTCCCAGGTCCGTGTCCGCGACTTGTCCTCATAGCCGTTGATCGCATCACGCTTACCCGCCCTGCGCAGCACATCGGATGCCGCTTTAAGGATACGATCGACCGCAGGGTCGTTCGGCATGACGAAAGCCGGAAGCAACTCGCCCATGCTGCCGACGCCGCCCCATTGGTTGCGTGCCAGCAATTCGACCGGGAAGGTCGATAGAGCCAGCACCTCGCCTCCCGCCTCGATCCGAAGCGTGGCAGAACCTTGGATGCTTTCGCTCAGATTGCCAAGAAAACTGGCGTCCAACGCGACATCGCGATCGGTCACATGAAGTGATGTCCCGGGAGCCAACTCATCGATCCGCCAAGTCCGCTCGCTCAGGAACGGCGGATTAGCAGAGAGGTGGATTGTAAGGTTTTGGTACGCTGCTTCGCCCTCGTGATGGATCTCCAGATCCCGTAAGATCGGCACCGCATTTTGGTGGGACGCGAAGCCAATCTTGTCAGCAACAGCGGCAGAAATTCGAATAGGCAAGGCGGCTCTGTCCTTCTGGATAGGAGCGACGGGCTTTTGAAAGAGGTCTGCGATGAGCGTGCGCTGATCAGGCTGGTCCGCAAGCTCGACAAGCAGGGCCTGAACTTCGTCGGCCAATCGACGGGCCATAAGTGTCTTGCGATTTCGCAGCTCGGCAAGCACCAGCCGCAGTTCAGGAGAGGAACCGCGATTGTCGCGAACAATCTGTTCAAGCTCTGACGCGCTTTTGCCAATGTAGGGGCGACTGCTCACGCGCGTCGCCTACGAACAATGGCGTTGCGGGTGAGCAAGTAAGGATTAGGTGTTCGCAAGCTGCCCTCGGTTTTCGCAAGGGTTGCTGATGTCAGCCAATCGAACCGATCACCTGGGCCAGATCGGCCCGAGTCCCTCGCGACTCCGAACATGCAGCTTTTCCCACTAAGAAAAAGTATTCAAACGCAAAATCCTCTCAACTTCTCAAGTCGTCGAGAAATTCGCTCCCTGGATCAATGCCAACCACCAAAAGGCGATCACGCGCTCTTGTGCATGCGACATAGAGCAGATGGCGTTCCGTTTCATAGGCCGCCTCCAAGTCCGCCACGTCTCCCACTGCCGCGAGACGAGTGGGATCGGGCACGACATCCTCGTCACAGGCAAGGACGGCGACTGCCCGAAACTCCAAGCCCTTGGCGTCGTGCATGGTTACGATCCTAACGCCGTCATCGGCGCGCGGATCACAGCCTGCTTCACGAACGGCATCGCGTGCACGCGCCAGTTGCTGTTCGCCTCGGACGAGTACGCCAATATCGGCGTGATCCATGCCATCTGCCTGGCACGAAGCGAGGAACTTTGCCAGAGCCTCCTGCTCTTCAGTCTCATCCGCGACCAAAGCGATTTCCGGAACTGGCCCGTCGAAGACCGACACCGTGCCACGCCGCCCTTCTTCCACACCATCCATGTCTGCAATGGCCGGAGGTAGCAGCCGATCCGCGAGACTGCGGATCTGGTGCGAGGTGCGGTAATTCACCTTGAGCGCGTGACTTCGACCGCGGATGTCGAGGCCAAGCTTGCTCCAACTGAACGGCAGGTGGAAAATCCGCTGGCCAATGTCCCCTGCCAGAAATGCGGCATCGGATCGCACCCTACTGATCTGCCCGAGTAACCGGACCTGTGCGACAGAAAGATCCTGAGCCTCATCAACGACGACGTGCGTGAAGTTCGGATTACCGCCGGCAGCCAGCCATGCGTCCATCCGAGCGTAGATCTGCGCCCAGGTCATGGCCCCGCGCTGCTTCAATCGTTCCCGCACGAACTGAAATACAGCCCACGCAGCATCCCGCTGCTGAACGCCCAGACGGGTACGTCGCCCAATCCGGGGGACGACCGCATAGCCTTCGCCTGTTTCGACATTCCAGGCATCGACCACCTCGTCCCATTCCTCGAGGAGAAAGTCCGTCGTCATCCCATTGCCCAGGCCAGCCTTCTTCGCATCGGCAATGGCAGAACGGATCAAGGCGGGATTAGCAACATTGGGCTGACCGAATTGACCAGTATGAAGCTCGAATACCGCCTGATCCAAGGTGCGCACCGTAATCCGGTCGCGAACTTGCGGTTCCGCTTCGGTCAGAATGTCCCGTTTGCAAGCCAAGGCCGCAGCCAAGGTCTTGGAGAACGTCGTGAGCAGAACCTGGGCGCCCACGTCTTCACGCGCAATGTATGCAGCCCGGTGCAGTGCGACGATCGTCTTCCCGGTCCCCGCTGAACCTGTCACCCGAGCCGCGCCTGCCCATTCCCGTTCCGCCAAAGCACGCTGAGCCGGGTGCAGGAACACAGCCCATTTTTCGAACGGCTGATCGAGCGCAGCCTGCAGTTCCTCCAGATTGTCGACCACTCGAAACCGGCGCTGTGCGTCCGGATGCGTGAACGGATCCGCGCCTGGAAGAGCCTTAAGCGCAATATGATCCTCCAGCCGCCCCCCGGTCAGGTAGTCCAGCAAGGCTTCAGCCGCCTCACTGGGCAAGCTGGCAAAGAGGCCATCCACGCTGGCTTCTTGTGCCTGACGAACGGGGCCCAGCCAGTCGCGGGGCACACCGACATCAAGAAGTTGGTCATCACTCAGATTGACAAACGGCTTGCTTACGGGCGATGGCTCTGGCTGATGCTCGACGACCCTCTCGGTGTAAACGAGACGCTCTTCGACACGCTCTACCACTTCCACGATCTGCATGGCGCCCGTGCGCTCATGCTGGACCAGCCGCTTGCGCTCGGCCCAGCGATAGGCATCATCATGGTGTCCGACATAGGCCAACAGCGTGCGCTCACCATCCTTGTGGAGCACGATCCGCAGGTCCTGGCTGACACGCGCTGTCCATAGTCCTGGCGACGCCTCAACTCGATGCAATTGAGTCCCATTGCCCTTTGGATCGAACAGCAAGTCCGTTGCCGTCAGCTTGACCTGCTTCTGCTCCTGCGGAGTGAGCTTGCCGAGCGCATCGGTGAAAGTCGAGGACCAGAGAAGGTTCATCGTTAAACTAAACCTTCCGATTTCCACCATTCCCATTGCTGACGAGCTTCATCCAACCTTTGAATGCTATCTGGGTTGGACTCCGCAAGCCAGTAGTCCGAGAAATCAAAATCTTCTTCGTAGCTCAGCGCGTTGAAATACAACTTCAATGAGCCAAGTTGATCCTGCAATGCTCTTGCCGGCCGGTCCTCATATCCCATTAACGCGAATTGCTTGCCATGCTCCGCGAGCACGGAAAATGATTGCGCATGATCGGCATCATTCGTCAAAAGAACAAAGAAATCTACTGAATTTCTGGATATGTCCTTCCAAATTCTATGCGTAAAATCACTGTCGACGCCTTTTTCCGACAGAAAGGATTTCCGTTTTCCGTCATCAAACTTCAGGTACCCATTCTGAGACTGTTCTCCAACCAGCTTGGACAGTTCAGAGTAGAATCTCTGGCTCTTCTCATATCGCCCGCTTTGCAAGCGCCGAATGTCGCGATTTAAGACTTCTATGTCGCGACTGTCGGCCAACTCTGAACGATACTTCTCAAGATCGGCAATCAAGCGCTCCCGATCAAACCGGGGTGCAAAAATCACAGCATCACAGGTTACGTCGAATGCAACTCGTCCGGTCGCATCGAACCCATCGAAATGACCGAACGGATCAAAGAAAAATTTAGACTCGATGCGATCGACGTCTTTTTTCTTAATTAGATCTATCCCCAGCTCAGTAAAATGCCGCTCAGCCGAACCCACCACGCGACCTTCCATATTTTTTATGGAAGAGAGCGCATATGGCGCCCATGCAGATTCTGGAAGATCATTTAATAATATCTTGCCCGCGCTTGAGAGACGCTCAGCCACGTTGTTGCGGTAAATCTTCTGTTGATCAACAAGAGCCTGAGTCATCAGATAGGCGTGATACCCATCTATATATATTCTAATACGAAATGGCTGCTTCACCAAGCCTTCCAGGCTTGGACGTTTGTTGGATTCCGCCCCCTTCATGATCAGACCTCCACCACCTTCATCACCTCATCGCCAAGGTGGTTGACCACCTTCACCGCCACACGTCCACTGATCGGCCTCGGGAAGGGGCGTGAGCGGGTGCGCTTGAGGCTTTCCCAGGCTTCGGCGTCGATCTCGGCCTTCAGCGTGGTTTTCAGGGCCTTGTAGGGATCGTTGGCGCCGGGGAAGTAGGCGTGGCGCACGAAGAAGCTTTCGTAGTTGTAGTCGGTGTCGATGAACCACACGGCGATGTCGTCGGCGTCGCCGCTTTCGATCTGGCCGCCCTTGTACATGTCGATGCCGGCCACCTCGATGGAGACCATACCATCCGCCTCGTCATGCACCTGGATGTCCGGTTCGCCGAAGACGGTGAAGAGGTTGCCCGCGCCGGTGTTGGCGAGGTCGGGCATGTGCAGGTCGGGGTTGATGCGGGCCTGCAAGACGGTGAGCGCGCCCATGCGGTCGAACTCGCTGGCGTGCGCATCGAAGTTGAAGGCGGCAGCCACCAGCAGGTCGAAGCCTGCCTCCATCGCCTCGCGCGCGGCAGCGGTGAGATCGGCGCGCGAAACGGTGCCGTACTCGGGGCCGACGAGGATTGCGGCGCGGCGTTCGGGAGTATCCTCGGCATCGGAGGACTGGCGCACTCGGCCTTCCGCACTGATGTAGCGGCCCGGCCAGCCCTTGGTGGCAGTGAAGACGAGGCGATCCGCCTTGTGTGCCTGCTGCACGCCCGATTTCTTCAGGTTGTCGAGCACCATGGAGACGAAGTCCGCCGCCTCGCCCCCGCCCACTTCGCCTGCCTGTCGACGCCCTTCGGCAGCCTCCAGTTCGTCGAACAGGCTGTCATCCACATCGACCGCTGCGACGCGGTGGGGCGATAGGCTCTCAACCGTGAAGGGACCGGCAACGCGCACGCGGCCCTTGTCCTCATAGGGCTGGTCGTAGAGGTATTCGGTATCGGCCTTTGTCGCGATCGAGGCGTCAATTTCCTTCTGGCGCGCGGTGCGCTGCGCCCACCACTCGGCATGGATCGCCTTCGTGCTATTCGGCCATTCCTTGTCCACCTCGCGCGGGATTTCCCATTCCTGCCACTCGACGCCAAGCGCCGCGTTGAGCTGACCGCGCACATCTTCGAGCGTCGGCTGGAACTGCTCCCAGATCGTGTCAATCTCGGCGTTGTTGGCAATGGATTTCAAGGTGATGTGCGGCACGCGTTTGTAGACGAAGCCCTGGCGGATGCGGCCATGCGTCACCGCCATCGAAGGCGGCGTGCGGGTGACTTCGGCTTCCTTGAGCTGCCCGTCCTTGCTGTCGGCCAGCAGATACCACGGGTAGCGCGCGCCCATCAGCCGCGCCCGCGCGAGCGCCAATGCGACCCGCGAGGTATCCATGGTGATCCACCGCCGCCCCCACTGCTCGGCGACGTAGGCCGTTGTGCCTGACCCGCAGGTAGGATCGAGCACGAGATCGCCGGGGTCGGTGGTCATAAGGATACAACGCTGAACGACCGTTAAACCAGTCTGCACAACATACAATTTGTCGCCACCAAATTGGTTTTGCCCAAGAGTGTCAGTCCATGAGTCGCCGAGTACGTATGCCCGAAAATCATCGAGATACCGAACATAACCTAGGTTATCAGACCCGCTCAATTCGATCCGATTGGCCTTTCCAAGGCGCTCCATGCCCGCCTCATTCGTTTTCCAACGAACAGTCATAGCGGGACGGACAACCTTGCCGTCAATATGGACGGGAAACCACGACGCAGCCCCCTCGCCCTTTGAGCGACCCATGCTTTGGCTGGTTATATTGTCACGAAAGTAAATTTTCCACCCTTCAGGAATAACTTCCTGACCACCCATCTGCTCTTTAGTTAACGGGCGCCGGTCTCCGAACGGGGTTCGAGCATTGCGATAGCCTGTCCCTCCCTTTTCGCCCGGCCTTTTCTCCATCATATATGGACGATACTTTAGAGACGGCTTGCTCTTTGCGTACCACAAAAGCCTATCAACCGTTGGTGCTATGTAATCTCCAGTAGAGCTACTCGTTTTTGCAAATAATATTTCAACGACGTAATTGTCATCTCCAAACACTTCGTCCATGAGCGCCCTCACGCGATGGACGTTCTCATCGCCGATCTGGACGAAGACCGAGCCGCTCTCAGTCAACAGGTCGCGGGCGACTGTCAGGCGGTCGCGCAGGTAGGTGAGGTAGGAATGGATGCCGTCGCGCCAGGTGTCGCGGAAGGCCTTCACCTGCTCCGGCTCGCGGCTGAAATGGTCGGCCTTGCCGTCCTTCACGTCGCGGCTCGTGGTGGACCACTGGAAGTTGGAGTTGAACTTGATGCCATAGGGCGGGTCGAAGTAGATGCACTGCACCTGCCCCTTCAGCCCCTCGCGCTCGGCCAGGCTCGCCATCACCTTCAGGCCATCGCCCAGGATCATGCGGTTCGACCAGTGCTGGTCGTGCGCATAGAACTCGGTCTTCGCCTCGGGCGCCACGCCGTTGAAATCGGAGAAAAGGTCCGCCATCGGCTCCGGCTCGGCCCGCCGCTTCGCCGCGCGCTTCAGATCCTCAACCAGCGCCTTCGGGTGGATCTTCTCCTGGATGTAAAGCGGGGGCGCCTCGACCACAAGGTCCGACCAGTCCGCCATGTCCTTGCCCCGCCACACCAGCTGCGGATCGAGATCGGGATTGCGCCGCTCGTAGACCGCCTGGATCGGCGTCTTCACAGCTGGCGGCACGAACGCCTCCAATTCCGCCGTCGGCGCATTCTTCCGGGTCGCCTCATCATGCGTGAGGGTTTCGACGGTGAGGGGTTTCTTGGCCATCAGGCGGGGTCCTTGATCCATGCGGATGCAGATAAAATCGGAGAAACGGCAGCGGCGAGCGAAGAAAGCGTATCGCCCATATGGAGCGAGAGCACCTGCCCGGTCGCCCGGGATGCCGTCAGGAGGGTTTGTACGGCGCCACTCTGGAAGCGTTGCGCGAGGGTGAGCGAGGAGTCGACCTTGTCGTATGCCTCACCGTTCTTGCGCAGGGCGGATCGGTACATCCCCACACCCTGCGCGAACAGATACTTGTCCGCGACCCGGTAGCCGAGCAGCGGGCATAATCCTGCCTTGTCCACCTCATCTACAAGTTGTGTGCTGACCTTACCCCAGGTTGGAGCCAACGTCTCATAATACGCCGTCATCTGCGCGATACCGGCCTGATCCCGCCCGAGCACAGCGGCGCCAACGAACTTGTCAAAAATGGTCCAGTCCCTCGGGCGGAGAAACCAGGTCAGCTTCGACAAGGCTGATGCCAGTTGGCGCTCGGTGACCTTCCCGTTGGCATCGGCCTCCAACTGAACCGGGTTGCTACGCACGAAATCGGCCAGACACTTGGCCCGTTCGGCGAAGGGTTTGCACAGCCACGTTTCGACATCGGCAGCCTGCAGTGCCTGTGCGAGCCGCTGGCCTTCTGCATCCGCTGCGTGCGCGGGAATGTTGCGGTTGACAGTGTAGGCCCGCGCGATCCTTCGCATCGTCGTGACATCGAACGTGCCGACAGCCACGCCCGTCTCGCTCCCGTCTGCAGCAAGCACTCCAGTGGCTTGCAGAAACCCGAAGTCGCTGTTGATCCACCATTTGTAGGCATCGACGACCGCGATGTACGCGAACTCGTAGCCGAAGTCGGTCCGTGTCATGCGACATTCTCCGGCTGGAGATACCGCGATGCCGCTGCCTCGTACCGAGCCGTCTGTTCAATGAGCCAGCGCACCGCCTCATCGCATTGAACAGGATCGGTCCAGTCCACGGCACGCTCCTGCACAAACGGGTAGTCCAGGTTGTTGCCGAGAGGGACGCCCAGTTCCGCTTCGATCTGCGCCGCGGCAGCCTCGAAACGGGGGCGCATCACGGCACCGCCTTGACCTCGACGACCACGCAAGAAAATCCCCGCAGTCTTCACTGCCGTCCAGCGCGAGACGACGATGCCGGTGTCTCCCACCGGTCGCCACCGCACCGAAGCTCCTGCGCCCGCCTTGAGATCTGTTTCAACCTGCGGATCCAGTTGAGCATAGGCGGCCCAGAACGTGTCGCGACGCGCAGTCGTTTCCGGCGAAGTCGTCGATGCCGTGGCAGCCCGCGCTGTCCGCTGAAGCGACTTGTCCCAAGTGTTGGGTTTTTCCAGCACGTCGAACAGCGGAGCCAGCGGACTATCGGCAATACGGACCACGCGAAGGCGCACGGCGAAAAACGAGAAGGTTTCGTCGGTGTGCTGATTGAGCCAGCGGATAGCCGACAGGTGCTCCGCCCGAAAGTCCGGCGCGACCCAGACCATGACATGCGCGTCCAGCCCGGCCAGGTAGGTCATGATCTGGCCAAGATGCGTGTGGTCCGACGGCTCCAGTTGGTTCTCTATCAGCACTACGGTGCCGTCGATCGGGTTGGTCGCCAGAATGTCGGCCGAGTAGCGCCCGACACCAACTTCGCGCCCGGTAAGTTCCAACGGAATGCCGATGGCATTCGACAGCCGATCCAGGTTCTCGGCCAGCCACGGAGTAAAGACATGAGCTTCATGCGCCCAGGCGACACGTGCCTGGACGTCCTCAAGAGTTCCAAATGCGATGGGATCAGTCATGACAGGTGAACTTCGGTTTCATTGTGGTTTGGGCTTGGGCTTTGGAAGACCGGATTGCAGCCCGTCGATGTGCTCGAAAAGATCATCGTTGATGGACTGCCACAGCGGATCAAGGATGAACTGCATACCTTCCCGGCGCGCGAGCTTGGCCGCAGGCACAAAGTCGCTGTCACCGGAGACGAGGACCAAGGTGCTGACAAACCGCTTGAGCGTCAGCGCAGCTATGTCGAGGCCGATGCGCATGTCCACGCCCTTCTGGCGCAGATCCAGCGCCACGTCGTCGTCCTCAAGTTCGGACCATCGCTTCTGAAGGCGCTTCACGGTTTCAAGCTGCTCTGGATCGAGCGTTATCCGCCCCTGATCATCGACGGCGTCGAAATCGAGGCCAGCGATCCAGTCACGCGTTCCCAACAGCGGCTTGAGCTTTCGAGTCGGCATCGACCAGTCATCGTGGCGGACCACCTTGCCCAATCGCAGCGCCACGTTTCGCTTCTTGCGCAACTCGGCGAACAGCGCGCGACGGAACTTCGCGGTATCGCTCTTGTCGAAATCGATCTGCTGGTTCTTCAAGGGGTGATGGGCGGCGCCATCATAGGGCAGCGCGTCATAGAAGAAGATCCGATACAGATGGCGATGCCAGTTCCGCTCGTCTTGGGCACCTGTGAGCATGGCCACATGGCGGCGACACAGGCGCCGGACTGCGCCCGCAACGGCTTCCACATCTTGGCCAGCCAAGCCAAGCTTGGGCAGCCGGCGCAGCAGAAAACCGCCATCGATCAGGATTGCAATCTGTCGGGTGAGGATCGGACCGGTCATGAAAACTGGCCCAAAACGAGTAAGCCCCACGCTTTCGGCATAAGTCCTCGATCATCGGACCGGCCTACTCCCGTGGGGCAGATACCAGTGTTTGGTAGTTGGAGATTTCCAACTTTGCAAACGGAATTACGATAATCGTAATCACAGGGCATCACGCGACCGTCTCCGCGACGAGACCGTCGAGCCACGCCTCGACCTTAGCGGCGAACTCGGTCTTGATCGTCCAAACATCGGTGAACTCGGCGTAAGCCCAGCGCCCCTGCGTACCGAGGTTGTTTACGCCGGGCACCCATAGGGTGCTCATGGTAAGGGCCTTGTCCTTGTCGTCTTCGTCGCGCTCGCCCTTGATCTCGACAACGAGATTGAGTGGGTTATCGGCTCCTTGGCCATCGTCCAGACGCAAAATGAAATCGGGACGATAACGCCGAGCCTCGCCGCCCGCAGTGTAAGGGACCTCGAAACCGAGGTTGTGGTTCTTCACCCATGCCAGCACGCGGCGATGGCTATCAGCCACCCGGCAGAACTCCGCCTCCCAATCGCTGTCGATCACAGCATAATTTACATGGCAGCGTTCACCGGTTTCATACCGGTCCTTGCTCGTCATGAAGCTCACGCTCCGTGACGACCCTTCGCGATTGTATGGATCGAGCATGGCCAGAACACGCCCGCCACCTTCCTGAGCCTGCGTGATAGCCGCCATGATGCGGTCGGCCACCCGATCCGCAATGGCGTAGTAGAGGAGCTGCGCCGGCTGAGTTGAACCTTTGACGACCAGATGGTTGTTCATCCATTTGCGCACGATGGTGCGCATCTGCATGACCAAGCCAGCGTTGACCGGTTGTCCACTCTCGGTGAGGCGCCGCTTCACGATCCAGTCCGCCAGACGCAAGGCCACAGAAGACTGGCGCATTTCCCCGAGGTGATCGAGCGTAAGCTCTGACTGCTCACCGACGATCCCCGAGTTGACCGTTTCCGTTGCTCCAACCAGTTCAGGGGTCAGCTCAAGCCCGGAGTCCGCCGTGAACTCGGCCCGGATGACGTCCTGCGGCATCTCGGTTCGATACCCTTCCACGCGCGGGAAGCGGATCTCTGACATGTCGCGGGTCGGCACCATTGCGTGGACGCGCACCATATCTGGCGGCGTCTTGATCGGTGCCAAGACCGGCTGGGCGGTGAAATCGAAAGGAATGCCAAGTACGTCGGCATATTCCACGCCGAAGCGGCCATCCTGCTGCAACTGGTAGGACTGGCGACGGAGCGCACGCCCCATGACCTGCTCACACAGAAGCTGAGTGCCAAAGGCGCGCACGCCGAGGACGTGGGTAACGGTGTTCGCGTCCCACCCTTCGGTCAACATCGAGACCGAAACCACGCAACGGATGCCCTCGCCCAACTGCCCGCGGCGCCCAACGGTATTGAGAACTTCGCGCAGGATGGTGCTGTCGTCGATTTTTTCCGCAGCGGCCCGGTCACCGGTACGTTGGATCAGTTCTTCCTTGAACCTCTCGATCTCGTCCTTAGCGGCATCACGAAAATCCGTCGAAATCGCCTCACCGGACTCAAGCTGCATAGAGTCGATGAGAAGCGTACGCATCCGCGGAAGGGCTGTGCCATCAGGATCGAAGTTACGGAAGAGCTTGCACTTGCCGGCAAAAAGCGAACGATTGCCATGCCCGTCTTCCAGCTCATATCCCGAAATGTAATCATGGACGAGCTTCGATGTCGCGGTGTTGTTGCAAACCACAATGAAGACGGGATCTACACCGATACCCGCAGCCTTCCATGCATCGAATGTCTTCTCGTAATGACCGTATAGCGCATCGATAGCGGTCAGGAGTTCGTTCGGCAGCTTCTGCGGATCATCAAAGCCGGATTTTCCACGTCCCTTTTTCGGCAGCTTCGATCCAATGTGCTTCCACAAATCTCGAAACATTGGCGTTTCACCGCCGGGAACATTGTCCATGATGGGAACGCGCGGAAGCTTCACGATCCCGCATTCGATCGCATCCATGAGCGAAAAATCGCTCATGACCCAGCCGAACAATGAACCCTCGCGATAACCGGAGCCACGCAGGAAGAATGGCGTGGCAGACAGGTCGTAGACCATGTTGAGGCCCAACTCCCGCTTCATGGCTTCCAGGCCAGCGATCCAGAGCCGTGCAGCCTCGTTGTTCTCCTTGGCTTCGGCGAGTTCGTCCCCCTTAAGTGCCTTCTGCTCTTCGTCCGTGAGCGGACGCTCGCGATAACAATGATGGGCCTCGTCGTTGAGCACGACGACATTCTTCATGCCCATCAATTCACCGGCCACGCGACGAATCATCGCTCCATCGCTCTCAGGCTTCGGGTCGGTGCGCAGTGCCGACCTCTGCACCTTGTTGAGCGCCATCTCGTCCTTCTTTTTGAAGGCGTGATAGTTTGTGATGACGATCTTGGCCTTGCCCAAGTCCGGCAGCATGTCCT
Source organism: Novosphingobium sp. HII-3 (assembly GCF_002916655.1). GTDB lineage: Bacteria > Pseudomonadota > Alphaproteobacteria > Sphingomonadales > Sphingomonadaceae > Novosphingobium > Novosphingobium panipatense. The sequence continues at coordinate 27,157 of NZ_PPSM01000027.1, forward strand.
CGGGGACAATTTCCCGGCTTTTGTAGTAGCTTTCCGGGTCATTGGGCTGGAGAACGCGCAACCGGTCCTTGATGGTGATGCCAGGCGCCACGATAAGGAAGCCGCGCGAAAAGCGTTTCGCGTTGGGGTGCCGCACCGCGTTGACGGTATGCCAGGCGATAAGCATCGCCATTACCGTCGTCTTGCCTGCGCCGGTCGCAAGCTTCAGGGCAAGGCGCATCAGGTCGGGATTGGAAGCAGCGTTCGCTGCTTCGAGGTGAGTCCAGAAGCGCCTGCCCTGCGAGGACGACTTGGGCGCGACTTCCGTCAGCCAGATGACGGTCTCCACCGCCTCGACCTGACAGAAGAACGGGCGTTGATTGGCGAACTCGTGTGTGCGCCAGTGACGCAAAAGCCGAGCCGTCGAAGGTGTGACCTGCCACTGGCTCTCCGGCAGCCGGCGCCAACTCTCAACCTGCGAGCGGATGCCGTTTATGACTTCGGTGGGGTTGTACTCCTGGCCCAGTTCGTCCGCCAGAAGGTCCGGCTGGACGGCAGCTTTGCCGCGAACTTTCTTGGCTTTCGGGATGGGGGATACGAGTGCGCTTTTCCGCCGATACGGAACGATTACACTGGTTGGCTGGCCGGCGTCATCCAACTCCCAATGCCGGACCGGCTCTTCATAGGGCGAGTTCAGGATCGGTGAATTAAAAAACTGATCACTCATAAACCGCACCCATTACAAATTTCCACTGCGTCTTGCCGCCCAGACAGTTGAGCTTCAGCCTGAAAGGCGAGGCAGCAATTCCTAGACCAACGGCGACGCCCCGCCCCATGCGCCAAGCCTCGAATCAATTGATTAGACGCTTCGGCACACCTGCCGCCTATCGTTGCAGGGTGCTCGCTTAAGGGAAAGTGCAGATCCTGATTCTGAAGCATAATTCCCCAAATTTTCCGCTTAACTCGTTGCTGCCAGAAGCACCGAATGAACGAAATTTAATCCATATTTCGGTTCTTCCAGTTGCCGGAAAAACCGGATAAGCCCTCAATATTCAATGAGGGGGCTCATGAAGAACAGAAACTGGATGCGCGCCGCTGTACTTGCGGCGTCTGTATGCGTTGCCATGCCAGTGATGGCGCAAGAGAAGACCGGCAACAAGGAGGGGTTCGCGCTGAAGCCAGGCACCGTGCGTATCGTATTGATGCGCCCGGTGATCGATGTCGGGGCGCAATCCACAGGCGGCATGTTTGAACCAAACGCCGACTGGACCACCCAGGCGCGCGAATATCTCACTTCCGCGCTTGGAGAAGCACAGTCAAAGCTTGGAAACGTCGTGGTCGAATATTCCGATCAATCGACCGGCGACGGGCCGATGGTGACGCAGTACTCTCATCTCTTTAACGCAGTGGCCGACTCGGTGATCGAGTATCAGTTCTTCCCGGGCAATCGCCTGCCCACCAAGAAGCATGGCAAAAGCTTCGACTGGGGCATGGGCGACGGCCTGGCACGCCTGACATCTCTCAGCGGCGCCGACTACGCACTCTTCATCACTACGCATGACGAATATGGTTCGACCGGGCGCAAAATGCTGCAGATCGTCGGCATGCTCGGCGGCGTTGGTGTGACATCCGGCGTGCATCAGGGCTATGCGGGCCTCGTCGATCTGAAAACCGGCGAACTGGTATGGCTCAACGCTGACCGCCAGATGGGCGGAGACGTGCGTACAGCGGAAGGCGCGCAAAAGCGCGTGAGTCAACTGCTCGAAGGTTTCCCCGGCCGTCCGGTCAAAGTCGCCGCTGCAGGCAACTGAAATGCGCTGCTCGCTTGCGCTGATAGTCAGCGCACTCGTCGCGTTGGCTGGAACAACAGCCCATGCTGCAGATCCTTCGCTCGCGCTTCCTCCATTCAGCCCGGCTTATGAGCCGACCAACGTCGATGAGCGCGGCCTGTGGATGCAGACCGATGAGATCGAACGTAGGCTCCGCGATAGTCATCTCCGTATCCGCGACGGCAATCTCGAGCGGTATCTGTTGGGCGTTCTGTGCCGTGAAGTCGGCCAGGAGCGGTGTGCGGGCGTGCGCGTCTATGCGATCGAGGATCCACAATTCAACGCCTCGATGATGCCCAATGGCGCCATGCAAGTCCAATCCGGGCTGCTGCTGCGCGTGCGCAACGAGGGCGAACTTGCCGCCGTTCTCGGTCACGAATTTGCGCATTTCGAACTTCGCCATGGCCTGAACGGGTTCAAAAATAGACGTACAGGCAGCGACGTCATGGCATGGATTTCGGTACTGGGAGGCATCACCAACACGCCCACCGGCAGCACGCAACTCTCGATCGCTGGCTCCATATTCAAGTTCAATCGCGACCAGGAGACCGCAGCGGATATGCTGGGCCTGAAATACACGGCACAGTCCGGGTATCCAGCTCATTCCGCTTCGGAAATCTGGCAATCCCTGATGGCCGAACAGGAAGCTACCGCCCGGGGTCGTAAGCTTAAGGCCAATCAGCATTTCACGGCCGGTTTCTTCGACACCCACCCGACTTCGCTTAGCCGTTCGGTTTATCTGGCCGAGGCAGCGGATAAGATGCCTGCCGGAGGTGATTCACGCACTCAGGAATTGCAGGCCGCACTCGCTCCCTATCTGCCGCGTTTCCTATCCGCCCAGAACAAACTCAACGATTTCGGCGGGACGGACTACATCCTATCGAATCTCGCAGCTCGCGGCGGCTGGACTCCAGACCTGTTGTTCGCACGCGGTGAACTTTACCGTGCTCGTGCGAACCCGCGAGACTTGCAACTTGCCAGCCAATTCTACCGCGACGCCAAGGCTGCCGGTTACACCGGCGCTGAACTGGATCGCAATCTGGGCCTTGCGCTGATCCGAAATGGCCAAGTCGACGAAGGCCGCGTCGCTCTCTCCGCCTATTTGACCGAAGCACCAGATGCTTCGGACGCGGCGATCATCCACACGCTTATGGCGAACTGAGGTACAACCATGTCGCGCTCCGTGATTCTCACCCTGGCTCTTGCCGCCACCGTGTCCTCGCCCTGCCTCGCCAATTCATTGGTAGCTCCCGGTCCGCGCTCCGGCATCGCCAAATCGCGGATTGCGGCCACGCCAGCAGGCGAATGGAACAAGCTCAGCCTCAGCGGAGGCAAAAATGTCGAAGTCTGGACGTTGGACGGCGACTCACTGAACAAGGTCACATTCTTCGGCGGAATCGCTGCAGGCCAGCCACTACTGCGAGAACGCGACAAGAAAAACAGCCCGCTGCCAAAGGTGGCTGGCGATATGCTGGTAACGGACATCCCGACGCTGCTGGAGACCACTTATCGCAGCCAGTATGCCGTCAACCAGATGGCCATCGAAACGCAACTGCCCGCCAAACTGGACGGCCACTCGGGCATTCGCTTCAGCTACAGCTTCACCAAGAGCGACGACGTCCGTCGTAAAGGCGAAGCCGTGGGTGCGATGGTCAACGGCCAACTCTATCTGATTTGCTATGAAGCCCCGGAAATCTATTTCTTCGACAAGGACGTGGAGAAATTCAGGTCGCTGGCTGGATCAATCAAGCTCTGAAGCATTCTGCCGTGAAGCCAGGCTGCACGGCAAAAATCGTAAAAATTATTCCGCGAGCGACCGGCCCCTTCCGCCAGCATCCGCACCTTCGGCTGGAAAAAAGGGTGGTACCCTTCCTCATCTTGGCCGGGGGCGCTGTTTCGGCGCAGCGGGAGCCATGAACACCGCTCCCGCGCGCAATTCAAATCGGATGCGGTGGTCAGGCGACGTATATCGCCCGGCCCCGCGTTTGGCTCAGCAGATCCACATCGACATCTCCACGTCGTCGGCAAATGGCACTGACACCCAGCCGTTGGCAGCATCGCGCACGCGCTCGACATAGGGCGGGCAGCAGTCGGCGTTGTCGGCCAGCACCAGCGCACCTGGGCGCAGGCGCGGTTGCAGCAGGTCGAGCACGTCGAGATACAGACCCTTGGCTCCATCGAGCAGAACGAGGTCGATGCTCTCGGACAGGTTCGCCGCAAGGGTTTCCAGCGCGTCGCCTTCGCGGATCTCGACCAGATCGGCAACGCCAGCCTCGGCGAGATTGGCACGGGCGCGCTCGACCTTGGCCGGCTCGAACTCGCTGGTGATGAGCCTGCCACCTCCGTTGTCGCGCAGCGCCGAGGCCAGGCAGATGGTCGAGAGGCCGAATGACGTGCCGAACTCGACCACGCTGCTCGCCCTTATGCTGCGTGCCAGCATATAGAGCAGGCGCCCCGTCTCGGGCGAAACGGCCAAAGGCACATCCTTCATGCGCGCGTAGAAATCATGATAGTCTGTGCGGCTGTGCAGGATGCGCTCCTTGTCCGCCTCGCTCAGCGTGTTCCAGTAGTCGGACACGCCCGGCATCTTCGAGGGGATGGAGCGCGCATCGAGGCCGAACAGGCGCTCGAGCAGCGGGGCGACGGGGGCTGTCGTGAACGTGGTCATGTGATCTCCATCGGGAGGGTTGCGATGGCGATGAAAATACGACTAATTCGTCAGGTTCACTAATCGCATTCCGAAGGACCACCCATGGCTCCGCGTGCAAATCCGCAGGTTTCCTCGAGAAAGTCGCCAAAGCAGGCCCGCTCGGAAGACCTCGTTTCTGCCGTTCTCACCGCTGCTGTTCAGGTTTTGCGCGACGAAGGGGCAGCGCGCTTCACCACGGCGCGCGTGGCCGAGCGCGCAGGCGTCAGCGTCGGTTCGCTCTACCAGTATTTTCCGAACAAGGCCGCGATCCTGTTCCGGCTGCAGAGCGACGAATGGCAGCAGACCTCGGCCATGCTGCGTACGATCCTGGAGGACAGGACCCAGACGCCAGCCGTGCGCTTGCGCACGCTGGTCCATGCCTTTCTGCGCTCGGAGTGCGACGAAGCCGAGGTGCGCCGCGCCCTCGCCGATGCCGCCCCGTTGTACCGCGATGCTCCTGAAGCCGCCCAGGCGCGTGCATCAGGCGCCCGGCTATTCGAGAACTTCATGGCCGAGGCGTTGGACTCTGCGGATGATGCGACCCGAGGACTGGCAGCAGACCTCGTGCGGACAACCTTGTCACAGGTCTGCGGCAGCTTCTCGGAAACTCCTCGCAGCGATGACCAGATCACCGCCTACGCCGATGCCTTGGCCGACATGTTGTGCGCCTATCTCGATGACATCGAACGGAAAGGCAGGAACGCCTGAAGTTCGGCACACCTTCTAATTTGCCCTCAGAGACTCATGCAGAGTCAAAACGCCCCAGGGGGCACCCTGACGCCCATAAGTCGCACAAAGACGCTCAGCGAGTCTCAGAATCGAAATTTGAGCATAATGGGCAGTCAGCACACGTCACGTGTCGGAAAATTCAACCTCAAAGACCCGCGCAGTGTTACCTTGTATCATCGATCGGAAACATTCTGCGCGGGATGGTACCGTCTGCGTTGCGCTGATTTCGGCTGCACCCCGAGGGCCATCTACACGATCAGGCACAAGGGCCTCCAGTGGGCGGGACCGTTGCCAGAGGGGTTTGAGCTGCTCAGGGGATTTCGAGGATGAATTAATTCTACCTGCCCAGTCCACTCCCCGGTATATAAATATTTTTTCTGACGTTAATCATGACTTTATACTCTTTTAATTTTTGCTATGGGGGGGGATAGAAGCTCTAGGTAGAATTAAATACCTAACTCCTCCGTCGATTCGACAAAATTGGGGTGAGTCCTGACTTAACCCCTACGACACGCTTGGCAGCCCAACCACCGCTGGTTAAACGGCGCCCAACATTCAGGAACATTCAACATGGAAGCGCAGCCCAAGAAGCGGGGTCGGCCTCTCGGATCGGGGGGCAAGTACAATTTCGATCAGCTCCAACCCGGCGACAACATGGACGTGCCCTACGTCAACGAGAACACCGCCAAGAGCGTCCTGACCTCTGCCAAGAGCTGGGCGAAGAAGCGGGGTCTGACCGACGCACGGTTCATGACGCTGACCTACCGTTCGATCGGCGTCGTTCGCGTCTTCCGGCGCCGCTGAAGCTAGCTCAACGACACCGTACCGTCAGAAAATTTAATCCGCGCCAGCACTTGCACGGCGAATCACGGACTCTTACGTCCACTAACGACCCGACCGGAGGCGGCAACCTCCAGCCGGGTCTGACCATCAACCGTCTTACAAGGAGACGACTCAATGGCTGCTCAGCCGATTAGCAGCGCGCCCACCGTTTGGGCCAGCGCCACCACCACCATCGATGCCCTTCATCAACAGCTTGGTTCCGCGACCGGCGATCGCCGCGCGATTGAAGACCGGCTGACTGTCGCAGAGGACGAGCTGCTCGACCTGCACGCACCCGACATTGCAGGCGTCATCCGCAAGCTGGAAGTCCTGTGGGACGGCCAGCTTCACGCGCAGGACCGGATTTCCGGTCACAAGCTGACCCTTCTGGAAGACCTGCAGCGCCTCGCTGCGGCCTGACCCTACCCAAACAGACCCGTCAAACGACAGGACCGTGGCGCGCGATGCGTCACCGACGCCTGGTTGCGACCGCATGAAGGACATGAAGATGAATCTGCCGAACTACCTGACCCACGAACTCGTCCGCCGTTTGAACCGCGAAGCGCCGAAGAAGGAAACCGAGAGCCTGCTGACGGCACTGGGCATCGCGCTCGACGAACCCGGCCCTGAACCCGACTTCGAGGAGATGGTCGAAGGGTACGACGGGGACTGCCAGACCGGATCGTTCCTCCTGGAGGGCACCCTGGATTTCATCGGACATAAGGTGCCGATGCATTTCCGCATCAACTACGCTGGCCCGGCTGACGAAAAGAACCCCTGGGACATGATCAAGGGGCCGTCGATGACGGTCGACGTTCTGACCTGGCCTGAAGGCACTCCGACGGCACCCGAGTGGGTGCCGGTTGGCGCAGGCATCCTGAGCGACAGCATGGTCGAGGACATCTGGCCCGCCATCTCCCTGCACGCGAGCCAGCAGGACCTCCGCTGAGAACTATTTCAGCGTTAAGCCTGAACTGACGCCTTCAAGGTGTTTGCACCGGCCCGTCTGCGTGCATATACGACCAGTCCTCACAACGAACCGGAGGATGAAATTGCAGGAAATCCAGAACTACACGGTCACCGAAGCGCGTAACCGCCTCAGCATCGGCAAGACGAAATTCTACGAGCTGATGAACAGCGGCGAACTCCGCTACCTCACCATTGGCAGCGTACGCCGCATCCCGCATGCGGAACTCGCGCGCTTCCAGGAGGCCCGCCTCCACGCGGCGTAATCCGCGCCACGTCTTGATCTCGTTCTCGCTCTCAAATCTCCAAATCGTTGATCTCGCTGTTCGTGGCGAGGTGGGTCGGGCTGCAACGCCCCACACCACCTGCGCCAGTCGTCGGCAGCACCTCCACCCAGAACATACCTGATGGCAGGACAACGATGCTCCCTACCGATACGACTATGCCGTGGCAGATCGCCACGTCCCCCCGCCTGTTCAGCCCCCTGATGGAAGGCTGACCGTGGCGCGCGAAACGAATATCCTCAACACCACCAAGATCAACAGCCTGCAGGACCCGGGTCAGCACCACGACGGGGCCGGTCTGTACCTCGAAATCGCAAACTCGGGGGCGAAGCGGTGGACGTACATCTTCCGATTTGCAGGCAAGCGGCGCCAGAAGGGCTTCGGCTCGTTCCCCGATGTGAGCCTCAAGATGGCCCGCGACAAGCGCCGGGAAGCCGAAGCGATGGTCCGCCAGGGCATCAACCCCATCGAGGCCTATCGCCCCGTCGCGAAGCCTGACCGGGCAGCGACGTTCGGCGCTGTCGCTCTGGACTACATCGCCAGTCAGGAGCCGGGGTGGAAGAACGCCAAGCACCGACAGCAGTGGCCGAACACCCTGCGCACTTACGCGAAGGCGATCTGGGACACCCCCGTCAACACCATTGGAGTTGCCGACGTGCAGAATATCCTGAAGCCGATCTGGCATAAGAAGACCGAAACCGCGAAGCGCGTGCGTGGACGGATTGAAAAGGTGCTCGGCGCCGCCACCGTTCTCGGGCTGCGCTCGGGTCACAACCCGGCTGCATGGCATGGGAATCTCGAGCACCTGCTGGGCAAGCAGCGCAAGGGACCGAAGCGCCATCAGCCTGCTATGCCTTATACGGCAGCCCCCTCGTTTCTCGCCGACCTGAAGGAGCAGGACGGTCTTGCCGCACGCGCGCTGGAACTTTTGATCCACACCGCCACGCGCACTTCGGAAGTGCTCAATGCCCGTTGGAGCGAGTTCGACCTTGAAAGGCGCATTTGGGTCATTCCTGCGGAGCGCATGAAGGCCGGAAAGGAGCATCGCGTGCCGTTGACTCCGCAGGCCATGGAACTGCTCAGGGGCCTTGCCGGGCACCGGACCTTCCTTTTCCCTGGGCAGTCTAACAGCAAGCCGCTCTCCAACATGGCCATGCTGATGTTGCTGCGCAGGATGGAGGTTGACGACGTCACGGTTCATGGCTTCCGCTCGACGTTCCGCGACTGGGTCGGTGAATGTACCAATGAACCGCGCGAGATTGCCGAGATGGCGCTGGCGCACGAAGTCGGCAGCGAAGTGGAACGCGCCTACCGCCGAGGTGATGCCCTCGACAAGCGCCGCAAGCTGATGGAGCGATGGTCCAATTACCTGACTGGCCAGAAGTCGACAGCTGACTGACCGCTCAGGTAGACCCGGCGCGTATCGGGGGCGACCCTAAAACCGACCCTAACAACAGGTCGTGGTTGCCCCCGGTCAACGCCGAATACGGGCAAACGCAAATCAGGCCTAAGCGCCTAATAATAAACGATTATGTGAGGTGTAACCCGCAGTATTCTGCGGGTAAGTGGCGGAGAGGGTGGCAGCCACACTAAGCCTCCAACCGATTGCAGACAACCGATAATTTTCACGCGATCTACGACGATACCACGTTCAATACCATGTTTGGAAATTCTGCCCTTGTGGA
>NZ_PPSM01000028.1 GCF_002916655.1 Novosphingobium sp. HII-3
CATTGAGTTGACGGCAGTAGACAACCCGAGACCATGACCGGCCTAGATGCCATCAAAAACCGCTGAAAATCAAGGGTTCGTAGACTGTTGTGGACCACGGAATACGGGTAAGTGGCGGAGAGGGTGGGATTCGAACCCACGGTACGGTTACCCGTACACCGCATTTCGAGTGCGGCGCATTCGACCACTCTGCCACCTCTCCGCTCGAGACGTGTGCGGTGGAAACTGGTTCCACCGGGTCGGGAAGCGCGCCGTTAGCCGACTTGTTCGGGCTTGCCAAGCCCTCATTTCAAAAAACGGGAACTGGCAACGCTTCCTGCTTGTTTGCTTAAGGCAGCAAACCTAGACGGGAGCCATGAACAGAGCGTCCTTCTTTTCGCCTCAGGCCGGACGCGTGATCGATGCACCGCTTCGTACGCGCGCGCGTTTCGCGATCGGAGACATCGTGCGGCACAGGCATCACGATTTCCGCGGGGTGGTATTCGACATAGATCCCGTCTTTGCGAACAGCGAAGAATGGTATCAGTCGATCCCTGCCGAAGTCCGGCCCGAGCGCGAACAACCCTACTACCACCTGCTCGCCGAAAGCGGCGATTCCAGCTACGTTGCCTATGTGAGCCAGCAGAACCTCACGGCCGACGCGGAGGGCGGTCCGGTAGAGCACCCGTCCCTGTCGGAGCTGTTCGACGATTACAGCAACGGCCGCTACCCGTTGCGGCGTGGCCTCGCGCACTGAGAGGCCTTAATCGAGAGCTGGCGCGCGATGCCGGGGCCGCCTGCGCCGGCGTCAGCCCTTGAGCTTCCAGCCCGATCGCAGGACCAGGAACACCAGCACCGCCATCGCGGCGTCAAGCAGCCCGACGCCGATCGCGCTGTGCAGCACCGCCATGTTGGTATCGCCGATGTCGCTCTGGCCCAGGAAGCCGAAGCGGAAGCCCGAAATGATGTAGAAGAAGGGGTTCGCCCGGCTGATCGTCTGAAACGCGGGCGCCAGGTTGTCGATCACGTAGAACGTGCCCGACAGAAGTGACAGCGGCGCGATGACGAAGTTGGTGACGGCCGCGTTATGGTCGAACTTTTCTGCCCAGATCGAGGAGAGAAGCCCGAGCAGCGCCAGGAACACCGAACCTGCCAGACCAAACCAGACCACTGCCCACGGGTGCGCGACAGACAGGTCGACGCCCGGCCACAGCAACATCGCGGCCACCAGCGCCAGCCCCACCAGCACCGCCCGCGTAACAGCCGCGCCGATCATCGCCACCATCAGTTCGCCCTCGGTCAGCGGGGGCATGAGGAAGTCGATGATGGTGCCCTGCACCTTGCCGGCCAGGAAGGAAAAGCTGGAGTTGGCGAAGGCGTTCTGCATCATGCCCATGACGATCAGGCCGGGCGCCACGAAGGTCGCGAAGTTCACGCCCAAGACCTCCCGTCCGCCACGGCCCAATGCAACGGAAAAGATGACGAGGAACAGCATCGTCGTGATGGCGGGCGCCCAGATCGTCTGTGTCTGGACCTTGAAGAAACGCCGCACCTCCTTCATATAAAGGGTCTTGAGCCCCACCCAGTTCACCTGGTGGATGATCGGCTCTCCCTTCGTGGGGAAACGGCGCTTCGAGCCGTCAGCGGGGTCGTAAGCTCCCGGGGCGTTCGGCAGCTCAGTCGAATGGGGTTGATCGGCCATGGTCCGGCGACTATCGGCTGAAGCCTTCCGAGGCAAGCGGCGCTTGGAAATCTGAGGCGATTCTGTGATCGCTTCGCTTCGTAAGATGGAACTGGAATGAGCTGGACGGACGAGCGGATCGAGAAGCTGACCAAGATGTGGGAAGGCGGGGCAACCGCCAGCCAGATCGCGGACGAGCTTGGCGGCGTCAGCCGCAACGCGGTGATCGGCAAGGCCCATCGCCTCGGCCTCAAGGCGCGTCCTTCCCCGGTAAAGGCGAACGACAAGCCCGCACGCCCGGCCCCCGCTCCGAAGAAGCCCAAACCCGTCGAAGCTGCGCCGGCGCCTGAGCCGGCTCCCGCGCCCCGCGCCGAAGCACCCGCCGCACGCGCTGCCGCGCCGGCCCCGCAGGCTCCGGCTCCGCGCGCGCCAGCACAGCCCGTGGCGCCTGCGGCCGATGCCGCACCCGCCACCCCGGCACAGCCGCGCATCGTGTCCGTCGGCCCCGGCGGGTTCCTGCGGCAGGGCCCGGGTGACCAGCAGCAGCCGATCCCGCCCGCGCCGCCGCGCCGTCTCGTCCCGGCCAAGCCGAGCCCAGAAATCGCCGGCAAGACCAGCCTGCTCGACCTCAACGATCGCATCTGCCGCTGGCCGATGGGCCACCCGGGCGAACCGGACTTCCACTTCTGCGGTGAGAAGGTGAACCCCGGCTTCCCGTACTGCGTGGAGCATTGCGGCCGTGCGTATCAGGCGCAGTTGCCGCGCGGCGCGCGTCGTGCGCCGCCGCCACTGCCGTTCGGCGGCCCTCGGGTTCGCTGACTAATGGGGCCGGGGATGAGGCTTCGCGCGGCGCTTGCCCTTCTGGCAGCGCCGCTCGCCTTCTCCCCTTCCCTTGCGCAGGATGCCGCACCTGTGGCTCCGGCAGCGCCTCAAGCCGCTCCTGCTCCTGCTCCGGCGGAATACGTCTATGTCGCGCTGACGGTGCCGCAAGGCGTCGTCACGCTGGCGCTGGACAAGACCCACGCGCCGCTGACCACGGCCAACTTCCTCAAGTACGTCGATGGGCGCAAGATGGACGGCGCAGTGTTCTACCGCGCCATGCATCTCGATCATGATCCGGCACAGGGGTTGCTTCAGGGCGGCGTACGAAACGGCGCAAACCTGCTCCCTCCGGTGGCGCATGAGCCGAACAGCAGGAGCGGCATCAAGCATGTCGCGGGCACCGTCTCTATGGCTCGCTTTGCGCCCGGCTCCGCACAGGCCGACTTCCTGATCCTGCTGTCAGACATGCCGTCCCTTGATGCCCGGCCGGGCAACGACGGCACCGATCCCGGCGCCGGCTTTGCCGCCTTCGGCCACGTGGCGTCGGGCATGGATGTCGTGCGTACGATCTGGAGCCTGCCGCGTTCCGCCACCAAGGGCGAAGGTGTGATGAAGGGCCAGATCCTCGAGCAGGACGTGAAGATAATCAGCGCCCGCCGCACCAAGGCGCCACCTGCAGGACAATAACGCCCGCGCCCGCGAGTTGAGGCGGCAATCGTTGTGCAGGGTTCCCCCGGCCTGACAGGCATCACCAACCCGGAGCAGACCCGAGTACGTGAGGCGCCAGAACATGCGCCAGCATTTGGGCAAGGATCACGACGGCGGCGATGATCAACCACTTCCGCCGCGCCGCCCGCGACGGGAAGACACCTGCAATTTTCACCCGCAGCGAGGATTGGTCAAGGCGCCAGAGGGCATAGAGCCTCGGAGCCAGCAGCACCGGAACCGCGAGAAGGAGGACAGTCCAGCCCGGAAGATCGAGAAGGGCAGAAAAGACAGCTCCGAAAGCCAGCGTCGGCAGCAGGAGAAGTATGCTCAGGTAACCGAAGGCCGTCACGTCCTCCCGGACGCTCTCTTCTTCAACGAGGCTCTCGTCCGAATCCGCAGGATTGATCTGTTCACCTGGCACCATCCCGCAGGCATTATCACGCCCGGTCATCATCGTGCATCGAAAACGCGAGCGCATTTCAGCAGGATGCTGCGTCTGACGTCAGATGTGGCCAGTATGGTTATTGCACGCTAACCTCATCCGAAACTGCACCCAACCTGGGGGTATCGATGTCTCTTTGGCTCCTGGCCGCTGCCGCCTTCCTCCCCGAGCAAGACGTCTATGCCGATGCCGTTGGAAAAGCAGTCAGGAGGGACGGCTCGGCGGAACCGATCGTCTGGGCCGGAGAGCCGCCGATAACGATACTTGAGCGGATCTTCACCACCCCTGGCAAAGCCTACCTCCACGCTGAGATCCGATGTGGGAAGGTGAAGAGGGAAGGCCTGCTCGCAGAGTGTTCGCTGTTGCGGGCGTCGGAGCAGGCAGGTCCCTACACTTCCGAATTGATCGGGGTGGCTGAAGCCTTCCGCATGGCGCCATCGAGCGCGAAGGCGCTTGCGGGCCAGCTGTCCCACGTCGACGTGCATCTCCAGATCCGCTTCGCGGGTGTCCCGGACTGGGGAGCCTGTTCCGAGTTCGGCTTCTGTACGAAGAGCATCACGCCTCCTCCTCCGCCGCCCCCTCCTGCGCCATCCGAGAGGCCCCGTTAACCTCAACCCGTGCAGGCCGCCGGGCCTCCGCCCCGGGCGCTGCAACGAAAAAGGGGCCGCGCTTTCGCGCGACCCCCTCGTTTTCCGTACCGGAGTGACCCGATCAGTCTTCCTTGAGGAAGGCGGGCATGTGGTTCGGGTTGCCACCTTCACCACCGCCGTCGCGACGCGGACCGCGCGGACCGCGATCGCCGCCACGGCCACCGCCGTCACGGCGCGGACCACGGCGGTCGCCACCGCGTCCACCTTCGCCACGATCGCCGCGCGGTTCACGCGGTTCGCGGGGCGGACGGGTGTCTTCCAGCTCGGCGCCGGTGTCCTGATCGACGACGCGCATCGACAGGCGAACCTTCCCGCGCTGATCGATTTCGAGGACCTTGACGTAGACCTCCTGGCCTTCCTTCACGACATCGGTGGGCTTTTCCACGCGCTCGTTCTTCATTTCGGACACGTGGACGAGACCGTCCTTGCCGCCCATGAAGTTCACGAAGGCGCCGAAGTCGACGATGTTGACGACCTTGCCCTTGTAGACCTTGCCGACTTCCGCTTCCTCGACGATGCCGAGGATCCACTTCTTGGCGGCTTCGATCTGGTTGATGTCGGAGGACGAGATCTTGATCACGCCTTCGTCGTCGATGTCCACCTTCGCGCCGGTCTCCGCGACGATCTCGCGGATGACCTTGCCGCCGGTGCCGATGACGTCGCGGATCTTCGACTTGTCGATCTGAATCGTCTCGATGCGCGGAGCATGTGCCGACAGTTCGGTGCGCGACGAACCCAGAGCCTTGGTCATTTCACCCAGGATGTGCGCGCGGCCGGCCTTCGCCTGCTCCAGCGCCTTGGCCATGATCTCGCGCGTGATGCCGGCGATCTTGATGTCCATCTGCATCGTGGTGATGCCCGCTTCGGTGCCCGCGACCTTGAAGTCCATGTCGCCGAGGTGATCCTCGTCACCCAGGATGTCCGAGAGAACGGCAAATTCCTTGCCCTCAAGGATCAGGCCCATTGCGATGCCCGACACCGGACGAACCAGCGGCACGCCGGCGTCCATCATCGAGAGCGAACCGCCGCAGACGGTGGCCATCGAGGACGAACCGTTCGACTCCGTGATGTCCGAGAGAACGCGGATCGTGTAGGGGAAGTCTTCCTTCGAAGGCAGCACCGGGTGCAGCGCGCGCCATGCCAGCTTGCCGTGGCCGACTTCGCGGCGGCCAGGGGCGCCGAAGCGACCCACTTCACCGACCGAGTAAGGCGGGAAGTTGTAGTGCAGCATGAACGACGAGTACGACAGGCCTTCGAGGCCGTCGATCATCTGCTCGGCGTCCTTGGTGCCCAGCGTGGTGGTGCAGATCGCCTGCGTCTCACCGCGCGTGAACAGCGAGGAACCGTGCGTGCGGGGCAGGAAGCCGACGATCGCCTCGATCGGGCGGACCTGTTCAAGCGTGCGGCCGTCGATGCGCTTGCCGTCCTTGAGGATGGCGCCACGCACGATTTCCGCTTCCAGCTTCTTCATGGTCTTGATGGCGACCATCTGGGTCTGCGGCGTCTCGTCCGAGAAAGCTTCCTTCGCCTTGGCGCGGGCCGCGTTCAACGCGTCCGAGCGCTTGGACTTGTTGGTCAGCTTGTAGGCAGCGGCGATGTCCTTGCCGACGGCCTTCTTGAGCTTCGCCTTGATGTCGGCGGTGTTGTCCGACAGGTCGATGTCCCAGGGGTCCTTGGCGGCCTGCTCTGCGAGATCGATGATGAGATTGACGACCTTGCGGATCTCGTCGTGCGCGAACACGACGGCACCCAGCATCTCTTCCTCGGTCAGCTCCTTGGCTTCCGATTCCACCATCATCACGGCATCGCCGGTCGCGGCGACGACGAGGTCGAGGCGACCTTCCTCAAGAGCCGTGGTCTGCTTCGGGTTCAGCGTGTACTCGCCGTCGACGAAGCCGACGCGTGCGGCGCCGATCGGGCCCATGAAGGGAACGCCCGAGATCGTCAGGGCAGCCGAAGCCGCGATCATCGCGACGATGTCGGCTTCGGTCTCACCGTCGAAGCTCAGGACCTGAGCGATGACGTTGATCTCGTTGTAGAAGCCTTCGGGGAACAGCGGGCGGACCGGACGGTCGATCAGGCGGCTGGTCAGCGTTTCCTTTTCGGTCGCGCCGCGCTCACGCTTGAAGAAGCCGCCGGGGATGCGGCCGGCTGCGGAAAACTTTTCCTGGTAGTGCACGGTCAGCGGGAAGAAGTCCTGGCCTTCCTTCACCGACTTGGCGGCGGTCACCGCGCAGAGCACAACGGTTTCGCCATACGTGGCGAGAACGGCGCCATCGGCCTGACGGGCGATGCGGCCGGTTTCGAGGGTGAGGGTCTTGCCGCCCCACTCCATGCTTACGGTCTTTACGTCGAACATTATCAATTCCTCGACCCGCAGGCCCTATTGCCTTGCGGGGCTTACTGCCGGGGATACCGTCCCGGTCCGGTGCGGGGCTTTGTCAGGCCCCAGGGCCCTCCGCCGGATTGCGGAGATACCCGTGTGGTGAGCGACAGATGCGATCGCATGCGCCGCCCGCATACAAGAAGCGGCCCGCTGGGGGCCGCTTCCATGTCGATCTTACTTACGCAGACCGAGCTTCTGGATGAGGGCGTTGTAGCGCGCCACATCCTTCTTCTTCAGGTAGTCCAGCAGCGAGCGGCGCTTGTTGACCATGGCCAGCAGACCGCGACGCGAGTGGTTGTCCTTGTGGTGCGCCTTGAAGTGCTCCGTCAGGTTCTTGATGCGCTCGGTGAGGATCGCGACCTGAACTTCCGGGCTGCCCGTGTCGCCAGAGGCGCGAGCGTTGTCCGAAATGATGTCCTGCTTCTTTTCAGCGGTAACCGACATGTCTTCTACTCCGCGACATCCGAGAGATTGAACCCCCTGACGACACGGACCTCGTGGTCCGAAAGCTCGACCAGCGCGACGGGGGTTACCCCTTGCCTCACCCAGTAAAGCCCGTCTTCATGGGGCATTCCGGTCAGAACGCGGCCCTGTCGGACCGCCCTTGCCTGCTCCGGATCGAGGTCGATGGCCGGGATGTCGTCCAGCCCCACCTCCAGCGGCAAGAGTATCTGTTCAAGCGGAGCGCCCTTGCCGATTTCGTTCAATTTGTCCAGCGAAATCGCGTGAGACAGGTCGAACGGGCCGGCCTGGATCCGGCGCAGCATGGTGACCGTGCCGCAGCTCCCCAGGCCTCGCGCGATATCCCGCGCGAGGCTGCGTATATAAGTACCCTTCGAGACTTTCGCCAGAAGGGTCGCCCCTTCCGCCTCGTCGAAACGCAGCAGCCGCAGCTCGAAGATCGTCACCGCCCGCGCCTTCAACTCGACCGCCACGCCCGAGCGCGCAAGATCGTAAGCCCGCTCCCCGTCGACCTTCAGGGCGGAGTAGGCAGGCGGAACCTGTTCGATTGGCCCGGTGAACCGCGCCAGCACCGCCTCCACTTCAGCGGCGGTTGGCCGCACATCGCTGCTGGCGATCACGGCGCCTTCGAGGTCGAGCGTTTCCGTCTCGGTGCCGAAGCGCACCGTGAACTCATAGGCCTTGCTCGCGTCCAGCATGCGGCCGGTCAGCTTCGTCGCCTCCCCCAGCGCCACCGGGAGAATGCCGGAGGCAAGCGGATCGAGCGTGCCGCCGTGGCCGACCTTGACCTTCTTGCCGTATCCCGCCTCGCGCAGGTTGCGCTTCACGGCGGCGACGGCCTGGGTGGAGCCCAGTCCCAGGGGTTTATCGAGAATGATCCAGCCGTGCGGCATCAGAGGCTTTCCTTGGGCCAGGCGAGCTTGCGGGCATGCTCGGCAACGGCAGTGGGCAGAAGGACGCAAAGCGCGTCGAAGTTCTCGCGGTCGCCGGAGTAGAGGGCGCGGATCGCTTCCTCGTACCCGGGGCGATCGCCCGCCATGACGGTGAGAAACCGATACGCCGCGTCAAGGCAATCCCGCTCGCTGCGCCCGGCGCGCATGGCGGCTTCCACCAGCTTGCGCAAGGTCACGGAAGCTCCGCCCGATTGCGTGGACAGCCATCCCCAGTGGCGGGGGAGCAGCGTCACTTCGCGCGCCTCCACCCCCAGCGACGGGCGACCCCGGGGCCGGGGCGCGGCCCTCCCGGTCAGGTCGAGGTCAACCTGCCGGCCGGTATCGTCATCGAAGGCGAGAAGATCGCTGCTGCGCGAAAGCGGCCCCAGATCGCGCAAGGCTTGCGTGAAGGCGCCCGGCTCGCCGCGCGCGATCACCTCGTCCTTGTAGAACACCGTCACGGTCATGCCAGCTTCCTTTCGCAAGCCCCACTATTTCGCCGGGCGCAAAAGGTCAATTCACCCGGGTAAAATATAGTGGCTAGCGACCGAGCGCTTCGCTGAAGTGGCGGCGACAGAGTGCGACGTAGCGGTCGTTCCCGCCGATCTCGGTCTGGGCGCCTTCGCTGACGGCGGCGCCACTTTCGTCCACCCGCAGGTTCATCGAGGCCTTGCGCCCGCAGTGGCACACCGCCTTCAGCTCCACCAGCGCATCGGCTATCCCCAGCAGCACGGCGGCGCCGGGGAACAGCACTCCCCGGAAATCCGTCCGCAGGCCATAGCAAAGCACGGGAATGTCGGCCTTGTCGGCGATGTCCGCGCACTGCCACGCTTGCTCAGGGGTGAGAAATTGCGCTTCGTCCACCAGCACGCAGGAGATCGGCTCCACCGCGTGCGCTGCACGCACCTGTTGCAAAAGATCGGTGCCCGGATCGAAGCGGTGCGCGGCGGCGTGGAGGCCGATGCGGCTCTCGATCGCGTGGTCGGTCCCCATTTCCGCACTGCGGTCGTCGATCGCGGCGGTCCACAGCATCGTGCGCATGCCACGTTCGTGGTAGTTGAAGTTCGCCTGCAGCAGCGTGGTCGATTTGCCCGCGTTCATGCTGGCATAGTAGAAATAGAGCTTGGCCATCGGTTCTGGGGATAACACCGCCTCCGGGGCGACGCACGCGCCTTGCCGGGCTTCTCCCCGGCTCGATTGCCCTTAACAGTCCACCACAGCGAACAAAGAGCAAGAGGGGCCACAAGGGAGCACCGGATGGAGCGCGCGGACGCATGAAGAGACTGTTTGCCGCATTGGCAGCTTTCGCGCTGCCCGCCACGATCGCGGCTTGGCTGGCGCTGATCCCGCTGGGCGGCGATTTCGCGCCTTTCGACCCCCTTGGCCAGCGCGTCCTTGAAATGCAGGGTCGCTCCGCCGCCGTCTTCGCGCTGCTGATGGCCGGGATCGGGCTCGCCGTCCTCGCCGCCCTGGCGGTAAAAGCCGGCCCCCGCGCCCCCGCCACCGCCCGGCCGGCGCAGGACCATCGGTCGCGCGCGCGTCATTCCTCTTCGCAGGACACCGCATCTCCAGCGCCGGGCGGCGAGCCTTCGGCACCTGCCCTGGAGGAGCCGGAGCTCGCCTTCCCGGCCGCAGGACCTGCTACCGAAGAGGAGCCTCCCGAAGCGCCCCCCGCGCCGGCCGCTCCGCCACCGCTTCCTCCCCCGGCCACCCCGATCGCGCTGATCCGCAAGCCACGCGAACGGTATCGCGACTGGTTCATGGATCAAAGCTGGCTGGGCGGCCTGCCGCGTCTGGGCGATCGCCCCTGGCCCCGTGACACCGCCGGAATCCCGCTGCCCTTCGCGGCACAGATCAGCCTTGCGGAACTGGCCGCCGCCCGCGCGGACACGCCGCTCCCGACCACCGGCTCTCTCGCCTTCTTCCTAGGAGAGGGCGCAGTCGTACCGGTGCCCGAAGGCGTCCACGACTTCAGCGACCCGCCTGACGGCCTGCCACCCGCCTACGAGGAGGGCGGCTCACCTTTCCCGCTGCGGGCATCGCGACTGACTCGCTGGTTCTTCCCCTTCTGGCCGGTCACCCCCGCCGCGCTCGACCTCCCCGATCCTGCGGACGAGGACGCCTTCGTGCAGCAACTGCGCCGCTACGCGCCCTTGCGCGACCATCCATTCTACGCAGCCGGCGTCGGTGCCCCGCTGGAAACGCTATGGTGGCATTCGGTCATCCACCTGGCCGACAGGCTGCAGGACGCCAGGGACGAAAGCCCCGCTCTCCTGGCGCGGCGCCGCGATGAAATGGCGCGCCAGCATGCGGAACTCGCGCGCTTGCGCATCGATTCCGTCGCTGTGCCCTATGCCCTGGAAGACGCGCAGGAAATCGCCGAGCAGCTCGATGCCGACTTTGCCCTCCTGCAGGAGCAATGCGCCGCGCTTCCCGCCATGGTCGACGCGCTGGACCAGTTCGTCGCCGGGCGTGACCCCATGACGCAGCTAACACCCGACGAGCTGACGATCGTCGGTGACATCCTCGCCGAGGTTCATGAACGCTACGGTGCGGCCGTGCAGGACCGCGTGCCCGGTACGCTAGCGCAACTGGCGACGATTTCGCTGCGCGCCATGATGGTGGGTCCGCCGGAAATGCTGGTGGCCCTGCCGGATCCGATCCTGCGCCGCATCAACCGGGAGTACCGGCTGCCGCCCGTACACCAGCACCGGATGCTCGACATCGACGGGGGTGACACCCTCCTGCTCCAGCTGGGCTACGACGATCTCGTGGAATGGTCTTGGCCGGAGAACGGCGTCTGGCGTTTCCGGATCGATCCTGTCTCGCTCGCCGCGCAGGACTGGAGCGCGGCGCGGGTGACCTTCGAGGAACTCCCGTAAGGCCGAAAACCACGGATCCACGGCGCTGGCCCCCTGGCCGCACCTGCCCCGCCGAAGCCAACGGCAGGGCGGTTTCCCTCAGTCCTCCAGGTCCCGCTTCACGCGCGGGTCGTTCAGCAGCGCGTCAATCCGGCTGGCTTCGTCGAACGTCTCGTCCGAGCGGAAACGAATCTTCGCCGCGAACTTGAGCTTGAGCCGCTGCGCCACCTCGCGCTGGAAGAAGGCGGTGTTTGTGCGCAGCGCCTTGAGGACGACCTCCTCGTCCTGGCCCAACAGCGGCTTCACGTAAACGGTCGCCTGCCGCAGGTCCGGCGTCATGCGCACCTCGGTCACGGAAACGGAATGCGCCGTCAGCACCTCGTCGTGAACCTGCTGGCGGGTGAGTATCTCTGAAATGACATGGCGCACCTGCTCACCCACCTTCAGGAGGCGGACGGAGTGCTGTTCGGGAGTAGTCTGGTGTTTTGCCATCGTGATGCGTCCATTTGGGCGGCCCGCGCTATTTTGCAACAGAGTGTTACGGCTCCCCGCCCGGGATTTGCCGTTATCGCGGATGCAACCCCGCGTCAAAGGCGGGGCCTGCTCCGGCTTGTCTGACGCGGCGCAGGATCATCCCATCTTGCTGTGGATCCGCGCCAGCGAACGCACGTTCCGCGCCGTACCCCGGCAACCGAGCCGCCGCTCGATGAAGGCGCTCGTCAGTTTCGAGCCGCCCACGCCATCCACATAATCAATGTAGAGGCAGCGCGGCCCCAGCGCGATCTTCTCGGGCCCTCTGCCGGAATGGTCCGCGACCATCCTGTCGAAGTGCTCCGGATCGGCATCGCGTTCAAGGAACAGCGTGTGCACGAAATGATCCTGGCCGATGCCGGTGAACGGGTTGTCCTCCACGGCCGAGCGGACCTCCTCGCGGGTACGGACGGCGGCGAAGGTGGTCATGTCGAACCGGTCCTTCATCATGTACGCAAAGAGTTCCTCCAGCCCCTCGGTCGGCCGCTCGTCGAAGTCGAACAGGACGTTGCCGCTGGCCACCACGGTCTCGACGTTCTCGAACTCCTCCCGCTCGAAGGCGTAGCGCAGGTCCGCCATCGTCAGCCGGTTGCCCCCGACGTTGATGGCCGCGAAGAAGGCGCAGTAGCGCGTCATGCAATCTCGTCCTCAGTCTTTCCGCCCCCGAGCCTGCCACAGCGGGCAGTGCCGGAAAAGCGGAACGGCCACCGCCGGTTTCCCGACGATGGCCGCCCTGTCAGTGTTGCTGTGAAGCCCGGGCTCAGCCCACGGTGCGTTCGCGGTGGCTGACTTCGAAGACTTCGAGGTGGTCGCCCGCCTTGATGTCGTTCGTGTCGGCCAGAACCACACCGCACTCCAGACCGGCGCGGACTTCGTCCACATCGTCCTTGAAGCGGCGCAGCGAGGCGATCGTCGTTGCCGAAACGATGACGTCGTTGCGGGTGAGACGCGCGCTGAGACCCTTGCGGATGTAGCCTTCGAGGACCAGCAAACCAGCGGCCTTGTCGCGCTTGCCGGCCGGGAAGACCTGCTTGACTTCGGCGCGGCCGACGACCGTTTCGATGCGCTCCGGACCCCAGATGCCGGCCATCTGCTTCGCGACCTCTGCGGTCAGCTCGTAGATGACGTCGTAGTACATCATCGGCGTCTTGGTCTTCTCGACCAGTTCCCGGGCCTTGGCGTTCGGACGGACGTTGAAGCCGATGATCGGCGCGCCGCTGGCAGCCGCCAGCGTCACGTCGGTTTCGGTGATCGCGCCGACGCCCGAGTTCAGGATGCGCACCTTGATCTCGTCGTTCGAGAGGGCGTGGAGCGCGGCGTTGATCGCCTCGACCGAACCCTGCACGTCCGCCTTCACGACGACCGGGTACTCGATGACCTTCTGCTTGTCGGCGAGGGCCGAGAACATGGTATCGAGGCTTGCCGGTGCCATCGCCGTGCGCTTCGCGGTCGCCTGTTCCTGACGGTAGGCCGACACCTCGCGGGCGCGCTGCTCGCTTTCGACGACGGTGAGCAGGTCACCGGCCATCGGCACGCCGCCGATGCCCAGCACTTCCACCGGCATCGCGGGCGGAGCCTGCTTGAGCTGGCGCCCCTTGTCGTCGAGCATGGCGCGCACACGGCCGCTCTCCGTGCCGACGACGAGGATGTCGCCGACCTTGAGCGTGCCGCGGTTGACCAGCACCGTCGCGAGCGGACCCTTGCCCTTGTCGAGCTTGGCTTCGATCACGGTGGCTTCGGCCATGCGGTCCGGATTGGCCTTGAGCTCCATCAGTTCGGCCTGGAGCAGGATCTTCTCGATCAGCTCGTCCAGACCCTTGCCGGTCTTGGCCGAGACTTCGACGTCCTGCACGTCACCCGACATTTCCTCGACCACGATCGAGTGTTCGAGCAGGCGCTCACGCACCTTCTGCGGGTTGGCTTCCGGCTTGTCGCACTTGTTGATCGCGACGATCATCGGCACGCCCGCGGCCTTGGTGTGATTGATGGCCTCGACCGTCTGCGGCATGATGCCGTCGTCGGCCGCTACCACCAGCACCACGATGTCCGTGACGTTGGCGCCGCGCATACGCATCTGCGTGAAGGCGGCGTGGCCCGGGGTGTCGAGGAAGGTGACGAAGTCGCCGCCCTTGGTCTTGATCTGGTAGGCGCCCATGTGCTGGGTGATGCCGCCCGCTTCGCCGCGCACGACATCGGTGCCACGCAGCGCGTCGAGCAGCGAGGTCTTGCCGTGGTCGACGTGGCCCATGATCGTGACCACCGGCGGACGCGGCTTCAGCGTCTCTTCCGGATCGACGTCCGTGGTGTGGTCGATGTCGATGTCGCTCTCGGACACGCGCTGGATGTTGTGGCCGAATTCCTCGACCAGCAGCTCCGCCGTATCCTGGTCGATCGTCTGGTTGACGGTGACCATCATGCCCATCTTGAACATCGACTTCACGAGATCCGCTGCCTTTTCAGCCATGCGGTTCGCCAGCTCGGCAACGGTGATCGCCTCGGGGACGATGACGTCACGCACCTGCTTCTCGCGCGGCTGCGAACGGCCGCTGAAGCTCGAACGGCGTTCCTTTTCACGTGCACGCTTCAGGGCGGCGAGCGAACGGGCGCGGGCGCCCTCGTCGTCGTTGAGCGCGCGGCTGACGGTCAGCTTGCCGGCCTGGCGACGATCGCCACCCTTGGCATTGCGATCGCTCTGCTGGTTGGAGCCCGGACGCGACGACGCGGTCGCAGCGCCCTTCTTGGCACCGGCCGGAGCCTTGGGCGCAGCAGCGCTGCCGCCGCCCGAGCCTGCCGACGCTGCCGTAGCGGCGCCCGCCGCAGCTGCGGGTTCGGGACGGCGCGGTTCAGGGCGCTGCACCGGAGTGAAGCGACGCGGTGCGGGAACCGGGGTCGCCGCCGGAGCGGGTGCGCGCGCGGGCTCGGCGGCCTTCGCGGCAGGCGCCTTGGGCGCCGCTTCAGCGGGCTTGTCCGCGGGTGCTTCGGCAGCCGCAGCCGGGGTCTCGACCGGAGCCGGGGCTTCCTGCGGAGCGGGAGCGGGTTCGGCAGCCTTGGCGGCGGCGTCTGCTTCAGCCTTGGCGGCCGCAGCGGCTTCCTCTTCGGCGCGGCGGTTGGCATCGGCGCGCTGCTTCTCTTCCTCGATGGCGCGCAGGCGTGCTTCCTGCTCGCGGCGAGTCGCTTCCTCCAGCATCTGGAGGCGTGCTTCCTCTGCCTCGCGCTGGAGGCGCGCAACGCGCTCCTGCGGGGTTTCGTTGGACGGCGCGGCACGCTTGACCGGCGGCGGCGGCGGAGCGGGACGCGGCGCAGCAGGCTGCGGAGCCGGTGCCGGAGCAGCGGCAGCCTTCGGTTCGGGCGCGGGAGCCGGAGCAGCCTCGCCCTCGCCGGGCTTGCCGATCAGCTTGCGGCGCTTCACCTCGACCACCACCTTGTTGGTGCGGCCGTGGCTGAAGGTCTGCTTGACCTCACCCGCTTCCACCGAGCGCTTAAGCCCAAGCGGCTTGCGGCCCAGGGTCGGTTTGTTGTCGGTCTCGCTCATATTTCTCGTCTTCGCCCTTCGGTCAATTCGTCGTGACGGACGCGGCCGGTGCCGCTCCGTTTTCATCATCCAAGCCGGCATCCAAGTCACGTTGGCCGCCGTCCCCGTTCGGGGCCTCCCGGCTGATGACCTGCCCCTGGAAATGCAGGAGGCGCTTTAGCTGCGAGTCGACTCGGTCAGCCGCTCCGCGATCGTTCAGCGCCAGGTGAACGACGTTGTCGCGGCCCAATGCCACAGACAGCGCCTCCCGGTCCAGAGGCAAGGTGATGCCTCTCAGACCGGATCCTTCCGCCTCGCTCCCCACGCGCCAGGCCTGGTCGAGCTTGCGCGAGCCATCCTCGCGCGCGTCGGCGGCATGAGCGAGCCACTCCACCCGGCCCTCACGCGCGTTCTGCGCGATGCGGTCCGAGCCCAGAAGCAGCCTGCCCGATTTCATCTCAAGCCCCAGCCGGTCCGTGAGAGCGCGGATGAGCGCGGCCTCGATCCTGTTGGCAAGATCTTCGGGGATGGTGATCGGCGCGCCCTTGTATGCACGCGCCAGTGCTCCCTTTAGTTTGTTCTTCGACACCGCAATTTCAAGGTCTGCGCGTGATACGCCGATCCACGCGCCGCGCCCCGGGGCACGCGCGTGGACGTCGGGAAGGACCAGCCCGTCCGGCGAAATCGCCAAACGGATGAACTCTCCGCGCACAGCCTTCTCGCCGGAGAGGATGCATGTCCTCTCCGCCGAGCTGCCGTCAATGTCGGAGCTTACGCGCTCATTGCGAGGATTCCGCATCAGCGGCCTCCTCAGCTTGCGCGTCGGCCACGGGGGCGTCCTGCGCTTCGGTTTCGTCGTCGAACCAGTGAGCGCGGGCAGCCATGATGATCTCGTTGCCCTGCTCTTCGTTCAGGCCATACTCGCCGAGCACGCCGCCCTTGTCCTCGTCGCGGGCGCGGCGGTTCACCGAACCGTCACGGCGACGCTGCTCGGAGCGCTTCTTGGCGATCAGCTCGTCGGTGGCGAGGTCCGCCAGATCGTCAAGCGTCTTGATGCCCGCCTTGCCCAGAGTGACCAGCATCGCTTCGGTAAGGTGCGGCAGTTCGGCCAGCGCATCCTCGACGCCCAGCGCGCGGCGGGCTTCGCGATTCGCGTCCTCGCGACGCTCAAGCGCCTCATGCGCACGGCTCTGGAGTTCCTCGGCCAGTTCTTCGTCGAAGCCCTCGATCGCAGCCAGCTCGTTGACGTCGATGTAAGCGACTTCCTCCAGCTCGCTGAAGCCTTCGGCCACCAGCAGCTGCGAAAGCGTCTCGTCGACGTCCAGCTCTTCCTCGAACATCTTCGAGCGCTCGACGAATTCCTTCTGGCGCTTCTCCGAAGATTCCGCCTCAGTCATGATGTCGATCTGCGAGCCGGTCAACTGCGAGGCGAGGCGCACGTTCTGACCGCGACGGCCGATCGCCAGCGACAGCTGGTCATCGGGCACCACCACTTCGATGCGGCTTTCTTCCTCGTCGATGACGACGCGGCTGACGGTCGCGGGCTGGAGGGCGTTGACGACGAAGGTCGCGGTGTCCTCGCTCCAGGGGATGATGTCGATCTTCTCGCCCTGCATTTCCTGCACGACGGCCTGAACGCGGCTGCCCTTCATGCCGACGCAGGCGCCGACCGGGTCGATCGAGTGATCGTGGCTGATGACGCCGATCTTGGCGCGCGAGCCCGGGTCGCGGGCGGCGGCCTTGATCTCGATCACGCCGTCGTAGATTTCGGGCACTTCCTGCGCGAACAGGCGCTTCATGAAGTCCGGGTGCGCGCGGCTGAGGAAGATCTGCGGGCCGCGGTTCTGACGCTCCACGCGCAGGACCAGCGCACGCACGCGCTCACCGACGCGGGCGGCTTCGCGCGGGATCTGCTGGTCGCGGCGGATCACACCCTCGGCGCGGCCGAGGTTCACGATCACATGGCCGAACTCGACCGACTTGATGACGCCGGTGATGATTTCACCCGCGCGGTCCTTGAACTCTTCGTACTGGCGGTCGCGCTCGGCGTCGCGGACCTTCTGGAAGATCACCTGCTTGGCGGACTGCGCATCAATGCGACCCAGATCCACCGGAGGCAGCGGATCGACGATGAAGTCGCCGATCTTGGCGTCCTTCTGCAGCTTTTCGGCCTGCTTGAGATCGACCTGCTTGAAGTAGTCCTCGACATGCTCGACCACTTCGACGACGCGCCACAGGCGCAGGTCGCCGGTGCGCGGATCGAGCTTCGCACGGATGTCGTTCTCGGCGCCGTAACGGTTGCGGGCCGACTTCTGAATGGCCTCTTCCATCGCCTCGATGACGATCGACTTGTCGATCATCTTCTCCGACGCGACGGAGTTCGCGATCGCGAGCAACTCGGCGCGGTTGGCGGAAATCGCACTAGCCATGGCTTAGTCTTCCTGTTCCTCAAGAATGTCGTCCGCGCCGCTGGTATCCAGCGGCCGGGTTGCTGCGATCAGCCTGTCGGTGAGGATCAGGCGGGCCGATTGAATGTCCGAAAGGGGAAACGAGACGCGGCCGGACTTCTTTTCGTCCAGCGTCACGACATCCCCTTCGATGCCGACGAGATCGCCATGGAGAGCCTTGCGGTTGCCTTCCACGGGGTTGACGAGGTTCACCTTCGTCTCATGCCCAGCCCAGGCGGCATAGTCCTTGGGACGGGTGAGCGGACGGTCGATGCCGGGCGAACTGACTTCGAGGCGGTACGCTTCCTCGATCAGGGTTTCGCCCGCTTCCTCGAGCGCATCCATGCGATCCGAGATGCGGTGCGACAAGGCGACGCAGTCATCGAGGACAAGCTGCCCGGTCGCCGGGTTTTCCGCCATGATCTGCAGGGCGATCTCGTTGTCACCGACTTCGCTCTTTCCGAAGATGCGCACGCGCACGAGATCGAAGCCCAGGGCTTTGACCTCCGGCTCGATGACTTCGGTAAGACGTGCGATATCGACCAATCCTGGCTCCGTAGACATGTGTTATGCGGCGCAACTGGTGCAACGCGACTTCGCGCCGGCCCCTACCGGCGCCAGCCCGTTCGTTGTTTCACCAATTACGGGATGAGCGCCAGATAGGCGCGATTCCCGAAAATTGCAAGGAGCACTTGGGCGCAAACTCAGGAAGATCGGAAGCAGACCCGAGAGGACGCGCAGCCACTCCCGGATCCTGGGGATCAGTCCGCGTGAACGGCTGGGGGCAAGGTCGCGACCGGCAGCGTTCGGAACCCCGGCCTTGCGAGCACATAGCCCTGGATGTGCCGGACTCCCAGCGCACGCAAGGCCGCGAACTCTCCCGGCGTTTCCACGCCTTCGGCGATCACGGTGACGCCCAGCCCCCGGGCGATATCCATCATGCCTGCCACGATCACCCGCCGCTGCGAACTCGCGTCTATTCCGCGGATCAGTTCCCGATCAAGCTTGATGAAGTCCGGCTGGAACTGCGCAAGAAGGCCGAGGCCGGCATGTCCTGCGCCGAAATCGTCCAGTGCGGTGGAAAATCCCATGCGTCGGTAGCTTTCGACGATGCCGCGAACGTGTTCCGTGTCCACCATCTCCTCATTCTCGGTGAACTCGAAAATCAGGCGGTCCGTCGGAAAGCCCACGGCGCTCGCGGTCTTCAGCGTGAGCTGGATACAGGCGAGCGGAGAATAGACCGCATTGGGCAGGAAATTGATCGAAAGCCGCGCGCCGGTTGCAAGAATGCCCGCCTCCACCGCTCCTTCGATGGCTGCCACGCGGCACTTCTGGTCGAAGGCGTAGCGGTTCTCGGGCGTGACTTGTGCAAGAACCTGTGCCGCACCCTCCCCCTGAGCGCCCCGCACGAGGGCCTCATAGGCGAACGGCAGTCCCGTCTCGATATCGACGATGGGCTGGAACGCCATCGCGATCGAGAATTCATGGTCCGTGGACCTGCAGCCCTGACAACCGGTTTGCATGCGCATCTCCTCAAGGCCTGCGACTGTAAGGCCTGAGACTATCGCGCACGCTGTATAAGATAGGGTTAACGGCGGGTTGAAGCCAGTCCGAGGGGCGCGACCCGCCGCCGCATCGCCCAGCGGGGCCGGGACTAATCCCGGCTCTGGTGCAGGCCGTGCTTCCGGATGCAGTGCCGGAGCTGGTCGTAGGTCAGCCCGAGCGAAGCCGCCGCCTTGCGCTGGTTCCAGCGCAGCCGCTCAAGAGCGGCCAGAAGGAGCGCGCGTTCATGCGCCTCCACAGCCTCGCGCAGCGATGCCGATGCCGATGCCGCCTCGGCGGGCGCCGGCTCGGATGCGCAGGGCAGGACAGGAGCCCCTTCCTGCGCCCCCTGCGGCAGTTCCCGCAGATCCCAGGCGCTGGCGAAGGGATCGAAGACGATTTCGTCGATCGGGCAACTTTCATCTCCCCAGCGGTACACCGCGCGCTCCACCACGTTGCGCAGTTCGCGCACGTTGCCGGGCCAGTCATGCGCCTCGAGAGCCTCAACCGCAGCGGCGGAAAAGCCGGGGAAGCGCCCCCACTCCAACTCGCTGGCCATGCGGCGGCCGTAGTAGTCCGCAAGCTCGGGCACGTCACCCTCGCGTGCCCGCAGCGGCGGGAGAGTGATGACCTCGAAGCTCAGGCGGTCGAGGAGGTCGGCGCGAAAGGCGCCCTCGGCCGCCATGCGCGGCAGGTCGGCGTTGGTGGCGGCGACGATGCGCACGTCCACCGTCAGCGGGCGCGAGGAGCCGATGCGCACGACCTCCCCGTACTCGATCGCGCGCAGCAGGCGCTCCTGCGCCGCCATGGAAAGGTTGCCCAGCTCGTCGAGGAACAGGGTGCCGCGATCGGCTTCCTCGAACCGCCCGGCCCGCGCCCGAGTGGCTCCGGTGAAGGCGCCGGCCTCGTGGCCGAACAGTTCGGCTTCGATGAGGGTTTCGGGCAGCGCCGCGCAGTTGAGCGTCACCAGCGGCTCACCCCAGCGTGGAGACAAATGGTGCAGGCGCTGGGCGATCAGTTCCTTTCCGGTCCCGCGTTCCCCGATGACAAGCACCGGCCGACGCACGGCGGCGGCGCGGCTTGCCCGCTCCACCGCATCGAGGAAGGCCGTAGACTGGCCGATGAACTGCACATCGCGCTCCATTCCCAAAGGTTAGTGGATTTCGCCTCATATTGGCAATTCATTTCCCGTTCATCCCGGGAGAGTCCTGGACAAACCTAGGAAATCGGGCGTTCTCGCAATTTGGCACGGGGCTTGCTGAAGAGTTCGCAAGACAAAAGTTCAGGACTAGAGGAAACTTCGACATGCTCCCGATCACCGCCAAGACCACAGGCCAGGGACGCTCCACACTGGCCCGCACCAAGCTCGATTGGGCGATCATCGCCAGCCTGCTGGCAATGGGCGCGCTGAACCTGGTTGCGCTGGCCGACAAGGTCGCCGTGCCCCAGGCCCATGCCGCGCCCATGTCCCATTCCTGCGGAGCGCCGCTCGCATGAGCAGGCTCGACGCGGAGATCGAACTGCTCCAGAATCCACCGCAGGGCGCCCGGCGCGCATACCGCCTTGAAACGGGCGAAACCCGACAGTTTACGACAGGACATTTGGCCATGGGCATCTTCTCCCGCACCCGCGACATCATCGCCGCCAACTTCAACGACCTTCTCGACAAGGCCGACGATCCGGCGAAGATGATCCGCCTCATCATCCTCGAGATGGAAGAGACGCTTGTCGAAGTGCGCACCAGCTCGGCCCGCACGATCGCGGACCAGAAGGAACTGCGTCGCCACGTCGCCAAGCTGGAGAAGCTTCAGGCCGATTGGGCGGACAAGGCGCAGCTCGCCATTTCGAAGGACCGCGAGGACCTGGCCCGGGCCGCCCTGCTTGAGCGCAAGAAGGCCGCCGACATGGGCGAACAGCTCTCTGCCGAGATCCTGGTGCTCGACGATGCGCTGCGCGCTTACGAGGCCGACATCGAAAAGCTGCAGACGCGCCTTCGTGAGGCCCGCAGCCGCCAGTCGTCCATCGCGGCACGCTTGCAGAGCGCCGAAAACAGGGTCAAACTGCGCACGCTCCTGTCGAACGAGCGCGTGGACGAGGCGATGGCCCGGTTCGACCAGCTCGAGCGCCGCGTCGACTACGCCGAAGGCCGTGCCGAGGCCATGAGCCTCTCCGACCACCGCCAGCCGACCCTCGCCGAGGAAATCGCCGCGCTCGCCGATGGTGACACCATCGATGCGGAACTCGCCGAGATGAAGCGCCAGATGAACAAGCAGTAAGACAGCAGAGCATAGAAGGGAAACGACAATGTCTCGCGGACAGTTCTATCTCGACAAGTCCAACGCCAAGATCTGCGGCGTGTGCGCCGGGATCGCGGACTACACCGAAGTCGACGCGTTCTGGGTCCGGCTGGCGGCAATCCTGCTGCTCGTCTTCGTCTCGCCGGTGGTGCTCCCGCTCTATTTCGCCATCGCCTTCCTGGCGCAGAAGCGGCCGATGGGCCTCTACTCGGAGGAAGAGGAAATGCGCCTGCTGCGCCGGATCGAACGTCGCCGCGCCCGCAAGGGCGGCACGATCGGGTCCAGCCACCTGCGCTCCGACCTCTCGGACATGGACCGCCGCCTTTCCGACATGGAAGCGCACTACTCCAACAGCAGCTCCCGCCTCGCGGCCGAGATCGACTCGCTGCGCTGATCGGCACTCCGGGCAAACAGGGACGACAATCATGGACGCCGGTATTCTCGCACTGCTCATACCGCTCGCCCCCTTCATCGTCGGCAGCTTCGCAATCTGGACCCGCCACCAGCGGCGCATGGCCGAACTGCAGGTCGAGGCAACCGCGGAAAAGGCCGCCCAGTACGCCTCGCATAGCCGCGAGCTGGAGGAACGGGTGCGTGTACTCGAACGCATCATCACCGACGGGGGCTACGACACCGCCCTCCAGATCGAGGCCCTGCGGGACAAGCGCGAGGTGGAAGCCGCCCGCGCCCCGCAGCCCAAGATGAACTGAGGAGAAGCACGATGAACTGGGGAGACGCGGACTTCGTGCTGGTGATCGTCGGCATCTGCACCGCCGGCTGGCTGATCAACAACTGGATCCGGGCGCGCCACGGCTATGCGCTGGAAGACGAATGGGGCGGCAAGACCGAACCGGCCAGCAAGGCCGTGAACGAGCGGCTTGCCGAGGAGAACGCGCAGCTTCGCGCGCGGCTGGACGCGCTGGAAGGGCGCGCTGCCACCCTCGAGGCCATCGTCACCGACACTGGGTACGTCACCGCAGCGCAGATCGAGGCACTGCGCGACGGCCGCGCAAAGGACGCTGCCTGATGAGCTTCGGAGACTTCATGGGCCTTGGCGCCGTGCTCATCGCGATGGTCTCTATCTTCGCGATTCTGGCCGAGATGTACAAGCGGCGCCTCAAGTTCCTCGAGCGCAAGCTGGAGATCACGGCGGGCGCGACGGCGGAAAGGGCCGCCCAGTACGCCACGCACAACAGCGAGCTTGAAAATCGGGTGCGTGTCCTGGAAAGGATCATCACCGATGGAAGCAGCGGTCACGCGATCGCCCTTCAGATCGAGGCGCTGCGCAAAGACGAGACGAAGGTGACTACACAATGAGCTTCTGGACCGCCGTCGTCGTTCTGTTCGCCATCGCGTGCGTGACCTGGCTCAAGGCCCAGCGGTACCGCGCACTCAGCGACAAGCGCGCTGATGGAGATTACGATCACACAGCGCGCGAGCACGAGCTTGAACGGGAAGTCGACGCCATGCGCAAGCGTATCGCCGTGCTGGAACGCATCGCCACCGACGAGCAGCGCGGCAAGGATCTCGCGCGCGAGATCGACGCGTTGCGCGATTGACATTTTTCACCCATTAGGTTACAAACCTCGCCATCTGCGGCGGACGGGGCCTCGTCCGCCAAGGTGTCTCGGGTCGGCGTCGTGGGCGGTGCGCGGGTGTAAAGCCGTGGACCACGCCACAAGCGTCCTCCCGGAGCGGTTCACTGGACGGGCGGCACAGCGGCCCCTCCACCCCAACTTTCGTGCAATCGGTAGCCTTCTGCGTGAAGGCAGCTTCCCACGAAGGCGGACATAGCCTGTCTTGCGAACCCGCACGGCCTGTCCGAACCGTCTCCGTCACAGGGTCGCGCCGGGCTGTCCTGACTGCTACCCGGCCGTTCGCACGACAGTCTCCCTCCCCGCGTTTCAGCAGGGACGCCCCGACGCCGGCCCGGTTTTGCCTCGCGTTTCCCCCAAGGCGTAAAGCCCGCATTCGCCAGCGGGCGATCAGCCCTGCCTGCCGTGCGCCGTCCGGCGCCCGCCCGGGTCAGGGCACTTTCGCGTCCAGCTCCGCCAGCCATACCGCCGCGCTGGCGTCCGATGGGGCACGCCAGTCGCCGCGCGGGCTGAGAGCGCCACCCGACGACACCTTGGGGCCGTTGGGAATGGCCGAACGCTTGAACTGGCTGAAGGCGAAGAAGCGGCGCAGGAATTTCTCCAGCCAGCCGCGGATCGCCGCCAGGTCGTACTGGTTCTTGTTCTCTTCAGGGAAGCCCGCCGGCCACCTGCCCGCGCTGGCATCGCGCCAGGCATGCCAGGCCAGGAAGGCCACCTTGGAGGGCTTCTGCCCGAAGCGCATGATGTGGTGCAGGAAGAAGTCGTTGAGTTCGTAAGGCCCGATCTTGCTTTCGGTGCTCTGAATCGCGCCGTCTTCCCCGGCCGGGACCAGTTCGGGCGAAATCTCCGTCGCCAGGATCGAGAGCAGCACCTGCTCCGTCGATGCGTCGAACTGGTCCGTCGTGGCGCACCAGCGGATGAGGTACTGGATCAGTGTCTTGGGAACGCCGGCGTTGACGGCGTAATGGCTCATCTGATCGCCCACGCCATAGGTACACCATCCCAGCGCCAGTTCCGACAGGTCACCCGTGCCGATGACGAAGCCCGAATGCTGACTGGCGAGGCGGAACAGGTAGTCCGTGCGCAGGCCCGCCTGCACGTTCTCGAACGTCACGTCGTAGACCGGCTCGCCCCGGCCGAAGGGATGGCCGATGCCTTCCAGCATGGTGCGCGCGGCGGGACGGATGTCGATCTCCTCCGCCGTGATGCCGACCGCGTCCATCAGCTTCCAGGCGTTGGACTTGGTGCCCTCGCTCGTGCCGAAGCCAGGCATCGTGTAGCCCCGGATCATCGTGCGCGGCAGGCCCAGCCGGTCGCACGCGCGCGCCGCCACGATGAGGGCGTGCGTCGAATCAAGGCCGCCCGAGACGCCGATGACCATCGACTTCGAGCCGGTGGACTCCAGCCGCCGCATCAGGCCATCGACCTGGATGTTGAACGCCTCGTAGCAATCCGCATCGAGCTTGTCGGCGCGGGCCGGAACGAAGGGGAAGCGGCGGATCGGGCGGTGCAGGCCGATGTCGCCTTCCGCCGGGGCATGGCGGAAGGTGATCGTGCGGAACGTCTCCTCCGGCCTGCCCGCCACGTCCGAAGCGTCGTTGAAGGTCGGGAGGCGGATGCGGTCCATCGCGATCCGGTCGCAGTCAACGTCGGCGATGCAGAGCTGCGCGTCGAGGGCGAAGCGCTCGGACTCAGCCAGCAGGTCGCCCAGTTCGTAGACGATTCCCTGCCCGTCCCAGGCCAGGTCCGTCGTGCTTTCGCCATGCCCGGCCGCGCAGTAGACGTAAGCCGCCGCCGCGCGAGCGGACTGCGCGCGGCAGAGCATGTGGCGCTCGTCCGACTTGCCGATCACGATGTTCGATGCGGACAGGTTGCACAGGATCGTCGCACCCGCCATCGCGCCCAGCGAACTCGGTGGCGTCGGCGCCCAGAAGTCCTCGCATATCTCGACGAAGAAGCGGAAGTTCTTCAGCACCGACGAGGCGAAGACGAGGTCCACGCCGAACGGCACCTCCTGCCCGTTGACGACGATCGTCGAGCCACGGATCGCCTTGCCGCTGGCGAACCAGCGCTTCTCGTAGAACTCACGGTAGTTCGGCAGGTAGGACTTGGGCACCACGCCCAGCAGCCGACCTTGTGCGATCACCAGGGCGCAGTTGTAGAGCCGCCCGCTGCGCTCCAGCGCCGCCCCCAGGAGCAGGACGGGCGAAAGATCGGCGCTTGCCTTGACGATATCGGCGATGCCCGCCTCGACCGCCTCGATCATCGCGGCCTGCAGGTGCAGGTCGTCGATCGCGTAGGAGGACAGGCACAGTTCGGGATAGACGAGAAGATCGACGTGCGCAGCGTGAGCGCGGCGCGCTTCTTCCAAAACGGCCGCGACATTGGTGGCGACGTCGGCGGTGCGGACCCGCGGCGTCGACGTGGCAACGCGGACGAAGCCATGCTCGTGCATGGCAAAGAACGGGTGGCTCGGCTGGGTCTTGGGCGTTTCGTTCATCGGCATCTTCCTGACAGGAACGCATAGCCGAGGCAATGTTCCCCTTGCCCTCCCCGTTCCCGCCCTTAAATGCCCATTGCATGCGATCTCTCGATGACATCCGCGAAGAGTACGAGTTCCTCGACGGCGACGAACGCTATCGGCTCCTCATCGAACTGGGCCGCGAACTCGACGCCATGCCCGATGCCCTGAAGACCGACGCGACGAAAGTGCGCGGCTGCTCGGCCAGCGTCTGGGTCTATCCCATGGCGCAGGACGACGGCACGCTGCACTTCCTAGCGGACAGCAACGCGGCGATCACAAAGGGCATCGTCTCTCTGGTGATCGCAGCAGTGCAGGACAAGCCGGCCTCGATGGTCGCCGAAACCGACATCGCCGCCGCGCTGGAATCGTTCGACCTGAAGAACCAGCTCTCATCCAACCGCACGCAAGGCGTGCCCAACATGATCGCGCTGATCCGGGAAACCGCCGCGCGCTATGCGCAGGCTTAGCCGGCCCCTCTGGATCGCCGGCGGAGCGTTCTTCGTCGGGCTGGGCACGCTGGGTATCTTCATCCCGCTGCTGCCCACGGTCGTCTTCTATCTCATCGCCGCCTGGTGCTTTTCACGAAGTCATCCGGAGTGGGCCGAGCGGCTCTACCGGCACCCGAAGTACGGCCCTCACCTGCGCGAGTGGCGGGACCGGGGCGCCATCACCCGCCGGGGCAAGTACGCGGCCCTTGGCACGATGGCGTTCAGCACCCTCGTCGTAGGGATGACGGCGGGGGGCTGGTGGCTGCTGATCCCGCTCGCGGTTCTGGCTACCGTGGGAACCTGGATCTGGACCCGCCCGGAGTGATGCTTCGAAACGCGGCCGCCCCCTGTCACCTCCGGTCGCGCTGGTAGACGTCGTCAAGCAGCGCGAAGCCCTTCTTCGTCTGCGTCGCCGTGAGATAGGTCAGGTAGACCGGGACGGGCGCGGGCAGCGGCACGGCCTGTTCAGGCGCCTTGCCCTTCGCTCCGTAGGCCTTACCCATCATCCACCGGCCAAGCTCGGCCGCATCCTCGAGACGAATGCAGCCGTTGGAGAAGAACCGGGCATCCTTCGCCAGGAGATCGCGGTTCGGCGTATCGTGAAGGTAAATGCCTTCGTCGTTGGGGAACAGGAACTTGACCTTCCCCATCGAATTCACCGGCCCCGGCAGTTCACGGACACGCAGGTCCTGCCGCCCGTCGCGAACCGCCTGCCAGTCGATCTTCGCAGGATCGAGGACGGCGGGCTCATCGCTCCAGTCGGCCAGCGCCTGCATGTTCATGGAGTCCAGCGTGCGGCCGGACAGCACCTTTCGGGCGACATTGTCCCGCACGAGGTAATCGGGCACGTTCCAGTATGGGTTGAAGATCGCCCAGTTCAGGTATCCGGCCAGCATCGGTGTCTGCGTCCGGGCGGTGCCGACGACGACGCGCATCGAGCCGACCTGCTCCCCGTTCTGATAGTAGTAAAGGCGTGCGGCGGCGGCATCGACAACGATATGCCGCACCGCAGGAGAGGGCAGCACGCGCGCCCGCTCCCGGTTCAGGCGCAACACCTCCAGCGTCTCGCGGTCCGCCCCCCGAGCTTCAGCCGCCCGCAGCGCCTCGCGCATGCGGACGTAGTGAGGGCTCATCCAGCCCATCTCGTCCATATAGGCGCCCAGCCTGCGCATGGTCGCCACGCGCAGGACGGCGTCATCCGCCGGGCGGGACGGCTTCAACCCCTTGCCCGCGAAGGTCATGCCGACATCACGCGCCTTTCGCATGTCGGCAACGTAGCGGGCGAAGGCCCGGGACAAGGCGATGTCCGCCTGCGCCCGCTCCTCCGCGCCGCCCCTGTCGGCTGCCGCGATCGCCGCACGCAGGGCATCCGGCTTGTAGCGGTCGGGGTCGAGCCCATCGAGGCGCGCATCCTCGATGTAGCCGATCAGCTTTCGGGCGCTCGGGCCCATCCGGCCCTTTACGCTCCAAACCGGCTCGAAATTCGTGCCGGCATAGAATGCTGCGAGCTTGCCGCCAGCTTCGCCCCGTATCGCTGCCGCCGTCGCGCGGTCGGCGGCATTCGCGGATGAGGCTTTAGCGCCCGTCTTGGCGGCCGCCGCCTGCGCCGGGTGGATGATTGCCGGCGTGGCGGTCAAGACAAGCGCGGTTAGCAGCGCGGCTGAGGCCGGGCCGCAGAGAAACGGACGGACATTCATGAAGCTGCTGCGTCAGCCCTTCTCACCGGTGCGGTCGGGAGCCGGCGGCGGCGGCGGCGGCGGCGGCGTGTAGTTCGGATGATAGACGCCGTCGGCCGTATAGTAGCCATCGATGACACCGTCGCCGTTGCGGTCGGCCGCGGTCGAGCCGGCTACGGCACCTGGCGGGGGTGGCGGCGGAGCCGCGGCGAGGGGCTCGTCCTTCTGCGCGCAACCCGCGACGCCGATGCCGCCTGCCAGTGCAAGAGCGATGAGACCTTTCTTCATGCGAAGGTTCCTCTAAAGAATACGTGCCGGGAGGACAGGACCGTCGCTCCCGTGGCACTGCTACAAGGTACCTGCCGAAACTCCCGAAGAATGCGTTCCGGTCATGCTGCAAGGCGAAAAGGTGCCGCATTCGCGCCGAAACGTCTCCCTGGCGGGATAAATCGAGCCTCGAAGGGTCGGGACAGAGCCGCCCTACCGCTCCTCCACCGCGTCGCGCAGCACGGCGATGCCCTTCGCGCGCTGTGCGCGAAGTTCGCGCTTCAGCACCGCAGGGTCGCGGGCCACCACGAAGCCGAAACTGACGCCGCCCTCCTTGCCGATCGTGGCGTGATGCAGCTTGTGGGCCTGCACCAGGCGCTTGGCGTAGCCGCGCTTCGGCACCCAGCGGAAGTACCGCTGGTGTACGAGGCCATCGTGAATCAGCGTATAGATGATGCCGTAGACCAGGACGCCAAGGCCGATCCACGTCCCAGGCTCCCAGGCCCGGTCCGCCATGACCAGCGGCGAGCCGACGGCGAACATGGCGATGCTGATTCCGGCCCCGAATACGGCATAGAGATCGTTCTTCTCGAGCAGGCGGTCATGCGGTTCGTGGTGATCGCGATGCCATGCCCAACCGAAGCCATGCATGATGTACTTGTGGCTTGCCCACGCGACGAACTCCATGCCGGCAACGGAGGCGAGGACGATCAGTATGGCTGCAAGGCTGGACATGGCCCCTTATAGCAGCCGCTCCGCAGCTTGCGACACTCTCTTACAAAGGCGGACATCTGTGCGACAGGTCATGTAGCTGGCGTTCATCTTCAAAGACCTAGAAATGAATGCAACGAAGCGGTCCTTACAGCCACCGCTTCCGGTTTCAGGGTTCAACAAGGAAGACCGTCATGCGCACGTTCACGAAGATCATCGCTCCCGCCGTCGTCGCCGCGCTGGGCTTCACCGCCGTCACTCCCGCGATCGCGGAGGCCGCTCCCCGCCACCAGACGTCCAGCCAGTCGTCCAGCGTTCGCGCCGAGATCAGCGGCCTGCGTGCCCAGATTGACCGCGCCGCCGCCCGCCGGACCATCTCGCAGCGAGA
Organism: Novosphingobium sp. HII-3; assembly: GCF_002916655.1. Lineage (GTDB taxonomy): Bacteria > Pseudomonadota > Alphaproteobacteria > Sphingomonadales > Sphingomonadaceae > Novosphingobium > Novosphingobium panipatense. Next base: position 28,901 of record NZ_PPSM01000028.1, read on the forward strand.
GGCGACGAACCTGCGCCGCGACGCCGCCCAGGTCCAGAAGCTCTACACCAGCTACGCACGCAACGGGCTGAGCCGTCAGGAAACCCGGACGCTTCAGAATCGCGTCGACCGCATCAAGGCAGAGTTGCGCGCGGACCGTCGCGATCAGCGCCGCTAAGCCGCCACAATAAAATTACACACGAAGGCGCCTTTGCACCGCTTGAATTGCGGAGCAGGGGCGCCTATTCGCGCTCAATCATGACAACAGCACCGCGCACCCTCTACCAGAAGATCTGGGACGCCCACGTCGTCGACACGCGCGACGACGGTACCTGCCTCATCTACATCGACCGGCACATTGTGCATGAAGTGACGAGCCCGCAGGCTTTCGAAAGCCTTCGCGCCGCCGGTCGACCGGTACGCCGTCCCGACCTTACGCTTGCCGTGCCCGATCACAACCTGCCCACCACCGCCCGCCGGGACTCTGCCGGCAACCGCATCCCCATCGCCGATCCGCAAAGCGCGCAGCAGCTGGAAGCGCTGGAACGGAACGCCCCGGCCTTCGGCATCCGCTACATCGGGGACGCCGATCCCGAACAGGGCATTGTTCACGTCATCGGTCCCGAACAGGGCTTCTCCCTGCCCGGCGCGACCATCGTGTGCGGGGACAGCCACACCGCCTGCAACGGCGGTCTGGGCGCCCTCGCCTTCGGTATCGGCACCAGTGAGGTGGAGCACGTGCTCGCCACGCAGACCCTGCTGCTCAAGCAGTCCAAGACCTTCGAGGTCCGCGTCGAGGGCACTCTGGGGGCCGGCGTCACGCCCAAGGACGTGATTCTCCACGTCATCGGCGTGATCGGCACCGCCGGCGGCACCGGCTACGTCATCGAATACACCGGCAATGTCTTCCGCGAGATGTCCGTCGAGGGTCGCCTGACGGTCTCGAACATGTCGATCGAAGCGGGCGCCCGCGCCGGCCTGGTCGCTCCGGACGAAACGACATTCGAATACGTCAAGGGCCGGCCCTATGCGCCAAAGGGCGAGGACTGGGACAAGGCCGTAGCGTGGTGGAAGAGCCTCGCCACCGACGAAGGCGCGACTTACGACAAGTCCGTGTTCATCCGCGCCGAGGACATCCAGCCGACCGTCACCTGGGGCACCAGCCCGGAAGACACCTCCGGCATCGGCGGCGTCGTCCCGGCACCGGAGGACTTCGCGGACGCATCCAAGCGCGATGCCGTGAAGCACAGCCTCGAGTACATGGGCCTGACGCCCGGGACGCGCCTTACCGATGTCGAAGTGCAGAACATCTTCATCGGCAGCTGCACCAACAGCCGCATCGAAGACATCCGCGCCGCCGCCGAAGTCCTGAAGGGACGTCGCAAGGCGGGCAACGTCAAGTGGGCGATCGTCGTGCCGGGTTCGGGACTCGTCAAGGCGCAGGCCGAAGCGGAGGGGCTGGACAAGATCATCATGGACGCCGGCCTCGAATGGCGCGAGCCCGGCTGCTCGGCGTGCCTTGCCATGAACCCGGACAAGGTGCCGGCAGGCGAACGCTGCGCGTCCACCAGCAACCGCAACTTCACCGGGCGGCAGGGGCCTGGCTCGCGCACGCACCTGATGAGTCCCGCGATGGCGGCGGCGGCTGCCGTCACCGGCAAGTTGACCGATGTGCGCGACCTGGCGCCCGTGATCTGACGCGCACAAGCTGATAGGATAGGTTCATGTCCCACGAATCCGACAACTCGCTGGCCGGCAAGGCCGCAATCGCCGCCGGCGCCGCCATCGGCTCGGCCGCAATCGCCGCCGCCCTCCTCTTCGTGAAGCGCCGCAAGGACAAGAAGACGCAGGAGCCGCAGCCCGGCCAGACCGGCACCGCGCCGCACTACCCGGCAGAGACCGACTGATGCAGCCGATCAGCCACGTCGCCGGCAAGGCGATCCCCTTCGGCCGCAAGAACGTCGATACCGACGTCATTATCCCTGCGCACTGGCTCAAGACCATCACCCGCGAAGGCCTTGGCAAGGGTGCATTCGAAGCGGTGAAGAAGGAGCCGGGCAACGTCTTCACGGACGAAACCTGGGCCGGCGCCCCGATCCTCGTCGCCGGAGACAACTTCGGCTGCGGTTCCAGCCGTGAACATGCCGCCTGGGCTCTGCTCGACATGGGGGTGACCTGCGTGATCGCGCCCAGCTTCTCGGATATCTTCTCGGGCAACGCGTTCAAAAACGGCATCCTCACCGTGGCCCTGCCGCAGGAGGCGATCGACCGCCTCATGGACGTGGCGCGGGAGCACCCGATCGACGTCGATCTCGACACTCAGACGGTGACCACGCCGTTCCAGGATCGCTTCACCTTCGAGATCGACGCCTTTCGCAAGCACTGCCTGCTTAACGGCCTTGATGAGGTGGGCCTCACCATGGCGCAGGGTGACGCCATCGGCAGCTACGAGGCGAAGGCGAAGGACGCCCTGCCGTTCCTGGCCCAGGCGACCGTCGCCGCCTGACAAGACCGCTTCCCTGCCCTGATCCGGCGGGGAAGCAGACACTGCACCCTGTCGATCGTTGAAGGTCGCGCGAAACAGGGATTGCCCCGGTCCCCGGCGTTCCCTATCGGCAAGCCTGAAGCTCCACGACAGAGGTTGTCCCAATGACCAGTTTCCAGGATCGCGAGCGCGCAGAAGAAGCCAAGTTCGCTCTTGATGCCGACACTCAGTTTCGCATCCAGGCGCGGCGCAACCGCCTTGTCGGCGAATGGGCGGCCGAGCGCATGAAGCTCTCGCACGCCGAAACGGAAGCCTATGCCAAGGCCGTGGTCCAGGCCGACTTCGAAGAAGCCGGCGACGAGGACGTGATCCGCAAGCTGCTGGGCGATCTCACCGCCGCGGGCGTCGATACGTCCGAGAGTGAAGTGCGCACGGCTCTTGAAGCCAAGCAGGTCGAAGCCCGTCGCCAGCTTCTTGGCTGACGCGAAACCCTGAGGATTGACACATGGCGATGTCCGCCGAAGAGATCGAGACCCTCATCCGTGCAGCCCTGCCGGATGCAGAGGTGACGATCACCGACCTTGCAGGTGACGGTGATCACTATTCCGCCCACGTCGTTTCGGCAGCCTTCGCCGGAAAGCCCCGCGTCATCCAGCACAAGCTGGTCTACGAGGCTCTGGGCGGCCGCATGGGCGGTGTGCTCCACGCCTTGCAACTTACCACCGCCGTCCCCAACTGACGTCGCATACTAAACCAAGGGTTCTATAAAATGTCCGACGTCAACGCCCGCATTGGCGACATTGTCAGCAGCAACGATGTGGTTCTCTTCATGAAGGGCACTCCGCTGTTTCCGCAGTGCGGCTTCTCGAGCCGTGCGATCGCGATCCTCGATCACCTCGGCGTCTCCTACGAAACCGTCGATGTGCTGCAGGACATGGAGATCCGTCAGGGCATCAAGACCTTCTCCGACTGGCCCACGATTCCCCAGCTCTACGTGAAGGGTGAGTTCGTCGGCGGCAGCGACATCATGATGGAGATGTACGAGGCCGGAGAGCTGCATCAGCTCATGACCGATAGTGGAATCGCCGCACAGGCCTGACCCTTCGGCGAGACGCGAATAGTGAAGGCTCGGGAACCACTTCCCGGGCCTTTTGCTTTTCCTTCAGGCTGATCGGGAACCCCGGGGAGGCGGAACCGGGAGACTGACCGGTCCCGCCTCAGTCGAGACTGCTCTCGGGGTACAATACTCCTTAAGCAGGCGCCGTGCCAGTTTTCATTTGCGCCTGGAATCAGGCGTTCGCCGTGCCGGCCGCGCGCCCGTCTCACATCAACATGTAAAGTCTGCCGACACCCGCCTCGGCGGTATGGCCGCTTCCATCGCGATTCTCCTTGCGGGCCTGCACGCCATCGGCAACGGTCCAGCCATGTTTCCCAGTGCTCCTTCCCACCTGCCGATGCCTTCGCAGGGTGTCCGTGTCGTTCCGGCCGCCACCGTCGTGATCTTCCGCCATGCCGCTGACGGCGGACCGCCCGAACTGCTGATGGTGCAGCGATCGGACGGGATGCGCTTCGCAGGCGGCGCGGCCGTGTTCCCGGGCGGCCGCGTCGACCCCGCCGATCATGACCTCGCCCGGCAGCTTCTGCCGGACCAGCCCGAGGAGATCGCCGCCGCACGGATTGCAGCCGTCCGCGAAACGCTGGAAGAGACGGGCCTCCTCATCGCCATCCGCACCCCCGTCACGGCCCGGGAAGCCGTTGCCGCACGGGCGATGCTTTTGGAGACCGGCCGGCTGGACACCGTTCTCGCACACTTCGGATGGGAACTGGACCTTGGCCGACTGGCGTTCTTCGCGCACTGGTGCCCCTTGTGGGAAGGCGCTTTCGACACCCGGTTCTTCGTGCTGGACCTCGGCACCGGGGCGGTGGATGTCACCGTCGACGCGACCGAGAATTCCCGCCTCTTCTGGACCAGCGCCGCCGACGCCCTAGCCATGGCCGACCGCGGAGAGATCGCGGTGATCTTTCCCACACGACGCAATCTTGAGCGACTGGCGCAATACGCCGGCCACGCTGAAGCTCTCGCCGACATCGCGGCACATCCGGTTCATCGCATCCATCCGGCCATCGAACTGAGCGATGGCGAGGAGTGGCTGGTTATTCCCGACGGCCTCGGTTACCCGGTACTCGGCCAGCTCAAGAGCAGCGCGCGACGGGGATAGAACGTGAGGCGAGCCGTCCGTCAGGCGGCGCGCTTCGAGGTAAGGTGGTGCAGGTCTGGCGCGCCCGGCAGGGTTCGAACCTGCGACCCCAAGCTTAGAAGGCTCGTGCTCTATCCAGCTGAGCTACGGGCGCGCACTATGTTTTCTCGGACTTCCGGTAGTCTGAGCCCTTCAAGCCGTCAACTTGAAAGGGGAACAGGGAGGCAACGTTCGGCACATACGGGCACATTGCGGTCACATATCCAGGCACACCGGGCGGGCACCTTTTGCTCCCTCGCTTCGTCATCGATGGAGGCTGCCCATGTGCACTGAGATCTACGTGCGAGGTTGGCAGCCAGTTGAAACCGCTCCCCATGGCAAGCCAGTGTTACTGGCGTGGCAAGACTGGCGCGACGGCAAGTGGATTATGGACGTGGGGGCCGCCTCGACCGGCGAGCGCAACGAGGTCGCCAGCAGCATATCGCACCACGGATCGGCTACCCATTGGATGCCCCTCCCCCAGCATCCCTCAGAGGAGCCCTCAGCATGACTTCCACCGGACGCGAGGGATGCGTCACGGGTGATCGCCTCACCTTGGCCCCTATCGATTTCAGCGAGGCGGCTGCGTTCGTTCGTGAGCACCATCGCCATCACACTCCACCGCAGGGA
>NZ_PPSM01000029.1 GCF_002916655.1 Novosphingobium sp. HII-3
CTTCAATCGGATCAAGCAGTTCCGGGGCATCGCCACCCGATATGACAAGGATGCTGCCAACTATCTCGCGGCCATCAAGCTCATATGCGTCAGGCTGTGGTGCAATGCGTAATGAGTCCACGCCCTAATCTTCCTTCGTGTTTGGTCCAGGGTGCGCTTTAGCCCCACCCTTGGGACAGCAATCTCCTCGCCCAAGGCAGTCTTCAGGGCCCCAAAATCCGAGATAAATTTGGTCTACTTGAATGAGGGCAATGCGTGCAAAACCGGACGTTCCGAGTTATGTTCAGAAACGGCAGTATTGTTCCCCAAGGCGACTTTTGGCGCTCGGCAAAACCGACCCTTAGTTGCCGTTCAGCGGCGATTTTTCGATTCCTAGGTGCAGACGGGCAGCTTTTCGTCGGCTCCCGACCATAGTTGGTCCTTCAGATTAGCAACCGCGAACATTAGCTCCTGACAGAAGCTGCCGTTGAGCCCCTCGACCCGCAGTCGCGCCGTCAACACTGCTCGGGACGGCCGCCGATGGAATGGTCACGGCTGCGACAACCGATGCAGAAACAAGCGTCTGCTCTTGTGCGTCGTGAAGCGCGGGAACCGGCGCCTTCAGACATTGCTTTCTCCGCGATCCCGAACAGGGTAGACCCCTGCCTTTCGGCGCGCCCCCCTTGGCGATCGCGTATGTAAACACGGCGGAGATACGCTGGCGAAGGCGCTTGGCCGTTTCGATAACTCCGCGATCCTCGATGGCAGTCAGCACCTCGAGTATTTTGGGCGGCGTCAACGACGTGATGGGCAACGACCCGATAGCGGGGAAGACATCTCTGTCGAGACTGTGAATTATGTCGTTGGCATGGACTCTGGCCGACCGCGATTTTGACCCTGTCGTGCCATTCCCTCGCAATCCGTTCGAACGTGTTGCGACCAGCTTCGAGGTTCGCCTTGATCTTTGATTTCTTTTCGTTTGCCGGATCCTTCCCCTCATTCAGCTAGGCGCGCATCTCATCTCTCCGCCCCCTGGCCTGAACGAGAGTGACCATCGGATAGGCTCCGAAAGCCATTGTCTTCTGCTTGCCATCATAGGCGTAGCTCCACTTCCAAAGCTTCGACCCGTTGGGTGTCACGAGGAGGTAGAGGCCGTGGCTGTCTGTCAGCTTGTAGGCTTTGTCGCGCGGCTTGGCCGCACGGATTTTTGCATCGCTCAACATCGTCATGTACGAGACCAGGTTCTCCGTGAGCCGAGACCCACGAATCGATACCATGCCTCGAGTGGAGTCCAGTGGACGCTCATGGCCACGCTGAGCCGTTAAGCTCTCGATTTCTCAGGAAAGTGTCCAGCCGGGTGGACTTCCATAACCCTCTGCGGAGGGGCGCATGGCGGAGACGCCGTCCGCCATAAAGACCCCCCCTAGGGGGCCATTTCGACCGGACCTTAACCCAAAACGAAGGTTTTCTGCGGTTAATTTGTCCATCGAAAATCATGGCAGTTGCAAACCGACGCACCAAATGGCACACCGTTGCAGGTGTCTTTGGTGGGTAGATGGTGGTTTGAATGCCTGTTGTCGCGAAGGAATTGAACCCCAAGGAATTGGATGCGCGCATCGTCGCCACTGTGGCCGAGATGGGCCAATCAGGCCAAAAGCATAGCGCCCGCATCCCTGTCGGCGGTCGCCCGCCTGGCCTGATGCTTCAGATTACGCCAGCGGGATCGGCATCATGGATTTTCCGGGCGACAATCGGGGGCAAGCGGCGCGAGTTGGGCTTGGGGCCATATAGTCCTACCGATCGCAGCCGATCCGTTTCGCTGGCGCAGGCTCGCAAGGCCGCTGCGGAGATCAGAGCGGGACGCGACCCTGTGGCCGACCGACGCGGGACCGAACAACCGACCGCGTTTAAGGAGGTGGCCGAAGCGTTTCTGTCAGCCAATCGTGACGGCTGGAAAAACGACAAGCACAAGGCGCAATGGGAATCCACGCTGTCCACATGGGTCTATCCGCGCATCGGGGACAAGCCTGTCGCGACGATCGACCGCAACGCCGTTGAAGCGCTGCTTATGCAGCCGGTGGAGAAAGCGGACGGCAAGCCCCTGTGGACGGCACGGCACGAGACGGCCACACGGGTCCGGCAACGCGTAGAAGCGGTATTTGCATACGCCATCGCCCGAAACCATCGGAGCGACAATCCAGCTAGCCGGGATGGCCTGTTGCCCATTTTGCCGAAGCTGTCCAAGGACGCCAAACGGGCCAAGCATCACGCGGCGCTACCATACGCTGAAGCGCCTGCATTCATCACCGCATTGCGTGAACGGGAAGGCACGGCGGCGCAGGCATTGCTATTTACGATCCTGACAGCGGCGCGATCGGGCGAAGTGCGAAACGCGGAATGGTGCGAAATCGACATGGAACGCGCAGCGTGGACGATCCCCGCAAGTCGGATGAAGGCAGGACGCGAACACGTGGTGCCGTTGTCTGATGCAGCGATGGCGATCTTGTCGGCCACAGTTGAGGATGAGCGCAAAGGACTAGTGTTTGCTGGTGCGAAAGCAGGCGTGCCTATGTCAGACATGACAATGGCCGCTGTCCTGAAGCGAATGGGACGAACTGATCTGACTGTGCACGGATTTCGCAGTACGTTCCGCGATTGGGCAGGCGAGACAACGAGCCATGCGCGAGAGGTCATCGAGCACGCGCTGGCGCACCGACTCGCGGACAAGGCCGAAGCGGCATATCAGCGCGGAACACTCATGCCGAAGCGTGTTCGCCTGATGGCAGATTGGGCCGGTTACTTGGACGGCCACGACGGTGCAACTGTGGTCGCAATGAAGCGGAGTGCGGCGTGACACAGCATCAGTCATTGTATCCGATTACATAAACTTCGGCGCTATCACTTAAACCGTCAATAAATTTCTCAACCTCGCCTCGTGGCAATGAAATTCTCATCTGTCCGCTGAAATTTGACGCGGTCGATCCCGCTCGCGTTGTGCAAGTGATCACAAAGCCCCGGAAATCGCGCGGTGCCTTCTCGCCCTTCTTAATGTGAATAACTTTCGGCACGCTACAAACTCCTTGACCAATGGGCCAATCTGCCATTTAATGAATCGCGTTGCAAGTCGGATGGCGCGCAGCGTCCGGGTTGGATGACCCATGCCGGTTGGCCCGGTGCAGGCGCGGATGCGCAATACTCGGAGGAAGACCGAGGGACAGGGTTGGATGACCCAACGCCGGGGAGGGTCCGGTGCGCTGTGGATGGATATCCCGCGCTTCCCAAAATCTTCGATCCGAAAGACCGCCACTATGGGCCAGTTTCTCCCAATCGACGGCGTAGCTGCGCGCTACGCAACATCAAAACACAGCATTTACCGCTGGATGCGCGATCAGCGCGACTTTCCGGTTCCCATCGTTCTGCCGTCCGGCTTGAAGCGCTGGAGTGTGGCCGATCTGGTCGCATGGGAGAGCCAAAACCGGGCCGACGCCGATTATAACGCCTGAAACGAAGCGACCCGCTCCACCGATAGCAGGACGGCGCAACGGGTCGGAATAGGACATTTCACACATGACAAATACCGCAACCGCTACGGCGGCGCAACCTGCCGTGCCCGCCGCTCTCATCCCGTTCGGCCAGTTCGTAACATGGCGCCTTATCCAGCGACCCGGCGAGCCGAAGCCCCGCAAGGTGCCGTTCGATCCGAAAACCGGCTTGCCTGCCAGCGTGAACGATCCGGGCACCTGGGCCGATCATGCAACGGCCATCGCGGCCCATGCGGCGGGCGGGTGCAATGGCATCGGCTTTGTGTTCACTGAGAGCGACCCGTTCGTTTTCGTCGATCTCGACGACTGCGCCGATCCGACCACAGGGCAGTGGAACGCTCAGGCGCAGGCGATCATGGCGGCGCTGCCGGGCGCGTGGGAAGTCTCGCAATCCGGCAAGGGGCTGCACGGCGTCGGCAGGCTGCTCGATCCGGCCCAACTGGCCCACAAGCGCCGGAAATTCAACGGTGTCGAGGTCTATCCGCACGCACGCTTCATGGCGATCGGCGGCGGCAGATGGTATGGTGAGCCGCTGCACGACTGGACCGCCGCGCTTGCCGGATGGGTGCCGGATGCCGAGAAGCTGACGGATTTCCCGGCGGTCGATTGGGCGGATGCGCCGCGCGAAGGTTACGATGGTCCGGCAGATGATGACGAACTGATCCGCCGCGCGACCACGGGCAAGACGCCGCTGGCCCGCATGGGCCTGCTGGCCCCGTTTACTGCACTGTGGACGGCAGACGGGGCGATCCTCGGCCAATATTGGCCGGATGAATCCCGCGCATTCGATCACAGTGGCGCCGATCTGGCCCTGTGCAACGCGCTCGCATGGTGGACGGGCTGCAATCCTGCGCGGATGCTGCGCCTGTTCCAGCGTTCCGCGCTATGGCGTGACGATGAGCGCAAAGCGCGGCTCGCTATCGCGAAGGCAATTGCTGATCCAAACCGTAAATATTTGAGCCGAACTCAACGCCTGAAAGAAGACGCGAGCATTGGGGATCAAGCTGCCGATCTAATTCCGACGATCCTAACGATTGATGAAGCAAAGGACGATCTGGTCTATGTCGGCCACGGGTCTGCTGTGGTTTCGCGCCGGTCCAAACGCTCGCGCAATTACACCGATGCGGTGCGCGAATACGCTGCCTCGCAGCACACCGTGGACACCGGACGCATTGACGACAACGGCAGGTCAATCACCAAAGATGTTCCCGTGTTGCCCCTGTGGCTCAAGGCACCCGACCGCATCAGCGTGGACGTAGTGACATGGGACCCATCGGCGGGCGAATTCTGTTCGCCACCAGAGAAAACCAACGCTGGCGGGCGTGCGTACAACATGTGGACTGGCCTGAATCTGTCACCCCCACCGGACAATTGGCGAGAGCGCGCCAAGCCGTTTGTAGATCACATTGCATACCTAGTGCCGGACGATGCCGATCGGTGGCGCTTTACGTGCTGGTTGGCGCACATTTTCCAGCAACCCGGAGTTTTGCCGCACACGTCTTACCTGATGGTGGCGGAAAAGCATGGCACCGGACGCGGGACGCTCTGCAGCATTCTCACGCGGGCGCTTGCGGGCCATGTGGCCGCAAATGTCACCACCGATGCTCTGTTCGGGGATTTCAACGGACGTCTCGCTGGCAAATTGCTCGCGACGGTCGATGAGGTGCGAGAAGGAATGTCGTCTGATCGGCACAACAAGGCGAACACGCTGCGATCTAAAGCGACCGAAGAATTTCGTGAAATCAACCCAAAGTACGGGATGCGCACCGTCGAGCGCAACTGCTGTCGATGGCTCTATTGCTCAAATCACCTCGACGCCCTGCCGTTCGATGATGAGGACAGGCGGCTGATCGTCATCGAAAATCCCAAAAGCGCAGCCGGTGCCGAATGGTTTGATTTCCTTCATGCCGAAATGGCTGATCCGGACTTCATTGCCAGCGTTCAACATTACCTGCTGACGTTCGACCTTGCGGGCTACAATGCCCATGAACCTGCGCCGCTGTCGCCCATGAAGCAGCGCGCATTGGCTATGATGCGGTCGGGGGCCGAACACGCCGTGCGAGAATTCGCCCGCAGGTGGCCGGGTGACTTCGCGACGCTTGCCGACCTTCGCGTTTTCATCGGGGAAGAGAACGGGTGTTCGGATGCCGCACTGCGCCAATACATCGCAAAGGCCGGAATGTCGTCCGGGAAAACGCGGATCAAGTTCGGCCCAACGCCGCAAACCGTCCTCGTCGTTCGCGGTGCGATCACGGCATCTGATCTTGATGATGGGATGAAGCCAGAAATCAAGGCTGCGATTGAGGCATCAAGGGCGTCGTTCGACGGCTGATCGGGACACTAGGGACACCAGAAACACCACTCCTAAAAAAGGCCAAATCAAAATCAGGTATAAGTGATAATCCTTTTTCTATTCCGTACTTTCCGAAAGTGGTGTTTTCGGTGTCCCTAGTGTCCCACACCCGTGAACGAATTAGTTGCAAGTTGGTGCAGGTGACTTTGACGCGCTTTCATAACCGCGTCACTATTGGATCACCTATACGGAAGGATTAATTATGACGATTTCAGTGAACCATACTGCACACGGCACGCAGATTTCGGACGGGGACCGCATCCAGTTCTTTGCGCCGAATGGTATTGTGGATCATCCCGCCATGAAGGCGTCGCTGGCACCTCTGGTGGCGGCCCTCGCTGGAACAGCCGAAACGATGGCCGAGCGGAGCGCCGAACTTACCGCTACCGGGCGGGTTGCCCTGGCCCGGACGATGTTGTCGCCCACCGCCCCCACGCACTTTCAAGCGGCAGTTCGCGCCGTCCCTGCCGCCCTTGCCGCTGTTGACCGTGAGGACGCCGACATGAGGCCGAAACGGCCCGCATTGTCCGACGCCCGAGCCGTCGAGCATCGCGGCAACGCGCTGCGCATGAAGCTGCCTGATGTGATCCGCATCGCCAGCGAAGATCACGAATTTCGCAGGGCTGTTGCGGAAGGCTCGCCAGCAATGAGCGGTCTGCCTGCCGACATCCATGCGCGCCTTCAGGCCGACGATGCGCGGGACGCACTGGCAACGGCGTGGGCGAGCCAGCACGCGAAGGCGTCACCATCGGCGGACGATCCCGTGCCCGCCAGTGTCGACATGGCCCCGGCATACGCTTGGGCGGACGCATTCAATGCACGGGTGACCGCCGAACGTCAGGCGATCGCCAGCGTCTCCCCGTTCCTCGCGTCAGTCGTGACCGTAGTTGCCGCTATGACCGACACGACGCGAGACGACGCATTCGCTTTTCTGACGGGCGCAAACCCGTGAGCGGATTGCGCGCACTTCCCCGGCAGGTTCGTCTGCCGGGGTTCGACACGATCAACGCCGACCATCTTCGCATCGCTTTAGGCGTGAGCCGTTCGGTGCTGCATAGATGGCGCAAAGATCATGGTTTTCCAAAGGGATACAGGTGCGGAAACGCCGTTGTGTCCCTGGAAGCAGAAGTCGCGCAATGGCTGCGTGCGCATGGCGTCGAGGTGGTGGAATGAGTGAAAATAACGGAAATCTAACGGCTCGTGGCCCGGACGGGCGTTTCGGCACCGGCAACAGCTTTGGCGGGCGCAAGGTCGGAGCGAAGGGCAAGTTCAACGCGTCTGCGCTGGAGAGCCTGGGCGATCTGGTCGGACCATCGTTCGCGGTGTTGAAGGACAAGCTGGCAGCGGGCGATCTGAAGGCGGCGCTGTTCGTCCTCACCCGGTTCCTTCCCGATACTAGGGTCATCGACATGCCGTCATCCGAACCGTCCGCGTGGGCCGACGCGATGGCTGCGGGCGAGATCACAGTCACCGAAGCGGGCAAGGCGGCTCAGGCCCTGAAAGTGATCGCGGATACCCAAGAGGTGAAAGAACTGCGCCATCGGCTCGATGAACTTGAAGCGTTGATTTCGGCGGCGCGCGAGGCTCGCAAATGAGCCGGGTGAGCATCGGGCGAAGGCTCGAACGGCTTTTTGAACATTGGCGTCCGGGCGACTCGTTGGCTGGCCGGGTCGCGCGTCTGTCGGATGATGACCGCGAGCGGTACGCGGCGTTCCAGCGAAACAACGCCCGATCCCTCGCCAGCGTGAGCGACGATCCGGGCGAAGCGTTTGGCGCATGGCTCGACGGTAAAGTGGCGCTCGATGAACTGCCGCTGCGAATTAGCGATGCGATCATGCCGGAGAGCGTGGCCGTCCGCGCAGCCATCGCTGCCGGTGATTTCTATGACGCATGGAACCGAATGGCCCGTCCGGATCGCGCCTGATTTCGGCCCGAAGAAGCACGACGCTTAATTTTTCCAGCGGAGAAAATGAAATGTCATCTCAAATCGCATTCCTCGTCAACGATCGGCGCGAAACGCTCGTGATCGATTGGCAAGCTAACACGATCCGGCTCGTTGCCTTCACGACTTACATGGCTGAAACCCCCGACATCATGCTCCACCCGATTCGTGGACTGCTCCACGTCGCACACCGTTGCCGATACGTCCGTGACGCGGAGTTCGGTATCATCGGCAAGGGTACGCAAGCTGTCCTGACGATCAACGCGACCACGGTGTTGCTCATGGCGCAAGGCGGGCTGAGCGAAGATGATCTGCGCCGGTTCCTACCGGAGCACGACGCAGCACAGTCGTGGGCCGACCTGACGGCTGGTGCGATGCGCTGGGCCGCTGCATAACGTTGCAAATGGGGATGGTGGGCAGATGGTGATACGCCCACCAACAGGGCGACCCGATCCATGAGAAAATCTAAAGATTTCAGATGGTTAGGGTCGCCCGACCCAAGGACCGCTGGCGGAGACGCCGGGATTCGAACCCGGGGTGCCCCCTTAAGAGCACGACGGTTTAGCAAACCGCTGGTTTCAGCCACTCACCCACGTCTCCGGATGCGGCTCAGGTCGCTGCCTATAACGAGGGGGTTTGGTGCCGACAAGAGGGGATTATGAAAAGAATGACGATTTGCGAGAAAGCCTATTTTCCCGCTAATCAAATCCGTCCGCCTCAAACGGGAGTCGGGTTGTCGCCCGTTCATTGTCAGGTCAGGCGCGGTGGATTCTTTTCAGATGACACTAGTGTTGACCGTGCATGGAGCGCGGGGGAACGGGAAGCGCCGGTTTGGCGTGAAGAAGGCAGGGTACCAACGCCATGAAGGTTTATTCGATGCACAATCGCCAGCCCGCCGCGCTGCGGCGGGGCCGCCATGCTGTACTGGGGTTCATGGCCGCCCTGGCGACGGCGGTGGCGCCACTGGCCTCCGCCTCGGCTCAGGTCACGACCGTGGATCCTGACGCCGCAATTGATGCAGACCTGAACCAGGGCGGGACTTATTCACCCGTTCCTTCCGCCACTAGCGCTCCCGGCAACGGCATGCCGGTCGACGCGCCGCCTCCTGCGACGGACTGGAATGGCGGTCAGACCGGTTATTCCACTCCTGCGCCCGCGCCCGCGGCGCCCGCCCCCATTCCCCCGGCTGTGACCGCCCAGAACGCGAGCGGCACGTACCGAGAGGACGACCTCATCGGCGCGGCTGAAGGCGTTTTCGGCAAGGGCGCGCAGGGACTGGCTGAAATCATCAAGGATCTGCTCGCGAAGCAGGGCGAGCCTAACGCCTACATCGTGGGCCGGGAAGCGGGCGGGGCGATTGCCATCGGCGTGCGTTACGGATCGGGTACGCTCCATCACAAGGTCGAGGGCGAGCGCCCGGTGTACTGGACCGGCCCCTCCATCGGTTTCGACGCCGGCGCCAATGCCGGCAACGCCTTCGTACTCGTCTACAATCTCTACGACAGTCAGGAGCTCTTTCATCGCTTCGGCGCTGGCGAGGGGCAGGCCTACCTCGTCGGCGGTTTCACCGTGAGCTATCTCCGCCGCGGGAACACGGTGCTCATCCCGGTGCGCGCCGGTGCCGGGCTTCGCCTTGGCGCCAACATCGGCTACATGAAGTTTTCCGAAAAGCAGCGCTGGCTTCCCTTCTGACGCACGAATGTTGCTGGGTAGCGCAGCCGCCCAACTCGGCGGTTGCGCTGCGGAGCTCGGGCGGGTAAGGGCCGCCCGCCATGCTCAATGACCTCAAGCAACAACCCGCCGATGCGCTTCTTGCGCTCATCAAGCTCCACAACAGCGACCCTCGCGCCGACAAGATCGATCTCGGCGTAGGCGTGTACCGCACCGGAGACGGGGAGACCCCTGTCTTCGCCGCCATCAAGGCGGCGGAGAAAAAGCTGGCGGAGGAGCAGGAATCCAAGGCTTACCTCGGCCCCGAAGGCGACATGGGCTTCGTCGAAAGGCTCATGCCGTACGTCTTTGGCAAGGCAAACCCGACCATGGACGGGCGCATCGAAGGGATGCAGACGCCGGGCGGCACCGGTTCGCTGCGCCTGGCTCTCGCCATGGTGAAGCGCGCCGGCTACAAGCGGGTAATCGTGGGCAAGCCCAGCTGGCCCAATCACAACCAGATCTGCGCCGATCTTGGCCTTGGCGTGCTGGAATTCAATCACGCCACCCCGGACGGCACGACCGATATGGACGCGCTTCGCGGCGCCATTGCTTCGGCAGAGGAAGGCGACGCGATCCTTCTGCACGGTTGCTGCCATAATCCTACCGGTATCGACTACTCGAACGCCGAGTGGGACGAGATCGCCGGCCTGCTGGCCTCTTCGAAGATCCTTCCTGTCCTCGACCTGGCCTACCAGGGCCTCGGTCACGGTATGGAGGAAGACGCCTACGGCCTGCGCCGCGTGCTTGCCGCGGTGCCCGAAGCACTGATCTGCTATTCGTGCGACAAGAACTTCGGTCTCTATCGCGACCGCGTCGGCGCTCTTTACGCCATGGTGGCCGATCCGGCCGATCTGGCTCGTGTCATGTCGAACGGCCACGCCCTTGCACGCGCCAACTGGTCGCAGCCGCCAGACCATGGTGCGGCCGCCGTCCGTCTCGTCCTTGAGGACGAAGCGCTGACAACGCAATGGCTGGCCGAACTGGACCAGATGCGGGACCGTATGCGCGAAGTTCGGGCCACGCTGGCATCCGCCGGCAAGACGGGCGGCGTGGACCTTACCCCCATCGGCATCCAGAATGGCCTGTTCTCCATCGTCCCCTTCACCGCGGAGCAGGTGCAGGAGATGCGGGCGAAGCATGGCATCTATTTTGCCGGCTCGGGACGGATCAATGTCGCAGGTCTCACCACCGGCAACATCCAGAAGTTCATCGCCGCCGTCGCTGACGTGACGGCCTGACCTGAAAAGGATCAGGCGGCTCCGGCCCGGGAACCGCCTGATCTTCTTGCTTCAAGCCCCGTTGAATGCGGAGCGATGCGTAACACTCAGCCGCGCAGGGACTGCATACGCTGCAGGTAGCGGGCCAGCACGTCGATCTCCAGATTCACGCCGTCACCTGCCTGCATCGCGCCAATGGTGGTCACTTCAGCGGTGTGGGGAATGATGTTGAGGCTGAAATGGCAGGTGCCGTCGGTTTCGTCATTGACTTCATTCACCGTCAGCGAGACGCCATCGACCGTGATCGACCCCTTGGGAGCCAGATAAGGCGCCAGTTCCCGCGGAGCCGCAATCACGAAGCGTCGAGAATCGCCCACCGGCTCGACCTGCACGATCCGGCCGACCCCGTCGACATGGCCGGTCACGATATGGCCGCCGAGTTCATCGCCCAGTTTCAATGCCGGCTCGAGGTTGAGGGAGCGGCCCTCTTCCCACCGCCCTGGTACGGTGCGCGCGACCGACTCTGCCGATATGTCTACCGCGAACCAGGCGTCTCCGGCCGCCCCGCCTTTGTCGACGACGGTAAGGCAGACGCCCGAGCACGCGATGGAGGCACCCATGGCGATCCCTTCAGGATCGAAGGGGCAACTGATTACGGCGCGCAGATCCCCGCTCTGGCGGGCCTCACGGACAGTGCCGACTGCAGTGACGATTCCGGTGAACATGACCTAGCCTTCGTGAAGTTTGCGCGCCTCGTAGACCTCCAGCGTGTCCCTGCCAAGCTGTCGGCGTTCGGTCATGTGCCAGACGCCGTGGGCCTGCGCCAAGACGGACAGGCCGAAATCCCCCAGCGCAGGCCGACCGCCGAGCAGAATAGGCGCCCGGTAGATGAGCAGCCGATCCACCAGCCCCGCCTTGAGAAAGGCCGTCGCCGCTCGCGCGCCGCCTTCGACGAAGAGATGGTGGACGCCTTGCATGGTGGTAATCGCTTCGGGCGAAGACAGAGCCCGCCACCCACCGGGAACGCCGCCCCCCGTCAGCACCCAGCGCTCGGGACTCCGGCTTTCCAGCCCCGGAAGCCGGACATCGAGCCGGGGCGAATCGGCTCGAAGAGTGCCTCCCCCCACGAGAATGGCATCGTGCCGGGCCCGCATCGCATGGGTGTGGGCCCGCGCTTCCGCCCCGGTGATCCACTGGCTTTCACCGCTCGCCAGCGCGATGCAGCCGTCGAGTGAAAGGGCAAGCTTGAGAGTGACCTCGGGCCGCCCCAGCCGGCTGGATAGGAGGTAACCCGACAGGCTGCGCGCGCAGGCGTCGGACGGCAGATAGTGGGCGCTCAGGCCAGCGGCCCGGATGCGGGCCAAGCCCGCCCCCGCCGTTCGCGGGTCGGGATCCATGACTCCGATCACCACGCGTTCCAGGCCTGCGGCACTGACGATGTCGGCGCAGGCGGGACCACGCAACGATCGGTGCGCGCAGGGTTCCAGCGTGACGTAGAGAGTCGCGCCCCGCGCGGCATCTCCCGCCGCCGCAAGAGCGACCGCTTCGGCGTGAGGTCGTCCGCCTGGTTGAGTCCAGCCGCGCGCCACGACGCAGCCCTCCTTCACGACGATTGCACCCACGCCCGGGTTCGGCCGGCTAAGCGGTCGGGCGCGCCCGGCCAGAGCGGCCGCCGCGTCAAGCCAACGCGCATCCTCGCTCACTGCAGGGCGGGGTCCGTCGCCAGTTGAGGGTTGGCGATCCCGGAGCGGCGCAGCGTTTCCTCCGCCTGCTCCCGCTCCGCCTTTGCCTCGGCCGCTTCCTCGGCGTCCGCCTCGCGGGCGATCTTCTCAACGTCCATCCCGGACAGGCGCCCGATGGTCTTGTAGAGTTCCCGCACTTCCTTGTCGCGGCGGGCAAGTTCACGCGCGTTCGATTCCTTCGCCTTCTGGTTGGCGACGTTCTCCGCCACGATCTGCTCGTCTGTGCGGTGTTCATCGAGGACGGAGATCCACGTCACCTTCGGCGGCGGGTGCGGTGCGGAGCCTTCCTGCGTGAACATCAGGTAGAAAACGGCGAACGTACATGCCCCGGACACGGCGGCGATGCGCCACCGGTTGTGCCCGGCCTGTCTCCAGACTTCCTTGAAGTCCGCGACCATGCCGGTCGGGTTCACGTGTTTCCAGTATCCGGAGCGCTTCAGCATGAACGCTATCTAGGCGCTAAACCCGCCGAGCGCTAGCCGAACGGCACGTATAACGAACGGCCATGCGCCGTCAGCCATCGGTTCGCCTCCGGCACCGAGCCTTCGAAGATGGTCTGCAGGACACGATGGAAAGCCGGAGAGTGATCGAAATGGACGAGGTGAGCCACCTCGTGCGCGACGACGGAGCGGCGCACAAGGTCGGGAGCCATGACGAGTCGCCAGTTTATCCGGATGGTCCCCTGGTGCGAACATGAACCCCACCGCCGCTGCGCCCCGGACAGCGCGAGGGGTGGACAAGGCT
Source organism: Novosphingobium sp. HII-3 (assembly GCF_002916655.1). Taxonomy (GTDB): domain Bacteria; phylum Pseudomonadota; class Alphaproteobacteria; order Sphingomonadales; family Sphingomonadaceae; genus Novosphingobium; species Novosphingobium panipatense. Next base: position 13,233 of record NZ_PPSM01000029.1, read on the forward strand.
CCCCTGCCCGTTCGCAATAGTCCGCCAGATCGGTGGCGAACAGCTCCCGCGCTTCGTCCTGCAGCCAGCGCAGAACCCTTGGCTGCATCGAACTCTCCATCCCTCCAAGGCGCAACTCGCCCGTACATCGCATCGGCTTTCGCGGCGCGGAGGGATCATGAACAAGCACCAGCGGCTCGCCCCTGAAAAGGACGGTTCCGCCCTGCGTGAGCGGTTGCCGCTGCGGCAGCGCGGCAAGCTGGCTTGCCAGCCAGTCCTGCCGGCTGCGCGCAAATGCAAGGGCATCGGCGCTGCGGGCCCAGCGAGGAATGGAAACGCGTACCTCGCTGCCATCCGGCGCGAGCCGCATGGTCATGCGGCGAGCGCGATCCAGGTGCCTGATGACGATCGGAATCCTCCGGCCGGAGATCTCCACGACGGCCTGCTCACGCGGGTCCCGCCGAAGCCAGTCGAGCATCGCCTCAGCCCTTCGGCGCCGAAGGCGGGACGTCCCACGGCTCGGAAGTGTCCTCGTCGGACCATTCCTCATCCTCGTCGCCGTAAGGCCAGACGATATGCTGCTCAAGCGGGCCTGCAACGGTTTCCGAGATGACCTTCCCGGCGACGGACATGCCCGCGCGGTGCACTTCCTCCCGGTCACCGCAGACGAGGTAATGCCATTCCGGCAGCGGCTCCCCCTCGGCCCGCAATCGATACGCGCAGCTTTGCGGGAGCCAGGCATACCGGCCCGCGCTTTCCGGGGTAAGCTTCAGGCAATCGGGCACGAAACTGCGCCTGTTCGCATAATCGCTGCACTGCGCCGTTTTCAGGTTGAGGAGCTTGCAGGCGACGTTCGTGTGATAGATCTCCCCCGTGTCCTCGTCCTCCACCTTGTGGAGGCAGCACTGACCGCAGCCGTCGCACAGCGCTTCCCACTCAGCGCGGCTGAGTTGGTCCAGCGGGCGTTCCCAGAAGGGCTTTCCGGTCACTTCACCCATTTGGCAAGCTCGGCCTCGACCGCCTCGGGCTTCTGGTCGATGGGCAGCATGGCGACGGGATTGCCGTCAGGATCCATCAGGTACGCGATGCGGCTGTGATCCATCAGGTAGCCGCCGGCCGTTTCCTCCCCCTTGCGGTAGTAGGCGGCGAACGCCTTGGCCGCCTTGTCGACCTGCTCCTGAGTGCCGGTGAGCCCCAGAAGGCGAGGGCCGAAAGCGGCCGTCCACGCCCCCACCACCTCGGGCGTGTCGCGGGCGGGATCGATGGTGATGAAGATCGGCTGCACCGTCTCGGCCTGCCCCGGATGGCTCTTCTCGAAGCGGCCGAAGCCCCGCATGAGGGACTGCACGTCCATGGGACAGGCGTCAGGGCAGAAGGTGTAACCGAAATAGACGATGCGCCAGCGGCCCTTGAACTGGTCCCAGGTGACCGGCTTTCCATCCTTGTCGACAAGCGAGAACGGCCCCCCGATGGCAGCCCCCTCCAAAGGCGGGCTCTCGGCGGTCGGCTGTTGCTGGCAGGCACTCAGGGACAGGCTCGCGACAAGCGCAAGCGCCAGCGGGGCGATGCAACGTAGACGGTAGGTCATGGCGTGCGCGTTCATGACCTGCTAGACGATTCCATGCAAGGCGCGGATGGCGGCCCCGCGCGAAAGAGCTGTAATTGGAAGGACGTGCAAGGTGTTCAAGATCTCGTTCCGGCGTTTTCCGGTGTCCGGCCTCGCGGCTATCGTGCGGCAGGTCCTGAAAATCGCCGTTCCGGCTGTTGCAGTGGGCCTGCTGTTCGCCGCTCCGGCCCGCGCCGATTTCTCGGACGGGTACAAGTTCCTTGAAGCCGTGAAGAAGAAGGAAGGCGAAAAGGTCGAGGAGGCGCTGATGAAGTCGGCGCAGATCGTCAACGCCAAGGACGTCACCACAGGCGAAGGCGCCCTGCACATTGTCACCGCCCGCCGTGACCTGACCTGGCTGAACTTCCTGATTGCCAAGGGCGCCAACGTGAATGTCGCCGACGACCGTGGGCGCACACCGCTTGAACTGGCCGTCAACCTCGGCTGGCGGGAAGGCGCGCAACTCCTGCTCGACCGGAAGGCCATGCCTGACACCTCGAATGACGCCGGGGAGACCCCCCTCATCTTCGCCGTTCACCGCAAGGACCTGCAGTTGACCAAGGCCCTGCTGGAAGCGGGCGCCAACCCCGATCGTTCCGACAACTCCGGACGCAGCGCTCGTGACTACGCCCGGCTGGAAGGCGGCGGCGCCAGCCTCATCTCCGTGATCAACACTTACGCGAAGAAGACGGGATCGAAGAACGCAAAGCCCATTTACGGCCCCACGATCTGAGGATTGCGACGATGACCCAAGAGGCACAATCGCTCGACGCGCTACGCCTGCAGCTCGCTCCCCTTGTTGCCGACGCGGCCGTATTCGACGGCTGGAGCGGGGAAGCGGTGAAAGCTGCTGCGGAGGCGGCGGGCGTCGACCCTGCCCTGGCTACCTATGCCTTTCGCGACGGTGCGATGGCCATGATCTCGGCCTGGATCGACCACGTGGACATGACGATGGCGGCATCGGTCGCAGGGGGCGCGTTGTCGAACCTGCCGATCCGCGAGCGGATCCGCCGCCTCGTCTGGGCGCGCCTCGAAGCGGTGGCCGGGCGGGAGGAGGCGCTGCTGCGTGCCCTCGCAATCATGGCCATGCCTCAGAACATTGCGGCGTCGACGCGGCTGGGATGGCGAAGTGCGGATGCCATGTGGCGCCTGGCGGGCGACAGGGCGACCGACTACAACCACTACACGAAGCGGGCCATTCTCGCCGGTATCTACGCCGCGACGCTGCACAGCTTCGCCCGGGACTCCTCGGAAGACAAGGCCGAAACCCGAGCCTTCCTCGATCGCCGCATAGAAGGGATCATGCGCTTCGAGAAAGCGAAGGCCCAGTTCCTGCGCAAGCCGGAAGACCGCTTTAGCGTCACGCGGCTGCTTGGACGGATGCGCTACCCCGCCCGCTGAGGCGGCGCGGGCGGAAAGGTGACGAAACTCCTATTGCGATCAAGTTGCAATTAACCCTGTTATCTGGCACCGGGCCAGCATGACTCTCGATATGCTTCCCATTGGTCAGCCAGCCCGGATCATCTCCGTCGACTGGCCCGCGCTCGTTCAGGAAGAAGCACGGCGCCTCCGAGCTTTGGGCCTGGAGGAAGGCGCAAGGATTTCGGTGTCTCATCGCGGCATTCTGGGCGGGCGCGATCCCATTGCGCTGGCAATCGGCCGCATGACAGTAGCCGTCCGTAGGGTGCATGCGGCAGCAATCAGGGTTGAACAGCTATGAGCCGGCAACGCAAGGTCGCCCTCGTCGGCAATCCTAACGCGGGCAAGAGCGCCCTGTTCAACGCACTTACGGGTGCCCGCCAGAAGATCGCCAATTACCCGGGCGTGACCGTGGAACGCAAGTCGGGCCGCTTCGTCCTGCCGACAGGCGAACCGGTGGAGCTCACCGACCTTCCCGGCGCTTACGGGCTGGACCCCACCAGCCCCGACGAGGAAGTGACGGCGAAAGTCATCGCCGGCAAATTCACCGGCGAGCCGGCACCGGACATACTCGTCATCGTGCTCGACGCGTCCAACCTTGAGCAGCATCTCGTCTTCGCTCAGGAACTGCTTGCGCTTGGAAAGCCGACCGTGATTGCCCTCAACATGGTCGATCTGGCGGAGCGTGACGGCCTTGTTCTCGACGCGGCTGTGCTGGCGCAGGAACTGGGCGTGCCGGTCATCTCAACGGTCGCCGTGCGCCGAAGAGGCCTCGACGAACTTGGCGAGGCCATCGCCTCCGCAGCCCAGCGGCAGCCCGGCCCTGCGCTGACGCAGCTCGGCCCCATCGAACGCCGTGTCGCCGCGCATGCCATGGCGGATGCCGCCATTCTCTCGGAAACGAGCCGCCATCGCCTTCACACGAAGCTCGACCGGTTCCTCCTGCACCCCTGGATCGGGCCGCTGGTCCTGCTCGCGATTCTCTTTGTGGTGTTTCAGGCCGTCTTCGCGTGGGCGACGCCGTTCGCCGATGGCCTTGAAGCGATTGTCGGCGCCCTTCACGATGGGGTGCAGGCGGCGCTACCCGAAAGCCTCCTGCGCGACCTCGTCACCGAGGGCGTGATCGCCGGCGTCGGATCGGTTCTCGTCTTCCTGCCTCAGATCGTCATCCTGTTCGCGTTCATTCTCGCTATGGAGGCGTCGGGCTACATGGCGCGCGCGGCCTTCCTGATGGACCGCATGATGGCCAGCGTCGGGCTTTCCGGCCGAAGCTTCATTCCGCTCCTGTCGAGCTTTGCCTGCGCGATCCCGGGCATCATGGCGACGCGGTCGATCACCGATCCCCGCGACCGCCTGACCACCATCCTCATCGCTCCGCTGATGACCTGCTCGGCGCGCCTGCCCGTCTACACCGTGATCATCGCGGCCTTCATACCCAACAGCTCTGTAGGCGGCATGATCGGCCTTCAGGGGCTCGTGCTGTTCGGCCTCTATGTGGCCGGTGTTCTGGGCGCGATGATTGTAGGACTGGTGCTGCGCCGCTCCTTGACCAAGGGCGCGGCCTCAGGCTTCATCATGGAGCTTCCCAAGTACCAGCTTCCCCGCCTCAAGGATCTGGCCATAGGCCTCTGGCAACGCGCCTGGATCTTCCTGCGGCGCGCAGGAACGATCATCTTCATGGTCACCGTCGTGCTGTGGGTCATGCTCAACTTCCCGAAGGCCGCCGAGGGCGAGAGCCAGGTCGATGCGTCAATCGCGGGCAAGGTGGCGAACGGCCTTGCCGTCGTCGTCGCGCCCATCGGCTTCAACCGCGACATGGCCCTGGCGCTTGTGCCCGCCATGGCCGCGCGCGAGGTCGCCGTCTCCTCCCTCGCGACCACCTATGCCGTGGACGCCGGCGATGACGAGGAGGAGCAGGCGCTGGAATTGGGCGACCAGTTGAAGCAGCGCTGGACGCTGCCGATGGCTCTGGCATTCCTCGCCTGGTTCGTATTCGCTCCGCAGTGCCTGTCCACGATCGCCGTCACGCGGCGCGAGACCAACGGATGGAAGTGGCCGATCTTCATGCTCGCCTATCTTTTCGCCCTCGCGTACATTGCCGCTGGCGCAACCTACTGGGTAGCCGTCGCCGCAGGGCTTTAAGCTCTTGGGGAAATCCGGGGGGATGTGCTGGCCCTCCGCCATCGGCTTGCGCTACTTCCATCGCCAAATCTGAAACGAAAGCGATTCCCAATGGCAGGCAGCGTCAACAAGGTCATTCTCGTCGGCAATCTGGGAGCCGATCCTGAGGTCAAGTCGTTCCAGAACGGCGGCCGGATCGCCAACCTGCGCATTGCCACCTCCGAAAGCTGGAAGGATCGTGCCACCGGCGAACGCAAGGAACGGACGGAGTGGCACTCGGTGGTGCTTCAGTCGGACGGCCTCGTCGGCGTGGCCGAGCGGTTTCTGCGCAAGGGGTCGAAAGTGTACATCGAAGGCCAACTGCGCACCCGCAAGTGGCAGGACCAGAACGGCAATGACCGCTACACGACCGAAATCTCGGTGGGTGGTGTCGGTGGTGTGCTGACGATGCTCGACGGCGCCCCCGGCGGCGGTGGCGCAGGCGGCGGCCAGCGCGGTGGCGGCTGGAACGAGGGCGGCTCTTCGGGGGGCTTCGGCGGTGGTCAGCGCTCGGGCGGCGGATCGCGCGGGGGTGACGACTGGGGCGGCTCCGGCAGCAGCAGCGGTGGCAGCGAGTGGGGCCGGACCGGCGGCTCCTCGGGCGGTTTCGGCGACGACCTGGACGACGACATCCCGTTCTGAGCCCAGCCCTGGGCAAAAACGGTACGATGCACGAAAGGCGCCGAGCGATCGGCGCCTTTTTTCGTGTCCGCCTCAAGGGACAATCGATCAGCGCCACAGCTGATGGCTGGAGGGTGGTTACTACTTTTTGACACTTCGCCGACAGTATGCAGGCTCTGGCTCCTCATGCCAGCCTTTCTGGTCTGTCAGCTTCTTGAGTCCGCTGCATGAATCTTGAAGAAAAAGAGCCATATTCCGACACGTCTGCTTTCGTGCGCTTCAATCCTTTCCTGAAAATTGCCCGCAGTTCAGACGCGATCCTTCTGGCTCAGTTCGAGAATCTGCGCACGCAGATCCCACTCATGTACGTACTGATGGTGATCAATGTGGGGTTCCTGGGCCTTGCCACCTATGGCGACGTTCCCGACACTCACAGCGTCGGGGGGGCCTCTGCGCTCTGCCTTCTCATCGTAATTCGTGCGGTGATCTGGCGATCTCGTTCAAAGTTCGTGAACGACATCGCGAAGATCAAACGGTATCTCTATGGCACACTGGCGGCATCTGTGTTGCTCAGCGCTGCCTTCGGCGGCTGGGGGTACCTGCTTTTCAGCGAAGCGGACCCGGCTCGCAGCACGGCCATCGCGCTGTTCGTCTTCGTCGGAGCGATCAGCTGCTGCTATTGCCTTCAGGCCCTGCCCTTCGCCGGATGGTGCGTTCTTATTTTCGGCGCAAGTCCCGTCACTCTGCGACTTTTGCTCTCCCCGGATTGGTACTCGGTCGAAGCCGGGTTGACGTTCCTGGTGGCCGCCGGTGTCATTCTGCGGTCTTTGTTCACCAGCAACAAGGCCTTCGAGGATCTCCTCTATTCGCGGATGGAGATGAGCGGTCTCGTCACGGCTCTGGAGCAGAGTCAGGAACACTATCGCTGCTCCGTGGAACTGGATCCCCAGATCCCCTGGATCAGCGACCCCGAGGGTTCAGTGACGGAGCTGAGCCCGCGTTGGGAGGATACGACGGGGCTCAGCCGCGACAGCAGTCTGGGCTGGGGATGGGCGAAGGCTGCACACCCCGACGACCTTCCCCGTGTTCTGGCGATGTGGACTCTTGCTCTGGAGACGGACGGCCACGAGGCGGACATCCGTTACCGTCTGCGCCTGCACGATGGCAGCTTTCGCTGGTTCCGCGCACGCGCGTACCCCCGGCGGAACGCAAACGGCAACATTCTCGCATGGTACGGGAATCTTGAAGACATCCACGATCAGGTCATGGCGGAACAGGCGCTGCAGGAGAGCGAGGAACGCTATCGTCTCGCCTCCCTGGCTTCCAACGATATCATCTGGGACTTCTCGTCAGACCACAACCGTATCCAGTGGAGCAGCGCCGCAGCCACGATACTCGGCTATCCTGAGACGATGGAGGGCACAACGCGCGACTGGTGGATGGGGCGCATCCACCCGGCGGACCGGCCGGAGGTCTCACAGCGCTTCAAGGACGTCATTGCCCGCGGTCAGACGCAATGGGTGCAGGAATTCCGCGCCCGTACGGCCACGGGTGACTACCTGAACATGGTGTCGCACGGGTACATACTGCGAGATGAAAATGGCACGCCCAAACGCATCATCGGTTCGCTCCAGGACGTCACCAGACAAAGGGAGTACGAGGCAAGGTTGCAGTGGGCCGCACACCATGATGCGCTCACCGGGCTGCCGAACCGCACGCTGTTCAACGAGCATCTGGAAGCAGTTTTCCGAGAAGGCCGTTCGACCGGCAGCTGCACCCTGTTGATGGTCCTCGATGTCGACCGCTTCAAGGCCGTCAACGATGATCTTGGCCATGATGCCGGTGATGCGCTGCTCCAGGAAGTGGCCGCCCGGCTTCGGAGCGCCGTCCCTGCAAGTGCCAGCGTTGCGCGCCTTGGCGGCGACGAGTTCGCCGTCATCTGGCGCGATCTGGACGTGGAAAAGCTCGCGGCGGACACGGCAGCCGCCCTCCTCGCCAGCATTTCCGGCGCAGCCGAATTCGACGGTCACCAGATCGACGTGATCCTCAGCGCCGGCGTGGCTGTTGCCTTCTCGGATGGACAGAACGCGGAGGAACTTCACAAGTGCGCCGATCTTGCGTTGTATGCGGCCAAGCGCGATGGCGCCGGGCAGGCCTGCCGCTTCCGTGACGAACTCCGACAGTTGGCTGCGCGTGAAACCGGGATGCTGTGGGATGCACGAACGGCTCTGCAGTCGAACCGTATCGTGCCTTTCTACCAGCCGAAGGTGTGCTTGCGGACGGGGGAGTGCGTCGGTTTCGAGGCGCTCCTTCGCTGGCACCACCAAGAAGGCCTGCGGCTGCCGTCCGAGATCAACGCAGCGCTGGAGGATTACGGTCTCTCGGTGCAGCTTACCAATCGGATGCTTGACTGTGTAATCAGCGACCTAGCATTCTGGCTGGACAGCGGAGTCGATGTCCGCCGGATAGCCATCAACGGCGCGGCGGGAGATTTCCGGCGGGGTGATTTCGCCGACCGCATCCTGCAACGTCTGGAGTCGGCCGGCCTGCCCGCAACGGTCCTGCAGCTGGAGGTGACGGAATCGGTGCTGGTGAGCCAGCATGTGAAGAACGTCGACAACACCCTGCGAACGCTCGCGCGGGCGGGTGTGACCATCGCGCTGGATGATTTCGGAACCGGCTACGCTTCGCTCACTCACCTTAAGCAGTTCCCCGTCCACACCCTCAAGATAGATCGCTCGTTCATCCGGCGACTGGACGCGGAGCGATCTGAGGACGATGTGATCGTCTCCGCCGTGCTGGACCTGGCCCGCAACCTGGGCATCAGCACGGTTGCGGAAGGCATAGAGACCCCGGCTCAGGCCGCTTACCTCGCCAGGAAAGGCTGCGATGTGGGCCAGGGTTACCTGTTCGGTCGCCCGATGCCTGCGGCACGGGTCGGGGAGCTGATCGAGGTCTGGAACGCTGCCGCTGCCCGGTCGCTGATCGGATCAGCGGCAGCCTGAGGTTCCGCAGGGCTGACACCGACGCGCGGTCGCCGTTGCTCTCAGGTCGTCGCGATCATGCCGCTTGCACGCTGCGCGCCGTAACCCGTTTCAGCTTTCGATGCTGATGGAAGAGCGGGAGAGCCAGATGAAAGATACTTGGCCGTCCGGGTGGATCAGAGCGTTGCCCGAACAGCACAGTGGCTCATGATCGCACACAGCATGTTGCCAATAATTCGCAATAGCGCTAGCGGCGCTCATATTGAGATCTCGTCGCAAAAGGGGTGTTTATGATTTCCGCTCGTTCGATCGCGCTTTGCGGCGCTGCAGTGTTCGCTGTGATGGCGGCTACCGCCCACGCGCAGGAACCGGCTGCCGATACGCCTGACGCGATGGCCAGCGGAGATGAAATCATCGTCACCGGTGCCATTTCCGGCACGAAGACCGAGACCCCCCTGATCCAGGTTCCTCAGCCGATTACGGTCATCACCTCGGAACAGTACCTCTCGCAGGGCGCGATCAACATCAGTGATACTGTGAAGTACGCCGCCGGCGTGCTCGCCAACGCCTATGGCCGCGACACCCGCGTCGACGGCTTCCGCGTACGCGGCATCAACGCGCTGCAGTTCCGCGACGGCATGCGCGATATCTTCTCCTATTACGCCAGCATCACGTCCGACCCCTACAATTTCGAGCGCGTCGAGATCGTGCGTGGTCCTGCTTCGGTGCTGTTCGGCCAGGGTTCGATCGGCGGTCTCGTCAATCTCGTGTCAAAGACGCCGGACTTCCGCACCGGCGGCGAATTCAATCTCGTCTACGGCAGCTACGACCGCAAGGAGGCCATGGGGGACGTCAACGTCGCGCTGACCGACACTCTGGCGGTGCGGGCGGTGGGCCGCGCGCGCGACGCCGACACTTACGTCGATCACGTTCCCGACGATCGCGTGATGTTCGCGCCGTCGCTCCGCTGGCAGCCGACCCCTGACACGAACATCGTGCTGACCGGGCTCTACCAGGAGGACGATACCGGTTCGACCTCGCAGTTCCTGCCGATCGTCGGGACGTTCCTCCCCAATCCGGCCAATCCGGACGCCCGGCTCGATCCCTACACCTTCGTCGGCAAGGCCGGCTGGGATCGCTATGCGGGCCGCTCCCTGCAAGGCGGCGGTGCCATCACGCATGACTTCTCGGATACCGTCCGTGTAAGCCTCAAGGCCCGCTACATCGACAGCGACCTTGAATACAGGACGCACTACGCCGACAGCTACTCAAACCCGACCAATCCCTTCGGACCTGACGGCCGCACCATCCCGCTTATCGCCGACGCAAGCGACGCGCGGATGAACGTCTTTTCGACCGACAACAACGTGCAGTTCAAGTTCAACACCGGCGCCAACATCGAGCACACCCTGCTCGCCGGCATCGACTACAGCTGGAACAAGGTAGGCAAGCGGTACCGCTCCGGAGTAGACACGGTCGACCTCTACGACATCGACTACGATGCGCTGCCGACCTATGAGCCGACCGGTCCGTTCATCAGCGAGAGCCAGAAGCAGCTGGGATTCTATGTGCAGGACCAGATCCGCGCCTTCGATCGCGTCTCTGTCGTCCTGGGCGCGCGCCGTGACCGCGTGACATCCTCGTCCGGCGCCAAGGACAACGCCACCACGTTCCGCGCGGGCATCATCGGTGAACTGGGCGCAGGCTTCGCGCCGTTCTTCAGCTACACCGAAAGCTTCCTGCCACAGGCCGGCTCGATCCAGAACACCGACGGCAGCATAGGCGATCCTTACAGACCGCTCACCGGCACCCAGTACGAAGCCGGCGTCAAGTGGCAGCCGCAACCGGAGACGCTCGTCACCGTCACCGCGTTCAAGATCAAGGAACAGAACCGCGTGCTCTATCTGGCCGGCAACGCGACCACCCAATCCGGCGTGCTGAACACCAAGGGCATCGAGGTCGAGGCAAGCCACACGCTGCCGGGTAACTTCCAGCTGCTGCTCAACTACGGCTACAACAAGCTGAAGTCGGAAACCGACACCAATCTCGACTACATGCCGCGCCATGTCGCCTCGGCGTGGACGACGAAGACCTTCGCCGTGCCGGGCGACGCCCAACTGCGCCTTGGCGCGGGTGTCACCTACAACGGCAAGAGCCGGTCGACCAGTGCGATCTGGTCCATCGTCACGCCTTCGCGCACGAACGTCGATGCCCTGGCCGAGGTGACCTGGGAGAACTGGCGCTTCTCGGTCAACGCGACGAACTTGCTCAATGAGATCCAGTATGCGTCCTGCCTGGCGCGCGGCGACTGCTTCGTGGCGGCTCCGCGCAACGTGATGGGTTCGATCGGCTACCGCTTCTGATCCTTCCCGGTGCGCTGCTGCTCCCCCTCGGCAGCGCACCGGGAGCAACGCAGGGGCGCTCATTGTCGATCATTCCACGGCGAACGGGGTTGAGGGCGGCCCTGACATGGCACTGGTTGCCTGAGCAAGCAGGCCACGTGCCGGTCGTGAGACGTACGACCAGACAGCGCCTACGATCGCCGCATCAGGCGTCTGCCCTCGTCGAGCAGGGTGTTGAGGGTCGCCCGACCTCGCGGGGTAGCGGCGACTGTCACCCAGAAGACCAGGTGGCCGATGGCGAGAAGCAGGACGACGTTCGTCCAACTGGCCGCCAGGTAACGGGTAAAAAGCCACACCGTTCCTGACGTCACAATCGCCCCCAGCGCATAGGGGATGAGTGCGCGCAACAATGCGTTGAAGGTGATCGGCCCCCTCCGCGTGGCCGCGTACCATAGCAGCGGACCCTGTACGCACCCTGTCGCGATGTAGGCGTTCGCTACACCCTGTATGCCCCATGGAAGCCCCACGACGAAGGAAGCAACAAAGGCAAGTGAACTCAGAAGGCCGTAGTTTCTCATCTCGCGCGTGCGGTTCTGAGTCGTGAACAGCCATCCGGTACTATTGCTGACCGGCGCGAAGAGTGCTCCTATCGCCAAGACCTGGAAAATCGGGGCTACAGCATACCACTTCGCTCCAAGGACAGTGTAGATCACCAGTTGACTCGCCACCCCCGTCACCAGGATGCTCGGGTAGGTGAGAAGTATGACTGTCTCCAGAAGCATCAGATAGGACCTGCGATACTTCTCCCTGTCCTGGTCAAGTCTTGAAAGAAGGGGCGTGGCGACCTTCGCGATGGGGCCGGTGATCTGGCTGAGAGGCAACAGCAGCAGCTTGTAGGCACGATCATAGATGCCCAGTTGGACCTCGCCGAGAGTTCGCCCGATGAGGACGTTGTCCAGGTTGCGGGCGAAGTAGTTGAAGATGTTGAAGCCGGTCACGTTGCCGCCGAAGCCGAGGATTTCCCGCGCTTCTGGCGCCTTGCCGGGCCGTGACGGCACCCAGCGCGCCAGCGACCATGCCAGCACGAGCGCGCTGATGGTAAGCGTCGCCTGACTGATCACGAGCGACCAGTAGGAAAAGCCGAGCAGTGCCGCTGAAATGCCGGCAATGGAGCTCAAGGTATAGGACCCCAGATCGACCGCCACCAGCGAACCGAATGCGAGGCGCCGGTTAAGCAAGGCCACGTGCTGATTGTAGAAGCCCGTCAACATCAGGATGGCGCCGAGCGCAACGAGTACGGGTTGAACGCGTGGTTCACCGTAGAAGATCGACGCCAGCGGAGCGCCCAGCATGACGATGACGCCCGAGGTGACGCTGACCAGCGCGCTCGTCCAGAAAATGAGACTTAGCTGGGCCTGGCTGATTTCCGGCCGCTGCACCGTGGCCTGGCTGAGGCCAAGATCCGCAAACAGCGCCACAAAGGCTATCAGTGGGGCGGCCATTGCCAGCAGGCCGAATTCGGACGGCCCAAGAAGGCGGGCCATGACAATGGATACGACGAACTGCAGCCCGAAGCGGAAGGCCTGGGCGGTCATGTTTATGGCGATGCCCTGTGCCGACTTGCGACGGATCGACGCGTGATTGCCTGGCGCGCGGCCGGCATCGAGTGCGGAAGGGTTAGCGCCCAATGTACTTGACGATCTTTTTCTTCAGCCAGCCCTGACCGGCGGAAGTCCGAAGCGATTTCCTCGCGACCCTGAGTTTGGACGGCAGGCTGTCGGCCTTTCCGAGAAGCTCATTCAGTTCATGCACTCTAAGGGCATCCGCACGGCGCCTGAACGCGCTCGACACTCCCGGATCGGCGACGAAGGAGGGATGGCGAGACAAGGTCTGTGTTTCGCCAATCATGCGACCATAGTCCACCAGGGTTCGACTGAGGCCGGAATCCCGCGTCGTGTAGATGTAGCTCAGAACATCACGCGCCAGCACATAGCGTGCGCCTTTCACGAGCGCCTCGACCACGAAGTGGAAATCCTCGCCATGGCGAATGTCGGTACGGTACTTCAGGCCATGTTCCTTTAGAAAAGGAATCCGGAACAGCGGCTTCAGCAGGCCATAGTCCGGTTCCCTGTTGTGCGGTCGTGCGCCGTCGACGAATTCCCGCAGCCCAAGGACGGTTACCGGGGCATCTTCCTTGAACACGGCGCGCGACATCTCCTGACGGGCGTGCGAGAAGAAGCGCACCGATCCGGCCACGATGTCAGCGTCCCGGGGCCTCGCAATCCGCACGAGGCGCTCCAGCGCACCGGGTGCCAGCGCATCGTCTGCGTCAAGAATGGCTCCCCATTCGCTAGCGGCATGCTCAAACGCGAGATTTCGGGCGCCTGACGGGCCAAGGTTCTTCTTGCTGTCGATGACGCGCAGGCGCGGGTCCTGCCGTGAAAGCCCCTGCAGCACCGCGAGCGTATCGTCGGTCGAGCAGTCATTGACCGCGACGATTTCCAGAGCCACGCTCGGCTGATCCAGCGCGGACCGGATGGAGCGTTCCACAAAACCCGCACAGTTGTACGCGGGCAGGATTACGGACACCTCAGGCATGATAGCGCTCATCCTTTCAGTCCTCACTCAAGGCCGGGAGCAGGAGTTGATCGGATCGACGGGGCAGAGGACAGATCAGAGGCACTGGCCACCGCTCGCTTCTGCCCGCTTGGAGAGAACCGGCGCGTGCCAGAGCAACGCCGTCAGCCCCAGCGCTGCCGTGCGAAGCCGCTGGTTCACGGGATCGGCGATCGCGGCCCAGCACCGTGATGCCACCCGCACCAGCCTGTTCGAGGACGTCCGTGCTGTCGGCCGCATCAGGATATCGTACAGGGCCGTCAGCACGATGACTGTAAGGAAGAACACTCCGCTCAGCGCCAGCCGGCCCGGGATGTCGAAACCGTAGTCCCACGTGACGCAGATGAGGAACGCATTGCCCGCTGAGAAGGCGAACAGGCTGCGACGGCCCGGTATGGTGGCGCGTTGAGTCCAGCTTCCCTCGTGCCTGACAAGGCGGCACAGCGCGATGATGCTTGTCGCACCGCACGCACCGGCGAAAAAGTAGAAGGGATGGTTCGCATTCCTGAGCACCATCCCCGCAGCGCTCTGTGCCGTCACCCTCTCCGGCCCCATCAGTGCCGTGGCAAGCGCTCCGAGTCCCAGCGCTGCGGCAAGCACGACAAATCGTCCGGTGGCAGCCCTCCTCGCCACGATTTCACCGGAACGCTCTTCGTTCAGAATGCGCCCGATCAGCATTCCCAAGGCGACGAAGAACAGGCTGTGCAGCACGGAAGGACCGGTGACGGCGTCCCCGATGCCCAGGATCAGGTCTGCCATCCGCGCCGGAGCGTAATGAGCGAACTCCGGGTCCGGCGCCGGAAGAAGCACAAAAAGGGGGTGCGCCAGCAGGAGGAGGGTCGTCGTGGCGAGAAGCGGATAAAGGCCCCAACGCTGCCGCACGACAAGTAGAAGCGGCGCCATGAAAAACAATATCGCGTAATACCGCAATATGTCCGTCAAAGGGATCTTGCCCAGAAGGAGAGCGCCGAACAGTGCACTCTTGACGCTCGTCTTTCCCAGCAAAAGCAACGGCAGCAAAGTCAGGGCGTACAGAAGCCAGCAAAGCAGCCCCCGTTCGAAAAGCCGGGCGGTGACCGACTGCATTCCGTCGCGAACGGCGCGTCTTCTGTAGACGATTTCAAGCAGAGCACCGAACAGGATAATGAACATGGGGGTCGCAAGCCTCACCGCGAACGCCACGTGCGGCTTGCCTTCGAAGAAATCGCGCCAGACATTTGTTGCGATGAAGGAGTGATTCAGCATGCCCAGAACGATCGCCACGGTCCGTGCGATATCCAGTCCCGGGATCTTGCCACCTGGTGGCATCACAGAAGACTCCCTATCCGGTTCCGGCCGGACATTATCCAAGAGCGAGCGACAAGAGGCCTTCTAAAAAGAGTGATGCGGCGCTTCTTTTTTGCCTTCGTTCAGAGCTTTACAATAGGCTGCCCGGGAAATCCGGACGCGAAAGGCGGCTTGAGCTCATTTCGCTGCCCCCAGAGATTGAAAGCTGGCGCACATGGCTGCTAGCCTCCGCCGGTTGGTGCCAGCGATGCCCTTTTGGTCGACTGTTGCGGCAGAGGGCGTACCGGGGCGATCCACGGGAAAATTGCAAACCGCCGCTCAGCGAGCGTTCTACCGAATGACCGTTTCTATCGTAGCCGGGGCGCTTACCCCGCGCTAGACGACGAACCCCAACTCGCGGACATCGGACCCCATGCGCTTCATCCACACCGCCGACTGGCAGCTCGGCAAACCCTTCGGCCGCTTCGATGCGGAGACCCGCGCCGCGCTCACCGAAGCCCGGTTCGACGTTATCGACACCCTTGGCAGGGCGGCGGTGGAGCATGGCGCTGGTCATATCCTGGTCGCGGGTGACGTGTTCGACACCGAAGGGCCGGATGAGCGCACGGTGGTCCAGGCGGTCACCCGAATGGAGCGCCATGCCTGCCGCTGGTGGCTGTTGCCCGGCAACCACGATTTCGCACGAAACGGCGGCATCTGGGACCGCGTGCAAAGGCGCGCCGCCGCGAATGTCACCGTCCTGACCGCCCCCGCCGCGCACGAGATCGCAGACGGTGTATGGCTGCTGCCCGCGCCGCTGCTTCACCGCCATACGCTCGACGACCCGACCGAGGTGTTCGCGCGGATGGAAACTCCCGGCGCGCGGCTTCGCATCGGGCTGGCTCACGGCTCGATCCGCGGCTTTGGCACACAGGGCGAGACGAAGAACATGATTGCGCCTGACCGCGCGCGGCTCTCGAACCTCGATTATCTGGCGCTCGGCGACTGGCACGGCACACTGCAGGTCGATGCGCGCACCTGGTACTGCGGCACCCCCGAGACCGACCGGTTTCAGCCTGGCCGGGACGAGCCGGGACAGGCACTGCTGGTCGATCTCATGTCCGGCACGACCACCGTCAAGCCGATCCCCACCGGGCGCTTCCGTTGGTTGTCGCGTGACTGGCCCGTCGCGGACGCGATCGGCTTCACGGCGCTCGTCGACGACCTGCTGGCGTCGTGCGAGCCCGCCGCCACGCTTCTGCGCCTGACGCTTTCAGGTGTCGTCCCGCTGACAGACCGCGTGGCGATGCTGGCCCGCATTGAGGACGACCTGACCCACCGCCTGCGCCATCTCGATGTACGCGACGCCGACGTGGTGGCCAGGCCCACCGAGGAAGACCTCACCGCGTTGTCCAGCGAAGGCATGATCGGCCGGGCCGGTGCGCTGCTGCGGGCCAGGATCGCCGACGACGGCCCCGATGCGCCCCGCGCCCGCCGCGCGCTGGAGCGCCTCTTCGTAGAAGCGCTTCGTGAACGCGGAGAGGCCGCATGAGCCTGCTGATCCGCCGCATTGCGGTGGAAAATTTCCGAAAGTTCCGCGCGCCCCACGAAGTCGCCGGACTGACCGGCGGCCTCAACATCGTCATCGAACCGAATGAGACGGGCAAGTCCACGCTGCTGGAAGCGGTGCGGGCGGCGCTATTCCTCAAGCACGGCTCGACAACGCGGCTGATCCGCTCGTTCCAGCCTGTCGGCGACAATGTCGGCCCGCAGGTGGCGCTTGATTTTGATGTCGCGGGCGCGCGCTGGTCGCTGACCAAGCGGTTCATCAAGTCGGCCTCGGTCGACTTGTCCGGCCCCACCGGCCGACAGCAGGGCGAGGCGGCCGAGCAGGCGCTGCAGGCCCTCCTCGGCTTCGAGGCGGGGCAACAGGGCACAGGGTTCGACAAGGCGCTGCACGGCGCGCTGGGCCTGCTGTGGGTGGCCCAGACGGATGGGCTTTGCGTCGAGGCTCCGGGCTCCTCCTTGCGCGATCTGATCGGCGCAACCCTGGAAAGCGAGGCCGGCGCCCTGGTCGGCGGTGCCGCATTCGAACGCATCCGCGCGCGCATTGACACCCAGTACGCCGCCTACTTCACCGGCAGGAGCGGCGCGCCGACACAGCGCCTGCTCGCCGCGCAGAAGCGGGTCGCCGCAGCCGCCGAGACGCTCGCCGAGGCCGAGCGGCGCGAGGGGCTGCTGGAAGCTGCCTTCGCCGATCTCGATGCCGCCCGCCGCCAGCTTTCCACATTGCGCCGGGAGTTGGAGAACGACCCGGACGCTGCTGAGCGCGCAGGTCTGCTGGCAAGGCTGGAAACCGCGCGCGGTGCCGCGCTGCAGCTTGCCACTCGCAAGGCCGAGGCGGCAGCGGCGGCAGCACGGCGCGACGGACTGGAGGATCTCGCTGCCCGTCATACCGCCGCGCTGGAACGGCAGGCGGGCGCGCAGGACCGGCAGCAGGCCGCCCGCGCCGAACTCGCAGACCTCTCCGCAGGTGTGGAGGCGGCCCGCGCCCGCGCCGACACGGCACGCGGAGCGCTCGCGACCGCGCTTTCCGCGCGTGAGGCGGCGCGCACCGCTCTGGCACAGGCGCGCGCGCAGGACACCGCCGAGCGTCGCCGTGCGCAGATCGCCGCCGCACATGAGCGGCTTGCCCATGTGGCCGCTCTGGAGGCCGAACGCGCGCCCCTTGATGCAACGGTGCGCCAGGCGGTCCCGGCGCAGGTTCTCGAAGACCTTACCGCGGCCGAGCGCGAAGTCGTACGCCACCGCACCCTTCTCGAAGCCGACGGCACCCGCGTCGAACTGGTCGGCGCAGGAGGCGTCACGAAGGACGGAACGCCGCTGGAAGCCGGCGAGTGGACGTTAACGCGCGAGACGAGGCTAGGCCTCCCCGGCGGCGGCGAACTGGTGCTGCGCCCGTCGCAGGCGCTGGTCGGCGCACAGGCCGCGCTCGACGCCGCGCAGGCTCGCTGCGCCGCGCTTCTCGCGCAGTGGCAGGTGAGCGGTCTGGCCGAGGCGCAGGCGCGCAACGACGCCGCGCGCGAAGCGAGCCGCGCTCTGGAGACGCTGGCCGCGCGCGTGCTTGCCGCCGCGCCGGCGGATCGGGACCTCGACCTTGCCGCCGGGCCCGGGCCGCTGCGCGCCTTTGTCGCCGCTCATCCCCTCGCTGCCGCACCCGCCGAGGCTCACGCGCCTTCGCCTGCCCGCTCCCTGGTTGAACTGGAGGCCGAACAGGACCACACCGACGCCGCCTTTGCCAGGGCCGAAGCGCAGGCGCGCCAAGCGGAGGACGACGCGCGCGAGGCCGAGAAGGCGCAGACACCGCTCGCCATCGAGGAGCGCACCGCCGCTGCCGACCTCGCCCGCGTGGCGGAGGAACTGGCCCTTCTCACCGCACATGCCGACTTCACCGACCTCCCCGAGACGTTGCCGGCCGCGCGCGAGGCTGCTGCCACCGCATCGCTCGCCTTGCAACAGGCCCAAGCCAACGCCCGTGCTTTCGACGAAACCGCCCTCACCCGCCGCCTCGACACCCTCGCCGCGCGCCGACGGGCCGCGGAGGAGAGCCGCGCAGACCTGACCACCCGCATCGCGCGCCTCGAAGCGCAAGTGGAGAGCGACGGCGGCAAGGGCCTCGCCGAACACGCCGCCGCCGCGCGCGAGGAGGACGAAGCCGCTCGCGCCGCACTCGTGCGCATCACCGAGGAGGCCGAAACGCTCAAGCTGCTGCGCGAGACGCTGGCCGAGGCGCAGGCGGAAACCGCGCGTTCGATCACCGGGCCGGTGGCCACCCGCGCTGCCCGCCACGTCGGGCGCATCCTGCCGGGCGCGGAGCCCGCCTTCGCCGACGACCTGGGCCTCACCGCCATCCGTCGCGTGGGGGTGGAAGAGGCGTGCGAGCAGCTGTCGAAAGGAACGCAGGAACAGCTCGCGCTCCTCACCCGGCTCTCGTTCGCCGATATGCTGCTCGAAGAAGGCCGCCCCGTTTCGCTGATCCTTGACGATCCGCTGGTCTATTCCGACGACGTGCGCCTCGACGCGATGACCGACCTGATCCTTGAAGCGTCAGAACGCATGCAGGTAATCCTCCTGACCTGCCGCGAGCGGGCTTTCCGGCACGTCGAAGGGAACCGGCTGCGGATGTAACGAGGAGCGAGCAGGCGCTATCTTGGGACGTCGATGACGACGTTCTCCACAGCGGGCCAAGCTACGTCGAGCCGGGGGCCTGGTTCCGACAGCAAGCATCAAAGCGCCGGTTTGAAAGTGCGTTTCGGTGCCTTTCCTCCCCCCTCCGGAGCGCCGACAGCAATGGTCCGGGCAAGCCCACCTGCGTCGGAAGCTTCCCGGCTGGGTGCGCGATGAATGCCTGAACACGCACGGGTTCTTGTCTTTCGACGGTGCCGGGCGCAAGATTGAGGCGGGCGGACGGGCTGAGGCGGGTCCTCAGACATCTCTGGGGTTTATGACGCCGGCCGCATTTCCTTCATCGGCCGGTGGCAATTAGGTGACAGGGTAAAAAAGCCGCCCGACTCAGAACAGCGCTGGTGGGTGTCATGAAGTGACCTGACCCCCAGGTTTCCACCAGCGCTAATTAGAGCCGGGCAGCTTTGTTGCGCATGAGCGCGGATGAAGCAATGGCCTGTGGAGCGGAGCCCGTAGGGCGTAGCGAAGAAGGCCATTGCTTATGCAGTTCAGCGGCGAAGGCCGCAGGGGTTTCATAGCCAAGGGATGAGTGCGGTCTCTCCTGGTTGTAGTCCTCTGCCCAGGCGGAGATCACCACACGAGCGTGGTCCAGGCTCAGGAACAGGGTCTCGTTGAGCAGCTCGTCGCGCATGCGACCGTTGAAGCTCTCGGCGTAGCCATTCTGCATCGGCTTGCCCGGGGCAATGTAGTGCCACTCCACGCCCATCCCGCCGCACCAGGCAAGGACGGCATTCGACGTCAGCTCGGTGCCGTAGCACATTGGGAAGCGGCCCCTCGAAGGGGCGCACTGCCTTGATGAAGGCAAGGGCGCGTAGCGCCCGCAGGCTTTATCAAGGCGGTCATGATCGGCCCGCAGGTCTCTAGAGTGAAGTTGTCGACTCAACCCTTTGGAGACAGACCGACCATG
>NZ_PPSM01000030.1 GCF_002916655.1 Novosphingobium sp. HII-3
TACCACCAACGTCCACCCCCAGGCGATAAGTCATGAACCCAATCTCCGCTTCAATCCCCCAATAGCAAGCATCGCAGCACCAACAGAAACAGACCCCTGAAAACGAATGATCAACAGGCGGAGAGGCTGCCTGAGCGCACAACCCGCCGTGCACCATCATGGCACCTCCACCTGGCGGATAGCATCCGTACGCCCGCTGCCGGAAACGCCGCACCCGGATAGTCTTGCCCGGGCAACAGCAAGCGCTACGAACCGAGACGCGCCCAGCAGGATTACCGGACGTGAGGATCGTGATGCGTGGCAATGGCACGAAGGAGACATGTGACATGCGACAGCCATGGCCGCGCCGCCAATACGCCGACGGCCCGTTCGGCCAGGTCCACTTTCAGGAGATGGGTGACGGCGCGCCGCTGCTTCTGCTGCACCAGGCGCCTATGACTTCGGGACAATTCGACAACGTCTACGCCCCGCTCGCCGCGCGCGGATACCGCGCGATCGGGATAGACATGCCGGGCTTCGGCCTTTCGGACCCTGCGCCCGAAACCCCGACCGTAGCGGATTATGCACAGGTGATACCGGCTGTTCTCGACACCCTAGGTATCGAGCGCGCCGCTCTCCTGGGGCATCACACAGGAGCGCTGGCGGCAACGGAAGGCGCCCTCGCCTTTCCAAAACGCATCGCCGCGTTGATAATCAACGGTCCTCTGCTGGTCAGCCCTGAAGATCGGACCAACTTCCTGGAGAACCTCCACGTCTGGGAACGCAATTATGCCGCCCGGGAGCATGCCGGCCACATGGTGGAGCTCTTCGACATCCGCAACGAGCTGGCGCGACACAGCATCCCGCACGAACGCCTCAGCGACTATGTCGTTCAGGCGCTGCTCGGCAGGGGAGCGTTCTGGCACGGCCATCATGCCGCCTTCATGTACGATCAGGAAGAGCGGTTAGCCCTGTTGCAGCAGCCCACGCTGATACTCTCCAATACCGGAGACATGATCTTTGAACACGCCCGCCGAGCGCACGCCTTGTTTCCGCATTTCGATTTCGCAGCACTTGAAGGTGGGGGCGTCGATATCGTCGACCAGCAGCCGGAGGCGTGGGCCGATGAAGTGGCTCGCTTCCTGAGAAGCGCCGGCTGGCGCTGAACGCACCCGCCAAAGCCGACAGTTCGATCAGAAAAATCAGGGCATCGTGAGCATCCCTCGGAAAGGAATAGAATTCAAAATGGCGGAGCAGCGCTTCCAGAACCTCAACGTTGTCGTGACCGGTGGTGCGGGCGGGCTTGGCAAGGCAATTGTCGATGCATTTGCGCGGCAGGGCGCGAACGTCATCAGCGCGGACATCGCCTTTGCAGACGAAGCGGCCGGCAACCCCATCATCCCCCGACACATCGACGTCACGGATGAAGCGTCCTGGCTCACTCTCATGGACTTCGCCGATGCGGCCCTTGGCGGTGTCGACGTACTGGTCAACAATGCAGGCATCTACCGCCCCAACATACCGTTCGAAGAGATGCCGCTCGACGTCTGGCGCCAACATCTCGCCATCAACGCCGACGGGGTGTTCCTCGGTTGCAAGCACGCAATCCTGCGCATGAAGGCAAAAGGACGTGGCGGTTCGATCGTCAACATGGGGTCCGGCATGTCCATTACCGCCAATCCCAGCGGAGCGGCCTACTGCGCATCCAAGGCGGCCGTACTCATGACGACGCGCACCGCCGCGGGTGCAGCCGGGCGATACGGCGTTCGCGTGAATGCCGTACTGCCCGGCGCGGTGCCGACCGAGATGCTCATGGGCAACATGACGGGAGAAGATACCGAGCGGGCGTTCCTCGCACGGATGGAAGCCTACAGCCCGCTGGGTCGCCTCGCCAGTCCCGAGGACATCGCGCGCGCCGTGCTGTTCCTTGCCGATCCTGCCAACGCAGCGATCAGCGGAATCTATGTTCCTGTTGACGGCGGCAACATGCCGGGCGCTTGAGCGCAGGTTTTCAGTGCCTGACGCGGCTGATTTCCGGCGGGAGAGCCGCCCGTCATGTGCAGGATAGATCGGGCCTCGCGTACCTGCCGCTTCACAGCAGCAATGGCTGGCCCTGTTCCATCGAGAGCAGCCATATCTTCGCTTCAATGCCGCCGGCAAAGCCTGTCAGGTTGCCGCTCTTCCCGATCACGCGGTGACAAGGTGCGATGATGGAGATCGGGTTCCTGCCATTGGCAGCGCCGACGGCCCGACTGGCGCCCGGACGGCCGAGCGCCTGAGCGATCGCGCCATAGCTTCGCGTCTCCCCGAAGGGGATGCCCAGGAGCGCATGCCAGACGCTGCGCTGGAAGTCGGTGCCTTGGAAATCCAGCAGAAGATCGAACGTGCGGCGCTCGCCTGCGAAATACTCGCGCAACTGAGCCTCCGCCGCGGTCAAGACCGGATGATCTTCGTCTTTTATCACGCACGGCAACGGCACCCGGCCGGACCTGTCGTGTTCCCAGAGCACAGCCTGAAGCCCGGCGTCACTTGCAAGGAGCGTGAGTGCGCCGACAGGCGATGATATTGTCCGACGGGACGAGACCCTTTCCATTGCCCGCCTCTCGCTCGTGAGAGTGGTTCCTGTCAATCGTCGGCCTAAGCGGTCGAGGGGTGCGGCTCCTCTGCGGCTCTGTACGAATGTCGGCCTACCCCGACATGAGCTGCGCGGCCTGATGAATAGCCTTTCAATTGGTCAACCACTCATCCGCGCCGGCGCTCTACCCTAAAGAATGCGACCAGCCGGAAAGCATCCCTAAGGTATAATGGCGAGGATGCTCAACCTCGCCTAAGTTCCTGCGCGAGTTTGCAGATATACCAGGAACGAACGTCTTGAGGCATCTTGGGAAGAGCATCACGAACAGGTTGCTGCCTCGGGGCCTCGATACGCGCCTGCGCAGTGAACTGCAGTACCGCCGTCTGGTCCAGGCGTTCCCGACCGCCGCGCGGCGCCACCATGGCCTTGCCGGCGAACTGGTCGTCTCGCTCACCTCCTACCCGGTGCGGTACGCCACGCTCCACCTTACCCTCAAGAGCCTCCTGCGCCAGCAGACCGTGCCTGACAGGATCGTGTTGTGGATCGCGGACGGAGATGTTGCGGCTTTGCCCAGGGCGACGCGCGCGCTGTTTGCCCAGGGCATCGAACTCAGGATCGTGCGCGATGTCCGCAGCTACAAGAAGCTGGTCTTCGCCTTGTCCGCCTTTCCGCGCGCCTTCATCGCCACCGCTGACGATGATGTCTTCTATCCGCCCGAGTGGCTGACCGCACTGGTGGAAGGGCAGTATGGCAGCGAACCGGTAATCAGTTGCCATCGTGCCCACCGCCTCAGAGAGCAGGGACCCGGCGCACTTGTGCCCTACCACGAATGGGAATGGGACGTTCAGGATGCCGAAGCGCGCGACGCCAGCGTCGATCTGATGCCCACCGGCATCGGCGGCGTCCTCTACCCGCCAAACGCCCTGCACCCGGACGCCGCAAATCAGGAACTGTTTGCCCGTTACGCCCCTTCGGCGGATGACCTGTGGTTTTACTGGTGTGCCCGGCGGGCCGGAACCCGCCATCGAAAGGTTGGTGGTCTTTTCGACCAGACCGCATGGCCCTCCTCCCAGAGCGAGCGGCTCTACGATCAAAACCGCACCGACAACGACCTTCAGATCGCCGCCCTCGTGCAGGATTTCGGCAATCCGCTGCGCATGCCGATGGCAGCCTCGCGGGAGGCGGTATCGGTGCTCTGACTTTGCCCGCAAGAGGCGGTGAGATAGCTATTTATGGTCATTGCTTGCCATCAGGCGGTCCGCTTTACCGTGATTTTGTTCAGGAACGGGATCTTCGTGTGACGTCTGTTTGTGTCGTCATTCCATTGCACAACAAGGGCCGGCATATCGCCCGCGCCCTTGACTCCGTGCAGCGCCAGACGGTCACTCCGGCCGAGGTCATCGTTGTCGACGATGCGTCCACGGACGATGGTCCACAGATCGCACGCAGCTATCCCGGAGTACAGGTTCTGGAGCGGCAGGCGCCTGGGCCGGGAGGATACGCGGCGCGCAATCTGGCGATCCGCTCTGCGAAATCCGATTACATCGCCTTCCTTGATGCCGATGACGCGTGGGAGGACGGTCACCTTGCCGCCCTGACCGGCATGATTTCGAGCGCACCCGCCGATACCGTGCTGTTCGGAACGGGATACGACGAGATCCATCCCGGAGACCTCGTGAGCGCCGATGTGTACCGGCGATCAGGCGGCGGAGATCGCCTGCTTCCCTTCGCGGACTTCGTCCGCGTCTGGTTGGATTGCGGCGAATGCCCGGTCTGGACATCCGCCATCGCTGCAAAACGATCGGCCCTGATCGAGGCGGGCCTCTTTCCAGCGGAACGGTGCCGGCGGGGTGGAGACAAGGATCTCTGGCTTAGACTGGCGCGGCTGGGCACGACGCAGGTGACGCCGGCGCGCTCCGCGATCTACTTCAAGAACTCCCAGAACATGGTGACCTCACTGTCTCACGACAACGTCTGCCACTGCATGGTGGACACCATCCTTGCGATGGTGGACAGCGAACCTCGATCGACGCGAACACTGCTCATGCGCCTCGCCAATCGGGAAACCTTCCAATACGCCCTCCGGACGGCCAAGACGCAGCGGGTGCGACATGCCAGCTGGAAGCACTTCCGGCCGTGGTACAACCCTTTGCAGTTCGCGCTCCTGCTCGGCCTCTCCTCCCCCTTCAGGTACCCGATGGCGCAGGCCGGGGTCCGCCTGAAGAAGCTTCTGGCCTGACCGCATGACACCTGACCGGAGACCAAGGATTCATCTGGTGAATCCAATGCTGAACCCGTCCGGCGGCAGCGAATGGCGAACCGTCAGCCTCTATCGACAGCTTCAGTCCGCCGCCGAAGTGCGGATCTGGCACTTTCGGGGCGCACCTTCAGAGGCCTTCTCCGGGTTCGACCTCAGTCGGATCGATACCCTGCGGTTGGCCTTCCCGCGCGGAGGCACCCTGGTATTCGTGGGAGTGTACTTCAACATCAGCCACTGGATCAGGCTGGCTCGACCGGAGCGGGTGATCCTGACCTACAACACGCCCGATGCGAAGCGGCTGACCGCGCGGGTCGATCTCATTCGCCGTACCTGCGGCCTCGAGCCGGAAATAGTGTTCTGCTCGAAGGAACTGGCAAGCCAGGTGCCGTTTCGCGGAACTGTGGAGCCGTCTCTGGTTGACCTCGACGCCTTCACGCCGGCCGATCGCTCGGGAAGGACCACCTTCCGTGTCGGCCGCCTCAGCCGCGATGCTCCGGAGAAGCATCATCCTGAAGACATGCAGCTTTATGAGAGGCTGGCGGAACAAGGCTGCGAAGTCGACGTGCTGGGCGCCACAAGCGAAATGCAGGCGAATGCCCCCCGACCGGGCCTCATCCATATGCGGCCTCTCGGCAGTTGCGCCGCACCGGCGTTTCTGCACGACCTGGACTGCTTTTTCTACCGCACATCTCCGCAGTGGGCTGAACCCTGGGGCCGGGTCATCATCGAAGCAATGGCAAGCGGCCTCCCGGTCGTGACCGATCGCACGTCCGGCGCGTCATCGGTGATCGAGCACGGTCGAAACGGGCTGCTCTTCGATACGACGGAGGAGGCATTCGATCTCATCATGAAACTGGCCCGCGATCCAGCGCTGCGCCGATCGCTTGGGCAGGCGGGGCGGGTCACGGCCGAGGATCTGTTGAGCGTCGATGTCCGCGCCCGCCTAGAGGCCTTCTACCTAGATCCGGCCGCATCGTCCCGATCGCAACCTTGAGGAGCCCGATGTGCAATATCGCTCGTTCGCGGACCTGGCAGAAACCGTGTTCTTCCACGCCGGCGCCATTCCTGATGACGTCGACCTCGTCGTAGGCGTGCCTCGTAGCGGGCTTCTTCCCGCCAATCTGCTGGCGCTGCAGTTGCACAAGCCCCTGCTCGATCTGGAAAGCTACCTGCAAGGGCGAACGCCGACCGTCGGCCGCACGGCACGCCAGACCATACAGACGGCACGGCCCCGCCGCGTGCTGATCGTGGACGACAGCATCGCGTCCGGGGAGTCGATGCGAGCTGTCCGCGACCGCGTCCGAGCGGCTGCTCCCGATGTTCCCGCAGTCTATCTCGCCGTCTACGGGACACGCGCTGCTCACGCCGAAGTCGACCTCGTCTTCGAAGCCGTGGCATCACCCCGCATCTTCGAATGGAACCTGATGCGTCACAAACGCCTTGCGGATTCCTGCTTCGATATCGACGGCGTCCTTTGCCACGATCCCGCCCATGACCAGAACGACGACGGCGAGCGCTACCGCAGCTTCCTGCTGACCGCCAAGCCGCTGCTGCGGGCTAATGTGCCGATCAAGCATCTCGTGACGAGCCGACTCGAGAAGTACCGCCCCGAGACGGAACGCTGGCTGATGGCACACGGCATCCGGTACGAGCATCTCTGGATGCTGGATCTGCCTTCCGCAGAGGAACGCCGGCGACAACGCGCCCATGCTCGCTTCAAGGCCTCGGTCTACATCAGGACAGGCGCGTGCCTATTCGTCGAGAGCGAGGACAGGCAGGCACAGGAAATCGCCGAGTTGAGCAGTCGGCCCGTCCTCAGCATCGAGGGGCAGCGCATGGTCTGGCCGGATCAGGCCTCCGCCGCCCGGCGCAGCTACGTCAGGCGCCACGAGACGAACGGCGCTACCGCCAAACGGCTGGTCCGCAATGTCGTCTCGGGCGTATTCGGCGAACAGACGATCGCGAGGATCAAACGCACGTTGAACCGCCCCGTGTGAGGGAGGCCTGTTTTCTGGAGAACCCATGCCCCACGTGTCCGTCATCATGCCCTGCTTCAATGCCGCGCCGTTTATGGACCGCGCGATCGGCAGCCTGCGCCAACAGAGCCTGCAGGACTGGGAGTTGCTGGCGGTCGATGACTGTTCCACGGATGATACCCTGGCCCGCCTGCAGGAATGGTCTCGCCGGGATCCACGCATACGGGTTCTGCAAACGAACGAGAACGGCGGCCCCAGCGTTGCACGCAATCTGGGGTGCCTGAAAAGCCGTGGTGACTGGCTGGCGATCCTCGATGCGGACGATGCGTTCAAGCCCGAACGCCTGGCCGTGCTCTCGAGCCTCGGAGACGAGCACGAGGCCGACCTCGTTTTCGATGGTCTGATCTACTACGACGATCAGGGCGGCCGCGAAACAGGATGCTCCTTCGATGAAACGGGGCTTTCTGCCGTAACCATCAGTGATCTTCTTCACGCCGAAAGACCTGGTTCCCCTCTGAAGTTCGGATTTCTCAAGCCGATGATGCGGCGCAGCTTTCTTGCAGCCAAGGATTTGCGGTATTCCGAGAACCTGCGGTTTGCAGAAGATTTCGATCTCTACGCCCGCTGTCTTCTTGCGGGTGGGCGCGCAATTCTGAACCGGAGGCCCTATTACATCTACACCACGCAGGTTGGCCAGATGAGCGGCTTGCGCTCGCAGGGCACCCGGACCCGCTTCACGCCCCAAACCCGCGTCGACATCATGGATGGTCTGATCTTGGACTTTGGACCACAGGCCAGCGGGACCACCATGGTTGCCTTGCGTCAGGCGCGGGCGTGGCAGGTTCTCTATGCCGAAGCGCACCGGCTGGGAGAGCTACGGCGCAAGGGCCAATGGCGCCAGTTCGCTTCCCTCTCTGCCCGCCACCCACAGGCACTGTGGCGCTTCGTATCCCGTTCACGGTGGTTCCGCGCAAAGGGCGGCGGCAACAACTCCGCCGCGGGTATCTAAGGGAAGATGCGCCTTTTCTGATCGCGCAAGGCAGCAGGTCAGACTCCCGCGACGGTCCGCGCAGCCCCCTGGCTCATTCACGGCTTCCTGTACGTTCGCGTCTATCGCTCCTGCGGTGGTGGCGGCGTAGGAGCGGCATGACAGCCACCCGATGGGAACAGCTCACCATCAACATGTCAGATGGTGAAGGGCCTCTGGACCCGCTCCCTTCAGCGGCGTTCATGACCGGATGAATTACGCTTGCCGACTGACGCTTTCGCTATTAAGAGGCAGTCGCAACAACAGCCGACATCGTACGGCCGGGGGGAAATATGGCGCAGCACATGACAGAGCTGGCAAGCTCCGCAGGCTTTCTGCGGAACGCCTTTTCGGGCGAGGCTCCGACAGCTCCGGACGACTTCAAGCGGCGCCTGCTCACCACCTAGCAAGCATCCATGCGCGTGCATCCCAAGCCTGATTGACAAAACGCGCTTTCCAGCACGCTGCCCAGACAGCTCGCGCAGCGGTCATCAGTACCCGCGTCGAATTCTTCATTCACTTAGCAAGCCAAGCAAAAACAAGGGGGATTCTTGTGCCAAGTAGCCGCAGCCGCCATTCACGTCCCGCAGTCCGTCCAGCTTACCTGGCTCTTGCCTGCGTCGGCTTCGCAGCCTCACCTGTCGCTGCTCAGGACAAAGCCGAGGACCAGACGCCGTCGCTTGGTGGGGTCACAGTATCCGACACCGTGATCGAAGAGCAGCCCTACAAGGTGGATCGAGCCGATTCACCGAAGTACACCGCTCCCCTCCTCGACACTCCGAAGTCAATCGTGGTCCTGCCCTCCGAAGTTATCCGTGAAAGCGGCTCGACCAGCTTCGTGGAAGCGCTTCGCATGGTCCCGGGCATCACCTTCGGCGCCGGCGAAGGGGGCAACCCGCAGGGCGACCGCCCCTTCATCCGCGGCTTCGACGCACAAGGCAGCACCTTCATCGACGGGGTCCGCAGTGTCGGCGGACAGTCGCGAGAGATTTTCGCGATTGAACAGATTGAGGTCGTGAAGGGCAGCGATTCCACCATGGGCGGACGCGGCAGCGCGGGCGGCAGCATAAACCTCGTCAGCAAGATGCCGCACCTCGGCACCGATGCGCGCGCTGACCTGAGCTACGGCACCGATGATTACAAGCGTGCTACTATCGACGCGAACTACCAGGTGAGTGAGGTCGCCGCGATCCGCCTCAACGCAATGTGGCATGATGCGGACGTGGCCGAGCGCGACGTCGTCACTTACAACCGGTGGGGTATCTCCCCGTCCGTCGCTCTTGGCCTTGGGACGTCTACGCGCGCCTATGTCAACTTCTATCACCTTGAAAGCGACGACATTCCGGATCCTGGCATTCCGTTTGAGCGCTCGGCGGGCCAGGTGACATCGACCGACCTGCTGGACATCCATCCTGCCGACGTACCGCGCGACACCTTCTACGGCCTTGCCGACCGCGACTTCCGCAAAACAAACGTGGACGAACTCCTGCTGCGCGCAGAGCATGATCTTGCTGACACGGTGAAGCTTCGTGGGACAGCAAAGTACGCCAACGTCAAGCAATCCTACATCATCACGCAGCCTGACGACAGCCAGGGTAACGTTCAGAACGGACGTGTCTGGCGGCGCGTGAATACGCGCTGGAGCAACGTCGATTCCATGGTCGGGCAGATCGACCTGTCCGGAACCTTCGCCACCGGCAGCCTTGAACACGCCTTCTCCGTTGGCGCAGAAGCGAGCTGGGAGCAGTCAAAGCGTGGCTCCTACAACGTCAACACCAACGTGACCACCAGCAACGCCCTGCGCTGCGGTGCCGCGAACCAGGCCGCGTACAACTGCACCACGCTCATCAACCCAAATCCGTACGATCCGTGGCAGAATGTCCAGGTGAACGGCAGCATCGTTCCTGTTGCGCGCAACCCGATCAATGCGAAGACCGAGGCGACCACCTACTCCCTCTACGCCCTCGACACGATCACGCTGACCGATTCCCTGCTGCTCAATCTCGGCATCCGGCAGGACTGGTATGAAACCTCCACAACGACGATCCCGACAACCGCGACCAGCCCGGTGCTGACGCGCAAGGATGACTTCCTCAATTACCAGGCTGGGCTGATCTTCAAGCCCGCCGCGAATGGAAGCATCTACGTCTCCTACGCCAAGTCGACGACGCCTCCGGGCAGCATGGTCGGCGAAGGCAGTGAAGGCAACGCTATCGGACTTGCCACGCTTGACGATCTCAAGGCGGAGAACACCAAGTCCTACGAGATCGGAACGAAGTGGGAGTTCCTTGATGCCGCGCTTGGTCTGACCTTTGCGGCCTTCCGGACCGAAACGAAGAACGCGCGCACCAACGGGCCTGACAACATCCCGCTCTATGTCGGTGAGCGGCGGATACAGGGCTTCGAAGCCGGCTTCAATGGCAGGCCGCTTCCGTTCTGGAGCATCTTCGGCGGCTACACCTACATGGATTCCGAAGTCCGCAGCATCGGTACGGTCACTCCGACCACGGCTTTCGGCATCGGCAAGCCGTTCCCCAATACGCCCAAGCACAGCTTCACGGCATGGACGACCTTCGACATCGCCGAGCGATTCCAGATCGGCGGCGGCGCGATCTACAACTCGAAGCAGTACGGCAGCTTCGGCAACGTTAACATCGGTGGCAGCAACTACACGATCGAACGGTCGATTCCGGGCTACTGGCGCTTCGACGCAACCGCGTCCGCAAGGCTGACGGAGAATATCGACGTGCGCGTCAACGTCCAAAACCTGACGAACAAGCGCTATTACGATCGCACCTACACCACTCACTTCGCAACCATAGCGCCCGGCCGCTCGGCGTTCGCAACGGTTTCGCTGAAGTACTGACAGCACCGATGCCGGCTTCCGGCACCGGGACCTGGCGCGGCGCAAGGCGTTGCGCCAGGTTCGCAGCTTTGCATAGCAGCGATGGTCACGCATAAGCCCGTGTATGACATCGCCCGACACGCCGCCCCGCCCCGCACAGTCCCGCCGGAACAAGTCGTTTGAAGCCACACATCAAGCGCTGATCGAAGCCTCGGTACGGCTTATTTCCGAGAAGGGGGTTGAGACGCTCACCGTTGCCGGACTGGCGCGGGCCGTCGGCATGAACCGGGCGACGGTGTACTACCACTTCGCCACCCGCGAAGCCTTGCTGGAGGCCGTGAGCGCATGGTCGTCCCAGCAACTGACCCGTGGCTTCAAAGGCGAGGGCAACCAGCAGGACCGCATCGACTTCGTCGCGCGGTTCGTCCTGGAGAATCCCGATCTCATCAAGCTGTGGATCGAACAGTTCATAGCGCCGGGCAATATTCGGGACCGGTACCCGAAGTGGGACGACTTCATCGCGGCAAACAAGGACATGCTGCGGGACACCGCCGGTCTCGACGTGGAGGTCTATTGCACCTTCCTCCTCGCCGGGGCGATAATTGGCCCCCACGTGTTCCGGAACAGCGTGCGCCCGGACCTTCCGGAAGACGAGATTGTGGCCCGTTTCCGCGCTGAACAGCAACGTATGCTGAAAAGGGACGGCCTGTTCTCGAGCTCCTGACTTCCAACACCACTGTTGGAAGTTTGTCGATGGCGGCTACACTGCCGGCGACACAAGACAGGATTCGCTCCGTGAACGACGTCGCTTCCACTTTCAAACGCATCCCTGCAGAGGATCTTGCCTGGCTCGGCACGAACCCTGTCCCCACAAAACCCTACTATGATCCCGCATACTTCGAACTCGAACGCCAGTCGGTGTTCCTGAAAAGCTGGATCCATGTCGCTCACCTGTGTGAAGTGCCGGAGCCCGGCA
Source organism: Novosphingobium sp. HII-3 (assembly GCF_002916655.1). Classification (GTDB taxonomy): domain Bacteria; phylum Pseudomonadota; class Alphaproteobacteria; order Sphingomonadales; family Sphingomonadaceae; genus Novosphingobium; species Novosphingobium panipatense. The sequence goes on from NZ_PPSM01000030.1 coordinate 11,639, forward strand.
GCTTCATCCGGTGCGACCTCGAGTTTGCGCGCGCATCCCTGCTCATTGTCCGCGGACGGGATGATCGGGTTCGTGCGTTTCACAACGTCTGCCCTCATAGAGGCACGCAATTGGTCGACGAGGCGGCGGGCCGACAGTCGAAGTTCAGCTGCCCGTATCACATGTGGACCTTTGGAACCGACGGAGCTCTCCTTTCCGCCCCCGACTTCGACGCCTTCCACGTCGATAAGGCGGACTGCTCGCTCGTAAGCGTTCGACTGGAAGAGTGCGGCGGCCTCCTCTTCGTCAACTTCGACCAGGACGCACCGCCGCTGCGGGACTGGCTTGGCGCCTATGCGGAACGGCTGGAGCAGATGCCCGTCGCCCGGGCAACGACCTTCGCGCAGTACTCCTATGACATCGCCGCCAACTGGAAGCTGACCTACGACAACTTCCAGGAAAATTATCACCTTCGTTTCATTCACCCCCGTTCGGGCGGCGCGGGCATCGGTGGCGACAACCAGTTCGGCTATCCGGCCACCATGGGGTTTGAAGGGCCGCACCGAACTCAGCGGATATGGTCCAATCCCGCGCCCGACCTTAAGCCATTCCAGCGCGCGGCAGCCATGCGCGGCATACCGCCGTTGGCGGAGCAAGGGCTGCTCGACCTTCCCTACGGGCGTGATTACCTGGCCTTCTTCCCCAACCTTTTCATCATAGGGACGCCGACACAGCCCTTCTCGCACACCGTCTACCCCATCTCCGCCGACCGTTCGCGCGGTGTGGTGCGGGTGTACTGGGTCGGGGAAGACCGCGATGCCAGCCATCGCTTCGCTCGCGAATACTCGGTGGCGCAGATCCGCGACATCCATTGCGAGGATATCGCCATGATCGAACGTGGCCAGAACGGTCTGGCAAGCGGCGCGCTGAAGCACATGCACTTCCAGAGCATGGAAGCCCTTTGCCGTCACTTGTTCAACGAAGTGGATTCACGGGTGCAGGAACACGCTCGTAGAATGGGAGACGTGCTGTGAGCAGTGCGCCCCCCCTGCTTCCCGCCGGCTTCGGAGACCTTGAACCTTTCGTTTCCCGATGGGCGGTCGACGGGACCGCAAGGCGTGCCGCGTTGCGCAGCGCGTCCACGGTGGCAGAACGCGAGGCATTCTTTGCGGCTGCCGGCCCCCGCCTTGACGACGCCCTTGCCAGCCTGGATGCGAAGGCGTTCGCAGCCTACTCCCCGGCAGACCAGCGCCTGATGGACCTCATGCTTTCGCTGGCACACGTAGCCCTCGCCGTCGAGATACAGGGGCCGGATGAGGTGAGAAGCGCCCCTTGGCGTGATCGCATGCGCATCGATCGCTCCACCGCGGACGAAGGGGTACGCCCATGTTCGAACTGAAGGGCAAGACCGTGCTCATCACGGGCGGGGGCGGCGGCATTGGCGGGGGGATGGCCCACGCTTTTGCGGAACGTGGCGCAAATATCGTGCTGGCCGATATAAATGTTTCCTATGCCCAGGAAGAAGCGGCGAAGCTGCCGGACGGCACGGTGGTGCAGACCGTTTCGCTGGACGTTGCCTCCTTGGACAGCTGGATGAAAGCCTCCGAACACGTTCTCGCCCGGTTCGGAGCTGTCGACGTGCTATGCAACAACGCCGGCGTCTCCACCGGTTTCATGCCCCTTGTCGATGTGTCGCCTGAACTGTTCGAGCGGGTCATGGCCGTGAACGTCACAGGCGTGTTCAACGGCATAAAAACGTTTGCACCGTCCATGATCGCGCGGCGAAGCGGTTATATCGTGAACACCTCTTCCATGAACGGCCTGAACCCATTCGGGAGCTTCGCGGCTTACTCCGGCAGCAAGTTTGCCGTGCTCGGCATGTCCGATGCTCTGCGGGAGGAGCTGGCTCTTTTCGGCGTAGGGGTGTCGACACTTTTCCCCGGACTCACACGGAGCCGGATGTCTCAGAATGATGCCGGGAAGGCGGCTGAAGTGGACCCTGCGCGGCTGGCGGCCATCCAGGCGAACATGATGGATCCCGTGTGGCTCGGGCGGGCCGTTGTTCACGCGGTGGAACAGGGCGAACCTTACATCGTCACGCATCCAGGCTATCGCGCCACCCTCGCGGAACGCCACGACAGGATCATGGCAGCTTTTGGCGAACCTGCTCAGCCCGGCTACAGCGTCAGCGGATCGGCGACGCTCCGGTAAAAGGCGGCAGGTCTACCCGGCCTGAGACAGCCGCGACAACCAGTCTTGCGGGGAGAGATCGTGCGTAGCGGCTGTCTCGGCGCCCATACTTGCCTCCATGATGCCCAAGGCCCAGTTCTTCCGCTCTTCCGATACCGCGGCAACCACGTCCTTGGGCACCCACAGGTCATACTCGCGCATGTGAGCGTCAGCGGCCGTGAACAAAACGCAGATATCGGCGGCTATTCCGCTGAGTATGAGCCGAGACACCCCGAGCTTCGGCAGAAGCACCGGCAGGTTCGTTGAATAGAACCCGGAAAACTGCGGTTTTATGATGAAGAAATCATCGCCCCGTGGCTGCAGCATTTCTGCAACCGGGTTCTTTTTGGCCATCGCGCGCTCGACGAGGCGGGAGCGTTCGGAGTGCCACTCCCCGAAGTTGTCGTTCACGTATATGACCGGCCAGCCAAGCCGCTCCACCTTCTCGCGCAGCGACAGTATCGCTCGAGCCGCGTCCAGCGCGGGAGGCAGAAGGTCTTCGGCACCTTCGAAATCGAAGCAATTCATCATGTCGATGATGAGGAGCGCAGCCCGGTCCGCCTTTGGAGCGGCCTCGTCGTCCGTCTCGATCAGACCCTCGCCCATCATCATGCGCCCGGGTCGAAGTCGTCGTCATCTTCCACAAGCGACTCAATGGATTCATCATCGTCTTCCGCGTCGATGTATTCCAACGGATTGAGGCCCAGATCAGCCGCGACTTCCAGCTCGGTCGCCACGACCACGACCTCTTCCCCATCTTCCAGTTCGATCACGGTCGTCTCCGGCTCTTCGCCCGCGGAAAGATGCACCACATCCTCGGGATCAATCACGACGTCTTCGCCATCCGGTGTTTCAAATGTCGCCCTGGGCATTCATCTGTTCCTCTGTTGATCTGTTCCCATGGTGGAGAGCCCCTCGAACGCACTTGCCTCGTCACTCGTTCCTGCCCGGCAAACAACATGAGCCACGATGCCGCCAGCGCAGGGCCGGGCTTCTGCTTCACCTCTGTGACTGGAACCGCATCCCCCTCCCTCTCGTTCATTGTCCAGGCAAGACAAAGGAGCGAGCCATGCCAGGCGGCGGTGAATATGAGCCCATGGACTCCCGGAAGGTCACCGGTCAGAAAGGCGATCCTGAAAAATCCTGGAGAGAGCAGGAAGATCCCCGCGACGGACGGGGGGAGTACGAGCCTCGTGACCACCGCAACGTGACCGGCCAGAAAGGGGAAGAAGACGATCGCTGGCGGAAGGCCGATCCTGACCCGCCGAAGGCCGACGAGTAAACCTTTAAATCCCCCAAGATCCGGTTGCCGGGAAGCGGCCACAACATCAACAGCGGAAAGCCCGTGAATGCCTGACAGTGAGGATGAGCGGGCTGCCAGCGCTGCCCTGGACGAGCGTGAGGTCGAAGACGTCGAAACGCGGCGAGCAGGGTCCAGCAAGGTCGTTCATGAAGTGGTTCGCCTGCAGGGCGAGGGGGAGTTGCGCCGCCCGGCGGTGGCTCTTCTCCTTTCCAGCCTTGCGGCCGGCCTTGCCATGTCCCTCTCGCTCATGTGCGAGCTGTTCCTGCGCAGCCACTTGCCCGACACCGACTGGTCCCCCCTCGTCTATTATCTCGGCTATCCGATCGGCTACATCATCGTCATCATGGGCCGGCTCCAGCTCTTCACTGAAAGCACAGTCACGGCCGTCCTGCCGGTCGCCAGTTCACCTTCCTGGGCCGGGCTGTTCCGGCTTGGCCGACTATGGTCCTGCGTGATCCTGGGCAATCTTTTCGGGGTCACCCTGGTAAGTGCACTCATGGCTTCGGAGACGATCATCACACACGAACAACGGGTGGTCGCCCTCGATGTCCTCAGCAAGCTGGAAGTACAACACTGGAGCAGAACACTCACACTGGGCATTCCCGCCGGCTTCATCATGGCCTCCATTGCCTGGCTGCTTCCCAATGCTCGGGAAAGCGAGTTCTGGGTCATTGCCCTGCTCACCTATGTCATCGCCTTGGGCGGTTTTTCCCACGTCGTCACCGGTTCGTCGCAGGCAAGTTTCCTTTGGCTGAGCGGCGTCCTCAGTTTCAAGGAAGCCTGGGCCGAGTTTACCCTCCCTGCTCTAGCCGGCAACGTCATCGGCGGAACGGGCCTGTTTGCCGTGCTCGCGCATGGACAGACGCGGAGCGACTTTGCACCGGACGAACCTGACTGAAGGGCAGATCAACAGCTGCCTGCCCGACCGTCCTGCCGGCCATAGGACGGAGGGCGGGTTCGGTTTGACGGCGAGAAGGACCGCCGCTACCTCCCCGCCGATGATCGCGCTTCTTTCACCTGCAAAAACGCTCGACTTCGAGCGTCCGATACCGCCACTCGATGCCACGACGCCGCACTTCGCCGAAGAAGCGTCAAGCCTCGCCAGATCGGCATCTCACCTGAGCCAGAAGCGCTTGGCCGAGTTAATGCACATTTCTCCCAAACTTGCGAAGCTCAATGCCGATCGCTTTCGCGACTTCCCCGACCTGCCTCAGCGGCAGGCCCTGTTTGCCTTCGCGGGCGACGTGTACTCGGGGTTCGATGTCGATACTCTGGAGGAGGGCGGCGTTCTGTTCGCGCAGAACCATCTGCGCATGCTGTCGGGCCTCTATGGCCTGCTTCGTCCTCTCGACGCCATTCGCCCCTACCGGCTGGAAATGGGCACCCGGTGGGCACCGCGTCACAAGTCGCTGACCGACTGGTGGGGTGACCGCATCGCTGATCGGCTGCGGCTGGAGGTTGCAGCCGAAGGATCCGGAGTCATCCTCAACCTCGCAAGCCAGGAATACTTCGCTGCCGTGAAGGGCAAGCTGAATGGCATACGCGTGATCGAGGTGGAATTCCGCGAGCCGGGGCCAAACGGTCCGCGCTTCGTCAGCTTCAACGCCAAGCGTGCGCGTGGCATGATGGCCCGGTGGTTGTGCGAGCATCATATCAACGATGTAGAGGCCATGCAGGGCTTCGACAGCGATGGCTACCGCTTTGATCCGGTCGAAAGTGAACCCGACCGCTGGCGCTTTCTGCGATCGTGAGCCGGAAGAACCAGGCCGCTGTCATCGTCGGCGCCTCGGGAGGCATTGGCGCCGCCTTGGAGGCAGCCTTGATCGAGGAAGGCGCTTTCGACGTGGTTCACGGATTCGCCCGTTCGCGACGAGGCGCCCAGCACCTTGACCTTCTTCAAGAGGACAGCATTGCGGCCGCCGCAGCCCATGTTGCACAGGGACCTCCCGTGACCATGGTAATGGTAGCGACCGGGCTCCTGCACTTGAGCCCCAGGGGACCGGAGAAAGCCTTACGCGAACTGGATCCGGATTGGATGGCTGAGTGCTATGCAGTGAATGGCATTGGCCCTGCCCTCGTAGCGAAGCATTTTCTTCCGATCATGCCCCAATCGCAGCGAACGGTCTTTGCCGCCCTGTCTGCGCGGGTCGGATCGATCAGCGACAATAGCCTGGGAGGGTGGCACGCTTACCGCGCATCGAAGGCGGCTCTGAACATGCTTATGCGCAATGTCGCTATTGAGGTGAGACGGCGGAACGATCGCGCAATAGTGGTAACGCTACACCCCGGCACAGTCGACACAGCTCTCTCAAAGCCATTTCAGGGCAACGTGCCGGCAGGCCGGCTACTCGATCCCGAAAGAGCGGCGCTGCAACTGCTGGACGTCATCGATGAACTGAAAGTATCCGACAGCGGCAAGCTACTCGATTGCGAGGGCAAGGAAATCCAGTTCTAGCCTTGGCGCGCAGCGATACAGAAGTGGCGCGGACTAAGTTCGTGCTGCCTCGGATCGGAAGCAGAACCGACGTGGGATCTGGCCATACAGCCCATCCCACGTCTCGCGAAGGCGATCAGCCGTTCAGCTTGTCCTTGATTGCCTTGGCGGGCGTGAACGCCAGCTTGCGAGCAGCCTTGATCGTCATCGTCTCACCGGTTGCGGGATTGCGGCCTTCGCGTTCCGGCGTGTCCTTGACCTTGAACTTGCCAAAGCCGTTCAGCGAGATTTCCTCGCCCTTAGCGGCTGCATCACCAATGGCGGTGAACACGGCATCAACCACCTTGCGCGCGTCTGCCTTCGTCAGACCAGCGCCTGCGGCGATGGTGTCTGCCAGATCATTGTTGTTCATGTTTTCTCCTATCCACCTCAATTGATATGCAAAGCCCTACCCCGCCGCACGGTCAAGTGCAAAGGCGCAAAACCCAGCGCGACGGGATAGACGATTTCCTGATCCAGTAAATGCCCCTGAGATTACCGCCTATGCAGATTTCTGGGTCCGGGCCATGCGCCCGGATGCCGAAGAACGCCGCTTCGCCGCTGCCTTCCCGGTCTGCGCCCCTTCGGCATTCTCTCCGGCATCCGTCTCAGCAGCGTCGCTCTGTTCGACAGCAGCGTCTGCGGCTTGATCTTTGCCGCCCTCCCGCCCGAAGATACCCAGCTTTCCGCGCCGCGTTCGGCCGGTGGCTACCCCGCTTTCATCCTGCACAGCGGCATCTTCGGCCTGGCCGGCGTCTGCATCCACGTTCGAAATCTTCGGCTTTGCGTCGGCCTTCTTGCGGGCCTGCGCCTTGCGGGCGGGGGTCTTTGCCGCAGCCTTGGTCGTAACCTCCGCTTCCGAGCCCTCCTGATTCGGAGACACGGCCTCTTCGACCTGGCTGTCGTTCGTCACTGCGGACTTCCCCGAAGATTTCGCCTTGGGCCCACCACGCGACGGTTTCGCCGCTGCCTTCGGCTTCACGGCTGCCGTGCTGCCCGCTTGTGAAGTGTCGCCGTTCTCGCTTTTGCCGGCAGTTGCCGCGTCAGCACCAGCTGTCGCGGCTTCCGGCGCAGGCTGCTCGCTTTGCGTGTTGCGACTGCGCCGACTGCCGAGCCCGATCTTCTCGGCAATTTCACGCCGCTTTGCCGCGAAGCTGGGCGCCACCATCGGATAGGATGCGGGCAGGTTGTAGCGCGCCCTGTAACTGTCCGGCGTTAATCCATGTCCTGCAAGATGCCGCTTCAACGTCTTATAGGGGCGACCATCGATAAGACTGATGATGTGCTCAGGAGAAGACAGACTTTTCCGAACGGATACAGCAGGAGTATACTCCTGATCTTCGGCTTCATTTGCTGGTATTTCAGGCTCTGCCGTCAATGCTTCACGTGTCGAACGAATCAGGCCAGCGAGGTCTTCGGACGCTACAGTGTTGTTGGCGAGATAAGCGCTCAGAAGCTGAACTGTGAGTGCAGTGACATCACTGGATTTCTCGTTTTCGGACATTTCGGGCGCTTCTCCGGAAAGGACTTCCTACGGCAGAGCGGATCAACGATTTCGCTCTGTCTCTACTAAAGCACAGAAGTTGACGTTTATCGAGCGTCTTATAGTCATCGTCAGATTCCGTTTACGGAACTGTCCAAACCGCATCGCTCGATCGCGCTGTTTGCTACTGCGTCTGCTGCGGAGTACTTGCAGCCGCTTGCCAACGACGTCGTTCTCCACGGAGGATTGGACGCACGATCAGGCTATATCTGAGAGAAGCTCCTCGGCCTTCGACAAGCGAGTGTCTGCATCTGCAAAGTCCCCCTTGCAGAGATAACGCTCGCTGGATTTCTCCAGTCCCAGACGCTTGAGCGCCTTTGCCTGGCCCTTGCGCGGCGTCAGAGCGATCGCTGCCGGCCCGGCATCGAGGCGCAGGATCGACGCGGCCCGCGCAAGCACCTTCAGGCGAGCGATCGTGAGCAGCCTGCCGGCATCTTCGGGCATCGTGCCGAAGCGGTCCACAAGCTCACGTTCGAACGCTTCAAGGCTTGCGAGATCAGGGAGACGGGAAAGCCGCGCGTAGAGGGTGAGCCGAAGATCATCTTCCGCCACCCACTCCGGCGGCAGTCGCCCCTCCACGCCCAGGTTGAGTTCAGGATTCCAGTCGTCCGCCTGCTCTCCTCGAGCACGGGCGATGGCCTTTTCAAGCAGGTGCCGATAGAGATCGACACCGATCAGCTTTGCATGTCCCGCCTGCTCCTCGCCCAGGAGGTCGCCGGCTCCGCGCATGTCGAGATCGCGTGCGCTTATGGCGAAGCCTGCTCCCAGTCTGTCCATGGCGGACAGGGTCTTGAGGCGCGAGAGCGTACGTGGCGCCACTTGCGCTTCAGGGTCGGTCAGCAACAGGATGTGCCCTCTGCGGCTCCCACGACCGACCCGCCCGCGCAGTTGGTGAAGCTGGGAGAGCCCGAACATGTCAGCGCGCCAGACCAGCATCGTATTGGCGCGAGGAACATCCAGGCCGGCTTCGATGATGTTGGTCGCCAACAGCACGTCGCCCTCCCCATCGGCGAAGCGGACCATCGTCTCGTCCAGTTCGGCCGCAGGAATTTTCCCATGCGCCAGGACCGTATGCAATTCGGGAACCAGGCGACGCAGCCGATCAGCGAGCGGGTCGATGTCCTCGATACGCGGGACGACGACAAAGCTTTGCCCGCCCCGGCTGCGCTCGCGAAGCAAGGCTGCGCGCACGCGAGCTTCGTCGAACGGCTCGACCGTCGTGCGGATCGGCTGGCGGCGGTCCGGCGGCGTGGCGATGACCGTCAACTGCTGAAGCCCTACCAGAGCTGCCTGCAAGGTGCGCGGGATCGGCGTTGCGCTGAGGGTCAGAACGTGATCGGTGCCCAGCGCCGCCAGCTTCTTCTTCTCGGCCACTCCGAAGCGCTGCTCTTCGTCGATGATCACAAGGCCGAGGTCGGCATAGGCGACACCTTTGCCGCCGATGGCGCTTGTCCCGATCACGATATCGATCGACCCGTCGGCCAGACCCGCCTTCACGGCCGTGCGCTCGGCGGTGGTGGAAAGACGTGAAAGGCCCGCGACATTCACTCCCAGCCCCTTGAAACGCCGCCGGAAGGTTTCCAGGTGCTGCCGGACCAGAACCGTCGTAGGGGCTGCCAAAGCAACCTGCTTGCCGGAGAAAACAGCCATGGCCGCAGCGCGAAGGGCGACCTCGGTCTTGCCGTATCCCACATCACCCACGATCAAACGATCCATTGGATGACCTGACTGAAGGTCTGCCTGCACGGCCATGATCGCGCGCAACTGATCGGCCGTTTCGGCGAAGGGGAAGCGGTCCGCAAAGCGCTCGTACCGGGTCATGTCCGGCCGCATGACGGCCGCCGTTCTCGTGGCACGCTCCGCGGCGAGGCGGCTCAGATCGCGAGCGGTCTGTGCTACTGCGGTCTCGACCTCCTCGCGCCGCTCCTGCCAGCTCGAACCGTCGAGCCGGTCGAGCGTCACGGCGCTCTCCTCGCCGCCATAACGCCAGATGCGATCCGCCTGAAGGACAGGTACAAGCCGCCGTCCCCCCGCCGCGAAGCGTAGCAACAGCGCGTCTCCGCCTTCCGGGGAGGGCTCGAGGCCCTCGACCACGCAAATGCCATGGTCGGCGTGTACGACAACGTCGCCCCGCGCCAGTTCACCTGACAGGAAGGGATTGATCTCGCTACGGTGGCTACCCGCCTCCTCCCGTTGCGCACGACTTCCCAGAAGATCCGTCGCACTCACCGCGAGCAAGGTTCCGAAGCGAAAGCCACGAACGACCGGCATGGCCAAAGCCATGGCCTTCCCGCCCCCGGGCTCTAGGGCTTCGGCCCAGCTTTGCACCTCGACAATCTCGCACTTCAGAGCCTTTCCCACACGCGGAAGAAGAAATCGGATGTCGCGCTGCGTGCCCAGAAGCAGGAGGTTACCCTCGTCGAGAGCCGCTTTCGCTTCCTGTACGAACGCGCGGACAGGGTGCGCCTTCTCCGTGAACTTCGTCGGCGGAGAACCCAACGGCCCGGAGGCTTCCAGCACAGCGTGCTGCCCAAGGCTGCGTTGATAGCGCTGCTCTTCGCACATCGACCTCGTGGCTCTGCCGGGAGAGGTGGACGCCATTTCCGCCGCAAGCTCAAGAAGCACGCGTCGCCGTTTGTCCGCCCCTGCCTCGATTACGATGCGAGCGCCCGGTACATGATCGAAAAGAGGAACCCCGTCTTCGCTGACCGGCTCGGAGGCCCGTCCGACTTCAATGCGATCGCATTCCGCAACCGTCAGTTGCGAAACCGGGTCGAAGGTCCGCAGCAAAGCGATCCGGCCGTCCGCGATCTCCATACGGCACGGGTTTTCTGCGTCGGCAGGGTAGACGTCGACGATCTGCCCGTGAACCGCGTATTCTCCAGGTTCGTCCACTCGTTCGTCCGCGATGTAGCCCACGCCCTCCAACGTCCCCGCGAGTGATTGAAGATCGACGACATCACCGCAGGAGAATACGGGCGGGGCGACATCCAGGCAATGAGGCGGCGGGTACAGGCGGGCACAGCCTTCGCCCGTGGTCACCAGGGCGAGAGCGGCCCGGCTGGGCTCTGCCTGAGCAAGTCGAAGCCGTCGCAAGGCACTGGTTCGTTGACCGGCGTTCGCAGCAGAGGCCGGCGCGTTGTCTCCCGGAAGAGCATCGCTGCCTGGGCAGAACAGGACGAGTGAACTGCCGGCTCCCGCCTGAAGCGCGTTGGCGATCTCCCGGGCACGGTGGTCGTTCTTCGCGACGACGATGATGTCGCCGGTCGCCAATTCGCTCAGGAGCACGGCCACGAGTTCCGCTGTGTTTTCCGGCGATCGATGATCAGGGGCGATGGCGCTTGAGCGCGGATTGATGTTGGAGCCCATGCGCCACGAACTCGATCTATGGTCCCTTGTTCCGGGCAGGGCTCCACATCTGCGCGAGTTTAAAGGCATGCAAGGCGGAACACCGGATCGCTGATCGAGTTCTTCCAGCCATGAAAAAGGAAGACAGTGCCCTCGGCAAGTTGCTGGACAACATCGAGAAGCTTGCGAAGGAAGACAGGAAGGTCACCATCGGCCAGATCGTCGAAGTTCTCGGCGGCCGCAGTTATGGTCCCTTTCTCCTCTTCCCCGCGCTGCTCGAAATGTCACCGATCGGAGGGATACCTGGTTTACCGACCGCCTTGGCGGCGATCATTATCGTCTTTGCCGCGCAGATCGCGATCGGCAAGGAACACATGTGGTTGCCGCAGTTCATCAAGAAGCGGCAGATCTCGTGCGACCGCATCCTGAAGGCGTTGCCTTCGCTGCGCAAGATGGCACGGTTTCTCGATCGGTGGTTCCATGGACGGCTTGAGAGCCTGACCAGGGGTATCTGGTTGCGAGTGGCGGCGCTGTGCGTCATTTGCTTGGCTCTTACCGTTCCGCCGCTTGAACTCCTGCCCTTCGCCAGCACGGCGCCCATGGCGGCGATCGCGGCATTCGGACTTGCGCTGCTGGTCGGCGACGGTCTCCTCATGGCCCTTGCGTTCGTCGCTGCCGGCCTTGCGCTTGCGATCGGCGTGGGCGTGGTCGGGAAATAAGCTCCCCTCCTCCCGCCGACCCTTGGACGTACCATTAGGCATAAGGACTGTTCCGAAGGAAGTGCCGGCGACGGGAAACGCGTTCCGAGGTTTCGGGCGATGCGACATGCTTTCTCTCCTCTTCCGGCGATGTGCGGTTCGACACTCGCCCTCCGATGCGGTCATGAAAGCAGGTCCGGCGGAACAGATGCACGCGCTGTGTCGTTCATACCTGCAACACGGCGATGACTGGAAACGGCAATGACCAAGGAATTCAAAGCCGGCGACAAGGTCGAATGGAACACCAGCCAGGGTAAGACCCATGGCACGGTCCAGAAGAAGCAGACAACGGCCACGCACATAAAGGGGCATCAGGTCACAGCTTCAGCGGATGATCCGCAGTACATCGTCAAGAGCGACAAATCTGGGGCCAAGGCGGCGCACAAGCCCGACGCCCTGAAGAAGCGCTCCTGACGCGAGCGCTGGGTAAACGAACCGGAAGGAAAAAAGATGATACGCAAACTGGCTTTCCTGGGGTTGGCCTACGTCGTCGGCAAAAAGCTGCTGGATCGCAGCTCGTCCGATACATCCAGCACGCAGGCTGCAGGTATCGGACATGCGCCGATGGACCTTCAGGGCGACAAACATCCCGACGGCTCACAGCGCGCCGATCCACATTATCGGCCAGATCCACACAGCCCGATCCCCGCCGAGGATCTGGAAGGACTTCGACCGGTCACATTCAAGCCCGCCGCTTCCCCCGCCGGCTACACGTCCTGATCACGAGGAGTTGAGAATGGCGACCACCATCGAAAAGACGTTTGCCACGCGCGCGGATGCAGAACGCGCGGTGGAGCATCTCGTGCAGGCATTCGGTATCGACCGTACCGACATATTCGTGACGGCAGCGGCGGCCAAAAACACCGCTGGTGAGAAGCCGAGCGGCGGCGACGCACCGGCGCCTCTGGAAGAAGGCAGAAGCGACGCGGCGCTCACAGGCGCGATTACCGTCTCGGTGGACGTGAACGACGCTACGAAGGAAGAAGCCATTCGCCGCGAACTGGACAGTTCAGCCCTCGGCTGACCGCGTATTTCCTTGACCTGAAGTGCCATTGCGCCGCTCCCGCCGACGGGGGTGGCGCTTGGCGCAGGCGCCGTCCTTTCAGAAGACCAAATGCCAGTTTTCCCCGCAAAGCAGGTTCGATCGGGTGGAACCCCGGCCCTCTCCTCCCGTTGATGAGGCAAGGAGAGAAAAATGGCCGAGCACGAAAACACGGACAACGGCAGGAAATCTGTCGACGAAAACAATGAAGCCGTCAGCGGACGGGCCGACACCACAGAGCAGGTCGAGGCGGACATCGGGGCCGTCCAGGGTAGCGCCCCAGATGAAGACATGGGCGAAGGCGCGGAACGTACCCTGCAGCCAGGAAGCCCGAAAACGGAGACCCCTCCAGATTCCGGTGAAATAGAATGGGCCCGCCAGGTTGTGAAGAAGCCTCCTCACGCCTGATCGTTCACCAGAAATTTCCCATTCTGACAAAGAGCCCGGTGATGAAGCTCGATTTCTCGACAAGCAGCAGCCTCATGGAGCCTGCCTCGCTGCACGCTTCCGTGTTCGGCGAGACAGATCGGCTGACGGATGTTCTCCTCTGTGAGCCTTCGCAACTGGAGCCGGTGCCTTGCTGCTCCGTGACTCGTGAGAGCCTGAGGAACGGTTTCGATGTCTCGGCAGCGGAAGCAAGGCGGCAGCACGGTGTGCTTCGGGATACCCTCGCCGCCTACGGCGTGCGTTGCCATACACTTCCGCCACAGCCTGAATGCCCCGACCAGTGCTTCACCCGCGACGCGGCGGTGTCGACGCCATGGGGGCTGGTGGGGCTGAACCCCGCCATGCCTCACCGTCTGCGGGAGGTAGATCATCTGGTCGACTCACTTGCACTGCGGGGAATCGCCACCTCCAGGCGCGTAACCACCGGTACGATCGAGGGCGGCGACATCTGCATCGCACGCGAAGGGCTGCTCATCCTCGGCACGTCCGGCGAACGGACCACTCTGGAAGGGGCGGAGGCGTTTGCATCGCCTTTCCGCGAGAACGGCTGGGACGTGCTCGTCCATGCCTTTGATCCCCACTTCCTGCACCTCGACACCATGTTCTGCATGCTCGACCCACACCACGCCCTTGGCTGCGTGGACGTACTGGACGACGATTTCCTCAAGACAGTGAGTTCTTTCGGGATCAAGGTCATCCCGGTGAGCTACAAGGACTCCCGCCGGCTCGGCTGCAACATCCTGTCCCTCGACGGACGCACGATCCTCATGGGTTCAGGGCAGGAAGCCACCGCCGAACGCACGCGGGAGGCGGGGTTCGAAGTGATAGAGCTCGAGATCTCGCAGTTCACCGCCTGCGGAGGCGGCATTCACTGCCTGACCATGCCGCTGCGGCGCCAGCGCCGCTGACCGGGCCTAGGTCGGCGGCTCGAAGGCAGCGTCGAAGACCGCCAGCATGCTGTTCCATGAAGCCTGCGCCGCTTCGGGGTCGTAGGCCATGCGAGAGTCTCCAAGATCCCCGACGCCCCGATTTGTAAAGCTGTGCAGCGCCTTGCCGTAGACGCTCATCTGCCAGTCGGCATCGGCAGCCATCATCTCCACCTGGAACGCCGCGACGTCCTGCGGCGGCACCAGCGGATCGAGGGCACCTGTGAAAACGGCGACTTTCGCCTCCACCGTCCCGCGCTCTGCAGGTCGGGCCGTTGAAAGAAGACCATGGAAGCTGGCGACTGCGCGGACCGGATAGCCGCTCCTTGCCAGTTCCAGAACGGCAAATCCGCCAAAGCAGTAACCCAGTGCCACGATGCTGCTGGCCTGAACCCCGGGCAGGATCGCAAGAGCGTCTACCGCTGCGCGCACCCGGCCGCGCAGGAGTTCGGGATCGGATCGAAAGCGCTGCAGGGCGGCCTGCATCTCATCCCCTTCCAGCACCCTCCCGTTGCCGTGCATGTCGGCCGCGAAAGCAAGGTATCCAAGGTCCGCCAGCATGCTGCAGTGCCTTCGCACGTTGCCGCCTATGCCATCCGCCTCATGGACCACCAACGCGGCCCTGCCGTTCGGCGCCATCGGGCGGTAAAGTTCGCCGGAAAGTTTCACCTCTCCATCATGATAGACGTAGCGCTCGCCAGCTTCCGGCTTCCCTGCTTCAGACATCGGCTGCCCTGCTCTCCATCGCCACACCCTCCCCCGCGAGAAATCAGTTCAGACCGGTATAGTCGCGGCGATCCGACTGCTCTTCAGCCGCCTTTTCCTTCACGTGCGAGATATTGTATCCGACAAAAATTACAGCCACGATCGCGACCACAATGGCCACGATGGTGACCCCGGCCTTGCGTTTACGCTTCGTGCTGGGTTCATCAGGATTGTTCATGAGAGTATGCCTGTTCTGGTGCTTGCGGACGGTCGAAGAGCCTGTGAACCACTCGGTTCGTGGCTGTCTGTCAGGTTCCGCCGGGTTGATCGCTTTCCGGTGCATGGTCGGGCTCGCGTTGCGTGCCAGCCTGCACCTTCGCCTCAGCGAAAGCCACGTCTTCAGATTGTGTGCGGGCCACGGGACGCGCGCCGGCACCTCCGGTCCCCGCCGTGTCATGACCGGGATTGAGCTTTTCGTCGGCTTTTTGCTCTTTGCCCTTCGCGGCCGCGGTCGAAGGCGGATTCTGGTCAACCATAGGGTAGTCTCCAGCGTTGAACGTTTGAGAGACGCAGCGCGCGAGCCGCGTTGTCTCAGCCTGCCTCAGCAACCATCGGTCCCGCAGGAGGGTTCCGTACTTATTCCATCGGTCGCATCGCCCCGACCGGCCGCACTCACGATCGGGCCGAAGTTGCCGTAGTGTTCCGCTCCATATTGATCCCTCGATCCCGCATCATAAATAGGGACCAATGACACGCACCTTCGCTCATAATTCGTTTGTATCAGGCTGCGCATCGCGGAAACCGCCGTCTTCCGGAGTGGATTACCGTCCAGTTTCCAGAGGACGTGAGGCTTTCGCTCCGGCAAGGCTCAGCGGATGACTGAACCTCCCCTTGCGGAGCATGAGAACGAGCGGCTGGCAGCGCTGTACCGGCTCGATATCCTTGATACCCCGCCTGAAGAGCCGTTCGAACATGTCATCGCTCTTGTTCGATCGGTTCTCGACGTGCCGATGGCAGCCGTCTCCCTCGTCGACAAGGACCGGCAATGGTTCAAGGCTCAGGAGGGGCTGAACGCGTCGGAAACCGACCGCAGTGTCTCCTTCTGCACGCATACCATCGCAAAGGACGAGCCGTTTTCCGTGCCGGATGCGTTGGAGGATCCCCGCTTCTCCACGAACAGCCTGGTCACTGGGGAGCCGGGGATCCGTAGCTACGCCGGAGTGCCCCTCCGCACGCCCGATGGCTTCGCGGTCGGCGCGCTTTGCGCCATGGACAGAAAGCCCCGCCGCTTCACGGACGCAGAAATGGAGATGCTGGCGAATTTCGCCAGGATCGTGGAAAATGAATTTGCCCTGCGGCGCATGGCCGAGCAGGATTCGATGACGGGCGCCCTGACCCGCCGCGCCTTCTGGGATCAGGTTCGCCACGAGATGGAGCGCTACAAGCGCCACGGGCGCCCCTGCTCGCTGGTGCTGGGCGATCTCGATCACTTCAAGCACGTGAACGACACCTATGGCCACCCCGCCGGAGACGCGGTCCTGACGGAGGTCTCCAGTCTCGTGCTGGCCACCAAGCGCACCATGGACGTGCTCGGCAGGTTGGGAGGAGAGGAATTCGCGCTGCTACTCCCCGATACGGAGGAGAGTGACGGGTTCAGGGCCGTCGAGCGGTTTCGAAAGCTTCTGGCCGGCCATGAAATCGCCTTGCCAAGTGGCGAAACGCTGCGGGTTACGGCAAGCTTCGGCATCGCCGGGCTGACGCCGGATATCCTCACGGTCGAGGCGTGGATGAAGCGTGCCGACGAGGCGCTTTATCGCGCGAAACGCGCAGGCCGCAACCGCTGCGAGTGCGCTGCGGACGAGCCGAGGTAAGAGGCTAACCCAAGTGAACGCCGCATCCGCAGACGGAACCTGCGGCGTCATTGTCACTTCCGACCATGGTAAACGGAACGCTCTTCCATGACACTCTAACGGAGCGCCCGGCACATCCATGCAAGGAGATCGCCTATGTCTTTTCTGGACCGCGCCATCGCAGCCATAACGCCGCCCGAGAGCGATGAAAAACGAATGGAGGCGCGCCGAGCCGCCCGCGAGAAGGCAATCACCGGCGGATGGTTCTCTCAGGTGATCGATGAACACGAGGCGATTGAGAATGCCTTCGCGCAGGTGCATCAAGCGACCGACGCCGATGCGCGCCGGAAAGCAACCAAGCGCCTTGCCATTCTGCTGACGGGACATGCCAACGCAGAGGAAGCGGTGCTTTACCCTGAAATGGCCGACACCGGGCACAAGACGCACACCAGCATGGCCTATGAGGAACAAGCCATGACCAAGGTCCAGTTGGCCCTGCTCGAGAAGATCGACCCCATGTCGCAGGACTACCTCGATAAGCTCGAGCACATCCGCGGCGCGGTGACGCATCACATGTATCAGGAGGAGAGCGATTGGTTCCCCGAGCTCCAGGCCGAGGTTCCGGAGGACCGCCAGACCTTCCTCTCGAATCGCTTCCGGGAGGAGGTCACCCGCTACGTCGGCGCTGACGCCTGAACGAAGCCGCAATGATCTTCGGCCCGAACGGTGTGTTCGGGCCGAAACTGCGTGCACGCGCCCAAAGGTGTGCCCGTACGTATCGTCGCCTGACCGATCCGAAAACCAGGTGCCGTGACCACGGGAGGCCGGTGCATTCCGTCGTCAACCTCCTCAGGCGGCGAGTATCCTGCGATCGGCGGCCGGATCACGCCCGGGAGCCGCTTCGGCTTGCGACAGGGAGGGAATGCCGAGCGCTTCTGGCTTCGGAAGGTGCAGCGTCTTGCCACTGAAGCGCACGAGTCCGCGGCTGCGCAGGTCGCCGAGCACTCTGTTCACGTGGACCGGGGTGAGCCCAACAACATCGGCGATGTCCTGCTGAGTAAGCGGCATCGTGCAGCAGTTCTCGACGATCTGCTTGTGCGAGCGCATGCGCTGGAACAGTTCGGCAAGCAGATCTGTGACGCGCTCGATTGCCGACTTGCGACCTAGGCTCACAATCCAGGATGTCTGACGATCGTGGGCCTCCAGAACGCCCCGAAGCAGTTTCATCACGCCGTCCCCCGGCTTGGCGTGGATCCCCGCCAGCGGCACCGTTTGCGCCTTGACGGGTGTCAGGGCGACGATCGGCAGGTCGGACTTGCCGGAGAGCAGCCATTGCGGCTCACAGTAGTCGCCTGGCAAAAACAAAGCTGTGATCTGGCGTCGTCCGTCAGGCAGAACGCAGTAACGGCTCGCCCAGCCTTCCTGAAGCTTGTAGACCTTGTCCTGCACCTCACCCTTGTGTGCGAGATGTTCATGACGCCTGAATTGACAAATGCGCTGGGCATCCTGTTCCGTCCGCATCTAAATCCTCGCGGTTGCCCCCCCGGGCACCATTTGCGTAACCTGCTTCACGCGTTTCTATATTAATCTATGTTTCCAGCCTGTATCTTTAGCGACGAAACGAAGGTATCGTACGTCAAGATGTGCGTCGCGGACAAGGTATTCAGGAAAAATCCATATTTCATACGACGCTACACCTCCCATGCCATAAGGGCATCTTGGTAGGCTCGTTCTTCGTTGCGCCGACGTTGCTCCATCGTTTGCACCTCTTCTTCCATGCGGTTTCGAAGAGCCTCACGCTCGCGGCGCAACACCTCGATTTTGCGTTCGACTTCTTCGAGCCGCCTCGCAAATTCTTCGCGCGTCCGGGACAAGGCTGCCTCTGCTCTGTCCAGGCGAGTTCGGCTCGGCTTGCGACGCGGCGTCCTCGCAGTGGCGGATGCCGCGCCGTTTTTCCTGAGGGCGCTTTTTTTCTGTATGGATGGTGAGGAACTGTTCCCCGCTGCTGCAATGTGTTGGGCGACCGTCCCGCGCGGAACACGGATGACGACACCGGGCTGCGCCAGGGCCGCCTTGCCGTCTCCAGCGTCTGTGACGACTTCCGCCGCCCCGCTTGAGAACAGATCCTTGTCCGCACCCCACGCTTCCAGAGCGGCCTTGCGGCTGGTGGCGGCTACATAGGCGTCATGGAAGCCGATTGCAGTTCTGAAGACCTTGAGCGGGCGTTTGGCCATAACTGATCAATGCAACTACTCCGGATGTCACACTGCCACTGCCACCGACACTAACATGGATCAGACGTTCCGCTCCGGAAGCCGGCCCGTCCGTTCCGGACGCGTCTCCGCGGATCATGCCAAGACACTGTCTGTGGCGTCCGAGTTTGAACGAAGGCATGAGGTACTACGCAGAGCCGGAGAAGTTGAACCCTTTGGGGGCACCGATCCACGAGATGTGACCTGCACGAATGCAACTCAGGCGCCCACGATATAGGCGTCGGCCTCGCCAAACCGGGCCTTTGGGATGTTAGATGTACTGGACTTCGCCGTTCTCTGCTTAGGGGAAACAAACCCACAGCACCGCCGTTCAGCCGTCATGAACAAGACCGGCGCAACAGCCCACAGCCCCTCCGGCTCACGCTTCCTCGTGCTGCTGACGGCACTTCTCCAGATCGTGACGCCGGCCCTGCCCGGGCTGGGGTTCGGCGAGCCCATCGGGTCGCAGTCCGACGCAGTGCGCACGCTTATCACGCCAGCGGGCTGGGCCTTCTCGATCTGGGGGGCGCTTTACACCGGTTCGCTGGTGTTCGCCGTTTACCAGCTTCTTGCCAGTAATCGCGACAACCGGCTGCTCAGGCAGATCCGGATGCCTGCGGCGGGCGCGTTCCTAGGCAACGCCGCATGGGCGGCCTACGTGCAACTGTACGGGCTCAGCTTCGTGTCCGCCATCATCATCGTGTTCACTCTCCTCAACCTGCTCGCCATCCTGGCTCGCCTGGCGGCTTGGGACGAAGGCTTTACGGTGGGCGACAGGTGGTGCATCGCCCTCCCTCTGTGCGCCCTCTCCTCGTGGTTGACGGCCGCCACCATCGTGAACATAGCAGCCTCCCTGCGCTTTCACGGCGTGGACGCCGGCCCCGCAGCACCTGTGATTGCAGGCGCCATCGTGATCGCCGGCGGCATCATCGCCGCGCAGGCCTTGTTGCGTACGCAGGGCAACCCGCCTTTCGCAGTCGTTTTTCTCTGGGCCCTAGGCGCGATATTCGCAGCAGGCGGACAGAGGGAAGGCATCGTGGCCGCCGCAGTCGTGATCGCCGCGGTGCTTGTCCTGCTCGCCACTATTCGCGGACTCCGCCACGGCGGAATGACACATTACTTCGGAGGCTCCTCTTCGCTCGCGGCAGGCGGAGCACGCACTGCAACCGTGCGTCGATGATCGCAGCGAAAAGGCGCTCTGCCGAATAAGGGCGCGGGTTGGCAACCGCCGGTCAGCCGGGCGGGAACCCTCCCGCGGCGATCTGCTTCCTTGAAAAAAGCTGGATAGCAAAGGATTCCCCGATGACGGCAAACGCGCAGCACGAACGACAGACGGTGGACGTACTGGTGGACCTGGAGAGAGGCGCTGCAGCTGGTGCACTGGCAGGATTTGCGGCTTCCGCGGTCATGAACGGCTTTCAGTACATGGTCACGCCGCTTCTTCGCCCGTCGAGCGCCGGAGGTCCTCCCGCCACCGAACAAGCGGCCGACCGCGTTGCGCTTCTGATCTCGGGCGCACGCCTGGACGACGCGGACCGCAAGCCGGGTGGAACCGCCGTCCATTATGTGGTGGGCACGCTGACCGGTGCTCTTTATGGCAGCCTTGCAGAAGCCCGTCCCGGCGTGGCGCGCTGGAAAGGCATGGCCTTCGGCCTCGCCTGCGCCACTCTGGTCGACCAGCTTGCCGTTCCGCTGACCGGTCTGGCCCGTCCTCCCTGGCGCTACACGCTGCGGACTCACCTCTACGGGTACATCTCTCACGTGGTGTTCGGCGTCGTCACCGAGGCAATTCGCAAGCGTCTTCGCGAGCGCCCCTCCGAGCGAGAGGCCCGGACCTCCACCACGCTGGACGACGTGTCCGTCCCGCTGCTTCTGGGCCTCACCAGCGGGCAGCGGACGTTTACCGCGCCCACGGCCGTGACGATCGCTGCGGCAAGCAGCGGCCTAGGCCTTGAGGGGACGCCACTTCGCCTGCTCTCCTCCCCCTGGGCGGGTGCGCTCATGAGTGCGGCGGCCGTCGGCGAATACGTGATCGACAAGCGCCCCGGCGTCCCCCCGCGCATCTCCCCGCCCGGTCTGACCGGCCGCCTGCTCAGCGGCGCCCTTTCAGGCGCGGCGGCGGCGCGGCCGGGCAAGGCGTGGTTTGCAGCCGGGGTCGGCGCTGCTGGGGCTCTGGTGGGCAGCTACGTCAGTTACCGTATCCGCATGAAGTTGGCTGAGGCTTTCGGCAGGGACAAGCCCGTCGCCTTCGCGGAAGATGCGCTGGCCGTGCTGGGATCCGCCGCCGTTGCAAGCTATGCAGCGATGCGCCAGAAGCAGCGCGAAGCCGCACCACTGGCGCAGGCAGCCTGAACTGACGACCGTCGTCTGCGCTCCTCCCCACCGTGAGCGGACGATGGGGAGGCTAGGGTCAGACGAGTTCCTTGAGCGGAGTGGCCGCGTCGGCAAGGCGCTCGAGGTCAGGCCGCGCGCCCGCTTCGACGAGCTTGCGGCCCTGGACGTAGTCCTTGACCATGTTCACGCAGTCCAGCGCCAGCACCTTGCCGTCCCTGAGGTAGACCACCGAGAAGCTGCGCGCGCTCACGTCGCCCCGGACGACAGTCTGGTCGAAGCCCATGTTGATGCCGGCGGTCTGCAGGCGCAGGTCATACTGGTTCGACCAGAACCAGGGGAACGCCTTGTACGGCTTCTCGTCGCCGCAGATGCCCTTCGCCACACAGGTCGCCA
>NZ_PPSM01000031.1 GCF_002916655.1 Novosphingobium sp. HII-3
TACCACCAACGTCCACCCCCAGGCGATAAGTCATGAACCCAATCTCCGCTTCAATCCCCCAATAGCAAGCATCGCAGCACCAACAGAAACAGACCCCTGAAAACGAATGATCAACAGGCGGAGAGGCGCAGATCCGGGCCGCCCTGCGCACTTTCACCCGGTACTCGCCAGGACGACGGGACCATCTCCGGCTCGGTCACAAGGGCGCGCCTCCCATCATCCGCGAAGGCGAGCCACTTCTGTCACTTTCCGCCGATCAGCGTTCGAGCCCCGGCGAGGGCTCCAGCCGCGCGGCATCTTCCCAGTTCACCGAACCTCTGGAGATCTCATCGGAATCCAGCCGATAGCGCGAGAACACCAGCAGGCTGATCAACTGCGTCACCACCGGGACGACCGAGTAGAGCATGATGACGCCCAGAACCGCATGCTCGCTCTGCGGCACGACGCCGTGCGTGGACGAAACGAAGCCGAAGCTGCTCATGATGATGCCCGCA
The DNA here is from genome assembly GCF_002916655.1 of Novosphingobium sp. HII-3. Classification (GTDB taxonomy): domain Bacteria; phylum Pseudomonadota; class Alphaproteobacteria; order Sphingomonadales; family Sphingomonadaceae; genus Novosphingobium; species Novosphingobium panipatense. The sequence continues at coordinate 495 of NZ_PPSM01000031.1, forward strand.
ACCAGCGGACCGAGCGCGAAGGCCAACTTCTCCGCCGCGCTGAAAATGCCCGAAAAGACCCCTTCGTTGACTGAACCATGGCGGCGGCGGTGCAGGTCCACGGTGTCGGTCAGCATCGAGAACGAGAGGAGCAGAAAGCCGGTGTTGACCACGCCGATAAAGAAGCCTCGCGCCAGCACCAGCAGTCCCTCGCGCGTCAGGTCTCCGATCAGCGGCAGAGTGGCCACGACCGGGCTTTGCGGCTCCACGAAGAACCATGTCGTTGTCACCATCATCCACAGCGCCGATCCCACCACGTAGCAGCGCTCCTTGCCGAACCGGCGTGACAGGTGGAGGAAGATCGGCTGTCCGACTAGGCTTCCGATAGCCATAACGATCACGAAGGTAGGGATAATCTGCACCATATTAAGCGCGTAGACGTAGAAGAACCCGATCGCGGTATAGCTGGACGCCATGCCGATGCCCTGGACGAAGGTCGTCGCCAGCAGGATCATGAATGGCTTGTTAGACATGACGGAGCTTAGCTGGCCAAGCATACCCGTAGGTGTCTGGGCGCTCTTGAGAAGCGGCACGCCGCGCAGGAAGATCGCCGGGATCAGCATCGACAGCAGGCAGATCGCCGCGAAGGAATAGCCCATCACGTTCCAGCCCCGCGCCCCGCCACCCAGCGCAAAGACCAGCGGCTGCGCGACACCCACGCCGATCACCACGCCCCCGACTGTCGCTACCATGCGGAAGGTCAGGATGCGGGTGCGTTCGTGGGGATCGTCGGAAAGTTCGGAGGCGACGGCAAGGTACGGCACGGAATAGAGGCTGAATGCCGTTGATGCTATCAGGAACAGCAGGCAGATCGCACCCGCCGCAGCATAGGGGCCGGGATAATCGACGAAGGCAAACAGGCTGGCAAAACCCATGCTCGTCAGGATAGCGCCGATCGTCAGGAACCGGGTCCGCCCCCAGCTTTCCTTCTTACGGTCGGAGAAGGCCCCGACCAGCGGATCGCATACGATCACCCACAGTTTCGGGATCAGAATGACGAGACCCGACAACCAGGGGGGAATGCCCAAAATCGTGGTCATGAAGATCGGCAGCAGAACCGCAGGCGTATCGCGGAAGATCTGCGCGCCCAGTTGCCCCGCGCCATAAGCGGCGGCCGTGCGGGTCGGAACCCGGTTGAGGTCATGTGTCATGGCGATGGTGCCAGCGTCCTTGAGAGAGGGAAGAGGACAAGGACGCGAGGCTAGCGCAGACACAGCCTCCGATGGAAGCGGCAGATCACCCTGTCCGCGTAGCGAACAGAATACCAGGCGTCAGACATGGAAAAGCGCCCTCACACCGCCTGGCGCAGGGCCGCGGGGCGAAAACCCAAAGGCAGCCCGGCATCGGTGACGAAGCCGTAGAGCGCCTCTGCAGGCAGAGCATCGGCGACGATACCACGCACGGCGAAGAGGCTATCGAGGTCGATGCCGGTATCGACGCCCATCGCCTCAAGCATGAAGGCCAGATCCTCGGTGACGATGTTGCCACTTGCGCCGGGCGCGAAAGGACAGCCGCCAAGGCCGCCGAGTGAAGCATCGATGGTATCGAGCCCGCACTCGAGCGCGGCCAGAACATTGGCCAAGCCCAGTCCGCGGGTATTGTGCAGATGAATACCGGTCAGCGCGCCGTCGCCGACAACGCCGCGAACCAGTTTCACCAGATGGCGCACGGCGGCGGGATCGGCATAGCCGGTGGTGTCGGAAAGGCCGACTTCGTGGCAACCGGCTTCCATGAGTCGCTCGGCAAGGCTCGCGATCTGTGCATCGGGCAGCGCGCCCTCCAGCGTGCAACCGAACACGGTGGACAGGCTGCCCTCGAAGTGTGGCCGTTCGGCTTCCGGCAGTGCGGCGATCATCGCCGAGATCCGGGCCGCCTCTGCAATCACCTGGTCGTGCGTGCGTCGCAGGTTCTTAAGCGAATGGGTTTCCGACACCGAAAGCGGCAGCGTCAGCTTGTGCGCCCCAGCCGCGATCGCATCGGCAGCGCCGCGGGCATTGGGGACCAGCACAGCGACCGTCAGGTCGGGAATGGTCCGCGCAAAGGCGACGATTTCGGCTGTATCGGCGAGCTGAGGCAGGAGCGTGGCGGGAACGAAGCTCCCCACCTCGATCTCCCGCACGCCTGCGGCAGCCTCGGCGGCGATCCAGGCTTTCTTGGCCTCTGTCGGCATGATTGCCTCGACATTCTGCAGCCCGTCGCGTGGGCCAACTTCACTAATCAGAACCGACACGGATCGCGCGCTCTCTACTTGTTGTAATTGACTTATAGATATACCATTTGGCTTGGCGATAGTCCAATGAAGGTTTCTCGGGAGAGGCATGTGATGACCAAATCCGCTCTGTGCGTCTATCCGACACCGGACGGCGGATCGCGCCTTGCCGAGCTGAATCTGCCACTCATGCGAAAAGTCGTTGCGCAGGATGGTTCGTCTAGCTGGGAGGGCGTTGCTCCTGCAACGGTTTGGGGCATCGCCGGCGCCGATCCGCTGCATGCCACGGACTGGCACACCAGCGGGATGGCGGGCCTCTCCATCACTCTTGAGGGCGAATGGGAGATAGAGGCCGGCGACGGCATGCGCCACCGCCTGCGTCCGGGCGACATACTGGTCATGCTGGACACTACCGGACAAGGCCACCGCTCATGGCCTTGTGGCGGTGCGCAGTGTCTGACGATGGGCATCGGCATCAGCGAAGACGTGGAGGCGGAGATGCGGGCGCTGCTGCCAATCGCCTGAAGCGTTTCGGTGACAGGCTTACAGGCGGGATGCCGAGCCGCCGGTCACGCGACGCCCGAGACTACGAACCACGACCGGAATAACCCTTCGTTTCCGGTCCGTAACGGAACGGGCCGCTGCGGGCTGACGGACTGGTCACCTGATACCCCGTCCTCACCGCAGAGAAGCCTGCTCCCTCGAACAAGGCGCGGTAATCCGCGCTCCGGATCGAAGTCGGGAAAGCGGGTCAGCACATGCGCCATGTGCCGTCTGCCCACGCCCGTCGTTCAGCATCCCGCCGTTGCGACCCAGCATGTAGACCGCTCCGCCACGATTCATCATCGCCCCCTGCAGAATGGAACCGTCATCATGCGCATTGCCACCCGGCATCAGGTGGATATCCCCGTACCGGATGTACTCGGGGACGGTGAAGTGGGGATCGATGCGCACTGATCCCATGGGGGTATCCAGCGTTCAGCGCGAGCCAGGTGGCAAAGCTTTCGTGCCGCTCCATGCGCTAACGCAGCACGGCGGCGCTGCTTGCCCCCAGCTGCCGCCTGCTGTCCGACGGCGGCGATACGCGCCTGTATCGGCTTGAGCCGGCCCATGACGTAGAGCTTGAGGTCGCGCACGAACAGTTGCTCGGCAAGTTCATCATGGCTGGGACCAGCCAGGCATGGCTGTATTCGGGTTAGTTGGGCTGTACTCCGACTGGCTGCGATGTCCGGGGTAGCGCCACAACCTCATCTTCGGCAGTGTCCGGCAGGCGATAACGCAGCATGATGATGCTGGCGACCACAGCCGCAAGGGCAGGCACGAGAGCGACCGTGACCATGATTCCTGACTTCACGCCGTCAGGCTGCTCTGCCGCGCCTGCACCGGTCGCCGAAACAAAGCCGGTCCAGCTCATGATCGTGCTGAACACGAAGATGCCGAAGGCCGAGGTGCCCTTCTCCACCATCACGAAGACGCCCGCCAGCATGCCCGCGCGGTTTTCCCCCTGCACCCGACGCGAGTAGTCCATAGTGTCGGTCAGCACGGTATACAGGCCAAGGAACACGCCGCCGCTGGCCGTTCCGGACAAGGCGCAGGCGACGTAAATCAGCGGAAACGGCGAGCCCGTCGGGATCAGCGCCCAGATGGTATAGGCCAATGCGCAGAGTGCTCCCGCGAAGACCAGCGCATTGCGCCGTCCAAAGCGGCTTGCCATGCGCACCCACAGCAGCTGCGACAGCACCATAAGCCCGGTCTGCACCGCGAATATCGTGCCAAGCGCCGTATCGGTCACGTGCAGGACATGGCGTGTGTAATAGGGGATCGCCGTAAGATGCACAGCCAAGCCCGAGAACAGAATCATCTTGAAGCCCATAAGGCACAGGAACGGCCGGTTCGACGAAAGGGCGCTCCAGGTCGCGGAAAAGGATCCGGCCGGTCTGGCCTCCGCCTCGACCGGGTGGCGTTCCTTCAGCAGTGCGAAGGCGGCGATCCCGCCCAGTGCGATGGCGAGGCCCAACACCAGCGCGACGTGGCCGTGCCCTGTCCGGTCGCTGCCCAGCCGCGCCAGCAGAAACGGCGCCGCCGACGTCGCCGCGAAGCTGCCCAGGGACGAGCCGTAAACGCTGAAGGTCATCAGCCGCGACCGCGCGTGGAATTCGTCCGTGATCGCCCGGCCCAGTGCGAGGTACGGGATCCGGAACATCGTGTACGCCGTGGAGTAGAGCAGCAACGTCAGACCGACATAGAGCCACAAGGCGCCCGTCCCCATGCCGCGCGGCACATTGAACAGCAGAACCATCGAAAGCCCCGCCAGCAGCCCGCCGGCCAGCAAATAAGGCCTGAACTGACCGAAGCGCGTACGGGTGCGATCGCCGATGTACCCCATCAGCGGGTCCGTCATCGCGTCATAGATCTTAGCCACCACCGTCAAAGTCCCCGCCAGGGCGATCGCAAGCCCAAGGGAATCGGTCATGAACCGCAAGTGCAGCAGTCCGACCGCGCTCACCAGAGCGGCAGAGGTGAACGAGCCGATCGCCCATCCAATGTACGCGCTATTCTTCATCGGCGGCTCCCCCTTGCATGAGGCCGTTGTCATGGCTTGACTCAGTTGGCGGGCGCGGGCTCCGACCAGACCGCCCCCATGTCCGAACTGCCCACGCGGGGGCAGCCCGACCGAGGCAGTTGCACTGCCACCATGAAAGAGCCCTCCGGCCCCGCTTTGGAGATGTGGCCCTGTCCGGTGCAGTCCTCCGCATAGGCAAGGTCGCCGTGCTGCAGGACATGCTCCGTCCCGTCGTGCAACCCGATGATCATGGCTCCGAACAACGGGATCAGCAACGTCGGCTGATTGGCGACGTGGAAGCCGAAGCCGGCATTTGGCTGCGATCCCCCCAGCGTCACCCGTTCAGCCGTACGGCGCAGCAGCGTGGCGATTTCCTGCCCGCGTGGATCGATCACCTCCAGTTGCTCGGCACGGGTCAGGCCGTCGGAACCGGAATAGAGATGAAATACGCGCCTGATCCAGGGCATCGGGTCTCCGGTGCCTTTGAATTCCATCGGGAAGCCCTGCCCGGGCAGCGGCCGTACAGGCCCTGGTCCCGCCGCCGCGTCTGCATGGTGGGCCAGGCCCATCATCGCCATCAGCATGCCGCCGCCGGCAAGGAACTCGCGCTTGCTGTGTGTTGTCATGATGCGGGTTCCTTTTGTCAGGCAGCCTGGCTGCGCGTCGGTGCGTAGGCGCGTGGCTCATTGTCTGGGCGGCGCCAGATCAGCGGCAGTTCCTCACTGGGCGCAGGATGGACGCCTTCCGGCTGAGCGAGAACATTCACCCCGGGCACGGGAGTCAGTCCTTCGCGCGGGCACCAGAAGGCGTCATCCCCGATCATCCGCATGGCCAGGCCGGTGCGGGCGAGGGTCTCGGAGTCGTTGCCCTTCGAATAGTGCGGGATGTCGACATGGAACAACACGGCGTCCCCCGGCTCCAGGTCCCAGGTGACGAAGCGAAAGGCAAACTCGGGGTTGGCCCGCTCCGCCTGGAAGTCGGGAAAGCGGAACGTGCCGTCTCCGGCCGGACCGAAGCGTGATCCGGTTTCCATGCAGAACCTGTGGTATCCCGCCACGAACTCGATCTGGCCGTTCTCGCGGTTCACCGGCGAAAGTGCGACCCACAGGTTCGGTATCATCGTCCCGGTGAAGGGCCACAAGTGGTCCGCATGCCATTGCATGATCGAGGGAGAGAGCGGCGGCTTGCGAAACAGGTGATCGTGGAACATCTGCACGTTGTCCGCACCTATGACGCGACCGACGATCTCGCCCGCGGGCGAGTTGAACACGAAATCGCGGAAAGGTCCTGGCTTTCGCCACAGATGTGCAACGGAGATCATCGCTCCGTGGGAAGGGCCGGTCTGCCCATAGGCCTGCGGGTTGCTCTCCACCGTGCGGGCCGCTTCCTGGAGTACGGCAATCCATTCGGCATCGAACATCTGGCGCAGACAGACGACGCCGTCACGGGCGTAATCGTTCATGTGCTGCTGCGTGATCGGATTGAGGGGTTCCTTGTTCAACGTCGTTCTCTTCTCAAGGGGTTGAAACGTCAGGGTGCGCGGCCAACCATGCCCGCGCACGCACGACCGCGTTGCGGCGCAGGTCTTCGTGAAACAGGCCGATATCGTGGTAATGCATGCTGCCCCCCGGCAGCGGCTTCAGGCCGAGCGCGGGATCGGGATCGACCACCAAAAATCCACGCTCGCACCGGGCCGATACAGCATGGGGGCGTATCGCCATCATCGGGCGTTCGTCGGGAATACCCGGTATGGCACCCTGCGCCGCATCCCGCATCGCTGCCGATCGAGAACGGTCGAACGTAAGGGGATTGATGCACAGCACCCCGGGATCCGTGCCCTGCGGCAGGACGCTGCGATTGTAGCTTTCGGCGAATGCGGCGGTCTTCTCCAGATCCGCGTCGGGGAGAACGGATGCCCAATGAACGACACAGCCGATGCTGTCCGGTCTGTCGCAGGGCTTCAGCGTGGATCCGGCGCGGTCGTATTTCGCCGCAGGAAAGGTGATGCCCACGTCGTAGGCGGCGACCAGCCGGGCTGCGAGCGGCTTCCCATCGATCTCCTCGTCCAGCAGGCGCTCCAGATGAGCCGCGCCCTGACTGTGGCCGACGAGGATGAACGGTCGTCCGCCGGCATAACGCTCGAGGTAATAGGCGAAGGCGCGCTTCACATCCGAATAGGCCAGCGCGAAAGCCGCGTCGCGCACGGCGGCGCCCTTGCGCTGGGCTCCCGCGGTCGCTTGCCTGTAGCGCGGAGCGAAAACGCGGCAGCATGCGTTGAACACCGCGCCCTGCCGCGCGATCACGCTGGCATCGGTCCATTCGTTGACCGCGCTGTCCGACAACGGCTGGTTGGTCCGCTCGAGGGTGCGGTCCGTCGTGGGATGGATGTAGAATACGTCGACCGGCAGGTTTTGCGCTGCGATCGATCCCGGGGGGACCCTCGCGGCCGGACCTTGCGCCCGCCCCATCGCCGCCCAGCTCGATGCGCGGGCATAGTCGGGTGGCGACCCGGCATCGGCTGCCAGCGGCATCGCCAGGAGTGCCGAAGTGGCGATCAGGATGGGGAACAGGCGCTTCACGTCCGGACGATCTCTGTGTCTGGAGAGGAGATGAAGCCGGGACTTGGAGCCTTGGCCCGTTCCGTCACGACGCCTTGAACGTGCTGCAACGATACCAAGCTGGAAAGTTCGCAAATCTCGACGGGCGATAGACTTTCTCTATAAGCCGAGCGCGAAGGTGCGATCGCCCTGGGCGTCCTGCTTGAGCAGCGTGTGCAGCTGGCGCACCGACGCGCTGCGATAGCTCCCGGCAACGCTCAGCAGCCCGATCGGAGGGGCCTCGACCCGCGTGTCAGGAACCCGCCGCAGGGTGTTGGCGGCAAGTTCGTCAGCGACGAAATCGTCCGGCAGCATTCCCAGCATGCCCGCGTCGACAACCAGCGATCGGATCAGGCTCATCGAACTGGATCGTACCGCCGCCTTGGCCTGGGTCATGCCGATGCTTTCCAGCAGCAGCATCAGGTCCTGCGCCCCGCCCTGATCCGACGCGAGGTTGGGCACCGCCACCTGGGCCCAGTCATGCGCTTCATGCCGCCCGCCGCTTCCGATCTCGGCGAAAACACAGTGATCCGGCCGCGCGAACACGGAGTAGAACTGCTGCACCAGGGGCTTGAACTCGAACTCCTCGCTTTCCGGATCGCCCGCGGCCCTTGCGCAATAGGCCAGATCGATTTCGCCTTGTCGCAGCCGTTCGTGCAGTTCCGAACTGTAGCCTTCGACGATGCGCAAGGCGACATCGGGCATTGCCTGGCGGAACCGTGCAATCGAGCGCGAGAAGCGCGCGTTCATCATCACGGGATGCACGCCAAGTTCGATCGCCTGCGCCTGGCTGCTGCGTTCGACTTCGGCCAGAAGCCGCTGCTGTTCACTCACGATCAGCCGAGCCCGCACGATGAGCCTCTCGCAGGCATCCGTCGGCTTTATGCCGCGCGGGCCGCGCACGAAGAGCGCGAGGTTGAGACTCTCCTCAAGCTGCCTGATGCTCCAGGTCAGCGCCGGCTGCGACATGCCGAAAATCTTGGCCGCCTTGCGAAAGCTGCCGGACTCGTAAACTGCGATCATGCGTTCGAGCTTGGCGATGTTCATGGCGCGCTCCTCCACGTTTTCGCGGGAAGGAGAGATCAAACCTCTGAGCAAGAGTAATAGATAATCTCAATTATCCGCCACGCGAAGGGATGGCACGAAGCGTCTTCAACTCGCCCGCCGCTTCGACCACGTTCCGGTGGCTGAAACGGGCGCCACGGTGCCATGCACCGCTCTTCCATGGAGCCGTTCAATGCCTCTCGAAATCCTTGGAGTCCTGCTTCACCGCAACGCATCGGAGACCAGCCCCGGCGGCGGCCCCGCCTTTGATGTCGAGACGATCGAGACGATGGCCCGCGCTTTCGACGAGAACGACTTCGACCGCGTCCTTATCCTGCAGAACTCCTTCGCGCCCGACCCTTTCGCGATCGCCAGTTACGCCGCAGCGGTGACGCGTCGGCTTGCCTTCATGGTGGCGCATCGCCCCGGCTTCGTTGCCCCCACAATGGCCGCGCGCATGTTCGCCACCCTCGACAACCTGAGCGGGGGGCGAGCGGGCGTCCACGTCATCACCGGCGCTAACGATACCGAACTGCAATGCGACGGCGATTTTCGCACCAAGGACGAGCGCTACCATCGCAGTGCCGAGTACGTCGACATCATGCGCCGGGTCTGGACCTGCGCGCAACCGTTCGACCATGATGGCGAATACTACCGCTTCACCAGCGCGCTCTCCGAACTCAAGCCGGTGAGGGGCACGATCCCTGTCTACTGGGGCGGCTCATCCCCCCTCGCGCTGGAGAAGGGCGCGGAGGTTGCGGACGTCTATGCCGTCGGTGGCCTGAAGCCGCTGGACCAGATGGCGGATACGATCGCTCACGTGCGCGGCGCCTGGGCGCGAACCGGGCGATCCGTCCGCATCCAGACCTCCGCCCGCGTCATCCTCGGCGACACCGAGGAGCAGGCGTGGAAAGCCGCCGCCGAGGTCGTCGACGCGCTGCGGGAAACCGCCCTCGACCAGCAACGCAGGCTCGCAGGTGAAGGGGAGGCAATGAGCACCGGCATGCGACTCGAGCCGAAACTGGCGACCACCCGCGGCGGCTTCGGCCGCAACGAACTGGAAGCCATCGCCCAAGGCCGGGAGCTTCTCGACAAGCGGCTGTGGACCGGGATCACCAAGGCCTCGATCAGCTTCTCCACCCCGATGCTGCCCCCGGCGCTGGTAGGCACGGCCGAACAGGTGGCCGATGCAATGATGGACTACTACGCGATGGGCATCAGCGGCTTCCTCATCCGCGGCTTCGACCTTCTGGGTGACATCGCGCTTCATGGCAGGAATCTGATCCCCATCCTGCGCCGCCGCGCGGCGGAACACGATGCGCAACTGAGCGAGCCCGCTTCCGCCGCACCGTTCGCACAGTCGGCATGAGGTCTGCCATGAAACGCGTCCTTCCCCTCCTCGTCGCCCTTGCGGCTTCAGGCGCCTGCGCCCCGGATCGCCCCAACAGCGCGCCGCCTCCGGTATCCCCGCTGTCGCCCGCAGCCGACGCCTTCCGCGTGCTGCACATGTACGGCGGTGCTGACGGCGAATCCCATCTGGAAATCAAGGCGCTACCCCGCACAGGCGGCGTCCCCGGCAGGAGCGTGCAGACCCGCCTCTATGCCACCGACGTGGAGATTGGAGATGCCCTGCCAGGCGATTTCATCGACTACCACGGGGTCTCGACGCCGCGCTTCCTGATAGTTCTGGCCGGCCAGCTGGAAGTCGGCCTTGGCGACGGTTCCAGGCACATCCTGTCGAAGGGTGACATCGTGCTGGCCAATGACGTCACCGGGCGCGGACATACCTCGCGCGTCATCGGCACCGAGCCGGTCCGGATCCTCACGGTCCGGCTGCCCAGGAGCAACAGTTTCGCGCCGAAGCTGAGTTCCTGTCCGGACGGCATGCCTTCGGAACAATGCGTCAGCGCCCGCCTCGGTGGGCAGCCGGCGACCAACACGGCCCCCGCTGGACACAAATAATACCACAACAGACTGAAGGAACCGACGTGGCAGCATATATCGTAGCAACCGTAGTCATCACCGACGCCGAGAAGTTCGGCGAATATGTGAAGGCCATCGCCGGACTCAGTGAGAAGCATGGCGGCCAATACCTCGTGCGCGGTAAGGTCAGCGAAGTTTTGGAAGGAGACGTCAACCCCGACGAGCGCGTCGTCGTCTCGCGCTTCGACACGCCGGAGGCCGCTCTCGCCTATGCCAAGAGCCCTGAATACAAGGCAGGCGCGGCACTGCGCGAAGGCGCCGGCACCGTGCAGACCCGCCTTATCATCGCGCCCTGAGCCCGTTGCTTCCCCCGCCTGCCGGAGAAGAAACCGCTGCGGTTCGTCATTCATCGGCAGGCGAATGATTCGCGAAAGGCGGCCTGCGTCACGCGCGCGACTGCAGGTACACGGGGTAGGCGCGGGTAGCGCCTTTTGCGAGGTACACGAGAAATGAAAGCCCGTCGCGGCATGGCCGCATTCGTTACGCTGGCAGGCGCGAGCCTGATCGCTACCGCCCTGACGTCCCCCACCATTGCCGCAGCCGCAGCCGCTGATGGCAAACGCCTCTACGTCCGCTGCCTGGCATGCCATTCGACTGCCGCCGGCCAGCCGAACAAGGTTGGTCCGAACCTTCACGGCTTCTACGGCAAGAAAGCCGCTTCCAAGCCGGGGTTTCGCTATTCCGCCGCGCTCTCCAGAAGCAGCGTCAAGTGGGATGACAAAGCACTGGACGCCTGGCTCACCCGTCCCAGCAAGCTTGTTCCCGGTACCACGATGGCCTTCCCCGGCATGACCAAGCCCGAAGAAAGGGCCGCGCTGATAGCCTATCTTAAAAACGCCACGAAGTAATCGAACGAGCCTCAATCAGCGGAAGGGCGACCTTGGCCCGGCTTCGTCGCAAGGCGGACAGAGAAGGCATAACCGCTGTTCTCCGCACGGACCTGCCGCATCAGCGCGACTTGCGACAAACCTGCAGGACGTTCGCCCTGGGCGGTACGGTCCCCAACATGGAAGGCATCCTGCGCAGCGGACAGCTCCATCCAGCCACGATAGCCAAGCTGACCCCGCTCATCGGGCTGTCCGCCATCCTCGGCCGCCTGCTGGGCGGCTGGCTGCTCGACAGGTTCTGGGCGCCTGCGAGCAGTGCGATCCTGCTGTCCCTACCCGGCCTGTCCTACGGGGCGCTGATCGGCGAAACCATCGATCCGCAGGCGGCGGCGCTCTCGATCTTCCTGATCGGCTTCGCGCCAGGCATCGAACACGACTTCATCGCATTCATCGTCGCCTCGCTATTTCGGTATGAAGCGCTATGGTACGATCTACGGCTGGCTTTACATGCCCTTTGCGATCGGCGCCGGGTTTGCCGCGCCACTCTTTGGGCATGATTTCGATGTCCATGGAACATACGCCCTGTCGTTGAGCAGTTCCGCCGTGGCACTGCTCATCTGCGCTGCTGCGTTGCTGCTGCTGGGGCCCTTCGCCGGTTCGAGGCGTAGGGTCCCCTTTTTAGCGCAGGTCGACGATGACCTTACCCATCGACCGCCCCGAAAGGAGGCGCTCCACGGCATCGAAGACGCCGGACAGGCCCACAAAGCGCTCGTCATCGAAGCGCACCTTCAGCTTGCCCGCACGGTATAGCTCAAACACCTCCTGTCGTGCCGATGGCCAGAAGGGTGACAGCAGACCGTTCATGAAACCGCGCACCGAAGCGCCCTTGTAGTACAGCTTGTGCGCTATACGGGGCGCGGTCACGATCTCCGGCCGCCCTTCGAGGTCCGCCGCTGCACCACCGACGACAACGCGCCCGTGCGGTGCGACGTTCTCGAGAAAGGCATCGAAGATCTCGCCGCTGACGGTATCGATCGCCACGTCCAGGCGGCTGGGGTACTCGCGCGCAAGAACCTCTGCCACGGATTCCGTGCGGTAGTCTATCACCCGCGCGGCACCCAAGCCGCGGGCGAAGTCGGATTTCACCGAGCCGCCGCAGACAGCGACGACTTCGCAGCCCTTCAGCGCCGCAAGCTGGACAATTAGATGGCCCAGTCCTCCGGCTGCCGCTGAAATAGCGACGACCTCGCCGGGTTGCGCCGCGCCGACATGAAACAGCGCCATCCATGCCGAAACCCCTGTCGAAGCCAGGGCCAGCCATTCGGGTGTGGCATCGGCCACTTGCACGAAGTGGTCGCGCGGAGCGACGTTGTACTGGCGATAGCCGCCCGGAAAGCGCGTGGTCACCACCGCGTCACCGGGGGTAAGGTCGGTTACGCCCTCACCCACGGCTTCCACGATACCCAGCGCTTCTACCCCGGTCAGCGTGGGCAGGCCGATCTTCACGTAGTCCACCGCATTACGCGCAATCTGCGTATCGAAGATGCCGTTTACACCCGCATACTGGTTACGCACGCGCACTTCACCGGGTTGAGGGGAGCGCAGGTCGAGATCGACGATATCCGCGGCATCCCGGAAACTCTCTCCGAACCGCGCCAGTTGGACCGCCTGATACGTCGCCATCAGCCTTGCCTTTCCGAAAAGCCGAGCACGCCGGGGTTGAACAGGCCCTTGGGGTCGAGGTGCGCCTTCAGAGTATCGAGCAGCGCGGTGAAGGCCGGATCGCGGCTCTCGCGGTAGGGATAGGTGCGGCCGATCTGGAAGTGACCGGTGCCATGGCGTGCGCAGATCGCGACCACGCCTTTTCGCAGGAACTTGACCGCTTCGGTCGCCGCCGGATGCTCCGGACGCTGGGTCAGGCGCGCGACGTGCGAGGCTTCCATCGATTGCTCGTGAATCGGGCGCCAGCCGGTGGGCCAGAAGAACACCGGCTAGATGATCAGAGCGTTGGTGGCCATGCCGGTAAACAGGAAGCCGGTGTGGATCTCATGCTCGGCGAAGAGCGCGGCGTTCTCGGCGTAGAATTTCTGAATCTCGGTAAAGATCTGTGGCGCGGTGGAGAGCGGACAGACGCCGTGAACCGGGACCCAGGCCTCACCGGTGGGGCCGACCATGGAGTTCAGCGGCGGGAACGGGTTGGCGCGGATGATCTTCGCAATGGAGTTCTCGATCTCCGTCCCGTCGAAGTCACGCGCGATCCGGCGCGCTTCCGTCATGTCAAAAGCGACGGCCTCCTTCGAACGGCCCTCTGTAATGACGTGGAGCGGATAGTCACCCTCGGGGATGAAGCTGCGCCCCCCCAGGGCCACCCTGGCGGCGGAGAGCAGCCCCTTGCCCAGCGACTTCTCCTTCCCGATGACCGCACCCAGCGTCTTCATGTCGGCCATCAGCGACATGCGCTTCATGCGCACTTCGGTAAGGCCGGGATCGAAGGCGCACATTTCGCTGGCAATGCCGGCGCGGGACATTTCGCCCATCGCCTCCAGCAGCTTTTCCCCGCTTGGGAATGAGAACGAAGCGTAGTCCTCATGAGCAGGTGCCGTAATGAGGCGGAAGGTGACTTCGGCCTTGATGCCCAGCGTGCCGCAATCCCCGCAGAAGATACCTGCCAGATCAGGGCCGAAATGGCGATAGAACGGATGGTTCGCGGCTTCCCCGCGCGCGCCGGTGCGGATCACCTCGCCGGTGCCCGTCACCACCGTCAGCGCTACGACGCTTTCGCTGCTGGTACCATACTGGCTGGCCCCAAACATGGCATTGAGCTGCGACAAGCCGCCGCCGATGGTGGACACAAGGCCCGACATCGGGCCCCAGAAGGGCGTGCGCAGCCCCTCCTTCGCCAGAGCTTCGTTGAGTTGCACCCAGCTGACGCCCGCCTGCACCGTCACCGTCATGTCGGCACGGCTGACCGCTAGGATACGGTTCATCCGCAGCGTGTCGATCGATACGGTGTGCGAGTTGGCGGGAACATAGGCCGAAGTATAGCTCATCCCCGAACCGCGCGGCGCAATGGAGCAGCCGACGTCGCCAAGGACCTTGACCACCTCAGCCAGTTCCCCGGTGTTGGCCGGGGCGACGACCAGCACCACGACATCGTCGGAGTTTGACCAGATGTCTTCGCTGTGCAGCTTGCGCTTCGCCTCATCAATGCAGACGTTGTCGGCCCCGACTATGGCGGCGAGGCGTTCGGCCAGTGCCGGGGTGGAGATCGGTTCGGAAAGCGTTGCGCTCAGCGGGTCCATCGTCGTGCTCCGGTGATTAATCGTGGTTTACTGCTGTCGGACGGAATTGATCGCGCATTGCTCCGCAGGCGACCTTCCGCTCTGCAATCATCAGCCCGCTGCAATGCAGGCGGCGCCTTCTCCGGCCAGCCTGCCGAGCGTCACGGCGGTGCATAGCCCCATCGCCGGCAGGTAACCCCAGGACGACGGCCCCGAGACGCTGCGCGCCGCACCGCCGCCCGCGAAAAGGTTCGGCAGAACCGAGCCGTCCGCGCGCAGGACCCGCGCATTCCGGTCGATCTGCAAGCCCCCCTGCGTGTGATAGATCGCGCCGACGACCTTGAACGCACCCAATGCGCCGGAGGGCGGAAGCTCCTCTTCCCAGACCCGGCCCTGTGCATCGGGGCGCCCTTCGACCCGCGCCTGACGGGCCTCCTCAAGTTCCCCTGCCAGCGCTTGCGGATCGACGCCGATGCGCTGCGCCAGAACCTCAGCGCTCTCCCCACGACGGGCGGCGTTTAGTTCGGTTAAAGCCTTGGTGTCGGGCTGGTAGGCGTTGCGGCGCTCGATCTCTTCATCGAAGATGACCCAGACATGGCCGCCGGGCTGCGCCATCACGGAATGGACCATTCCGGCGATGTCCTCCTTCTCGTCCACGAAGCGCAAGCCCTTGGTGTTGACGAGAATCGCGCCGTCGATGATGAAGCCGGGCGGTACGCTGATACCTTGCGGCTCGCTCAGCATCGCGTAGCCCTGATAGGCGCCCAAGTCGCCCACAGCGGCACCTAGGGACACTCCAAGGCGAATACCGTCGCCTTGACTTCCCTCGTGACCGTTGTTGCGCGCAGAAGCCATTTCGGGGATGTGCTGGCGCAGCATGTCATGGTTTCCGGCGAAGCCGCCGCTGGCGATGACGAGCGCCCTGCACCCCACCCGCTCCCGCTCGCCGCCGGGCCGTTCGATCTCGACGCCGAGCACGTGGCCGCCGGCGTCGGCGATCAAATCGACCACTTTTGCCGGATTGAGCACCATGACGCCTGCATCGGCGACCTTCTGGTGCAGCAGTTCCAGCAGGTCCTGCCCGGCATGTCCGGGCCAGCCGTGGACGCGCATTCGGGTGTTACCGTAGGCTGGACGAAAACCAGTATCGAGTGCGAGTGGAACGCCGTGCCTCTCGACCAGCCAGTCGAGTGTCGGGCCGGAGCCGTAGGCCAAGGCGTGGGCGATCTCGGGGTCCGTCTGACCCTTCGTCTTGGCGAGGATGTCCGCGAAGAACGTATCGCCATCGTCCTGCTCGCCTGCCGCAGCCTGCTGCTTGGTGCCGGCCGCGCAAAACACGCCCATCGACATGCCTGTGGTGCCCATCGGCCGCGCATCGGCTTCAACGAGGAGCACTTCGACTCCCGCATCACTGGCGGCCAGCGCCGCCGTGACGCCGCAAGCGCCGCCGCCCATGATGAGGACATCGACGGTGAGCTCGAAATCCGTGTCGCTCACGATTGTGCGCCGACCTCGGCCGCCACGTCTTCGGAGGCGATGTCGTCCGGACGGTCCACCGCCTCATTCTCCTGCTGCACGATGCGCAGGATGCGGGCGATGTACTCCTGATTCCACAGCGCGCGCTCCGCGGCGGCGGCGCGGTCGGGCACGAAGGAATCGATCTCGCCTTGCGAGAGCACGCCCTTCTCGAGCAGCAGCCGCTCCAGCGTATCGGTGCGCTGACGGCTAACCGCCAGTTCCTGCGCGATCGACATGGTGATGGCGAGGACACGCTCGACTTCGGCGTCGAGGAAATAGGGGCGCTTTCCGGCGGGCTTCGCGCCCGCGCCGCGCAGAGCATCGGTGACGGACATCAGACGGTTGCTCCAATCACGTGCCAGGCCGCCTTGCGGCCGTAGTCTTCCTTGTCGTCGTCCGCGGCGTCGGGGAACAGGTCACGGTCGACTACCGCGGTCACCCCGCCGTGGATCAGCTGGTCACGCTCGAACCCGGCGGCGATCATCTCCGCATCGAGGTCCATTTCGTGCATCCGGCTCCAGAACGGCTCATTGTTGTAGTAGGCGTCCCAGTCGCGCATCGCCTGCTCGAACAGTGGCATTTCCGGCGCGTATTGCGGCTGCTCCACATGCAGAACTATGCCGCCGGGGCGCAGGAGGCGACGGGTTTCCGCCATGATCGCCCGCATGGAACTGGTGGAGAGTTCGTGCAGGAACATCGTCGTCTGGATCCAGTCGAAGCTGGCGTCGGGGAAAATTGAAAGATCCTCTCCGCTCGCCTGCACGAAGCGCACGTTATCGACGCCGAGTGACTTGGCACGCCCCAGTCCGTAGCGCAGCACCGGCGCGCCGAGGTCCACGATGGTCATCTCTGCTTCCGGGAACGCCTGCGCCAGCGGCAGGCTGGAATGACCCACTGTGCCGCCGATTTCGAGGATTTGCTTCGGCTGGAAGTCCGGCAGGTTGCGCTTCACCCAGCGCGCCACGGCATGGCCGCCACCGTCCGAATACTTGCCTAGAAGGCCGCTGGTGGTCACGAATCCAGCATGATCGTAGTTCGCGCCGTTGGTCACGTCGCCGGGAAAGTATTCGGTGTGGTAACTGCCCGGCATGCAGTGATGGTCCACCGCCGAGACATAGCGCGGCTGTTGCAAACTCGAGTCAAGCTTCAGGCGATCATCGCCCTCGGTCAGTTCGCGCGCCTTCTCCGCCAGCTGCTCGGCCTGACGCAGTGCGGTCCAGCGACCGGCCTGCTGGCGCTGCTCCATCGTCAGGCGGCGAAGGGCCGACCAGGTCCGGAACGCCGGATCCTGCAGCAGCGCCTTGCGAGCTTCGTGGCGGTTGGCGATCGGGCGACCTTCGGAGGCCTCGAACGCAGGAGCGACGCGCCTCTCGTAAGACTGCTTCACGCCCGGCACGACATTGGCCGCCAGGTGACGATTCATCTGCGCGAGGAAGTTTATCCGCTCGATCTCGTCATGGTTGGTCTGGGGAAACAGCGCGTGACGGCCGATGACGCGATAATCGGGCGGGCCATCGTAATCAGCAGCCGGGTCATTTTTGGACATGGTCAGCACTCGCGTTATATGTCATGCTTGTATATCAAATAACAGGTAGCTTGGCTCACCTCAAGGAGGAGATTACCCGTGACCCGCATCATCGTGCTGCTGAACCTCAAGGAGGGAAAGAGCGTCGCCGATTATGAACGCTGGGCGGAGACGACCGACCTTCCGACCGTGAACGGCCTCAGCTCCGTGAGGAACTTCGAGGTTCTGCGCACGGCGGGCCTGCTGGGTGGCGGCACCTCGCCCTATCAATATGTCGAAATCATCGACGTGGCGGACATGGAACTCTTCGGCAAGGAAACGTCCACCGAAGCGATGCACAAGGTGGCTGCCGAGTTCCAGGCCTGGGCCGACCCGGTCTTCCTCATGACCGAGAAGCTGGGCGCATGAGCGGTCGTTTCACAGGCAAGGTCGCAGTCGTCACCGGATCGGGGCGTGCGGGCGGACTCGGCGAAGGAATTGCCCGTAGGCTCGCCTCCGAAGGCGCGACGGTGGTCGTTTCCGATATCGGCACGCCTGCCGATGCGGCGACGCCGGGTTCGATGACCGGCTCCAGCACCGAGATGGAAGCCATCGCCGCTACGCTGTCCGGAGCATCGACGTTCCCCTGCGACGTGCGCGACCCGGGCCAGGTCCGCGCCCTCGCACGTCACGCGGTGGATACTCATGGGTCACTCGACATCTGGGTGAACAATGCCGGCATCGGCTACATCATGAAGCCGATGATGGATGTTTCTTCGGAGGAATGGCGGGCCGTGATCGACGTCAACCTGACCGGCGCCTGGTTCGGACTGCAGGCCGCTGCGGAGATCATGATCGCCCAGAAGCGCGGTGGGCGAGTGGTGAACATCGCCAGCCAGGCCGCGAAATCCGGTTTCATGCATGCGCAGGCCTACACCGCATCGAAGCACGGCCTCGTGGGTCTTGTGCGGTCTGCCTCGATCGAATTGGGGCCGCATGGCATCACGGTAAACAATGTGTGCCCGAACCATGTCACCACCGGCCTTGGCAAGTGGCAGAACGAGCATTTCGCGGCGGTGCAGGGCATTTCGGTCGAGCAGTACCTCGCAAACATGGCCGCACGCATCCCGATGGGGCGCCCCGGCGTGCCCGCCGATACGGCGGCGGCCGTGGCGTTTCTCTGCTCCGACGAAGCAGCGTACATAACCGGCGAGAGCATGAACGTATCAGGTGGCGAGGAGCCGCACTGATCGAGCTTCATCGGGCTTCGGGCGGGTGGTGGACCGGTCGAAGCCCGCGCTCAGAGCAGCCCTACAGTCTCAGAAGGGTTGCAAGCTCCGCCGCCACATCGACCGCCGTATCGAGCGTCTCGACCAGAGCATGAACCTCAGGCACGAGCGCCTCATCCACACCGCCAAAGGCGAAGCACGTGCGGGCCTTCTCCAGTTGCTCATCCAGCGTCAGCGGCCAATCGGGCGACCCGAATTGCTGGGCAACATCGAGGCGCAGCACAGTGCCGTCAAAGAGCCGCGCCTGAGCACACGCGGGCACGAAGGCAGCGAGATCCGGGTTGTTGTCAGGAATGACCGCAATCCTTTGCGCAAGCGACAGCAGGACCGGATCGGTCAGCTGGTCCGGCGTGAAAGCGCCTAAACTCACATCGCCATCACGCAGCACAAGTGCGCCCAGCCATGCAAAGCACAACCGAGCATATGGGACCGTCATGTCGGGTAATGGACGACGACCGACCAGCCGGTGTATCAGCGGCGGTGCATGATATTCCAGGGCCTGTAGATTTGCAGACGTCACACCGTGCCGCGCCATAAGCGTCTTCAGCGCGACGAGCGCGCCCTGCGCTGCCCGTCCGGTCGGAAACGGCTTCCAGCTCACTTCCTCCACCCGCCAGAGGCGGCCCAACCGATCAAGCTCCGGCTCCAAGTCAGGTTCGTTCTCGAATAGCGCCATGTAGCCGAAGGGACCGCCGATTGCGTTTTCTGGCGATGGGATGCCGGCCCGGGCGAGGTCGAAGGCCTCAACAGCGGATCGTGCGGCGCCGGCCACCTGAAGCGCCAGCGTGGGCTTGCCCTCAATGTGAGACTGCATCGTCCCGCTCGCCAGCGCCAGGGCATGGCCGAAGGCGCCCCCGGCGACGTCGTGCTCAACCCGACGAAGCCTGGACAAGGCCGCCACGCAGCCGAAAATTCCCGCCGTCGCGGGGCGGAAGAACTTGAGCGGCCCCTTCACCGCCGCTCCCAGAGTGGCCACGATGTCGATTCCCGCAACAACTGCTGCCAGAAAGTCGCCTCCCGCAACCGGCGCGCGGCCGGCTTCTGCCAGAAGCGCAGCGCAGACGGTCGCCATCGGGTGGGCAACGGCAGCTTCGTGAACGCAGTCGTATTCCTGCGAGTGGATCTGATAAGCGTTCACGTAAGCGGCATAAGGCGCCGGCAGGCGCAGGCCCGCTGCTCCCAGGACGAGCGCCTCGCCGGACGCAGTGCCTGTCCAGAGGCGGGCTAGGGTCCGCACCTCGGGTGCATGGATGGCACCATGCCCTGCGATCCCCACCGCAAGCGTATCGAACAGAAACGCCTGAGTAGCGGCCTGCACGCGGCGGGGCAGCATCGTCCAATCTACAGACAGGGCATGATCGGAAAGACGGGCGGACGCATCGCAGGTCACTGGCGCGGCGCTCAGGCGATCTGGATCATGACCTTGCCGAAGTGATTGCCTGAATGCAGATAGGCATAGGCCTCCGCAGCCTCATCGAAGCCGAACACCGTGTTCACCAACGGCTCCATGCCATTGACGGCGATGGCGTTCACCAGCCTCTGCAGCATGGCACGGCCACCGGCCGCGATGCCGTGGATCGCCAGATTCTTACCGATGATCGTGCCGAAGTTAGGCAGGGGGTCGCTGACCGTACCGGCCAGAGCGCCGATGATGGCGATGCGGCCAAGCGGCGCCGCCGCCGCGATCGACTGACCCAGGGTGGCAAGTCCACCGGTCTCCACGACGATGTCGGCACCATTGCCAAGCGCGGCAAAGACGGTCTTCTCCCACTCCGGATCATTCCGGTAGTTCACGGCGACGTCCGCGCCGAGCGCCCGCGCCTGCTCAAGCTTTTCGTCGCTGGAGGACGTGATCGCCACCCGCGCTCCGCACATCCGCGCGATCTGCAGGGCCATGATCGAAACACCGCCCGTTCCGAGCGTGAGGACGCTGTCCCCCGCCTTCACCTTGCCGACTTCCACAATGGCATTCCATGCCGTGAGTGCGGCGCCCGAAAGCGCGGCGACCTGCCGGTCGGTCAGGCTGTCGGGCACCTTGACCAGGGCACGCGCCGGAATCAGCACGTACTCGGCCAGCCATCCGTCATGCGTTACGCCGATGTCATGACCGAAGTAGGCAGGCGAAAAAGGGCCGTCCGTCCAGGCCACGAAATGCGGCGCGATCACCCGCTGGCCCGGCTCGAACCCGGTGACACCTTCACCGAGTTCGGCAACTTCGCCTACACCATCGGACACGGGCACGCGATCCTCGGGGCGACTTGCGCCATACTTGCTGGAGATGATCAGGAGGTCGCGGTGATTGAGCGAAGCCGCCCGCACTTTCACCAGAACCTCGCCGGGGCCGGGCTGCGGCACATCCCGTGTCGATGCTGTCAGCGATGCGATGCCCTGCTGCGAACCGATCGAATAGGCCTTCACGATACCCCCAA
Organism: Novosphingobium sp. HII-3; assembly: GCF_002916655.1. GTDB lineage: Bacteria > Pseudomonadota > Alphaproteobacteria > Sphingomonadales > Sphingomonadaceae > Novosphingobium > Novosphingobium panipatense. The sequence goes on from NZ_PPSM01000031.1 coordinate 21,778, forward strand.
AGCTTTAGTGATGAGCTTTTTGTATCGTACATAGTACAATAAGGGGGTCAAGCATCCATCCGGTCAAGTGACCGCGTAGCGGGTTCCGTGCAAGTCGAGACGAATGGTGAACTTGTCCGACCGGTAGTGCGCGAAGGTCAGCAGGAAAGGACGTTCGTTCGCATCATAGCTGGTGCGGCTGATCCGCAGGAGCGCGGCCAGCGGCGCGATCTCCAGCGCCTGTGCGAGATGCGGGTCTGCCTGAAGCGCGCCGATTGTCTGGTCGGCATGGACAGCCTTGTAGCCTGCGTCGGCCAACAATTGCAGGATAGGTCCCTTGGCGAGGTTGCCCGGTGTTATCAGCGCAGCCAGATCACCCGGCACGTAACTGACGACGTAGCCGATCGGCGTCCCGTCCAGATAGCGGATGCGAACAGCGCGGATCACTTCATCATCGGCATCCACGCGAAGGGCAGCCGCCACGGTGGGATTGGGTCGTTCCCGATTAACTTCGATGACGTTTACCGTGGTGCCGCTGCCCAACGCCATCAGCGAGTCCATTGCCTGATCGATGTCCGCCTCGATCGGCTTGGCCGGCGACTGGAAGATCACGCGCGTGCCCAGCCTGCGCTTGCGTTCCACGTAGCGCTGCTCGGCGAGCTCGTTCAAGACGCGTCGCGCTGTGATGCGCGAAACGCGGAACATGTCCGCCAGCACATGCTCGGTCGGCATGGCGCTGCCGAAGGGACGCTGCCCACTGAGGATCTCATCGCGCAGCTGCAGATAGATCTGATAATACAACGGCACTGCGGCGTCGCGGTCGACCACCTCGATACTCCCAAACAGGGACAGCAGCGCGCGGAATTGCACGGCCATCGCTGCACCCTTGCGTTTGATATGTCAAATACACAAGCGACGGCAAATCCCCGCGATCGAAAAGGCGGGAAAGAAAAGGGGCGCTCGCCGCGCCCCTTTTCCTTTTAACAGGTCATACCGATCAAAATCGAAACCAGACGCTTCCTGTGAACCGGCGGGGATCCCCCGGAAACAGCGACAGGAAATTTGCGGTGATGGTTTCCTGCTTCGTGAGATTGGTCACCCCGATGGAGGCTCCGAAGCTGCTGTCCGCCTGCTCGTATGCCACCTTGAGATCGACGAAGTCTTCTCTCGGCGCGGCAGCGTTATTCAGCACGGCGACATAGTAGGAGGAATTGTGGCGGTAGGCGCCGATCAGTTTCATGTCGCCGTCCAGCGCGTCGACGGGGATCGTGTAGGTCGCGCCGCCGGTGAACTGAAACGTCGGTGTCCGGACAGGCCGGGTGTCGGTCGAGATCTGCAGCGCCTGCGAGACGTCCGGCAGGATCACCACCGAAGAATACTTGCCGTGCGACAAGGATCCGTTGGCGAAGAATTCGAAATTGCGCACAGGGGCGAAGACAGTTTCGAATTCCAGGCCATAGTCAACGAGCGTGCCGGCATTGCGGGCGAGGCTGACAATGACGGTTTCGCCGGGCGGAACGATGCCCGAAGTGATCTGCAGGTTCTTGGTGCGCGCGTAGTAGCCGTTCAGGTTGATGCGGACCTTGCGACCGAAAAGCTCGGACTTGATGCCGCCTTCGTAAGACCAGGTGACTTCCGGCTCGAACGCGAGAACGCGCGTCGCCACTGCGGCATTTCCGTTCCAGCCGCCGGACTTGAACCCGTTTGTCACCGAAGCGTAGAGCATGACTGACGGCGACAGCTTGTAATTGATCGCAAACCGGGGCGTCACACGGCTCTGCGTCAGCTTCAGCGGAATGCCCGCTGCGCGAACGTCCGCGCTGTTGAACCCGAACCCAGGAAAACGCTCGGAATCGAAGTAATCAATGGTCTTCTTCTCGTATGTATAGCGCGCTCCGACGGTCAGGGTGAGGTCTGGCACGACCTCGTAGTCGCCCTGGAGATAACCGGCGGCCGTCTCGACCTCCTGCCGGAAATGGCGATCCTGAAGGAGGTTGAATGCCGTCGCAGTGGCCGCACCCTGGAAGTCCGCGGACTGGAGACGGTTTACTTCGCGCAGGTAGAACACACCCGCAACGTACCTGAGCTTGTCGTCGAAAAGTTCGCCTGTCCACTTCAGTTCGGCCGACACTTGCTTGTTCCGGATCTTGTCCGCCAGAATATAAGCGGCATACACGTTCGTCGTCGTGCCGTTATAGTTGTTGATGTACCCCTGATCCTGCTTACGATAGCCTGCGATCAGTTCAAGGTTGCCGGCGCCGGTCTGCCAGTTGACGTCCGCCGTCGTGGCGTAGCTGTCCGTGAGGGAGCAGTTGCCGGTCGCCGTGTTCAGCAGGATGGTCACTGGATCGCCATGACAGCTGCCCTTGGGCAAGGCGTTGCGCGTTCTATAGAAGTCTGGCGTGGTCGCCGTCTTGTAACGGTCCGATGCGACAGGCGCTCCATAGACGCCAAGGTACGTGCCGGTATTGCGCGTATACTCACCCGAAAGATCGATCGTGAAATCATCGTTGGGAAGCAGACGCAGATCGCCCCGGAAGCCGTAGTTGCGCTCGCCGTTCAGGCGGTCGCCGGTCGTCACGTTATTTAGATAACCCTCGTCATAGACGTAGTAGGCCGACCACTTGGTGAGGATGCGTGGGGTGACCGGCATATCCACAGTCGCCTTGACCGTGGTGCGATCGAAGGAGCCGAACGTACCTTCGAACTTGCCGCCGACCGAATCGGCAGGCTTCTTCATGATCACCGATACAGCACCGCCCGTCGTATTACGGCCGAACAGCGTGCCCTGCGGCCCGCGCAGCACCTCCACCCGATCGACATCGAAGAACTGATAATTGTTGGCGTTCTGACGCGCGACGTAGACGTTATCGACATACGTGCCCACCGGCGGATCGAAGGTTGCCACCGACTGGCTGTTGCCCAGACCACGCAGGTAATAGGCATTGGCAGTCCCCAGACCCGCATTGTGCGTGGCGATCATGCCCGGCACCAGTTGCGCGGTCTTGATCGCATCATTGAGGTTGAGATTGCGGATCGTCTCCTCGTTAAAGGCGGTGACCGCCACCGGCACGTCCTGCAGGCGCTCCGGACGGCGCTGGGCCGTAACGATGATGTCCCCGCCCAAATTTCCCCGGACGGTTTCGGTCTGCGATATTTGCTGCGCCTGTGCAGCAGTGGCGATGCTGATCGTTGCCAAAGCAACGGCGCAGAGCGCACGCGCACGGATATCCCTCGTCGAAATACGCATGACGAAACCTCATCTTTCCTGGCCTGAAGCATGGGTCAGGGCGGATCCTGCGGCCGCCGCTGCGCTCTATTTGTTATGTCATAAAGACATAATAGATTGAGCAGCCTGTCAACCCGGCTTTTGCAATTTTCATCGGGAACACAGGTTCAGACCTGCTGCAGCCGTCGCAGCGCGCCGCCGCTTTAGCGGAGTGTCTCGCCGCGCTTCGGGTAGCTCCCCATCATCAGCAGCAGGGCTGCACCGAACGTCAGACACAACGCTCCGGCACGAAGAGCGCCTGTGTAATCGCCTGTCTGGTCAAAGATATAACCGAAAGCGACGGGCCCCAGTCCTCCCGCACAGGCGATGACGGCGTAAAAGCATCCGTAGATCGCACCGTAATGCCGCTGCCCGAAATAGCGGCTGATGAGGTAGGCGAGGAGATCGAACTCAAACCCTGCGCCGAACCCCAGTGACATGACGGCCAGCGTTGCCGTCAGCGGAGTCGGGGGCGCGCTGGTCAGCAGCCAGCAGCCGATCGTCGGGAACACGAGGATGAAGGCGGCGATCAGCGGCGCCCAGAAGCGGTCGAGAAGCCAGCCACCGATCAACCTTCCGCAGATTACCGATAGCCCGAAGGCGGACGTGATCTCTCCGATCTGGGCGAGTGTAAACGACCGGGTCCTGAGGATATTCTCCAGATTGGGTGTCGGTGCCGTCAAGGCAAAGGCAATGAACAGGAAGGCAGCCGCCATCGTCCACAAGCGCCGATCGCGCAGCGCCTCCCCCAGCGTAAGGCCACTCTGGCCTGCCAGAGGTGCATCTTTGGTGGAGGGCCGCAGGGACCGGGGCGTTCGTTGCAGTTCACGAAACAGCAGAGCAACGACTGGCACGCCAATGACGATCGGCAGAGCGCCGATGACGATGACTGCGATGCGCCAGCCATGCGCGTCTATCAAGCCGGCGCACAGCGGCTTGATGAGGAACCCGGTGATACCGGTGCCGCAACTCGCCACCCCCAGCGCCATGCCGCGCCACTTGTCGAACCACTGCGTCACCACCCGCGTCCACGTGGCCGAAAGCGTGCCGATGCCGAGCACGGACATCACCGCCCATTGCCCATAGAACACCATCAGCGACCCGTTGTTGAGCGCCAGGCTCATGTAGCAAAGCCCGAACAACGGTAAGGATACGAGCGCCACCGACCGCGCTCCAAAGCGATCGATGGCAACCCCGGCCAGCGGGCTGGCGATCATGACAACACCGGATTGGACAGTGATGCTGCCCATCAGCGCTGCGAAACTCCACCCAAACTGTCCTGAAAGCTGCGGCGCTAACATTCCGATGGTGTAGAATGGGATCGGGCTCATTCCCAACGCCACGCCAACCATGGCGGCAATGGCGACCGCCCAGCCACGTGGATCGTCGACTTCTGGCGAGGCCCTAAAAAAAGCACGCGGATGCATTCTCACCTTCGTCGATCTCCGGGCTGGACAAGCTGACTTTTATCAATCACCAATAGATATAAGTCTATATCAAAATGAGGGTCACAGCGTCATGTCGTCTCCGCACCCTGCCCCCCATACCGCTTCACCCCGGATCGTACGGCGCTTCGTCAACGCCGGGAGCAGGCGTGTGCATCTGCGGGAGGCGGGGGCAGGCAAGCCCGTCATCCTGCTGCATGATTCTCCGCGATCGTCTCGGCTGAGAACACCGGGAATAAAAGGGGCCACGGACCGGACCGGAGCACCGGGATAAAAAAGGGCCAGTCCTGTTAGACCTTCGCTTTTGTGCGGAGGTGGAAGGATGAAGAGAGTGGAGCTTTATCAGAA
>NZ_PPSM01000032.1 GCF_002916655.1 Novosphingobium sp. HII-3
ATCCCCCAAAGGCCCTCTTCGCGTTCCCCTCGAACGCACACAATCGGTGACGCGGGGTGGAGCAGCCCGGTAGCTCGTCAGGCTCATAACCTGAAGGTCGCAGGTTCAAATCCTGCCCCCGCAACCATACTCAATAAAACCCTACAGAAACGCCCAGCGCGGCCGTGCGCACGTGAGAGCATCCTCCGATGTACGACGCCCGGTGATGGTGTCCTTCTGTCCGACGCACGCCTCGTGCTGGAACCTAATCTCTATGGGCGTGCCGTTCGGGAGGCTCGTGCGGACCTCTGCCACTGCGGCAGTAAACTCTTTTTTAGACCCCTCCATGGAGAGTTCGTTCTGCGCGTAATGGGTGGCCGCGCCGCCAGCTTCACATAGCCGAGTTGTTTCAACTCGCGGCTTACGGCCCTCTGATCGATCAACACCCCAAACTCGTCGTGGAGCTATGCACGAGGTCGATCAGCCGCCACCGCACCACGCGATGGATCGCCGGGATCGGCCCGCGCTCGACCATCTCGGCAAGCGCCCCGCGCCGGGCATCATCAAGGATCGAGCGCTTGCTTGGGGCCTTGCCGTCCAGCAGTCCGTCCGGCCCTCGAGCATCCAAGCGGATCAGCCGGTCGCGTACAATCTGCAAAGTGACGCCGCCGATCCGCCCTGCATCGCTACGGTTGCCTCCATCGTATATCTGCGCAAGCGCCAGCAAACGACGAATTTGCGGGGCGCTCCTGGACCATCGCACCAGACGCCAACGTGCCGCTTCGTCGCGATCATTCCCAAACCCAATTGCCGGACCCATCTGCCCGCCCTCTCAATGCAGGACGGCATTGATTGAGACTTTGCCGTTGTCAGCACGCACCTGGTGCAAGGAGGCGTCTTCGGCTCTTCCGCAAGAGCTTTCGCCTTCATAGCAACCGGCGTCAGCAGCGATGCTTAGGAATAAAGCCTCGCGATTGGCGCCGCCACAGGTATCCGGCTCCCAGAGGCGGCTGCTCCTCGACTGGCGACGACAACTCTCGCAATGGTACCAGGCCCGCGAGCGTACGCTAAAAAGCACACCCTTGGATGCCACTCCAGCACCGCCAGGGAGCGCCTTGCATGTCGCAGAGAAGAACATCCGGTTTGATTGCTTACCTCCGGCAGGGGCAGGAGACCGGGCGCGAATGGTTTGAGCGGATCACGCACACGGCCACGGGCGCACAGAGCCTCCGGGCGTTTTGCGAAATGGATGACGTGGGCCTGACGCGCGACGTCACCTACTTCCTCGGCCAAGATGGCCGCCCGGTCGATGCGTTCTGCCGGGTGACGCTGGACGGGGATGTCAAGGGCACGGCACTTTTCCTCCAGGAAGATGGTGCCTTCGAGTGCGAGGCTCGCACCGTCGATTTGGGTCGGGTGTCGCAGCGGCTGCCTACGCCAGAAGGTGGTCGGTATCTCGGCCTCCATCCGCTGGTTGGAGACGCCCTCGCAGCCGTAGCACGAGGTACATCGAGTCCGGGAGAGTTTCTGCCGGTCCAGGGGGTCACCAACTCGATCTCACCCAACGGCGATCAAGGGCTCATCGCGATTCCTGTCACCATCGACGTCGCCTATCAGGGAGAGGAAGAGGTGACGGTGAGGGCGGGTACCTTTGCAACCCGACGCTACGCACTTCGATGGTCGCCGGAATGGCCCGCCGCTGATCTGTGGGTGACGGAGGCGGAGGCGCTTTTCGTCAAGCTCTGCTGGGAGATGGTGGACGCCGCCTACGAACTCGTGGAGTTGAGACGCGACGCGTGACCGTTGACCGCCAATGCAAAAAGAAAAGGCCGCAGACCCGGTTGGGGCTGCGGCCTTTTTCATCGAGACTGGAGGCCTTCAGCGGCTCGCAAGACCCTTGTTGAGCCAGAGGGCGATCAAAGTCGCAAGGGCGCCGGAGAGCAGGTAACCACCCGATGCGATAAGGCCGAAGTTCACCGAAAGGAGTAGCGCTGCCAAGGGGGCGAAGCCGGCGCCGAACAGCCATGCAAGGTCGCTGGTCAGTGCGGAGCCTGTGTAGCGATGGTCTGTCGAGAAGGTCGAGGCGACGACACCGGACGACTGGCCGAAGGCAAGGCCGAGCAGGATGAACCCGACGATCATGAACACCAGCTCGCCAGCCGTGCCGCCGTCGAGAAGCTGTGGCGCGAAGCCGCTGAAGACGGCAATGCCGACGGCGCAGGTTCCGAGCAGGTTGCGCCGGCCGTAACGGTCAGCAAGGCGGCCCGAGGCAATGAGCGCGACCACGCCGAAGGCGGCGGCCAGGACTTCGATCAGGAGGAAGCGGGTGGGGGCTTCGTCGGTGAAGAGGAACACCCAGGACAGCGGGAACACGGTGACCATATGGAACAGCGCAAAGCTCGCAAGCGGAGCGAATGCGCCGATGACGATGGTGCTGCCCTCCTTGCGAAGCGTGTCGGTCACGCTCACCGGCTGAAGGTCGCGGCTTTCGAACAGCGTCTTGAACTCTTCCGTCACGACGATGCGCAGACGAGCGAAGAGAGCAACCACGTTGATCGCGAAAGCGACGAAGAAGGGATAGCGCCAGCCCCAGGCAAGGAAGTCGGCGGCGGGCAGCGCGGCGATCATGAACGCGAAGAGGGCGCTGGCGACGATGAGGCCAAAGGGCGCGCCGAGCTGGGGAATCATCGCATACCAACCGCGGCGCCTTTCGGGTGCGTTGAGCGCGAGCAGCGAGGCGAGACCGTCCCAGGTGCCGCCAAGAGCAAGCCCCTGTCCCAGGCGGAAAAAGGCGAGAAGCCATATCGCCTGCTCACCCAGGCTCTCATAGGTTGGCAGGAAGGCGATCGCGGCCGTCGAACCGCCGAGCCCGAAGAGCGCGATCGTCAGCTTGACGCCCCGGCCATACGCGCGGTCAACCGCCATGAAGAGAAGCGAACCGATCGGGCGCGAAATGAAGGCAAGCGCAAAGATCGCGAACGAATAGAGCGTACCCGTGAGCGGGTCGACGAAGGGAAAGAACAACTTCGGGAAGACCAGCACCGAGGCGATGGCGTAGACGAAGAAGTCGAAGAATTCCGAGGTGCGGCCGATGATCACGCCGATCGCGATCTCGCCCGGCGAGATCGTGTGGTGCGGCTTGAACGTCGGCAGCCCGAGTTCCTCGCGGGTCGGTGGATTGCTGGTCGTGCTCATCTGGCGTTTCGCGGCCTTCGTCTGCTGTTAACACGCGGAACGCAGGAAGGGGTCCGCGCGTTCCGCGAATCGGCCGCGCACGAAAGGCGCGCGGCTTCACATTCGCCGCCCTATTGTCATTGTACGGGCGCAAGGGGATTGGACAAAATGTCCTATGTTCGCATCCGCAGCACGAGCCTAGGCGACGCGCCATGCATCCGTCCGAGTCACGCCTGAGTCCGCCCGGCCGCCCCTTGGCGCCCCGGCCAACCCGCATCCTGCGCCTGCTGGGAGCTGCCGGTCTTGCGACCCTGCTCACCGGCTGCAACACGCTTGTCCTAAATCCGTCAGGTGACGTGGCGCGTCAGCAAGGCGACCTCGTCGTCGTTGCGACGTTGCTCATGCTGCTGATCGTGGTTCCGGTCATGCTTGCCGTGGTGATCTTCGCGTGGCGCTACCGCGCCTCGAACAAGGACGCGCCCTACGAGCCGGACTGGGACCACTCGACTCAGCTCGAACTGCTGATCTGGGCGGCGCCGCTGCTGATCATCATCTGCCTTGGCGCCGTGACCTGGACCAGCACGCACCTGCTTGATCCCTATCGGGCCATTGGCCGGATCGACCAAGACACCAAAATCACCCGGGACATGACGCCTCTGGAGGTGGAAGTTGTCGCGCTCGACTGGAAGTGGCTGTTCATCTACCCCGAGCAGGGAATTGCGACCGTCAACGAACTGGTCGTGCCGACCGGCCGTCCGCTGAACTTCCGCATCACCGCCTCCAGCGTGATGAATTCGTTCTATGTTCCTGCCATGGCAGGGCAGATCTACGCCATGCCAGGCATGGAAACGCGCCTGCACGCGGTGATGAACGAGAATGTCGAATCCTTCGGCCTCTCGGCGAACTATTCGGGCGCCGGCTTCTCGAACATGCGCTTCAAGATGCGCGCCGTGTCCGACGCCGACTTCGGCAAGTGGGTCGGGGAAGTGAAGACCACCGGCGCGACGCCGCAGCAGGTGGCGCAGCTTTCGGAGATGCCGCTGCACAACGGTGTCTCGCCCCGCCCGATGGGCGGCAACCTCGATCGCGCCGCTTACCTCGAACTGGAGAAGCCGAGCGAGAAGGTGCCCGCCATCCGCTTCGCCACCGTCGAGCCCAAGCTGTTCGACGCCGTTGTCGACATGTGCGTCGAGCCGGGCAAGATGTGCATGAGCGAGATGATGGCAATCGACGCACGCGGCGGCCTCGGCAAGGCCGGTATCCGCAACGTGCAGATGCTGGCTTACGACAAGACCGGCCGTCAGGCGACGCTCGCTTCGACCGGAAATCCGAACGAGGCGGTCCGTCGGGAGTTGGCATGGGTTCGCGCCCTCTGCGAGCAGATGCCCGGGCAGGTCCGTGACAGCACCGTCAAGGCGCCGGACGATCTCCGCTCGCTGAGCGGCGCAGGCATCGCCGCACCACAGTCGATCGGGTTCGGCAAGGAGGATGCGGCTGCCGTGTCTTCGGCCAAGCCCGCACACGTTTCCCTGATTTCGCGGAACTGACAGAACAATGGCAATCGAAGCCGTAGACCACTCCCACTGGAGCCCCCTCTTGGGGCGCCTGTGGCTGGACGCCATCCCGCAGGACCCCATCGTGCTTGCGACCTTCGTGGCCGTGGCGCTGGGCGGCGTCGCCCTTGTGGCGGCCCTCACCTACTTCAAGCTCTGGGGCTATCTCTGGAAAGAGTGGTTCACCAGCGTCGATCACAAAAAGATCGGCATCATGTACATGATCCTGGGTCTGATCATGCTGCTACGTGGGTTCGCCGACGCGGTGATGATGCGTATCCAGCAGGCGATGGCGTTCAATGGCAGCGAGGGCTACCTGAACGCGCATCACTTCGACCAGATCTTCACCGCCCACGGCGTGATCATGATCTTCTTCGTGGCGATGCCGTTCGTGACCGGCCTCATGAACTATGTCGTGCCCCTGCAGATCGGCGCGCGTGACGTCAGCTTCCCGTTTCTCAACAACTTCAGCTTCTGGATGACGACCGCCGGTGCGGTCCTCGTCATGATGTCGCTGTTCATCGGTGAGTTCGCGCAGACCGGCTGGCTGGCCTATCCGCCGCTCTCCAATCTTGCGTACAGCCCGTGGGTCGGTGTCGACTACTACATCTGGGCCTTGCAGATCGCCGGTGTGGGCACCTTGTTGTCGGGCGTGAACCTCATCTGCACGATCGTGAAGATGCGCGCGCCGGGCATGACTCTGATGCGCATGCCGGTGTTCACCTGGACCTCGCTGTGCACCAACATCCTGATCGTGGCGGCGTTCCCGGTGCTGACAGCGGTGATGACCATGCTCACCATGGACCGTTACCTCGGGTTCAACTTCTTCTCGAACGACTTCGGCGGCTCGCCGATGATGTACGTCAACCTGATCTGGATCTGGGGCCACCCCGAGGTCTACATCCTCATCCTGCCGCTGTTCGGCGTGTTCTCGGAGGTCACCTCGACCTTCTCGGGCAAGCGCCTGTTCGGCTACTCGTCGATGGTCTACGCGACCCTCGTCATCACCATTCTCTCCTACCTCGTGTGGCTCCATCACTTCTTCACGATGGGCTCGGGCGCCAGCGTCAACTCGTTCTTCGGCATCACCACCATGGTGATCTCGATCCCGACCGGCGCGAAGCTGTTCAACTGGCTGTTCACGATGTACCGCGGCCGCATCCGCTACGAACTGCCGATGATGTGGACGGTGGCGTTCATGCTGACCTTCACGGTCGGCGGCATGACCGGCGTCCTGCTCGCAGTACCGCCTGCCGACTTCGTGCTGCACAACTCGCTGTTCCTGATCGCGCACTTCCATAACGTGATCATCGGCGGCGTGCTGTTCGGTCTTTTCGCGGCGATCAACTTCTGGTGGCCCAAGGCCTTTGGCTTCAAGCTCAACCAGTTCTGGGGCAAGGTCAGCTTCTGGCTGTGGGTCCCGGGTTTCTGGTTCGCCTTCATGCCGCTCTACATCCTGGGCCTGATGGGCGTGACCCGCCGTATGCGCGTGTTCGACGATCCGAGCCTGCAGATCTGGTTCCTGATCGCCGGTTTTGGCGCGGCGATGATCGCAGGTGGTATCGGCGCGATGCTCATCCAGTTCGCGGTGTCGATCTGGAAGCGTGACGAGCTGCGTGATGAAACCGGCGATCCGTGGAACGGCCGTACGCTCGAGTGGTCGACCTCGTCGCCGCCGCCGGAGTACAACTTCGCCTTCACGCCGATCATTCAGGACCTTGATGCCTACGACGACATGAAGCGTTGCGGCGTGACCCGTCCGGTCCAGGGCTTCCTGCCGATCCACATGCCCAAGGGGACGGGAACCGGCATCATACTGGCCGGCCTGTCGACGGTGCTCGGCTTCGCGATGATCTGGTACATCTGGTGGCTGGCTGCCGTGGCCTTCCTTGGCATCATCGGCTACGCGATCTTCCACACGTTCAACTATGACCGCGACTACTACATCCCGGCCGAAACCGTGGCCGAGACGGAAGCTGCGCGGACCCGCCAGCTCGAAGCAGCGGGAGCCTGAGACATGACCGCAACGACCATCAACGCACAGAGCAATCTCAGCCCGGACCAGCTTCGCGCCGCGTTCTACGAGCTGGAGGAGCACCACCATCCGGAAGGCGGCAGCACCATGCTGGGCTTCTGGATCTATCTGATGAGCGACTGCCTCATCTTCGCGATGCTGTTCGCGGCCTACGGCGTGCTGGGTGGAAATCTGGCCGCCGGACCGGGACCGAAGGATCTCTTCGACCTCAAGCTGATTGCGCTGAACACGGCGATGCTGCTGTTCTCATCGATCACCTACGGCTTCGCCATGCTGGCCATGGAGAAGAACGACAGGGCACGCACGCAGCTGTGGCTTCTGGTGACGGCTGCCTTCGGTGCGGCGTTCCTCTTCATCGAACTTTATGAGTTCAGCCACCTGATCCACGAAGGCGCGACGCCGATGCGCTCGGGCTTCCTGACCGCGTTCTTCTCGCTGGTGGGCACGCACGGCCTTCACGTCACCTTCGGCCTGATCTGGCTGTTCACGCTCGTGATTCAGATTTCGAAGAAGGGCCTGATCCCGGCCAACAAGCGCCGCCTCATGTGCCTGTCGCTGTTCTGGCACTTCCTTGACGTCATCTGGATCGGCGTCTTCACCTTCGTCTATCTGATGGGAATGCTCTGATGGCCGAATCCTACTACGCCAAAGCCGAAAAGCACGTTCATCCCAACGCGGATGCTCACGATGGCGAACACGGCAGCCTCGGTTCGCTGCGCGAATACGTTGTCGGCTTCGTCCTGTCGGTCATCCTCACCGCCATCCCGTTCTGGCTGGTGATGAGCGGTGCCATCGAGGACAAGCAGACCACCGCGCTTGTCATTATGGCCTTCGCGATCGTGCAGATCGTCGTTCACATGATCTACTTCCTGCACATGAACACCAAGTCGGAGAACGGCTGGACGGTGATGGCGCTGATCTTCACGATCGTGCTGGTCATCATAACCCTGGCTGGCTCTCTGTGGGTCATGTTCCACCTCAACACCAACATGATGCCCATGACACACGACATGGGGCAGCTGCCCTGACCGGGGGGCCTTCATCGGACACAAGCGGAGCGCGGCGGCCCATCGGGCTTGCCGCGCTTCTGCTTGTGGTGCTCGGCGTATTCGTGGCGCTCGGCGTGTGGCAGGTGCAGCGCAAGGCCTGGAAGGAGGCGCTCATTGCCCGCGTCGAGGCGCGGGTCCATGCGGCTCCGGTGGCACTGCCGCCCGACGCGAAGCTCGGGCCGGAGGTCGAGTACCTGCGCGTAGGCCTGTCGGGCGTTTACGACGGCGCTGCGACCGCGCTGGTGCGGGCAGCCACGGAACGCGGAACGGGCTACTGGACGATGACCCCGCTGCGCCTCGATGACGGGCGCCTGGTATGGATCAACCGCGGTTTCGTTCCGGCGGGGACCACTGCCGCACAGGCCGGCGCTACCGCTCCTAAGGGAACCGTGTCCGTGGTGGGCCTGCTGCGCCTGCCTGAGCCCAGGGGCAGTATCCTGCAGTCCAATCAGCCGCAGGCGGATCGCTGGTATTCGCGCGATGTGGCGGCCCTGGCGCAGAAGCGAGGGCTGGGCCCGGTGACGCCTGCCTTCGTCGACGCGCAGCAGGAACAGGCCGCGCAGCCCTCCGCATCGGCGCTGAAGCCGGTTCCGGGGCTGACGCAGGTCCGCTTCCCCAACAGCCATCTGAGCTACGCGCTGACGTGGTTCTCGATGGCGGCGCTTTCGCTGGTCGCCCTGATCTTCGTCTGGCAGCGGGCGTGATCCGGCGCTTCGCCGCCTTCTTCGCCCCGCCGGATGTCGCGGCAAGCTCGCCGAGCCGGTCGAGCGTCATTCTTCTCACACAGCTACGCTGGATCGCCGTGTTCGGCCAGTTGGCCACCATCATCGTGGTGGCAACGGCGCTGGACGTGCGTTTGCCGCTGGCGCCGCTGCTGCTGGCGCCGCTTCTGCTGATCCTTGTCAATGTGGCGGTCGCCCGCATACTGCTGCAGCGCCGCGCATTCTCGCAGAGGGAGCTGTGCTCGGCGCTGATGATCGATGTCATTGCCCTGTGCTGGCAGCTTTACCACTCAGGCGGGGCGACCAACCCGTTCACCTTCCTGTTCCTCCTCCAGATCGTCATCGGTGCGATCATCCTGGAGGCGCGGTGGAGCTGGTTCGTGGCGCTCAATGCCTGCCTCTGCATGGCCCTGCTGACGTTCCGCTACGTGCCGCTGCGCCTTCCCGATCCTTACGCACAGGACCCCTTCCGTCTCTACATCTACGGCAGCCTGTTCTGCTTCGTGCTGGCCGCGGTGCTGCTGATCGTCTTTGTCGAGAGGCTGGACCGTAACCGCAGGGACAGCGATGCGCAGCTTGCGGCTTACCGGCACCAGGCGGCGGAAGAGGATCACATCATCCGCATGGGACTGCTGGCGTCCGGCGCCGCGCATGAGCTCGGCACGCCGCTGTCCTCGATCTCCGTGATCCTGGGGGACTGGAGCCGCGAACCGGCGATCGCGCAGGATCCGGACATGGCGGCCGATCTGGCCGATGTGCGGCGTGAGCTGGAGCGCTGCAAGACCATCGTGACCGGCATCCTGATGTCGGCCGGCGAGGTTCGGGGCATTGATCCGGCGGTCACGGACGTGCGCGCGTTCGTCGAGGACATTGCGGAGGAATGGCGGGTGCGCACTCCCGGCGAGCTTCGGCTCGTGGATCGCATCGCTGAGAACGTGCAGATCATAGCGGATCCCGGGCTGCGGCAGATCATCGGCAACGTCATTGACAACGCAATCGAGGTATCGCCGGACCTGGTGCTCATTGAAGCGTGGCTGGAGGGCGCCGGGCCGGGCAGGCAGCTCGTCTTCACCGTCAGCGATCGCGGCCCCGGCTTTGCCGCCGATGTGAAGGCGCGGATCGGGCAGCCCTACACCTCCACCAAGGGGCGGGATGGCGGCGGCCTTGGCCTCTTCCTCGTCGTGAACGTGATCCGCAAGCTCGGCGGGCTGGTCTTGGTCGAAAACCGCGAAAGCGGCGGCGCCAGCGTGCAACTGACGATTCCTCTCGCTACACTGGCGTTCGAAAGCGACGCACGGGAAGAAACGCCATGACCGAGACCGTCAGCGCCATTGGCGAAAGCGGCGCAAGCCTGCTGATCGTCGAGGATGACCCGACATTCGCACGCACCCTGCGGCGATCCTTCGAGCGACGAGGATATCGGGTGGCTTCCGCGGGTACGCCCGAGGAGGCGGAGGCGCTCTTTGCCGGAGAATGTTTCGATTACGCGGTGGTCGACCTGAAACTCGGCGCCGCGTCCGGCCTCGCCGTGGTCGAGTCGCTCAACGCCCATTCGCCCGAAACGCGCATCGTCGTCCTCACCGGCTATGCCAGCATCGCGACCGCCGTGGAGGCGATCAAGCTGGGTGCTGCTCACTATCTGGCAAAGCCCTCCAACACCGATGATATCGAGGCAGCCTTCGCGAGCCTGCGCGGTGATGCGAGCGTGCCCGTGGAGGGTCGTAAGACCTCGATCAAGACGCTGGAATGGGAGTACATTCACCAGACGCTGGTCGAGTGCGACTTCAACATTTCCGAAACGGCGCGCCGCCTCGGACTCCATCGGCGTACCCTCGCGCGGAAGCTTGAGAAGCGACAGCTTTGAGATTGCAGCCTTTTTGCGTTATGCCGCGCACAATACGCGCAAACGGATGACCCTACCTCCTATGATTGTATTCCATGGCCAGCTGTGACGTGTGCGTTGTGCGCAACAGGGCGATCTGTTCCGCACTCGATTCCAGGGAACTGAGCGCCCTCAACGCGATCGGTCGCACCCGCATGCTTGAAGCAGGCGAATCGCTGATCTGGGAGGGCGAGGATTCGGTGTTGGTGGCGAACGTCATCGACGGCGTCCTCAAGCTCTCCACCAACACAGAGGACGGCCGGGAGCAGATCGTCGGGGTGGTCTATCCGTCCGACTTCATCGGACGCCCCTTCGGCGGCACGACAGGCCACGGGGTGACGGCCCTGACCGAAGCGGAGGTCTGCGTTTTCTCGCGGCGAGATTTCGACGCCTTCGCGCGCGAGCACCCCGCTCTCGAGCACAAGCTTCTGGAGCGCACGCTCGGCGAACTCGATCGCACCCGCCGCTGGATGCTGCTGCTCGGCCGCAAGTCCGCGTCCGAGAAGATGGCGAGCTTCCTGGTGGAGATGTCCGAGCGCCTGACAGGCTCAGGGTGCCGGGTCGACCCGGCCAGCCCGAACCGTCGTATCCTGACGCTTCCCTTCTCGCGCCAGCAGATCGCGGACGTTCTTGGACTGACCATCGAGACGGTCAGCCGCCAGTTCACGCGGCTGCGAAACGAAGGCGTGATCGATATCCCGTCACGGCGGGAGGTCGCCATCCTCGACTTCGACGGTCTGGTAGCCGAAGCCGGCTAACAGCCCGTCGCAGGTGGCCGGTTTCCTGCTGCGATGCAGGAAACCCGAGCGCTCCTGCGACGTTGAAGCGGGAATGTTCCATTCCCCTATCGCCAGGTCGCATGCAGCAACTGCCGGGCACTCTCACTCCGGCCTGTTCAGTCGCCACGGCGCAGAACTGTTCCTGCGCAATGCGGTGTCGTCCTGCCTGTGTTTCGTTGTCGACATGGCGCTGATCTGGGTGATGGTCGCGCACCTTGGGATGGATAAGTTCGCGGCGGTAGCCCTCGGCTTCCTTTTCGCCAATTCGCTGAACTACGTCCTCGCCCGCGTCTGGGTTTTTCGCGAAAGCGACCGCGGCATCTTCACCGGCTATGTCTATTACCTGGGCAATGCCATGATCGGCCTTGCGGTGATCCTTGGGGGTTTCGCCCTGCTCACGGGGCCGCTGGAGACACACTACCTGGTGGCGCGGGTCATCGTTTCCCTGTGCTCGGGCCTTCTCGTGTTCATTCTGAACGCGACGCTCAATTTCCACGAGGTGTGAAAGCCCCCCGCCCGCAAGGGGCGGGAGGCTCCACTCAGAACCGGTACGAAAGGCCGGCGCTGACCACCCAGGGATTGAGGTCGTGCCGGGTCTTCAGCACCTTTGCGCCGTCAGCATAGAAAGTGGCGGTCGGTTCGATGAAGTACTTCTTGGCGTCAAGCGAGAGGCCATAGCCCTTCGTGCCCAGGGCAACGTCGATGCCGCCCTGCAGCGCCACCCCAAGGGAGTTTGACATCTTCACCCTATCCACCCCGAGCGCTCGCGCGGTCGAGCCCGGCTTCTCGTCGAAGACGACGAACAGGGCCGGGCCTGCGCCCAGGTAGGGCTTGAGCGGGCCGCCGGTGTCCAGGTGGAACTTGGCGGTGATCGTGGCAGGCAGGATCAGCACGTGGTCGACGAGCCGGGTCCCGGCAAGATCGGCGGCACCATTGACATGATGCTGGGTGAAGCAGCAGATCGTCTCGACCGAGAAAGCCTTGGTGACGAAGTACTCGACGGCGATTGTGGGGACGACGTTATCGTTCGCTTTCGCGTCGACGTCGGTCACACCCATGCCGGCCAGTGTACCGGCCAGTGCGGGATCAATGGATCTGACGGCGTCGATCCCGCCGTCCGGCAACACGCCCGTTGCAAGCAGCTTCACCTGCACCTTCCCGTCCGGACTGCCGGCGAGGGCGGGTGTGGCCAAGGCGGCGGCACCGGTTGCGAGAGCGGCTGCGAGCACGGTTACTTTGCGCATAGGATGTGTTCCGGAGAGCCGCCGGGGCCGCACCATGCGTGTCCCCTTTTGCCTGAGCGGCCCGGGAGCCATTTGCGCGCTTCATTCCGCAAGCGATTTGATCGCGCTCAAAAGCAACGATTTTTCGCGATCAGGCGAGACTTTCCCTTTTTGATCGCCGTCAATGCCGCGGCTGAGGAATCGGACCAAGGGCAAGGTCCGATCAGTAATTTATCCCGAAAAGAGAAGGCATATGGTTTCGGTCCTTGCACGGACGGGCGTCTGGCTCGCCGTGCTCTTCCTGGCCGTGATCGCGTCTGCGTTCGCGGCGGATCAGGGTTTCGCCATGCACATGGCCATCGTAGCGTTCGCTGCGTTCGCCGCGCTGTGGTTCACGGTGCGCAGCGCGGATTATGACGGTTTCGCCCGGGGTGTCCTGCGCTTCCCGGACGCGGGGCGCTACGATGACGATCCGATCCGCTGGGGTGTCATCGCCACCGTATTCTGGGGCATGGCGGGTTTTCTCGCCGGCGTCTTCATCGCCGCGCAGCTCACCTGGCCGGTCCTGAACCTCGAGCCCTATCTGAACTTCGGACGGGTTCGCCCGCTGCATACGTCGGCCGTCATTTTCGCTTTCGGCGGCAACGCGCTGATCGCCACCAGTTACTATGTGGTGCAGCGCACCTGCCGGGCGCGGCTTGCCTTCCCGGGCGTCGCCCGCTTCGTGTTCTGGGGCTATCAGCTGTTCATCGTGCTGGCGGCCACCGGCTATCTCTTCGGCACCAGCCAAGGCAAGGAATACGCCGAGCCGGAATGGTACGTCGACTGGTGGCTGACCATTGTGTGGGTCGCCTACCTCGCGGTCTTCGTCGGCACGATCGTCAAGCGCTCCGAGCCGCACATCTACGTCGCCAACTGGTTCTATCTCGCCTTCATCGTCACAGTGGCCATGCTGCACGTGGTCAACAACCTCGATCTGCCGGTAAGCCTGCTGGGCTCCAAGAGCTACCCGCTGTTCGCGGGCGTGCAGGGCGCGCTGGTGCAGTGGTGGTACGGCCATAACGCGGTCGGCTTCTTCCTGACTGCCGGCTTCCTGGCGATGATGTACTACTTCGTGCCCAAGCAGGCGGAGCGGCCGGTCTACTCCTACCGCCTGTCGATCATCCACTTCTGGTCGCTGATCTTCCTCTACATCTGGGCGGGGCCGCACCACCTCCACTACACCGCGCTGCCCGACTGGGCGCAGACGCTGGGCATGGTGTTCTCGATCATGCTGTGGATGCCGAGCTGGGGCGGCATGATCAACGGGCTGATGACGCTGAACGGCGCCTGGGACAAGGTCCGCACCGACCCGATCATCCGCATGATGGTGATGGCGCTCGCCTTCTACGGCATGAGCACCTTCGAAGGGCCGATGATGTCGATCAAGAGCGTCAACTCGCTCTCGCATTACACCGACTGGACCATCGGCCACGTCCACTCGGGAGCGCTGGGCTGGAACGGGATGATCACCTTTGGCGCGATCTACTACCTCGTGCCGCGTCTCTGGGGGCGGGAACGCCTTTACTCGCTGCGGATGGTGAACTGGCACTTCTGGCTCGCGACTCTGGGCATCGTCTTCTACGCTGCCAGCATGTGGGTGGCGGGCATCACCCAGGGCCTGATGTGGCGCGAATACGGCGCTGACGGCTACCTCGTGAACACTTTTGCCGACAGCGTGGCCGCACTGCATCCGATGTACGCGCTGCGCGCCTTCGGAGGCCTGCTCTACCTCGCGGGCGCCGCGGTCATGACCTTCAACGTCTGGGCCACCATCCTTGGCCGGCTGCGCGAGGAAAAGCCGCTCCATGACGCCGCCTTCGACCCCGCCGCCGATCGCCCGATCGTCGCGGCCGCCTGAGGGGACATCCCATGCCTACCATCGTAGAACGCCACAAGACTCTCGAGAAGAACATCACCCTGCTGGGCCTCTGCTCGCTTCTTGTCGTGGCCATCGGCGGCATCGTGGAAATCGCGCCGCTGTTCTGGATCGACAACACCATCGAGCGGGTTGAGGGGGTACGTCCCTATACCCCGCTCGAACAGGCCGGCCGGGACATCTACGTGCGCGAAGGATGCTACACCTGCCATAGCCAGATGATCCGTCCGTTCCGGGATGAAGTCGAACGCTATGGCCACTACAGCCTTGCCGCGGAATCGATGTACGATCATCCGTTTCAGTGGGGCTCCAAGCGCACCGGGCCTGACCTGGCGCGGGTCGGCGGGCGCTACTCCGATAGCTGGCACGTACAGCACCTGAAGGACCCGCAGTCCGTCGTGCCGGAATCCGTAATGCCAAGTTACGGCTTCCTGGCGGAGCGGGACCTCGACGTGCCCGATGTTGCTGCAAACCTCACCGCGCTGCGCCGCGTGGGCGTGCCGTACACCGATCGCGACATCGGACGCGCGCTTGCAGATCTTAACGCCCAGGCCGATCCCGAAGCCGATGCGGGTGACCTCGCCGCGCGCTATCCCAGGGCCCAGGTGCGCGACTTCGACGGCGATCCCAAGCGGGTGACCGAGATGGATGCGCTGGTCGCCTACCTGCAGGTCCTCGGCACGATGGTCGATGTCAACGCGGCTGCCGCTCAGGAGAAGCTTGCGACGGAGAAGGGCCGGTGAGCACGCATTCCACCTACGACCTGCTCCGCCACTTCGCGGACAGCTGGGGCCTGCTCGTCATGCTCGTGATCTTCCTCGTGCTGGCGGCATGGCCCCTGCGGCCCGGACAGCGCGGCCGCAACGAAACGGCCGCCACTATGATCTTCAAGGACGAGAACGATGGCTGACAACCACAAGCGCGCGGGCCGTCTGGACGAGGCCACGCGGACCGAGACCGTCGGCCATGAGTGGGACGGGATCGAGGAGCTGAACACGCCGCTGCCGCGCTGGTGGCTCTGGACCTTCTATGCCTGCATCGTCTTCGCCATCGGCTACTGCATCGCCTACCCGGCCTGGCCGATGCTCGCGAGGGGCACCGAAGGCATGCTCGGCTGGACCAGCCGGGGCGAGCTGGACAAGGAGATGAAGCAGGCCGCCGACGCGCGAGCAAGGACTGTTGCCGCGCTTGCGGACATGCCGATAGAGGAGCTTGCCCGCCATCCCGAACTGATGCGCGCGGCGGTGGCCGGCGGCGCGGCGGCCTTCAGGATCAACTGCGTGCAATGCCACGGCGTGGGGGCGGCGGGTTTCAAGGGCTTTCCAAACCTCAACGACGACGACTGGCTCTGGGGCGGCGACCTGAAGGCCATCGAGACCACACTCATCCACGGCATACGCCAGCCGGGCGATGCGGCGACGCGGCAGTCGGCCATGCCGGCATTCGGCGCGGACGGCCTGCTGCCTCCTGAGCAGATCGAACAGGTTGCCGATCATGTGCTTTCGCTCTCCGGCAAGTCGCGCCCCA
The DNA here is from genome assembly GCF_002916655.1 of Novosphingobium sp. HII-3. GTDB lineage: Bacteria > Pseudomonadota > Alphaproteobacteria > Sphingomonadales > Sphingomonadaceae > Novosphingobium > Novosphingobium panipatense. The sequence continues at coordinate 15,842 of NZ_PPSM01000032.1, forward strand.
GCACGGCAGGAGCCAGGGTGTTCGCGGACAACTGCGCCGTTTGCCACGGACCCGCAGGGCAAGGCAGCCGCCAGTTCGGTGCCCCGGACCTGACGGACCCGATCTGGCTCGACGGCGGCAGCAGGGCGGAGGTTATCGCGCAGATCACAAGGCCGCACATGGGGGTTATGCCGGCCTGGGCCGGGCGTCTCGATCCCGTGACGATCAGGATGCTGGCGGCCTACGTCCACTCGCTCGGCGGGGGTGAGGAAGCGCCTGCCGCGATGCCGGCGAGTGCTCCGCCCGCCGTCCCCGCGCCCTGACGGCGCCAGCCCTGCGGGACGCACGAGAATGGATCAGTCCACTGCATCCGGCAGCACACGTGCTTCGCTCTACGCGAGGCACGAGCCGGTCTTCAATCGCCGCATCGACGGCAAGTTCCGGCGCATCAAGTGGGCGGTGATGGCGCTCTGCCTGATCGTCTACTGGGTCACGCCCTGGCTGCGCTGGGACCGTGGGTCCTACGCACCGGATCAGGCCGTGCTGATCGATCTGGCCCACCGCCGCTTCTATATGTTCGGCATAGAGATCTGGCCGCACGAGTTCTATTTCGTGGCGGGTCTGCTCATCATGGCGGGCATAGGCCTTTTCCTGGTGACGAGCGCGGTAGGCCGCGCCTGGTGCGGCTATGCCTGCCCGCAGACGGTGTGGACGGACCTGTTCCAGCACGTTGACCGGCTGATCGATGGTGATCGCAATGCGCGAATGCGGCTCCACAAGGCGCCATGGGGGCCGGCGAAGATCGCACGGCGGCTGGTAAAGTGGTCCATCTATCTCGTGATCAGCTTCGCCACGGGCGGCGCGTGGATCTTCTACTTCGCGGACGCTCCCACGCTCCAGCACGCGTTCTGGACGGGCACGGCGGATCCCGTCGCCTATGCCACGGTCGCCGTGCTGACGGCCACGACCTTCGTGCTGGGCGGCTTCCTGCGCGAGCAGGTGTGCATCTATATGTGCCCCTGGCCGCGCATCCAGACGACGATGCTTGATGAAAAGTCGCTCATCGTCACCTACAAGGACTGGCGCGGCGAACCGCGTGCCAGTGTCAAGAAGGCGCAGAAGGCACCGGATCTCTACGGAGACTGCATCGACTGCGCCCAATGCGTGGCGGTATGCCCCACCGGTATCGACATCCGCGAGGGGGCTCAGGTGGGATGCATCACCTGTGCCTTGTGCATTGACGCCTGCGACCGGGTGATGAAGGAGGTCGGCCGTCCCCGTGGCCTGATCGACTATGCGACGCTGGAAGATGCCGAGGCGGAGCAGGCCGGCCATGCGCCGACCCGCCATCGGAAGCTGATCTGGCGTCCGCGCACCCTGGTCTACGTGGGCGCATGGGCAGGCATTGGGTTTGCCCTGCTGTTCCTTCTGGGGGCGCGCGTGCACACCGACCTCACCGTCAGCAAGGATCGCAACCCGCCCTACATTCTCCTGAGCGATGGCTCGGTGCGAAACGCCTATACGCTGCGTCTGCGCAACATGCAGGGGCGACCACGGCGGATGGAGATCGCACTGGACGGATTGGCCGGTGCGGAAATGTGGGCGGACGACAGCCGTCGTGCCGCGGCCGGTCGGCGTATCGTCCGCACCGTCCCGGCGGACGCTACGTACCCCTTGCGGATTTACGTAGTGGCTCCTCAGGCGACATCGGGACAGGACTTCGTGTTTCGTCTCCGGGCGCTGGGCGAGCCCGATGAGATGGACACCGCCGAAGTCCGCTTCGACACGCCGCAGGAGGCGACACCATGACCGTCACGAGCCCAAAGCCCTTCACCGGCCGCCATATGGCCGCCATACTCGTTTCCGGCTTCGGAGTGGTGATCGGCGTCAACGTCAGCATGGCGACCCTTGCCAGCACCACGTTTGGCGGCATCGTCGTCGAGAACTCCTATGTCGCCAGCCAGCAATTCAATCGCTGGCTGAGCGAAGCCGCCAGGGCGAGGGGGCTTGGCTGGCGGCTCGATGCAGGGCGGAGCGACGGCCATGTGAAGGTCTCTCTTGATCTCGGTAGCACGCATGCCGCCTCGGCGCGCATCGGTGCGGTCGCTCGCCATCCTCTTGGCCGGCTTGCGGACGTGCCGCTCTCCTTCCGCCGCACGCCAACCGGGTGGGTGAGTGTTGAGCCGCTTCCGGCTGGCAGATGGATCGTGCGCTTCGATGTGGAAGCGGGGGAGGCGCGGTGGCGCACCGAGCAGGAGATCGGCGCATGAACGCTCCTGCACCTGCGCTCCGCCCCGCTCTCGCTGCCGGGCCTGAGAGGATGCTGGACAGCCGCTTCACGGTTCCCGGGATCCGCTGTGCGGGCTGCATTGGCAAGATCGAACGGGGCCTTTCCGCCCTGCCGGGCGTGGAGAGCGCCCGCGTCAACCTGACGGCGAAGCGCGTCGCGGTCAGCCACGCCGCGTTTCTCGATGAGGACATCCTGATCGAGGAACTGCGAAAGCTGGGCTTCGAGGCCGGGCGCGCCGTCGACAACCCGCTGGCGCGCGACGACGGCGAGACGAAGCGGCTCGTGCGGGCGCTGGCCGTGGCCGGCTTCGGCATGATGAACGTCATGCTGTTCTCCGTGTCGGTCTGGTCCGGAACGGACGCCGTTACGCGGGAGCTGTTTCACTGGATCAGTGCGCTTATCGCCATTCCGGTCGTGGTCTATTCCGGGCGCCCGTTCTTCGCCTCCGCGTGGATGGCGCTGCGTCATGGCCGCACGAACATGGATGTGCCGATAACGATCGGCGTGGTCCTGGCCACAGCCATGAGCCTGCATGAAACGGTGACGGGCGGAGAGCACGCCTACTTCGATGGGGCCGTCATGCTGCTGTTCTTCCTCCTCGCCGGGCGTACGCTCGATGCGATGATGCGGGGGCGGGCACGCTCGGGGATTGCCGCTCTGCTCGGCCGGATGGGCCGTGGGGCACAGGTCCTCGGTGAAGATGGCGGGACCCGCTACGTCGAGGCCGAAAAGCTGGAGCCCGGCATGGTCATGCTCGTGGCGGCGGGCGAGGCACTGGCGGCCGACGGCGTGGTCGAGGAAGGATCGACCACGATCGACGCATCAATGCTCACCGGCGAAAGCGACCCGCAGGCGGCGGGGCCGGGCGACCGCGTCCATGCCGGTATGGTGAACCTCGGGAACCCGGTTGAGGTGCGCGTCACGGCAGCGGCGCAGGATACAGCGCTAGCCGACATCGCGCGGCTGATGGACCACGCGGGCCCGTCCCGTTCGCGCTACGTCCAGATAGCCGACCGCGCCGCGCGTCTCTACGCGCCTGCCGTACACACGCTGGCCCTGCTGAGCTTCTGCGGCTGGATGCTGGCCGGAGCGGGCGTGTACAAGGCGCTGACGATCGCCACCGCCGTGCTCATCATCACCTGTCCCTGCGCGCTCGGCCTTGCCGTACCGGCGGCGCAGGTGGTGGCGGCGGGAACTTTGATGCGGCGCGGGCTGCTCATCAAGGATGGTTCGGCCCTGGAGCGGCTGGCCGAGGTCGACGATGTCCTGCTGGACAAGACCGGGACGCTCACCCTCGGGGAACCGAGGCCGATGACGCTGGCTCTGCTTGGCCCGACCAGCAAGGGCATCGCGCTGGGTCTGGCGCAGGCGAGCCGTCATCCCCTGAGCCGGGGTCTGATGCGAGCGCTGCGCGAAGACGGTGTGCAGCCGGCCGACGTGACCGATCTGCACGAGACGGCCGGCACTGGAATCCGCGGACGTTTCGAAGGCCGGGATGTGGCGCTTGTCCGGCCTGCCGCCACGGGCGGGGCGGCAGGCACCGAACTCGCCGTCGATCTCGTCATCGAAGGCGCGCGCACCCGCATCGCCTTTGGCGACCCGCTGCGGCCCGATGTGCCGGCGACGCTCGATGCGCTGCGGGCGCAGGGCCTCACCGTCAGTATCGCCTCCGGAGACCGTACCGAAGCCGTCGCCGCGCTTGCCCGCACGCTGAACCTCTTCGCCGCTGCCGCCATGCGGCCTGCCGACAAGCTGGCGCTTCTGGAACGCCGTGCTGCCGCCGGTCGCAAGGTGCTGATGGTGGGAGACGGGTTGAACGACGGCCCGGCCCTTGCCGGAGCGCACGTCAGCCTCGCTCCCGGCAGCGCGAGCGACGTATCCCAGCAGGCGGCAGACGCGGTTTTCGTGGGTGAGCGACTGATGCCTCTTGCCCTTGCGATCAAGGTGGCGCGGGCGACGATGCGGGTGGTGCGTCAGAACTTTGCCACAGCCGTGCTGTACAACGTCCTGGCGGTACCGTTGGCCATCATGGGGCATGTGACGCCGCTTGTGGCGGCCCTTGCCATGTCGGGCAGTTCGGTGTTGGTAGTGGGCAACTCTCTGCGGCTCGCCCGCGCGGCGGGACCTAAGGAAGGGAGAGAGCAGGCATGACGATTCTGGGCTTGATGATCCCGCTGTCGCTGGGAATGGGCCTCTTCGGGCTCGGTGCGTTCTTCTGGTCCATGCGCACGCGCCAGTACGAGGATCTGGACGGCGCGGCGAACCGCATCCTGATCGATGAGGACAATCCGGGACCGGAGGGCGCCTGATGCGCCTTCTTCCCCTCTTCGGGGCCGTTGGCATGATCCCGGCGATGATCGGGCCCCTGAAAGCCGAGGCCAGCGTCCTGCCGACACTTCTTTGCAGTGGCGGCACCGTCAGCCTTCCCGCTCCCGTTCCCGACGCTCCGCCGGGCCCGGGGCAGGGGCCATGCTGCGCCAAGGGCTGCCATTCGCATGGCAAGCGCAAGCGTGTTGATCAATCGCAATGACCGAGGCTGCCGCTTAAGCCACGTCGAACGGCATGTGGACCTATCACCCCGATCTTCTCGCGATTCCCGTACCGCGCTACACAAGCTTCCCGACTGCGGCCGAGTTCGTCGACGGCACGGGCGGCGAACTGTTTGCCACGGCCATCGATGGTGTCAGCGGCGATGTGTCGCTCTACGTTCACATCCCCTTCTGTGAGAAGATCTGCTGGTATTGCGGCTGCAACACCGGCGTGGCCAACCGCACGGCGGCAAGTGCGGAGCGGGTGGCCCGCTACCTCGACGCCTTGCACAAGGAAATCGTTCTCGTTGCCGAGCGGCTTCCCGGCACAGCGCGGGTGGCGCGCCTGGCGTTCGGCGGGGGGAGCCCCAACGGGATCTCGCCGATAGACTTCGTGCGACTGGTCGATGCGCTGACGCTTCAGTTCGAAACATCGAGGCCGATGATGTCCATCGAACTCGATCCGCGAACCCTCACCAGTGACTGGGCCGCTGTCATCGCGGCGGTCGGAATCGAGCGGGCAAGTCTCGGCGTCCAGACGTTCGATTCCCGTCTGCAGCAGGCCATCGGGCGTATTCAGCCAGCGCGGATGATCGCGGACGCCACCGCCATGTTGCGCAAGGCCGGGGTCCGTTCCCTCAATTTCGACCTTATGTACGGCCTGCCCGGCCAGACGATGGCCGAACTGGAGGACTCGCTGGAGCGGACGGTCGCTCTCGGCGCGGATCGCATCGCCCTGTTCGGTTACGCCCATATTCCGCACCTGATCGCGCGCCAGCGGAAGATCGACGCCCGGGACCTGCCCGATGCCGGGGCACGCTTCGCGATGGCGGCGCACGGCTATGAATTCCTGACCCGGAGAGGCTACATCCCGGTCGGCTTCGACCACTTCGCTCTTCCCACGGACCCGCTGGCCCGCGTGACCCTCGAAGGCAAGCTGAGACGCAATTTCCAGGGCTTCACGGATGAACAGGCGCCTGTGCTGCTGGGGCTGGGGGCTTCGGCGATCTCAAGCTTTCCTGGCCTCCTCGCACAGAACGAGAAGAACACGGGCCGCTACCGCACGATGCTGTCGCAGGATCGCTTCTCCGCCACGCGCGGGATAGAACGCAGCCTGGACGATCAGCGGCGGGGAGCGGTGATAGAATCTCTGCTGTGCCGCAGCCGGGCACGGCTCGACCCGGAGTTGCGGGATGCCGCTCTGCCGCTTCTTCAGCCTTACCGCGAGGCGGGACTTTGCGACCTGGAGGGCGAAGAACTGGTTATCGCGCCTGCCGGGCTCCCCTATGCCCGCTCCATCGTGGCGCGCCTTGATCCGTACCGGCAGGGATCGCTGCGAAAGTTCAGCGCGGCGGTCTGACGCGGCTGCGCCGGTAAGCCTTCTGAGAACACCGGGAATAAAAGGGGCCACGGACCGGACCGGAGCACCGGGATAAAAAAGGGCCAGTCCTGTTAGACCTTCGCTTTTGTGCGGAGGTGGAAGGATGAAGAGAGTGGAGCTTTATCAGCA
>NZ_PPSM01000033.1 GCF_002916655.1 Novosphingobium sp. HII-3
CACCTGACGGTGCGCGTCGTCGTCCGTGGGCCCCTCCTATCGACTACCGGGATAACCGCCGCGCTGCCGAAAGGTGGGGTCAATATTGGGCGCCGATAGGGGGTCAGTTTTGCGCGCCGGTTGACAGCCTTTCCACCGATTGACCTGTTCGAAGACATCTCAGACCCTGCAGATTGGCCGCTGCTGATCTCCGCCGAGCAAAAAACCAATCCCCGCATTATGGCGACGATCGGCAATCTCGATCTGGTACCTGCTGACCGCCGGGTAGGGGGCAACGGCGCATCCTATCTGATGGCCCCGTTCACGCATGTCAGCACTGACCGGCCAAGTCGCTTCACCGATGGGACCTACGGCGTCCTATACGCGGGGGATGCATTCGAAACTGCGCTGTTCGAGACAATCCATCACCATGCCCGTTTCATGGCTCGCACTGTAGAAGCGCCAGGCTGGACCTCACAGTTCCGTGAGATCATCCTTTCGGTAAGCGCCGATCTTCACGATCTTAGGTGCCTTGCGGCAGGCGATTCCGCGCTTGATCCCGACAACTATGCTGCATCGCAAGCCCTCGCTGTTGAACTCAAAGGGGGCGGGGCCGAAGGTCTTGTCTATCCGAGCATCCGGCATCCGGGTGGTGAGTGTGTCGGCTTGTTCTACCCGGATTGTGTATCCGACCCCACTCAGGGACGTCACCTCGATTACCACTGGGACGGAACAGGTGTCGATCTGGTTCGAGACGCTGGTACAGGGGCGGTGTTTCGAGTGGTGGCTACTGCGTAGAATGACGCTCCAGCCCCAAGGTTTTGGTGCTTCGGTCTTTGTAACTTTACGATTTAATTTCAGTCATTTGATTACTCTGGGCATGTTCCCGAATGCACGCATCGAAAATATCTTGGCCGAGCGCTTGTGGCATCTCGCAGGAGCGTTTTCCGAGAAGGATCAGGCGGCGGCGCTCGCCGCGCAGCTCGGCTCCAAATACCAGGTCCGTGTTGGGTCGTGACGGTAAGGCATCGAAGATTTCAAAAAAGGCTGACTCCTTGCTCCCGTCGCTTGCTTGTTCGGCCAGTTCAGCAATCAACCAGGCCGAACTTTTCCGTAGACGCAGGCCCGATGCGCGAACTTCATGGTGCTGCCATCCGTCCGATTCACCCAGAAACATTTGGTATTGAAGTCGGCGGTCCGGACGCTGAACCCGGCGACACCGCTTCCGATTTTTTCGTCACCTTCGGGATGGCGGGCTAACGCAGCCATCAACACCTTTGCATCTTCTGCACTGACTTTGTCGCCAACGTCGTACTTGTGAAGCATCGTGTTCAAATAAGCGACGGCGTCGCCCTTCTTGTCGAAATGCAGATCACCTAAATCGAACGGCTTGGCAGGCATTTGCAACCTCCTACGTCAAGAACTCAAGGTGTCTTGGCTATCTTTATCATCGGCCAATAGCTTCTCACGAATTTCACGAATGATGATAGCTGGGATGTCCATTGTCTCAAACTGGGCGTCGCGCTCTAGTGCCCATTGCATACATCCTTCTTTAGTGAGGTCGTCCCTGGCAATCTTCTCGTAGAGGCTTACCGCGCTCATGCGAGACAGGCCCAGTTCCATCAATGACAGGAGAGTGCGCGTCGAAACGCCAAATTCGAGCTGTGTCCCGATATCCAGGTAGTCGTCGATCAGGTCCTCGCGGCCAATCTCGCGGAGATGGAGGTGGAGAATGTCCATGTATGCTGACAAATATTTTGGAGCTCTGAATCGGGCGACCTGTTCGACAAGCTCCATCGTTTGCCGGATCAGCGTGGGCAGGACGTAAGACCGTCCATGCGTATGGTGATACTCGATATTCTTCCTTATCATCGCTGCGAGCGAAAGGCCCTTAAGCCATTGCACGACGATGACGACATAGAGCGGGATCAGACTGTCAGGCATGAAAGCCGGATATAGGTGCTCGTTGATTCTGCGCATTATCGTAACGAACCGATCATAACTGTCTTGGCTCTCGACCGGAGCGGGGATCAGGTTTTCGACATCCTTTTGGTAGCTTCGAAAAGCATTCAGCAGTGACTGGAGTCCCAGCGCGCTCACGCCCGGGTGACGTTCGGCGATGTTAGAACCGATCTCGATCGTGTCCGCCAAAGCGGCAAGTTGCGCGTCGATCTTCGCGATGGTTGCGGGATTATGACGCTTCGCGAATCCCGCCTGCTCGATCGAACCCAAGCGGAGGTAAGTCGCCAGAAGGTATGCACCAACCTGTTCGAATTGACCAACATCAGGCAGCTCTGACAGTGGCGTATCTGCCCTCCTTTCAAGATAGTCGGCCATGCCGTCACCCGTCTCAAGAACGGCGTCGCTTTCGCGCTTGATTGGATAACGGGATCGTATGGGGACGCCGTTGGGCCAGGCGGTGGTGTCGTCCGGATCGATGCAAACGATGTTTCCCTGAAACTCGTTACCCCATCGGCCAGCTCGTCCCGCGAGATTCCAGAAATCATGAGGCTCCATCGGATGCCCAATGCCTTTTCTTGGGCCACGAACGACAATCGTGCGGCACGACAGGTTCACGCCTTCGATCAACGTCGAAGTGCAAACCAAAAAGCGAATTTTCCCGCTACGAAATAGGCGCTCCACCTCCTGACGTATCAGGGATGGCATGTTGCCGTAATGAAACGCCACGCCCTTAAGAACGAGAGATGCTAGAGAAAAATTGGGATGGACGCCCTTTTTTGCCAGATCGGCAAGTTCGACCAACTCCTTGTCTGTACAATCGACCGGAGGGATCAATTGGGAAATCAGGTCGGCGATATCTTCGGCGTCGCCTGCACGATTGGCATATACCAAGGTGCCGCCGCGCTCCCCGACTGCCGCCGCTATGAAGGCCAGCTTCTTGCTCAATGTGCCTGGTGAGCTGCTAAGCTCCAACACACCGATCTGCTCAGAAATGACGCCTTGGCGTATCGAAAGCTTCCATCGTTTTGGTTTACGAGGAACCTGCTCAGCGACGATCAGGTTTTGAATGACGGTCGGCGAGTCGCTGTCAACGAAATCTACGTCTGCCGCACTTGGAGCGTCCGCCAGTAATTCTTCAGGATTTTGCGTCGCAGGGCTGATGAACACGGCCTTCAGGTTGGGGTTAGTGCGCTCGAGCCGTTCGATAGCATCCTGCAGAATGACGCCCCGCTGGTTGTCGCCAATCTTGTGAGCTTCATCGACGACCAGCAAATCGACGTGGACGTCATCGCCGAGTACGTTGGCAAGAAGGTGAAGCCGCTCCTGCGTGAACACGAGGATGAGTTTGTTTCCCCCCTCGTACGCGGCATCATATTTCTCCCGGAGCGGGAGGGATGAAACCTCAATTTCTGCGCCTCTGCCCAGCAGCAAGGTCAAGTTCGTCTCGATTTCCGAAACCAGTGCCCTCGTCGGTGCGAGATAGACCGAGACGCGCGTTTCAGCCGAGCGCATATGATTGATCAGCCACTGCAAGACGAGGAACGTCTTGCCGGAAGCTGTAGGGGCGGACGCCGATAACCATGTGTTTTTCGTGGCGCTATCCCAAAACCGCTGCTGGAAATCGTTGACTTGCAACCAGTTTCCGCTGGATTCCATGAGAACAGAATGATCCAACTTTCGGCGCTGGGCTTCCATTCGCAGTCCCAGACCTAAGCGGCCCTCCAAGTCCGTCTCCAGCAATTCGCGATTGTTCGCGAGGGCCACCGTGCGGAAATTGGATAGCTTATCAAGCAGGACCGCCCCGGCATCTTTCACGGGCTGTGAATCTGCCAGCGTGACGGCACCGGTCGCAATTCGCAGCGCGATCTCCTGATGCTGTCGGATTTCGGATCGAGCCAGGATACTTCCGGCAAACAAGAGCCGATGCCAGTCGATATCGGGGTCTTCCGCGGGTTCAGGCTCAAGATGGTCCAGCTCAGTCCTAACGGTGCGACGGGTTAGGACAGCTACATCGTCTTTGATGCCCTCGTTCACCAGCCACTTGGTCAACTCTTCGAGGCTCATTCAGTGAGCCCCATCGCTTTGAGGAATGCCTTCCGGAACCCATCCGCTGAAGGCAGAGGGATGCAAAGCACCTCGATCTCAATTTGATCCAGCTTTTCGGCAGTCAGTCGCGTTCCAATCCGCGTCTTCAGGTTTTCGAGCTCAGTCTTGGCGGCTTTTGTAATTTCCTCCGCCACCGCCTTGACGCCGTCGCTAGGATAGAAGGCTGCATCAAACCCGATCAGCGCGATTCCGCAGTATTTGACGCGCTTTGACTGCTTTGAGTCCTTGTTAAAATACTGCCGGAGCGCGGCCGTGACAGTCGGGTCAGACAGGTCGGCTTTGTCGCTCAGAAGGATCAAGTCCTTTTCGCGCTCGGCACCTTCGTGGTCCGGCTCGATTAGGAAGGGGGCAATTGAAGCGAAGCAATCTTTGATCCCTTCGCTGACGTCTTTGTATACCTTGGATTCACCCCAAAAAAGCTTCAAAATTCCGTCGTCCGTCACCCCCGCATATACACCATCAGCGCCATGATAGTGCTGTCTGGTATCCGTCTTCAGGTCCATCTTGCAGAGGATTTGCGGCAGCTTCAAAAAGCGCTCGGCCAGCAGAAAGAGCAGCATCTCACCGCCTTCGCCGGTTCGCGCGAGATCCGTGAACGACCGCTTGGCCTCTTCGTGCAACGCTGCAACAGCCTCACCGCTCTTGTAATTTTCGTCCCGCGCCTTGGCTGCGGCCATTCTTGCCCGAGGTATTGCGTAGGTGGTCACCGCATTTCGCATAAACTCGGCAAGCCGATGGGGTTCTACGCGGCCATTGGCGTCGACGGTCAGGCAATGGCAGTGAATTTTTACGAGATGCCCGTCGAGAACGACGTCGCGCTCGACGAGTTCGAGGTGAACTTCGAGGGCCTCCGGGTCACCGGTGAGTGCGGCATTCAAATCATCGACCGTGATGTCAGACAGGTCATCCCCCAGAAGTAGCGACCGGTTGCAGTCAAACTGCCATATTCTATGCATTTTTGGCGGTTGAGTCCCGGAGGTATTTATCCACTGCTCTAATCTATCGTTTGCTGCTTGAAGACATCCCAAAGGATGCATCCGGTGACCCGTATCCGGCAGGCGGGATCACATCTCGCTGCAGCTTCAGAACTGCCCAATCTTGGGGGCGCCCGCCGGCTATGTCGGCGATTGCGGACCCACCCATTGTTTGGGCCGAATGTATACTTTCCTAAGTCTTGTGTCCTGAACCGGGCAGGCCGGAAGCCGGCCCACCGTCAGTCATTGAGAGGGAAGGGCGCTTGCCTCTGTTTGAGCCGAATGAGCGTCGAAGGTCGATGCTTGAGCTCGCAATCAGGAGTAAGTCCCATGATCAAGTCGATCCCGCTGACCAAGTTGGTCCAGTCCCCTCGCAACGTCCGCCATCACGGTGATCCAGCTGCAGATTCCGAACTGAAAGCGAGCATTGCAGCCCATGGGTTGTTGCAGAACCTCATCGTTCGGCCTGCGGCTCGTGGCAAATTCGAGGTCGAAGCCGGAGAGCGCCGCCGATGCGCCTTGCTGGCACTTGCCGAAGAGAAAGTCCTGCCGAAGGGCTACGAGGTTACCTGCCTCGTGCTTGAGGACGATGCGGAAATCGCAGTCGAAACGAGCCTAGCCGAAAACTTCCATCGCCTTGCGATGAACCCAGCCGACGAAGCGCAGGCGTTCGCTGCCCTGATCGCTGCAGGTGCCTCGACCGAGGATGTCGCGCGCCGTTTCGGGCTGACGGTCCGCTTCGTCGAAGGCCGTCTTCGTCTCGCGAGCCTCGCGCCTATCGTCTTCGACGCACTGGCATCTGGTGAAATCACTCTCGATCTCGCCAAAGCTTTCGGCGCGACCTCCGACCAAGAAATTCAGGCTCGCGTCTATGAACAGGCGTCTTCGGGCTATTATGCGCCCAGCGCCGACAGTATCCGGCGCATGGTGCTCTCCGGCACGGTTCGCGGCAGCGATGCTCGGGCCCGTCTTGTCGGTCGCGAAGCCTATATCGCTGCAGGTGGCCGGATCGAACGCGAACTCTTCGACGACGATGACAGCGAGTCCTGGGTCGATGTCGCGCTTCTCGAAACGCTCGCCGCGGAAGAGATGGAAAAGCGCGCCAAGGCGCTCGCAGCAGAGCAGGGTCTTGCCTGGGTCAAGCCGACGCTTGACGCCTATGCCAGTCACGATCTCGTCGAAGGCCTCATTCGACTTCCAGCCGAGCCGGCTCCGTTGACTGACGCCGAACTGGCCCGCCTTGATGAGCTCGATGCCTCGTACGACGAGCATGCGGCCATTCTTGAAGACGAAGGCAGCGCCGAAGAAGCAATTGCTGCGGCCGAGGCGACGATCCAAGCGATCGAGCGCGAATGCCAGGACATTCGGGCAAAGCCCCCGGAGCTGGCACCCGAACTGAAGGCCGATGCCGGAATGATCCTCGTTCTCTCGCGCGACGGCACACCGGTTCTCCAGCCGGTGTTCTATGGCGAGCGCGACATCGAAGTCGTTGGTGACGAAGATGTCGTCGAAGTCGTTGCGAGTGTCGGCGGTGATGGCAAACGCCGTGCAGCGCTTTCCAAGCGCTTGGTCGACGAACTTGCGATGCAACGACGTGACGTGCTCGCGCTCCACGTGGCCTCGGATCCCGGCCTTTCGCTTGACATCATGGTCTTCACCCTCGCGGATGCCGACACCCACGACTGGCGGTCGCGCGCGGCCACGACCCTGCGTGGCGGCGTCCCTGCGGGTCCGATTGTCGGGTTCGAAGCGAAGGATGCGCCAGCTAGCGCATCTCTTGCGGACCTGCGCTCGGGTCTCGATGAGAGCTGGCGATCTGGCGAAGATGCTTCGTCGCGCTTCAAGATGTTTCGGGCACTCGCTGATGAAAGTCGCGCAGCATGGCTCGGCTTCGTCGTCGCTCGCACACTCGAGGCGAGCCTCAACATGGCAGGCGAACGTCAGATCACGTTCCAGGATCATCTGGGCAGCACGATCGGCATCGACATGGCGCAATGGTGGCGTCCGACCGCGGCAAACTACTTCGACCGCGTCTCGAAGCAGGTCATCCTTGATGCGCTCACCGATGTCGGCGGCCTGGAACTGTCCTCGCGCTTCGCATCGGTGAAAAAGGGCGATCTCGCGATGAGCACCGAGCGCGTCTTTGCGGGGACCTACATCTCCGAGGTCGAAGTTCGGGAAAGGGCCCTCGCCTGGGTGCCCGAGGTCATGCGCTTTGCCGACCTGCCGGAAATTCCTGCCGATAACGAAGCGCAAAGTCCCGACGCGGATTTCGTCGCCAACGACGACAATCAGCCCCCGAGCGAGCTGGCTGCCTGACCTCCTCCTGACAGGAACGGCTGCTCGCCACCGTGAAGCGGTCCTCCGGCCCATGCCGGGGGGCCGCTTCCTTCATGGAAAGAGAGCGGAGGGGGCTCCGGGATCTCCGGCACTGACCGACAGAACTGTCGTCAGGCCATTTCAGGAGATCCAACATGGCCTATCGCAAGGGACAAAGGGGCGGAGTGTCGCCTGCTACCCGTATCACCCAAGAAATCATCGCCCGCCTCGAGTCCGGCACGAAGCCGTGGATCAAGCCATGGCGCGGTGTGCCAGTCTCGCGTCCATTGCGGGCGTGCGGCGTCCCTTATCGCGGCATGAATGTATTCTGGCTCTGGATGGTTGCCGATATGTGCGGTTACGCCTCGCCGTTCTGGATGACCTACAATCAGGCCAAAGAACTGGGCGCACAGGTGCGCAAGGGCGAAAAATCCACCATCGCCATATTCTACAAGAGCTACACCAAGGAAGTCGAAGCCCCCGACACCGGCGAAAAAACTGACGAAAGTCGTCGCGTGTTGAAGGCCTATCCGGTTTTCAATGCCGATCAGGTCGAAGGTCTTCCGGAACGTTTCCATCCCGCCGCGACGCTTGAGGTGGTGGAACCCGAGGGCCGTCAGGCTGAACTCGACTCATTCTTTGCCAATATTCCGGCCGTCCTGCGTCATCAGGGCGACGAAGCCTATTATGAGCCGGTAGCTGACCGGGTGACAATGCCGCCCGCGCATCTCTTCTCGGGCTTCGACCACTATTACGCGACGCTCGCGCACGAGCTGTCGCATTGGACCGGCCATGCCAGCCGCCTCGACCGTAATCTCAAGAATCGCTTTGGTTCTGCAGCTTACGCTGCCGAGGAACTCATTGCCGAACTTTCGAGCGCTATGCTTGGCGCTGAACTCGGTCTGCCAGTCACACACTTGGATAGCCATGCGAGCTATATCGAGCACTGGCTCAAGCTCCTGAAGCAGGATGACCGTGCCATTCTCACCGCTGCCGCAAAGGCGGAGGAAGCATCAAGGCTTCTGCTCAAACTCGGAGGACGTGCCTCTGCCGATGATGCCGACGAAGCGTCTGCCGACGCTGCATTGGCTGCCTGAAGGAGGGTGTCATGGGCCGATCAGTCAGTTGCCCCAGCGGGGCCGTTGTGGCCTTCACCGTGCTCGAAGTTGAAGAAGACGACGACTGGGACTTCGAATATGAGTGGCTCCGCGAAGATCTGCGCGAGCGCGCAGGGCAGGTATTCCCTTCCCTGATCGCCCACGACGGTTGGCGGAGCCGCGAAGACCGCATCCTCATGCGCAATGCCTATGCAGATTTCGGCGTGTCGGTTTACGCCGGCCTGGTAGCGGTGTGGATTGTCGAGCGTGACGATGGCGCCTATTGGGATGCCGATTGGCGCACGGCCAGATCGCCCAGAGCACAGCGCTGGCTGTCCCAGATCGCCTCGCGCTTTGAAGCGTTGTTCGGCGACTTCGTCTGCTTCGGTCACATGTCGAACGGTGAGGGCGTCTACGCAAAACGAGTGGCCTGAATGCGCCAGTCACTTTGATCGTGGCGAGGTGCCTGTCCTCCCTGACGAAACTTGCTTTTGCACTCATGGCCTGAAGCCATGCGAGAAAGGCCCTGGGCCAGCCGCCAGTCTGCCGCAACCCGGCTTGCGCAGGCCCGAGTTGGCCCGGCCCTGTGGGCCATTGGCCTGCCCGCGCCAGCCTGCCCAAGCGGGTTTCCCCTGTCGGGTGCGGAGACTGCCTCAAGCTGGCCCTGACGGGCTCTCGCTGGCGCAGCCATGAGCGGGTGCGTCAGCCTCACGCCAGTCAGGAGGACAATACCCATGCACTCATCATTTTCTGACCAACTTGCCGGCCTCGATCTTTCCGGTTTTTCGATTGGTCCTGCCCCTGTTTCCACCAATGACTTTCCGGTCCACGAGGCGGTCGTCCAGACTCTCGAAGCGGTCTGGTCCGATCTCTTTGCAATGGTCACGGGGACTGCGCTGGAGGCCGATGCCGAGGACCTCGGCTGGGCGTTCGTCAACATCTTCCACCGTTCCGCGACCCGCAAATCGACCGCCGTCGACCGCGCAACCGACGAAGTCCGAGCGCTCGTCGCCACTGCAGATGGATCCGAAATTCACACCCATGAACTCGAGACCCAGGTTGAGCGTGCGCAGTGTGCCGAAGGGGCTATGCTCGCTCTCGAAGAGATGCGCGAAGTGGCCGCTGGCCTCTATCTCAACGAGTTTGGCTCCTCGTGGAAGCCCGTGTCGAGTTCGCGCTTCAATCACAGCGCCATGCTGACTTCCGCGCTTGTGGAGGGCCGCGAGTTCGTCCGAGCCCGGTCCGAAGCCAAGCGCCGCGCCGCCATGCCAGAAGGTACGCCGGTGATCTTTGCCGGTGGCCGCACACGCCATCCAAACGAGCAGGACGCTCTCACTTTCGCCAACAACGTCTGGGCTACTCTGGACAAGGTTCACGACCGGGTTCCTGACATGGTTCTTGTCCACGGCGGTGATACCAAGGGCGTTGACCGTCTGGCATCTTCTTGGGCGGAACGACGCAACATCCCGCAAATCAGCTTCTCCCTCGACATGCGCCTGGGCGCGCGCGCAGGCTTCAAGCGCAACGAGCGTATGCTCTCGCTCGACCCCCGTTATGTCGTCGCCTTTCCCGGAAACGGGGTCCTGGAGCGCCTCGTCATCGAAGCCAAATCCCGTCGGATTACCGTCGTCGATCGCCGCGGTCCGCTTGGAACTTCTCCCAAGCGCGCGGCTCAGGATACCGACTGATGCGTCCGGCATCGCGCCAGCGCCATCGGCGCTGGCGCAGCCCTTTAGAGGAAAGAATTCGCCTGTTCTCGTGGGCAAGACGATCTGTCCTTGCCCCCACATTGCAGGAGAAATCTGATGACTGATTTTCAGGCTATCATGGCTGATTTTGCTGTCCGCCAGGCCGAGCGCGCGGCGCAGGCGCAAAGTGAAATCCAACGGCTCAAGGCAGCTATCATTGCCCCGCTGCGCAATGCCGAAATTGCCCGCGTAGAAATCCGTTTCGATGGGTGCGGCGACAGCGGTGCGGTCGAAGAATGCGTCTTCTCTGACGCCGGCGGGGCGAGTGTTCCGTGTCCCGAAGTGACGATCGACTGTGCTGGAGAAGGCGACGACCAGAGCGTCAATTCCGCCCTCGAGCAACTGACTTACCTTGCTCTCGAACGCCATCATCCCGGATGGGAAATCAATGATGGTGCTTGCGGCGAACTGGTCATCGACGTGGCTACGCCGAGTTTCGTTCTGGACTGCCAGCTGCGTTACACGGCGACCGACGACCATTCGACTGATCTCTAGGAGAGATGCGATGGCTCATTGCTACTATCACGCCCTATCGTCAGTCCGGAAATGGGGAGGGGTGGTGGAAGATTACCTGCCGCTCCACCAATGGTTTGACCAGTCGAAGGCGATCTTTGCTGATCCGCGGCACCGGGCCCTTCGGCACCATGCCGAAGGCATTTTCATGCTCGAAACGCTGTTCGGGCCTACCATCGTCAACGCCGACAACCGTGTCGTGCCTGTTCGCCTTGTAGGCGAGCAGCACGTCCGCGAGGACTTGGGTACGATTCCTTCCTTTGCGGATTGGGGGCGCCTAATCACGCCCCAAGACTGGATGTTGCGGGGGCACCGTCTGGACGAGCCTATACCGCTTGGCACTGTTGAGACTGCTGCTGGCGGTGCGTTTTCAGGGGGTCTTTCGTCCGCTTCGGGAGGAGCGTCCGTAGTCGAGATATGATGTCGCCTTAGAAGGTAGGCGAGGTCAGGGGGTGCGTCGCATCCCGATAATACGAAAAGTCATGGCTTGGCCTGTTGCAAGGCACTCGGGACCAACCCGGCCTGTAAGCAAACCTTTCCTGAAGCATCCCCGTCGAGACGCGCAACCCCGATCAGGTCCGGCCGAGTTGCCGGGCTGCGCCCGGCTGCCCGCACCACCCGAACCAGATCGAGGTTTCCCTTCGGTGCGCTTCGCCGTGGCCGCTTCCTAGTCGGGTTTGCAGCCGGGATGGACCCGGAATGCTCGATCAGGAGAAAGACCATGACCAATCTCGTTATCCTCGTTGGCCGCATCGCCCGCGACCCCGAAGCCCGCACCACCCAGGGCGGCACCAACATCACCTCGATCTCGGTCGTCACCGACCGTCCCGCCCGCAAGGACGGCAAGACCTACAAGGACGAAAACGGCTACACCGCCAAGGACAGCGAATTCCACCGCGTGACCTGTTTCAACGGTCTCGGCCAGAACGTCGCCAAGTACTGCACCAAGGGCCAGCTCGTGACGGTTGAGGGGCGCATCCACTATACGCAGTGGGAAGACCAGGACGGCACCAAGCGCTACGGCTGCGAGATCATCGCCGACAAGGTGGACTTCCTCACCAAGGGCCGAGCGTCGAACAATGAAGGTGCGCCCGACATCGATGAGGACTGAGCGCCTCCCGCAAACGACAAGGCTCCGATGGTTCGCGCCATCGGGGCCTTTTTTGTGTTCTCTGACGTAAGCGGCGGGGCGGGGCATCGAGCCCACACCCCGCCGCGGTTGAAGTGTCAGGCGGGGGAGAGCCTTTTGAGAGCATCGTCGATCCCGATGGTGAGCGATGCGCGGATGAGCTGCTTCAGTTGCGCAGGTTCGATAGTCTCGGCTCCGCATTCGAGAAGAACCTTGCCCAGTTCGCCTGCCGCTTCCTCGCGGAGCCTGGCCTCCTGTGCATCGAGTTCTTCGCGCTGCTCGCGCAGCTTCTTGAGCGCATTCCGCGCGCTCGGTTTGGACCTGGCCATGAGTTTGTCCTTTCGCAGGCCGTTGGTCCCCTCCACGTGCGACAGTGCCAACATGGGGCGATGTAGGAAAACGGTTTTTGCCGCGATGCCAGTGCTTTTCACGCTGACGTTGGAGAGGTCTCTCTCGCAGAAAAACCAAGTGTGATGCGGGCTTTGGGGCCGCGTCAAGGACGACGGGGCCCCACCATTTTTACCGGGCAAGCCCGGCAAAAATCGTTTCCCCCATCGCCGCTTCGCGGCCGCGCTATGCGCGGTCCCTGACCCGGCCCGTCACCCACATCTTCGCAGCTCCTGATGCGACGCATCGAACATCAGGAGGAAAGATCATGTACGTTTCACTGAATATCGCGCAGGGTTCATTCCAGGCAGATCAGGCAGCTTTCGTTGCCGCACTCGACAAGGCTCATGCCCGGTCCCTTCACAGCTACTTCACCCAATATGTCCTGACCGATGGTGAGGCAGGTTACATCGCGGTCGATGAGGGCGATTACGGCGCACTGCCCAAGGCCATGCTGGACCGGGTCATCGACACAGTGCCCGGAAAGCTGAGCGATGAAATCTGATGCCACACACGAGGAGGAAGTCCGTCAGGGCTTCCTCCTTTCTTTTTGCTCGGGTCCCGTATCGTCCCTCCCCTGGGTTTCGCGCGAGCATTCCCTGCAGCATCAGTCCTCGGCGTCCGACACATCGAATTCCTCCAGCCGATCGGGCATGTCGAGCACCTTCATGGCCGCTGCTGAAATGGCCTCGGCCTTCGTCGGAAAGGCTTCCGCTGAACTGATCGACACGCCGCTCGAATAGGTCACGGTTGCCTGGAATCCGTTGCCTTTGGGCGTCGCGCTCAGTGTTACATCCGCCATAGCCATGCTCCTGGTGGGGTGCCCGCAACACCATTCTTCCTGCCGGCGGACTCGATCGATCTTTAACACAATCGGCAATCGAGCGGCATGGTATTCATCCTTTGGTTTTGGGACTTCAAAACCGCCGATCCCGTGCTGGTCATGACACTGGACCCTACCCTCTAAGCTGGGGACGGAAGAGCACACCGTACGCGATAAATCGCAGGCGGTAGTCAGTACAAAAGAGAGTAAATACAGTGTGTTGATGGATTCTTGCAAAAATGGCTGCTTCTCAATCAGAAATGAATGGTCGCCAATTCGCCAATCGAATTTGATTGAAGGCAGCCAGAAAGGGCGCATTCCTGCGCATCTCGCATGTTCTTGACATGTTCTCGTTTCTGATTTAGACAATAACCGCCTTTCGCAGTGCGTTCCGGGCTCCTGACCACAAGGAGTCCGTGCATGACACGGCCAAAATCTCTTCAGGTACATGTCACCGTCGAGCTCGCTGAGCGGGTTCGTACTGCAGCAAAGCGGCGCGATATAAGCGTCAGCGAATGGATCCGGTCGCTGCTTTCGCAGGCATGCGAAAACGACGATCTTGCATCCAAGCTCGAGGCATCGCTGGACCGCGTCAGCCGCCAATCGGTGTTCACAATGGTCGGCGTCGATGCCCTTCTCGCAGGACATGCCGATCATGGTCTGCGTGAGCGAGCCCATCAAGCCTACGCGCGCAAATGCAAGGAGCTGGGGCTCACCGCAAATGCCGGCGAGGGAGGTTCCGATGAAGCGTAACCTCGTGAACTTCACGCGCGGAAGTCAGCTGCTCGGGCACTTCAGCTTCATGTTTGCAGCAGGCCTCAAGGGGCCGCTGATCATCGCCGCCATCGGCATTTCCTGGACTAGCTGGTGGACCATTTCGGCAGGGCTGAGCGATCACGAAGCCTACCTCGTCTGGATGCGAACTTATGCTGCGATCTACGGATTCATGGAGTTCGATCCGGCGAAACAGGTCGCACTCGAAACGGGGTTTGGAGGAACCGTCCAGCTCCCCATCATCATGCTCGATGCCTATCCGCCGGTGATCCGTGCTTGGGATCATCTGCTCGACTTGCTGGGCGATGCTCTGGTGCGTTCGGCCTTGCTTCTCGTGCCGGCCTTCGTGTTGTTCTACTGGTTCGCAGCGCGCTTCGGCAGTCGCTCGAAAGAGCGCAAGCATGAGCGCGGGGCCATGCTCGTGACACTACCGGAACTGGTCGATGAGCTGCGCGGGCACAACCAGCGCGAGCGCGCCCGAGAGCTTTCGAGCGCCATGGGTTGGAAATGGCATCTGTGTTCGCCCAAGGAACTGTCCGCGGCATTTCCATACCGGCCCTCGCATCTTGCAACGGTTGTCTATCCCTGGCGGCTCGAACAGAGCCACGCCATGCTCATCGGGACCACCGGCATGGGCAAGACAGTCGCCATGTCGGACATGATTGCCGAAGCCCGCGCCAAGGGACAGCGCTGCGTCGTATTCGACCTAACCGGCGCATTCATCGAACACTTCTACCAGGCCGACCGGGACATCATTCTGAACCCGCTAGACGCGCGCTGTCCCCAATGGAGCCTCTTCGACGAATGCCGCACCGAAGGTGAATTCTGGGCGGCAGCGGAAGCCCTCGTACCCCATGACGGGGGCGGGGAGGCGCAGTTCTGGGTTATCGCGGCGCGTGCCCTATTCGTCGAGTTCTGCCTCAAGCTGTTGGCCGAAGGGCGGGGCTCCAATGCTGCGCTTGCCCGCGAACTGATGACCGCTGATCTCTCGCGGGTCCACGCAATGATGCGAGGCACGATCGCTGATCCCCTGACTGCTCCTGAAGCCGCGCGCATGGCGGAATCGATCCGGGCAGTGTTCAACGTGAACGCCAAGGCGCTGAAGCTCCTGCCCACTTCCGGGCGCCGCTTTTCGGTCCGCGACTGGATCGAGGAGGGCGCCCATGACGACGAAGGCACTAACGCCAAAAGAAGTGGCTCGATGGTCTTCATCTCCGCGCGCTACGTCGACATGAGCGTGTGCGCGCAGCTGCTCACGCTGTGGCTCGATACGGCGATGAACACGCTGATGACGATGCCTCGCACCAAGGACCTCAAATGCTGGTTCTTCATCGACGAGCTGGGCGCGCTTCACCGGCTCCCCGCTCTCGAGAAAGGCCTGCAGACAGCGCGCAATTTCGGCGGCGCAATCGTCACCGGCATCCATGCCTACGCCAAGCTCAAGGAGGTCTACGGTGAGAACATGGCGATGACGCTTGCATCGCTTGCCCGGACCAAATTGATCCTCGGTACGGCAGACCGCGAGACAGCTACCTGGTGTTCCGACTTCATCGGTCATCGCCAGGTTCGCGACATGGAAGAGGGCTACACCTATGGCTACAACAATGCTCGCGACGCCGTCAGCCTGACGCCGCGCAAGCATATCGAGCCTTTGCTGCTGCCCGACCAGTTGATGAACCTGCCGCGCCTGTCAGGCTTCATCAAATTCCCCGACGGCTTTCCTGCAGCGCCGGTGCGTCTGAAGCCGATAGACCGGGAAAGAATTGCACATGTTTTCGTCGGTCGGGCCAAGGATCGACAGCCGATCCGGCAAGTCGAAGGCAAGAGTAAAGGCGGCGTGACAGATACCAATCCGCCAGCAAATCAGAGCGAACATCCCTCGTCGAACGACGACGGAGCAGGCAAGCCTGTCGTCCCAAAGCAAGGTACCCTTCCGCTAGAGCCGGTAGTCGAGGCGGATGCCAAGGGATCACGCCACCAGGCGACGAAACGGGCAGAAAAGGACATTCCCGACGAGCCCAGGAAGCAGTCAGGCAAGTCTGGTCATCGGCGAAAATCGCCGCCCGAAGCGCACAACGCAACGCCGCACAATTCCCTTCCGTTGCTGCCAACGAGTGCGGCGCTCCGCAAAGGCGATCATCCCGATGAGAAGGATCCACCGAATAGCGTGAAGGAGGGACGCCGAAGCGACTTGCCGCGGGCCAATCCGCCCTCGGACAAGCCGCAAGCCGTCGATCGGACAGCCCAGCGCCAGCGAGAGGCAGAAGCCCGCAAGCTCATGCTCGAAGACGGCGCTCCCGAGCAGGATCAGCCTTCGCACGAGGGTCCCGATCTCGGCGATTTTGAACTGTGACGCACGAGGCAGACGTCGCCTGGCGGAGTGAGACCTGATGCTCTCTGTAGCCAATGTCCGTACCGCCGGCGGCGCTGCCAACTACTTTGCCGCCGACAATTACTATACCCGTGCCGATGCCGAGAGATTTGGTGAATGGCTTGGCAAAGGCGCGGAGACGTTTGGACTGCGAGGCGTTATCGAAGCCTCGCAGTTCGAGGCCGTGCTCAAGGGCATACTGCCCGATGGCAGCCGTGTCGGGAGCGACAACAGGGCGCATCGCGCCGGCACCGACCTCACATTCTCGATGCCCAAGAGCTGGTCCATCCTTGCCCTTGTCGGCGGCGACAGGCGTATCCTCGATGCCTATGGCGCTGCCGTCCGCGAGACTCTGGCTTGGGCTGAGAAGAATCTCGCCGAAACCCGCATGGAGGTCCGAGGCAAGGAACGGGTGGTCGCGACGCGTAATCTCGTGATCGGGCTTTTCCAGCACGATACGAACCGCAATCAGGAGCCCAACGTGCACTTTCACGCCGTGGTTGCCAATGTAACCCAGGGGCCCGATGGCAAATGGCGAGCGCTGAGAAATGACAAGGTTTGGGAGCACAACACGCTGCTCAATGCCATGACCATGGCGCGCTTCCGCTTGGCCGTAGAAAAGCTCGGCTACCAGGTTGGGGAATACGGCAAGCATGGCAATTTCGAAGCGGTGGGCGTTCCCAAACCCGTTCGTGATGCCTTCAGTTCGCGCCGTGCCGAGATCCTCGACAAGCTTTCGACGATGGAAGGCAAGGGCATCGCGGCTCGCAATGCGGCCAATCTGATGACCCGGGCGGACAAAGGGCCGGTGGCAGACCGCCAGGCTCTCGTGAACCAATGGCGCGAGGCAGCAGCACAGTTGGGCTTTGATCCGAGGCTTGTCATTTCACAGGCCAATGCATGGGCCGCCACCGACATTGGCTCCGTCTCCGGAATTGGAAATTCAGTACGATCGATCGGCCAGCGCGCGCGCCTTTTGGCTGCGACATTTGCGGAGCGTCTGGGGCTACGTCAGGGCGACCCGCTTGTGCCTCGCGACATGGGGCGCCGGACGCCCGAGCAGATCGCGGCCGTTCATGCGGTCGCATCGGCGATCAGGCACTTGGGCGAGCGCGAGGCGGCCTTCTCGCGGACCGAGATATATCGCTCAGCGCTAGGCTTCGCCTTGCCCACAACTCTTGCCGATATCGAACACCGCGTCGATCAATTGCTGCGCCAGGGCCACCTGCAAAAAGGCAAGGGTGCAGATCGCAATCTTGTCACAACCCGCGATGCAATCGGGCTCGAGCAGCGCATCATTGCGGCCGTCGAAGGTGGCCGGGGACATGGGACGGCGGTGGTCGAAGCTGATGTGGCCGGAGAGCGGCTACAGGCGCTCTCTCAGCTCAAATATGGCCTGACCTTGAACCCTGGGCAGGAGGGGGCAGGGCGCCTGCTTCTTGCTTCGCATAACCGGATTGTCGCTATTCAAGGCGTAGCTGGCGCCGGCAAGAGTACCGTCCTCAAACCTGTGGCGGACATCTTGCGCGAGGAAGGCAGGTCCGTGCTCGGGCTCGCAGTCCAGAACACGCTCGTGCAGATGCTTGAACGTGACACCGGCATTTCCTCGATGACGGTCGCCCGCTTTCTACGCCAACATCAGGGCCTTCTGGAAGGAGCAGACCAGGCGAGGCTTGCCGAGGTTCGCGCGTCTCTGCGCGGTACCACGGTGCTACTCGACGAAGCCTCGATGGTCGGCAATGCCGACAAGGAAAAGCTCGTGCGCCTCGCCAATCTGCTCCAGCTCGACCGCTTCGCCAGCATTGGGGACAGGAAGCAATTGGGCGCCGTCGATGCCGGCAAACCCTTCGACGTCATGCAGAAGGCAGGCGTCGAAACCGCGATCATGAACACCAATCTGCGCGCACGCGATAGGGCGCTGCGCGATGCCCAATATGCAGCGCAGGGCGGACTTATCGATGAGGCTTTGCGACATCTTGGTCGGCATGTGGTCGCGTCAGGTAATACAGCCGCCATTGATGCTGCGGCGGCCTGGCTATCGCTTTCGCCTGCTGAGCGGGAGGTGACCGCGATCTATGCTTCGGGTCGCAACTTGCGCGGACAGGTGAACGACGCCGTCCAGATCGGGCTCAAAGCCAATGGCGAATTGGGACCGGGTTCTTTGCAGCTGAATGTCCTGTCGCGCATCAATCTGACGCGTGAGGAAATGCGCTGTTCGCGCAGCTATGCGGCCGGCATGGTGCTCGAAGCCGACCGCCGGCAAAGGGGGCAGGGGCTGCAGAAGGGCCGCTATGAAGTGATCGAAACCGATCCCACCCGCGAACGCGTGATGCTGCAGAACGAGCGGGGCAAGCGCTTTGAATTCCGGCCGGGCCAGATACGACCGCAGGGTGAGCAGGATCCCCTGCGCCTGTTTGAGGTTCGCCCACTCGAAATCCACGATGGCGATCGCATTCGCTGGACGGCGACCGATCACAAGCGCGGCCTGCTCAACGCCGATCAGGCGCGCATCGTGGCGGTTGATGCGAAGGGTGTCACGGTGAAAACGTCGCTTGGCGCCGAACACCTGCTGGGGCTGGGCGACCCCATGCTCGAGCGTCTTGATCTCGCCTACGCGCTCAATGCGCACATGGCGCAGGGTCTGACCTCCGACCGCGGGATTGCCGTCATGGATAGCCGCGAACGCAATCTTGCGAACCAACAGACATTCCTCGTGACGATAACCCGTCTGCGCGATGGTCTGACCCTGTTTGTCGACAATGCGGGCAAGCTCGAAGCAGCCGTTGAGCGCAATCCGGGAATGAAACGCTCGGCGCTCGAAACGGTCAATCAGCTGCGCGATGCGGCAGCAACGGGCCATGCTAAGGGCAAGGCGCCCGATCGTTCGCAAGAACCGGCTCGCGTGCCGCCCGAACTCGATCGCTCGATCACCAAGCCCTTCGAAATCGGGATCTGACGCAGCGTCTATCCGCATGGGTCCATATGCCACCGGTTGACTATGAGTTCTGTTTTTGTTCTCATTGCGGCCATGACCCGAATCGCCGATGAAATCCTGTTTACGCATATCGAAGTCGCGATTGCCATCGCGTCCGAAGCGACGCTTGTCGGGCTCGGCGCTGACGACCCGCGAACCCAGCGCAATTCTCGTGTCGATCTCGCGCGCCATCTGGTCGAGCGGATGCAGGGTTTGGAGATCGAAGGCGAGGGGAATGCCGGCAGGAGCTCGCAGCCCACTCTCTTTCCAGGCGATCTCTCGCCGATGGGCTGACCAGCATTGAGATGTGGCCGAGGTAATACTGGCTTATTGCAGGCGCGTCGGGCGATCCTTTCCCATCAGCTCTGCCACGCGTTTGGCGATGGCTTTCCAGGTGGCGATGCCCGCCTCGTCCTGTGCCAGCGCGAGCGCACCGATCTGCTCGGCGACATGAAGCGGTGCATTCTCACCATGGGTTTTCAGGACCTGGTTGGCACAAGCCCAGAGTTCCCAATCGCTCAACATCAGCCGAGACGTCCAACAAGGCCGAGGAAGAACGCGATCAAACCGTAGCCCACGACAATGCACGCCAAGAGAAGTTCAATATTGAATTTGGAACGAGGAGGGCGGGGTTGTCCTGCTGGCCAGATCTGATCGCAGATGAGCTCGTTGAACCCGGCGCGGCGTCCGCAGACTTCCACTTCGCATCCGAGCAACCGGCGTGCTCCACGCCCGGTGTCGAGCTCCCACACCCCGCCGCCCGAATGGAGTTCAAGTCCGAAGGGGCCTTCGGCAAGACGGCCTGTCAGACAGAGTTCCGGGCCTAGCGGCATGCAGGCCCTTTCCAGTAGCGATCCCAACGCAGCACTGTGCGTGTCTGGATCATCGCGCAGGAGAGATTGGCTCCGTTCGGCAGTCGGCACCAGGCAGCCGTCCGGTTGCCGCCTGCCGAACCTTCCGACCGGCACGTCAATCTCGGTCCACGAACCACGACATGCCCTGTCGAGATGGTCCCGCGAGGGCCGCCAAGAAGATCGACGAGCGCGTCACGCGCTTCGGTGGCCGACGCGTCGGGGCAGGGCTGGTTGGTCCGGCATGTTCCGTCCATTTCGCGCGCTGCAATCCCGGCGATGCGGACATGGGGGCCTTCAGCGCACCATATGGGCCCATCGCCATCCCAGACATGCGTGGGTGTGCAGGTAAAGGTCTGGCCGGCGGCGACGATCGAGGCAGCGAGGAGGGCAAGCATTGGCGAGCTACCTAGCGTAGCGCGCGGCCGAACCAAAGCACGCGGCCGACGATATTGATCGTCCGCTTTTCCAGGCCGCGCCAGCTGGGATAGGCCGGATTATCGCTGAGCACCGAGACCCGCTTGCCTTGCGGCTCGATTGCCACCCGCTTGACACTGAGCATGTCATCCATGCGCAGCACATAGATCCCGTCGCGAAGCCGCGACTGTCCATCATTGAGATCGACCATGACTTCATCGCCGTCATGCAGCGTTGGCTCCATCGAATCTCCATGCACAGCGATGATCGAAAGGCTCGTCGCTTTGCTCGCTGTCAGACGCCGCAGCCACTTCTCGTCGAACCCGAACTGGGCGCATTTGGATTCCATTTCGGCCAAAGCCCCGTGCCCTGCCGATGCCTCGACATCGAGCACCGGGACATGGACCAGTTCGACGACCGGGCCGGATCGCCGCTCGGGCGCACCGAGGATCTTCTCGTCTACGCCGAAGAAGCGGGCGAGCACGGAGCGGTCCTGCTCGTCCAGTTGGCGGGGACTGCCGCGGCGGATGTATTGCTGGATGTAGGCCGCGTTGCGTCCAAGAAGGCGGGAGATCGAGGAGTAATTACAGCCTCGTTGCTGGATCAGATCGTCCAGTGCTTTGCGTGCATCTTCCATCGCTGCGTGTCCTATCTCATCCGTCTAGGAAATTCGATCCTAGACTCTAGGAAGCCTTCCTAATAAGAACATAACAAGAACACAAGCAGAAAGCGAGTCGAAGGCGATGGAGCTCCTGAACCAGATTGAGGTCTATTTGGCGCGTAGCGGTACGAAGGCCAGCATGTTTGGTAGGCAGGTCGTCGGAGACCCACGGTTTGTTCAGGATCTTCGTGACGGGCGTCGACCTAGGCAGAAGACGACGCAACGCGTCAGCAGCTACCTCGCAGAAGAGTGCCGAGCTTCATTCGACGACGTTAATGGTAATGGAATGTCCTGATTCAGAGACACATTCTCAGATGGTCGGGTGATCTAGGACAAATTCGTTCGCTTGACCAAAACTGTTCAATTGAGCTTGAGGCTTGTCGGTCCAGACGACCAGATCGACGCGCTGCAGATCGATCGCGAAAAGAATGTGGAAACGTTGGAAAAGTTCTCGGATTTTCTCCAATTTTCGCTACTACTAGCTCCATTATCTGCGGCGGGATACGTCATGCCAATCGAGATTCTCACGATGCGGGAGGTGGCTGATTTTCTCAAGATCAATGAGAAGACGGCGTACAAACTCACAGCGGCGGGAAAGCTCCCGGGTTTCAAGGTTGGGGGATCATGGCGGTTCAAGCGGGCTGATATCGAGAGCTGGATCGAGAAGAGAGTGAATGAGGGGCATGGTGGCAGGGCAGCTTGCGACGACTGATTATCATGCTGCCCTTTTCGCGCATGAGCTAAGCCGTCGCCATTCTACCGCTGAGAACACCGGGAATAAAAGGGGCCACGGACCGGACCGGAGCACCGGGATAAAAAAGGGCCAGTCCTGTTAGACCTTCGCTTTTGTGCGGAGGTGGAAGGATGAAGAGAGTGGAGCTTTATCAGAA
>NZ_PPSM01000034.1 GCF_002916655.1 Novosphingobium sp. HII-3
CTATAACAGATTGGACGTTATAGCGGCCTTTTTTCGTTCATTTGCAATACCTTATACCCAATCCGCTATAACGCTAAGGAAAATCAAGGAATAGGGTAATGAGTGTTGCAACAAGCAAATTGTACCTATTGCTTACAATTGTACCTGTTGCATACAACGTTAAAAGGCGGCGATAGGTTTTTCCATAGCGTCATAGCGGATCACCCGTATCCCTTTGAAAACGCACCACATTTTCCCGCTATAACAGGTTTCGACGTTATAGCGGCTAAGGCCACTCCCGAGTAACACCTTTCACCGTGGTAAGTAGTTTACGACAAAATATTTATTGAACGTCCCTATTGACGGCGGTGCTACTGGACATCAACTTTAGGATGTTCAACAAAATAAGGCCCGCTTTACATGATAAAGTTCACGCACCAGTCCACCGCGAATGGCGACATTCTCGCCGTCGAGCGTAACGGCACCCGCGCGACCACCGCGATCGACGCCAAGCGCCACGCGCCGCTGTCCGGGCTCGCCACTGCATCGGTCGCTTACGCCAATGGTGGTGCCGATGCGTTTGCGAAGTACCTGCCCGAGCCCGCGCTTGAACACGTCCGTAGCAACGTCGCGCCGCCGATGTTGGCTGCTTTGGGCCGTGCGATGCACCTTGCATCGGCGGAACGCCGCGCGGTGGCGGAAACGGACGCTCGACTGCGTGCGGTTCCCGAGTCAGTCGATATGCGGCACGAAGCGGAACGGCGCGCCCGCGTGGCCGCGATGGATCGCGCCACCCAGATGGCGTTTGTCCAGTCCGCAGATATCACGGACCTCGCCGCCTTGGTGGCCCGTGGCAATCTCGCCGCCATCTCGCCCGAAGCGTTCGAGGTCGCGGCGGATCGCTACTTGGCGCTTGCGCACGTCGAGCGCAGCGCGAGCCACTCGCTGCATCCCTTGCGTCCGTCGCTCGAACTCCTGTCGCCCACCGGGCCCGACATGGCTGCGGCGGAAGCGGCGGCACAGGCGAGCATTGCGCAGCACAACGATCGTCGCGCTGCTCTGGATGAAGTCGAGCAGGCACTTCAAAATACCCTGTCGGTGCTCGCCGTCTCGCTCGACGCGCAGCCGTCCGATGTGCTCGACGCGGTTCTGGCGGCATCGTGACCCCGGTGTTCCTGCCTGCCCAGCCCGTCATTGCGTCCGGTGACGCTTGGCGGCGGCTGGGCTGGTCCCGTCAACTCGCGGCGCACCATCAAGCCCGCAATGGCTTCCCGCGCCCAATACGGCGCGGGTTGCTCGATACGGGCGCGGTCGCCCGATGGCTGGTGGCGCGTGGTCGCAGCATTGAATGGATTTGAAAATGACGCAACAAATAGTCCCACGCCTTGCCAACGGTACGTTCGCGCCGGGAAGCGGTGGCAGGCCTCGCGGCTCAAAGAACAAGGTGTCGCTGACTTCGCTTAAAGCGGTCCAGGACCTCTCCTCGGAAGCAGTCGCCAAGCTGCGTGAACGGGTGACTGCAGG
Source organism: Novosphingobium sp. HII-3 (assembly GCF_002916655.1). Taxonomy (GTDB): domain Bacteria; phylum Pseudomonadota; class Alphaproteobacteria; order Sphingomonadales; family Sphingomonadaceae; genus Novosphingobium; species Novosphingobium panipatense. Next base: position 1,504 of record NZ_PPSM01000034.1, read on the forward strand.
CGACATGGGGGCAATTAAGCTTGTCCTCGAATATACGTTGCCTAAAGGTGGCCGAACGGTTGAATTGGACAGCACTGATCCCAACGCTATCATCGACGCCGCTGCGATGGGTGAAATCAGTCCCGATGAAGCGGCGCGACTTGCACAAGCAACAAAGACGGCAAGCGAAGCAGCGGAACTTAAAGACTTGAAGCGTCAGGTTGAAGAACTTGAACTTCTCATCACAAGTCTGTCCAAACGATGAGCCGAGTCAGTCTGTCCAAACGTCTCATGTCGGTGCGCTCGGTCCTGTTGCCCGCAGGATCGCTTGCGCACCGTCTGCATCATTGTGAACCGTGGGAACGGAAGCGGTACGATGAGTGGCGCGATGAACGCGACGCATGGCTGGCAGCGCATGAAGCCGAGCACGGGGCGGGTGCGCTTTACGCTCACTATCTCGCCGATGATCAAAGGGCAACATCGGCCCCGCCACTTTGGCCCCTGTCACTCCGGATGAAGCTGTTCCCACCTGTCCCGTTCGAGCCAGTCGGCGCTGGTGGCGATGTGGGCCAGCGGCTCGCTGATCGGTGGAACGACATGATCCAAAATCAGGACGCGAGAGCATCCGGCATAATTTTCGGGGAGAATCGAGCATGAAATACACAGCACATCACGTCACCGGCACGCAATTCGCCATCGTCCTCGACGCGTGGCAAAATGTCCTATGGTTCGGTCGGCACACACGCGACACCCGAGCCAATGCACCAGCGATCCGGGTGCGAGCCGCGCCACCGCTGGTCCAACAGCATTTGAAAGACGGTGTGCTGTTCTGTGATGCTCAAGGCGTCGCAGCTATCATCGAAGGCGTCCACGACAGTCTCGCGAGGCCAACGCCGCTCGCTGTCGGGCGGCGCATGTGGGCCATCTTTGATGGATCGGCGAATCTAACAGAGAGGTGTCGGGCAATCGTCCGGATTTGCTTCGGTCTGCCGATCCCATGGGGCGAGGAGCAATTTTGGGCGCATGAGGCAATGGACGGGCTGACGCGCGCGACGCTGGCGGACCACCTGACGGCCAACGTCGCTTCACACCACTGATGCGTCCACATCATGACGTATGATGCGGACTAGTCCAATAACCTATTGATCCCACGTGACTTTTCGCGTCGCTTGGTGCGCTGGGGTGACGGACGGGTAACGGGCTGTTGCAAAACACCCCCCCGTACCCCCTTGTTCGCGGGCTCCTAACCTCAGGAAAAGTTGCTTGGGGGATAAACCTCGGGGTTGTTACCCCATTTGTCACCCTACCGTCTGCGCCGCTGTCCTTCAAACCGTCTAAGTGCTTGAAAAAGCTGGTGCCGCTTACGTGACTCGAACACGTGACCCCATCATTACGAATGATGTGCTCTACCAACTGAGCTAAAGCGGCGTCCCTTGTGGGCAGGCGCGGCGTTTACATGGGGAAGGCTTGGTGTGCAATCGCCTTCGTGCACTTTTTTTGCACTTATTTGCAGGCTGCGCCGTGCCCCCGCAATGCCTCATGCTGTTTGGGAATGGTGGGCGGTGAGGGGCTCGAACCCCCGACCCTCTCGGTGTAAACGAGATGCTCTACCAACTGAGCTAACCGCCCGCGCCTGGCGCGAAGGGGGCTATTGCCGCGTTGTGGGCGCCTCGTCAATGGTTGAACAAGTAAATTGGGCACCCGCAGGCTCTCCGCGCATTTCCTGCGGGCGTTTTCGTTCGCTTCGAGGTTCAATGACCTTCCATCAGTACCTTTCGATCGCCCTCCTGTGCGGGATGATGGGCCTCTTCATCTGGGGCCGCTTTCGTTATGACGTGACGGCGGTGATAGCGCTGCTTGCCGGCCTGGCTCTTGGCCTCGTGGAGCCGGATAAGGCGTTCAGCGGCTTCTCGGACGACATCGTTATCATCGTCGGCTCCGCGCTCGTGCTTTCAGCGGCGGTGCAGCGTTCCGGCCTCATCGAGAAGGCGGTCGCCTGGGCGGGCCAGTGGCTGAAGCGCACCGGACTGCAACTCCTCGTCCTCACCGCCTCGGTCGGCCTCGCCTCCGGCCTCATCAAAAACATCGGCGCGCTCGCGATGCTCATGCCGGCCGCCGGCCAGTTGGCTCGCCGCAGCGGGACGAACCCCTCCCGGTTCCTCATGCCGATGTCCTTCGCAGCGCTCCTGGGAGGGCTGACCACACTGGTCGGCACATCGCCCAACATCATCGTCAGCCGCGTGCGCGAACAGATGGTGGGCGAACCCTTCCGTATGTTCGACTACCTGCCGACGGGGCTCGGCCTCCTGACCATCGGCCTTGTCTTCCTGCGTTTCGGCTACCGCCTGCTCCCGGCTGACCGCCGCGCGGTGGCCGCTATGGGCGAGGCCCTCGACATATCGGATTACACGATCGAAGCGCGCGTGCGCGACACCTCCCGGCTGGTGGGGAGCACCGTCGCGGCGTTCATGAAGGAGCACGATGGCGAGGTCGAGGTCACCGCGGTCCTGCGCCACGGCCTGACAGGTGACGTCCGCCCCGACCTCGTGCTGGTTGAAAACGATATCCTCATCATGGCGGGTGAGCCGGACGCGCTGGAGCGCGCTGTGGCGGCCGGGCAGCTCGATCCGGGCGGCCGGCAGGAGGAGGAAGAGGCCGGAGCCGCCGTCCGGCCTGGCGACGACGTTGGCGTGATCGAAGGGGTGGTGACGGCACGTTCGGCATTGGCAGGAAGTTCCGCCAGCCGCCTGATGCTGCGTGAGCGCATGGGGCTGCGGCTCGTCGCGATCTCGCGCCAGGGGGAAAGCCTTCGCGTCAAACCCGCGAGCGTGCTGATGCAGGCCGGCGACGTGATCGTGCTTCAGGGTTCGCTTTCGGCCATGCCCGGTCGGCTTCGCCAGTTGGGAGTGCTGCCGCTGGCGCAGCGGCAGATCGGTCTTGGATCGACGCGCAAGGGGTGGCTCGCGATCGGCATTCTCGCCGCGGCGATGCTCGCGACGGCAACGGGACTGATGCCGGTCGCTGCCGCCTTCTTTGCCGGCGCCGGCCTGGTGGTGATCACAGGCGCCCTCTCTGTTGATGATGCCTATGATGCGGTCGAATGGCCGATACTCATCATGCTGGGCGCCCTGATCCCCGTCAGCAGCACCCTTCAATCCACCGGCGCGTCCGATGTGCTGGCGACGCAACTGGCGGCGCTCGCCCGCGATATGCCGCCCTGGGGTGCCGTCGCGCTGGTGCTTGCCGCCTCGATGGCGGTGACGCCGTTCCTCAACAATGCCGCGACCGTGCTGGTCATGGCGCCCATTTCCGCCGTTTTCGCAAGCGACCTCGGCTACCAGCCCGACGCCTTCCTGATGGCAACCGCGATCGGCGCCGGATGCGATTTCCTGACGCCCATCGGGCATCAGTGCAACACGCTGGTGATGGGGCCGGGCGGATACCGCTTCGGCGACTACGCACGTTTGGGTGCGCCGCTGTCCCTGCTGGTACTGGTGCTGGGAACGCCGCTCATCATTCACTTCTGGCCTCTGCACTGAGGGCTAGGCGGAGCGGCCGACGGCAGTGCGAAACAGGCTTTGCGGCGATTCCCAGTCCATCCGCACCCGCCGGTGCGCGATGAGCCAATCGCCACCCTCCCTGCGGAACGCATCGAGATAGTAACCCGCGTGATCCGGGCCGATGTCCGTCCACGCGACCCAGTAGGTTCTCCCCTGCGCGGTCGCGGGCCCCAGGAGGTCGATCTTCGAGGTGGACAGGTGATGGCGCACGAAGGTGGCGCCGTGTGTCTCTCCCTCGCCTGCGCGCCACCGTTCCTGCCAGGCTCTGATCGCCTCACGCCCTTCGTACCGGAACAGCCGGTCGGCAGCGACACGCTCGCTTTCCAGCACGGCATCCTCCGTGAAGCAGGAAACGAACTCCTCTATCCGCAGGCGATCGCCGGCAGTGGTGTAACGGGCCACGAGATCGCGGAGAGCTTCGCGCGCCAGAAGATCGTCCAGAGTCATGACATCACCAGCCCGGCGTCGACATTCACCGACTGCCCGGTGATGGTGCGCGCCTCGTCCGAAGCGAGGAACAGGGCGAGGCGAGCGACATCCTCGGGTGTGGAGAAGGTCTTGAGGGGCAGAGGCGCAACGATGCCGGCTTCCACCTCGGCGGCGCTGACGCCCTGCTCGGCGGCGATGCGCTGCATGTAGTTCAGCATCAGGTCTGTCGCGATGGCGCCCGGCACGACGCAGTTGCAGCGGATGCCATATTCCCCCACCTCGCGCGCGATCGTCTTGGTCAGGATGCGCAGGGCGCCTTTGGCAGCGGAATAATGCCCCTTGCGCACCATGCCGTCCCATCCGGCGCTTGAAGAGAAGTTGACGATGGAGCCCGAGCGCCGCGCCATCATCGAGCGGTTGAGCACCTCGCGAGAGCACAGCATCGCGGCCATGCAGTCCACCTTGTAGGTGTCGATGAAGTTATCGACGGTCTGTTCCCAGATGAACTTGTCGACCCCTGGCACGGCCGCGTTGTTCATCATGACGTCGACCTGCCCCCAGCGTTGCATGGCAGCCTCGACCATGGCGGCCACGTCATCCTCGCTGGTGACGTCGGCGCGCACAGCCACGACCTCGCCGCCGATGCCCTGCGCCACTTGCTCGACACGTTCGAAACGGCGCGCCGCCAGCACGAGGCGCGCGCCTTCGGCGGCCATCATCCGCGCCATGACCGGCCCCAGCCCGCTCGAGGCACCGGTGATGATGACCACTCTTCCGGCGAAGCGCATCATGCGGCGATGACCTTGCGCATCAGGGCATGGCTTTCCGGGCTTCCGTCCAGCGCCCGGTTTGACCGTTCCACGACGCGCCAGCCCTGATCGGTCCGGCGCAACGTCCAGTGGTTGACGGCCGCGCGCCAGAGGAACCAGCGATCCTCTTCCTTCAGGATTACGACGGAATAGCCGACCGCCTCGGCCTCGTCGCCCTGCACAGCGATGCGCGGTGTCGCGGTAAGATGTGCGCAGCCGGTATTCACAAGCTCGAGATGGCCGGGCCACGTGTACATCCCGGCGATCTCGTCGGGGGCGGTCAGGCGTTTCGCGCCACCTTCCGGCAGAGTGAAGGTGTAACCGCCCCCCTCCTCCCAGAGCTTCCCTGCCTCCTCAGCGGAGGCGCTGTCGACAAGCGGACCGTAGGCCATCAGCAGGTTCTGAATGGCCAGCTGATCCTCAGCCGCATGCAGCCGCGATTCAAGCGCGGCGATCCGCGCATCCAGATCATCTCGAGACATGGGCTCTCCCGCCGTTTCCCTGCATCGTCAGCGGCGGAAGAGACGAGATCAAGTTCCCTTGCGGGGACGATCGCTTACCAGTCGAACCAGCGGCGGTTGCGCCAGCCGGCACGGCGGACTTCGGGTACTCCATCGCGGTCCGTGTCGGTAAGCACGGTGTGCGAGGAATGTACCGGTGCGGCATGAACGCCCGTGGCACGGTCATGCGCGGTTCGTTCATGCGCCAGCGCTTCCGCGCGGGCCTCCGCACGGGCGGCGCGCAACTCAGCGTCACGCACACGCTCATCCGCGTTGCGGGCCGCCAGTTCGCCGCGGCGTTCCCGGGCGATGGCGTAGTAGTGGCTCCACATCTGGCTATGGGCGAAGGCCAGCGCCAGCCCGCCGATGATAGCGAGGTTCTTCAGCGCCTCGACCCGCTGCATCGGATCGCCGATCTGGCCGTGGAAGAAGAGGATCGTGAGGGCCGTGAAAGCGGCGAGCAGCGCGGCGACAAGCCGTACCATAAAACCACCGGCAAGACACAGGCCGCCGATCAGCTCGAACAGCCCGGTCGGAATGGCAAGCCCCGAAGGAAGACCCGCCGCGACCATCATTGTCTCGGTCGCGGAGAGATCAGCAAGCTTTCCAGCCCCGGAGAATATAAAAATAAGCGCAATGAGAATGCGCCCGATGATGGCGGCGATCTTCGACACGGCACGTCTCCCGATCTCGGTACGCCGGGAGAAGCCTTGTGCAGCCCGTTTGTTCCCGCTCAGAGGCGGGGGAGCGTCACTCCGCGCTGACCCATGTACTTGCCGGCACGGTCGGCGTAGCTGATCTCACAGGGTTCGTTGCCCTGAAGGAACAGGAACTGGCAGGCGCCTTCGTTCGCATAGATCCTGGCGGGCAGCGGTGTGGTATTGGAAAACTCCAGCGTGACGTGCCCTTCCCAGCCGGGCTCCAGCGGCGTCACGTTCACAATGATGCCGCACCGCGCATAGGTGCTTTTGCCAAGACAGATGACGAGGACGTCGCGCGGGACGCGGAAGTATTCAACGGTGCGTGCGAGAGCGAAAGAGTTGGGCGGGATCACGCAGACATCGGTCGTTCGGTCCACGAAGGAGTTGGCAGCGAAGTCCTTGGGATCGACCACCGCCGAATCGACATTCGTGAAGATCTTGAATTCCGGCGCGACGCGGGCGTCGTAGCCGTAGGAAGAGAGGCCGTACGAAATGCACCCGTCCCGGCGCTGCGCCTCCACGAACGGCTCGATCATGCCGTGCTCGAGGGCCTGGGTCCGGATCCACTTGTCGCTCAGAATCGCCATGGACCGGGTGATTGCCCATGCCGGCGCGCCTAGCAAGGCTGTCTGTGCGGTTGTCCACGTTGCGCAATGCAGGGTGGTGCGCGAACGTCCGGTTAGTGATTGCCCTACCCCGATGCCGGCGATAGGCTCCCCCCCGTGATTGCTTCCAAGCCGTTCATCCGCCGTCTGATTCTGACACTTGCCCCGCTTGGCGCCCTGGCCGGTTGCGGCACCGGGCCCGACGCGTCGGAGCCGTCCGGGGCCGCGAAGGAGGTGTCGCGTCCGGCCGCGCCCGAACTCGTCGCCCGTGAAGCGGACCTCCGAAAGCGGGAGCAGGCCCAACTCGATTGGCTGAAGAAGACGCTCGACAAACCGGCGCACGCCGCCGTCTACGAAGCCGCCCTGCAGCAGGCGCGCGGTCGGGCCGGGCATTGCCCCGACGATCGCTGCCATGCCCGCGCCCTCAATCGGCGGGAAGCGCGGCTGGATTACGCCGACGGCAAGAACTCCCGCATGCCGAACCTGCCCTTCGGCGCCGGCCGCTTCATGCGCGAGGGCTATGCCGGGCCGGTGCGCCTGATCCCGCTCATCGACGGTCAGGCCATGCTTCTCGTATCGCTTTCCGGGAAGGGGCGCCCGGCCTGTGCCCTCGACGGTGTGATCCGCCGGGACGACGAGAAGGACAGCTGGACGGTGACTTCGCTGGAAGAAGGCGAGCCGATGCTCGTCCTGAAACCGGCAGGGAAGAGCGCGTTCGATCTCTCCTACACCGATCCGGCGCAACGGCGTTCCACCGACCCCTACTGCACTGGCGGAGCCAGCATCGAAGGGCGCTACACGCGGGAAGGCTGAGGCCTTATCCCGCCCTTAACACACCGCTGGTAACGGGACTTGCATGACTGCACGCATCCTTGTCATCTTTGGCACTCGTCCGGAAGCCATCAAGCTGTTCCCGGTGGTACACGCGCTGAAGGCCGATCCCCGTTTCGAGTGCGTGGTATGCGTTTCGGCACAGCACCGGCAGATGCTTGATCAGGTGTTGCAGATCGCCGGCATCACGCCCGATCACGATCTCGACGTCATGCAGCCGGACCAGACCCTCGATACGCTCACCGCCAACCTGCTCACCGGGCTTGGCCGCGTGATGGACGCGGTGAAGCCCGATCGCGTGATCGTGCAGGGCGATACGGCAACGGCGATGTCCGGTGCCCTGGCCGCGTACTACCGCAAGGTGCCGGTGGACCATGTCGAGGCGGGACTGCGCAGCTACAACCTCTATCACCCCTGGCCGGAGGAGGCGAACCGCAAGATCATCGGGGCCATGGCCAGCCTGCATTTCGCCCCCACTCAGACGAGCCAAGCCGCTCTCCTGCGCGAGAATGTCCCGCCTGAACGCGTTCATGTGACCGGCAATACCGTGATCGACGCGCTGCAATGGGTGACGACCGAAATCGCGCGCAGGCCCTCCCTCGCCTCCGGTCTCGCAGAGCTGGAAGACCGCTTTTCGGGACGCCGCATCATCGGTGTGACCAGCCATCGGCGCGAGAACTTCGGCGACGGCATGGAACAGATCGCCCGCGCCGTCCGCCACATCGCGCAGCGACCGGACGTGGCGATCATCTTCCCGGTCCACCTCAATCCCAACGTGCGCAAGGTGATGAACGCAGCGCTGGCGGGCCTCGACAACGTCGCGTTGATCGAGCCTTTGGATTATCCGCACTTCGCGCGGCTCCTGGCGATCAGCACCGTCATGCTCACGGATTCGGGCGGCGTGCAGGAAGAGGCCCCGGCGCTCGGCAAGCCGGTTCTCGTCATGCGCGAAACGACCGAGCGGCCCGAAGGGGTAGAGGCGGGCACCGCAAAGCTTGTCGGGACGGACGCTGCCCGCATCGTTACCGAAATTTCAACCCTGCTGGACGATAGCGCAGCCTACGAGACCATGGCGCGCGCGCACAATCCCTTCGGGGACGGGCAGGCATCGGGCCGAATCGTGGAGCTGCTTGCGAATGAAATCCGACACTAAACCTGCCGTCTGCGTCGTGGGCCTAGGCTACATCGGCCTTCCGACCGCCGCCGTCATTGCCCGCTCCGGCAGCAAGGTGCTCGGCCTCGACGTATCGCAGAAGGTCGTGGACACCATTAATCGCGGTGAAATCCACATCGAGGAGGTCGATCTCGACGGTCTGGTCCAGGGCGTCGTCGCCCGTGGACTGCTTTCGGCCTCTATGGAGGTGGCTCCGGCGGACGTCTTCGTCATCGCGGTTCCCACCCCCTTCGACAAGGAGCACGCCCCGGACGTCTCCTATGTCCTTGCGGCCGCACGTACCATTGCGCCGGTCCTCAAGAACGGCGACGTCGTGATCCTGGAGTCCACATCCCCCGTCGGCACCACGGAGCAACTGCGCGACATGATCGCCGAAATGCGGCCGGACCTGAAGATCCCGGGCCTCACGCGCGAGACGCCGGACATCTCCATCGCCTACTGTCCTGAGCGCGTGCTTCCCGGCCGTATCCTCGAGGAGCTGACCAACAACGATCGCTCCATCGGCGGCATCACCCCGCGTTGCGCGCGCAAGGCGCTGGCGTTCTACAAGCGTTTTGTCCGGGGCGAATGCGTCACTACGGATGCGCGATCGGCGGAGATGACCAAGCTGGTCGAGAACGCCTACCGCGACGTGAACATCGCCTTCGCCAACGAACTCTCCATCGTCGCGGATCGCATGGGCCTTGATGTGTGGGAGGTGATCCGGCTCGCCAACCGCCACCCGCGCGTGAACATCCTGTCACCGGGACCGGGCGTGGGCGGCCACTGTATCGCGGTGGATCCCTGGTTCATCGTGCATGGCGCACCTGAGGACACGCCGCTGATCCGCACCGCACGCGGTGTGAACGACCACAAGATGCACCACGTGGTCGCCAAGGCTGAAGCGCTTGTCGAAGCGCATCCGGTGGCCAAGGTCGCGTGCCTCGGCCTCGCGTTCAAAGCGAACATCGACGACTTCCGCGAAAGCCCGGCGCGTTTCGTGGCAAGCCGGCTGGCACGCAAGTTTGGCGAACGCATCGCCATCGTCGAGCCCTATGCTGCCGAACTGCCGATCGAATTCACCGATACAGGCGTCACGCAGATCGACATCGATGAAGCTCTAGAGGATTGCGCGATCCTGATCGTGCTGGTCGACCACGATGTCTTTCGCGTGGTCCCCCTGGCGGAGCGCGCAGACAAGCTGGTCTACGACACACGCGGCATCTGGCCCGACCAACCCCGCGTCGTGCGCGAGGATGGCGCCACGATGGCGCTCACACCCTGAAGGTTCAACAAGGGGACGGGAACCGGCTGCGGCAAACCGTTGCAGGAAAGCGATAACTTCCCGAAGCATTACTTTCGCGGAAACAGTCGGCGGCTATAACTCCGCAACATGAAATTGGTTCCCGCTATTGTTCTCGCTACCCTCGCCCTGGTGCAGCCGGCGACGGCGCGCCCGCTGCAATGCGCCCCCTATGCGCGGGAAAATTCCGCCATCGATCTGCATGGCAACGCGGCCAGCTGGTGGGAACAGGCCAAGGGCACCTACGCACAGGGCCAGGCGCCACGGGCCGGCGCCGTACTCGTGTTCAAGGCTACGGGCGCGATGCCGGTGGGGCACGTGGCGGTGGTTCGCAAGATCGTGGACCAACGCCACGTCCTGCTCAATCACGCGAACTGGTCCCGTCCCGGCATGATCGAGACTTCGGCCATGGCCGAAGATGTCTCGACGAAGGGGGACTGGAGCAGCGTACGCGTGTGGTATGCCCCCACCCGCTCGCTGGGCCTACGCGCCAGCCCGGCTCACGGCTTCATCTATGCTCCCGGAAGCGATGGCACCATGCTCGCTTCGGAGGCAGCTTCGGACACGCCTTCGGAGGCGTTCATGTCCGCTTTCCCGGACGCATCGAAGCAGGGCTGAGCCTCGGATCGACGGCACTGCCGCCTTCTCCGATGCCGCGAAGAAGCGACTACTTCGCGGGCTCGATCCCGGCCAGCTTGCGCACCGAACTGGCGGTCTGCACCAGGAACAGGCCGATCAGCACCACGCCGACCCCGCCCACGAACCAGTCGAACCCGGTCATGGCGGTCATGTCGCGCTGCTTGTCGCCCAGCAGAAGCATGGCGAGTGTAAGCGTGATGAGCACGAGCCTCAACTCGGTCGGCCCGGCGTTGAGGTAAGACAGCCGCATTTCCCCGAGCACGCGCACCGCCAGAAAGGCGTGCATGCACATCAGCAGATACCCGACCATGGCCACGAGAGCGACTTCCAGCCGCACGTAAGGGCTGATGCCGATACCCAGCAGGATCAGGAACGTGGCGATGCCATCGCAGCTGTGATCGAGGAAATAGCCGTAGCGGGGGCGCTCGATATGACGGAACCGTGCAAGACTTCCGTCCATGGAGTCACCGAACCAATGCAGCAGGTAGCCCGGGATGCACATCCACAGCCAGTCTTCATCCAGGAGGCTGGTGGCGTAACCGGCGAAGATCAGGACGGCCCCGACCATGCCGAGAGCGGTCAGCAAATCGGGCTTTACCCATCCCGGCATGTGCGCGCACAGCCAGTTCAGCAACCGCCGCTCGCCGATGGCGAGTAGGTTGCGCTGAATGCGAGCGGGAGGCATGATGCGATTTTCCTGCATGGTTCCTTATTGTGACAAGACGCGGTCTTGGCAACCCAAACCGCCTCAGCGTGCGTACGTTTCATCGCCCCGGATGCACACTCCGCTGGGGAGAACCTATTCGCCCAGCAGATGAACCGCTATCTCCCGGCGGTGCGGACGGTGGCGATGCTCGGCAAGGTAAATCCCCTGCCATGTGCCGAGCATCATATGCCCGTCGCGAACCGGCACCTGCAGGTTCACTCCCGTCAGTGTCGTCTTGAGGTGTGCGGGCATGTCGTCCGGCCCTTCCTCGTCATGCGCGTAGTGCGCGTCCTCCGGTGCCAGACGGTCCAGCCACCGCGCCAGGTCCACGCGCACCTCCGGCGCGGCATTCTCCTGAATGAGCAGGGAGGCGGAGGTGTGGCGGCATAGCAGGGTGAGCAGACCCTCCCCGATGCCGGTTCCCGCGAGCCACTCCTCCATCGCCGTTGTGATATCGATGAAGCCACGGCCCGCTGTCTGAAAGGAAAGGATGGTCGTTGCCTGTCTCATTGCGCCACGATCCTGCCGATACCCGCCGCCGGTTGCAACCGCGGTACATCGCAACGAGAGGATTGGAATGGACACGCAGTTCTGCAAGGTCGCCATTGACGGCCACGTCATGATGGTGACGATCGACCGGCCCGAGATGCGCAATGCCCTCCATGCTGGCGCTAATTTCGAACTGGCCGAGGTGTTCGACCGGTTTGAAGCGAATCCGGCGCTGTGGGTGGCGATCCTCACCGGTGCAGGCGACAAGGCGTTCTCCGCCGGTGCTGATTTGCGCTCACCCGCCGCGCCTGACGATCCGCGCTCGTACCGGGGCATGCCTCTTGCGCAGACAGGATTTGCCGGGCTGACCTGGCGCTTCGAGCGTCGCAAGCCGGTGATCGCCGCAGTAAACGGGCTTGCCCTTGGCGGCGGGTTCGAAGCGGCGCTGGCGTGCGACATCATCGTGGCCGCACCGTGTGCGACGTTCGGCCTGACGGAGCCGAAAGTCGGGCTTGCCGCGCTGGGCGGCGGTATCCAGCGGATCGTCCAGGAGTTGGGGCCCAAGCGTGCCCATGCCATGCTGCTCACCGCTCGCCGCATCACCGCCATCCAGGCGCGCGACTGGGGACTGGTCGCCGAAGTGGCTGCCGATGGCGACCTGCTTGCCTGCGCCCGGCGCTGGGCGGACGAGATCCTCGCCTGCTCTCCGGCATCGATCGTGGCCACCAAGGCCGTGATGAAGTCCTACCACGAGCTCGGCATGGAAGTGTCGAACCGCGAGATGTTCGCTCTTCCCGAAGTGCGGCAGATGCTCACGGGCCCGGATGCCCGCGAAGGCGGCAAGGCGCTCTTCGAGAAGCGGACGCCGGTCTGGGCCGAGCCGGGCTGAGCGCCTCCCGCTGCGGTAAGGCACAGGGGGCAGGTGGCATCGAGTTAAAAGGTAAGTTGACGGCCCCGCCCTCGCCGTGGCACTAGGCCTGCGCCTTAGTGGTCATGCCACTGAACGGCGCGCCTGAGATGACGCAGGTCAACGGACGCGGGTGTAGCTCAATGGTAGAGCAGAAGCTTCCCAAGCTTACGACGAGGGTTCGATTCCCTTCACCCGCTCCAGATTTCCCGATCGAGATCACGGACAAAAATCCGGAGTGACCGACGCTGCAGGCGGCGGGCAAAGTTCTGGTCAAGCGAATCCGGACCAGCTATGATCCCTGTCCGTACAGGGAGGCCGCTATAGACGCGCTTTCGCTCATTGGCTTGGCAAGCAGTGTCAGCTTGTTGTCCGGGTGGCGACTGTACCTTTGTGTTTTTGCCACGGGTTTGGCGATGAAGGCGGGCTGGATCGCCATGCCCGAACATCTCGGCGGATTGGCTGTTCTCGCAAGCCCCTGGGTTCTTGGCGCCTCCGGGCTGGGATTGGCGGCGGAGTTCCTGGCGGACGAGATCGCGTGGGTCGATTCTGTCTGGGATGGCGTGCATACCTTCATACGTCCTGTGGGCGGCGCGCTGCTGGCCCTGACGATCGTCGATCCCGCCGATCCCGCCTGGCAGATCGTCAACCTTCTGCTTGGCGGCAGCGCAGCCTTGTTGGCCCACGGGGCGAAGGCGGGAACCCGGGCGGTGGTCAACACCAGCCCCGAACCTGTCAGCAATGTCGCCGTGTCGCTCACCGAAGATACCGCCACGGGCACGATGCTGGTGCTGGCCTTCGCCAATCCTGTAGTCGCCACCATCATCGCCGTCTTCCTGACAGTCACGGCTGTGGCCGTTCTCCTCGTTCTGCGCCGCCTTCTGAGACGGATGCGACCGGCGCGGGCTGCCACAAATCGCTTCCACATGGAGCCACCTGCGAATGGAGGTGTTTCCTAGCGCGTAAGACAAGGTTCGTTAGCAGGAGAGAAGATATGGAATACGGAATCCTTGGTTGGATCATCGTCGGCCTGATCGCCGGTATCTTGGCCAAGTGGATCATGCCCGGCCGTGACCCGGGCGGGATCATCGTCACCATCCTGATCGGTATCGCCGGGGGTCTTCTGGGCGGTTTCCTCGGCAGCCTGCTTGGCCTTGGTGGCGGGAACATCATCAACATCCTGCTGGCGACCGTCGGCGCCATCATCCTCTTGTGGATCTATCGCATGATGAGGGGGCGCGCCGCCTGAATACCGGCACCGGAAACGAGCACGGGGCATTCCTCAGGGGTGCCCCGCAGCGTTCCGTTGCGATTCTATCCCCCACTCAACGCCGGAGACTTGCTTGACGGAATGGCTGACTCGGTAGAACATATAGGGAACAACCGAGTCGATGCTGATCCATGCCTGCCCTACCCCCCACCCCCTCGACCAGACGCGCATCTGCGCCTCCGTCGTCCTGCGCAGAAACGTTGGCCACACTGCGCCAGGAGCTTGCAGGCGTCCGTCCGGCCAACCGTCCGGCGCTTCCCTTCGACCTGCCGGAGATCGACGGCCAGCTGACCGACGCGGGGCTTGATTCCAGCGGCCTGCATGAAGTTGCCGCCGCCACCGCAAGCCTGAACGACGACGCCGCCGCAACGCTGTTCCTGGCGGGTGTCGCGGGTCGGTTCGCCACGCATCCGAACTCGACAATGCTGTGGGCTGTCACCGCCTTTGACCTTTATGCCCCGGGGCTGGAGCAAGTCGGGCTGAACCCGGGGAAAGTCCTTTACGGCCAGGGGCGCAAGGACGCCGAAGTTCTCGCCATGGCGGAAGATGCCTTGCGAGACGGTTCGCTGGCCTGTGTCGTGGCGGAAGTGAAGGCTGCAGACATGACGGCCACGCGCCGCCTTCAACTGGCCGCCTCCGATGGCCAGACGCCGATGCTGCTCTATCGCCGGCACCGCTCTCGCGAGGGATGTCCGCTGCGCACGCCCTCCTCTGCCATGACACGCTGGCGCATCGGGTGCCTCGCGTCCGAACGCCTGCCCTGGCCGGGAGTTGGCAGGGCTCGCTGGCAGGTGGAATTGGTCCGCCAGCGGAACGGCAATCCTTTCACTCTCGAACTGGAGGCGTGCGATGCCGAGGGTCGCCTCGCTCTTCCTGCCTCAGCTGCCGATCGAGCGGCTGCGCAGGAAAGAGCGGCCAGCCACGCCGCTTGAAGGCTCCGCGCCGGCAAGGCCGCGCCTCGTCGACCCCATCGACGACGATCCGGGCGCCTGCTCCGTGCCGCGGGGCGGCGGCTGGCGTCCGGGGGCACGCTGGGCACGCGACGACGCATCCGGGCGTCGCCCTTCTCAGTCGGACCTCGACCGATTACCGGCGCATCAGCGTCCGACGATGCGCGAGATGGGACGGCGCAGCGAACCGGCGGAGCACCCCTTCAAGGCAAGGCATCGGGATGAAGCCGCTGCCATGACAGCCCCGGCGCCCGGTCCCGGCCTGACCTGGGGCCGCCCCATGGTCCTGATCCTGCGGGAGGGGCAGCGCGAGGTGATCAGTTCCGCCTGTCCGCTTGCTCTCGAACTCGGGCTCTATCCCGGCATGACGGCAGCGCACGCGCGGGCGCTGATTGCCGATCTGGACGTTCGCGAGGCCGAGCCCGCAGCCGATCGCGCCCTGCTCGACCGGCTGGCCCTTCATGCGGCACGGCAATGGACGCCCACGGCAAGCGTGTCGGGGGCGGACGGGCTGTGGCTCGACCTCACCGGGACGACTCATCTGTTCGGAGGCGAGGAGCGCTTCTGCCGCAGGCTCACCGCCTTCATGAACCGTCTGGGGCTTACCGTGCGGATTGCCGTCGCGGGTACGCCGGGGGCGGCACACGCTTTGGCGCGCTTCGGCAGCGCGGCCATGACCCTGCTGCCTTCCGGAAAGGAGGCCGAGGCGATGGCTGACCTTCCGCTTGCCGCCCTGCGGTTGCAACCCGATGCCCTGACCGCCGCCGCCCGGTTCGGGCTGGAACGGATAGCAGACCTCTACCCTATGCCTCGAGGCCCGCTGGCGCGCAGGCTCGGTCTTCGCACGGTGGAGCGGCTCGACCAGGCGCGCGGAAGCGTGGCGGAGCCGATCACGCCGGTCCTTCCCGTGGAGGCGCCCCGGGTCACGCGCCAGTTTCTTGAACCAATCGGCACGCCCGAGAGCATCGCGCAGGTCATTGCCGATCTGGTCGATGACCTCGCAACCGTTCTGCAGCGCCGGGCGCTGGGCGCACGGACCGTGGTGCTGATGGCGGACCGGATCGATGGCGAAGTGCAGCGCCTGATCATCGGTGCTTCACGGGCGACCCGGGACAAGGCGCACCTGAAACGCATGTTCGGCCTGAAGATGGCGCAACTCGATCCCGGCTTGGGGATCGAGGCCATGCACCTGCTGGTGCCGCATCAC
This sequence comes from Novosphingobium sp. HII-3, assembly GCF_002916655.1. Lineage (GTDB taxonomy): Bacteria > Pseudomonadota > Alphaproteobacteria > Sphingomonadales > Sphingomonadaceae > Novosphingobium > Novosphingobium panipatense. The sequence continues at coordinate 17,542 of NZ_PPSM01000034.1, forward strand.
GAGCCGCTGACCGCGCAGGCCGCCGGCACGCTGGTCGAGAGTTCCGGGGCGGCGCATGATTTGGCTCCGCTGATCGATCATCTTGCCATGCGTGCCGGCCCTTCCGCCCTGTTCCGGATGTCCTCGCGCGAAAGCGACGTGCCGGAACGGGCGATGCGCCGCGTTTCCCCTCTCGCTTCCCCGAAAGGCTGGCCGGAATGGAAACGCCCCGTCCGCCTGCTGCAGCGCCCCGAAGCCTTGTCCGGGGTGGTGGCCCTGATGCCGGACCACCCCCCGCGCCGGTTCACCTGGCGCCGCCAGGACTATCGCGTAGTCGCTGGCGACGGGCCTGAACGCATCCATGGCGAATGGTGGCGCAACGGCCGCGAGATGTGGGCGGTGCGGGACTATTTCCGTGTCGAAACGCAAGACGGCATGCGCTTCTGGCTGTTCCGGCGGGGGGACGGCGTCGACGCGCTGACGGGCGATCTCACCTGGTACATGCACGGGATGTTCGGGTGATGGCGACCTACGTCGAGCTTCAGGTAACCAGCCACTTCTCTTTCCTGCGCGGCGCTTCCTCGCCCGAGGAGCTGTTCGCCGCCGCCGCGAACCTCGGTCACACCGCCATGGGGCTGGCCGACTGGAGCACGGTGGCCGGGGTGGTGCGTGGGTGGGATGGCCAGAAGACCACCGGCGTCCGCATGATTCCGGGATCCCGGGTCGACCTGACCGATGGCCGCGCGCTGCTGCTTTATCCGCAGACGCGCGCGGGATGGTCACGGCTCACCCGCCTGCTTTCCCTTGGAAAGGGACGAGGGGGGAAGGGCCGCTGCATCCTCCACTGGGCGGACATCGCGGCCCATTCGCAGGACATGATCGCCATCCTGGTGCCTGACAAGGCGGACGCTGGTACGGCCGCGCACCTTGGGGAGCTGCGCGAGGTCTTCGGTTCGCGGGGCTATTGCGCCCTGTCTCTGCGACGCAGGCCCGACGATGCGGAGCGCCTCCACACGCTTCAGGCGCAGGCCCGTGCCGCACGCATCCGCGCCGTTGCCACTGGGGATGTCCTCTACCACTGCCCGGAACTGCGCCCCTTGCAGGACGTCGTCACGGCCATTCGGGAGAAGTGCACCATCGACGAACTGGGCTTTCGCCGCCAACGCTTCATGGAGCGCGACCTCGCCTCTCCCGAAGAGATGGAGCGTCGCTTCGCCGCCTTTCCGGAGGCGATCCAGGCCAGTGCCGATATCGCCCGCCAGTGCACCTTCGATCTGGGCGAGATCCAGTACCAATACCCTTACGAAGAGGTGATGGAGGGGCGAACCGCGCAGGAAGCCCTCGCCTCCCTCACCGATGCGGCCGCCCGCGAGAAATTCGGCGGCGAGATACCCACGGCCTATCGCGAACAGATCGACCATGAACTCACCTTGATCGAAAAGCTCGGTTACGCCCCGTATTTCCTCACCGTTCACGCAATCGTGGCGGAAAGCCGGCGACGGGGTATCCTCTGCCAGGGCCGTGGATCGGCCGCCAACAGCTGCGTCTGCTACCTATTGGGCGTCACCTCGATTGACCCGGTCAAGCACGAGCTGCTGTTCGAGCGGTTCGTCTCCGGCGAACGCCGGGAACCGCCGGACATCGATGTCGATTTCGAGCATGAACGGCGCGAGGAAATCATCCAGTGGATCTACGAGACCTATGGCCGCGACCGCTCGGCCCTGACGGCCGTCGTCACGCGCTACCGCACACGCGGAGCGGTGGCCGAAGTCGGCAAGGCCCTCGGCCTACCCCGTGACCTGACGAAGATGCTGACCGGCCTCGTCTGGGGCTGGTCCATGGACGGAATCCCGCAGGAGCAGATCGAGAGCCTCAACCTCAACGCGGAAGACCACCGCCTCAAGCTGACGCTGGAACTGGCCCGCCAGCTGATCGGCACCCCCCGTCATCTCTCCCAGCATCCGGGTGGCTTCGTGCTTACCCAGGACCGGCTGGACGACCTCGTGCCGATCGAACCGGCACGAATGGTCGACCGCCAGATCATCGAATGGGACAAGGACGATATCGACGCCCTCAAGTTCATGAAGGTCGACGTGCTGGGCCTCGGGATGCTCGGCTGCATGAACCGCGCCTTCGTGCTGCTGGAGCAGGAAAAGGGCATCCGCGTCAGCATGGCGGACCTGCAGGATGACGATCCGGAAGTCTACGGCATGATTCAGAAGGCCGATACTCTCGGCGTCTTCCAGATCGAAAGCCGGGCGCAGATGGCGATGCTGCCCCGCATGAAGCCCAAGGAGTTCTACGACCTCGTGATCGAGGTGGCCATCGTGCGGCCCGGCCCGATCCAGGGGGACATGGTCCACCCCTACCTGCGCCGCCGGGAAGGCAAGGAAACGCCCGAGTACCCGCGCGACGAACTGCGGGGTGTGCTGGAGAAAACCCTGGGCGTGCCGCTCTTTCAGGAACAGGCCATGAAAGTCGCCATCGTGGGCGCGGGATTCACGCCGGTCGAGGCGGACCAGCTGCGCCGGGCCATGGCGACCTTCAAGCTCACCGGCGGCGTCACGCACTTCTACGATAAGCTGGTGGGCGGCATGGTCAGCCGGGGCTACCCCCGGGACTTCGCCGAACGCACCTTCAAGCAGATCGAAGGCTTCGGCTCCTACGGCTTTCCCGAAAGCCATGCCGCCTCCTTCGCCAAGATCACCTATGCCTCCTGCTGGATGAAGTACCATCATCCGGACGTGTTCTGCGCCGCTCTCCTCAACGCGCAGCCGATGGGGTTCTACGCCCCGGCCCAGATCGTCCGCGACGCCCGCGAACATGGCGTGGAAGTGCGCCCGGCCTGCGTGAACACGAGCCACTGGGACTGCACCCTGGAGCCCACGTCCGGCCGCTGGAAAGCGGTGCGTCTGGGCCTCCGGCAGGCGCGCGGCCTTGCCAACGCGCACGGCGCCGCGATCGTGGCAGCCCGGGGACCGGAGCCTTACACGAGCATCGAGGACGTCTGGCGCCGCGCAGGCGTTCCCCGCGCCGCGATCGAACGCCTGGCCGAGGCCGACGCCTTCCACTCCCTTGCCGAGAACCGGCGGCAGGGCCTCTGGAAGGTGAAGGGACTCGACGAAGCCCCCCTGCCCCTGTTCGCCGCGACGGATGCGCGCAGCGGCACGATCTCACCCCAGGGCCAGGAACCCGCTGTCGCTCTCAGGACCATGACCGCCGGGCGGGAGGTGGTGGAGGATTACCGCTCCCTGCAGCTGTCGCTTCGCGGTCATCCTCTGCAATTCCTGCGCTCGCAACTGGACCGCATGCGCATCGTGCGTTGCGCCGATCTTCTGTCGATGCGGGACGGCCGCAATGTGGAGGTCGCCGGCGTTATTCTCGTGCGGCAACGCCCCGGTTCGGCGAAGGGGGTCCTCTTCGTGACGATCGAGGACGAAACCGGGGTGGCGCAAGGCATCCTCTGGCCCAAGACGTTCGAGACTTACCGCCGCCAGGTCATGTCCGCTTCCATGATCGCCATGCGGGGCCGACTTCAGAAGGAAGGCGACGTCATTCACATCATCTGCGACCGCATCATCGATCATGATACGCTCCTGCGCTCGATCGGCAGCAAGGACTTTTCCGTCATGCCTGGTCGCGGCGATGGCGCCTCCCACGGCGGTGGCCCCGACCCGCGCGATCCCGGCTTCCCCCGCGGCCGAACCCTCGCATCGCCGCCTTTCGGGGTCGACCAGGGGCAGGACGACATCGTCCCGATCCGCAGCCACGACTTCCACTGAGACCAACCTCCCCCTGTATTCTGCCGCGTTCAAGCCGCAGGGACGGATTGAAGCAGTTGTTCCAGCACCCCGAGTTCCGTACGTATGCGCTGTTCGCTATCGGCCGCACCTGCGGAATGGACACGCAGCTGGGAGCTCAGGAAGCTTGAGAACAGCGCCGCTTCCATGATGCCGACGCGTCTGGAGTGGCCCACCATGTCCTGCAGCGTGCCACGGGACGTCCGGCCCCGCATGTAACGCAGCTGCGCCCCGAACTGGCTGAGCGCGGCGTCGCGGGCGGTAGCCACGAACAGTTCGTCCGTGCCGCGTGTGGTGCCCCCGCGCCGGATCATGTCGACCATGTCGTGTGGAGCGGCGTGCAAAATTGCCCCCCTTAGCGGGGTGATCGGCGTCTAAAATTGACCCCCTTCATCTCATTGTGAGAAGCGCCGCCGTTTGGGTTCCGAACGGCGGGTACAGGGATGTTGGTTGT
>NZ_PPSM01000035.1 GCF_002916655.1 Novosphingobium sp. HII-3
ATGGACCTGGAACACCGACTTCGCGATATCCAGCCCAATCGTGACAATCTCACTCATCGTCCGTCTCCTCGCTCTTCAGCCGAGGCAGTCTGCCTCAGCCGGTGAGCGGGAGCCATCCACTCCATCGCGTGTGGATGAAGCCCTGCAGGGCAATGGCGGAGCCGTGGCCGCCGGCGATCTCGTCGCCCTCACCTCTGCCTGCGACCTGATCGCGATAGCCGTGGCGGACGACGCCATCCCGCTCGTAACCGAAACCATGGCTTCAGCTTCCTTGAACCATCGCCCCTTCATATTCCACGTCAGCGGCAGCAGCGGGACAGCTCCGTTGTCCGGGCTTCAACGCGGCGGTGCGCTGACGGCGGCCATTCACCCGGCGATGACCTTCACGGGTGACACGGTGGTGGAACTGGAGCGGCTGCCGACCGCGCACTTCGCCGTAACGGGATCCAGCCCGGCGGCCATCACACAGGGTCTAGCGCTGGTGCAGGCGATCGGCGCCACGGCCGTCGAGATCAGTGAGGCACAACGTCCTCTCTACCACGCCGCCCTGTGCCATGCCGCGAACCACCTTGTAACTCTTATCGCAGGAGCGAGCGAGGCGCTGGCCACTGCCGGCGCGCCGGATCCAGGCGCCTTTCTGGCCCCCCTGGCAAGGGCCGCGCTGGAGAACAGCCTCGCCCGCGGGATGAGTGCGCTTTCCGGCCCGATCCTGAGAGGAGACGCGACCACAGTGGCCAGCCATCTGCGCGCGATTGAGCGTGACACGCCGTCGCTCCTGCAGCCCTACTCCGCTATGGCGCGCGCCACGCTCGAGGCCCTCGACCGGGACGGAAAAAAGCGCGCCAATGCTGAGCTGCGCTCCCTGCTGGAGCAGGCGCCCTCCGCTCCCGAACGCGATTAGGCGTGCCCTGAGGAACCGAACCGCGCCTCCGAAAGATCAAGCTCGCGCGTCAGCTTACGGGCTAGATCGCTGCTCACGCTGCGACCGCGCACGAGCTGTTCCAGAGTCGCGCGTTCGGCCCTGAGACCGACAAGCCGGAAGTCGCGCAGCAACCGATCGCTTGCCCGGACCTCACCGGGATTGCGGTCACTCAGTCCGTCGATCCGCTCACGATAGAGGTCCATCACCTGCCCGCCGGCTTCCGCGAAGATGTCCGCCTCACCGTGGCTCTCCGCCAGCTCGTGCTGATGCCGTTCTATTGCGCGGATAGCGGCTTCGGCGGCGGCAATCCGGGCGGCGTCCTCCTCCGCCTGCCGCGCCGGCTCGGGCGGCATGGCAAGGCCTTTCAGCAGGAGGGGAAGCAGGACGCTGGCAAGCACCAGGGACACCACGATCACCCCTGCAGCCAGGAAGATCGCCAGATCCCGGGCTGGAAACGGCGTGCCGTCACTCAGCGTCAGCGGAAGCGTCAGCACGCCCGCCAAGGTAATGGCGCCTCGAACCCCGGCCACCGAAGTGGCCGCGATCAGCCTGAAATCAGGTGTCTGGACGCCGACAACCTGCCGTCCCTTGCGCAGGATCGTCAGCTTGAGCGAGGCCCAGACCCATAGGAAGCGCAGGATCGCCAGCCCGGCCACGATCGCCAGGACATACACGGCCAACCACCAGGGTTGCGTGTGGCCGGTTGCCGCCACTGTCCGGTCCGCACTCTCGACGATACCGGGGATCTGTTCGCCAAGCAGGACGAAGATGATGCCGTTTAGCGTGAACTGGATCATGTCCCAGACCGAGTTGCGGCGCATCCGGGTCGCCGCCAGCGCCTGGCGCGAGATCTCGGCATAGGCCATCGTCACGCCGGCGCTCACTGCCGCGAGGATGCCGGAAGCGTGGACGTGTTCGGCAAGGAGGTAGGAGCCGAAGGGGATCAGCAGGCTGACGAGGATCTGCGACCCCGTATCCTCTCCCCATCGGCCGGACACCCACGCCTTGGCGCGAGTGGCCGCCAGCGTCACCCCGACGCCGATCGCCAGCCCCGCCCCAGCGACCCAGAGGAAATCAAGAGCGGCAGCCCCGGCCGAGAAGGTGCCGGTAAGCGCGGCGGCGACCGCGAAGCGCAGGCAAACAAGGCCAGAGGCGTCGTTGAGCAGCGATTCGCCCTCCAGGATGTGCATCATCCGCTTGGGAATGGGCACGCGCGCCGCAATCGCTGAAACCGCGATCGGATCCGTGGGAGAGACAACCGCCGCCAGCGCGAAGGCCACCGCCAGCGGCATTGCCGGGATCATCCAGTTGATCAGGAAGCCCATGCCCACGACCGTCAGCAGCACCAGGCCCAGCGCCAGTTCCACCACGGTGGAGAGGTCTTTGAAGAGTTCGTCCTTCGGTATGCGCCACCCGTCCAGAAAAAGCAGGGGCGGGAGGAACAGGAAGAGGAAAAGCTCGGGATTCAGTTCGACACGGTGCGACGTGAACATTCCGATCGCGCCGCCCAGCATGATCTGGACCAGCGGCGTCGGGATGCCAAACGGCAGCATCCTTGCAACGGCACCGCTGACGACGACCGCCAGCAGCAGGAAAAGGACAATCGAAACGGACTCCAAAACTGCACTCCATGTGGCTGAAGGTCCAGCTTAGGGGAGCTGTCGCGGTCTGAACAAGCCACAGCGGCAGAAAATCCGGTCCGCCCGATGGCGTATATCGCTGGCGGCAATGCAAAAACATGACTATCGCTGCGTCATCGGCAGCACCGACAGGGCGCGCTGGCGACTGAGAGACAGCAGACGTGCTCCCGCCTTTTGTCCGGAGCCTTTGCATGTTCTCTCCGCCACCTGCTCCCCCGCTCGCGCCCGCAGGGCTCGCCCACGACTTCTCCATCGCGGCAGCGCAGCTGTCATGATCGACGATAAACTGGTTGGCACCGCCTTCGTGCCCGATGGCGTGGAGCTGAGGTTGGTGCAGCATGGCGAGGCGTTCACGATCCTCCTCGAGGACAACGAGTTGATGAGCACGAAAGCCAGTGCCTCGGAAGAGGCGCTGGCGATCATGACGCGCGAGCGTCTGCCCGACCGGCCGGCGCTGCAGTTCCTGATCGGCGGTTACGGGATGGGGTATACGCTTCGCGCCGCCCTGTCCGTACTTGACGAGGACGCGCATGTCGTTGTTTCGGAGATCGTCCCGGAGATCCTCACCTGGGCGAAAGGGCCCATGCACGCGTTCACGGACGGCTGCCTTGACGATCCTCGCGTCACGGTCGTGGGCGAAGACGTCGCGCTCCTGATTGACTCTGCGCAGGACGCCTATGATGCGATCCTTCTGGACGTGGACAACGGACCCGAGGGTCTTACCCGCAGAAGCAACGATGGCCTCTACTCCGTTCCAGGATTGCACAGGGCCATGGCCGCGTTGCGTTCCGGCGGCATCCTCGCGATCTGGTCCGCCTACGCGGATCCGGCCTTCACCGTACGCCTCCAGGAGGCCGGCTTCCGGGTTTCGGAAGAGGAAGTGCGAGCCCGGCCAAATGGCAAGGGATTTCGCCACCTGATCTGGTTTGCGCAGAAGCCCTGACATTGCGCCGCGCTGCGGGATAACGTCCTGAGCCGCGCATGCCACCGGCGATCTCGGCCGTTTACTTGTAGCAACGCTCCACACTGCAAGAGTGCGGTGGCGGCGGTCTGCGCTGGTGCCGGGTCACCCCACCGGGGCTGGCGGCAGGGCTTGGCTCTCAGGCTGCACTGGCGTTTGGAAGGAGCGGATGGCCGCCCATCCGATGAGCGCCGTGACCAAAAGGATCAGCACAAGAAGCACCTTGGCGAGAAGCCCGGGGCCTTTGCGCGCGGGAGGTCGGCTCATGGACTTCCACCCCTCTTTCCGTCTGCGCCGGGCCACCTGCCAGTCCCTTCTCCGGGGCGGTGGCTTCCGGGGATGTCACCCGGTCAACGAAGAGGTGACCGGGTAACGGGCGGCAATCAGCGTGTGGCGGGTTCGGCGATGCCGATAGGCTCCACGCTGTCCGGGTTCTGCGGCAGATCGAAACGGTCCGCGTTCATCACCTTGGTCCAGGCACTGACAAAGTCCCGGACGAACTTCTCCTCGTGGCCCACTTCGGCATAGACTTCTGCAACCGCGCGCAGCTGGCTGTTTGCGCCGAAGATCAGGTCAGTGCGGGTCGCCCGCCACTTTTCCTGCTGACCTCCGCGATCGTAGCCGATGAACTCCTCGTCGGCGCTTTCATCGATCACCTTCCAGAAGGTGTCGTTATCCAGCAGGTTGACGAAGAAGTCGTTGGTCAGTTGCCCCTTGCGGGTCGTGAAAACGCCTTCCGGCGCATCCTTGTAGTTGGCACCCAGAACGCGTAGGCCGCCCACCAGCACCGTCATTTCCGGCACGGAAAGCCCCAGAAGCGACGCACGGTCGAGCAGAAGCTCCTCCGTCTTCACGGAGTGCTTGGTCTTCAGGTAATTGCGGAAGCCGTCGGCCACCGGCTCCATCACCGCGAAGCTGTCCGCGTCCGTCCATTCCTCAGTGGCGTCGCCGCGTCCGCCCTTGAACGGCACCTTGATGGAGAACCCGGCGTCCCCGGCGGCCTTTTCGACCGCAGCCGTCCCCGCGAGCACGATCGCATCGGCCATCGAAAGCCCGCCGCGCAGTTCATCGATCTTTGCGAGCGTGCCCGCCAGTTCCTCCGGCTCGTTGACGATCCAGTCCCGCTGCGGCGCCAGCCGGATACGCGCACCGTTCGCACCACCACGATGATCGGACCTGCGATAGGTTGAGGCCGAGGCCCACGCCGTCTTCACCAGTTGGCCGACGGTCAGGCCGGCGTCGAGGATCGCCGTCTTGAACGCCGCCACATCCGCTTGGGAAGCCTGCTGACCCGGCGGCACGGGATCCTGCCAGATCAGCGTTTCCTCCGGCACTTCCGGGCCGAGATACCGCACCTTGGGACCCATGTCGCGGTGAGTCAGCTTGAACCACGCGCGTGCAAAGGCATCCTTGAACGCTTCGTGATCGTTGCGAAACCGTTCCGAGATGGCCCGGAGCTCGGGGTCGACCTTCAAGGCCATGTCGGCGGTCGTCATCATCGTCGGTACCCGCAGCGATGCGTCGTGAGCCGCCGGTGCCATGTCCTCGGGCTTCTGGTTGATCGGCTGCCACTGGTGCGCACCGGCCGGGCTGCGGACAAGCTCGTACTCGTAGTCGAACAGGAGGCGAAAATAGTTCTCGGACCACTCCGTCGGCGTGTTCACCCATGCGCCTTCGATGCCGCTGGTGATCGTATGCGCGCCAAAGCCGCTTTCGTGGGCGCTGGCCCATCCCAGCCCCTGCAGAGCGATATCCGCAGCCTCAGGCGCCGCATCCACCAGACTGGGATCACCCGCGCCGTGGGCCTTGCCGAAGGTATGACCGCCTGCGGTGAGCGCGACGGTTTCCTCATGGTTCATCGCCATGCGCTCAAACGTCACCTTGATGTCCCGCGCCGACTGCAGGGGGTCGGGCACGCCGCCCGGGCCTTCGGGATTGACGTAGATGAGGCCCATCTGGATCGCTGCCAGCGGATTCTCGAGCTCAAGTTCCTCCTCGGGAAGGATGCGCGTCTTGTTGTCCGGATGGCCGACGAACTGTTCTTCGCTGCCCCAGTAGATGTCGCGCTCCGGCTCGAAGACATCGCGGCGACCGCCGCCGAAGCCGAACACAGGACCACCCATCGACTCGATCGCGACATTCCCCGTGAGGATGAACAGGTCGGCCCAGCTGATGTTCTTGCCGTACTTGCGCTTGATCGGCCAGAGGAGGCGACGTGCCTTGTCGAGGTTGCCGTTGTCCGGCCAGGAGTTGAGCGGTGCGAAACGCTGCTGGCCACTGTTGGCTCCGCCGCGCCCGTCTGCCGTGCGGTAGGTCCCTGCGGCATGCCAGGCCATCCGGATGAAAAGACCGCCGTAGTTCCCGTAGTCGGCCGGCCACCAAGGCTGGCTGTCAGTCATCAGGGCTTTCAGGTCCGCCTTGAGCGCATCGTAGTCCAGGGCTTTGAACGCTTCGGCATAGTCGAACGTGTCGCCCATGGGGTCAGCCGAAAGGCCGCCCTGGTTGAGGATTTCCAGAGGGAGACTCTCGGGCCACCAATCGCGGTTCGTTCGCCCAAGCAGTGAGCGCACGGTCGTCGGCTTGCCCATGGGGCAGGCCATCTCACCTGTCTTCGCATCCATGTCGCATCTCTCCTATATCCCCGGCAGGAGGGTCACCCATTGCCGTGACGAGGTAAAGGCAAATCTGCGGCCAGGGGGCCCGCCAATCACCTGCATTAAGAGTTTGGCAGCCAGCATTTGGCGGTGCCGGGTGCGATCCGAGGCGACCCGACGAGACTCAGCGGCACGCGGTCCAGCTGCCGCCGCGTCGCGCCTGGTCGAGGTGGAGGTGATCGGCGTGTGCCGCATTGTATTCAGGCGAAAGGACCGTCGAGAAGGCTGCACACGCACGGTCTCGCACAGTGCGCAGGAACAGGCTCTTCCCGTCCGGCTCGTCGGCCGCGCCACCCCAGTCGCGCAGGACGCTGATGCGGGTGCCGTCCGCCAGCACGAACGCCGATATGTCGATCGCATTGCCGGTCGCGTGCTCGCTCCAATTTCCTTCATCGCCCCCGCCGATCCTTCTGCAACTGTACGTGCCCAGCTGCTCGATCCGCACGACGGCCTGGCCCAGAAGCGCCTTCGCGGCCGGCTGAACGCCATTGTTCAGCCACCGCGCGAGACCAGCGTCGACGGCGCAGGTGGCTTGGGCCCTGCGGGGACTTAGTGTGACCTCGAACCGCGCCGGGGCCCTCAGCACCTTGCGGTCATCTCTCCTGCACTCGCCCGTGCCGACAGGGGCCAGCGCGGTTTCCTCTATCCCGCTTCGCCTGAGAAAGGCCCGGCACTGATCGCGGTCTTCACGCAGAGCAGCCACCTTGCGAGCGGTCATCCAGCCATCTGGCATACTCAGGGTCAGGGGCGCCCGGGGATCGTGCTCGGGATGGCGGCGCAGCCATTCCCCCGCGCCCAGGACGATGCCGCCCAGCATCAGCGCAACGATCAGCAGACGAAGAAAGATCGCCACTACAGCCTAGCCTTACAGAACCACGGCCTGATACCGCCGGATAGCATGTGTCCTAATGCGCGAAGTCGCGCAGAGTTGTCGCCCCTCACTGTTCAAATCCGCCATAGCCGGACGTGCGGCAACCTTCCGCAACTCCGTCGCGGGTAAAGTGTTACGCCTGTTGTTCCCCACACGAAGTTCGACAATGCCGGAGTGAAAATCTTGTCCGATCAACATCATGACCCGATGAACGAGCGTCATGCACCGCCGGGTGCGCGGAAAAGGTTTCGCAAGTCGGCCTGGATTGCGGCTGGACTGCTCGTCATGTTCCTGGCCGCCATGGCCATTACGTCGACGACCATCGGCATCGTGGACCGGCCCGGTCACGATCCCGGCTCGGTGCAGAAAGCCCCCGGCGACGAGGCCGATCTGCCGCGCGACAGCTCTCCGCAAGGAAGCACGCCCACATCGTGACCGCACGACAGAGCGCGGAAGCGTCCCTGCGATGGGCGTGCCCGCACTCAACGAGTGCAGCATCGTTACCTCGTGCCCGCCACACGATCATCGCCGATCGTGAGAGTTCGCATCGCCCCGACTGCTTCGAGGAAGCGAGCATCGTGACTGACGACGAGCAATGCGCCGTCAAAAGCCTGCAGCGCTGCTTCGAGAACCTCGGTCGATTCGATGTCCATATGGTTGGTAGGTTCGTCGAGGATGAGCAACCAGGGGGATTGCGGTGCAGACAGAACGGTCGCCAGTGCCGCCCGCAGCCGCTCGCCGCCTGACAGAGTTCCGACGATCCGCTGGGTGTCACGGCTGCGGAAAGCGAAGCGGGCACAGGCGGCATGGGCGGCCTCCTCGTCAAGCAGCGGGTGAAGGCGGCGCAGGTTGCCCAGGATGGTGTCCTGCGGATCAAGCAGGCGAAGATGCTGGTCGAGCATCGCAACTCGCTGGGAAGCTCGCCGCACGGTACCCTTGCTCGGCACGAGTTCGCCCATGGCAAGGCGCAGCAGCGTCGACTTGCCTGCCCCGTTGGGCCCGGTGATCGCGACCCGTTCCGGACCGTGGAGGGCGAACGTCCACGGCCCAAACTGTCGGTCGCCGACTTCGGCCTCCACCTCTTCCAGCGCGAGCACTTCGGTGTGCGGCGGCAGACCGGTAGCCGGCACCTCTATCGTAAGCGGGGTCAGGATCTCAACGCGGGCGCGCGCCAGTTCCAGCGTTCGGGTGGCCTCCTCGACCTGTCGATCGGCCAGCCGCCGGGCCTGTCCGCCGCTGTTCTGGGCCCGCTCCGCCTGCGCACCCAGCAAGATCCTGGGCTCCGATCCCCGCGCTGCGAAAGCCCGTCCCCTGCTGTCACGCCGCTGCTTCGCCTCACGGGAAGCCTGGGCCGCGTCCAGGGTGGAGCGAAGCGCCGCCTGGCTACGCTCCCGCTCCGTTTCCGCGAGCGCGCGCTGAGCCTCACGCGCTGCGGCGAAAGCGGACCAGCCGCCCCCGACAATCCGCACCCCCGTGGGATTGAGCTCGATGATGCGATCCATGTGCTCGAGCAGCGCGCGGTCATGGCTTGCCACCAGCACTCCGCCTCGCCAGCTTCCAATCAACTGCTCGATCGCTTCGCACCCGAGCTTGTCCAGATTGTTCGTCGGTTCGTCGAGCAGCAGGAGGTCAGGTCGTTCGAGAACAAGCCTCGCCAGGCCGATGCGGGTCTGCTCGCCGCCTGAGAGGCTCTCCATCCGCCGGTGTAAATCCAGCGCTGCCAATCCGACGCGGACAAGCCCGCTTTCGATGGCGGCCTGAAGCGTCCAGTCCGCGTCGTCCAGATCGGCGTCCGTGCCGTCTCCGGCCTCTATCCGATCCAGGATGGCAAGTGGATCGGCGACGCCAAGCGCTTCTGCGATCGTGTCCTCGCCCCGCCAACGTTGAAGCAGTCTGCCCGCAGTGGCGGTACGATGCACCGTGCCGGAAAGCGGCTCCGCGTCACCTGCTGCGATCCCCAGCAGGGTCGACTTGCCGGAACCGTTGCGCCCGACGAGGCCGACCCGCTCGGCACCGAGCGAGAGGGTCAGATCATGGAAAAGAGGACGGCCGTCAGGCGTGGCGGCCGAAATGCCGGAAAGGGTGAGAAAGCTGGACATGGACACCGTGATGAACCGGGAAGACAAGGTGGGCTGCGCTGGTCTTCGAATGGTACACGGGCTTGCGTCCTTATGCTGGGACTGACTCTATAGGGCTGGAGCAGGCACAGCACCACCCCTGCGCTCCACGTGGCAGGGAGGTCCGTCAACGGCGGTTCAGGAGACTGTCCTTCAACGTCAGCTGCAAGGTTATCGAACGTGGCGGACTGGCGGTTCCAAGAACGTCGCCCTGTACCGTTGTGCTCGTGCCGGTCCCGCTTGCAGTCGCCCCGACCACCGAACCCGCCACTACGTAAAGCTTGTTCGTCAGGTTACGTCCGATCAGCGCCACCTCCCACGGCTTGTCGCTGCCGCCGTTGAGCGTGACCGTTCCGTTCAGGAGCCAATAGGCCTCCTGCCGGTTGAGGGGGTTCGCTTCGGTTTGCGTGATGTAGCTGCTCGAATAGTTCGTATCGACGGCGATGGTTGCGCCCAGCGCATCCGAAAAGCTGTGGTCGTAGGCCACGCCGGCTGTCAGCGTGAATTCGGGCGCGCGGAACAGGCGCTGTCCGGTCTGATCCTGATCCTGATAGGGATTGGCTGCGGTTCCGTACGTGGATGATGGCAGGCCGGGGTTGCGCGGGTTGAGGTTGCACCCCGCCGCCACGGACTGGCCAGCGTAGCACCCTCCGATGAAGTCGGTATACCGCGACCGGTTGTACGCAGCGGCCGCGTTGATCGACAGGCCCGCTACGGCATCCGGCCGGAAGGTGACACTGGCCTCCAGGCCCTTGATCTCGGCACCTCCGGCGTTCTGAGTGAGCTGCGTGAAGGACGCGTTGTCATAGCGGGAGAGCTGAAGGCCTTCGTACTTGTAGTAGTAGCCCACTAGGTCGAACAGGAGCTGGCGACCAGCAAGATACCCCTTGATGCCACCCTCGCCTCCTCTGGCCGTCATCTGGCCATAGGAAAGATCGACCCGGGGCAACGCCTGGTTCGCCTGTGAGCGGAGGGTTGTGGGGACGGTGTTGAACCCGCCCGAGGTGAAACCCTCGCGATAGGCGGCGTAAAGCGTCAGATCGCTGTTCGGCCGCCAGGTCAGGGTGATCTCGGGCGAAAAATCCTCGTAGTTGCGGCGCGGCTTCAGCACGTCGACCGGGCTGCCGAACGAGGTACCGAAGAGCGTCTTGCGCTCCCACGAATAGCGTCCGCCCGCCGCCAGTTCGAGCGTGTCGATCAGCCTGTAGCGCGCCTGCCCAAACACGGAGTAGGCCGTGGTGTGCACGTCATAGAAGGTGGAGCCTACCAGGAACGGTGTCGCTGCGCCGCCGAAGTCGACACCGAAAGCCTGGCGAATCTTGAAGTGGGCATCCTGGAAAAAGCCGCCGAACAGCACATTGAAAGGGCCATCGAAGTCGGTCGCGACGCGCACCTCCTGGCTCACCGCGTCCGCGACGATATCGTTGGAGGCGCCGAAGTACGGTACGTTGGAGAACGTGAACGGGTCGACCGACTTCTCGCCAAGGCGATAGTATCCCGTCACGGAGGACAGCGTCAGCTCGTCATTGAGATCCTGGTCCGCCGAGAGCGAGGCCAGGAACTGGGTGGACCTGACGAAGGGTACCCCATCCCCGAAGGTCGGGTCGAGGGCAACCATGCGCGCAGGCAGTATGACGCTGTAGAAGTCGCGGTTCAGCTTGCAGTCGATCGCGCCGGACAAGCGGCTTGTGCCACCCGGACAGAACACGATCTGGGAGCCTCCGGTGGGCCCGACCCCGTCGCGCGTCCGCCGACCGTATGCGACCTTTCCGGTGATCCGCGTCGCATCATCGGGTGAAGCGAAGGCAAGGGTTCCGCGTACGAAGACATCTTCGGCGTTGTAGCTGTCCGCCGCCGGCCCCGCCGTGACACCCGGCAGGGGCTCGGCGACGTTGCGAAACCAGCCGTCCTCCTTGGAATAGTAGCCCACGACGCGTGCGCCGACCGTTTCGGTAAGAGGGGCTGAAACGGTGCCCTCCACGAAACGCTGGTCGGCGGCGAACTCGTACCCGGTGCGCACCTTCGCTTCGAAGGTTGGCCCGGGGTCCTGCGAAACCAGCGACACGATGCCGCCCGGACTGTTCTTGCCATAGAACAGCGCCTGCGGCCCCTTGAGCACCTCCACGCGTTCCAAATCTATCTGGCCAAGCCGGATGGCGTTGCCGTAGCTGATCGGCACCCCGTCAACGTTCAGGGTGACTGCGGTTTCAGTGGACGGATTCGATATCCCCGAACCAATGCCCCGCAGATTGATGGAGCCACCCACCTGGTTCTGCGATTCCGCGATGACCAGTTGCGGCACCTGCTGGCTGATCGCGGTCAGCGTGACCGTGGCGTAGCGCTGCAACTGCTCCTGCGACAGCGCGGAAACCGCCACCGGCACATCCAGGAGGCGCTCGCTCCTTTTGCGGGCAGTCACGATGATGTCGCCGCGCGCGGCATCGACGGCGCTGCCGCCATCGCCCTGCTGCGCCACGACCGGCGATACCGTCGAGAGGTAGACAAACACCGTAGCGACGCCTGCCGCCGTCCGCCGTCCGCTCATGCACTCACTCCCACAGCGCTCGTCGGGTCCGCCAGCCTGGCTTGATCGGGCGGTTTCCTTCTCCGATGCGTCGTCCCAAAGCGTTCTTCCGGGGTGGTGCGGTGTCAACAGGGACGGTTCGAGCATCGCCGGGCCGTGGTGGAATTGCCAGAAAGGTCAAGACACCTTGCCTTCTCGGACACTTGCGAGGAGCGACCTGGGCGCGGCTCGGCGTAGTCAATCCGGGTGCCCTAACCGAATGGGCCAAGGCAGTTGACAAACAGTCATGGTTGTTTGTTATTTCTCGCCGGACTGTCGAGTCACCATGACGCCGGCAAAGGAGCACAGCGGGAGAGCCTTTCGCGATGAGCAGGATCTATGGCAGGATTTTCCAGATCGCGTACGTCGTGCCTGATCTTGACCAGGCGGTCGCGCACTGGACCGGGACGATGGGCGTCGGTCCCTTCTACGACTTCCCGCTCCCCCTGCATTTCGAGGAACTCTCCGTTGCCGAGAAGCCGGTGGCGCTGAACGAGCCGATCTTTGGCGGCGTATCGATCAGCTACAGCGGCGACACGATGATCGAGCTCATCCAGCCTGGCCCTGCCCCCTCGACGTACCGGGACTTCCTTGATGGCGGCAACAGCGGTGTACACCATTACGGTACCTGGATCGAAGACTACGAGGGCACGCTGGCCCACGCGCGGGAGAACGACGTCCCCGTCGTGCTGGAAGGTCGCCTGCCACTGTCGCGCTTCGCCTATCTCGATCTCGCGCGTGACGGACTGAGCCCGCTGGTAGAGGTCATCGCGCCCCTGCCGCCGATGGTGGAACTGTTCGCCATGATCAGGCGCGAAGCGGCCCGTTGGGACGGTACCGATCCTCGCCGCACCATCTGATGGACAGCCGCGCCGGAAGTCCCGTGCCGGCGCCGAGCGCGTTCAGGGGCTTCCCTTTCCTCCATGCGCGCCCACGGCTGTCCCGGTGCTGAAGCTCGATTCATCCGAAGCCAGCATGACGAAGAGCGGCGCCAGTTCTGCAGGCTGTCCCGCGCGGCCCAGGGGAGTGTCCTGACCGAACTCTCCAAGCTTGCCGGGCAACTGCCCGCCCGCCACCTGCAATGGCGTCCAGATCGGCCCGGGCGCCACCATGTTGACGCGGATGCCCTTCTTGGCGAGCTGCTTCGCCAGTCCCTTGGTGAAGATGAGCACCGCTCCCTTCGTGCTGGCGTAATCCAGCAGTTCCTCGCCTGGATCGTAGGAGTTCACGGAACCCGTGTTGATGATCACGGAACCCGCCGGCATCAGCGGAATGGCAGCCTTGCTGATGCGGAACATCGCAAAGATGTTGGTTTCGAACGTCCGCACCATCTGCTCATCCGAGATTTCGCTGATGTCGGCCTTACTCTGCTGGTAGGCGGCGTTGTTGACAAGGATGTCGAGCCCGCCAAGCCCCTCCGCAGCTTGCGCGACGAGCCTCCTGCAGGCATCTTCGGTACGGATGTCGGCGGGAATGGCCACCGCCTTGCGACCAGCCTGCCGTATGAGATCCACCACCTCGCGCGCGTCAGGCTCCTCGGTCGGGTAGTAGTTGATCGCCACATCCGCGCCTTCCCGTGCGAAGGCGATCGCGGCTGCGCGACCGATGCCGCTGTCGGCACCGGTCAGCAGCGCCTTGCGACCGGCAAGGCGGCCGGAACCCCGATAGCTTGTCTCCCCGTGATCGGGTCGTGGGTTCATCTTGCCGGCAAGAGCGGGCCAGGGCTGCCGCTGCTCGGGAAAAGGCTCCGTGGTGTACTTCGTCCGCGGATCCTTCAGCCCGGCGGGAGCGCTCGTGCCCCCTGCGGCGGGCTGCTGCCCGAATACCGGCGATGCCGCCATGGCGAAGCCGGCCGCCGCACTTCCTCCCAGTACCATGCGCCGGGACGCTCCTTCTTTTGCCATTGCCTGCTCCACCTGCTAGAGAATTGCCGGCAGTAAACGGCCGAGGCGGATGAGTGGCCTTCCTCCACTAACGCAGGTGTGACAATGCTTCCGCTGCGGGGAACCCTGGCAAGGACGGCGGGGGCGCTGCCGCGGTCACCGGACATGCTCCGACAGGCCCCGTGCGACGCTGCCGCTCGTGATGGGCCTCAGACTGTCAGCCCATCGCGCACGATGAGGATGTCCTGCGCGATGGCGGTCAGGAGATCGGACGCGCGGCTCCCCAGCAGCACATGCGCCATGCTGCCCCAGCCGTGCGATCCCACGACCGAGACAGGATTGCGGTACTGCCGGGCGAACTTCTCGACCGCGCCTGCCGGATCGCTTTCCACGCTGTGAGGTGTGATCCGGTCTCGCCAGGGGGCCACCGTGGGCGAGGCGAGGAAACGCTCCATCTCTTCACGCGACCACGCTTCCCCCAGCTCAAGCGAGACATCCGCCTCGAGCCGTCTGGAAAGCGGCCTGCTGAAAGCGTGGACCAGAGTGATGGGCCCGTCGAACAGAACCGCCGCGGTGCCAAGCGCCCGCGCCGACCGTTCAGAGAAGTCGGTTCCGACGATGATGCCGTCGTAAGGCACGCGCGGCCGCTCCTTCACCACCAGCACCGGCGCCGTCGCCCGCCGCACGAGATAATCCACCGCCGTCCCCAGAAAGAAGTCCGAGACGTGGTTGTAACGCGCCGCTCCGACGACGACGAACGCCGCCTGCCAGTCCTCGACCACGGTCGCCAGCATCTGGGGCGCCGGTCCCTGCTCGAGCACCACCTCGAACGGGACGGTGAGGTCTTCCACCACCCGGTCGAGCGCCTGGCGCGCCCACTGCATCCGCTGGCGGCCGTCGACGCCGTTCCTTTCTTCCACGGCATGCACAATGACGAGCCGCGCCCCACGCTGCTCGGCCAGCATCACCGCCCGGTCGAACGGGCGGTCGCTGCGCGCGGTCAGGTCGGTGGCGACGACAATGGGTGCGGTCATGTGTCTATCCTTGTTCGGCCCAAGATCAGGAGTGCAGTTCCTCGAACCAGTCGAAATGCTTCATCGCCCATTTCTCCAGTTCAAGCACCACGAAGAGAACCACGCCGAGCGCGACGATGATCGCGCCATCGAGCAACGTGATCGACCGCGTCCCGAAGATGTCGTGCATCACGGGCAGGTAGGTGAAGGCCAACTGCGCGAGCAGCACCCCGCTGATCGCCAGCAGGACCGCCGGCGTGCCGAGAGCACCGCGCCACGTGAGCGATCGCATGTGGAGATAGCGCACGTTGAACAGGTAGGAGGTTTCGGCGATGACCAGCATGTTGACCACCAGTGTGCGGGCGGTCGCGATGTCCTCTCCCCGCGCCTGCGCTACGAAGAAGACCGCCAGCATCAGCACCGTGAACAGAATCGACACGAAGATCACGCGCCACAACAGGAAAGGCGACAGCAACGACGCGTCGGCCCGCCGCGGCGGTCGCTGCATGACCTCGGTTTCGGGCGGCTCGAAGGCGAGCACCAGGCCCAGCGTCACCGTGGTGACAAGGTTGATCCAAAGGATCTGCGTCGCCGTCATCGGCAGGGTGAAGCCCAGGAGGATCGCCAGCACCATCAGCATGGCCTCCCCGCCGTTGGTCGGCAGAGTCCAGGCGATGACCTTGCGCAGGTTGTCGTAGACGGTGCGGCCCTCATGGACGGCCGCGACTATGGAAGCGAAGTTGTCATCCAGCAGCACCATCTGCGAGGCTTCGCGCGCCGCCTCGGTGCCGGTGAGCCCCATCGCGGTGCCCACGTCCGCCTGCTTGAGCGACGGAGCGTCGTTCACCCCGTCTCCGGTCATCGCCACGATGGCGCCGCGCGCCTGCAGCGCCCGCACGATGCGCAGCTTGTGCTCCGGACTGGCACGGGCAAAGACGCTGACGCGGCCGACCACATCCTCCAGTTCCGCATCGCTCAGGCGCTCAAGCTCGGCCCCCGCCATCGCCACCGGATCATACGCAAGATCGAGCTGGCGCGCGATCGCGCGCGCCGTCTCCACGTGATCGCCGGTGATCATCTTCACCGCAATGCCGGCGCTGCGGCACTCGGCTATGGCCTGACGCGCTTCCTCGCGCGGCGGGTCAATGAAGCCCATCAGGCCCAGCATCGTCAGCCTTTCGAGATCCTGCGCACGCAGGCGCTCCCTCGGCTCGGGCAGGCGGACCATGCCGAAGCCGAGCAGGCGCTCGCCCAGACGCGCCGCCTTGGCTGACAGGTTGTCCCAGCGGACCGGATCGGCCTGCGGTTCGGCGAGTGCCAGCACCGCCTCCGGCGCCCCCTTCACAAAGACGACATGCTCCCCGCCTGGCCCCCGATGCAGCGTCGCCATGTAGCGGTAAGCCGCATCGAACGGAATCTCGTCCACTCGCGGCCACTCGCCCGCGAGATGGACAGGGTCCAGCCCCGCCTTCATCCCCAGCGCCAGAAGCGCGCCTTCCATAGGGTCTCCGGCAACCGTCCATTCGGCCTTATTCTCGGACAGGCGGGCATCGTTGCACAGCATCCCGCAGCGCAGGATCGCAGCGGCATCGGCAAGCGCGGCAGCATCGTCGCGGCCACCCTCCTCCGTGATCGCACCCTGCGGCGCGTAGCCGGAGCCGGCGACCTCAAGCGCACAACTTGCCGTGAAGACGTGCCTGACAGTCATCTCGTTGCGGGTGAGCGTGCCGGTCTTGTCGGTGCAGATGACCGAAGTGGCCCCCAATGTCTCCACCGCCGGAAGCTTGCGGATCACCGCGTTGCGCGCCGCCATTCGTCGGACACCGATGGCAAGGGTGATGGTGATGACCGCAGGCAGACCCTCCGGAATCGCCGCCGCCGCCACCGCGACGACGGAAATCAGCGCATCATCCCACACGAACCCCCGGATCAGCACGGCGAACGCAAAGAGCAGGATCGAAGCACCCAGGATCGTGAAGGTCAGCTGGTGCGAGAAGCGGTTGATTTGCTGTATCAGCGGTGTGACGAGCACCGGCACCGCCTGCAGCATACCGCTGATACGGCCGATCTCGGTCGCCGTACCCGTGGCGATCACGACGCCCGTGGCCTGTCCCTTGGCGACCAGCGTGCCCGAGAACGCCAGCGACGTGCGGTCGCCCAGCGGCGCGTCAGGGGCGACCGCGTCCTCCTGCTTTTCCGCAGCAATGGATTCACCGGTAAGCGCGGCCTCCTCGATCGCGAGGCCTCGCGCCCTCAGCAACCGCAGGTCGGCGGGCACACGGTCACCCGGCTCCAGCAGGACCACGTCGCCGGGGACCAGGTCGACCACGTCGATCGATTGCCGGCGCCCTTCGCGCTGCACCACCGCGCGCGGCGAGATCAGCGACCCCATGCCGTTCAGCGATTCTTCCGCCTTGCCCTCCTGCACGAAGCCGACGATTGCGTTGACGATCACCACGGCCAGAATCACTAGGGCATCGATCGGATGGGCCAGTGCGAGCGCAGCGATGGCAGCAGCCAGTAGGAAGTAGATCAGCGGATTGTGGAACTGCGCCAGGAAGCGCCGCAGAGGTTGGACGCGTGCCTCCTGCGGCAGTGCATTCGGCCCGTACCGTTCGCGCCTGCGGGCCGCCTCGGCCTCCGAAAGTCCGGCCGGGGTGACGTCCAGCCTCGCAAGAGCCTCGGTGGGAGAGAACGCGTGCCACGGCGCGTCCCCGGAAGCTTCAGACGATAATGATGGGGGAAGATCGGCTGGTCTGTTCATGCTGCCCCTCTTTGCCCTACATCGTCAGAGCGACCCGACCCTCGATCCTGCCGTCCCGCAGGTCGTCGAGCACATCGTTGACCTCCTCGAGCGGGCGTGCCGCGACTTGCGCCTTGACCTTCCCCTGGGCCGCAAAGGCGATCGCTTCGCTGAGATCGCGGCGGGTGCCGACGATCGAGCCGCGGATGGTGATCCGCTTCAGCACCACGTCGAAGATGGGCGCGGGGAAGTCTCCCGGCGGCAGACCGACCAGGCTGACCGTGGCGCGGCGGCGCGCGCAGGCGATGGCCTGTCCGAACGCAGCCGGAGATACCGCCGTGACCAGCACGCCATGGGCGCCGCCACCCGTCTCGCGCTGAATCGTCTGAACGAGGTCGGGGTCCGTGGCATCAAGCGCAATCTCGGCGCCGAGTGACTTCGCCAGTTCCAGCTTCGGCGCGCCGATGTCGATACCGATCACCTGCAGTCCCATGGCCTTGGCGTACTGGACTGCGACATGGCCGAGCCCGCCAACCCCCGAGATCACCACCCATTCGCCTGCGCGCGCCTCAGTCTCCTTCAGGCCCTTGTAGACGGTGACCCCCGCGCACAGGATCGGTGCCATCGAGACAAAATCGGTCTGCGCCGGAAGATGGCCGACGAAGGGCGCGCTGGCGATGACATATTCCGCGTAGCCGCCGTTGACGCTGTAGCCGGTGTTCGCCTGTTTCTCGCACAGCGTCTCCCACCCGCTCTCGCAGTATTCGCAGGCGCGGCAGGCATGATGTAGCCATGGTACGCCAACCGCGTCGCCCTCCTTCAGCCCTTCCACATCCGGCCCTATGGCGACGACGTGGCCCACGCCCTCGTGTCCGGGAATCAGCGGCAGGGCCGGCTTGACCGGCCAGTCGCCGTCGATCGCGTGAAGGTCGGTGTGGCAGACGCCGCTTGCGACGATCTTGACCAGCACTTCGCCCGGGCCTGGGACCGGTATCGGCGCCTCTTCTATCGAAAGAGGGGCTTTGAACTGCCGCGCGATGGCGACCCTCATGGTCTGCATGATCCGCTCCTTCGAGTAGGAATGTCCGAATAGTGATGCATGAACCGCCAAAGGAACCTTGCGGCTCGCTACTACGGGAGACTACGCAGCTGTTGGAGGCTTGTCGCCCTAGTAATGGCCCTAAAACGCCGTTTGTTTGGGAGGGGCAGTAGACGGGAGGATCTCAGGCGAGACTCATTGGACACTCGACATACATGGGGGCAATTGAGTGCCCCCCGCCGCACACGCGCAGGAGCACGGCGTGCCGTGTGCATGCTGCCGAGACGGATCCGATTTCGAACGAACAGTCTTGCGGATGCACCCTAATTGCAACACACAGGGTGCATGAAAAAGCCGCTGTTCGCTCTTCTCCTCATCGCAGCCGCGCCGGTATCTGCCTCTGCACCGGACCCAGCTTCGCTTCGCAGCACCATCGAGAAGCTCGTCAGCTTCGGGACACGCCATACCCTGTCGACAACGACGCACCCGACACGCGGGATCGGGGCGGCGCGGCGATGGGTTTCAAGCCGCTTTGAGCAGATCGGCCGCGATTGTGGAGGCTGTCTTGCGGTCGAGACGATCGGCACCTTCACGTCGGGGCCAAGAGCGCCCGAGGGGGTTCGCGTCGAGGATGTGATCGCCATACAAAAAGGCAACGGCGATCCAGATCGTGTCGTCATCGTCCAGGCCCATCTCGACAGCCGGGTCAACGACGTGATGGACGCGACCACGAACGCACCGGGCGCAAACGATGACGGTTCCGGAGTGGCGCTCGTGATGGAAGCCGCCCGGTTGCTCTCGCGCGAAAAGTTCCCGGCGACGATCGTGTACGCGGTGCTCTCGGGCGAAGAGCAGGGCCTGTGGGGCGGCAAGCTCCTCGCGGACACCGCCAAGGCAAGGGGCTGGAAAGTCGCGGCCGTGCTGAACAACGACATCGTGGGCAACACACACGGCATCGGCGGCCAGCACGTCGACGATCGTGTCCGCGTGTTCAGTGAAGGCATCGAAACCGCCGCCGATGCCGCAGGCATCAAGCAGCAGCGGGCGATCGGAGGCGAAGATGACTCGCCTTCCCGCGCTTTGGCAAAGGCCATCGTCCGCATCGCCGGCGCGAACAAGGGCATCGGGCTTGATGTGGTCGCGGTGCGGCGGCCAGACCGGTTCCAGCGCGGCGGGGATCACACCCCCTTCCTCGAAGCAGGCTTCCCCGCTGTTCGTTTCAGCGAGGCGACGGAAAACTACGATCGCCAACACCAGACAGTCCGGACCGAGAACGGCCGCCAGTACGGTGACACCATCGACTTCGTGGATTTCCCCTATCTGTCCCGCGTGACCACCCTCAATATCGCGGTGCTTCGCGAACTGGCAAGCGCACCAGCAGCACCGGGCGGTGTATCGATCGCCGGCGCTCTCAGCGACGATACGCGTGTCACCTGGCAACCGGTGCCGGAAGCCGCCGCCTACCGCGTCCGTTGGCGTCGCGCCGACGGTATCGCTTGGACCGATCACCGCGACGTGCCCGCCGCCAATGCGTCGCTGGATCTCCGTCACGTGAACATCGACGATCATGTGTTCGGTGTGTCTGCTCTCGCAGCCACAGGTGCGGAAAGCCTGGTCACCTTCGCCGGCGTACCCCCGCGCGCGACCCCGGGGAGCAGCAAATAGCTTCCCCGTCCGATCGTGGACCTGGTGAACCCTGCGGGGAAAGGGGTACCGTGGAAAGGTCGCGTAACGGCGCGTGGCGTATATATGCTTGAAGACGTAACAGTCGCGCCAAACCCGCCGCCGCTGTGTTACCTCTTTACGTGATCCAGCTGATATCTCCCCTGCTGCCGGTTTGATGCACCGCGATCGGTTTGTTCATCGACTGGAGAGCGGTGATGCACCGAAGAATGTTCAGGCCCGACTTCAAGCCTGTCACTGCGTTCAACGCCGGACATTGGTCGGCAGCGCGACGATGCTAATCTGGGCGGATTTAAGACAGTTGCACACTTCGAAGAACCGAGCAATTTGGGGGTGATGTAGACGAGCAGGTGCCCGAGAGCGCCGGAGCCCTTCTTTTGGCGGCCTGATTTGTCGATTTTCTGAAGCGAGCCGGGTGATTCACCCCGGTTTCCGGGTCATGCAGGCGCAGTACGCCCCTCAAGCCAGGCGAGCCGCTGAAAGTTATAAGCGAGGTTGGCCATGCCGATCTTGATGCGGGTGCGAGCGATGCCGATGGTGCGCACGACCAGGCCCATGCGATGCTTCTGCCCGGCGAAGACATGCTCGACGGCCGAGCGAACCGCCGAGCGCCTTGCGTTGGCGCGTGCAATACGCTGGGGCATCGCGCGTCGGTGCGGTTTTCGCTGGTGGATGTGGCTGGTGAACATGCCCTTGGCCAGGAAGGCCTCGTTCTTCTTCGATCGGTAGGCCGTATCGGCCCAGACGCCCGAGGCGGTGTTGTCCGGACTGATTAGCACCGGCAGCCTGGCCCCATCGTGAGCATTCGCCGCGCTGGCATCCCAGGTGCGGATCAGGCCGTGAGCCCGGTCGATGCCGATGTGGTTTTTATAGCCAAACATCGGAATGGCGAGGTCGACCGGCTTGAACGCCGTGGGATCGGCACCTTCCTTCACCTTGGCCTTGGTGTACTTCACGCTCCAGCGGGCATCGCGATCCTTCTGCCGGACTTTCGCAGGCCTGTCCTTCCAGCGCTCGGGGATCCGGCCCTCCTTGATTGCCGCCTTCTCCTCTTCAGTATTGCGCTGCTTGGGCGCCGGCACCACGGTGGCATCGATGATCTGCCCGCCCATGGCGAGGTAGCCCCGGTCGGTCAGCGCCGCATCGAACCGGGCGAAGAGCTTGTCGATCGCCTTGGCCTTCACCAGGCGCTCCCGAAACAGCCATACCGTTGTCGCATCGGGCACTGTTCCGTCGAGAACCAGGCCTAGGAAGCGTTGGAACGAGAGCCAGTCCTTGATCTGGAATTCCGTCCCTTCGTCCGACAGCGAGTAGAGTGTGGAGCGGCGTGCAAAATTGCCCCCCTTAGCGGGGTGATCGGCGTCTAAAATTGACCCCCTTCATCTCATTGTGAGAAGCGCCGCCGTTTGGGTTCCGAACGGCGGGTACAGGGATGTTGGTTGA